>DIKI01000009.1:0-201 GCA_002424475.1 Sulfurovum sp. UBA5622
CCAATCCTGGAGATTGTGGTGATTCACCATTGGTGTTTGTTACTGTAATAGTAATTGTGTGTGGACCGTCAAGAATAGGATCGTTAGGTGTGAGTATATTGTTGAGAGGATCAAATGTAGAAGGCACGAGTATGCCGTCAATATAAAGATTAGGTATTTCGCCATTTGCCAGAGGAGTGATCGCAAAATCAGGAGTATTAT
>DIKI01000009.1:364-76586 GCA_002424475.1 Sulfurovum sp. UBA5622
CTTTGATATGAGAACTCACCATCATTCATATTTATGGAGAATAGATCACTATTGCTTTCTTGCGGAGTATAGTTATAGTATTGTCCATCTTTAGATACTCCGATCAAACTACCAGGCGAATCATCGTAGTAATTTTCAATAATGATATCAGGAGCATCGGTTGTATTTAATGCATCTTCTTCATTGTCTAGTTTTATCCAGAGATCTTTTCCTTTGCGTAATATCAATAACTGTTGCGGCGCAAATTTTGTCGCAACATCTCTTATTTCGTATTTAATACCTTTTTGTGCTTTTATTATCAATGGGTTGCCCATTGTGCCTGATACGACAGTTGATGCCTGTTCGGTAGAGCCTTTTGTTATTATTTGAATTACTTTTGCCATTTTTTCTCTTACAACCACAATGTGATTATTAATTACATATAATGCTTTATATACTTATTAAACAATCTAAACTCGTTTTATATTATATAATAATTACTACAATTATTTTTTAATAAAATAAATTAATTAAAAGAATTATTAATTGATTGGTGATAATTGACCCCTGCAATTAGAGGAGTCAATTATTTAAAGAAGTTTTATAGAACCGTGACACCTTGCTGTACCCAGATATCAGCTGTGGCTGTGCCGCCGATATTGTATGTATCGTATGTAATTCCATCAACAATATCTGTTGCTAAAAACGTTTCTTCTGATAGAGTAACCGTATCGCCGCTATCGCCTGTGACATAAAGTATATCACTGCTTTCGCTAAGATTAATCAGATCGCCGTAGCTTATGATGAGAGAATTGTTTCCAGTGCCTGTGAGGTCGATTTTTTCAATACTGGTTACTGTAGTGCCGCTAATTCCAGCAAGATCAAGTGTCATGCCACTACCAGAGAGGAAAAGCGTATCTACACCTGTTCCTCCATCAATGGAAACAAACGACGAGGTATCGGATATGACGATCCAGTCATTACCGGCTCCACCATTAAAAGTATCAGCACCGTTGCCATCGATCAATATATCATTGCCGTCTCCGCCATTTAGAGTATCGTTGCCGGCACCTCCACGGATCAGGTCATTACCGGCTCCACCGTCAATGGTATCATCACCTTCGTGGCCATAGAGACGCTCATCTGAAGTCCCTGCGACACTGCTAGTTAGAGTATCATTGGCTGAGGTTCCTTCAATTATATCAGGATTGCCCTCATCACCCAAAAGACCTTCAAGCACATTTGCATTTGCCAGAGTTGTGACAGCTTCTGTGTCAGTAAGCCCCTCACTGTCTGTGGCGGTAATGTTGAAAGTGCCCAGTAGCGTGACATCTAAGGTAGGGAAAAGTCCAAGCAGATCAGCAGTTGACTCAAGGCGAACTGTGGCAAGCAGTTCATTAACTGCCTGATTGTCGATATTGCCGCCATCGATTGCGGTGATGGTAATGGTAGAGGTCGGACCAATGACAAGTGTGCCAGGAGTGCTAACCACTGTAAATTTTAATCCCAGTTCCTCTGCCAATTTTTGTGAAGCAGTGAATACAGGATCTTCAAGGGAGACATCCACTACCCCTACATACTCCACTACTACTGAACGTAGATTGCCATCTTCGTCAGCTGCGGCAAATGCCTGTGATTCTAGGTCAATAAGATCAAGCAGATTGAGTCCCACGAGACCAAGAAGTGCCGTTGCTTCGTCTTGAACTACCGGTGCTACATTTCCAGGAATTGGAGCTGCTGGATCACTGGTGTCGAAACTTACTGATGTGCTGACAGTATCATCATCATTATCGGTTATTGTTGCGCCAAATGTCGTGATGCCGTCGAGCTGATCTGTAGCTGTAGTTGCCTGATCGGTAATTAAATTGCCATTTTCTAGCAACTGAGCTATCACTTCCTCATCAGTAGTGAAGTCTCCTATGAGATCAACACCGGTAAATGTAATTTGCTCATCTGCCGCTCCTAGAACAAAGCCACCAGAGAATCCACCTGTAGTGCTGATGTATAGTATAGTATCTGCGCCGGAGAGTACAAAATGCATATAATCAGTCAGATTACCCACTGTATTGCCTCTTGCGAGTTCACCTATTAATAGACCGCTGAGATTAATGATGTCACCGCCTCCTGCTACCGGACTAGCATTGAAATCTGTGATAGTATCGGTAGCCGGTGTTCCCGCTATTCCCTCATCGTCTTCTTCCCAAATGAATGTGTCATTGCCACTGCCGCCACTTGCTGTGTCATTGCCTTTGCCGCCTATTATGATGTCATTGCCTGCAGCACCTATTAGGACATCATTTCCTAAGCCGCCACGTAACAGGTCATTTCCTTCGCCACCGTTTATGACATCATTGCCGCCATAACCATAGATACGATCATCTTCAATACCGCCATTGAGACCGTTTGCACCACCGTCCCCTTCGATAATATTAGCCGGGCTGCTGGAAGGATCAAGCAGACTGAGACCAAGAACGTCTTGCTCGGTGTCTGTAGCGCTGTTTGCCAGGGAATCTGTTGCTGTTATAGATAACTCCGGCAATAGACCTAATGAAAGAAGATCTAGTCCTGTCTGATCTACATACACAGTCGCCAAAAATTCGTTCAGTCTGAGGTTGTCGATTGGACCCCCATCTATTGATGTGATTACAAGCTGCGAGTAGCTTTGGGTGGTAATAAGAATGAGATTAATTATATCATTCGTCTCTACGACATTCAGACCAAACTCGGCTGCCATTTGGGCAGACCAAGTGAGATTATAAAATGACCCTAGACCGAGACTTATCAAGCTATCAGCCCTAACTATGACTTCTTCGATATCATTATTGGCATCCACGGCTGTAAACATCTGGTTGGTACCGATTCCGATTATATCAAGTGCGCCAACATTTGCAATTCCCAGCAAGCTTGCAGAAGGGTTGACATTAACTACAGGCCCTACTTGTTCATCCGTTCCTAGTGCCGCGTAGCTGTACTCACCGGTATGCATATCTACTACAAAAGTTTCACCGAGGGTTGTGTTGATCGTCAACTCATCATTGTCGGCATTAAAGCTCCAGCTTTCCACCAATGTGGAACCACCGACTTCTGTAACGGTATCGGCACCAATATCGTAGGTGTATGTATTGCCATCAAAAGAGATCTGCGATACATAGCCACCATCGGCACCAAAGCTGACGACAAATGAACCAGCAGCTGTATCTGGTTGCGTCTCTATGATAAATGTCGTAGAAGCCGCGGCTAAAGGCATATCGTCTTCCACATTTATAGTCAAGGTGCCTGAGTTTGCATTAGCGTGTATATCAGTAGCTGTGACACTAAAACCAAGAGCCAATATATCTTCTACATCTACAATTGGATGATCAAAAGGCTCTAGTAGGGTAAAGGTATAAGCGCCAGCAGTATTTAATGTAAGCGTAGCCACAGGTGTTGCACCGGCCATACCGGTTAGTGTGTATGTGTCTCCGACAAAACTACCGCTCCATGTGATAGCAACCCCGCCAGAAGTTAAACCCACAGGACCGCTCACAGCTACAGAAGCTATGCCAGACGCATCACTGATAGACATAGTGCCTGACACAGTCGCAAAATTTGTAGTATCCGTAGGAGTACCAGTCGTGTCTGATGCCGCTCCTGGCAAACCTTCTTCTGATACATTAGCGCTCGCATCTATAATTATCGGAGTCACATTAATCGTAATAGTCGTAGTTGCCGTATTGGAATCATCTGTTCCGTCATTGACTACGACAGTCACAGTGCGTGGAGTAGTATCTGGATTGTCATTTGGGTTATTGAAAGTAATTGCTTCGATAGCTGTTTGATAATCCGCAAGCGAAGCTGATCCGCTCAATGTTACGACATTGCCTACGACTACTGCTGTAATACCTGCGGGCATAGCTCCTGCAGCCATTATATCTCCAGCTTGCGCATTGGTAAGAGTGATAGTTGCGCTTTCGATATTTGTATCGTCAGCATCGGTGATTAAAACATCAGTATCCCCGATTGGTATTGCTCCTCCAAGTTCAGCAAAGGTTGTATTGAAGTTCGCGCCCAGTGCCCCTGAAGAGTCGTTTGCATCAAGATCCAAAACAGGAGCGTCGTTGGCGACCGTATCAATTAGAATAGTCGTAGTTGCCGTATTGGAATCATTTGTTCCATCATTGACTACGACAGTTACAGTACGGTTGGTGGCATCAAGACCAGCGTTTGGATTACTAAAAGTAACCGCTTCGATAGCTGTTTGATAATCTGCGAGCGTTGCTGATCCGCTCAATGTTACAACATTGCCTGCGACTACCGCTGTAATACCTGCGGGCATAGCTCCTGCAGCCATTATATCTCCAGCTTGCGCATTTGTAAGAGTGATAGTTGCACTTTCGATATTTGTATCGTCAACATCAGTGATCAAAACATCAGTATCCCCGATCGGTACTGCTGCTCCACTTTCAGTAAAGGTTGTCAGGTAATTAGCACCTGTTGTTGTAGAGTCGTCTGCATCAAGATCCAGCACGGGAGCATCATTATCAGCTGCATTAACCGTAATAGTCGTAGTTGCCGTATTGGAATCATTTAGCCCGTCATTGACTACGACAGTCACAGTGCGTGGGGTAGTATCAGGATTCTCGCTTGTGTTATTAAAAGTAATTGCTTCGATAGCTGTTTGATAATCCGCAAGTGAAGCTGATCCGCTCAATGTTACGACATTGCCTACGACTACCGCTGTAATACCTGCAGGCATTGCTCCTGCAGCCATTACATCTCCGGCTTGCGCATTGGTTAGAGTAATAGTTGCACTCTCGATATTTGTATCATCAACATCAGTTATTAAAACATCTGTATCCCCGATTGATATTGCCCCACCATTCTCAGTAAAGGCTGTATTAAAGTTCGCGCCCAATGCTCCTGAAGAGTCGTTTGCATCAAGATCCAGCGCGGGAGCATCATCATCTGCTGTGTTAACCGTAATAGTCGTAGTTGCCGTATTGGAATCATTTGTTCCGTCATTGACTACGACAGTCACAGTGCGTGGGGTAGTATCAGGATTCTCGCTTGTGTTATTGAAAGTAACCGCTTCGATAGCTGTTTGATAATCTGCGAGCGTTGCTGATCCACTCAATGTCACGACATTGCCTACGACTATCGCTGTAATACCTGCGGGCATTGCTCCTGCAGCCATTATATCTCCAGCTTGCGCATTGGTAAGAGTGATAGTTGCACTTTCAATATTTGTATCGTCAGCATCAGTGATTAAAACATCAGTATCTCCAATTGATATTGCTCCTCCATTTTCAGTAAAGGTTGTATTGAAGTTTGCACCCAGTGCCCCCGAAGAGTCGTTTGCATCAAGATCTAGAACAGGAGAAGAACCGTCATTATCAACGATAGTGCCGATGCCAGTCACACCGCCAACAGTGAGTGGAAGAGTTTCGTCCGGTTCGTCGATGGCATCATCTATAGTAGGTACAGTCACTGTAAAGCTGGTTACTCCGGCAGGGACGGTTATGGTGCCGTCACCGTTATCGATCACGCCATCGCTGAAAGTAGGGCTGCCGTAGTCACCCGGACTTGCCGTACCACCGCCAAGGCTGAAGCTGAAGGTGGTGTCAGTAGTACTGGCATTGGTGAGCGTTACAGTATAGACGAGATTTTGTCCTTCTTCAACGGCATCGTCGCCCACTCCAGGCAGTCCAGGTTCCACTGTGTCGATAGTAGGGGTTGAATCATTGTCAATAATTTCGCCGGTTCCGGTCACTCCGCCCACTGTAAGCGGTACGGTTTCGTTTGCGCCCGGTTCGTACAGGGTGTCATCCACAGTAGGAACAGTTACGGTAAAGCTAATCACTCCGGCAGGGACGGTTATGGTGCCGTCACCGTTATCGATCACGCCATCGCTGAAAGTAGGGCTGCCGTAGTCACTAGGACTTGCCGTACCACCGCCAAGGCTGAAGCTAAAGATTGTGTCGGTAGTACTGGCGTTGGTGAGCGTTACAGTATAGACGAGATCTTGTCCTTCCTCAACGGCATCGTCGCCTGTACCAGGCTGGCCTGGCTCCACGGTGTCGATGGTAGGGGGTAACGGCGGATTGTCATCATCATCATTCAATACATATGCCAGACCACCCAACAAAAGCGCTCCTAGTATATATGGCGCCCAATTGTTTTCACCGATTACATCTGAATACCCTAGGCTTTGATATGAGAATTCACCGTCATTCATATTTAAAGCAAACAGGTCGCTATTTCCTTCTTGCGGAGCATAGTTATAATATTGTCCATCTTCAGATAATCCGATCAAACTACCTGGCGAATCATCATAATAATTTTCAATAATGATATCTGGAGCATCGGTTGTGTTTAATGCATCTTCTTCTTCATCATCTAATTTGATCCAGAGATCTTTTCCTTTGCGGACTAGCAATAACTGATGCGGTGCAAATTTTGTCGCAGCATCTTTTAGTTCATATTTAACACCTGCTTGCGCTTTAATAATTAGTGTATTGGCAGCTTTCCCCGCACCTACTTCTACAGTTGATATCTGTTCAGTAGCGCCTTTTGTTATCAGTTGAATTACTTTTGCCATTTTTTTCTCCTAAAAATATAGTATGTTATATTTGTTACTTAGCGATTAATATTGATTGTCGCCGTTTAATAATTTGACTACTACTCTACGATCAGGTTGTAAACATTGAATCAGTTGCGGTGAAAATTTACCTAGACAATTTGTCGTTACTGGTTCTCTTGAACCGCGACCTTCTACATCTATAGGTACTGCAACGCCTTGTTTTGCAAGATAATCAGCCACTGCTTTAGCGCGTTTTACAGACAGTTTTTGATTATATGCTTTTTTACCTATCCTGTCTGTATGTCCTATTATCTTGATATGTCTAATTTGATTAGGACACGCTTTGATGTCTCGGGCAAGATTATCCAATGCTGCACTAGCCGAATGCATCAATTTAGCGCTATTAAATTCAAATAAACTATCAGTATCAAATTCTACTTGTGCAACAAAACGATTAATGATATTACTTGTTGTTTTGATATTCTTAATAGCTTGTTGTCCTTGGGCTTCATCAACAATAACCGGCATAAATGTTTTATCTGCTGTTTTTGTGATTTTCACATAGGTGATTTTTCCTTTGTGGATTTGTATCATTTGTGATTGACCAGCAGATACCACCCCACCTCTTGTCGCAACACGCAATTTTATGTCACCGGTACATAATTTTGATTGTGCAAATTCGCTTGGAAGCAATGAGCCCATCACGTCATCATCGATAAATATCGTAGGAACATGACTGACGTCTCCATCATCTTCTCTATAAATTATAATAGATCCTTCGGTAGATGAAACACTGGTTTGTTCCAGAGCAGGTCCATGCAAAAGATTACCAGCTATACTGTTTGTGGCAACAAATGCCAATAATACAAAAAATCTAAAAATTTGCTGTGTCCATTTTGATTTCATTGTTTCTCCTTCGAAATATAATACGTTACATCTGTTATTATACTACAAATAAATAATAATCGATAATAAAAAAATAATAAAATGTTTTATTATCTCAAGTTATTATTTTTGTCTATCGATGATGATTAAATTTATAAGGATTTGATTGCTTGATTTATATATTTGTGTTAATATCGGAGTAGGTTAATTAGAATATAATTAACCATTATTTTTCAAAAAGAGATGAACCTATGCGTACTAAATTGGAACCGCATTTGATAGCCAACTCATAGTCTCCACTCATGCCCATAGAGCATATTGTTGCGCCACTGCTTTGTAGAGTATCAAATATTTTTCTAGTAGTTTCAAAGCTTTGCTGAACGATTTGTAAGTTATCGGTATGTGCGCCTATACTCATAATGCCCTTAAGTGATATATGTGGGCATTTCTCAATTATCTCTTGATATATATTTATAGCCATTTGCGGATTTACGCCGCTTTTGGTATCTTCAGCCGCACTATTGATTTGAAGCAGGCAATCAAGGGTTTGGTTTTTATTTGCCAGTTTATTTTCTAGCGCAAGCGCAAGTTCTATACTGTCTAGTGCTTGAAATAGCGAAGGCCTGACATCGAGTAGTTTATTTATTTTATTTTTTTGAAGTGTGCCTATCATATGCCACTCTATAGGTAATTCTTCCAACTCTTTTGATCTAGCTTCTAGTTGCTGGACTTGATTTTCTCCAAAAGCTCTTTGACCAAGAGAATATAAGGTAGCTATATTTTCTACACTAGTATATTTACCAACGGCAACCAGCTTGACTATATGATGTTCGCTTACGCTTAGTCTAGCTTTTTCTATATTCCATATCACTTTGTCTAGATTGGCTCGTAAAATCTCTTTATTCATGATTATCCCAGAAGTCTATTGATATCGTTATATAGCCCTAAAAACATAAGACAAAACAGTACTATCCATCCACCAAGTGTAAGCTGATACAATATGGCTTCACTAGGAGCTTTGCGACGGATCATTTCATAAAAATTAAACATTATATGACCACCATCTAGAGCTGGAATTGGGAGCAGATTTAATATTCCTAAGTTTATCGATATTAGGGCCGTAAAAAACAACAAAGCCGCAATGCCTGCATCGCTAGCTTGCGAGGTAACATCAACTATGGTTATAATGCCTCCAACTTGGCTGGAATCGACTGCGCCGGTGATAAGTTTTTGTACACCTTTTACTAGAAGCAGAGATGTATCTATAGTTTGACTATAAGCATATTTTAGAGCGCCAAATGCGTCAAAATATTGGTTTTCTATGGTTCCTAGAGGAGCTATGCCTATAACTTTTCTGCTGATTGTTTCTCCAAATAAGTTTTTATCACTTATTATTTTTGGCTTGACAATAATAGTTTGAATTTTATTATTTCTTTTGATTTGTAATAAAAGATCGTCTTTCATACTTGATTGGATAAGTTGACCTATATCTTCCCAATAAACTATCGACTGGCTATTAATGGAAAGTATCATATCTCCTTTTTGGAGTCCCGCACTCATAGCAGGTGAGCCTGGAGTTATTTCACCCACAGAAGGAAGAAGTTTTGGCACTCCTCCTAAAGCAATAGCTATATAAAGTACAAAAGCAAGTAAAAAATTGGCAAAAGGTCCGGCAAAAAGGATGACTATCCTTTGCCATGGTTTTTTGGCAGTATAGCTGTCAAAATCATTGCTTTGGAGTGCTGGGTCGGTATCGTCTTGACCTTTCATCTTGACATATCCACCAAGTGGAATAGCAGAGATGCTCCACTGTGTACGACCTATCATTTTAGAGTAGAGTTTCTTGCCAAAACCTATACTAAATACTTCTACATGTACTCCAAAAAATCGAGCAGCAGTAAAATGTCCTAATTCATGTATAAAAATAAGTAGTGATAAAACTAATATGGAGACCAGTAGACCCATAATTATCCTTGTGAGTTATTGTATCTGAAAAAATCTCTTACATATTCATATCCTGAATATATAGTGAGAAATGCTGCGATCCACAATATTAGATTAGCAAAAGGCCACTCCATAAGTAAAAATCCGATCGCAATCATTTGCACAACTGTTTTGATTTTCCCCATTAATGATGCTGCGATATCCATGCCTTGAGAGACTGCCGATACCCTAAGTCCAGTGATAAAAAGCTCACGAGTGAGTATGAGATAAATCGCCCAAGGAGATGCACGATCTAGCATCATAAGTCCAAGAAAACCAGCAAGAGTCAGCATCTTATCAGCTAATGGATCAAGTATTTTACCTAGTGTTGTGATTTGATTAAAAGTTCTGGCTATATATCCATCAAAAAAATCTGTTGCGCTTGCCACAACAAATATAAAAGCAGCAGCGTAGTCTAACCAACTATAGTGAATGCCGTTAAACCAATCACGATTGACAAGCAATATAAACATAATCGGCGCCAAACAAAGCCGTATAAATGCTAAAATATTTGGTATATTAAGTATGTTTGATTTCATATATACCTATCTAAAAGTAGTACCGCCATCTACAACGATGGTTTGTCCGGTAATCCAGCTAGCTTCATCAGTACAAAGAAAATATACAGCCCCGGCTATATCTTCTGGTTGCCCCATTCTATCCAATGCAGAACGTTTGACAGTTTCAGCTTTTACCTCTTCATAGTTTGTAAATGCTTTAAGCGCGTCAGTATCAATAGGACCGCCGCTTACTGCATTTACTCTGATATTCATTTCTCCCAACTCCACTGCTGCATATCTGCTCATAGCTTCAACCGCAGCTTTATTGGTACCATGTCCGGCATAATTTTCTATATATATTAGATTGCCTGTACTAGACATAGTGACAACTGCACCGCCACCCACTTTTTCCATTCGTTTAGCTGCTTCTTGCGTACCTACTACAAATGCATTTACTGTTGCAGTATGGATATTATTTAATCCTTTTGGCTTTAAACGCATAAATTTACCATATCCTCCAACTACAGCACGACCATAGATCATAGCATTGCTTACAAAGAAATCTACTCTGTCAAAATCTGCATCTATTGATTCAAAAAGTGGCTTAAATTCATCTGTCTCTAGAATATTAAGCGGATAAGCTTTGGCTTTAATACCATATTGGCCCTCCCATGCAGCAGCCAATTCATTGGCAACTTCGACATTACTATTATATGTAAAAGCGATATTAACTCCGTTTTTTGCAAATTTCTCAGCTATGGCTTTTCCAATTCCTTTCGTAGCTCCTGTGATAACTAGTGTTTTACCTTTCATATTGGACATCTATTTTACTCCTACTATTTGATAATTTTTCATTACATTTTCAATTGCTTTCATATTCTCATTGCTTGGTGCGACAAGAGGCAATCTGTATTCCAAGGTTTCTATAAGGCCTGCTATGTACATTGCGGCTTTTATAGGTATAGGGTTGCTCTCACAAAAAAGTACTTTATTGATAGGGTAAAGTGACTCATTAATAGCCCTTGAGGTATCAAAATCACCATTTAAAGCAGCATGGGTTAGTTGTGCTTTCAGATCAGGCAAAAGATTTGAAGTAACTGAAGTAATCCCAACGCCACCACTGGCTAATATTGGAAAATCTATTGTATCATCACCGCTAAATACTGCCAAATCAGGGCATTTGTAGCGAAGTTCTATTATTTTATCCAGCGACCCGCTGGCTTCTTTAATCCCAAAAAGATTTGGCAGATCATCGAAAAGTCTTTTTACAGTATCCGCGCTTATATCTACTCCTGTACGACCAGGAACATTATAAAGCATAAAAGGAATTTCAACAGCACTGGCTATAGCCTTGTAATGTTGATAAAGTCCTTCTTGGCTTGGTTTATTATAATATGGACTTACTGAAAATATAGCGTCTGCCCCGCAAGATTGAGCATATTTGGCTATCTGTATAGCTTCGTGTGTTGCATTGCTTCCAGCGCCTGCCAGCACTTTCGTGTTTGTGCCTTTGCATACTTCTACTGCAATTTCTATGCATCTTTTGTCCTCTTCGTAACTAAGCGTCGCACTCTCTCCTGTTGTTCCCACTGGGCACACAGCATCAATGCCATTGTCTATCTGTCTTTGAATTAGTCTAGCGTATGTTTGTTCGTCTAGTTTACCATTTTTAAATGGCGTAATCAGTGCCGTTGTTGCTCCTGTTATAGGATATGTTCTCATTGATGTTTCCTTAAGATGAGTGTCGTAGAATGATCATTGTTTAAATATTTATTTGCTATATTTTGAATATCTTTTGTTGTTATTTTATCTAATTTCTCTTCATAATGAAGTAATGGTTCGATATCTCCCATGGCATAATAGTCTCCAAATAATCCAGCAACAGAACTGGAGCTTTCTAACGAATATATAAATTCTGCTTTAATGTTTATTATAGCGCGGTCAAGTTCGGCTTTGGTTGCGCCGTCTTTTTTGATTTTTTCTATTTCGGCCAATATCTCTTTTTCTGCTTTTTCTGGTTTGACATTATCGCTGCAAAGCCCCATAATTAGAAACACACCGGGGTCTTTAAGTTCCATGTTGTATGCAGATATTTGATTAAATAATTTCTTTTTATCTACAAGTTGGCTATCGAATCTACTGCTTTTGCCGCCGCTCAATATTTGGCTGATCACACCCAGTGCTACTTGATCATCATGTGCAAAATTTGGGATACTGTATGCTATTGCTATAGTGTCTACTTGATTGCTTTCTTTTTTTAGTATAGCTCTTTTAGCTCCATCATTTGGAGGCTCAATTGCTTTTACAACAGGCACTTCTTTTTTGTTTTTTGTATTGCCAAAGATTTTTTGGGTATCATCGAATACATCTTGTGGTTTTATATCTCCAGCCACGACAAGTATAGCGTTGTTTGGCTGATAGTGGTTTTCATAAAATTCTCTAATATCTTCAATTTTCCATGATAATATATCTTCCATAAAGCCTATAGGAAGCCAATGATATGGATGATATGTAAAATGAGTATTGAAAATTCTAAAATACAGATATCCCATAGGATTATTATCAGTTCGCAGGCGTCTCTCTTCGGCTACTACATCTCTTTCTTTTTGGAACTCATCATCTTTTAAAGATAGATTATGCATAAGTTCTGCAAACAATTCAAGCGATTTGGTTAGGTTTTTATTTGCTGTTTTGATGTAATAAAATGTTTTATCAAACCCGGTAGCCGCATTGTTTACGCCTCCTCCTTTTTTGACTATAACATCAAAATCTCCAGCAGCCAAATTTTTGGTGGACTTGAAACTAAGATGCTCAAGCATATGTGCCATGCCAGTGTGCCCAAGTATCTCATTTCTGCTGCCGACTTTGTAGTAAATGCTTGTTGTGATCACACCTGAATCATTGTGCATTGGTATGACAATTACTTGCATTCCATTATTTAATGTTTTTGTAAAATGTTGTGGCAATGAATTTGCCATAGTAACTCCTATCCATCCCATCCATAATATGAGAATCAGTTTTATTTTCAAGATTTGCAATTTGCACCTATAGCTTGAGATATATGTGTATATCCATCTTTTTTTAGTAATTCCACAAGACCCGTGTTTATATTTTTTGCTAAACTTGGGCCTTTATATATCAGCATACTATATACTTGAACCAAGGATGCCCCGTCTTTTATACGTTCATATGCCTCGTGTGCACTATCTATACCACCAACTGAAATGAGCATTGTTTTGCCATAAAACTCTTTTCCTAAAGCACGGAATAGATTTCTACTCTTTTCTTTGAGCAGTTCACCGCTAATGCCGCCAAAGTCTTTCGCACGAGGTGTAAGACTATAGTCAATAGTCGTGTTTGTAGCGATAATTCCACTCGCACCGGCATCTATAGCAACTCTGCATAAAACAACAGCATCGTCACTGCTCATATCAGGAGCAATTTTGAGCAGTATCGGTTTTCTTGTGATACTTTTTGCCATCGTGAAAAGTGAAGTTATAAATTCTTCATTTTGTAGATTCCGTAAACCAGGAGTATTTGGAGAAGAGATGTTTATAACTATATAATCTCCAAAACCACTTAGATGTCTGATGAGAGTTTCATAGTCGCTTAATGCATTTTCTTCGCTGGTGGTTTTGTTTTTGCCTATATTGATACCTATCGGGAATGTAGAGTCGGTATAATTTTTTAATTTATCAGCCATTGCTTCCATGCCATGGTTGTTAAATCCCATAGCATTTTGGATGGAGTTGTCTTTTATGAGGCGAAAAAGTCTTGGTTTTGGATTGCCGTCTTGTGGTTTTGGTGTGACTGTACCAATTTCAGTAAATCCAAATCCCAAAGCTTTCATAGCCTCTATATGATCAGCGTCTTTATCAAAACCAGCCCCTAGTCCTACTGGATTATCAAATGTTTTACCAAAAAATTCTTGGACTAGCATCGGATCTTGTTTGACAAAATATTTAGCCACAAATAATTGCAGAAGCGATGATTTTTCTACTACTTTGAGTCCAAAATTTGCCAAACTATGTGCATCCTCAGGATCTAGTTTGAATAGTAACTTTTTTAACGTTGTGTATGAAAAAAATAACACCAAATACTCCACTATAAATATGGGATAGTATATCCAAAACTCACTAAGAGTGCAATGATTACTATTTTTCTAATGATGATATAAGCTTTTGATATCCTAAGCACGATGAGCTCAATTCTTCATGAGTTCCTGTACAAAGTATTTGACCGTTTTGGAAATAGAAGATTTTATCAGCATTTTGAATACTGCTCAATCTATGAGCTACTGCAATTGTGATCATTTCATTTTTTAACTTAGCAATGGCATTTTTGATTTTTTTCTCGCTTATATTATCAAGTGCCGAAGTAGCTTCATCCATTATCAAAACATCCGGGTTTTTATATAGGGCTCTGGCCAATGCAATTCGTTGCTTTTGCCCGCCGGAAAGATTTGATCCTCTTTGTGCAAGAATCGTATCTATACCGTTTGGCAACTTAGATACAAAATCATAGGCATAGGCTTTTTTAAGCGCCTCAATTACTCTAGCTTCGTCTATGTCTTTTCCATAAGCAATATTAGCCGCAATAGTATCATTGAAGATCATAATGTGTTGAGTAACATAGGCTATCTTGTCATGCAGTGACTCCAAAGTAAAACTATTTATATTTTGATTATTTATGAGTATTTGACCGCTGCTAGGGTCATAAAATCTAACAAGCAGATTGACCAGTGAGCTTTTGCCTGCTCCACTATCGCCAACAAAAGCGTAAAAATTGCCTTTTTGTAGTTTTAAAGATACGTCTTTTAGAGCCTCATAGTTATCATAAGCCAAAGAGATATTATTTATAAATATGGTATCTATATTCTCTTCCAATAAAATACTGCCGCCTTTTATATTTGGCTTGAGATTGAGTAGCTCCATCATTCTTTCATTTGCACTGATTGCATCTTGTGCTTTATTGTAAAGTCCAGATAGTTTTTTGATAGGGTCGTAAAGCATAAAAAGTGCAGCACTAAAAGCAAAAAAACTTCCCACAGTCATATTTCCGTTGATTACTTCCATTCCTCCTATATAAACAACAAGACCAATAGCAATAGAGCCTAATAGCTCCATGACCGGAGATGTAAGTGCATTGACTTTAACCTGCTTCATAATATATTTAAAAACTGCACTATTTTCAGTTGCAAATCTAGCTATTTCAAATTTTTGAGATGAGTTTGATTTGATAACTTCAATGTTTGAAAAAACTTCTTCAAGTCTTTGGGTCATATCTGCTGTGCTGACTTGAGAAAGTTTTGAGTATCTACGCATTTTTTTGGAGAGTTTTGATAATGGAAATATAGCTAGAGGCATAATAATAAGAAAATAGAATGCTAGTTTTGGACTCTGATAAATCACGTAACCGCCAAGAGTTATAACGGTGAAAATTTCTCTTATGAGTTCAGGTATGATATTGGCTACTACGGCTTGTATGCGTGATATATCATTGGTGATACGAGATAAAAGTTCTCCAGAGTGCATTTTACGAAAAAAATCTATATCCAAAATAGTTATATGAGACAAAAGCCTTTCTCTCAATTTTCTTATAACATCTTGTCCTATATATGCTGTATAATAAGTTTGAATATAGCGGCCAATGCCCTTTAATGCAAATACCATTATTAACGCAAAAGGTACTATAACCAGCATCTGTTGGTCTTTTTTTATAAAAATATCATCCATCACAGGTTTTATGATATGAGCAGTTCCAGCCGTTCCTATGGCAACTGCTATCATTCCTATGATCGCAAATGTAAATTGTCTTTTGTAATCTTTGAAATATGGCAGGTATTGTTTAAAAAGATTTTTCAAGATATCTTCTCCCAAACGGTGCCATTTGCAGTATCCATGATGTTTATATCCATGATGTTTAGTTGATTGCGTATTTGGTCAGCCAGTGCAAAATCTTTTTGTTTTTTCGCTTCGCTTCTTCGCTCTATAAGAGTTTCAATTTGTGTTATTAGTGCTTCATTTACGCCTAGTTGAAAATATACAAAAGGCTCTTTAGCCCCAAAACCTAGAAGCATGTTGATAAACTCTATATTTCCGGCAATCTCTTTTTTGAGATTTTTGTCATTCGGGTTAGAGTCAAGAGCTTCATTTGATTTGGCTATCATTTCGTCAATTACACTCAAAGCAACAGAGATATTTAGATCGTCTTTCATGGCATTTAATAGTGTTTGTTTAAACTCACTATTTACTGTACTAGATATTGTGTTTAAAAGTCGTTTTTTTAGACGATATAACTTATCAAGCCTTTTTTTTGATTGGAGCAAATCTGTTTCATTAAAGTTAAAGTCATTACGATAATGTATGCTTGTGAGATAAAATCTCAAGATCTCTCCGTCATATGCTTTTAATGCATCTTTTAGAAAAAAACTATTTCCAAGGCTTTTGCTCATCTTTTCACCGTCTACTTGCACAAAACCATTGTGCATCCAGTATTTTGCTAGAGCGTGACCTGTAGCGCATCTGCTTTGAGCCGCCTCATTTTCGTGATGTGGAAAAAGTAAATCAGCTCCACCCCCATGAATATCTATACTATACTCATCTGTGCCTTGTGTGTGTTTGGCTATCATAGCCGAACACTCTATATGCCATCCTGGTCTACCGCGGCCAAATTTTGTATCAAAACATACGTTTTCATTTATGTCGCAAGCTTTCCAGAGTGCAAAATCTTTTGAGTTTTTCTTTTCTGATATATGTTCTATACGGCTTATAGTATCATCATTTACTTTTTTAGATAAGCTTCCATAGAGTTTATCTTTTGAGATGTCAAAATAGACATCACCATTTGAGATTTGATAAGCATAACCTTTGGATATAAGAGTAGATATCATATCTTCCATTGCATCAATTGATTCTGTGGCTTTAGGTGATATTGTGGGTCTTAAAACCCCAAGGGTATCCATCTCTTCTAGATATCGTTTGGTATAAAAATCAGTAATTTCATGCAGGCTTTTGCCGGTTTGTTTCATTTTGGCAATTATTTTGTCATCAACGTCAGTAACGTTGCGAATAAATGTCACTTCATAGCCACTGGCATTTAATGTTCTTGTAAGCAAATCGAAACTCAGTGCACTTCTAGCATGCCCCAGATGGGCATCGTCATACACGGTGGGTCCGCAAACATAAAGTGTTGCTTTGCCTGCTTTTATAGGCTCAAACTTTAACTTTGTTTTTTGGACGCTATCATAAATATACATACTGTTCCTAACGAATAAGATGAATTAAAAATTGATTAATAAAATACAATATTATACCAAAAATAGTCATACCTATTAAAAAATATAATGTTTTAATGTTTTTTATAATTTCAACAAATCTATTCCAGCCAACCTCTCTAATAGTCAGAATCATCTGAGCCATTCCTCCAATGCTTCCAGCCAAAGCCAAGCCGGCAGCTCCTAATGGCCGCATAAGAATAACGGAAAATATTAGATTGATTACAAGCGATATGACAGCAATTTTGGCTGCTTTTAAGTGTTTGTGCATTGCATAAAGGTAGAGAGAAAAAAGTTTCGCCAGTCCAAAAGGTACAAGTCCTACCATATACATGATGAGTACATCTGCAGTATTGTGTGTATCTTGAGGAGTAAAATTACCTCTTTCAAACAAAAGCCACACAATAGGTTCGGCAAGAAGTATGCCGCCTAGCACCGATACACCTAGAAGCAGATTTAAAAGCCAAAAAGCTTTGCTTAGATTTGCGAATGCAAGAGTTTCATTTTCATTCTTGATAGCTTTGGAGATAGCAGGGAATAGGGCGGTTGTAATAGCAAGAGCTATTATGGCAAACGGGAGTTGAAAAACTCTATTGGCATAAAAAAGATACGATACAGATCCGGCTACTAGGAATGAAGCTAGGCTAGTATCTATAAAAGAGGCTATTTGCGCTGTGGAATTACCAATAACAGATGGAATAAATAGTTTTTTAAATTTATTCTCTTCTTCTTTTACATCTTTTGTTTTTCTGTATTTCCAGCCACCTACTAAAATTTTAGATAAACCCTTTTTGCGAATTGCATAAATGTGGGTAAGAACTTGCAGTAATCCGCCTACCAAGATTGAAAAACTTAAGGCGTAAACTATGGTTTCAGGACTGCTTTTGGCATAATACATCAAGCATGAGATCATTACTATATTTAGCCATACGGTTGAAAATGCAGTTGTAAAAAAGTGTTCTTTGTGTTGGAGAAGCGTACCTAGAAAAGTAACTATAAAGATGAGATCTAAATACCAAAAATTTATAACAGTGAGTGGGGCCGTTTTGGATATGAGATCTTTGCCCCAATCCCATGCTAAAAGTTTTGTAAAAAATTCAGGAAATAGTGTCACAAGAAAAGAAAAAGCTATTATTATAAGCATAAAACGCAAAAATATCGCAACGGCAAAAACACCCTTTTGGCGAGAAGCTACATATGAAGGCATAAAGCTTTGGGTAAATGAGCCTTCTGCAAATATTCTACGAAATAGATTTGGGAACTTAAAAGCCATGAGAAAGACGTCACTCCATACGCTAGCACCTAGCGTAGATGTCATCATTATATCTCTAACAAGTCCAGTGATTCGTGATATCAAAATGCCAAAAGAGTTTGAAAAAATTGCCCGAAATCTCATGCTGCTCACTAATTTTAAATTAGGTATGATTATACCAAAAGCAGACTCTATTTATGCCATTAATGCTTTTGTATTGCATTTTGACATTTTTTTGATATTTTTTCTACTATATAAGATATACTGACAAAAATAGAACATGGAGCAGTATATGATAGTGGGTATACAAGGAAGTATAGAACACAAAGAGCCGACACTTTTGCATATCAATAATAACGGTCTTATATATGAAGTGCTAATATCGCTTCACACTTCACAAACACTTGACTCCAAAGAAGTGAAACTTTTTGCTACTCAGATTATCAGAGAAGATGCGCATTTGCTTTTTGGTTTTGCATCCAAAGATGAAAAAAAGATGTTTGATACGTTGCTTAAGATAAACGGCGTAGGTCCAAAAGTTGCACTAGCTATCTGTTCTACATTTTCTCCACAGACGTTTGCCAAGGTTATTAACTCCAAAGATGTCTCTATGCTAAAGCGCGTCCCCGGTATTGGTCCAAAGGCTGCAAGCAGAATACTAGTAGAGCTAGCCGATTTTATAGTAGATAGTTCCAGCGGCGATAATGTTAGCAGTTCGATGAGTGAAGCTATTATGGCGCTTGAGAGCTTGGGATTCAAAAAAGACGAGATACGAAAAGCATTAAGCACAAGCAGTGGTGATACTGCAACACTAGTCAAAGAGGGACTTAAAAAGTTGCAAAGGTTGTAAATTTAATTTATATTACGACGGTAGTATTCTTTTTGCACCTACAAAATTATCGGCATATGATCCGGTATTTAGTGGTGAAATGATGATACCTTTATCTTTCGATGCAGCATGTATAAATTGACCATTCCCTACATATATGCCCACGTGCGTAACCGGGATATTTCTTTTTTTGTCAGTCAAGAAAAAGAGGAGATCTCCTTGTTTGAGATAGTTAGGATCTATTGGTAAGCCAATTTTTGATTGTGCAAGTGCTGTACGAGGAAGCTTGATGCCGTGCTTTCCATAAAGATATTGAACATATCCAGAGCAGTCGAATCCTCTAGGATTTGTACCGCCCCAAATATATCTTCCGCCTTTGTAGTTTTTGGCATCTTTTATGAGTGAGTTTTGGTTTTCATTGCTAAGGCAATAAGAGTTGTTTGCTTGATAAGTTTTTGGAGTTTTTTGCGAGCTTTGTCCTTTTTGGTTGTTTTTTATTTCCGCTTTCATTGCTAATATTTTTTGTTGCTGCAGTTCATTGTAAAAAGCTTGATATGAATATTCTTTTGTGTTTTGAGTCAGAGCAGGATTATTCCTATGTTTTATGATGCGATTATATGAAGTGCCTTCGCTAGAACTAGAAACACTAAATATATTGGCTCCCAAAACAATAATGCTAAAAGATAAAAATAAAAATATTTTTGGCATCATTTACCCTGCGATAGTTTTTTAATATTGTAACATATTTTTGCAAATGTAACTTTTTGGATATAATGCCGCCATGATACCTGTTGTGATTATAGGCGGAGGAGCTAGTGGACTTATGCTAGCTTCGCTGTTGCCTCCTAAAAGTGCTATTGTTATAGAATCAAATCCAAAAGTTGGAGCTAAACTTTTAGTTAGCGGTGGGGGCAGATGCAATGTCACCAATGAAATTGTAAGCAGCGATAACTATCTGGGAGATAAAGATTTCATATCGAATGTATTGAGGCATTTTGATCAAAATGCACTTTTGAGTTGGTGTGAAGTTAGAGGTCTAAGTCTTATATCTCAAAAAAACCACCAATATTTTTGTCCTAATAGTGCCAAAGAGATCGTCTTCATATTGACAAAAGAGAGCAATAAACAAACTGTGTTGTTAAATGAAAAAGTACTTAATATTAATCACGGACAAGATGGATTTTTGGTGCAAACCAACAAACAAAAAATAAAAGCAAAGTTTGTAGTTGTAGCCTCCGGAGGCTTGAGCTACCCAATTTTGGGTGCTAGCGATATCGGATATAAGTTAGCTCAAAATGCTAACCATTCTATTAGTAAACTCTCTCCAGCATTAGTAGGATTTACACTTCAAAAAGAACAGTTTTTTATGAAAGAACTTAGTGGCTCATCGGTTAATAATATTGAGATCAAAGTAGGTACAAAGATCTGCAAAGGGGATTTACTTTTTACGCATAAAGGCATTAGCGGCCCAAGCGTGCTTGATGCATCATTGTATTGGGAAAAAGGATCCATATCTATTGATTTTTTGCCTAATTTTAGATGGAAGAGTATATCTGGCTCCAAAAAAAATATAAGCACTTTGCTTCCACTTCCAAAACGAGTGACCAAATCCCTCTTGGAACATTTGGATATTCCTGACAAGCCTTTTTCTGCATTAAGCAAAGCAGATCAAGATAAATTAAATATATTGAATAACTATAGTCTTGCACCTGCAGGAACCTTTGGTTATAGCAAGGCAGAAGTCACTAGAGGCGGGGTTATTACAAACGAGATAGATCCATATACAATGATGAGCAATAAAGTTGATAATTTGTATTTCGCGGGAGAAGTGCTAGATGTCACGGGTGAACTTGGAGGATACAATTTGCAATGGGCATTTTCGTCTGCTTTTGTATGTGCAAAGGCATTAAAACCTAAAATTAAATGAAGATAGTAACAAGTCTCTTTTGGATATAATAAGAAAATTTTCTTAAGCAGGTTTTATGGCAGTAAAAGAACTTAATCATGGTGGACATATTTTTACAATTGCATATGATATTGTTAATCCAACAATTTCAGATAGTATAGTTATTTTGCATGGCTGGGGAAGCAATAAAGAGATTATGAAACAGGCTTTTGGCAAACTAATGCCAAATTTGAAACATATTTATATCGATATGCCCGGCTTTGGCAGAAGTACCAATCATACGGTATTGACCACACAAGATTATGCCAACGTTATTCAAAAATTTTTAGATTATCTTGAGGTGAAACCAAAAATTATTGTCGGACACTCATTTGGAGGGAAAGTGGCAACTTTACTAAATCCTCCTTGCTTGGTACTTCTATCATCATCTGGTATTTTGGTGCCTAAATCTTGGAGTGTAAGAGCCAAAATAGCTCTCTTTAAGATGCTTAAGCCTCTTGGATTTGGCAAGCTTCGTTCTTTCTTTGCCAGCAAAGATGTGCAAGGTATGAGTCATGAAATGTATGAAACATTCAAAAATGTTGTCAATGAAGATTTTGAGTCGCAATTTGCAAACTTTAAAAATACGGCGTTTCTATTTTGGGGCAAAGAAGATACGGCAACACCTCTTTGGACGGCTAGAAAGATACACTTAATTATGAGTAATAGCATTCTTTACCCTTTGAGTGGAGATCATTATTTCTTTTTGAAGCATGCCTCTTTTATAGCTAAAACAATTGCAGATATTTGTAAGGATGACGAAGAATGATAGAATTTATAGGTTATTTTTTATTTGTATTGGCTTCGGGTTATTATCTGATAACAAATCTGCAATGGTATAGTTATAAAGCCAGAAGGGTTCTTTTTCACCATACAAAACCGCTTTGGAATATTATATATTTTATTATTCCTTTAGGGTTGTATATATTGGCATCCCATTTATTGAAAATGGGGATAGTAGTTTCTATGCTTTATATAGGTGTGCTTTTTTTGTGGTATAGAGGTTTGGATAAACCGCTTGTGTTGACAGGTAGAATCAAAAGATTTTTTTTAATATTGGTTGTGTCCGCTTTGCTGATGTGGTTTATCGCACGGTGTACGTTTGTCCTTGCTCCATTTATAGTAGCTTGGATTATTTCACTTATGGCCGAAAAGATATTGTTTTTAGGTTTTAAAGCTAAAGCTAAAGCAAAAATAGAAGGCATGAATGATTTGGTAGTAGTGGGTATAACCGCAAGTTATGGCAAGACTAGTATAAAAAACTTTCTAGCTCATTTACTACAAGGAAGTTTTCGCACATATGCCACTCCTAGATCTGTTAATACACTCGGCGGTATCATTAAGGACATTAATGAGGATTTGCCCAGCAACACGCAAGTATATATTGTGGAAATGGGGGCTAGGATCAAGGGCGATATAGCCGAGATCACAACATTTATAAATCCCCAATATGCAGTAGTCGGCAAGATAGGACCAGCCCATATTGAATATTTCAAAACCTTAGATGCAATATCTGCTACTAAATTGGAAATTTTACAAAGCAATCGTCTAAAACAAGCATGGCTGCATGAAAGCACGATGATTAAATCTAGTCAAAATTTGCATATTTTTGGATCAGATATACAGGATATAAAATCAACATTGGATTATACTAGTTTTGTACTAGATGGCACAAAATATGAAGCCTCCATATTGGGTGATTTCCATACTATAAATTTAGCAGCTGCTATTGAGGTGGCAAATGCACTTGGAGTAGACAAAGAAACTATCCAAAAAAGACTAAAGACGCTCAAGGCTACTCCGCACCGTTTGGAGCGGATAGATGCAGGTGGAAAACTCATTTTGGATGATAGTTTCAATGGAAATATTGATGGGATGATGGCATCTTTTACTTTGGCTTCTACGCACAGCGGAAGAAAAGTAGTTATTACGCCAGGGCTTGTTGAAGCAGGGGAAGAGCTTAATATTCAAGTTGCCAAAAGAGCAAATGAGGTTTTTGATCTAGTTATTGTCACAGGCGAGCTAAATCTTGCTATTTTTGAAAAGTATGTTGACAAAAATAAACTTCTCAAATTGGCACAAAAATCCCAAATGCAAGATATGCTGATCAAACATACAAAAGCAGGAGATCTGATACTCTTTGCAAATGACGCACCGAGTTTTATCTGATGAAAAAAATTATTTTAGCCATACTCTTTATTTCGCTATGCGTGTCGGCTAAACCAGTTGGCAAATTAACCAAAGCCCAAGAGATATATATTGCACAAAAAGTAAGTGCGAATGAAATATTGGGACGAGATGAATATTTGATACACTGGAATTATGGTGAAGATTTTGCATCGCTTGGTATCGGACATTTTATATGGTTTTCTAAAGGGCATACCGAAAGGTTTAGAGAAGTTTTTCCTATGGTGCTAAAATATATGGAAGATAGAAATGTATCTATGCCCTCATGGCTTACTTCAAAGACTCCTTTGCCTTGGAACACAAAACAAGAATTATATGAAGCAAAAGCGAGAAACGACAAGCAATATCAAGAGCTATTTGTATTTTTGCAAAACACAAAAGATGTTCAAGCAGGTTTTCTTGCAGATAGACTTTTTAAGGCTTTGCCTCAAATGCTTGAAACTATAGACGACCCTAGCAAAGCTGCAATGATAGAAGAAAGATTTAATAAAATATTATATAATTCAGATGGGTCACTAAATGAGCACGGGATTTATGTGTTGACAGATTATGTCAATTTCAAAGGTGAAGGTACTTTGCCTAGTGAAAGATATAATGACCAAGGCTGGGGATTGCTTCAGGTTTTGGAAAATATGGATCCCAAAGAAAACGATAGATTTAAAGCATTTAGTGATAGTGCAAAAGCCATGCTCTCACGCCGTATCGCAAACTCTCCAAAAGCTCGTGGCGAAGAGAGATGGAGAAAAGGATGGAATAAGAGATTAGACACCTATCTAATACCAAAGGCGGATAATGCAAAATAAACAACCTTGGTTTAAAAAATGGACAAAAGAGATACTTCTTTTTGGTGTTTTGTTTTTTTTGACTAGTGTTATTGTTAATTTTCTTCGTCAGCCCGAAATACCCGATAATGTCTTAAGCAACTTGAATCACCCAATTGTTGGAACGCAGGAGAATTATTCGCGGCCAAGCTCCAAACCAATAATTGTACATTTTTGGGGTAGTTGGTGTCCTGTATGCAAAACAGAGATAGCCAATATCAATTCTTTGGCAAAAGATTATGAAGTCATCACTGTAGCAGTCAACTCCGGAAACGATCAGGATATAAAAGCTTTTTTGCAGAAGCATGGATTGCAATTAAAGGTCATTAACGATGAAAAGGGAGAGATTGCATCCGGTTTTGGTATCGAAGTATTTCCCACTACATTGATATATGACTCCAATGGAACGTTGAAGTTTAGTGAGGTTGGCTACAGAACAGTGGCCGGATTGATAGGACGAATGTTATTTGTTAAATAAATATAAAGGAATAAAATGAATAAAAATTTAGAATCAAGAGCAGGTGGCAAGTGTGAATTGTGCGGCAGTGAAGGCGAATTGCAAGCTTATAGTGTAAGTGGTACAAACGCAGAAGATATAGCTTTGTGTACTACATGTGTAGAGTCAATTGATGAGCCATTATTAAATGCTAATCATTGGAGATGTTTGGGCGAGAGTATTTGGAGCGGGGTTCCTGCAGTACAAGTAGCATCTTATCGTACTCTTAAAAAACTCAGCAATGAAGGTGAATCGTGGGCAAGTGATATTTTAGATATGGCATATCTTGAGCCAGAAGTTCTAGAATGGGCAAACGAAGGCATTCAAAGCGAAGATGCGATCTCACCTACAAAAGATAGCAACGGCACTATTCTAAACGAAGGCGACAGTGTAACTATTATCAAAGACCTCGAGGTTAAAGGCGCAGGATTTACTGCCAAGCAAGGAACCAAAGTGACAAACATTCATTTGAACAATGACCCAGAACAAATTGAAGGTCGCGTGAATGGTGTCAAGATAGTTTTGCTTAGTAAATTTTTGAAAAAAGTATAAAGACGCTTTTTAAATTTACTTTTTCTTGTTCTCACGGAAACCGTAGGAACAAAATAAAAGTCACTTTTTGGGAGAAGCTTGCAGGGTGCACCCACTGAGGATCTTTTTTTGCGTAGCGTTTATGATAGATTGAATCTCAATATTGTTTGAGTCAGCTTTTTTAATTGTTTTCAGCGCTTCATTGTGCCTGCCTGTATGGCACAAGAGATCAGACAGATTGTTAAGTGCTAGAGGATGTAGAGGTTCTATAGATAAAAGTTTACGGTAATATTTTTCTGCGGCAGTGAATTTATTTGAGTGATAGTAGGCGTTGGCCAATGCAAAAAGTATATCAATGTCTTTTGGCCAACGTTGTAAAGCACTCTTATATGCAATAATGGCTTGGTCTCTCATGCCTGTTTTTTCAAGATCATATGCAGATCGCAGAAATGCTTTAGATGAAGCTGATGCCGGCAGATATCCCGGCGGAATAAGCACAATACCCCAATTACCACTTCGCTCCCACAGTCTTTTGAATGTTGCAATATTTATTGCTTCATTCGGTCGATCGGAGAAATGCATCAAAATGGTCTGATCCTTCTTGTTATATCCTGTTACAGGAGCATAATGCCATAGTGGGTACCAAGAGTAGCTCCGGTTAACCAGTACGATGACAGGATGTTGTTTTTCTAGCTCTTGAAGAAGCGCATCAAGTGTTGGTGTTAGAGTGTAAGCAAGTAGTCCGTTTGCCCGTGCAGTGGCCATCAGTTCTACTTGTAGTGTGCCGCCTTTTGCAGGAATCAATGTACGTGCATCAAGTTCCTCCTGTGATAGACGAGGAGTATAAGGGGTTATTGACTGCCAATATGAGGAGACCATTTCGATGGATGTAGCCCCACACAAGTCTGAGCGTGGAGCCACAAAAGGAACTTTAATACTTGATGAATTATAACGTTCCGTTGAGAGTAAAGGCTCTTTGGATGCGCAACCACTCATCATCAATACAGTAGCAAGAGCCAACAGTAAGTGAAGGTGGTAGTTTCCTTTCACCCTATCGAACAGTACGAGTAAAATCAAAAACTTTAGTTAATCCGAGAACATCAGTAATCAGTAAAACTATAAAAACAAAAACAACAGCACCGATCAATGCACCAACAGCATCACCACCCGCTGGTAAAGTATCTATCTCATTAGCGAATTTTGATGCCTCTTCATCGGTCATTGCTGCAACTCTATCTTTAATCATTGTTGGTTCAACATCCATCTGTGCCAATATTTTTGCAACATCTTGACGAGCAGTAAATTGAATGATCTTATCTTTTGAAGATAAAGTTTCAGTTTGTTTGAAAAGGGCTTCTGTAGAAGCTATTTGCGCCCAAGAAGCTTGAGTCAATAGTGTTATGCTTAAAATGAATGATAAAATCAGTTTTGATATATTCATCGTAATCCTTCTTAATTAATTTTTTGATATCCTTTTTAAAATTTAAAAAGTCAATATCATTGTTTGATATTTTAATCATCTTGTAATTAAATGCTGCTTACGGTTAGAAGAGGCACTGACTGTAACGAGAAAGATTATCAGTATTCTTCTCGTTTTCACGAAAATCGTAGGAGCAAAAAAAATACTTGACACTGATTTTTAGTCTATATTAGAACCCTTTCATAATAATCCCAAAAAGATATTCCACATCTTCATCTTCCAGATAAAGTGTGCTATCACTATTATATAAAGATAGTAATTTATTCCTGTCTATGCTAGCAGCATATATGCATTCCGAATGGGCAGGCAAAAATGCATGCATCAAAGAAACATCAAGAGCAAGAGGTTGTTCACAAATATAGCATTTTTGAGGTTGGTAAAGTCGTCCTTCAAATTTTAGAAGCTTAATATAACTTTCGCAAATTATGCGTTTAGGATTTTGCTTGTCCCATCTCTTTGCAGCGTCCAACAATAGATTAAAATAAAATGGATCGATATCTCCCGTATCTCGCAGATGAGGTGCAAAAATAGATATAAAATTGTGCCATATAAGTAGTCTATTTTTATCATGTAGCCAAGGGAATCCTATATGAGAAAGACCTCTAAGCCTGACCATATAGCCACTGCCTTCACCTTCTATCTCGTAATCTATCAAATGTCCAATTTGCAATATAGAGTGTCTTGCTCCAAAAAAACGATAATAATGTTTTATTTCATGAGCAGATATGATAAGAGCTATCATGTCTTCATTTTTGGTTTTTTTGAGATTTAGTACAAAACCTTTGATGTTTTTTCCTTGTTAATTGCTTTGTGTAAATTATAGTAGAAATCATCTAAATAATCAGAAAAAACGGTAAAAATAGAATTAAACATATTTTTAATGACTTTTTTGTATAATCACCCCCACTTGAATGGGTTTTTTACTATGACCTATCACAAATAAACTTAAGGTTGACTTATGCAAGATTTATTTACTTCTTTTAGAGACAATTGTGGTTTTGGACTACTAGCCTCTATAGACAATATTCCTTCGCACAAAAACTTAGAAGATGCCATAACGGCACTCTCTAGAATGATGCACCGCGGGGCAATAGCAGCTGATGGCAAAACAGGAGATGGAAGCGGGCTTTTGCTTGCAATTCCCAAAAAGTTTTTTGCCAAAGTTGCCAAAAAAGACGGCATAGTATTACCGGAAACCTATGCTGTCGGTATGATTTTTAGTACACAAGAGTCTGATTTTGATGTCATCAAAGAGGTATGTAAAGCAAACGACTTAAGAGTCATTTATACGCGTACGGTACCATTGGAAAAAGATGCATTAGGAGAACAGGCATTAGAATCCCTACCTATTATCAAGCAAGTATTTATAGCACCAAATACACTTATGGGTACTCGCAGATTTGACGCGCTTGTATATCTTTCAAGAAGAGAAATAGAAAATAAACTTAAAGAAAATCAAGATTTTTATATTCCGTCATTTTCAACTTCTGTGGTGTCATACAAAGGCCTTGTTATGCCAACGCATATCAAAGAGTTTTATAAAGATTTAGCAGATAAAGATTTTGAAATATCTTTTGGCCTTTTTCACCAAAGATTCTCTACCAATACCTTACCAAAATGGAAATTAGCTCAACCTTTTCGAATGATAGCCCACAATGGAGAGATTAACTCAGTAACTGCAAACCGCTTCAATGTAGCATCAAAAAGCGAATTTTTACAAAGTGATGTTTTTTCCAATGAAGAATTAAAAAGATTATTGCCTATTATCCAAGATGGCATGAGTGATTCAGCTAGCCTTGATAACTTTTTTGAATTTTTGAGAGTTAATGGTGTTGATTTCTTTAAAGCAGCTAGATCTGTATTGCCAGCACCCTGGCAAAATGCTCCACATATGGATGCTAAGCTAAGAGCATTTTATGAGTACATAAGTACCTGCTTTGAAGCATGGGATGGTCCAGCAGCCGTTAGTATGACGGACGGTAGATACATAGGATGTGTACTTGATAGAAATGGGCTCAGACCATCTAAATATATCATCACGAAAGATAGAAGACTTCTTATTGCTTCAGAATACGGTGTGCTCGATACACCTGAAGAGAACATCATAGAAAGAGGCAGGCTCCAATCTGGCGAGATGATGGGAGTTGATTTGAAATACGGTACAGTTTTAAAAAATCATGATATAGATACTTATCTTAAAAATCGTGAACCTTATGATAAATGGCTCAATGAAAATATGACTTATCTTCAAGAGCATATAAACGATCCTTTTTCTACTATTGACATACCTCAAAAAGAAGAGATGGAAGCTAAACAAAGGTTTTTTAACATTACTCTTGAAGTTCAAGAACAAGTTTTTGAATCAATGATGACTGAGGGCAAGGAAACAACCGCCTCTATGGGGGATGATACTCCTTTAGCAGCATTTTCTACTATTCAGAGAAATTTTTCTGATTTTTTTCGTCAAAAATTTGCTCAAGTTACCAATCCTCCAATTGACCCAATTAGGGAAAAAGTGGTAATGAGCTTAAATACTGGGTTTGGAGAAGTTCGCAATATTCTATCAGATGATGCACAACATGCGAAAAGATTAAAGACCATATCACCTATGTTATCTCTTGAAAAATTAGAAATGCTTAAAGCTTTCGGAACTCAAAATGATCCTAGATATGATGCTAGTTATCGTATGAGATGCTATAGCACTGCATTCCAAAGCAATCTACAACAGAGTCTTGATGCTTTGATAGAAACTATCACAAAAGATGTAGCAGAAGATGGAATTCGCACAATCATACTAGACGATAGAGAATTAAATGCAGATAATAATGTAATGCCAATGTTAATGGTGGTGGGCAGGCTTAACCAAGCACTTCTTAATCGTAAAATTAGACACCTGACAAGTACAGTCGCCGTAACAGGAGAGGTATATGATTCACATATGGCAGCTTGTATGATAGCTTATGGGGCAGCTGCTATATATCCATATATGTTATATCAAAGCGTAGCGATTATGGCTAGACGAAAAGATGAATCGGCAGATTTGGCACCAATGTTAAAAAAGGTTCGTAAATCTGTCAATGCTGGACTTTTGAAAATAATGTCCAAGATGGGAATATCTACAATTGCAAGTTATCGTAACTCCAAACTTTTTGATGTAATCGGTCTTGATAATCAAATCGTAAACGAATGTTTTGATGGATCTTATGCTTTGCTTCAAGGACTTGGATACAGTGATATAGAAGCTAGACTAGCAAAAGCACATAAAGAGGCTTTTGATGCAGGAGTTGCAAATCGCATATTCCCACTTAATATAGGCGGCTTTTATAAATATCTTGATGGCGGAGAGTATCATGACTATGCTCCAAAAACAGTGCATGCCATTCATGATCTTGCAGCGAGCGGTAAACAAGAAGATTATGATAAGCTCAAAAGAATTATAAATAATCGCGGCAAAAAATTTATTAGAGACTTTTTTGTTCTTAAAAGTGATAAAAGGCCTATTGCTATAAGTCAAGTTGAGCCAAAAGAGGCGATATTTAAGCGATTTTCAACAGCCGCAATGAGTCTAGGTTCAATTTCACCAGAAGCCCATGAATGTTTAGCAATTGCTATGAATACAATTGGAGCGATGAGCAACTCCGGTGAGGGCGGAGAAGATGAAGCGAGATTTGGGACTATAAAAAATTCCAAGATCAAACAAGTTGCATCAGGTCGTTTCGGTGTTACACCGGCTTATTTGCGTTCGGCCGAGGAACTTCAGATAAAAGTAGCTCAAGGAGCAAAACCAGGAGAGGGTGGTCAGCTGCCTGGACACAAAGTAAGTCCGCTTATAGCAAGACTTCGTCATACAATGCCAGGAGTTACACTTATATCTCCACCACCGCATCATGATATATATTCAATTGAAGATCTAGCTCAGCTTATTTTTGATTTAAAACAAATCAATCCAGAGGCCAAAATAGCAGTAAAATTGGTTTCAACTGCAGGAGTTGGAACAATAGCAGCAGGAGTAGCCAAGGCATATGCAGATAAGATTATTATCTCCGGGGCAGATGGCGGAACAGGGGCTGCACCGATCGGCTCTATCAAATTCGCAGGAAATCCTTGGGAACTTGGGCTTATCGAAGCACATAATGCTCTTAAAGCAAATAATCTTAGAGGTCAAGTGCAGCTCGAAACAGACGGTGGACTCAAAACGGGCCTTGATATTATAAAAGCAGCTATATTTGGAGCTGAGACATATGCATTTGGTACGGGCGTATTGACAGTTGTAGGATGCAAAATATTGCGTATTTGTCATCTTAATCGTTGCAGTGTTGGTATCGCAACACAAGATGAGAAGTTAAGAGAACATTATGTAGGTACAGTTGATAAGGTTATCAATTACTTTACGTTATTGGCTGAGGATGTTAGAGAAATTTTAGCTAGCTTAGGATATTCATCTCTCGAGGAGATCATTGGTAAAAACGAATTGTTAGAAGCTATAAATGATGAGTTTGCACGCAAATTCTCATTCGAATCACTACTTTATAGATTAGATGGTCCAAATACAGTTCAAGTACCTTCAAATGAGCCATATGACAAAAATGAGTATGAAGAAGAGATTCTAAAAGAGATTATGCCTGCTATTAAAAATAGCAATGATTCTATTGTTCTTGAAAAATCAATTTCAAACCTAAATCGTTCATTTGGTACAAGAATCTCAGGAGAGATTGCCAAATACTATGGCGACAAAGGCTTACCGGACGGCACAATCGATATTCGCCTCAATGGTACTACTGGGCAATCTTTGGGTGCATTTCTCGTAAATGGTGTCAGTTTGCATGTCAATGGAGCAGGTAATGACTATATAGGAAAAGGAATGCACGGTGGACGAATAGTTATTACTTCCCAAAAAAGCAGAGAAGGCTATTCTCTAGGCGGAAATACATGTTTGTATGGCGCAACCGGAGGTAAACTTTATATCGGTGGAGAAGTAGGAGAAAGATTTGGAGTAAGAAATTCTGGGGCTATTGCTATTGTTGAAGGTACAGGTGACCATCCTTGTGAATATATGACAGGTGGGGCAGTTGTAATTCTAGGCAAAACAGGAGTTAATTTTGGTGCCGGAATGACAGGAGGGGTAGCATTTGTATATGATATGGCTCATGAATTTGTAGAAAATATCAACCAGGAGCTTGTTGAGCCTAGCCGCATAGATACAGATGAAACAGATATAGAGAGATATTATCTCAAAAAACTTCTCAAAGATTATTACAATGAAACAAAAAGTGAAATTGCCAAAAGGATTTTGGATAACTTTAGAGTAGAGATTCGTAATTTTTGGATGGTTAGACCAAAGGACATGAAGGGTCCACTTAAAATCGGGGCAGGAGAATAAGATGCAAAAGTTTCTTGAATTTGATAGAGTAGAAGCCAAAAAAAGAGATGTTGTAGAGCGAATCAAAGATTTTGATGAGATATACGAAGTTTTTATGTCTGAAAAAGCCGGCGAACAGTCCGAAAGATGCATTCAATGCGGTGATCCTTATTGTCACAATGGCTGCCCTTTGCATAATTTTATTCCACAATGGCTCAAAGCTACCGCAGCTAAAGATCTAGAATTTGCATTTATGCTTTCTAATGAGACCTCTCCATTTCCTGAAGTAATGGGTCGCATTTGTCCTCATGATAGACTTTGCGAGGGTGCTTGTACTTTAAATGATGGACATGGAGCTATTACTATAGGTTCTATTGAAACCTTTATAAACGAAGAAGGGTTCAAAAAAGGATTTAAACCAAAATTTGCTCCAAATAAAATAGGCAAGAAAGTTGCTATTATCGGTGCTGGACCAGCTGGTTTGTCTGCAGCGACTTTCTTGCTTCGTGAAGGTGTGAGCGTAGAGGTTTTTGATAAACAAGCTAAAGCTGGCGGGCTTTTGATGTATGGTATACCAGGGTTTAAATTAGACAAAAACATAGTATCTAGACGTGTTAAGTTGCTTGAAGAAGCCGGCGTAGTGTTTCATTTGAACACGGAAGTCGGTAAAGATATTGCATTTGAAGAATTGATGGAAAATTTTGACGCTGTATTTATTGGCGTGGGAGCAACCAAAGGAAAAAAAGCTGGACTTATGGGCGAAGATGCAAATAATGTGTATTTGGCTATGGATTTTTTGACTACTATCCAAAAAAATATTTTTGGAGAAAAAGTAGCAAAAAATATAGATGTTAAAGATAAAAATGTAGTTGTTATCGGAGGCGGCGATACAGCTATGGATTGCGTGAGAACATCCCTTAGAGAAAAAGCAAAAAGCGTAAAATGTCTCTATCGTAGAGACGCTTTTAATATGCCAGGAAGCAAAAAAGAATATGTCAATGCAAAAGAAGAAGGTGTTGAGTTTGAATTTTATGTATCTCCTAAAAAGTTTATAATTAATGATAAAGCAGAAGTGATCGCTGTAGAAATGGTGAAAACAAAGCTTAGCTCTCCAGATGAGAATGGCAGACAAAAGGTAGAAGAAATTGTCGGTAGTAATTATCTAGTAGAAGCTGATGTGGTTATTATGGCACTTGGATTTGATATGTGTGAATATTCATTTTTGGCATCTAATGGTATAGAAACTGACAAGTGGGGACAAATTTTGGTTGATGAAAATTATGAAACTACTAAAAACGGTATATATGCCGGAGGCGATTGCAATAGGGGTGCAGACTTGGTCGTAACAGCTGTTAGAGACGGCAGGGAAGCTGCAAAAGCAATTATGAAAAAATTTTTAGCTCAAAAATAAAAATTGTAGTTAAACATATTAATGATGCACGATTTTTTACTTGCCACTCTTAAGGTGAATGAAATTATTCATGATGCTCTAAAAAATATACATCCCGAAGAATGGTATCAAAAAAATGATATTGGAGCAGGGGGTGATATTAGCAGCGGTTTTGATCTATTTGCAGAAAAGATTTTTTATGAACACTTACATCATTATGGAAGTATTGAATCAGAAGAATCTGGCATTATGAATGACGGAGAAGTTAAAATCATTATTGATCCTATTGACGGTAGTGACAATGCATTATCCAAATTCGGGTATTTTGGTACTTCGGTGGCATATATTAATGCAGATGGTGTTTTGGAGCATGCCATGGTATGCAACTTGGCTACATCTGAAGTTTTTTGGATTTCAAAATCCAAAAAACCACAACACGGTAAACTTTTTCAAAACACATGGCTGCCTATAGAACATAATAATAATAGTAAAATTGGTATTTTTGAGCGCGCATATGCATATCCAAGTGTAGTTCAAGCTTTGCATGATAATGCTATCAAGTTTCGTTCTCCAGGGGCTTTGGCATTGTCGTTGGCATACGCTAGATGGGTTGATTTTGTGTTGTTTGTCGGGCCGTTTCGCATATATGATGTAGCAGCAGGTTTGGCACTTTGCGAGGGGCTCGAAGTGATTATACAAGAGGATTATGCTATAGTTTCAAAAGAAAAAGATATTGCACTAAAAATAGAGCAGATAATAAATAGTATTTTATAGGGGTATTTATGAATTTTGGTAGCTTATTTAGAAATATGTATAATAAAAAAATAGCACACAAAGAAGAGACAGTTCAAAACCAATGGATCAAATGTCCACATTGTTTGTCTTTGATATATTACAAAGAAATTGAAGCCAAAAATGAAGTATGTCCAAAATGTCATCATCATTTTCGTATAAGTGCCGATAAACGCATATCTATACTTGCCGATGAAGGTAGTTTTATTGAGCATGATAGTTCTCTTGCTCCTACTGATCCATTGGAATTTGTTGATAAGAAGAGTTACAAAAAACGACTAGAAGAGAGCAAGGCAAAAACAGGCAAAACTTCATGCGTGATCAGTGGAAGCTGTACAATGAATGGTGAACCGGTAGAATTAGTTGTTTTTGATTTTGCGTTTATGGGTGGAAGCTTGGGTTCTGTCGAAGGTGAAAAAATAGTCAGAGCGGTTAATAGAGCTATCAAAAACAAAACAGGCGTGATAATAGTAAGCGCGAGCGGTGGAGCTAGAATGCAAGAAAGTACATATTCTTTGATGCAGATGAGCAAAACTTCAGCAGCACTCAATCACTTAGCTGCAGCTAAGTTGCCATTTATCTCTGTGCTGACTGATCCAACTATGGGTGGCGTAAGTGCCTCATTTGCAATGCTTGGCGATATCATCATAGCAGAACCTGGAGCTTTGATTGGTTTTGCTGGTCAAAGAGTTATCAAACAAACAGTAGGGGTTGATTTGCCAGAAGGATTCCAAAGAGCAGAGTTTTTACTCGAGCATGGGCTTGTGGATATGGTTGTCAACAGATTTGATATGAAAAATACTATAGCAGATTTCTTGAGGCTATTCAATAGAAACAAATGATATATGCTCTTATAGATAAAGAGACACTTGATAAAAAAGGTGTTTTTTTGATCGATCTACTCGGAGCTATCAACAATCTCCAAGCTCCAATACTTCAATATCGCAACAAAACAGGCTCTTTGGAAGACATCAAATCTGATCTTATTTTTATTCGTTTGCATTATCAAGGTAAAATTATTATCAATGATCGTATTGAACTTATTGAATATGCCGATGGACTTCATGTAGGACAAGAAGATCTATATGCTTTTAGTGATGATACGCAACTTAGTATAGAAAAAATCCGCAATCAGATAGGACGAAAATTGTTAGGGCTTTCTACGCACAATATAGATGAAATTCTAGCGGCAAATGAACTAGATATAGATTATATTGGTTTGGGAGCATATCGCGCTACAGGTACCAAAGCAGAGGTGCAAGTATATGGAGATAAATTACTTGATATTGCCAAACATTCAAAACACCCAGTTGCACTCATTGGTGGGGTTAGGATAGATGATGTTTTTGATGAGTTCATCACATACAAAGTTATAGGAAGCGGACTGTATTAATTTTTAGTTTCATCTTTGTTTTGTCACTGTTAGTGCAACGAAATAAAATTTATCCCTTGTCATCGCGAAGGCTTTAGCCTGTGGCGATCCATCCTTTAGATTACATCCCTTTGTCGTAATGATATATTCATCACACCGTACTCTCAATATCGTCACTGCGAGACTTCGTAGAAGTCGTGGCAGTCCATCTTCTTTCGTGTCATGCCGTGCTACGATACGGTATCCATTTATAAATTTTTTTTGGATTGCTTCGTTCCTAGCAAAGACACCCTCAAACTACTATTTAAGCACAAAAAGCTACAATTCTCAAAAATAAAGGATATTTATGTTGAAAAAAATTAGTATATCAATAGCGCTTTTATTATTAGTGGTAGGTGCAGTATTTATGTTTAATAGCTCAGAGACTTTTTCAAAAGAAGGATATTTTACAAAAGCTACAAATGGCTTAAATACAGGTTCAGATATAGATTTTGCATTGCCAAATCAGCACGATGAGGTAATAAGTCTTAGTGATGATACCAAGAAAGTGATTTTTGTATTTGCAAAATCTACAGGTCATATAGTAAAACAATATTTATCTACTCAGCCATCAGATTTTTTGGAATCCAAAGATATGTTATTTGTTGCAGATATAAGTCCAATGCCAGTAGCCATTAGAAATCTTATGGCTATGCCTGATCTCAAAAAAAGCACTTTTTCAGTACTCTTAACGTTTGAACCGACTTTAATTCAGCCATTTATGGATGAGAGCAAAAAAGATAAAATTATTATTGTTTCGCTTGATAATAAAAAAATTACAAATGTAGTATATGTGACAAATGAAAAAGAATTTTTAGAAGCCATCAAGTAATCAGTAGGTAACATTTTATGATAAAATATGACATGAAAATATTTTTGCAACAATATTATGCAGTTATCATTGCTACTGTTATTTTTTTGACTATATTGATAGCTAAAGTACCATTTTATTTAGCTGTAACTCTGATGTTAGAGTTTATGGTTATTATAGAAGTAGTAAGAATGATAATGGATTTTATAGAAAAAAAACGAGTACAGTTAAGATTTGTTATTGATATCTTTATCATATTTTTGACTCGCGATGTTATCATCCAAGTGACACAGCCTACTATCAATCAAGAACGAATTTTATTTTTGCTTTTGGTTATTTTCATATTTTTCATATTTCGTTTACTCTCGCTTTTTTTTAGTCCATCCGTTATTCCAAAAAATAACAAAATAAAAGAAATTGAGTAAATCAGTTTACTCTCGCTCCAATGCTCCTGCGTGGGAGTGTATTTGCTATATGATGTTAAGTATGCATTACCATCGGGGACGATGGGAACAAGTTAAAAACTTGAGAAGCAATCAAATAGCAAGTTAAGAATCATTAAGAAATCATATAAAGTTCGTTTAGTTTCGCATGTAATACTTTCATTGTTAGAATACAACATTATTACATTAAAGGATTATAAATGAAAAACAAACTAACACTTTCAATCGCGGCTATTTTAGCATTTGGTGCTTTTGCATTTGCTCAACCATATAAAGGAGATTGTACAATGCAACAAAAATGTGGCATGCATACACACTCAAGAATGAATAATATGGGTGTTTTTGGAAAATTAAATTTAAGTGATTCCCAAAAAAGAACAATGGAACAAAACAGACAAGCAAATTTTAAAAACATGAAATTTGCAAAACAAAATAAAGCTAGAGTTAATATGAGTAACTATCTAAGTGTTAATGGTTTTGACAAAGCTAGGTTTATGAGAGATAGAACACAAATGGCACAAAATAGAGCAGCTCATATGGCGAACTCTTTTGCTAGTCAATATGCTGTTTTGACGCCTATGCAAAAAAAGGAATTTATCAAAATACTTAAAGCCAAAGAAGAAAATAGAGCCATGAAAATGGGCGCACATGGGCCAAGAGATGGCAGTTGTGGCTTCAAAAGAGGATAAAATAGGCTATAATTTTTAATGATTAAAGTTTTGATGATAGAAGATGATGTAGAGTTTGCAACACTTTTGACGAATTTCTTGCGTCAATACCAAATAGAAGTAACAAGTTATGAAGACCCATTTTTGGGTCTGAGTGCGGGAATAGACAAGTATGATCTGCTTATTTTGGATCTTACATTGCCAGGAATGGATGGTATAGAAGTGTGCAAAGAGATAGTAGCAAAGTACGATATTCCAATCATCATATCCTCTGCTAGAAGCGATATAAGCGACAAGATCATAGGATTACAAATAGGCGCAGATGATTATCTTCCCAAGCCATATGATCCAAAAGAGATGTATGCGCGCATAATATCTCTTTTGCGTAGATATAAAAAATCACATACTATTAAAGAGCCAACTTATCGCCTTAAAATTGATGATAATAAAGAACAGATAATTTTTGATGATACCCCTTTAGAGCTTACTCCAGCAGAATACGAAGTCTTAAAACTTTTGATACAAAATCGTGGGGCTACTGTATCTAAAGAACAGATTTTATATGGTTCTGAAGTATTTAATTATGGAGGTGATGCATCGTTAGCTGTAATATTAAACAGGCTTCGTAATAAGTTAGATAGTTCAGTGACTATCAAAACTATTCGAGGTGTTGGATATCGGTTGCTTGCATGAGTTTATATCATAAAATTCGTATCATTTTTGTAGTAGCTTTTTTATTTGCCAGTGCTTTTTTTGGCTTGTTTCTTTTTATACATGACAATACACAAAAACATGATATGCAAAAAAGATATATGCAAACTGCCCGTTTTGTTTTGATCAATTTGCATAACAATGCCCCTGTATTAAGTAATGATGCACCATTGATAGAAATATTAAAAGAAAATAATTTTAAGCTCCAACCCCATACCCCAACCACAATATCAAGTATAAAATCTTTACCATTAATTTTTAGTAGACAAACACCGCGTAATGGCAAAGTAGAGGTTTATCAAGGCGCAAATCGTTATCTTGTATTTAGTGATAATGGTGTCGTGGTAATGATACTTGAAGATCTCTCAAAAAATATATTTGCATGGGAAATTGTTTTTGGATATGTGGCTAGTTTGGTATTTTTGATTATGCTTTATTTGTGGTTGACAGGAAGTTTAAAACCACTCAAGGCATTGCAAACACAGATACAACAAGTGGCCAATGGAAACTTATCTGTGTCTATGCGATCAAAGGCCAAAGATGAAATAGGAGAAGTGGCAAATGCTTTCGATGCCGCACTAAGAAAAGTAGAATCCCTTATCAATTCCAGACAACTTTTTTTACGTACTATTATGCATGAACTTAAAACACCAATTGCAAAAGGTGTTATACTAACCGAATTTGTAGAAAATGTAGATATCAAGAAAGGATATGAAAGTGTCTTTGAGAGGTTGGAGCTTTTAATAGAAGAGTTTTCAAAGATCGAACAGATGTTGTCTTCAAATTATAAACTGAAAATAGCATCTTATAATATGATTGATATTATAGATCAGGCAATTGAACTTATGATATTTAATGATGAAGAGATACAAAAACATATCAAGATTGTACAAAATAGCAAGTTGATTGTCCATAGTGACTTTGATCTTCTTAGTTTGGCATTTAAAAATCTTATTTCAAATGCCATAGCTTATTCCCCGTCTCATCATGCAACTATTCGTATAGAAAATAATAGTGTAATTATTGAAAATAGCGGCAAGCAATTTACACAAGATATCCAGAGTTGTTTTGTCCCATTTCATGCCAGTTCAAATGGGAGTGGTTTGGGGCTGTATATAGTAAAAAATATCGTTGATCTTTTAGGCTATAAGTTAAAATATGTTTATGATAATAAAAATATTTTTATTATAGAATTTTAGTTACATAGATTTGGAGGAAATATGAAAATAACAGTAGCAATTGTAGATAAAGGCGGCAAAGAAAAATTATATTCTCCGCTCATTGAACACTATAGCAAACTTATCAAATCATATTCACAAATCGATATAATTGATGTATTTGATAAAAAAATTGCAAGAGCACAGGATGTCTCGCCGCAAATGGCTCAAAAAAGTTATTCTGATGCTTTGCAACCGTATCTATCAAAAAATAGTATAACTATAGCACTAGACCCAAGCTCTAAACAGCTTAATAGCGAGGAATTTGCGTTATTGCTTAAGGATAGAGGTGATGTAACATTCTTAATTGGCGGTGCATACGGCTTTGAGAAGGATTTCGTATCTAAATGTAATCATGCCATATCTTTAGGTAGAATTACACTTTCACATAAACTTGTGAAAGTGGTTCTGTTGGAACAGATTTTTAGAGGTTTGTCCATAAACAGTAATCATCCATATCATAAATAGAGGAGTGTTGCAAAATGTTAACACAGTCAGAACTACATGAATTTGAAACAAAGCTACTTGCTAGAAAAGCAAAAATTGAAGCCAATCTCAACAAAACTTCCACAGAACTTGATGATATTAGAGAATTAGAACTGAATGATGAAGCAGATTACGCATCTATTTCAACAGATACCGCTATAGATAATGCTATTTTAGAGCAACAAAGACAAGAATTAGCAGAAATTGAACTTGCTTTAGATAAAATTAAAAGAGGAGTTTACGGTACTTGCGAAATGTGCGAAGAACCAATAGGTAAAGCTCGTCTTGAGGTCAAAAATTTTGCGAGATATTGCATTACATGTCGTGAAGTGGTTGAAAAAAATAGATTAAAAGGATAGAAAATGAGAATTGGTTTGTATCTCTTTGCATCGATAACTTTTCTTATCGTAGTTGCCGTGTTGACATTTTTGGCCAATCAGGGATATTATGATTTAAGTTTTTTTGGATTCCATTTGAATTTGCCAGTAGCTATATGGATCATATTGCCAATGGCAATGCTATTAGTTCTTAGTGTTTTGCATTTGATTTATTATGGTACGAAAAACTTCTTTGTACTGAGAAAGTGGCATAAAGATGCACATACACTAGAAGAGGCTGTTTATTGGTCTATTTTGCAAGAACCAAAAGAGCAAACCATCGGTATAACTGATATGCAAGATATTGCTGAAGTATTAAGCAAATCTTCATTGGTCCCATCTTTGGGAATATTAGTAAGTAATCCAAAGCTAAATGAAGCTCTGGAAATATTTACAAAAATAAATCATGGAGAATATGTTGATCTTAAAGCTAAAAAGCTAACCAAACAACTCTCTTTATCAAATCCATTGGTTATTAAAAACTCTATCAACAGGTTAGCTATTGATGATAAATTTACAGACGAGGTTCTCTCAAACCCTAGTAATTATGACGAAAAAGTAGTGAAAGCCACTTTGACTCATGTGGCTAAAACACAAAGTCTTGATAAATTTAAAAAATATGTCCCTCAAATGAGTTTGAAACAAATCGAAACAATGCTAGAAAGAGTCAGAAATGGTGAAAATATAGCGCTTAGTGAAGATATTATCAAACAAACAGTAGAACATCTATCTTTTGAGTGTAAAGATTATATAAAATTAGCAAGCGCTTCTACAAGAGCTTTGAGCCCAAAAGCATCTTTATCGCTTTTTAATTCTTTTCAGCAAAAAGATGAAAAGGCTGAAGCCGCTTATCTTTATCTGTTGCTTGAATATGAAATGATGGATAATGCAAAAGAATTTTTAGATGCAAATCCAGAAAACGATTTTAAAAAATTAAAACTATTTTATAATCTTAAACTGACACATAGTACTTATAAATTACAAGATATTATGGATATTGATTCAGTTTGTGATGATGCTTGATTTCTCCAAACCTATCTTTGTATTAGCCCCATTAGCGGGCTATACAGATCTACCCTTTCGTTCATTAGTTAAGCAATTTGGCGTTGATTTGACTGTTAGTGAGATGATTAGTGCAAATGCGCTAGCTCATGGGAGTCAAAAAACTTTTCATATGCTTCAAAAAAGCCCATTGGAGAATCCGTATGCTATACAAATTGCAGGTTCTGATCCATTGGTTATACAAAAAGCTGTAGAAATATTAAATGATCAAGAAGGTGTGGATATTATTGATCTTAATTGCGGATGTCCTGCTCCCAAAATAGTAAATAACCTATCAGGAAGTTCATTGCTGACAGATCTGCCTGCGATGGGCAAAGCGATAGAAACTATAAAGAAATATTCGAACAAACCATATACTTCTGTAAAAATTAGGCTTGGTTTTAATGATAAAAATCATTTGGAAATCGCAAAAGTCTGTCAAGATAGCGGAGCTGATTTTATAGCTGTTCATGGTCGTACACGTTCTGGCAGATTTAAAGCCGCAGTGGATTATGATGCGATTGGTGAAATTAAATCTAGTATCAGTATCCCAGTTATTGCAAATGGCGATATTGATAGCCCGCAAAAAGCACAGTGGGTTCTTGAACATACTAAAGCAGATGGAATTATGGTCGGGCGCGCCGCAGTTGGTAAGCCATGGATTTTTCAACAGATGAAAACAACACAATTGATAGATGATAAAGCAGTTGTCAAAAGTGCGGTTTTGGAGCATTTTAGACAGATGCTTTTGCACTATGGAGATTATGGTGTCATATTATTTCGTAAGCATTTGCATACATATTCTAAAGCAGGTTATGTAGGAGCTTCAGCTTTTCGTGATGCAGTAAATCGCACTGATAGTTCGGAGCAAATGCTTGAACTTATTGAGTCCTTTTTTTAATTAAGTTAAAAAGAAATAACAGGTAGAATGTTTTTATGGTAATTTTTTACCGATTTGTAATGGGTTTAGTATAATATAGGCTTGTTATTGACAATTATGGAGTATCAAAATGAAATCAAAATATTTGCTTGGATGGAGGGAATGGGTTTCTCTGCCAGAACTAGGCATAGAGCGGATTAAGTGCAAGATTGATACTGGTGCAAGAACATCTGCATTGCACGCTTTTTATATTGATCCATTCATGATAGATGACGTAAAAATGATAAGATTTGGTATACATCCTTTTGCCAACGATATGATAACAGTTTTACATTGCGAGGCAAAAGTTGTTGATGAAAGGCTTGTAACAAGTTCTGACGGTAACAAGTCATTGCGTTATGTTATAAGCACAACTATGATCTTGGGCAACATAGAAAAAGAAATTGAGCTTACTTTAACTAACCGCGATACTATGCGATTTCGTATGCTTTTGGGCAGAAGAGCTATGGATGATGGATGTATTGTGGATCCAACACTCTCTTATCAAAAAGCTAGACTTATATCTTATAAGGTAAATGAAAACTAATGAAAATAGCCATACTTTCTAGAAATAAAAATTTATATTCTACACGTAGATTGGTTGAAGCCGCTCAAAAAAGAGGGCATGAGGTAAAAGTCATAGATCATTTGAAATGCTATATGAATATAACGTCAAAACATCCAACTATGCACTATAAAGGCGAAGTATTAGAAGGATTTGATGCTGTTATACCTCGAATCGGAGCATCTGTAACTTTTTATGGTACTGCGGTTTTGAGACAATTTGAAATGATGGGCGTATATCCGCTTAATGAATCAGTTGCTATTTCAAGGTCTCGCGATAAATTGAGAAGTGTGCAATTGCTATCTAGAAAAGGCATTGGTATGCCAGTAACAGGTTTTGCAAGAAATCCTGATGACATAGATGACTTGATTGAAGAAGTTGGTGGAGCACCCTTGGTGATTAAGCTGCTTGAAGGCACTCAAGGCATAGGAGTGGTACTCGCAGAAACCAAAAAAGCAGCAGAATCTGTACTTCAAGCTTTTATGGGGCTTAATGTGAATATTATGATCCAAGAATTTATTAAAGAAGCAAATGGTGCAGATATTCGTTGTTTGGTAATAGATGGAAAAGTAGTTGCTTCTATGATGAGACAAGGAGCAGAAGGAGAGTTCCGCTCCAATTTGCACCGTGGGGGTAGTGCTCAACTAATAAAAATTACCCCACAAGAGAGAGCTACTGCTATAGTCGCATCCAAAGTTATGGGATTAAATGTTTGTGGAGTGGATATGCTTCGTTCAGCAAGGGGTCCGCTCGTGATGGAGGTAAATTCATCTCCGGGATTGGAGGGGATAGAAAAAGCCAGTGGCAAAGATATAGCAGACTTGATGATAGAAGTGATAGAAAAAAAAGTGAATCAAAATATACACAATCCAAACAAAACAAAAACAAAAGGCAAAGGATAAAGCTATTTTAAGAAAAAAATTAAGAAATTATTTTATAATTTCTTTTATATTTTTTAAAATGTAGGGGTAGTAATGAAAATTGCTGATATTCTATTTGAGATGCAATCTAATTATGTTGCTGAAGAAGATATTTTATTGATCGAGAATTATATCAATGAAAATGGAATTAATTTAGCCAAAATTGACCAAAAGCTTGAAGAGCTTGGATATGATTCAATATTTGATGATTTTGATATTAACGAGTATAGTGTGGTTCAAAAGATACAACATCGCAAACACTTATCTGACTAGGCATTTTTAAATATTTTAATATAATAATTTTTGTACAATATATGCCATATTATACAAAAAATTAAAATATGGAAACAAAAATGAAAAAAAGTATTATTGTGTCGTTATCTATTGTATTGTCGTCGTCATATGTATTTGGAAATATTTCTAAATCAGAGATAATGCAAAATCAAACAAAAATAACTAAAGAAAGAAATGCTATGAGTATTACAGAAGCAGAAGTGATTTTAGCACAAAAAGCGTGGGGCGATGCTATTGTAGCAATAGGCAAAGCATACACAGATGGTAAAGATTATAAAATAGTAGCTAAAAACGTTGTAGACACAATGTATGCTTACGATGAGGGCAAAGTACTATTTAAGCCTACCAAGGCAGCTCACAAACAGTTTCGATTAACTGAAGATGATGCTGTGTCATATTTTGTTACAGGTTCACAAAGTGAAGATCATGGATTTGCACTTCAACCATGGAGTAAAGTAAGATTCGAAAATTCCGGGATTATTATAGACGAAGATTCTGCTACTGCTATGGGGGAGTATTACTTTACAGATGCCAAGACAGGCAAAGAGGTAAATGTGGAATATACTTTTGGTTATATGAAAGATGAAAATGGCAAGTTACTTATTACTGTCCATCATTCATCAATGCCATATATGCCTACACATTAAAATTACAAATAAATCATTTTTAGAACATTCAAGGCACATTTTATAGAATCAATACGGGCAGTTTCTTCTACCGTATGATATCCCGTTGTTGGGATTTGAAGAGTCGTACCTTGAATTGTATGACGAGAGGCTACTATAAGTCTGCCAAGCTCTGTAGAGCCTATTGAGCTTGGTTTACCACCCTCGATTTGAACTTGTTTATTTTTCTCTTTTATATATCTATCTTTGTAATCATAACTGATTTTATTATGACGACAAACTTTGAGAAGCTGTTTTTGTAATGGAGATTTAAATCTAGCATGGGAATCTCTACGTCTAAAGATCAGATTTTGTTGAGATATGGTTTCTTTATCAGGATACGGGCTAGTGTCTAAAATAAGTAGTTTATCTGTCGTAATATCAAATCTTTGAAACCACTCAAGTAGATAACGCCAGCTTTTACCAGCTTCTTCTTCGGCTGTGAAAAATGCTGTTCCTTGGTATCCTAGTTGATACAGATATATAATCATAGCATTTGTAAGTACATTATCAAGTTGTGCATATACAAACTCGTCTTGAATGATAAGTTTATCCAAAAATGCTATTGGTGTATTTGGAAGGATATGTTCTAGACCTTCTATCTCAAATATTAAATTGCCTCTTCGTTCGCATATATTAGTAGTTGCAATGCTTCCTACTCCCATATAACTTCCAGAGCATGGGCTATAAGCTTGTACGCTTTGACCTATAAATCTTCCGGCTAGATTTTTGTATGTTTGTTCTGATATGGAATTACCGGTCAAGTCAGCTCTATTTTTACTGATATAAGCGGCATACTGAAATTCATTTGGACCCGTGCAGATAAGCCCATGTCTATCTACATGAGAAGATATATAGCCTGATGCTGGATCACTGCCTTGAGCTACCAATAGTCCTTCATACTGTGTAGTTTGTATGCCAAGCTCTTCTAATTCTCTTTTTAATGTCATAAAAAATGGATTTTCTGCACCTACCACAGACGGAGTCCGTACTAATTGTTTAAGGAGGTCAAAATATTTTTCGTAAAGTTGCATAGTTGCCTTGGAGTATAATTGTATTGATTTATTATGTCGAAAATGAGCTTAAAAAATGAAGTTTTATGGGTTGGTGGGTCCTCGGGGGCTCGAACCCCGGACCACTCGGTTATGAGCCGAGTGCTCTAACCAACTGAGCTAAAGACCCATGATAAATTACTTTACCATACTAATTTTAGCGTCAGAATTATATCCTAAATAACTTTGAAAAGCAATTAAATTTTGCAAAATACCAAAAAGAATTGCAAAAATAATAAAAGAGGTTCCTCCATGGCTAAACATTGGTAGCGGAATTCCCACCACTGGAGCAAGTCCTATGATCATATACACATTAACTCCCATATATACAAAAAATAGCCAACTAAGGCCAATGGCAAATACTTTTGTCAGATAATCGGTAAAAGGTTGTATGCCTATATAAAATAGATGCAAAATTAATAAAATATATAAAAAAATAACAGTTGCCATTCCTAAAAATCCAAGTCTTTCTCCAAGATATGCAAAAATGAAGTCACTGGATGATATTGGAAGAAATTTCATTTGTGTTTGAGTAGAATCTTCTTTTGATTTGCCTACTATGCCCCCAGAGCCGATAGCTATAAGGGCTTGTTTGACATGATAGCTTGGATGGCTAATTGCATCATGAATTCTTTGTTTCTGATATGTCTTAAGTCCATATGTATATATAATTGGTGCACTGAGAACTATAAAAATGCTAAGCCAAATCCAAATTTGTTTTTTAATCCCAACCACAAAAAGAATGCCAAATCCTACAATAAGCAATACCAATGCAGTTCCTAGGTCCGGTTCTTTTGCTATTAGCACAAAAGGAATTAGAATAAGAGCTGTAAAGACGATAAACATTTTAATTCCATATCCATCTCTGGGAGGAGGGTTTTTGCGTATCATGTATGCTAAAGCCATAATAATACTCACTTTTGTAAATTCAGATGGTTGTATTGTCATGCCGATACCAGGAATTTCTAGCCATCTTTGTGCTCCCAAAATCGTTTTTCCAAACAGATCCACAGCAATTAATAAAAGAATATTAAAACCATAAATAACCGGCATTAGCCACCACAAAATTAGACGCCATGGCGTAACTACTGAGATTAAAAAAGCAATAAAAGCAACAACATAGTAGATCATTTGTTTTTTAAACAGTTCCGGGTTTATCTCATAAATAAGCCATGAGGATAGGAAAAATATAGGCAAAAGCTGTATCATTAAAAGGTAATTAAAGTGTTTAAAAACACGCTCATTCAAATTGAGCCAAGATAGCATGTGCATTTCCTATTTTTTTATGATAGTATATCAAAAAAGTTTCAAAGGTTTAGCATATGGAAGGCGTATTGCGTTATGAAAAACTTAATTCATTTAAAGAATGCATACACGCTACAAGTACAAAAAATAGCTTGTTTTCATTAGGCTTTAGTTTGGCTTTACATACAGGCGAAGATATCAATACCATCGTCTCCAATCGTAAAAAATTTCTTGATACTATTGGGATAAACGAAGATATAAATATAGTTTTGGCAAATCAAACTCATAGTGACAATATTGTAATAGTTGATGACAAACAAACATTGGGATGGCTTAGCCATAATGATGCAGTTGCGGATTGTGATGCATTAATTACAATCCAAAAAAATTTATTAGTAGGAGTTCTTACTGCCGATTGTGTACCTATACTGCTTTTTGATAATAAAAAAAAGGTCGCAGCAGCCGTTCATGCCGGCTGGAAAGGAACTCAAAAACAAATCGTATATAAAACTGTTTTAAAGATGAAAGAAGTTTTTGACTGCAATGATATAACCGCTGTTATTGCACCATCTATTGGAACTTGCTGCTATGAAGTCAGTAGTGAGATTGTAGAGTATTTTAGTATTTATACGCAAGCTATTAAACACACAAATGGAAAATATTGGCTTGATTTGCCGCTAATCAATAAGCTTCAACTAGAAAGTGCCGGAGTGGATAGCGAAAATATAGAAATGAGTAATATTTGTACCTCTTGTCATAACGAACATTTTTTTTCACATCGAAAAGAGCAGGGGTGCAGTGGAAGATTTTTAAATCTTATTGGGATTAAAGAGTAGTAATATTATTGTTTTTGAAATGGATTATTGTCTTTTATTTGTTTCCAGAATTCCTCTTTTGAGATTCCAAACCAAGTTTGGAATTACTCTTTATAAAGAGTAATTTTATATATAATGTGATTTAAGGTCTCATTTCTATTATTTTCCAAGGCAAGCCTTGGATATGCATCTCTTGCATAAATGGATCTGGGTCAAACTGTTCCATATTCCATACACCAGCTTTATTCCATACACCTTCTAACATAAGTTTTGCTCCTATCATAGCTGGAACGCCAGTAGTATAGCTTACACCTTGGCTCAATACTTCAGCATAGCATTCTTCATGATCTTTGACTTGATATATGTATATTTTGTTTTTTTTGCCATCCTTTATACCTTCAGCAACTATGCCGATATTGGTTTTACCTTTTGTGCGAGGTCCAAGACTGGCAGGATCTGGGAGCAATGTAGCCAAAAACTCTATAGGCACTATTTTCATGCCTTTGTGTTCTACTTCTTTAATGCCAAGCATCCCCACGTTTTCTAAACACTTCATGTGCATCAAGTAACTTTGTCCAAAAGTCATAAAAAAACGTATTCTTTTTAGCCCCTTAATATGTTTAACAAGTGACTCCATCTCTTCATGATATAGCAGATAACTATCTTTTGGTCCTACTTCAGGATAATCCCAAACCTGCATTATTTCCATGGGTTCTGTTTCTATCCATTTCCCTTCTCCATTTTCATCTTTTTGCCAATATCTGCCTTTGGCACTTACTTCACGAAGATTTATTTCTGGGTTAAAGTTTGTAGCAAATGGATATCCGTGATCTCCTGCATTGCAGTCAAGAATATCTATTGTGTGAATTTCGTCAAAATAGTGTTTTGCAGCATATGCACAAAATACATTTGTAGCCCCCGGATCAAATCCGCTCCCAAGTAATCCCATAATGCCTGCATCTTTAAATGCATGATCTTTTGCCCATTGCTCTTTGTATTCAAATTTTGCCGTGTCAGGGTGTTCATAGTTTGCAGTATCAAGATACGGAGTTTTTGTAGCTATACAAGCATCCATTATTGTCAAATCCTGATAAGGTAAAGCCACATTTATAACAATATCGGCTTTTGTTTTTTCAATCAGTTTTATCATATCAGATGTATCATCTGCATTTACTTGAGCAGTTTGTATAGTAATTCCAATTTTGTTTTTTATATTTTTAGCGATTTCATCGCATTTGCTCAGTGTTCTGCTGGCCAATGTAATAGTACCAAATACATCACTATTCATTGCGCATTTAAATGCTACGACATTACCTACGCCACCAGCACCTACGATAAGAGTATGTTTAGACATGCTTTTTCCTTGATTGAGTCATTGCTTTGTGGAATTTTATCACAAATAGACTCTATTTATCATGGCACCAAAGGATATTTTGAGTATTATTTCATAAGAATATAAAAAGGAAATAGATGGAAGAAACTTTATCTTCTCTAGCTACTTGGGGATACATAGCTATAGCTTTTTTCTCGTTAGGTGGATCACTTGTTATAGTTGCTGCTGCTGGAGTTTTTTCAGCTATGGGAAAGATAGATCTGACTACAGCCATGATCGTTGCAATGGTTTTCAATTTTATTGGGGATAATCTATTGTTCTATATGTCTCGCTATCAAAGATCCAGTATGATGCCATATCTTAGATCACATCATCGTAAATTGGCTCTAGCAACTATTATGTATCGCAGGTATGGTTCTATCGTGATGTTTGTAAAGAAATTTATTTATGGTCTTAAGACTTTAGTGCCGCTTAGTATGGGGTTGTCAAAATATAATTTTGGAAAGTTTATTTTGATTAATCTATTTGCATCAATCTTTTTTGTATTGGTTATCGGGCTTGGCGGATATTATGCAGCAGAAAGTATAACTATCATTTTTAATGTAGTAAAAGAAAAGCCTTGGATAGCACCTATTATTCTTTTTAGTGTACTTGGTACAATTTGGTTTTTAATGGAGAAGGCTACTACCAGGAAGTAGTCTAATTAAGGCTTTGGGCTGCACTTCAAATGCAGTCTAGCCTTTATTTATTTGCTATATTTTGTTTCTATGAATTTTTTTATTCTTCTGATACCATCTCGGATTGTTGTAATATCTGTAGCAAATGAAAATCTAAAATATCCTTCACTGCCAAATCCAATACCAGGTACTACTGCAACACCTACTTCTTGAAGCAGTTCTTTACAAAATTCGACAGAATCATTAGAAATTTCTTTGATATTGACAAACAGATAAAAAGCACCTTGTGGTTTAAGTACGCTTATGCCATCTATCTCATTTAGCAATTCAACAGCTTCATTCGCTCTAGATTCAAAAGCTTGCCTCATGTGCTCTATCTCTCCATCAACTTCACCGCTTAGAGCAATGATAGCAGCTTTTTGCGTAATAGAATTAATATTTGATGTACTTTGGCTTTGGAGATTATCCATAGCAGTTATAAGCTCTTTGTTTGGGCTTGCAAGATAACCAAATCTCCAACCTGTCATAGCAACTGATTTGCTAAGACCATTTATAGTAATTGTTCTTTGGAACATATCCTCTGATATGTTTGCAGCGGCTACAAACTCGGTATCGTAAACAAGTTTCTCGTACATTTCGTCACTTGCAACCAGAATATTAGTTCCTTTTAGTACTTCGGCTATTTGTGTTAATTCATATTTATTATACACAGACCCGGTTGGATTGGAAGGTGATGTAAGAACAACCATTTTTGTTTTTGTGGTGATAGCATTTTTTAACTGTTCAGCAGTCATTTTAAAGCCGCTTGTTTCGTCTGTATCAATAATAACAGGAACACCGCCACTGTATATAACTTGTTCCGGATAGGTTACCCAATATGGCGCAGGAATTATAACTTCATCGCCCTCATCGATTACAGCTTGAAAAAGATTGAATAGTGATTGTTTCGCACCATTGCTGACAATAATTTGATTTGGTTCATAATTTAGACCATTATCTCGTTTAAGTTTATCGCTGACGGCTTTAAGGAGCTCAGGAATTCCAGCAACTGCTGTGTATTTTGTAAAACCTTCATTGATAGCTTTTATAGCCTCTTCTTTGATACGCTTTGGTGTATCAAAGTCTGGCTCACCAGCTGAAAAACTAACAATATCTTTTCCAGCAGCTTTGAGTTCTTTCGCTAATGTTGCAACTGCAATAGTCAAAGATGGGGAAAGTGCTTGAATGCGTTTTGAAAGCATATAAAAAAACCTTATGTGTAAATAATGTAAATATTATACTATGAATTTAATAGCAATTTGCTTGAAAGAGCATGACAATAATCAGTTATCCATTGATTTTAGAAAAGCATTATAAATCTCTTCTAATTCATCATCTTTTTTATGAATACTTGAATGATCACCGGTCTTAACCGCATGCTCAAGTACTGCAATACGTTTAAGCAGGTAATGAAATACTTCTTTGTCAATATCAGGCAGTTTGTTATGACTAAGTAAGCTTTTGTCAAATCCTTTGGCAATTATACGAGCAGGAATGCCAATAGCCGTGGAGTTGTCCGGAACATTTTTAACAACTACAGAATTGGCACCAATTTTTACATTCTTGCCAATAATGATATTGCCCAATATCTTTGCTCCGGCACCAATAACAGTACCACTTTTAATAGTAGGATGCCTTTTGCCTTTCTCCAGGCTAACTCCGCCAAGAGTAACTTGTTGATATATTAGTACATCATCTTCTATGACAGAAGTTTCTCCTATTACTATGCCTACACCATGGTCAATGAAAACCCTTCTTCCTATGGTTGCAGCAGGATGGATGTCGACAACTGTTAAAAATTGCCCAAGCGCTGAAATTAGCCGAGGAAGATACGGAATCTTGTGACGATGAAGAGCATTTGAAATGCGATAAAAAAATAGTGCCCAAACCCCTGGATAATTAAAAAAAAGTTCAAGATTTGAGTGTAGGGCAGGATCGTTTTTTTTGACTGTAACAAAATCCTCTCTTATAAGAGCAAAAAGTGACACCTTTTATCCTTGTTCTTTGGTAGATTCTAGTGCTTGAATTGTCTTAAGATAACTATTTTCACTTAAATACAAATAAAGCCTTCCTAGTATTTCTCTTTTTTCTTCGGCATTGAGATATTTAGATTCTTCTATTTTTGATTTTAGAGATTTATCTACAAGACTTGTATCATAATCCAAATCATCTAATACATCCATTAGATTTTGAGCCTCTATAAAATTATAGGATTCAAAATCTCCGTTTTTATCAAATCTAATCACTGCTTCTGTTGGGTGAGTAAAGAGATTGTGCCGCATACCAAGCACCTCTTGATATGCACCAGTTAAAAAGAATGCCAAGAAATATTCTTCTTTTTCTATATCAATATCATGCAGGTAAAAAGGAGTTTTTGGCTTAAATCCTATCTCTCCATCACTGTCGCATGTAATATCCCAAATACTTGCAGGATTGGTCGGTTTGATATCCAATTTATTCAGAGGCATAATAGGAAAATGCTGTCCAAGCCCCCACCAATCAGGAAGTGATTGAAATACAGAGAAATTGACTAGATATTTCTCTTGGATGCGATCTTGAAGTCTTTTGAGTTCATTTGTATCTTCATCTTTTAGCAAATAAATTACTTTTTTGATGATGAGGTTGACCAAAATTTCCGTATTGGAACGATCTTCTAGATCTATATAGCCCAAATCAAAAAGAGTTAGTAAGCTTTCCATGTGATCTAGGGCATCATGAAGATATTCTCTGGCATTTGTGCGTTTAAGTAGATTATATAAGTCAAAAAGCTCTTGTATAAGTGGAGGATTTTGTTCTTTTAATCGCAAACTTTTTTCATTATATTCTTGACTGAAAAGTTCAAGCACTGGAGCCACCAATACCGAATGGCTGGCGGCTATAAATCTACCGGATTCTGTGAATATATCAGGTTCTGGTACATTTTTGCTTTTGGCGATCTCTTGCATAAGATATATGACATCGTTTGAAAACTCTTTAAGTGAGTAGTTTCTCTCTTGGGTTTGAGAATGTTGACTATACTCAACTGCTAGCCCGCCGCCAATGTTAATAGCCCTAAGAGAATCTACGCCTCTTTTTTTGAGCTCTGCATATATATTTCCAGCCTCTCTTAATGCTTTTTTGAGTGGCGCGATATCTCCCATTTGAGATCCAATATGAAAATGGATCATCCAAAGATGACTTAATAGATTGTGCGTTTTTAGCATTTCGTATGCTTCTAGAAGTTCAGTTGAGGTGAGACCAAATTTTGAACTAAAACCACCGCTTTTTGCCCAAATACCTATACCAGAGCTATGCATTCTAATACGTACACCGATTTTTGGAACAATAGGTTTTGAGCATTTTTTATTGAATTCTTGATGAACATTTATGATAGTCTCAAGCTCTCCCAATCCTTCAATGGTAATAGTTATATTGTGCCCCATTTTGGCAGCTATAAAACAAAGCGCTATCATCTCTTTGTCTTTAAAACCATTAACAGTGATAGGCGCTCCAAGAGGAGTAAGAGACATAGCAATGATGAGCTCAGCTTTGCTGCCGGCTTCTAATCCATAATTATATCCTTGTCCAGCTTTGACAAGTTCATGTATAAAATTTGGGAATTGGTTTACTTTTAGTGGAAATACAGCATGAAAATTTCCAGTATATCCGAATTCTTTTTTGGCGGTTTTGAATGTATGAAATAGTGTATGGATCTGTTTTTCTATCAAATGTGGAAAACGCAAAAGAATAGGAGCTTTGTATCCCTTCTCGCGTATATGATTTGTAATGTCTAAAAGAGATGGTTGTTTGCCATAGTTGACATTGACAGTATCTTTTTTTATAATGAAGTTACCATCTCCCCAAATATCCAAACCAAATTGTTTCATTTACTATCCTACGTTTAATTTTTTGTTATTATATCTAAAACAGCTGTGTTTATTTATGCTGATATTAAATAATTTTTTCAATTATCAATAGAACTATAGCGCTTAAAAAGCCCCCGGAAATACCTGCTAGTACATCATCGCCCATTACGCCCAATCCACCTTTGACCTCTTGGTCTATCCAACCTATCGTTGATGGTTTCCATATATCAAAAAGACGAAAGAAGATAAAACTAAGCAAATAGGCTATCCATATACCATATTGATTATCTAATGAAAGCGCTATCTCGTAGGCAATAAACATTGAGATCCACATTCCGCTTACTTCATCTACAACTATTTCTTGATTGTCATGAGAGCCTGTTAATTTTTCATATTTATTGATTTCAAATATTCCAATTATGGTAATTGCAACAGCTAATAAAAATAGAGTTTGTGCACCTATATATTTAATAATCAAAATTCCAACAATCAATGCGGCCAAAGATCCTGCCGTGCCAGGTGCTTTTGGAGAGAGGCCAGATCCAAAAAATGTCAGAAATAATTTTTGTAATGTCATATGTACCTCTTTTATGTAAGCGAACTAGTTTGATATAGTTCGATTAGTTTTGTATAAAATGTTTTATTTGTCTGCTCTTCAAGCAATCCTGAATTTGGAAAAAGATCATAATACAAATTTTGAATATTTTTAAACCTATTAGGGAACAAGGCAGACAAAATTGTAGCAGATACCTCTTTTCTAACTAAAATTGTTGGCGGAACTATTCCATTTTGAATTAATTTTAAAATGGCATGCGAATTATATTTAATATGGTGGTGGTGCCCGTGTGGACAAGTTTCATCACTTACCAAGGTTGTACAAATATTACAATATACATACTCTTCTATCGGTGCAATTTCAATACCTAAGTTTTTATTACATTGATCAAATATAGTATTTGTTCTGTTATGATCATAATAAAGTCCAAGTCCTGCATGATTTTTGCCCACTACAAGTTCATTGCAACCATAATTTTTTGCCAGGAAAGCATCTAGTATAAGTTCACTGTAGCCAGCAAAAATATATGTATTTTCAAAAGGAACAATTATTACCTTATTTGGCGGTAAAAAATTTTCTACAAATTCCAAGAGTGATTTGTGTCTAATTTCATAATTTAAGCCATCGCTCGTGAAAGGTTTACGTAAAAATAAAATGACCAAATCAGAATGGTTTAAAGTTTGTCTTATCATTTTCTCATGAGCACGATTGAATGGATTGCCAGCAAGCATGATCCCTGCAACATGTCTGGCACTAGTTTTCTTGATGATATCTTTAACTAGTTTGATATTGTTTTGTATCAGCGGATATTCTACTTTGTATTGTCCGCTCACAGCAATAGTGCCAAGCCTAGCAAGGGTATTGCGCACACCTGGATGTGATAAATCATTTGTTCCGTATATATTGCTAACTCTCTCATTTGGATCAATCTCAAATGTCTCTTCGACGATAAGTTCTCCTACTTTATGTTTGTCACTAATAAGGTCAACTATTTCGTTTGGCTGTATTACTTTTAATGTTTCATGATTTTTTTTCCCTTTAGGTGCCAATATGAATGAAAAAGGAAACGGCATGCCTTTATAAGTTTTATTTTGATTGACATCATCAGACGTTTGTTTGTTCATAAGGCCGGTAACCGGCGCAATAAGTCCAGCTTGGACCAGCGCTAATGATGAAAGAGCTTCTGTATCTATATATAATGACTTATTTTTTTTTGTAGAGACCATATTTTTTCCTTTTTTCCCATAAGCTTTTTCTAGACATTCCTAGTTTTTTTGAAAGTTCAGTATCTGGAAATTGACTTTGAAATTGTGTGAGAACAAATTGTATATACTCATCAATTGTTAAAACATCATTTTGATTATGTATTTTGTTATTCGCATTTATTGTAATTGTCTCAAATGGAGACTCTATGTCATTACTGCTTATCAATACAAAATTACACAAAGATATGCACTGAAAAAGTATTTCTTTTTCCGATTTCTTTAAACAAGCAAAATCAGTTATATAAAAAAGTGTATTTTCATTTTGATTGGATAATTTTTCTTTCCATGCGGGTGCACCCAGAGATACAAAAACAAGTGATAAATGTTTTTTTTCTGCATATTCAAAAATAAGCTTATCTGCCATTGCGTAATGATTTGTGACTATTACACAAGGAGTTGAGATAGGAGCATGATCGGTATTTGATTCTGTGATGTTAAATTGTGAATTGATATATTCTTGATAAAAATTATTTTTTTGTTTGAGTTGTTGATATTCTTTATAATGCTCAATCTTTCTAAATAGTTCTTCGATCCTAAAAGGTTTGAGTATATAATCTTTTGCGCCCCACTTAAGAGGATCTCCCACAGTATCATTGTTTATATAGTTGACCATAAGGATAATGATTTTATCTTTATACTTTGATATCAAAGGCGATATAGACTGTCCAGGTATATGAGTCGAGAGGAGATAGACATCTCCTTGACTTTGCATTGCTTCTTTTGGTGATCTATAGATCTCTATTTGAAAGTTGTGTTCTGTGAGCTTTGAGGCTATACTTTGAGCTAAATATAACTCATTTTCTATGATTATGATCTTCATAGTTCTTTCCAGTCTATGTATGATAAGGTTGTAACTGCGTGAACTGTTATGCCTTCGTTACGACCAACAAAACCAAGTTTTTCAGCCGTTGTCGCTTTTATGTTTGTGTGTATAGCTTGAATTCCAAGCAGCGAAGCAAGTGTATTTCTCATTTTGTCTTTATATGGTGTAATTTTTGGAATTTGTGCCAATATAGTTATATCAACATGCTCAATCTTTAAGCCGTATGAGTTTATTCTCTTTACAGTATCTTGCAAAAGTAGTGCCGAATTAATATTTTCAAATTCCATGCTCGTATCAGGATATAATTCTCCAATATCTCCCATACCAGCAGCTCCGAGCAAGGCATCTATAATAGCATGAATTGCAACATCACCGTCACTGTGTGCCTTAAATCCATAAGGAGTATCAATTTCCACACCGCATAAAACCATTTTTTTATTGTCTTCAAAAGGATGAATATCCAGACCAAATCCAACTAGTGTTTTGTTTGAGGCTGAATAAAGGCATGGCATCTTTGATAAATCATCTTTAGTTGTAAGTTTGTGGGCTTTTGTTGATCCCTCTACAAACAAAATCTCTTTTCCTATAGATGCCAAAGCGCTACTGTCGTCGGTAAAAGTTTGTTTGCCTTTAAGAGCCTGCTTGAGTAGATGAGTAACACTTAATTGCGGTGTTTGTATAAGTTTTGCTTTTTCACGACCAGCGGGCGCATTGTCGATATATAGCGTATCAGCAACATTTAAAGCAGGCACTATACAGTCAGCTTTGCCTTTAGCATCTAGTATTTTGTCTATCATATCATGATCGATACAACATCTGGCAATATCACTTACCAGCACAAATGGTGTTGACACATAATCTAGTGCGTTTGATAGAGATTCTTGTCTAGTTATACCACCATGAACATATGTGTATAAAGCAAAGTATTTCATGTATTCGATCTCATATGGAGAAGATACTATTATAATGTCTGCAAAATCGTATTTTTCAAATTGTTTTGCCACAAATAGCCACAGTGGTTGATCTTTTATATAAATCCACTGTTTTTTTACAGGAGCATTAAAGCGCGTAGAATTTCCAGCCCCTAAAAGTACCAATGTGATATCTTTCACTTATTTATCCTTGTTTTTCCATACTATTTATGAAAAGTGTAACCAAATTATACATATTGCAAACTTGATATATTCTTGATTTATATTTTCTTAAGCTTTTTTGGAGTAAATAAAGTGTATCTTTCCTTTTTGGTTCAAAATATGTTAGAAAGATTGATTTTTTTATAATAATTTAAGATTTGATAGGTATAACTACAAATCATTAAGGATGTAAACAATGAGAGAAAAGTGGATAGATAAACGCACTAATGATAGTGTTAGGACTCAAATGTATTATGCCAAAAAAGGCATTATTACTGAAGAGATGGAGTATGTAGCAAAGGTTGAGGGAATTGATGCCGAACTTCTCAGAAGTGAGATAGCTAGAGGAAGATGTATAATTCCTGCCAATATCAATCACAAGCATCAAGTTCCTATGGCCATAGGTATGGTTGCTAGCTGCAAAATAAATGCAAATATAGGCTCTTCTGCTCTTGCATCTGATAGTGCTGGCGAGGTAGAAAAAGTTGATGTGTGTCTTAAATATGGCGCTGATACTATCATGGACCTAAGTACCGGGGGCGATTTGGATAGCATTCGCGAGGCTGTCATAGCTCACTCTACTGTGCCTATCGGTACAGTGCCAATATATCAAATATTGCATGATTGCAATGGTAAAATAGAAGATTTAACAATAGAAAATATGCTTGAAGTTTTAGAAAAACAAGCCAAACAAGGTGTAAGTTATTTTACTATTCATGCTGGATTTTTACTTCGTTTTATGCCTCATGTAGCCAAAAGAAAAATGGGAATCGTAAGCCGTGGCGGTAGCTTGATGGCTGCTTGGATGATGCACTATCATCGTGAAAATCCGTTTTATGAAGCCTATGACGCAATTCTTGATATTTGTCGTAAATATGACGTGGCGCTTTCGCTTGGAGATAGTTTGCGTCCAGGATGTTTGTATGATGCGAGCGATGAGGCACAGCTAGGTGAACTTAAAATGCTAGGTGAACTTACTCTAAGAGCATGGGAAAAAGATGTACAAGTAATGATAGAAGGACCTGGGCACGTACCACTTAATCAAATTGAAAGAAACATGAAGATTGAGCGAGAGTATTGCCATGAAGCTCCTTTTTATATTTTGGGGCCATTAGTAACAGATATTGCTGCAGGGTATGATCATATCAGTTCAGCTATAGGTGCAGCAGTAGGTGGTTGGCATGGCGCAGCGATGCTATGTTATGTTACTCCAAAAGAACACTTAGGACTTCCAAATGCACATGATGTAAGAGAAGGTATCATAGCTTATAAGATTGCAGCACATGCAGCAGATATTGCTAGAGGCCGTAAGGGTGCAAGAGATGTAGACGATGAAATGAGCGATGCAAGATATAGATTTGATTGGAATCGTCAATTTGAATTGGCGCTTGACCCTGATCGGGCCAAGGAGTTCCATGATGAGACATTGCCACAAGATGTGTTTAAAGATGCAGAGTTTTGTTCTATGTGCGGACCAAAGTTTTGTTCGTACAAAATAACTCAAAATATCATTGCCGAACATGGCAATGCTATGACTGAAAGTTAATGTTTAAATTTAAGGGTTTATTGTTTGTCATTCCTGCGAAGGCAGGAATCTAGTAGATTTATTGTAAAGTATATGAAATAGCGATTTATTACATTCGTCGCTCCAAACTTGTTTTGGGGCCTAAAAGAAGAATATAAACTAATTAAAAGGAAAATTATATGACAAAAGAAAAAGTTTTAGAAGCATTAAAAAATGTAACTTATCCTGGTTTTACGAAAGATATTGTGACTTTCAATTTTGTAAAAGATATTGAAATTAGTGATAATCGCGTAGCACTTAGTTTAGATATTACTTCAAGTGCTCCAGAAGTGAAAGAACAGTTAAATAAAGATATCGAAGTTGAACTTAAAAAGATTGGTGCAAGTGAAGTAATAGCAACGATCATACAACCAAAAGCTCCAAAGGAGATGAGTAATTCTATGAGCGGTAAAAACTTAGCGCCACAAGTTAAGAATTTTGTTATGGTAAGTTCAGGCAAGGGTGGGGTAGGTAAATCTACTACTTCAGTTAATCTTGCTATCGCAATGGCTATGCAAGGCAAAAAAGTAGGGCTTTTGGATGCTGACATATATGGACCAAATGTTCCTCGGATGATGGGCTTGTTGGATCAAAAACCGGAGATCCAAGGCAACAAAGTATTGCCGCTTAAAGCTTATGGCGTTGAAGTAATGAGCATGGGATCACTTATGGAGCCAGGACAATCTCTCATTTGGAGAGGTTCTATGATCATGAAAGCTATCGAACAGTTCTTACGAGATATTCTTTGGAGCGAATTGGATGTTTTGGTCATTGATATGCCACCAGGTACCGGTGATGCACAACTTACTTTGGCTCAATCAGTCCCGGTTACTGCTGGTGTTACAGTCACAACTCCTCAAGAAGTTAGCTTGGATGACAGCAGAAGAAGCCTTGATATGTTCCAAAAGCTACATATCCCAATCGCTGGAGTAATAGAAAATATGAGTGGATTTATATGTCCATCATGTGAAACCGAATCTGATATTTTTGGTATGGGTACTAGCGAAGCAGTAGCAAAAGAATTTGATAGTACTTTAATGGTTCGTATACCAATCGAGCCGGCAATTAGAATCGGTGGAGATACAGGCATGCCTATCGTGTATCACAAACCAGATAGTGAAACTGCGAAACGCTATCAAGAAGCAGCTAACAAACTTATTGCATTTATAGATAAAGTGAACGAAGAGGGTGGAGCTGACAATTCTGGTATCCAGCCTACTACACCTCCAGGCGTAAGCGCATGCAGCACAGGTACCGCTCCGCAACAAAGCAGCGGTGGAAGTTGCGGTACAGGCTGTGGTTGCCATTGATTTAGTTTTTATTTTAATGGCAAGTTTTGTCACTGCGAGACTTTCAAAAAGTCGTGGCAGTCCATAAATGGATTGCCACGTTCCTTCCCCTGCAATGCCGAAATGAGTTGTTATATCTCCACCAAATGATTACATAGTTCATTTTTATCATTATCACGTATCGGAAATTCTACTTTTAAGATTTCTCCTATTGTTTGAATGGCTTTAATATATCCTTTTTCAAAATTTCCATTTTTAACATCTGTTATAAATTCATCAACGATATTTTGCCATATGCTATTTGGTAGTTTATCGCTAACCCCATTGTCAACTATTATCTCTACAAAATGCTCAAAAATACTGACAAATATCATTACGCCTTGATGATTAGAGGTTTGATTAAGTCCGAGTGTCATGAAACTTTCATATGCTTTTACCGAAGCTTGTTTGTGTAGAATTTTTTTAGGTATTAAAATTTGCTGTATTTTGTCAATGGAAAACAATAAATAAGTGATCGCAAAAGTGACAACTTGTATCTCATATATATGCAATGCTCCCATATAAGGCTTCCATATCAATAAAAAAGCTGGTAGCAATATGGCAATTAAGCTTGCCAAAAGAAGAGTAATTGTTGTGTAGTCACTGCTTTTTTGTGTCAAGACAGCTACCAGTTCACATGAGCTTTTGGTCTCTACTTCACTTATAGCTTGGTGTATTTTTTCTTTTGATCTATTCTTAAGTATGCTCATTTACCAACTCCCGCTTGCTCCGCCACCGCCAAAACTTCCGCCACCGCCGCTAAATCCGCCAAAACTTCCACCTCCACTGCTAAATCCTCCAAAATCACCTCCACTTCGAGAATTGTAGCTGCTTAATGGCGACAAATGCCCAAACAGCACTATCAAAAAAATAATCACAGCAATAGCAATACTAATGGGTATAATCGCAAACATAATCCAGCTAATTATTCCGGCTACGCCACTAGATACCAATGAAGGTATTATATTTGATTTTCTGGTGGTACCTTTTTTAAAAAATATGTTTGATATCATAATAAATAAAAATAGTACTGGCATCAAAAATTTAAATATAGAACCATCATCTATAGTTTCCTTTGGTTCACTGGTATACTCTCCTTTTGTGACTTTGATAATACTATCAATGCCTTTGCTCGTACCTTCATAATAATTGCCGGTTTTAAAAAATGGCAATATATCTTTTTGGATTATTGTATTAGCTGTGGCATCATTCAAGGCCCCTTCAAGTCCATATCCAACTTCTATACGGACTTTGCGTTCATTTGGAGCAATTATGAGAAGCACTCCATTATTTTTTTTAGTTTGACCGATACCCCAGTGTCGTCCAAGCTGATATCCGTAATCAGATATGTCATACCCATCTAGTGATTTTAGTGTAACGATGACGATTTGGTTTGAACTATTATGCTCATAGGCTGCTAATTTTTGTTCTAATATACTTTTTTGGGATGAGTCAAACAACGATGCTTCATCTACAATTCTTGAATTGTTTAGTGACGGGAATTTTGGTTCGCCATACAGTCCTCCAATAAGGAGTACTAATACCAAGAGGCTCTTAAGGAGTGGCATTTTATCCCTTTAAAACGTTACTTTTGGAACAGCTTGGTCTGCCGGAGAAGCGCTAAAATTTTGTTTTACTTTGGCATCTGGATACAAAATAGCCGCTACCCATTTGCCTGGAATCGTTCGAAGTTCAAGATTATAACGTTTGACTGCTTCTATATAATCTTTTCTGGCAACGGCTATACGATTTTCCGTGCCTTCCAATTGGGCTTGAAGATTTAAAAAATTTTCATTGGCTTTAAGCTCTGGATAATTTTCTACAACTACCATTAATCTTGAGAGTGCACTGCTTAAACCATCTTGAGCTTGTTCGTAAGCTTTAAATGCCTCCGGATTATTTAGAACCTCAGGAGTAAGTGTCATTTGACCCACTTTTGCCCTAGCCTCAGTTACTTGGGTAAGTACATCTTTTTCATGTGATGCATAACCTTTTACTGTTGCTACCAAATTTGGTACCAGATCAGCTCTTCTTTTGTATTGATTGTCCAGCTGGGCAGCATAACTTTTTACCTCTTCATCTAATTTTGGAACATTATTAACTCTAGGCAAAATTACTATAGCAGAAATTAGGAGGAATAGTCCGATTATAATTCCGATTATTTTCATAATTTATCCTTTTTGATGATTTTAATATATGAAAATTATATCTAAAATATATAGACTTTAGATGTGTCATATAGATATTTGGCTATAATATTCAAAATGGTCTAGGGGAGGCTAAAAATGACTATGAAAGATAAACTGCATACACTGCTTAGCAGTGAAATTATTCCAGATTTGGAAAGTGCTATTGATGAGCTATTTGAAGCTATTAGCGAGGGGAACGGAAGTTTACAAGAACAAAAAGAAGATCTTGAAGAACTCAGAGAAATGCGCACGGAGTGTTTTGCTATACTTGAAGAGCTCAATCGCGATGAGTTAGAAGATGAAGAGATAGAAGCTCTTTATGAAGAATTAGTAGGAATGAAAACAGAAGAAGAATAATGCTGAATTAAAATCAGCATAAAATATGAAAATTAAATTTTAGTTTCTTTGATATATTCTACAGCCCATAGCAAGGCTTCATCATGCGTGGCGATAGCACCTTCTATTTGGGCTTCGTAAGCTTCATGTAAAATATTTTTAAAAGCAGGCGAAGGTTTAAGTCCTAATTTCACAAGATCTCTGCCTTGCAAAAGAGGAGTAGGCGCTCTGTTGTTAACTCCTATTTTTTTTGATTCTGCCAATAACCATTCGCCAGCTTCATATACTCCGCTTTGTGCTTCTGGTGTAAGACGACCCAAAAAATCAGCTTTGGCTACCAGTACCAATTCTTCTATATTTACTTTTGTTGATAGACGACGAATAGCTTTTATTGTGGCTTTTTGTTTATATAATTGGGATGGCGCGAGGTGATATCTAACAAGCGGCTCTATCTGTTTTATCAATTTATACTCATTGGTAAGTCTGCTTATAAATAAATACATAAGTTCAATTCCAGCTGTTTCATGACCTATGGATGTGATGTTTTCGTCTATTAGTTGAGCATGAGTTGCCTTGCCAAGATCATGGCAAAGTACAGCCCAAAGCAATTTTTCATCTTTTTTATCATCACCGGTTTTTAGCTTTGCCATTTCATCAAGCGCCATCATAGTGTGTGTCCATACATCACCTTCCGGATGATAAATAGGAGATTGACGCAAACCTATTAATGCTTTAAGCTCCGGATAGTATCGTAGAACTCTTAGCTCTTTTGCTAGTTTAAAACCTATTGATGGGTATTTAGATCTTAGTAGCATTTTTTTAAATTCTGCATAAACTCTCTCTTTGGGAAGATGTTCAAGCATGTTGTCGTCCACCATTTTTTGACACAATTTGAAAGTTGAGTCATGCAAGGTAAATCCAAAGCGGCTTACAAATTGGATAGCCCGGTAAACTCGTAATGGATCTTCTATAAATGTATCATTGTCTATGTGACGCAATATTTTTTTATCTAAGTCATTTTTACCGTTAAATGGATCAATGATTTTTTTGGTTTCAATATCATAGCCAATCGCATTTATGGTAAAATCCCTTCTTTTAAATGCTTCTTCATAAGACAAAAAGCTATTGCATTTTATATCAAAATCTTTATGTCTATTTCCTATTTTGGTTTCGGTCCTAGGAAGCGAGAAATCATATTCATCCCCCCCATAGGATAATTTAAGTATTCCAAAGCTTTTGCCTACAATATTTACTTTACCAAAGGATGAAAGAATTTGTTCTAGAGCATCTATATCGCATACGCCATAGACTTCTATATCATAATCTTTTACTTTTAAGCCCATAAAATAATCTCTCACGCTTCCGCCAACAACAATAGCTTTGGCGCTTTTGCTTTTAAGTGAAGCTGATATTGAACATAAAATAGAAGGAAGCTGCATAATCTTAGTAGAGCAGGCTTGCTACTCTACTGTAACACTTTTTGCAAGATTTCTTGGCATATCAACATCATTACCAAGTCTTACAGAAATTTCTAGTGCCAAAAGTTGAGTTATAACCATCATCTCAAAAAACTCCAGCATAGGATGAGAATCATATTGCGTTTGTATAAAATCATCAGCCAATTTAAATAATTCTGGTGAGATAGCAAGTATAGTAGCATCTCTAGCGCTTAATTCTTCTACATTGCTTTTGATCTTTTCATAATGTAAACTACGTGGCATGAGCGCTACAGTGAAGAGTTCACTATCGGCTAGTGCAATAGGACCATGTTTCATCTCTCCGGCAGGATAGCCTTCAGCATGCAGATAACTAATCTCTTTTAGCTTTAATGCACCCTCAAGAGCCAGCGGATAAAAAAGATCTCTACCTATGAAAAAGAAACCGTGCCCATGCAAATATCTTTTTGATAATCTATGTATTTGCTCGTGCAGGCCATCTGGAACAAGAAGGACTTTTGGAACATGTATCATGGCATCTATCTCTGAAGTGATAATCTCACTTGAAACGCTATGTTTGATCTGAGCAAAATAGACAGATAACATCCACAGCACCATTGTTTGAGTAGCAAATGCTTTAGTGCTTGCCACTCCTTTTTCTATGCCGGCTCTAGTCAGGATCGCTCTGTCGCTCTCTCTTACTATTGATGAATTATCCACATTGCATATACTAAGACTTTTTAAGCCCGCTCGTTTCGCCATTTTAAGAGCCTCAAGCGTATCAGCTGTCTCGCCGCTTTGTGATATCGTAACAAATAGTGTATTTTTGTTCAGAAGAGGATCTTTATATCTAAATTCTGAGGCTATCTCGACCTGACAAGGAATACGAGAGATTCTTTCAAACAGATAACTGCTTGCTAGCGCAGAATGATAGCTAGTACCGCATGCACAGATTTTTATAGCTTCTATGCCTTCTAAAAATGATTCATCTAATTCTTCAAAAGATATGCTATCACCTCCGATTCTTCCCATCATAGTCTCGCTCATTACGCGGCTTTGCTCATATATTTCTTTTTCCATAAAAAATCTATAGCCATCTTTTTGAGCCGATGTTTTATCTACAAGAAGTGGTTTGACATGCAGTGATTTTTCTCCATTAGAATTAAATAATACTACCTTTCCGTCTTTTGCAAATCCAAATTCACCATCTTCGAGATAATAGACCTCTTTTGCTTTTCCAATAATAGGAGTATCTGATGAGGCAAAATATATATCTTTGCCATCAAAACCGATCAGCATAGGTGAACCATTTTTGGCAAAAAATATGGAATCTGGAGCAACTTCTGTAATAAGCAAAATTGCGTATGCGCCTTTAAGTTCAGATATAGTCTGTCTAAATGATTCGAATGTATTTTGATTTTGTTTATAGTGGTATTCAAACAGATGAACTATAGTTTCTGTATCTGTTTGACTCAAAAAAGTTATGCCATCTTTTTGGAGTTTTGCTTTTAGCTCTTGATAATTTTCTATAATACCATTGTGTACCACAAAGCTGTATTCCCCTAGATGTGGATGAGCATTTAGTTCAGTTGGTTTGCCATGCGTTGCCCATCTTGTATGTCCTATACTTACACCAAATCCCTTGCTTGAATAATCTTTTGTTTTAGCTCTGAGATTTTCTAATTTGCCTACAGCCTTGAAGTTTCTTAGATGTTTATCTTCGATTATTGCAATCCCGGCTGAATCATATCCCCTATATTCTAACTCTTGAAGCCCGTCAAGTAATATATCTTTTTTTTCTTTGTTGCCAATATAGCCTACGATTCCGCACATTTAGCTATTCTCCGTGAGTTTTTGGATAATTAATTCGATATTATGACAAAAGTTTCCATTCTTTTCGATGAGAAACAAATCTCTGGTGCGATTTTTGATAGTATGAATCTTTGCAGATGCTATATCAATGCCAAGATCGTCAAATATATCAATGATGTACGCAAGCAGTCCTTTTTGATTTTTTGTATGCAGGTACATTGATGCATAGTGTTGTGAATGTTCACAATTTATATCTATTTCAGAACGTAATATTTCCGGTTTTTTGATACTGGTTTGAAGTGACGGGTCAAAAGATAATTTTATAATCTCATCAATGATGTCCATATCATCAACAGTGATCTTAGTAGTGTAATCTATCTTAAAATATTTCAGATTGTCAAAGAGTTTGCTTATCTCCATATCGCCTATCTCTAGATATGATAATCTTCCTAGAAGATAACCAAGATTTATAGGTGTTTCTCGCACGATTTCCAGACTAAAATATTCATCGTTATGTATCCAATATCGATATCCTTGCGTACCAAATGCTTTTTTTGAAAGTGCTACTATTGCCTCGGATGAATAACGCAAAAATGGCAGATTGGCCGGAATCGATAGAATTTTTTTCTGTTCCATTTTGTTGAGATCCAAGAAATCAGGATTCTTTTTGAGTGCTTGTATTTTTTTGATCCTTTTTGCTGTCTCATCAATAAGCTCTGTATGTTCCAATGCTTCAATGGCATTATAATAAAGCGTTTTTAGTAATTTACTGGTAAATGAGCTATATATTCCACCACCAACACCGTTCATGTCAGCATAAGTAAGAATGTAAAGCATGTCAATTATTATTTTGTTTTTGAAGTGCGATACAAAATTTAAAATCGTTCTTTCATTATGCAGATCTTCTCTTTGTGCTACGCGGCTCATGAGAGTATGGTGTGTGATGAGAAGTTCACCTAGTTTTATCATGTTTTCTTGAAAATCCAATTTTTGAGCAAAAGACTTGAAAAGCAATGCACCTATAGTACTATGATCTTTTTGGCGTCCTTTGCCTGTATCATGCAAAAGAATGACAAGTTTTAACAAGGCTTTTTCATCATTATCCAGTGCCTCAAAAAGTGATTTGATATTATTTTCTTTGATATGCTCCAGATGATACAAAGCATTTATAGAGTGAATATCTACTGCATAATGATGATAACCGTCAAATTGCGGTAAATCAATTACTTTTTTGAACGGAGGAAGTAATGATCCTAAAAGTCTTGCTTGTGATAAGGTTTGTATGACGGAATAAGCATGTGTAGAATAAAATATTTTTTTTATGGTTTCTAGCATGGCCCTGGATAAACTAGATGGTTGTTTACAATGCACCAATGCGCTCATCAAGGTTGGATTTGATGTATAATCTGTTGCAGTGGCATTTATTGTTAAAAATTTCAATAATGCAGACAAAGACATATTTGTCTCATCTGGCAGCAATAACCAAGTTTTGTCATCCAGATCAACTTTGGTTTTGCCCATTTCATATATCCACAAACCGCAGTATAGATTGATGATACGCAAACTTTGTGTTACTTTTTTGGCAAATTTTATCTGTTCTTTTTGACCATGTTTATATCCTAAAAGCAAAGCGACTCTAGGTATGAGCTCCAGCCTGAGCCTATCTTCTTTTTTTTGGGCAACTAGATGCAAAGCGGCTCTAACCCGGAATAAAAACTCTAAAGCAATTCTAAAAATGCGATAATCATTGTCGTCGACTATATCATTAGGAAGTTGTCTTATGTTGTCTACATTGTAAAGCACCTTTCCTATCCAGTATACTAGATTTGCATCCCGAAAACCACCAACCCCATCTTTGATATTTGGCTCCATGGTAAGTGGAAAACTCAAATGTTTTGATTTTTGCTCTTCTATTTTGAGACGAATGAACTCTTCAGGATTATCATGTCTTATTGCATTTATAATATTTTGTGTTTCAGTCCATATAGACTTGGAGCCTTCTATGAATCTAGATTCCAAAATTGCAGTTTTGATGGTAATGTCAGTTTGAGATACATTTAAGAGTTCTTTAGTAGTGTGTACGCGATGTCCAAGTTTGAGACCGCTATCCCATAAAATATATAGCATTTTTTCTATCAAAACTTTGGTATTGTAACCTTCTATCTCTTCATAAACTATCATGAGGTCAATATCGCTATATACACAAAGCTGTTCTCTCCCATAACTGCCAAGTGCAATGAGTGCTATAGGAATAGAATGTTTCATTGGCATATAAGAGCCGAAAGCCTCGCGTAGACTTACTTGATATATGATTTGCAGTATTTCGTCAATATGTCTTGTGTGTTGTACCAAAAAGTCTTTGCCACTGCTTTTTTGAAAACGATCCTCTAGTGTGCCAAAATAGTTATCAAGATTTTTTTTGATGACTTTAGCTATCTCGAAACTAGTAGCATTTTTATACAAAAGTTCTTCAATCTGCTCTTTGGCTATCTTCACACTTATTCCTAGTATTAAATTTGACTCCTAAACTAATACTGGTATAATAGCAAAAAATTACAATGGATTTGGATATGGACTTAGTAAACAAAATAAAACAAGGCATAAGACTAACTAGCCAAGAGGCAAATGAACTTTATGATTTTGATTTGATTACTTTGGGCTCTCTTGCAGATGATATTCGCACACGCAGATTTGGCAAAAAGAGCTATTTCAATATCAATCGTCATATTAATCCTACAAACATATGTGCCGATGTTTGTAAATTTTGCGCATATAGTGCAAGTAGAAAAAATCCAAATCCATATGCTATGAGTCATGAAGAGATACTTCAAATAGCTAAAAACTCTTATGCAAATGGTGCCAAAGAGGTGCATATAGTCTCAGCTCACAATCCAGAAGTAGGTATGGAATGGTACATGGGCGGATTTAGAAAGATCAAAGATGCTTTGCCAGATATTCATATCAAAGCTCTTACTGCAGCTGAGATTGATTTTCTTTCTCGCCATTATGGGCATAGCTACGATACTATCATAGATATGATGATAGCCAATGGCGTAGATAGTATGCCAGGCGGCGGGGCCGAGATATTTGATGAAGAAGTTCGTGAGTATCTATGTAAAGGCAAGGTAAGTTCAGTTGGATGGTTAGAGATCCATCGCAAATGGCATGAAAGAGGTAGACAAAGCAATGCTACAATGCTTTTTGGGCATGTGGAGAGCAGGGCTCATCGTATAGACCATATGCTTCGTTTGCGCGATTTGCAAGACATCACGGGCGGATTTAATGCTTTTATACCGTTAGTTTATCAAAAAGAAAACAACTTTTTGCGTGTTGAAAATTATCCAACAGCTCACGAGATTCTCAAAACATATGCTATTAGCCGTATATTACTTGATAATATACCTCATATCAAGGCTTATTGGGCTACATCTACTATCGGTTTGGCTTTAATAGCACAAGAGTATGGTTGTGATGATTTGGACGGTACTATAGAACGAGAGGCCATACAGTCTGCCGCAGGAGCTGCAAGCAGTCACGGTATGAAACTAGATGAGTTCGTGGGGCTTATTAAAAATGCAGGATTTACACCTGTTGAGAGAGATAGTCTCTATAATGAATTAAAAATATGGGAGTAAAGGAATATATATGATCAAACATTACTATGCATATAAAGAGTTTAGAGATGATCTAAAAACTCTTGTTTCCAAGATAGATAAACCATTCGATACTATTGTAGGTATATCTCGTGGTGGGCTTAGTATGGCTCAAATGTTAGGAGAGTATTATGATATCCGAAAAGTTTATGCTATAAACTCTATTGGTTACGATGATACTACCAAGCTTGATGAGGTAAGGATATTTAACATTCCTGATTTAAGTGACAGCAAAAGTGTGCTAATAGTTGATGACATAGTAGACAGCGGTGATACATTGATCAAAATTTTAGATCTATTTAAGGGCAGATATCCCCAGATCAATTTCCATGTAGCCTCTATTTTTTATAAGAAAAGTGCTAAAATAGCACCAACCTGGTACGTAAAAGAGCCGCCAAGTTGGATAGAGTTTTTTTGGACAGTCGATTTAAAAGAGGATAGAATATGATTTTGATGATAGACAATTATGACAGCTTTACTTATAATATAGTCCAATATTGTCGTGAATTAGGAGCAGATCTCAAAGTTATTCGTAATGATGAGCTGAGCATAGACGAGATAAAAGCACTTTATCCGGAAAAAATCATACTATCTCCTGGTCCTGCTACTCCTGATGATGCAGGAGTTACACTTGATGTAATACGTGAGTTTGGAGACACCACTCCTATCTTTGGTATTTGTCTAGGACATCAAAGTATCGCTCAAGCTTATGGAGCCGAGGTAGTAAGAGCTTCAAATATGATGCATGGTAAGACGTCACAAATTGTAGTAGACAAACCAACCGCGATTTTCAAAGATCTGCCAGATGAATTTCGCGCTACTCGCTATCATTCTCTCATTGTTCGTCCAGACTCTTTGCCCTCATGCATTGTGCCAACTGCACATAGTAAGGATGATGGAGAGATCATGGCTCTTGAGATCAAAGGGAAGCCGATTTATGGCGTCCAATTTCACCCCGAATCTATCATGAGCGAATATGGGCATGAAATGCTTGCCAATTTCTTGAATTTATGAGATTATTTGTTTATAGTATTGTATTTTTATTATATTTTGGAGTTGCAACATATTTAGCTATTGCTATTCCAATTACTCCAAATGAAGCAGAATTATTTTATGCATCCGATGATTTAGTATCAAAGTTGATGCATGTAGGCGATAGTCTAATTGGCGGTCATTTTGGCTTAAGATTTTTCTTCTTGATAGCTGGATTTTTTTCTATTTTGTTATTTTATGTAGTAGCCAATGATGCATTTGAAGATAAAAAAGATGCAATATTTACTACAACAATCTTTGCTATGTTGCCGGGTATCATTATAGGCAGCATATTGGCAAATATAGCAATGTTGGTGCTTTTGTGTGTATTAATTTATATTATTGCCAATTATCGCGAATGTTATGTATTGGAAATCATGGCCATGATCGCTCTATTTTTATTACATGATGCTTCCATATTATTTTTTATTGCTATAGCGCTTTATGGAGCAATTAATAAAGAAAATAGAACATTGATTTTTGGATTGATATTTACGATTCTTTTGATTTTTCTCGATAGAGGGATCGAGATTGGCGGCATACCAAAAGGACATTTTGTCGAAATCTTTGCTATTTATGCATCTTTATTTTCTCCGTTTGTTTTTTTGTATTTTATATATACAATTTATCGTATCTGGCTTAGAGAAAATAAGAGTATTATCTGGTATATATCATCCATAGCACTATTTTTATCTCTTCTTCTTTCTATTAGACAACGAATTACGATTACAGATTTTGCGCCATATGTATTTATTGGTATTATATTTATGATGCAAATTTATTATCAAAGCTTGAGAGTTAGGCTTCCGGCTTTTCAGGTTGTATATAAACGAGGCTTATTGGTTTCTTTGTCTATTTTAATAAGTAGTGTTTTATTTATTGCATCGCAACCGTTGATTTTTAGTGTTACTCATGGTTTATATTTTAACTTTACCAATAAAATATATCGCCCATATTTATTATCACAACAATTAAAGGCATCAGGCAAACATTGTTACGATACAAAAAGAATCAAAGAGAGTTATCAATTGCGATATTACGGCATTGGCTCTTGTCAAAAATAATCTTAATAGATTGTTTATTGTTTCTAAAATACACACTATTCGTATAATCATAGTTTTCAACATCACTTGCAAAAAAAGTTAAAACATTATCATGGTAATATATATAACCAACTCAAAAAAGGAGAACTCGATGGCTCAAAAAGCGATTAGAGAGTATGATGCTAAGACGATTTTAGCAAAACATTGGGATAAGTATTTTCCAGATTTTACTTATGCCTATGAAACCATAATGGTTCAAAATGGCGCAGAACTTAAAAGTGCTGCTTCACACAAAACATGGCTTGCCAATAAGCCTTTGGTTGCTAAACCGGATATGCTATTTGGTAAAAGAGGCAAAAACGGTCTAGTATTATTCAGAGATAATAAACCAGGTGATGTTAGCTTAGATAAAGCTGCAAGCTGGATCGATGAAAAATCAAGCTCAAAACAAAATGTATATTTTTCATTTCACGGTGATACTCCAGAAGGAGAGCCAAAAACTGATTATTTGACTCATTTTATCGTTGAGCCGTTTACTCCACATGAGCAAGCTGAAGAGTATTACATTAGTGCAACATGTGTTGGTGATGATGATGTGCTTTATATGTCAGCAGAAGGCGGTATGGAAGTAGAAGAAAATTGGGATAAAGTTACCGAAGTAAAATTTGCTATCACTGAAACAGAAGAAGAAATTGAAGCAAAAATCAGAGCAAATATACCTAAAGATGTTGCTGATAAAGACAAAGAGGGATTTGCTAAATTTGCAATAGGTTTCTTTAAAGCATATAGAGAACTTAATTTTGCATACCTTGAAATCAATCCTTTTGTTATGCAAGGCAATAAAATTGAACTTCTTGATATGGTTGCAAAACTTGATGATACAGCTGGATTTATGATGACAGAGCAATGGGGTGATATCGAATATCCAACCTCTTTTGGTATGGAAGAAAAATCCCCTGAAGTTATGGCTATCGAAGAAGCTGATAGCAAATCTGGCGCTTCACTTAAACTTACAGTTCTTAAACCAGATGCTAGAATCTGGACAATGGTAGCAGGCGGAGGCGCATCAGTTGTTTATGCTGATACTATTGCAGATCTTGCAGGTATTGAAGATTTGGCAAACTATGGTGAGTATAGTGGTGGACCGACAACAGGTGAGACACAATTTTACGCAGAAACATTGCTTGATTTGATGACAAGAAGCAAAGACCCTCAAGGCAGAAATAAAGTTCTCATCATCGGTGGAGCCATCGCAAATTTTACAGATGTCGCAAAAACATTTACAGGTATTATTTTGGCATTTGAAAAATATGCTGATAAAATGAAAGATGTCGGTGTGAAGATTTATGTCAGAAGAGGTGGACCAAACTATGAAAAAGGTCTCAAAGATATTAAAGAGGCAGCTGATAGACTTGGTCTTTGGATAGATGTGTATGGACCAGAAACTCATGTTACAGATATCGTGAGAATGGCAGTAGAGGCATAAGGAGAAAATATGGCACAATTATTTACAAAAGATACACAAGCAATTTTTTGGAACAACAACACAAGTGCAATCCAAAGAATGCTAGATTACGATTTCGTAATCGGTAGAAAAACTCCTTCGGTTGCAGCAATTGTAGCTCCAACTGGAGATAGTAAATTTCAAAAATTCTTTTGGGGTGGCGACGAGATCATGGTTCCACTATACAAAAGTACTCCTGAGGCCAAAAAAGCATTTCCAAATGCTGATGTACTGCTTAATTTTGGATCTTTCAGAACAGCTTATGATGTAACTATGGAGGCTTTGGATCTTGGTGGATTCAAAACTATCATGATTACAGCCGAAGGTATTCCGGAGAGATTGGCTAGAGGTATGAATGCAAAAGCTAGAAATCTTGGTGTTACAGTGATCGGACCGGCTACTGTTGGCGCTATTGCTCCAGGTGCATTCAAAATAGCAAATATCGGCGGAACAATCGACAATATCATCAATTCTAAACTTCACAGAGCCGGAAGTTGCGGACTCGTAACTCGTTCGGGTGGATTGTTTAATGAGCTTTCAAACATTATAGCTATCAATGCTGATGGAATTGCTGAAGGTGTTGCAATCGGTGGAGACAGATTCGTTGGATCTGTATTTATTGACAATCTTCTTAGAATGCAAGACAATCCGGAAGTAAAATATATGTTGCTCCTTGGTGAAGTTGGTGGCACTGAAGAGTATAAAGTTATAGACGCTATCAAAGAAGGCAAAATTACTAAACCTATCATTGCATGGTGTATTGGTACTATTGCTAAGTATTATAGCAGCGGTGTTCAATTTGGTCACGCAGGTGCAAGTGCAAATGCTGAACGTGAAACTGCAGAAGCAAAAAACAAAGCTATGGCTGAGGCTGGCATTTATGTTCCAAGTTCGTTCAATGATCTTCCAAACAAAATCGCTGAAGTTTATGGTAAATTAAAAGCAGAGGGTGTTATCACTGAAATATCAGAACCAGTTATCAATGCTATTCCATCTGTTAGAAAAAGCAAAAACTTTATTTGTACTATCAGCGATGATAGAGGAGATGAAGCTACATATGCCGGCTTCCCGATCTCTAGCGTTGCTACTCCGGATACAGGCAAAGGTATTGGTGATGTTATTTCACTTCTTTGGTTCAAAAAACAGTATCCAAAATGGGCTACACAGTTCATAGAAACAGTTATCAAAACTGTTGCAGATCATGGTCCAGCAGTTAGCGGTGCTCACAATGCAAAAGTAACTGCCCGTGCAGGTAAAAGTGTAGTTGAGTCATTAGTAACTGGACTTCTTACAATTGGACCAAGATTTGGTGGAGCAATTGATGGAGCAGCAGAACATTTCAAATATGCAGATGACAATAATCTATCTCCAGCTGAGTTTTTGAATCACATGAAAAAACTTGGTATCCCAATTCCAGGCATCGGGCATAGAATTAAATCTCTTAGAAACCCGGATTTGAGAGTTGTTGGACTCAAAAAATATGCAGCTGAGCATTTTCCAAGCACACCGCTTTTGGATTATGCGCTTACTGTAGAGCAACTTACAACATCTAAAAAAGATAATCTTATTCTTAATGTTGATGGAACTATCGGAATCTTGATGGTTGATATGTGGAGAGCCTTAGGATACAGCGAAGAAGAGATCAATGAATTTATTTCAAGTGGTACATTGAACGCTTTCTTTATTGCTGGTAGAACTATCGGATTTATTGGACATGTTCTTGATGAGAAAAGACTTGCTATGCCAATGTATCGTCACCCAATGGATGATATTTTATATCAAGTTGATATGGCCGAAGAGATTTAATAAGAATTTCTTTTTAATTTTTTAAACTTGCGATATAATGGTTATTATTATATCGCAAGAGGATTTTTATGTCCAAACTAAACAAAGCTTTTACACTACTAGAAGCCATTATGGTAATAACCGTAATAGGTATTTTAGCCGCAGTTGCAATCCCAAGACTTAAAACAGATACTACTCAAGAAGCTGCAGACCAGATTCTTTCTGATATTCGTTATACCCAACATCTAGCTCTTGTTGATGATGTTACTAATCCAAACAATACTAATTGGCAGCGAGCTTTTTGGAGTATGCGTTTTACCGGATGTGATGGAGGAACAAATTGGTTCTATATAATAGGATCAGATAAAAGCTATGAAGGCAATATAGATGTAAATACAGAAGCTGCCATAGATTCCTTGTCCGGCAAACCAATGAGAGGAGATTGCATAGCAGGAAATGACGGCACGAAAAGCAGCAAAATATTTATAACTGATAAATTCGGCATATCAAATGTTACTTTTTCTGGTAGTTGCGCGAATGCACAGCACATTGGTTTTGATAGGCTCGGCAGATTGCACCAAGGTTTTACTGCCTCTACAACCCCGAATTATGCTAGTGCACTTCATACCTCTTGTATTATTACATTTACACATCCAAATGGAGACTTTTCTATTAATATACAACCAGAAACCGGTTATGCCTATATAGTTGGCCAAGAAGATCAATAAAGAGAATATTGTTATATATACATATATAGAAACTTTTTAGGCTAGAAGCTACTTATACCAATATAGTAATATAAGTTAATCAATAAAAGTAATCAAGATAAGCTTTTTGTATCAAAAAACGCATAAATATCTATAAAATATATGTTAAATTATAATATTATTAACCTTAACTATTTAAACAAAAAATTTTTCAATATTTTTCCACTTTTCCATAAAAAACCCTTGACTTATAAAGCC
>DIKI01000005.1:0-8489 GCA_002424475.1 Sulfurovum sp. UBA5622
CCACCCATACCATCAAGTTGAACTTCACTGCTGACTGGAGTTCCATTGCTATCAAACTTTTGGACAAAAATATCGAAGGTACTATTGTCGTCGCCTCGCCAGGTAACGACAAATTCGCCACTTGTTCCGACTGATGTTATTTGTGGATAGCCATCACCACTACCCATACCATCAAGCTGAGCTTTGCTGCCGATTGGAATTCCATCGCTATCAAACTTTTGCACAAAAATATCAGAATTACTGCCATTGCTACCTCGCCAAGTAACTACAAACTCCCCATTTGTTCCAACTGATGTTATTTGGTGACTGTCTTCAAAGCCACCCATACCATCAAGTTGGACTTCACTTCCGGTATGGATGCCATTACTATCAAACTTTTGGACAAAAATATCATAATTATTGCCAATGTTGCCATTCCAAGCAATGACAAATTCCCCATTTGTTCCGACTGATGTTATTCTAGGATTGGCATCACTACCACCCATAACATCAAGTTGAACTTCGCTGCCGACTGGAGTTCCATCGCTATCAAACTTTTGCACAAAAATATCATAATTACTACCATTAAAACCATACCAAGCAACAACAAATTCCCCATTTATTCCGACTGATGTTATTTGTGGATATCTATCTTCACCACCCATACCTTCAAGTTGAACTTCGCTGCCGACTGGAGTTCCATCGCTATCAAACTTTTGCACAAAAATATCATAATTACTACCGTTGTGGCCTTCCCATGTTACAGCAAATTCCCCATTTGTTCCGACTGATGTTATTTGGGGGCTGTCATCATAACTACCCATACCATCCAATTCGACTTCAGGATAAACAATCATGGTTGCAATAGGAGGGGTATTATCCACAGTTACACTTATGACATTTGTAGTTGAACTGTTGCCTGCGGCATCAGTTACTACTGCGCGGAACTGATATGCTTCATCTGTTAATCCTGATTGTGAAGCTGTTGTTGTATTCCAAGTTGCTCCGTCATCCGTGGATACTTCATATGCTACCGTGCTCCCCGCTTCGTTTCCTGTCAGTGTCAGATCAAATTCATTATCTTGAGTGATGTCAGGAGTATTATCACTTCCGGTATCTGTAAGATTTGTAAAGCCTAGAGTTCCTGCATCAGGAGGTGTAGTATCCGAAGGTGGTGGCGTACCACCTCCCCCTCCGCCACCTGAAGCAGCAGCTATACCGCCTATAGCCAAAGCGCCTATAGCTAACATTGTCCCGGCAGATAATCCCGTACCCGCTATCACGCCAGATTCTGACGTTGTTGTCGCAACACCACCCGTATCATTGCTGGTTGCTTCGGCATAATGCGGTAAAGAGCTTGTATCTATTGCGTTAACGCTGGCTTCTGCATCCGCTTGTACAACTACATCATTAATTTGATCTTGAAGAGCTAGCTCTTCAAGTTCCTCTTTGGTCAATTTCTTTTTAAGATTTTTAACTACCTTTTTTACTTTTGCCATTTGTAGACTCCCACAGAAAATAGTCATATCTTTGATATTTGATAATTATAACTCTATTTGAAACTATTGTGTCAAAAAGCTTAAAAATTTAGATGATTTTTTTGTAAAAAAGTTTGATTTATATTTTTCGTATAGATATTATATCTATCTTGTTCCTACCGGAAAGTGCACGAGAGAGTAATATCATATCAATATTCTTAAGATCAATACAAGTGTAACTTTTTTTGAGCTATTTTAGTCTATAATAAAAATAAAATGATTTAATATATTAAATTTTATAGTTATTATAGAATCAGACAGTTTATATGCGTTCCCATCGAGACAACTGGAGCGAGAGATACTGAAATAAATTCAGCATGACAAAATATTTAGAGTCTAAACCTTAACCCTTGATTGCAAGGCGCGAGAGAGTGATAATAGATCTATATTTTCAAGTTCCACCCCTGTAGGTACCCCCTGGGCTATCTTGGTAAATATGAGATCAAAATCTTTGAGTTTGTCTTCAATATAGAGTATCATAGTATCGGTTGCTATGCTAGGCGGAAAAGCAAATATTACCTCACTAACTCCTTCAACCGCACTAAACAGATGACTTTCGTCCAGGTCGCTGAGCTCTCTAACCACATAATAAACACCGTTAAACTGCCCGCTTTCTTCGATAACTAGAATATCTTTGGCGCTTTGGACTATGCATAGCAATGTTGTGTCCCTATATGGATCAGAGCATATCGCACAAATTTCATCTTCGCTCATATTGTGGCATTTAGCGCATTTGCCTATATTGCCCACCCCTGCTTCTATAGCATGGGCCAGTTTCATAGCTGCAAAGTTATCTATCATTACACTATGATAAGCTAAACGGATAGCCGTTTTTTTGCCTATTGTAGGAAAAGCTTCAAAAGCGCTAACTAAATTTTCAAATGCTTCAATTTTAGAGTGTTTCATAATCCACTACTTTGGAGTACTCCACTACTTGTTTGATAAACTCTACCACTTTCATATGTTCAGGATGCACAGCATACTCTTGCAAATCTTCTTTGGTATCAAAATGGGTAATAATACTAAGATCCATAGCTCTATTTTCAGTAGAAAAATTTTCACCGACTTCAATATGTTTGAGTGAGGGAACATTGCCTTGCAGTGCAGAAAGCATCTCTTTTGCTTTTTGAATATTTGAGATTTTGTCATCTTCTTTGAAACTGAATAAAACGATATGTACGATCATCTAAGGCGCTCTTTTTGATTGCCATTATAGCAAATTTATGGTAGAATTCGCCCAAAATTAATTATTCATACTATATATAAATAAAATCCTAAGGAATTATAATGACAGAAGTAGATTATTATGAAGTACTTGAAGTAAGTCGTGACTGCAATGGGGCGGAACTCAAAAAATCTTATCGTAAATTAGCTATGCAATATCATCCAGACAGAAATCCTGACGACAAAGAAGCAGAAGACAAATTTAAACTGGTCAATGAAGCATACCAAGTGCTTAGTGATGAGGATAAGCGTTCTATTTACGACAGATATGGCAAAGCAGGACTTGAGGGCAGAGGCATGGGCGGATTTGGCGGATCGGCAAACATGGATGATATCATGGATATATTTAATTCTATGTTTGGCGGAGGTTTTGGAGGTTTTGGAGGCAGCAGTAGAACTCAAAATTCTTCGAAATATCCTCTAGATTTTGAAATCAAATACACACTTGAGTTTCATGAGGCAGTTTTTGGATGCGAAAAAGAGATAGAGATCTCATACAAAAGCGCATGTGAAGCATGTGATGGTACTGGAGCCAAAAATGGTAAATTGACAACTTGTCAAACTTGTAAAGGTCATGGACAAGTAGTTATGAAACAAGGTTTTATGACATTTGCTCAAACTTGTCCGGCATGTCACGGCGAAGGAAAAATGGCACAAGAAAAATGCACTTCATGCGGCGGAAAAGGATATGAGACCAAAAAAGAGAAAGTCACTATCAAAGTACCTGCAGGTATTGATAATGGCAACAGATTAAGAGTCAAAGGCCATGGCAATATATCCAAAAATGGCCAAAGAGGCGATTTGTATGTGACGTTTATGGTAAAAGATGATGAAAATTTCATTCGCAATGGTAATGATATATACATAGAAGTGCCTATATTTTTTACACAAGCTATTTTAGGTGAAAGAGTAACCATTCCTTCTCTTCGCGGCGAACTTGAATTGGAACTCAAAAAAGGAACTGCTGATAAAGAACAATTTGTATTTTCAAATGAAGGGGTAGCAGATGTTCACAGTGGACGCAAAGGAAGATTGATAGCTCAAGTAAATATTGTATTTCCAACTTCTCTTAATAACGAACAAAAAGATATGCTTGAAGAGTTGCAAAATAGCTTTGGCATTGAGAGCAAACCACACAAAACTATCTTTGAAAACTGTTTTGAAAGAGTAAAAGATTGGTTTAAATAACATCTACGGTATAATCAAAAAATAAAAGGAACAATATGACAGAAACGCTTCATCTTACATGGACATGGGTGGGAATGGTCTCTCTTGTGATATTTATCATAGGATATTATTTTATAGCTACTGAAGAAAAATTTGAAATAAATAAAGCTATCCCATCATTAACAACAGGCACACTTATGTTTATGGTCATCGGCATATATTTTGCCATTAACGGCCTTGACCCAGAGCTGTTGCACGCTGAGATGAAAGTGCTTATCCTTGAAATTGCAGAGATATTTTTCTTTCTTTTTGTTGCTATGACATTTATAGAGACTATGATAGAGCGAAACATTTTTGATGTGCTCAAATATAAGCTTATATCTAAAGGATATACATTCAAGCAGCTCTTTTGGCTAACAGGATTGTTGGCATTTTTCATCTCTCCTGTGGCTGATAATTTAACGACTGCATTGATTTTGTCCACAGTATTGTTCACAATTGACAAGACAACCAAAGAGTTTTTAGTACCTAGCGCCATTAACATAGTAGTAGCAGCCAATGCCGGAGGCGCTTGGAGCCCATTTGGAGATATCACCACTCTGATGGCATGGACTGCGGGAAAGGGTGCATTTGCAGATTTCTTGTATCTCTTCCCGGCTTCTATAATCGGTTATTTGATAACTGCATTACTTTTATCTAGAGTAGTACCGAATGGAAGACCTCCATTTTCGGACCAAACAAATAAAATTGAAAAACTAAAAGACGGTGCAAAAGTAATAATATACTTAGGTGTTGCTACTATTGCAATTGCTGTACTTGGACACCAGTTTTTCCATTTCCCTGCTATGTGGGGAATGATGTCCGGGCTTGCACTTTTAAAAGTCTATTCTTATACTCTTAAGCACAATAGTGGTGAAAGCTTCGATGTTTTTGTAAACATGAAACATATCGAAAATGACACTTTGCTCTTTTTCTTTGGTATTCTTTCAGCCGTAGGAGCCCTGCATTTCCTTGGATTTTTGGAATATATCACAGTCATATATGACAAAATAGGACCGACATTGGGCAATATTGGAGTTGGATTTATTTCTGCAATTATAGACAACGTTCCTGTAATGAGCGCTATACTAAAAGCTAATCCAAGCATGGGAATAGACCAATGGCTACTAGTAACCCTTACTGCAGGGATCGGGGGAAGCTTGATAAGCTTTGGTTCTGCAGCTGGAGTCGGCGTCATGGGAAGACTAAAAGGAATATATACATTTCAAGCTCACATGCAATACTCTTGGACTATTTTAATTGGATATATAGTTTCACTTATTGTTTGGTATGTACAATTTGAGGTAATGGGGCTTTATTAGTAAGCCCTTACACCTACTACATCCGTTATTCTACTTTTTATGCGACAACCTTCCAAAAATACTTTATAATTGATTAAGTTTGATGGTGATATACTTTATAAGGATACAAAATATCTTTAAATAATTATTTTAAAAGGATTTATTGTGGCTAAACGAGGAAATTCAATAATTAAAGGCTTAGAGATAAATGAGATAATTGCTATGCTAAATAAAGCATATGCTGATGAATGGTTGGCATATTATCAATACTTCATAGAAGCAAAAGTCATAAAAGGCATAATGAGAGATGCTGCAATAGTAGAATTAACTCAACACGCTGCAGATGAACTTAGACATGCAACCATGGTGGCTGATCGTATTATTCAATTGGGCGGTGTGCCTCTTGCCCATCCTCAAGCTTGGTTTACTCATACAAATTGCGGATACGATGAACCAAAAGACTTTGATGTGGTCGCAATACTAAATGATGCTATCAAAGGTGAACAGTGTGCTATCTCTGTATATTCCAAACTAGCTGATATGACAAAAGACAAAGATATTATTACCTACAACATGGTCTCATCTATATTAGCAGACGAAGTGGAACACGAAGAAGATCTGCAAACTTTGCACGATGATATAGCTGATTTCATAACTGATTTGAAAAAAAGCATGGCATAGGAGTTATTATGAGACAATACGAAACCTACAAATGCAATAAATGCGGTAATGAAGTAGAAGTAAGCCATGTTGGTAGTGGTGGCACACTAGTGTGCTGTGGAGAGTCTATGAGCTGCATAACTGAAAATCTAACTGCAGTTAATCTCATGAAAGCATTTGCCGGAGAGAGCCAAGCTAGAAATAAATATGAATTTTTTGCTGAAATTGCTCGTAAAGAGGGTTATTTTAAGGTCGCAAAATTTTTTGAAGAAGCGGCAAACAACGAAAAAGAACATGCTTTTTTAGAATTTAAAGCACATAATAAATTGATAAACAATTCCGAACTTAATGATACAAAACAAAATCTTACAGATGCTGCTAAAGGAGAAAATGGCGAACATACAGAAATGTATCCAAGCTTTTCATCTATAGCCAAAGATGAAGGTCATAAAGAAATAGCACGACTTTTTGCTAGCATAGGAAAAGTTGAAATAGAACATGAAGCTGAATATTTAGCTTTATTAGAGGCAATAGAAGAAGATAGATTTTTTAATTCCGATGTAGAAGAAGAGTATGTTTGTGAAGTGTGTGGCCATGTACATCGAGGTCACAAAGCACCTAAGGAGTGTCCATTATGTGGTAATGACCAAGAACACTTCAAAAAACGAAACAAAGATGTAACAGTGTGGTAAATCCACACTGTTATAAAATATTTTACATCTACTTACAAAATAATAAATCCATCATATTCAAGTCTTTCGTTACTTGCCAAGACATAAGATATATCATTTACTTCCGATAAATGAGAACCTTTTCTTAATAGCTCTAAAAATCCGTTAATCTCGTCATCAAGAAGCTCTGCGTACACTTCGACTGTACCATTACGGAGATTTTTTATCGTACCTTTGTATCCGGCTCTCATAGCATTTTGGGATACGCTTTTGCGATAAAATACGCCTTGAACTTTGCCGTTAACTATAAATTTATAAAGTTGCATATTCTAGTTATCTTTTACTTCACTGTTTGGTGCAACACCACTTTTGTTTCGCTCTCATTTATAGAGCCATCATCTACTCTTGCATCATATGCAACCACAAATATCTCATCGCCACTCTGCAGATAATGACTCTCTCCAAATGGAGCGTACGCTGTAGCTCCTATTGACACAAGTGCAGTTGTAGGATAATTGGAATTTTTAAGATGCATGGACATATCCTCTAGAGGACCAAAGTCTTTTTGTGTATTCAATTTATCAACTAGCCAATTAATGAGTTTTTCATAAAAATAACCATAACCGAGCAATGGTGCATCTACCCCATATTCATGTAAAACGCCATCTCTAAGTAGATAAGAGCAGAGATGATAATGATCCATTACACCTCCGTTTTCAAATCTATCTATCTCTATCCATTTGGTTGAAATACCCTTACTATCATCTCCCCAACTTTTTTTATGAGATATCTTTTTTGCTCCTTCTTTACGAATAGTGCAGTCATTGAAGGTACTAAAAGCTTTTGGTAAAAGAGAGATCACTTTTTTGTTTTTATCATATGTTATCTCGCATGAAAGTACAATCTCTGGCTCTACTTGTGCATCATCATCATTTGGCAATGTTAGAGTAGCAGAACTAATAGGATAACTACCCAAAAAACTATCGCTATGAGGCAAATAAAAAGGGAATATACCTTTTGGTGCATCAGCTTCTACTGTAACAATATCTTTAAAATCTTCCAATTCTCCGGCTTGTTCCAAATGGTGAGCAAAATTGCCGGCTACCCCAAAACATATCGAGTCACGAAAATCCATATATATCCTTGCAAACATAAAAAAATAATAGCAAAAAGTATAATGAAAAAATAAGAAAATTGGCTTAAAAAAGGAAACTTAATCGCTCTGTAAGAGCGATTAATAGCGATGTTTATCGCATTGAAGAGCTACTTTTTGACAAAGTCAAAAAAATTAGCAAACAGCGTCTTTAACTGTTTTACCAAATTTGAATTTTGGTGCAGTATGTGCTGGTTTGCTATAAGTTTTTGTAGTTCCTGGAACTGTACCAGTTTTTGCTGCTACTTGTGCGGTACAAAAAGTACCAAAACCAACAAGTGTTATATCTTCTTTTTTGGCTAGAACTTCAGTTACTGAAGCAGTAAATGCTTTTACAGCTCTTTCTGCTGCTGCTTTGCTCTCAAAATTACCGTTTTTTTGTACAAGCTCTACGAACTCTGCTTTTGTCATTGTGTATCCTTTTAAAAATATAAGATGTGGGCATTATAACATATAAAATTATAAAATGAAAATAAAAAATAAAAAAAAATATTAATTTTGAAGTTTTAAAGAGTATTTGCGAATAAAAATTGAATTGATGGTGCGGTCGGGGGGATTTGAACCCCCACACCCGTAAGGCACTACCACCTCAAGGTAGCGTGTCTACCGTTCCACCACGACCGCATATATGTAGTTTTCGGAAAGGAATTATATCCTTCCGAACTTAAATTTATACTAATTAACCAAGAAATGGGTTAGCATAAAGAGCGATAAGAGCGATAACAAGTGTATAGATAACTTGTGCTTCGATCATAGC
>DIKI01000005.1:8506-159099 GCA_002424475.1 Sulfurovum sp. UBA5622
TTGTCATCAATTTACCGCCAAGACCTGGGTTTCTAGCAGTACCAGCGATAGTCGCAGCAGCAGTATTACCCATACCTATAGCTCCACCAAGAGCAGCAAGACCAAGACCGATACCAGCAGCAACTACTGAGTAAGCTTGGATCATAGAAGTACCTTCATCTGCAGCGAATGCAAAAGCACCAAGTGCCAAGAAAAGTAAGAAAAACTTTTTCATATTATATCCTTCAAATTAATAGGCTTAAAGTCCCCGTCGACTGTCATAGAAATCCGTTCGGCTTGCGTATCCCTACTAAGTATCTCAATTAACGCGGCATTATATCCAAAGTTGGTTTAAAAAATTGACTTAAGTAGATAATTGAATTCCAATTTATTATCAAACAAAAATACTCATAATCTATATATTTTTCTTTGATAAATAAAGTTTCATTTTTATACTAATCAAATATAAGAATTGATAAAATAACACTATGCTTGCTATAATTTTTAAAAGCATAAGATAAAAACCATATAAAGGATCTATGATGACTTCTATTTATGATTTTGTAAAAAATCTGCTGAGCAGTTTTCAATCTGTATCATTACTGTTCACTAGGGCGATTTTGGCTTATGGATTTTATGGGCCTGCTACCCATAAATGGTCTGACATGAAAGGTACTGCTGCTTTTTTTGAAAGCGTGGGGATACCATTTCCTTTGGTAAATGCCTACATAACCGGAACGTTTGAATTATTGGGTGTCATACTGCTTACTCTTGGGCTTTTAACTAGATTTATATCTATACCTCTTATGATTATTATGGTGACAGCTATTTTAACAGTGCATATATCCAATGGATTTAGCACTATCAATAATGGATTTGAGATTCCATTGTATTATTTTATATTCGCATTTGCACTAGCATCTTTTGGCGGTGGTAAATTTAGTTTGGATTATTTGTTGTTTGAGAAAAAAAATGAATACTAAATAAAAAAGTATAATATAGCAATATTAAATGCATCAGTGGTTAATGCCCTGATGCTAAAAAATTATGCCATAAATGCCGGCGTAGCAAGTTCTATCTTTTTACCACTTTGCTCCAAGACTATTACATCAACAATATCTTCTACGTTATAACGCTCAGATAGATTATTTACTCTGTTTTTATCTACTTTTGAGATATGAAGCAAAGCATCAAAACCATCTGGCATCTCAACGAAAATACCAAAATCCATAATTTTTTTGACTTTGCCTTTATATATTTTCCCAATCTCATAAATCATCTGTTCTTTAGCTGGAGCATCTGCAATATTTTGTATATAGGTCTTGGCTTCTTGTAGTTTGTGAATATCTTGTCCGCTAAGTTTAACTCCGCCCTTATCACGATCAAGATCTATACTAACTTCAAATTTCTCTATAATTTCTCTGATAGTAGCACCGGCTTTTCCTATAATATCTACGATTTTCGTGACTGGCACACTAAAATACTCTGTCTTTGGCAATGCCAAAGATGGCTTCATCATCTCTTGTGCGCTTTTCATGATGCCAAGTATATGTTCTTTGCCTTTTTTGGCATCTTTTAGCGTATCTCTGATAATATCCATAGACACACCATTTAGCTTAATATCCATCTGCATAGCACTTACTCCGCTCATAGTTCCTGCTACTTTGAAATCCATATCCCCTTCAAAATCTTCCAGACCCATAATATCAGTCAGAACTGCGTATTTTTCACCATCACTCACAAGTCCCATAGCAATACCTGCAACTAAGGATTCTACATTTATTCCTGCAGCACAAAGTGCCAAAGAGCCGCCACAAACAGTAGCCATAGAAGATGAGCCATTGCTCTCCAATATCTCGGATACCACACGCACACTTTGATTAGCTTCAAGCGATACCGTGCATTCTAAAGCTCTTTTAGCCAAATTGCCATGACCTAATTCCCGTCTATTGGTTGGGCCTATTGGTTTTGAATCTCCCACGGAAAAGCCTGGAAAATTATAATGCACCATAAAACTTTCACTTCTTGAGGTTTTATCCGTAATTAGTTCATACATTTGGGCATCTTTTTTGTCCCCTAGTGTAGCAGCCACAAGAGCTTGTGTTTGTCCTCTAGTAAAAAGACATGAACCATGCACCGATGGAAGCAAATTGGTTTCTATGGTAATTTGTCGCACTTCATCAAGTTTTCGACCATCAGCTCTTCTTTTTTCATTTAATATCATGGCTCTTGATACTTTAGCTTTATAGCTAGACAGTGCATGAGACAAGCTGGCTTCATCAACCTCTTTATTTTCTGATATCAATTGAGAAAGAATTTTATCTTTTAATGCATCAAGAGCATTGCTTCTCTCACTTTTTGCCATATGGCAAATAGCCTCAGATATGTCATTTGCAAAATACTCAGAGATATATTCTTCTAATTCTTTATCTGTATTTTTTGAAAAAAGTTCCAGCTCAAGCAATTGTTGTTTTAACTGTATGAATTCTTGATAATATTTATTTGAAGCATGTTTTATCTCTTGACTAGCATTTGCTATAAGTGAGATCAATTTATCTTCTGGCAATACATTACTTTTACTTTCAGTTTGTATAGTTCTCATTTCTATCATAATCACTTCATCGCCAGAACCAACTAACAATAAATCTAATTCGCTTTTTTCTTGCATATCCAATGAAGGATTATATATTGCTTCATTATCAATGATCCCTACTCTCACAGCTGCTATACTTTTTAGTACCGGCACATCTGAAGTAAGCAATGCGGAATTTGCAGCATGAATAGCAGCAAGTTGCATATCTACCGAAGAATCACTGCTTACAACAAGAACTGTTATGGTAATTGGATAATTAAATCCTTTTGGAAATAAAGGACGCAAAGAACGATCCACAATGCGCGAAGTGAGTGTCTCAAAATCACTTGGCTTTGATTCTCTTTTTATAAAGCCGCCGGGAATTTTAGCTGCTGCGTATGATTTTTCTATATATTGTACTGTTAGCGGCAAAAAATCTTCTTTGACCGGTTCTTTATCTACTGCAACAGCAGCGATTAAAACAGCATTGCCTTGTGTATACCAAACGCTTCCATTGGCCTGTTTTGCTACTTTACCGAACGTAAAGTTTTCAGTGATTTGATTGTTGGTGATAGATATTGTTGTTTCACTCATATAAGGATTGCCTTTAAAAAATAATCTTATATTATATCAAAATAGCTATGACAAATAGATTTACATCTTGAATCTCTGTGTATGACTTCCAATTGGCAATTGTTTTTTTATCTCTGCATCATCAAATGCAAATCTAAAATTATCTATATATTCCTTAAGGATTGCATAAGCCCAGTTGACCCTCTCCATGGCTTCTTCGCTTCCGCCATCTTTGTCTGGATGTATGCTTTTTGCAACAAAACGATACCTCTTTTTGATATCTTCTTTTGTTATCAAGCTCGGGAGTCCCAAGATATCTAACGCTTGATATATTTCGTCATATGATATTGACATATCTTTACCTTGATGAACCAAGAGTTGCAAATGGTATAAATTTGAGTTGAATATATGCTGAGGTGCTATCAGTAAATGATGGTCCACTTTGGGTAAGCATAGGAGTAGAATTTTTGGCTATGGTCGCTGATACGGCAAAACACTCTTGTGCATAGCTCGTTCCAATATGCCAATATTTACTATGTTCATTATCAAGCTCATAGCTTACTCCACCGTATACTTTCACATTAGGGTTGATTTGATATCCAATATCCAAGTTTAAATTGTTTGCTACGGCTATTTCATTTATCTCATCTTGAAAATCTTTTTTGTATGCATGGGACATAGCTATAGAAAAATCATCTTGTATCCAAGAAGCACCAGTAAAGATAGAGCGTAATTTATGAAATTCATGAGAAAGTAAAAAAGTATTTGAAAAATGAATATCTTCAAAATTCCACTCTATCTCATGATACAAATCACCCCAATTGTAAACTTTTTTTGGATAATATGGTTGAGATATTCGTTGTGAAAATTTAAGATTAGTTTCATTGTCATAAAAATATTGGCTAAAAGCAAATTGATATTGCTCCTGAGGAAGCTCCATGGAAAAAAGTTTTTGCTGTTCGATGCCTAAAAGATCAAATGTAACTGGAGATTCGTATGTATCACCTAGTTTTGAATAAGACAAAGATGGTTGTACTACATGAATAAAATCATTATATGATTTAGTTAAATCACTATACAGTTTTACTTTGTGTACATTTGTTGCAAATGTAAAATTATCTTCACCTACTATAACATCATTAAATAATAATTTTGATGCATAAAGCTCTTCAGACAAACTCAATCGAAGATAATCATTCCAAACTGGCGTACTCCACTCTAGCGGTAAACGAAATTCAGCTTGCTTAAGAGTGGTCCCTTGCGAACGATAATAATTATTCAACAAAATATCTACATTATAATATATTGGTAATGAACCTATGGAATTGTAATATTTGTGAAATTGTATGGCCGGAAGAATTTGAAGAGTGTCATCATTTGAAGTTTTAAGAGTATCTATAAAATATTTGGCATTTACTCCTGCATAATATTCTTCATTATGTAAAAAATAATTCAATCTGCTTTCTTGAAATGATGCAACACCAAAATGGCTAAATTTAGATTTTTGTAAATTTATATAATCAATATCATTAAGATAGATACCATTTATAAATAATCCATCTTTGAAATCCAAAGGAAGATTATCAAAAAGTTTTGATGAGTTATATAAAAGCTCTACTCCATAGTGATCTTGATATTTTAAATTATGAGATTCTTTATAATCATCAAAATCCCTAAAATTACCTATTCTAAGCTCACCGCTTGAGTCGGCACTATCCGCGAATCGAAGTGTCGCATAAGCACCTATACTTCTTTTTGTACGGATTTGTGGACTAAGCTCTATATCCCAGTTTGGTGCGAAAGCTAAAAATATAGGTTGTTCATATATAAAACCATCATCCCCGCTAGATCCAAATCGTGGGAAAAGCAAGCCGCTTCTTCTCTCTCTATTTGTTGTAAACCCCAAATATGGCAGATAAAAAACCGGTATATCCCACATGTACAGTTTGGCGCCGTACAGTTCCATATACTCATCTTTATCATCATATGTAGAACGATCAAAGACAATTTTCCACAAAGGCTTTTCTATCGAACAGCTTGATAATAGTGTATTACCCATGGCGTAAGTGTCATCTTTTTTTGTGGCATCATTTGTATAAAGCCAAATATTATTTTCATTTATCAAAAATAGATTATCAAATGTTGTATCTTGACTGACAATGTTAATTGTCATATGATTGCTTTGTTCTTTTGTCTTCTCATAGCCAATAGATTCTATGTTGCCATCAAGAGTTAAAATATTTGTATTTTTATCAAAAAAAGCATAGTCTGATCTAAGTATACTTTCACGATAAAATACCAGTACATCATCATTTGCTGCTGCAGTTGTATTGGTAGCATTTATATCTTTGGCAAGCAGCTCTATATTATTAGACAATTCATCTGCATATCCTACTTGCACCATCAATGCCATAGAAGCTGCAATAGATACTTTTTTAAGCATCAACTACCACTGCATTTGAAAACTTATCATGCATAGTTTGTACTTTTGGAGAGACAAATGCCACCAAAAAGCCTATATAAAAGGCTGCTTCGCTAAATAATCTGAGAAATGATCTGAGTAGTGCTTTATGCCACAGCAACAGTACGCTGCTATCTTCATCAACAACACGAATCTTCAATACAAAATTACCTACAGTCATTCCGTTTTGCCATACAAGCACCCAATGATAAAGAAGTTTAACAGATGCTATAATAAAAAAATTATCGTTCATAAACCCGCTAAGTGCTTCCATATCCGTTATGACAGATAATTGATCATAAAATATAACAAAAATCAACATAGACAATATAAAATCATCAATAACAAAAGATGCTATTCTTTTTTTGATTGGAGCGATATTCATATCTATCTCTTCAACTTAGTGCCTGATATGCTATATCGCTTCTGCATTGTTTACCGGCAAAATGCACTTGTCCACATAACATATAAGCCCTATGCTGAGCTTGGGCTATACTATCACCTACTCCTACACATACAAGTACTCTTCCACCTGTAGCATATAGCTTGCCATCATCTCCTCTGGTTACACCGGCAAAAGATATATGTGCATTTGATGCTATATCATCATGTACTATATTGTCTATAATGATTTCAGCTGGAACAGATTCTTTGTACGGATAGTTTTTGCTTGCCATAACAACACCTACGGCATATTTATCATAAAACTCAATATTTGCTTCTGCCAAATTGCCAATGGCTGCTTTATAAAATAGCTCACTTGGAGATTTGAGTAAAGGCATAATCTCTTCACACTCAGGATCTCCAAATCGTACATTATATTCCAAAATTATAGGTTCGCCCTGTACTACCATCACACCCATAAAAAGCACTCCGGTAAATGGCATACCCTCTTCTTGCATTCCAGCAAGTGTTGGCTTTACTACCCTCTGCTCTAATTTACGGTAAATTTCCTCGTTTACAAGCGGTGTTGGCACATAGGCTCCCATGCCGCCCGTATTTGGTCCCTCATCATTATCAAGAAGTCGTTTATGATCCTGGGCTGCTGGTAATATAACGAAATCTTTACCATCACAAATAGCAAACACAGAAAGCTCATATCCATCAAGAAATTCTTCAATAACTATTGCTTTCCCCGCTTCCCCAAAAGCGTTTCCTGAAAGCATCTCTCCGGCTTCTCTTTTTGCTTCATCGTGGCTTTGGGCTATTATAACACCTTTGCCACCGCATAAACCATCTGCTTTTACCACAATTGGCGGTGTAAGGGTCTCTATAAATTTATAAGCCTTCTGCAATGAATCTGTCTCAATATATCTAGCTGTTGGTATATTGTGGCGAGCTAAAAAGTTTTTCATGAAAATCTTTGAGCCTTCCAATTGTGCAGCGGCGGCAGTTGGGCCAAATATATTTAACCCTCTAGCTTTAAATATATCAACGATTCCAGCTACAAGAGGCGCCTCTGGCCCTACAATGGTTAGTTCAATGTTATTCGCTTGAACAAAATCGGCTAATACATTAAAATCGCCAAGCGGTATATTTGTTCCTAGGTTATCAGTAGCACCATTTCCTGGAGCAAAATATAATTTGCCAACCTTTGGATCCTTACGTAATGCAAGTCCCATAGAGTACTCTCTGCCTCCACTGCCGACAATAAGAATGTCCATAAGTTAATTCCTTCTTTTAATTTATTACTTCAAATTTATAATGACTTTGGACATCATAAATTTGAAGTACACTCCACCCGACTAGCCGTTCTGCTAAAAGTCGGCCCTAAAAAAGCCAACGGTGCGGGAGAGAGAAATCTTTAGGGGGCAATCTCTCGTTAGGTTCACTAACTCAAACGACACCGCCCACACACCAATTTACTACTAGTCCTGCAAAAGAAATATGTTGGACCTCAATATTACAGTAGTCGAACTACTCAGGCGAAGTAAATAATTATACCCTATTTGGGGTTAGAGATGGGTTTATTTTATGAATTGGATATCTCTTTTGCAAGTTTTATACACTCAGATATTAATGGCTTGGATGCTATTATAAAATCAGTATCCAAAGGAAGAGCTGCGGCTGTCGTATCACCAATAACAATAACTTTATATCCGTCAAAAGAGCCAAAATTTTTTATAAAACATTTTATAGTGGATGGGGATGTAGCTATGATTATAGCTCCCTCTGGCGGCTTATGGCTAGTATTATAATTTTTGCATTTGGTTTCATATATTATTCTATCGTCAATATCTACGCCATAATCTTTTAAAGATATCAAAGCGTTTGAGGCTATCTCTTTTGGACGTAAATATAATATCTTTTTGTTTGCAAATTTTTCTAAAATCATTTGAGCTAAATTGGAAGCATAAAATGACTCACCTGCACCGACAACAACTCCGCCAAGTTCTTTTATTTTCTTGACGGTTTGACTGCCTATGGCAATGCAAGGAAAATCTAACCATGCCGGATTTGTCTCATTTGTTATAAAGACGGCATTTTGTGAAGTAAATAACAATACATCATAAGATGAAAAATCTATGTTCTTTGCAGTTGGAACAAACTCTATCATGGGCAAATTCTCTACGCCGTTATGGAAAGATGAAGATAAAAGATACACCACGTATCAACTTTCCTTAGTAAGAGCATCTAATGAACCGTTAGCAAACATTGCATCATTTATATCCTTATCATCATATGGATCAAAATGCGGCGTTATAACCCACTTTTTGAGAGGATCAATGGCCATTATCTTTTCTTCAACCTGCTCTGCTATGCGATGAGCTTCCAAGAGTAACATATTTGGACGCAGAACCATATGAAATTCTACAAAATTTACACTGCCATCAGTACGTGTTTTTAGCCAATGATAACTAGTTATTTCTGGATGTTTTTTGAGTATATTGTCTATCTCAAATACCTCAATGTCCGGCAGAGCATGATCAAGTAATATCTTTATCCCATCTACAATTATCTTACTAGCCGAATATATGATATAAATACCTATGGCAAAACCAAAAAAAGCATCTATAATATTTTGACCTGTTGCCCATACAAGCACTAGCGCCAAAAGAGTTACTCCGTTACTCCAAAGATCGGTCTGATAATGAAGAGCATCTGATTTAATGACTAAATTGTCTGTTTTTTTAGCTACATTTAAAAGATAATTCACCAAGAAAAATGTAACAATAATTGATAAGGTCATAATTACAATAGAAGGTCCTAGCAGCTCAGTCTTGCTGCCGGTCATTACCTTTTCTATAGCTTTATACATTATAAATAATCCGGATACGGATATTACTGTACCCTCTATAACTGCGGCAATACCTTGAATTTTACCTTTCCCATACTGAAAATTACTAGTTGGGTCTTCTTCTACTTTTTTTATAGCAAAAAAATTAAAAATAGATACAAGAAAATCAAGCAGCGAATCAATAGCAGAAGCCAATACCGCCACTGATCCACTTAGTAAGCCTGCTATCAATTTGATACATACCAACAAGAATGCTGTACTGCTTGCAATAATTGTAGCTTTTTTTTGAGGAGATATTGTATCAATCAAAGATTATGCCTTATTTATAATATAAAAGATTTTAACATATATTTCCAAAAATCCAATAGAGTTTTATATGGTTTTATATGGCTTTATATTCACTTCTACTCCACTCTTTTAGCTTGACTTTGTCTTCTTGACTTAAACTTGCATCGTTATGCAGCCAAACATAGCTAGCAAGCGGCATTCTGATAACTACGGAATCTTCTATTCTATCAAAAAGATCTTTTTGTTTTTCAGTATCATATTTTCTAAACTCTGAAAAATTCAGTATTTTTCTACCATCATTAATATGAGATCTAACAAGCCAAGAAGATGGTTCTATATCTCCATACCAAGGAATTGTTGAACTATTTGAGTGGCAATCATAGCATGATCTTTTTAGTATTGTTTTTATCTCGCTGTTAACTATAATTTCATCTTGTGGATTAGACTGGATATGCTCTTTGGCATCAATAGTTATAAATTGGATTCCAATAAATATTATGACGATATAAATAAAAAATTTAGCCAAAACAATGTTCCTCGCGATTCTAAATATATTTAGTTTGGCATTGTATCGTAAATATCAAGCAAAGAGCCTGCATCTTGATACCCCAATTCAAACAACTCATCTAAATGTTTCAGTGAAAAAAGAGAATAATTTCGAAGTTTATTATTAGTAATAAAAATATCGCACTTATTTTGACTATCTTGGGAGCTGGAATATGTTTTTAGATATACTGCTCTTTTTATAAAATTAAAAATATTGTTTTGTTGTTGTGATGTTGTTAGCGGATGGAGATTGACTCCAATTATTGGATATGGATGTTCCAAAAGAGACTTGATTGGCATATGGTTTATTAGACCTCCATCCCCCAATATAAATCCATCATACTCAACTGGCTCAAACATTGGAATAAGTGCTGAAGATGCCATGCAAATCTCCGGAACTTTTCCATTGGAATAATACAGTTCCTTCCCGCTAGTTAAATCCACAGCTGTAAAATATACAGGGATACTTAACTCTTCTAGCTTATCTATCGGCATCAATTGACCCAAAATAGCAGCCTTAGAATTGATGCTAAATACAGAGTTAAGAAAAAAGTTAAATGAAAAGATCTTTCTAAATTCTTTTGATTTGAATATTTCGAGCTGTTTTTGTGGACTTACACCAGCAGCATAACTAGTACCTATTATAGCGCCTATTGATGTGGCACTAATGGCTTTTACTTTTATATTCATTTCATCAATATATTGCAACACACCTAGATGATATGCGCCTCTAGCTGCTCCACCGGAAAGCGCAAGTGAAATTTCACTCATGTATTCTCCCAACGAATTATCTCAAATCTACCATCATTATGTTCTACAACGGCACTACAATTCTCAACCCAATCGCCACAATTATAGTACATTATTTCTTCTATCATCTTGGCTTCTGGTTTATGAATGTGTCCACAGACGACTCCATCAAATTTTTTATGTTTTGCATGGGTTGCTAATATCTCTTCAAAGTTATTAATAAAACTTACTGAGCTTTTGACATTATCTTTAATATATTTTGAAAATGACCAATATCTTTTGATACCGCATTTTTTACGAAAATTGTTGAGTATATGATTTAAAAATAATACAAAATCATATCCAATATCTCCTGCAATAGCTAGCCATCTATGAGTCATTGTAATGCTATCAAAGAAATCTCCATGAGTGATCAGATATTGTTTGCCATCAAGACTGGTATAGCTTAGCTCATTTACAATTTCAAGGTTATCTCCCATCAAAAGCGGTGCAAATGGCCGCAAAAACTCATCATGATTACCAGTAATCAAAAATACTTTTGTACCTTTCCTGGCTTTTTTGAGGACTTTTTGTATGATATCAGAGTGCGCTTGAAGCCATCTAAATTTTCTCTTTATAGCCCATCCATCTATGATGTCACCGACAAAAATAAGATTATCCGATTCTGTATGTTTAAGGAAGTTCAAAAACTCCTCTGCCTTGGAAAACCTAGTGCCTAAATGAATATCTGATATAAATATTGATCTGTATTGCATGAATAGATTTTATTGCCAAACAGTAACAAAAGAGTTACATTGTAAAATGATAATTTTAGATATTTTGTATCTTATTGTCAGAAAGGATGTTGAGTGAAATAAAGAAGCAATCCACCCCTATTGTCATCCTCGCGAAGGCGGGGATCCATATATACATTTGAGCGTTCCATGAAATGCACACTTGTGGTAGTAGTGCATACACAAGTGTGTGCAATTCGCAAAAATGACGATTAATATAAGAAAAACTAAAGTGCTTTACTTGCTATTCTGGCCACTCTTTGAGCAAACTGTGACTTCTCTTCGATTTCCAAACCTTCTGCTATGCGTGCACTATCAAATAACACCCACGCCATATCGCCAAACATTACTTTATCTTCCAAGGATGAGAGTTTTTTAATCATCTCATGATCTGGATTGATTTCAAGAATTAGTGGCACTGGTGGCATCTCTTGACCCATTTGACGGAATATATGAGCCATACTTGCCATCGGATCGGAGCTGTCTTTTAGTACACAAGCTGGACTATTTGTAAGTCTGGTAGAGACTTTAACTTCTTTAATAGCATCCCCTAGAACTTCTTTGAGCTTTTCAACAAGCGGCTTCATGCTTTCACTGATAGCTGCTTGTTCTTCCGTGCTCTTATTTGAAGGAGCTTCTATGGTAGATATATCTTTAAAACTCCATTCTTTATAGCTTCCGATTGATGGAGTTACTATCTCATCTACTTCTCTATCATCCATAATAAGCACTTCAATTCCAGCTTTGATATATGCCTCAAGAAGCGGAGAAGCTTTAGCTATTTTCTCATTTTCTGATATGATATAATATATCTCTTTTTTCTCACTGTTGCCGCGGCTAATGTAACTTTCTAAACTTACAAGCCCATCTTCACTAGAGCTTTTATATCTCACGATGTCAAGCAACAATTCTTTGTTCATATGATCACTGTAAATACCTTCTTTTATAGCACGATTATATTCTACTGTGAATATTTCCATATCTTCGCCTTCAAGTTTTGATATAGCTTGAAGTATTTTTTTTGTTGAACCTTGTTTGATATTAGCTAATATTCTATTTTCTTGCAATATCTCGCGACTTACATTGAGTGGCAAATCAGATGAATCTATAATACCTTTTACAAATCTCAAATATGGTGGCAAAAGCTCCTTGTCACTATCGGTTATAAAAACTCTTTTTACGTACAATTTAACCCCAGGCTCCCAATCTGCTCTATACATATCCATCGGCGCTTTACGTGGGATATAGAAAAGTGTAGTATATTCGTTCGCACCTTCGGCTTTATTATGTAAATAAGTTAAAGGTCCACTGTCACCGTGAGATATGCTCTTGTAAAACTCTACATAATCTTCTTTTTTAAGTTCGGATTTACTCATAGTCCAAAGTGCTTTTGCAGCGTTTATCTGTTCGCTTTTATCTACAGTTTTGGACTCTTTGGTTTCTTCTTCGCCAACCTTCTCTTCTTCTTTGTAGTTTAGAGTAATAGGATATGCTATATGATTGGAATATTTTTTGACTATCTCTTTAATTCTCCATGGGCTGGTAAATTCTTTTTCATCATCTTTTAATTTAATATAAATCACTGTACCGTGAGATTCTTTGGTTACGGGATTGATCTCAAATTCACCTGTACCATCACTGCTAAATTTATATGCTTGTTCTTCTCCGGCTTTTTTCGTAATAACATCCACGCTTGAAGCTACCATAAACACTGAGTAAAATCCAACACCAAATTGACCAATTAGGTTGCTGTCTTTTTTTGCATCTCCGGTTAGGTTTTCAACAAATGATTTTGTGCCTGATTTGGCTATAGTACCTATATTTGCAACCAAATCATCTTCATTCATGCCGATGCCGTTATCGCTTATCGTAATAGAATTGTCCTCTTTATCTATTGTAACGGATATCTTGCCTATCCACTCTTCAGCTTTAAACTTCTCATCAGTGAGGTAAAAATAGTTAAATTTATCTATAGCATCACTAGCATTTGATACAAGCTCTCTTACAAATATTTCTTTATTCGAATATAAAGAGTGTGTCATCAAATGAAGCAATTGGCCTATTTCGGTTTGATATTGTCTTTTTGCCATAATAAACTATCCTTTTTTCAATAATTTTTTGAAATTATAATACATTTTAGAAGAATTTGCAAGAAGTTTAGTGAAAATTTATAATAAAATTGAGTTGGTTTGGCTAAAGGTTTATTCTAAAGTAAATACTGTGCCAAATTTCTATAATACTCGCTATAACATGAATGAGCCAACTCTTAAATTCAAAAAATAATAATCAAAAAAGGAATAAAAATAATTTTACAAATATTTATTTTTTAAAAGAGAGATGCCATAGGCATTTTGCCTATGACTGAGAATTTATCTTCAATTATAATAGTATCGTCCACCACACAATGTGTCACCTTTGTAAAGATAACATCCATTTCTTAGGTGAGTTCCTCCATAATAATATTTACCGTGCCAATAATAATAAGGTCTATCATGATATCGAGGATGATCATATGCAGCTACTATAAGTGCACCAACGGCCGCACCGCCAAGAAATGCTCCAGTCCGCGAACACCCAGAAAAGAACAACATAGCAAAAATAATACCAATTGCAGCTAGCTGCGTAATTTTTATTCTACCCATAACATCTCCTTTAATTGATATAATGCAAAGCTTACGCTTTCCATTTATATATTATAGTACAAATGTGGTAACTTTGTGCAATTTTTCAACAAAATTTATAATTTTTTTTAATTCTTTCTTATAGAGAGCTGTTTTAATACTATAAAAAAGATGTCAATATCACAAAAAAACTATTTTTAGAAGAACAAGAAAGAGGAGAAATTTTCGAAGTTTAGTCCTAAGTTTATTTGGCTTAGTTTGCTTTATATGTGTCACGCTCAAGAAGGAGTATGAAATTACTTTCGAGAAAAAAGAGTTATTTTTTAGATTTGCTCTTGGTTTGTGTTAGATTTGAATGTTGTTGCGAAGGAGTTTGCTGATAGCAAATGACTAAACAAACCCATTCAAAGATGATACAAAATAAGAGATAAATCACTCCCACTCAATTGTTGCCGGCGGCTTGGAGCTTATATCATACACTACTCTGTTAATGCCATCTATCTCATTAATAATTCTACGGCTAATGCCTTCGAGTATATCGTGAGGAATATGAGCAAAAGTAGCTGTCATGCCATCGACCGACTCTACCATGCGTACGCATACTGTATTGTCATATGTGCGATTATCGCCCATAACACCAACCGAACTAACATTTAAAAGCACAGTAAATGCTTGCCATACTTTGTCATAATATCCTGATGATTTTAACTCTTGTTGCATAATAGCATCTGATTCGCGTATAAGTCTAAGAGCATTTTCATTTACTTCTCCCATTACGCGAATTGCAAGTCCTGGTCCAGGAAATGGATGGCGACCTATCATGTCGCGAGGCAGTCCAAGCTCAAGACCAAGTTTGCGTACCTCATCTTTGAATATCTCTCTCAAAGGTTCAACAAGCTCGAATGTCATCCAATCTGGCAATCCGCCTACATTATGATGCGATTTGATAGTCTTTGATGGTCCTTTGACAGAAACTGATTCGATGACATCTGTATAAAGCGTACCTTGAGCCAAGAAAGATACATCTGTATGTTTTTTCGCTTCTTCGTCAAATACCTCTATAAAAGTTTCGCCTATGATTTTTCGTTTTTTCTCAGGATCGCTCACTCCGGCTAATTTATCCAAAAATAGTTTTTGAGCATTGATAGTGATTAGATTTATACCTAACATACGGAACATATCTTGTACTTGTGAAGCTTCATCTTTTCGAAGTAAACCTTGATCCACGAATACACATACCAATTGATCTGCCGGCAATGCTTCATGTAAAAGTGCGGCTACCACAGAGCTATCAACTCCGCCACTTACTCCGCAAAGCACTTTTCTTGTCCCTACTTGAGCTTTTATCTGAGCGATTTTCTCTTTGGCAAAACTTCCCATATTCCACGTGCTTTCGCATCCGCAAATATATTTAGCAAAGTTTTTGAGCATAATGACACCATCTGCAGAGTGATGAACTTCCGGATGAAATTGGAAAGCATAAAGTTTTTTCTCTTCATTTGCTATAGCAGCATACGGAGAGTTTTCACTCACTCCAATAGCTTCAAATCCCTCCGGTATAGCAGTAGCTTTGTCTCCATGACTCATCCAAACGATTGAATCATTGTTAACTCCATTAAAAATAGGTGATGATTTGACAATATTTAATTTTGCCTTACCATATTCATGATGATCTGCTGGGACTACTTCTCCGCCAAAATGTTGAGTGATAAGCTGCATACCGTAGCAAATACCCAAAATTGGCAATCCAAGGTCCCAAATCCCATTATCCGGTTTATAGGCATCCTCTGAATATACTGAAGCTGGGCCTCCTGAAAGTATAATACCTTGTGGTTTGCGTGCTTTTATATCCTCAAGATTTTCGCGATATGGCACTACTTCACAGTAAACTCCGCTCTCTCTGAGTTTACGAGCGATGAGCTGAGTATATTGTGAACCAAAATCCAGTATTACCAAAGGTACATTTTTCATCGTACATCCTATTTGTTTTAATAGTGTAATTATACCTTTAGTAGATTAATTCTGAATTTTCTCGCTCATTGCAAATAAAGGAGATGGTCTATAAAAATTGAATACCACGAATTTTAAATTCCTACAAAACTAAATATCTTGTTCTTCTTCTTCAATATAGTGAGTACCAAGTGACTCTTTGCGAGAAAGCGCAGCATCAACAATAGCTGAAGCAGTATTTAACCTAAGCTGCAACAATCGTCCGATCTCACGGTTTTTCAGATCGTAAACGCAATTTCTAGCATGATGTAAACCTTTGGTAGTACGGATGATCCCCACCTCGTCCCACATGATTTGACGAAGCTTATGCTTATACTCTTTATCGTTTTCTTTGTGCAAGATATTGCCATAATCTTTATCGAATTTCGGCATTGTGGCAATATGAGTTTCATGTGACAATATATGATCTACAGCCCTTTTGGCAAACACCATTCCCTCCAATAAAGAGTTTGATGCCAATCTATTTGCTCCATGCACCCCAGTACGCGCAGCTTCTCCTACAACATAAAGCCCGCTTATTCCTGGGACTATACCATGGCTGTTACACGCTATCCCGCCATTGGCATAGTGAAATGCCGGAGAAATGGGTACTCGGTCTTTTGGAAAATTATAACCCACAGAAGCAAATGTACGAGTGATATTTGGAAATCTCTCATGAAACCATTTTGGCTTGAACATAGAAAAATCAAGATAAACCTCTTCCTTTGTGCGGCGTTTGTAATCAAATATACCACGAGAAACGATATCTCTACTTGCCAATTCACCTCTCTCATCATACTCAAACAAGAATCGTTCCCCTGCTTCATTGACTACGTGAGCCCCTTCTCCGCGCAATGCTTCCGTGAGCAATAGTTTTCTTGCATATGGTGTCTTTATAAAAACGGTAGGGTGAAACTGCATAAATTCCATATCTTTAAGCGCAATGCCTTTTTCTACACAAATACCTTGGATATCTGCACTTACTGTTCTAGAATTGGTATTGTACTCATAAAGCGAACCTACACCTCCGCTCGCAATAATGACCGTATCTGCATAAATAGTAGTAGGTTGATAATTGATTGTAGCTTTGACTCCATAACATCTGCCATCTTCTATAAGCAGATCGTAAACAAGTGCATTTTGCTCCAAAAGATGTGGGTTTTGTGTCATCATAAAATGATGCAAATATCGTCCTGTGGCATCACCTCCTGCATGAACTATCCTAGCTACAGAATGTGCGGCTTCTTTGGTGTATAATAAATTGCCTTTAGCATCTGTATCAAATTTCATACCTTTAGCTATGATATCAGCCGTAGTTTTGAGTGAACTTTCAGAGAGTATCTGAACGATTTTTTTGAGATTATGATGAGCTCCGGCTTCTATTGTATCATGTACATGCAAGGCTATATCAGCTTCATTTAATGCCGTAACTATACCGCCTTGAGCATAAAATGTATTACATTCCCAAGGAATATCTTTGCATAAAACAAGCACTTTTTTACTTTTAGGAAGATTCATGGCGGCATACAATCCAGCTATTCCTGCTCCTATAATAATAACATCATATTTTGGCATCTATTTTCCTTCGTTTTGCATGGCATAGTTAGTGTCAGGAACATATTTGGGTGGCGTTTTATACCCACATCCTGATAAGAATACACAGCAAATAGATGATATAATCACCATATGAAAACAGCTAAAAATATATTTTCCGAGTTGACGCGACAATCTCAATTTGTCCCCCTTGTTCAATATCAATGCTATGGCAAATTTTTAGCACTGCTCCCACCCCGTTTTAGAAAAGCTATAGCCTTTGTAACTATCAAAAATGACATTCTCCTGATTGCTCTTTCGCATCCTGGATACAAAATGGAACTTGATTATAATAGAGATTTATTAAAAAGCATATTAATAGGACTTTCAAAATATGACAATGAATGCAGTTTTCCGGAAATTAAACGAGTTGAATTCTTTATATCTAAGCATTATCTACCAAAAATTACTAATGATTTGGACACGGTACCTCATTATGGCGAAAAAGCTCAAGGCAACTTTGAATTTGACTATCACGACGAGGAATTAAGAACTCTTTTTTCTCGTATAGTTAGAGATATACAATGCAATCAATAATTCGCACACTTCCACTCAATGCCGGAATATATCAATATTTTGACTGCCATGGAAAGCTTTTATATATAGGCAAAGCCAAAAATCTCAAAAATAGAGTAAAAAGCTATTGGCGCCTTACACCAGAACTTATGCCAAACCCTACTCTGTCACATCGCCTTATAAAAATGCTTAGCGAGGTGGTTTCGTTAGAATATATAGTTGTAGAGAGTGAAGAAGATGCTCTTATACTAGAAAATTCACTAATTAAACAACTTAAACCAAAATACAATATCTTACTTAGAGATGATAAAACATATCCATATATCTGCATAGACGAATCAGAAAAATTCCCTAGATTTGAAATAACCAGAAAAATTATAAAGGGTAAAAATATCACTTATTACGGACCATTTCCATCTGGGGCGAAAGTATTGCTTGATGCACTTTATGAAGTCTATCCTCTTGTGCAAAAAAAGAGTTGTATCAAAGGCAAAAAAGTCTGTCTATTTCATCAAATAGGAAAATGTCTGGCTCCGTGCGAAAACAAAATAACTACCCAAGAGTATGCCAAGATAGTCAAGGATGCAAAAGAAAGCATCATAAGACGCCAAAACCTACTCGAAGCATTATCTGATCGAATGATGCTTTTGGCTTCACAAGAAAGATACGAAGAGGCAGCCAAACTCAGGGATGCTCAGCAAACCATTGCTTCGCTTACTCTTTTTTCTAGTCTAGATACGGCTTCTTTGGAAAATTGTGATGCAATCACCATATTTGCATCTCACGATAGAGGAGTAATATTAAAGCTGTTTATTCGGAATGGAAAAGTAATTTCTAGCGATCACAGTTTCTTTAGGTTCAATGAATTTTATGATCCGAGCGAAGCTTATACTCAAGCAATAATATCTGCATATCAACCATACACACCTGATGTTCCAAGCTCTATAATAGTTGCTCATCCTTTTGAAAGCATGGATGAAATTTCGCTATTGCTATCCAAAAAATTAAATAAAAAAATCACCATAACCAATCCGCAAAGAGGCTACAAGGCCAGGATCATAGATCTTGCTCTTACAAATGCAAAAGAATTACTCAATCAAAAATCAAGACTTCAAGACAATAATATAGAATCCAAACTGGCAACTATTTTTGAGCTTCAAGAACTTCCATACCGCATTGAAATATTTGACAACTCTCACCATCAAGGAGAAGCTAGTGTAGGAGGTATGGTGGTATGGGACGAAGGGGATTGGGGCAAAGATAGTTATCGTAGATACATTTTGGAAGCCAAAGATGAATATGGACAAATGAGAGAATTGCTATCCAGACGCATTAGTGACTTTGGAGAAAATCCTCCTCCTAATCTTTGGATATTAGATGGTGGTGCAGCTCAGCTTAACCTAGCTAGAGAACTTTTAAAAGATGCTGGGGTAAACATAGATGTTATTGCAATTGCAAAAGAAAAAATAGATGCCAAAGCCCATCGTGCAAAGGGTGCAGCAAGAGATACTATTTACACGGCAAATGATAAGTTTTCACTGCTATCTACAGACGAAAGACTACATTTTGTGCAAAAATTAAGAGATGAAGCGCATAGATATGCGATTGGCTTTCATCGTCAAAAAAAGAGAAAGATTATGATACAAAGCCAGTTATTGGAAAAGAAAGGGATCGGCAAAGCCACATTGGCAAAACTTTTAAATCATTTTGGCTCTTTTGAGGCGATATATGATGCATCTTTTGAAGATATAGCAGCTATCACAAATGAAAAAATAGCAAATATAATTAAATAATTTTTAACTTATTTGTTGTTTTTTAATCTTTTTATTGTATCGTTATGATCATAGTTTAAACATTACAACAAAAACCATTCAATAATAGACATGGTCATCACAGAGTTAAAAAATCAATTAAGGAGTTTAGATAATGTATTGCATCATCAACCAAACCAATGACATAATTGCTGCTGATGAAGAATTTTTTTCTCTATTAAAATCAGATAATCTCATGGCACTTTATAGACAAATAGCTACTGGCGCTATAGATATAGCTTTTGAAAAAGATGAAGTTACCATTGCTAATTTAGGAGATGTAAGATCTTATCCTATAAAAAGCTTTGAGATCAGTGGACTGTTGTCGCAAAGCAAAATCATAGAAATTTTGACAGAAGTATCAAAAAATGAAATCAACAACACTGAAGATGTTTTTAACGAAACTTTTGATGACCAAAAAGAAAAGCTATCGCAAGATAATAAACCAATCAAGACACAAGAAGATATATTGCCTGATACCAATACTGATAATCCTGTTTTTTCAGACATTGTATTTGATGAAAGTCAAAACAGCCTAAACAAACCACAGAATGAAACAGAAGATAAAATAACTTATGCTGAAATACAACCGCAAGAAAGCAGCACCGCCGCCGGTGATACAGCAATAAAATCAGAATCATCGAAAATTGATCTAGACGCACATACAATAAGTCAAAAAATGGGGCTCTCAAAAACTGAATATGTTGCATTTTTACAAGAGTATGTACAAACTGCCAAATCACTAAAAAAAGATCTTGAAAGTACTAACAAAGACGTACAAAAATCAGCCATTAACTTTATAAAACATTTATCAGATGTTCTTCATTTGCCTGACAATATCTCAAGTCTTGTCACAGAACTAGGCTCCTCTGTGACACAAAAAAACATAAAGAAATTTTACGATGCAATAGATCAAATTTCAACAAACAATGAAATATCAAACCCAGATTCAGATGATCTAGATTCAAAGCAGGAGATTATCAAGCCAATTGAATCTCAAGAAGAAGATAGCAAAACAATCAATAATGAAATTGAAGGTGAAGGTGAAAATTTACAACAAAAACCTGTAAGCTCTATAGACTTATCGGATGTTGCCCCCAAAAAATTTGATTTTGCATTGGAAGAGACAGCCGATACATTATCTCTTCCTAATGATATAGTAAGGGACTTTATAAAAGATTTCATTGAACAATGCCATATGGAAATTACCAATTTATTGGATGCATATGAAAAAGGCGACACCGAAGGGATAAAAAAAATTGCCCGCTTGTTAAAAGGAGTTGCGAGCAACTTATATATTACCCCTATTGCTCAATCACTTTTGGAATTACAATACAATGATGATATCAAGCTGGCAGAACCTCTTATTAAAAAATTTTGGGCTCTGTTTGTTGCGTTTGAAGATCTTATGAAAAATAAATAAAGGTGGATGTTATGACTATACAAAATAAATTAAGAGTGATTAGCTTGTTGCCTATCTTAATAATGATTGGATTGGCTGGGTATCTACTATTTACTATTTCCCTACAATTTGATATAAACAATCAAAACCACTTAATATTTGCAGGCATTGGCAGCGGCATTATTATTCTTGGTTTGGTGTTGTTGATATATGGTTATATTGTCGCTTCAAATCAAGAGTTAGAAAATACTACAGAATTTACTGAGTTGTTTGAACACATCGTTAATGATATATCAGAAAATAAAACTGATGATATTTCTGATTTAAAACTCGATACATATGAGAGTAAAAAACAAGCCTATGTCAAGCTTAAAGAGTTTATCGATTCTGCCAGAAAAGATAAAGCCATAGCCCTTGAAAACAACAAGGAAAGACTTTTTATAGCAAATATGTCACCTGAAATTAAAACAGCACTTAATAGTATCATCAGCTTTACTGATCTCTTAAAAAGTACAAATATTAATGAAGAGCAACACGAATTTATTTCGGTTATCGAAAAAAACTCTGAAAATCTTCTTGCTATTATGAACAATATGCTTGATTTATCAAAAATAGAAAATAATGAAACTGATCATGAAAACATTATTTTTGATGCGCTCAAAGAGTTTGAAAGTATTATAGAGTTATATGCATTGAACGCTTTTGACAAGAACATTGATCTAAACTTTTATATTGATCCAAAGATTAGTTCCAAGCTAAAAGGCGATCTTGCAAAAATAAAAGAAATTATTATGAATTTACTGAGCAATGCTATCAAATTTACAAATCCTAATGGTGAAATCAATGTTGAAATTCATAAAGTTAGCGAAAAGTCTCAAAATAATATCCTTACAAGCACATTTGTTATCAAAGTTCAAGATAATGGCATTGGTATGTCAAAAGAGCAGCAAAAGCATATTTTAGAAGCATTTTCCCACCCCGATACAACCAAAAAATATGATGGCATAGGTCTCGGGCTTGCTACATCAAATAAATTTGCACATATTATGGGTGGCCATATAGAAATTGAAAGTGCAAAAGATATAGGTTCTACTTTTTACCTAACACTGCCGATAGAGGAAATAATAACGGAGGATTCCGGCCAAGAAGATGCGTATTCAAATACCATGATGGGTCTTTATGAGGACGATAATATTTCTTCCAAGCTATCTGATTATCTCAAAAATTATCTCAAATATTTTGGCACAAAATTAAAAATATTCAAATCAATCAATAAAGCCAATTCCCTCAGTGAAAAAGATAAATGCAAGTTTTGTTTAATAGATATTGACAAGGTTGAACCAGAAATTATAGAATCTTTGGCAACGGCTAATAAGTCAAAACTTATTGTCATAAGCAAACCGACAAATAAAGACAAATTAGAACAATTAGGTTTGAGTGAACAAAATATTCTTTTTAAGCCTATCACCCTTTCTAAAATCAAAGAGATCTTGTCAAAAAGTTCATATGAAATGGTGGACACTAATATTGACCATGCTTCTTTGGAAGATGCAACAAATAAGAACAATGAAAAATTAGATGTAAATGATTCAAAAAACTCAATGGGTGATGTTTTGATAGCCAAAACTAACAATTTGGAAAACAAAATAATAGAAAAGGTCGCACAAAAGATAGGTTACACTACAACAATACTAAATGATCCTGATTTATTGTTAGATACGCTAGAAAATGCCAAATATAATATAGTTATTGCAGACGAAGAAACGATAGAAAAATTAGATGGTGATATTGATGATAATATCAGTGTTATAACAACAAATGTTATCGAAGAACTTAAAAATAGAAAATTATAGTGCCATAAGCTAGATATGCTTATGACTTTACAAGTGCGATTTGAAGCACCTCTTCAATAGTTGAAACTGGAATAATATCTAGGTTGTTTTTTACTTCTGTTGGAATCTCATCTAGATCTCTTTCGAAATTTTTAGAAGGGATTAGGGCTTTTTTGACACCTGCTTTGTAAGCTGCTATAAGTTTTTCTTTGAGCCCCCCTATTGGTAATACTTTACCGGTCAAAGTAACTTCACCCGTCATAGCCACCTTGCTATCTACGCCTTTTCCGCTCAATATCGAAGCAATAGCTGTGACCATAGCTATACCGGCACTTGGTCCATCTTTTGGAGTAGCGCCTTCTGGTACATGCAGATGCAAATCGAATCTTTTATAGTATTCTATATTCTCTTTTTCATCTGAAATATCTATATCTTTAGCAACTTCTAATTTCTTTTGATCAATAAGTATTTTGGCTACACTATAAGCTATATGAGCTGATTCTTTCATAACATCGCCAAGACTTCCAGTAAGCTGCAATGCTCCTTTGCCCTTAAGCTTAATGGCCTCTATGATCAATACATCGCCACCAACTGCCGTCCAAGCCAAACCATTTACTACACCTACTTTTGGTTCACTGTCTACTGCTACTATCTCAAACACTTTTTTCTCTGCAAAGCTTTCGATATTTTTCATAGTTATATGAATATTTTTCTTTTTTTTATTTTCTAACAATAGCCTTGCACTTTTACGCATGATGCCTGCTATTTTACGACGTAAGTTTCTTACACCTGCTTCTCTTGTATATTCCTCAATAAGAGCCTTGAGTGCATTATCTGCTATTGTAACTTCATCTTTTTTAAGAGCATGCTTTTTAAGTTCTTGGGGGATTAGATATCTCTTTGCAATCTCAAATTTCTCTCTTGGAGTATAGCTGCTAAGTGTTATAAACTCCATCCTATCTCTTAGAGGTGCAGGGATTTTGCTCACATCATTTGCAGTTGCAATAAAAATTGCTTTACTTAGATCAATATTAAAATTGAGATAATAATCTCTAAAATGAGTATTTTGCTCAGGATCCAAAATCTCAAGCAATACGGCCGTAGGATCACCTCTAGAGGTCCTGCCTACTTTATCTATCTCATCAAGTACGACTACTGGATCCATCTTTTTGGCTTCAATAAATCCTTGCACAATTCGTCCAGGCATTGCTCCTACATATGTTCTGCGATGTCCTCTGAGCTCATTTACATCTTCTAGTCCGCCAAGAGCTATGCGAACCAAAGGTCTTTTTAGTGCAGTAGCAATTGAATTTGCCAATGATGTCTTTCCCACACCTGGGGGTCCAGCAAAACATAAAATAGCTCCATTTGTATCTTTACTGCTCATTTTACGCATCTGAGCCAAAGATTTAACAGAGAAAAATTCCAAAATTCTATCTTTTGGTTTTTCTAATGAATAATGATCATTATCCAATTCTCTTGATACTTCACTTACATCTACTTGTTTTTTACCAAACTTGCCAAATGGCATTTCTAGTACCCACTCAAGATAACTTTGCAAAATATTGGCATCCGCACTCTCTGGATGCGTCCTTGATAATCGGTCTAATTGTTTATTAATTTCTTTATATGCATCTTTGTCAACGTGTGGTTTAATAGCTTCTATTTTTTCTCTGAAAGCGGCTATCTCTTCTTCTTTTTGGGTGTCGCTTCCTAATTCTTTTTGTATTTGCTTGAGTTGTTCTTTGAGGAAATACTCTTTGTTGTGTTGTTCAATTTTTGTATTAACTTTGTTACGAATCTCTTTTTGAACTTTTGCTGCTTCTATCTGAGCATTTATAATATCTATAAGTGCAATAAGCCGTTTTTCTATATCATTTTCAATATAAAGTCTATATGCACTATCTTTATCCAATTTAAGCATTGATGAGACCAAATCTCCTATACGGTAAGGCTCACCGTTATCCTCTATAGCTCTTACCAAGTCTGTTGGGAAACTTGAATTGATGGATGATAGTGTTTTTACCCCATCTCTAAGGATTTCCATTAGAGCATCTATTTTAAGTTGATTATATGGCAATGGTTCTATTACAGATACTAAAGCTTTATTAAACTCTGTATCTTCAAAAGTAATGACCTCGCCCTTTGACAAACCTTGAAAAAGTATCTTGACTCTTCCGTCTGGCAATTGAACTTTTCGCATAATAGAGCCTATGACGCCTATTTTGTATAAATCGTCATGATCTCTTTTGCCTTCTTTACCGCTTTTTGAACTAACCACCAATAATAAAGAGTTATTTTCCATAGCAAATGACGCTGCATCAATATCTTTTTGTGATGTCAAAAATATAGGACTGATCATAAATGGATATAAAAAAATCTCATCTTCTACAACAACAGGAAGAGATGTTGGAAAAGAATCATAATCACTTAAATGCATAAGTATTTTCTCCTTTTATATATGTTTACTTATAAAACAGATATTATGAATTATTAAAACATAAAATCAAAAAAACCTTGCTTAGGCATAGCGATATCTTCCATTTTGATAGGATATACACTATTTTTTTCTCTATAAATTTTAGCAGCTTCTTCTTTGCCAGTACGATCATACAAGGAGGCTATATTTTCATTTAATAGATATTGACCCATTTTGAGGCGAATAAGCATATTGTCAACCAATGGAGCATACTGTGAATTTGGATAAGTAGCCAAATAATTCTCTCCTTTGATTATGGTATCCATGATAAGTTTTTGATCTCTATAGTATTTTTTGATACCTAAAAAAGAAGCTTTTATTTTCATAAATTCTACATACTCAGCCATACTAAAGCCGCCATATCTTTTTATATATTCATCAAAAAAATAACCTGCTAATAAGTATTCTTCTTTTTCCATATGTGCATGGGCTATCATTATGGTTGCTGTTTCAATCATTGGAGATCTTGGATGCTCGCTTTTGAGTGATACAAAATACTTATCCGCTTTGTCAAGACTATTTTTGGCTATACTATCACCTATTTGCTGATACCAATATTCAGCACTCTTTCCATATTCTTCAACTTTATTCTTAGATGCACATCCGCCAAAAACTAATGCAGCTGCCAAAAATGTTATGCGTAACCATATTCGTCTAGTTTTCATCACAAATTACCTCTATTATCTTTTATTGTGTTTATTATATGCTAGTATCATACCTAAAAAAGGTAAAAAGTTTACGATTTTTGTTACAATACTTGCAATGGAATTCTTCAATTAGTGTCATACCGTACTTGATATGATATTTATAATAAATACATCAAATCTTTAGATTCTAAACACATTTTAGAATGATAAAGTTACAAAGATGGAGGGATTTAATTTTTTAAGGAGAATCGATGAAACTAACCATCATAGGAAGTGGCGCAATGGCCACAGCACTTAGCGTAGGACTTCAAAAAAATTATGAATTGGAAATTGTCGCTAAAGATATATCAAAAGCCAAACAACTTGTATCAAAATTAGATAAACAAATAGATATACATTCTATTGAAAATTATGATATTTCTGGCAAAACCATACTCTTATGTGTAAAACCTTACGCACTAGATGAAGTTGCTGCCAATTTAAAAGGAGAAGCAACTTCCCTTATATCCATATTGGCAAGCACTCCCATACAAACCTTGGCTGATGCGATCAATGCAAAAAATATAGTTCGTGCTATGCCAAATGTTTCTGCTGCATTTGGAACATCTACGACAACCCTTGTCGGCTCTGAAGAAATAAAAAATAAGGCTTTAAAAATATTTGATACTATAGGTGATGCATTTTGGCTAGAAAGCGAAAAAGAGCTTGATATAGCTACAGCAATTGCTGGAAGCGGTCCGGCTTACTTGGCATTAATCGCAGAAGCAATGATGGATGGCGGAGTCAAGCAGGGACTCAAAAGAGACGACAGCATGAAATTGGTTCGATCTTTATTCAAAGGTTTTGCGCCACTTTTAGCTAGCTTGCATCCTGCACTTATCAAAGATAGCGTTATGAGCCCGGCAGGCACGACTGCAGCTGGATATGCTGCGCTGGAAGAAGGTAGCGTAAGGGACGCATTTATCAAAGCTATTGAATGCGCATTTAAAGTTACACAAAAGAAGTAATTTTCCCATTAGCGATCAATGTCGTTACCAATTTAAATTGACTATATACAAAGTGGATATTTATGAGAAAAATATTAGACCATTTGCCTTTCATTATTTCTTTAATATAATTTTAATTTATTAAATACTATTATTATATATAAGTGGTACGATATTGGAGTTGGGTACCAAAAGGAGATAACACGAAAACTTTTCAAGTTTCAAAAAAATGGTTGCTTGCCATCATATCACTACTTTTTCTTAGTTTGGCCATATGGGCATTTGCAGCAGAAACTCAAACTCTGCCTATTGTTGAAAACACAGATGATATCTGCTATGAACAGCCAACAGAGCAAGGATTGCTTTGCTTGCTTGGGGTATGTGTGCTTCATAAACAAACCATTCCTATCCGTAATCGAGGTGTAGATAATTTAACGGATGTAAAGGTTATCCTCGGCATATCTGGCTTAAACATTGGTGCTTTAAATGATTGTGGGATCGACAATGTATCTGGTAATTGCGACGAAAATAATCTATTGCAGCCATTAGACCCGCTTTTAGACTTGGATTGGCTGGCGAGTCTCTTTGAATATGGCATAGTGTATTCGCCTATGCCTAATTATAATCCTGATAACATACATTCTATTTACAACACATCGCTATTAAGTATAAATTTATTTAGCAATCAAAATCTATATGGAATGTACATAAAAAACGGAGTGCAATACAGAGGTCGGATAAACTCATGCAGTTTTATTCCGATTCCGGTTTTTGGCAGCTTCAATGTCGAAAGAAACACGCCTGATTATGCAAATGGAGACTATAGACTATATACTCAAGTAGCAGGTAAGCCGTTTGATCTGCAAGCGGTTTTTTACAAGACAGATTATACAACAAAGACTTCCTTTTATGGTGATGTAACAGCAGAGCTTGTCGATGCCGGTAATATTAATGAAACTTCTTATAATACAGCAAACTGTAGAAATTTTAAATCAGCAGATATCAATCAAACTGTATTTTTTAACAAGCAGTCAAGTGCGGCATTTTCTTTGACTTCAAACAAAGCTATTAAGAATGCTGCGATGCGGGTATGGACATTTATATATAACAATAATGATACTGATGGCATAGTTGATTATCACTGTACACCTTCTGCTTGCTATAAAAGTATTTATGTTCTTTTTTATAAGAGATTTGGAGATACAACATGTGCTAATTTTTGCCAAACAAGTAATAGCGACAGAGAATGCTATCAATGTTTAGCTCAAAATTATGCACAACCAAGCTGCTCTAGAGACAATTTCTCTATTCGTCCGGATGGACTAAGACTTAGAGTGGGAGACAATAATCAAGGTGTAAATCCAACAACAAAATGGATAACCAGCAACCAAAATAATCCTACTAGAAAAAATTTGGTAAGTGGATATAATTATCCCATAGAGATAAATGCTACCAAATATAATTCCAATGCTTTAGCAGAAGGTTATCATAATATAAATGCAAATGAAACTATTATTCCAAATAGCAGCCTTAGTCTAATAAAAGCAACTGGGAATCTGCTCGCACTTGCATTTGGTGGAGATACTGTAACATGCAATGACACTACGCATCGACAATTAAGAACCAGTGTGCTACTCAGCGGCACAAACAGTGCTAGGGATATGTTATACAGAGATGATGTAGGAACTTATGATCTTTGGATGACAGATAATACATGGACACGAGTGGACTGGGATACTACAATTAAGCCAAGATTTACCGGATTTGAAAACCTAATTGATTGTACAACTGGAAGTGGCAATTCAGAAAATTATAAAGTGGGTTGTGCGACTACCTCAGATAAAAATACAACAAATTTTAGTAATATACCTATTCTTTTTGTACCATATAAAATCGATGTTTCAACTATGGCCCTTGGTCATCTTCCTAGAAATGGAGCATCAGATTGGCTTTATATGAGCGATTTAAGATCAACTTCAAAGATGGGAGTTGATCTAAATGGATCTATTGGTGCCATAAATGCGAAAAATGGCTTCACAACTAATTTTGTCAATGGCTGCGAAGCACAAGATATTAGCCTAAAATTAGATTTTAATAGCTCGGCGCCCGATGTTATGATAGCTGAGAATCTTAGCGACCATACACAAGAAAATGTACGATTGCAATATAGAATTGAACACAATAATGATGGAATTTATACGTTTGGAGACACCAATAAAACGGCATTTATAACTATTTCAAAAACTAAATTTCTCAAAGACAATAATGGTACCAGTGGCCTGCAGATACTTTATAATATTCCGAAGATATTGGATAAAGTATTAAATCCTGTACGCATACTCTACAAAACATTAAAAGCTATACTCATAAATAATAGCGGTTTGGCAATAAATGCATCAGCTAACATGATCAGTGATTTTAATATAGAAGGTAATAATACCTACAATCAAGCGTATACTTTCTTTTCTGGTAGAGTATATTCTCCTTTCGAAAAAGAGATGCCCACAGTGTTAACCCTAAATACACAAACCGTAATATCTGCACTGGCATATTGCGATATAAATTGCACTCAATATAATAGCATACTAGATACTTCTAGTTCTCCAGATCCACATTGGTATAGAGTCAAAGCACATATACCATATAGCATGGGATGGATAATAAATTTAAGTGCAAATAGACCATCTACATCCATAACGCCAAATGCCAATATACCATTTATAAACAATGGTACAACAGATCCTATTACTATAAGCCATCCTATGCTTGACCGTACCAAAATAGTACGAATCACTATAGAGCCGGATTTATGGCTCAAATATCATCCTGATCTCGCTCAAAATGGCAATCCATATTTTGATATTAAATTCGCTAAACCATCTTATGAGTGGTTTGGGGTAGGTAAAACAGGTAATGTGGTTGATACAAAACCTACACCGAGCACCAATAGACTGTCATGGTAAAAGATCATAAATGAAAAGTAAAAGAAAAGCTGTTGCTATGATAGAACTTATCTTTGCTATAGTGGTCATGGGGATAGCTATACTTAGTATTCCCATGATAACTACTCAATCTGCCAGAAGTGGTGAAAGTGTCATAATGCAAGAATCAGTAGCTGCTGTTGCTGCACAAATGCAAATGATCATGTCGCTACATTGGGATGAGAATGATGCAAATGCATCACTTGGTTCACCCATACTATTTACGCAATCTCCTAATTTTACAACTAAAGCCGGTTTAAACACAAGCGGCAGACCAGATAAAAGCATTATCGGCACAACGTTAAATGCTTCTTCGGTAGCCGACTTTGCAGATTTTAATGGCAATGACATCGATGATCATAATGGCATAACAACCCCATTAACTCTGATCGAACCATCTACTACCAGTATAGGAGATTATATAGACATTAATATTGATATGGCTTCGAGTGTAAAATATATCGATGACTCTATCGCGCTAGCTACCACTACCACATTTAATTACAATCCAGCTGCTCCAGGTATCGCTACGACAACCAATATTAAGAGCATTTCAGTCACACTCACCTCAACTGAGCCTACATTTGCAAACAAAAATATCAACCTAAATGCTTTTAGTTGCAATATAGGTGCAGTGACACCAAATAAAACGGGCCAATGAAATGAAAAAAGATTTAAGATATGCCTTTAGTATGATCGAAATAATTTTTGTAATTATGGTTTTGGGCATTGTAGCTTCCATAGGTTCATCCATCATAGCAAAAGTTTTTGATACATATATATCTCAAAAAGCCATAAGCACCTCGTCTATCAAAACAGAAATTGCTGCTATGCAAATAGCAAATCGTCTTGGCTATGCTGCTCCATGGACAATAGTAGCAAAAAATCCTGCAAATCCTTTTAATGATTTTGTATGTTTTATAGATTATCCCGAGACCGCTGATGATATACATACGGCTTTTGAATGGATAGGAGTTGATGGAGACAGTTTTGAGGCTGCATCTACGCCTGGATGGAGTGGATATTGTGATATTAACAAATCGGACAGATCACAATGCCCTACCCCAGGAAGCGGTATAAATATCTCACAAGCCATTATCAATAATTTATCCGGCGGTGGCGTAAATTTTACAACCGCGAGCTTTGCAGGATCGAAGCCTGCTGTATTCTTTAAGGTCGGGGATTATAACAATATAACAAAATACCATCCAAGCTGCATAGGACTAGTAGCAGGCAGCACCGGTTGTGCAATAAGAACATATGGCATTGCCGGAATCGATCCGAAACTTACTTTTGCAAATAACGATCCAAAAATAAGAGCAGAGCAATATGCCTTGTCTTGGAGTGCATACGCCATAGTGCCAGAAAATTATAGAGATATCAATGGTGATGGAACGAATGATGTGTACGATCTTAGACTATATTATAATTATCAGCCATGGGAAGGAGAAAGATATACAAATGGTTCTAGTGCATTGCTCTTAAATAATGTCTCTTCGTTTAAACTAACACAAAGCGATAACACTATCAGATTTAAAATATGCGTTCAGCAACCAATTGGAAGTGCAAATATCACTCCTATTACACTATGCAAAGAAAAGGCAGTCATACGATGAGAAAAGCATTTTCAATGGTCACTGCTATTTTTGTCATTGTAATTTTGGCTACTATCGCGATGTTAGTGCTTATTATGTCTTCTACTACAACATATAATACTACTACGCAATACCGTCATGAACAAGCAGCGCTATATGCCAGAAGCTATACAGAACTAGCTATTATGTCTGTACTGGACTATAATCGCACGCAAAATAATAATTGTGTAAATCAAATAAACGGTACCATAGGCAATTATAATGATGGTTCTGGGTATGACATAACTACAATAATATCATATATAGGCAATACACCAATTGGTTGCAACAAGCCCAGCAATGCCAATAGCACTACACTTTCTAATATGCCTGATATTATTATTGATGTATATGTACGCTACAAAGATCCCGAACATGTTGCTACAAGCGGTGCGGCAGGCGCAACTGCCCCAGCTATTACATACCACCGTCGCACACTCCAAAAAATTTAATTTGTTATTTATCATTCATTAAACATAAAGGAATACAATAAGAATGTAGAGTTATCTACATATTAGGTATCCAAAAGGAGATAAGATGAACAGAAGCATCGTAGGAAGACATTTCGAACTAACTGAACCTATCAAAGCATATGCTAATAGTGCGATTGATAGTTTGGATAAATATCATTTAGACATTATATCAGCAGCTACACTTGTATCTGGCGAGGAAAAAAATGGTAAAAAAGGATTCGTAGTAGAATTTGTTATAAACCTCAAAGATAAAAATAGTGTAGTCATATCACAAAGAGACAAGGATGTCTATGGCGCGATTGATGTTGCTATAGAAAGAGTCAAAAAAACACTTAGAAGGCATGCAGATAAAATCAAAAATCATAAAATTATGAGCTTTAAAGATTTAGGGGCTGAGGCTGAGGCTGTAAGTGAGTTTGGCGGTGTAAGTGATGAAGATATCGAAATCGTACCTATGGACTTGGGACTTCATAAACCTATAGACTTTGATGAGGCTATGCAAGCTCTCAAAGATGAAAAACATAGACAATTCATAGTCTTTAATGATGTGGATGGAAATCTAAGGGTCATGTATAAACGAGCTGACGGAAAGTTTGGACTTTATTGATTTTAAATTAGCCATATTTATTTTATTCGACGGCAGACTTACTTGTCTGCCGTCATAACAAATCAAACTATTACTAACTGCTATATACTCTCTCTTTTGCTTCAGATATTATTTTTTCGTCAGTTGCCATATCAAGCCATTTAAACTTTTGACCGCTTTGGATAGTGCCTTCTAATATATCTCCGCTATTTCGAAATTGCAAATCAAGCTTGGCTATCTCAAATCCGCTCATAGTCTTTGCAAAAGATTCTAGTCGCTCATTGGTCTTGTTATGGCTATAGAGATAACACCAGCTTTTAAGCCCTAGCCTGCCGACCCTACCTCTTAGCTGATGAAGCGTAGCAAGACCCAGCCTCTCAGCGCCTACTACAATAACCATGGTCAATCTAGGCAATGATATGCCAACTTCTACAACAGTAGTAGCCAAAAGTATATTGCCTTGCTCTCTAAAGTCCAAGAGTATCTTTTCTTTGTCTCTATCTTTGCCATGAGTTACAAAAACATTATCAAAAATTTTTTCCCAAAATCCTCTAGCCTCCGCTAATGATTGATATGGTATCTGTTCGCTTTGCTCTACAAGAGGATATATAATTAAAACTTGATGATTTGCTTGTATCTCTTCTTGGATATGAGATAGTAGTGATGTAAAATCTTCTTTGGATATAAAGTTTGTGGTAATATTTTTGTCAAACGGAGTGGTGGTAATAAGACTAATATCAATTAGTGCTGAATCCATCATAGCTTGAGTTCTAGGTATTGGAGTGGCGGAAAATTGCAGCATATGAGCTTTTGCCTTACCTCTTGATGAAAGTTTTTCAAGGGTGTGGCGCTGTGCTGTACCAAAACGATGTTGTTCATCTATCATTATAAGATCAATTTTTGGTAAATCATCCTTATAAAGCAAAGCATGAGTACCAATGATAAAATCAGCTTCCTTATAATCTCCTATCATTTTGCCTTGCATTACAAGAGCAATTTTTATCTCTTTTGGCATATACTTTTGCGCTTCCTCAAAAAGCTGAAATGCCAAAAGTGAAGTAGGTGCCATCAATACACTTTTTCTTGGCAATGCCATCATAGCTGATGCTAAGATTACAATGGTTTTACCACTACCTACATCTCCAACTATCATTCGCTTAGCAGCTTTATGAATATTTGCAAAATCTGATTTTATCTCTTTAATGGTTTTTAATTGTTCGTTAGTGAGTTTAAATGGCAAACTGTCAATAAACATTTTTTCATCTCCGTCCAAAGAGACCGTTGCTGGAAAATCTACTCTTTTGCCTTGTAATTTCTTGAAATGATTAAAAGCTTCTAAGGTTTTGAGTGTTTGTATAATGTGTGACTTGAGATTTTTTTGTTCGTATATCTGCCTTATATCACTTGGAAAATGCAGCATCAAAAGAGTATCTGCTTCGTTTGGAGTTAATCCTTCGTTTATGAGTTTTTCACGAAAAAGCATAGAAGATATAAGTTCTTTCATTTCTGAGTTTTTGAGAATAGTTTTGTACTTTGGAATTATACAATTAGGCTTACTTATTTTTTTTGGCTGCGATAATTGCAAAAAGCCTTGATATTCACTCAATTTACCCTGTATAAAATGAGTGGTATTTGGTATAAATGTAGCAAAATGATAAGGTGTAACATGAAAAAAAGTAGCACTTACTTTGCGTCCAAATGCAGGCAAATAAAATAAAACTTGAAGCTTATTTCCATGTTTTTGTACACTATTAACAGATGCCTCAGCTGTCAATAAATTGCCTAGTACAAGCCCTCTACTTAAGGTAGTATCATTATATCTTGAAGGTATCAACAAGGCTAAATCAAGTAAATTTGAAATATGAAGTTTACGAAAAAGCTCATTATGATCATTTTGCATTTTATACCTTTTTGATAGCTAATGCTATATTATCCAAAAGGTACAAAGATTGTCAAAAACATGTCAAAATGAAATAAATATTTGAGTGGGGGGGTGAATGTAAATGAATAATGTGTGTTATCATTATGAGAAGCAAAGCGACGAATCCATAAAGAGTAGATCATCACACTGACTAAGGCCTTCGCGAAGATAGCTACTTAGCACACTCACGCCAAAAACTACTTGCCTTTCGCAACTATCCCAAACGATAGTTTTACAATCTCCGGATGAGATGCTATAAACTCATTCATCTCTTTTAGTGTTACGTTAGCAATTTTCTCGTTTTGATCTTTTGAAAAGCCTTGTGGACGACCGTAATAATAATCATCAAATGTACGGTTAAGTCTTTGAGATAGCGTCTCGGTACGAAGTGCTTCGCTGCCCACCAAGAACTCTTTTGCACTCTCAAGCTCATCGTTTGTTATGCCTTTGGCTACAAACTCGCTGATAACTTCTTTTACTAATGCTTTTGCACTCTCTTCATTTTCAAGCTTTGTTTGCAGATAACCAGTTAGATAACTGGCTACTTTAGTACGTTGCAAGCTTGCATATGCGCTATATGCTAAACCTCTCTTAACTCTTATCTCTTCCATTATACGGCTTCCAAATCCAGCGCTTCCAAGGATATATTCCATGATTCTAACTTTGTATTGATCATCATTCTTATATGAATAATCAAATGGTGCTCCAAAATAGATATATGCTTGTTTAGTATCATTATTATATATGTGATTTGTTTTTTGTACACTAGAGGCTGTGATCTGCGTAAGTGGTGATGTATCTACTTTTGACAATAATGACAATACATCTTTAGCTGTAAACTCAGCCTCTTTTAGCGATATATCCCCTCCCATTACTATAATTGCATTATTATATCCTAGATGTGAATTTATAAATGATCTTATATCTTTAAGAGTAATTGACTTGATACTCTGCTCGGTTCCCTCGTATGGTCTGGCCAATGGAGTTGAAGCAAATAAAGTTTGTCTCAAAAGTACCCCGGCTTGATAATCAAAATCACTCTTTTTCTGAGTAAGCCATCCTTGCTTTTGTCTCTTGATTTTGGCTAATGTTTCAGAGGTATAATTCGGATCTTTTAACAAATCCTTTAAAAGTGCGGTTGCATCTTTAAATTCGCTCTTGAGACAACTTACAATTATGACAAAATTTTCTCTGCTTGTATATGCTGATATATTGATAGCTTTGTCTTCTAATTTGGTAGCAAATCCTATACTCCCATCGGCACTTGTACCTTCACTTAACAGTTTAGCACTCATTTCTGCTAATCCATCATGAGGTGTGCTTAGCTGTCCGCTATTTTGAAATACTATCTGCAAAGAGACGATAGGCAACTGCGAATTTTCTTCAAACACCAAAGGAATTTTTTCTCCTTTAATGTCAATATCTGTAATAGTAGCAGCCATGGCTTCTCCTGTAAAAATCAAAAATAATAAAGTATAAATTAGTCGGGTTATCAAAACCGCTCCAAGATCTCATAAGCCGTATTTCTTTTAGCAGGCTTTTCGCCAATATCACGAATGAGTCGTACCATTTCATCTTGATTCATTGCATTTGTAGCCCCGGCTGCTGCTACTACATTTTCTTCCATCATTGTTGAGCCCAGATCATTTGCACCGTAAAGCAGCGCCATTTGACCTATATAGCTTCCTTGTGTTACCCATGAACTTTGAATATTTGGCACATTGTCAAAAAACAATCTAGCAACTGCTAAAAGCCTCAGATATCGATTGGATGATTGCTTTTCGATGCTAGGGATTTCGGCTTTGAGCTGCGTATTAGAACTTTGAAATGACCACATAATAAATGCTCTAAATCCACCTGTCTCATCTTGTAATGAACGTACATAATCCCAATGCTCTACTATTTCTCTAGTGGTTTCAACTGTGCCGAACATCATCGTTGCTGTTGACTTTAAACCTATTTTATGTGCTTCACGATGCACTTCAAGCCACTTGTCTTTATTTAGTTTTTTTGGTGCTATGATATCTCTGACCCTATCACTGAGTATCTCAGCGCCGGCCCCCGGGATAGAACTAAGACCTTTAGCTTTCAAGCGAAGCAAAACTTCTCTAATGCTTAGTCCTGAACGCCTAGCTATATAATCTATCTCAATGGCAGAAAAACCATGTATTGTAATGGTAGGATATTTATTATGTATATGCTCTACTAAATCTTCATACCATTCTATCTCCAACTTTGGATGTACGCCGCCTTGAAATAGTATCTGAGTACCTCCAATAGCTATAAGTTCTTCTATCTTTTGGTCTATCTCATCAAAAGATAGTATATATCCATCAATTTCTTTTTCGTGGCGATAAAATGCACAAAACTTACAATCCACCCAGCATACATTAGTATAGTTTATATTTCTATCCACAATAAATGTGGTGATACCTTGGGAGTGAAGCTCTTTTTTACGTTCATATGCCATGCCTCCCAATGTTTTGAGGTCACTATTTTCTATAAGCTCAATAGCCTCATTGATGCTCATTCGATTTGACATTGAATCTACTCTTTTCCTATAGCGTCTAATACGCCATTGATAAATGAAGGTGATTTTTCATCGGCTAGATCTTTGGCTAGCTCGACAGCTTCATTGATAATGATGGCTCTATCTGTTCCGGCTATCAATATCTCATAAGCCCCTAGTCTCATAATGGCTTTTTCTACCTTGCCGATGCTAGACATATCCCAACTATCTAAATGTTTTTCTATCTCTTTATCAATTTGAGGCAAATTAGCAATAGTACCGGCAAAAAGCTCTTTTGAAAAGTCTTTTTGTTTGTTTCTTATCTTTTGCTCTTCAAGTATGTCATCGAAGAAAGCGCTTATAGTATCATTGCCCAAATCATATGCATATAATAACCCAATGACCGCACTTCGTGCCTGATGTCTAGTAGCCATTATGCAAGTTCACTATAAAGGTTGATCATCTCAATAAGGCTTACCATTGCTTCGGCACCTTTGTTTCCGGCTTTAGTACCGGCACGTTCGATTGCTTGTTCTATTGTATCAACTGTAAGCACACCAAAAGTAGCAGGTTTTCCATATTTGAGTGTTACACTTGCTACACCCTTTGTTGTTTCGGCAGCAACATAATCAAAATGAGGAGTTGAACCACGAATAACGGCTCCTAGGCAACATACAGCATCATACTTGCCACTGCTTAATGCTTTATCCAATGCAAATGGTATCTCAAATGCTCCAGGAACCAATATAAGATCCAGATTATTGGCATCTCCACCATGTCTTGCATAAGCATCTTTTGCACCGCCTACCAAACTATCTGTGATAAAGTGGTTAAATCTTGCATTGATGATAGCTACTTTTTTAGTAGTATCTACTTGTAATTTACCTTCAACTATTTTCATATCTTCTCCTTGTATAATATAATTAATTAGTAGTTATTGTCGTATCAACTTTATAATAACAAACTCTACTCTACTATTGCTCTAATAGCATCTATTTGCTCTATCAGTGTTGCCAAATTATCTAATTGTATCATATTTGGTCCATCACTTAAAGCGATACTAGGATCAAAATGCGTCTCAAAGAAAAATCCATCCACACCAACTGCTGCTGCGCCACGGCTAAGATATGGAACAAACGAACTATCCCCTCCACTGCTGGCATCTCCGCTAGCAGGCATCTGCACCGAATGTGTAGCATCAAATATTACAGGTGCGAACTCTCTCATAATAGGAAGGCCTCTCATATCGACTACCAAATTTCCATATCCGAATGTACTTCCTCTTTCGCATAACCATACACCATATTTTCGTGCCGCTTCATAATTTGGCTTGCCATCATATCCTCTGGTTTTTAGCACTTTGCCTACAGAATGAGCCATAGCCGCAGGAGCAAGGAATTGCCCTTTTTTAATGTTTACCACTGCATTGGTCTTTGCTGCTGCGACCAGCAAATCAGTTTGACGGCACAAAAATGCAGGTATCTGCAACACATCTGCAACGTCAGCTACGCTTTTTGGCTGCGATGCATCATGCACATCTGTAAGTATTTTGTAGCCAAATGTATCTTTGACCTCTTGTAATAAGCGCAATCCTTCATCAAGCCCCGGTCCCCTGAAACTGTCTATGCTCGTGCGGTTTGCCTTGTCGAAACTTGCTTTAAAATAAAAATCTTTCGTGCAATCTTCTTGGTAAACTTTCAAAGCCTCGGCAATACGCATGACATTTTCTCTGTTTTCTAACACACACGGACCAGCTATTAATATCATAGCAATCTCTCCTCAAATATAATTATCAAGATTATACCAAAAACATCTCTACTATCTCTTAAAATTTAAACTAAACATAAAGTTAGCAACCTTGGCATGCAAAGACATGGCATCCCAAAAAGTATAATGAAAAATAACAATACATCATCAATCTATTTTTCTAGCCACCAAATCACCAAAAAGTATCAAGTCTTGCAATACAGCTTGTTGTGTAACACCGTTCTTATCCATAGCTATCATAAATTCCCCTCTTTTGCTGGCAAAAATTGGCTGATTTATAATAACTCTAAAATACCATTTTGCTCCATCACCCAGCTCTTTTTTATAAGTATTAAGCCCAGATGTCGACGGTACGAATATCTCTATATTTCCATTCTGATTTTCGGCTCCTACTACTTTGAAGCGATAAATTTTTGCAGTACCGCTTGATGGAGATATAAGCTTAGGTGTATTCATATACATTGACAGTAGATCATTGGTGCTATAAAATGGTAGTTTTTCGCTTTTATTTGATACGATCTTGCCATTCACTTTTCTAATAATTCTTTTTGTAACGGTCTTGTTTTTATGATTTATAATATAAATTTTATCTTTAATTTTATTTCCACTAGATATATGTACACTATAGCTATCAGATACATACTTGCCATTTACTATATGCCCCTTGCTTGAATGTCTCTCTTGGCGGTTGGAGCTCATTGCTTTGACTATACCTGTAGTTTTGGCTTTGATATCTATAATATAACTATTTCCAGATTCTTCAAGATGCACATTGGCTCTGCCAAGCTCTCCTAATACGCCAAAACTGACACCATAATCCACATTAATAATTCTGGCATTTGCAAAAATCCCTATAAAAAATACAATAAATATTAATATTTTTTTCATGTACATAATTCCTTTAATAATCTGCAAAATTATATCAAAAGCGCTGTGAGATAAACGTGAAGTTGTATTGCAATCACACCTTATGGCTTGTTATGGTATAATGTTTATTAAATAAAGATAGGATAAATATGAAAAAAGTAGCCATACTCGGACGCCCAAATGTAGGCAAAAGTTCTCTTTTTAATCGTCTAGCCAAGCAAAGAGATGCTATTACATCCGATGTGGCTGGAACTACTAGAGATATAAAAAAACGTATAGTGACCATCTCTGAAAATAGAGAGTTCGAAGTAATAGACACCGGTGGTATAGATGACAGCAGCGCCCTCTTTTCAAAAGTAGGTGAATTATCCCTCAAAGCTGCTAAAGATGCTGATATCATACTATATATGGTTGATGGCAAGATGCTGCCGGACGAAGAAGATAAACTATTATTTTACCGTCTTCAAAAATTAGGCAAACCGCTTGCTCTTATTGTAAACAAGATAGATAATGACAAAGAAGAGCAAGAGAGATTTTGGGAATTTATGTCATTTGGACCAGAAGTAAGTTTTGCAGTTTCTGTGAGTCACAATCGTAAATTTGTACCATTTTATCAATGGCTAGAGAAATACATACCACCTAAAGTAGAAGATAATCTAGCTATAGATGAGGAATTTGATCCTCTTTTTGATGAAGAAGAAGAAAAAGCACCACAGCAAGCTGAAGATGACAAACATATAAAAGTTGCCATCATAGGACGCGTGAATACCGGTAAAAGTTCGTTGCTTAATGCTTTACTCCACGAAGAACGCTCAGTAGTAAGTGATGTAGCAGGTACTACTATAGATCCAGTCGATGAAACTATAACACATGGGGATTACGAGATAACATTTATAGATACTGCCGGCATTCGTCGCAGAAGTAAGATACTAGGGATTGAAAAATTTGCTCTTGGCAGAACTACCGATATGCTAGAAAAAGCGAATCTTGTACTGCTTGTAATTGATGCTACACAAGGTGTAAGTGAGCTTGATGAGAGAGTAGCAGGTCTTATAGAAAAATATCGTTTAGCATGTCTAATAGTGTTAAATAAATGGGACCTAAAAGGTGACAAAACATACGAAGAAGCTGTTGAAAATATACGACATAAACTCAAATTTTTGCACTATGCATCACTCATCACGGTATCTGCTAAAACCGGTATGAGGGTACATAAGATCCTAGAAGAGATAATCAAAATCTATGAAAGATACTCTATGAGGATACCAACTGCGAAATTAAACGAAGTCATTCGAGAAGCTATTGGCCGCCACCATGTACCATCACATAACGGAGCATCAGTCAAAATAAAATTTGCTACTCAGTATGACAGCAAACCGCCTCGTATAGCACTCGTATCAAATCGTCCGGAATATATACATTTTAGCTACAAGAGATATTTGGCAAACTTTTTGAGAGAAAAGTTCGATTTTGAAGGTGTGCCACTTGAGATAATAGCACGAAAACGAGGAGAAAGGGACGATGATATCGATCAGTAAAAAAGGGGTTAAATGCATATATTAACGGGTATTCAAGCGAGCGGAAAGCTCCATATAGGCAATTACTTTGGGGCAATGAAACCTATGATAAAGCTCCAAGAAGAGCATGAGCTTTTTACTTTTATAGCCAACTATCACTCTTTGACTAGCTCCACTGATGCTAACCTCCTAAGACAATATACTCATGACGCGGCGATTGATTATCTATCTTTAGGGATTGATCCAAACAAAACTACATTTTGGATACAAAGTGATGTGCCTGAAGTGCTTGAACTATATTGGATACTGTCAAAATTTACTCCGATGGGGTTACTTGAGCGCGCACATAGCTACAAAGATAAAGTAGCCAAAGGCATACCGGCCAATCACGCACTTTTCTCATATCCAGTACTTATGGCTGCTGATATATTATTGCTTGATTCCCAGAAAGTTCCTGTCGGTAAAGACCAAATCCAACATATAGAGATCACACGAGATATAGCCGTAAAATTTAATAACGAATACGGCGACATCTTTACACTTCCAGAATATATAGTAGAAGACGAGCTAGCTACCATTCCAGGGATTGATGGCGACAAGATGAGCAAGAGCTATGGCAATACTATAGATATATTTATGAATGAAAAAGAATTGCAAAAACAATGCAATAAAATAGTAACCAGCTCCACGCCGCTAGGTGAACCTTTGGATTTTAGCATCTGTAATGTATATGCACTGGCATCTCTGTTTTTAGATGATAATGGAAGAAAAGAACTCCAAGCTAGATATCAAAGCGGACTTGAGGGATATGGACATTTCAAGAAATACCTAAAGGAACTTATCTGGGATGAATTTGGCGAAGCCAGAGAAAAAAGAGCTTATTATGAGGCAAATCCTCATGTAGTAGAAGAGATACTTTCCCAAGGCGCATCAAAAGTCAAAAAATTGGCTCAAATTAAATTAAGAATAGTCAAAGACGCTGTAGGCTTGAGATAATATGACCAATGATATACTATTACTCATCGCTGATAGTATAGGTATCATGGCATTTGCTCTAAGTGGATTATTTATAGCTACCAAAGAGCGTCTTGACTTACTAGGTCTTTTTATAATAGCATTTTTAACTGCACTTGGCGGCGGGGTCATTCGTGATATTATTATAGATAGACCGCCTATGAGCTTCACTCATTATTCACCTGCATTTCTTGTCATAAGCGTTATTGCAATTGGGCTTTTATTCAAATTGCACAAAAAAAGCGAAATAGAAAGTCATTATCTATTTATCTTCTCGGATACTTTGGGGCTAGTATCGTTTGCAATCACTGGTGGGCTTTTGGGCATAGGGGCAGATTTTCATATAATTGGAGTAATGTTTTTAGCACTAATAACCGCTGTTGGCGGAGGAGTTGTGAGAGATATGCTCCTTAACGAAGTACCGTTGCTGTTAAAAAGCGATTTTTACGGCAGTATCGCTCTGCTCGTTGGAATGACTCTTTATTTTTTATATGTTGAGGATATGCTAAATAGTGCTTCTATTCTAGCTGTATTTATAGGTGGGGTTATGTTGCGACTCATTGCTTTTTATAGAGATTGGCATCTACCTAAATTATAAATATAATTATTAAACATTAAACATTTTATTAAAATATATATGTTATTATAAATTTTAATTTTAAATAAGGAAAGATACAATGAAATTTAAATATATAATAAATAGTATCATAATTATAACCATTTTAAGCGGTTGTATCGGTCGCGTAGAAAAAGTAATGCCTGCGGTACAAGCAGGTGATGATAGCTTAAGTTGTACACAAATTCTAGGATCAATGGTTCTCAACTCTCAAGAGGCAGAAAGGTTGATCAAAGCAAATAATGGAGATAAAGATGCAAGCACAAATGTTTCTGGTGTATTTATTATTTTTCCTATTGTATTTATCAAAAGCACTCCTTTGGCATCGCAAGAAATTTATGCTTTTGCCAAAAGAAATCAGGTTTTAGCTGAACACTACCGTCAAAAAAACTGTTCTCCAAAAATTGAAGAATATACCGAAAATAAAATTTTATTGGATACAAATTATTCTAAACTCTCTACCTCAAAAAAACAATAAAATATACTATTAGCTAACCTCCACGCTATACATGGAGGCTAATTATTTATATTGTTATCTTATCTATCCCAATATTATCACCAAGTATGTGTTCTACCATGGAAGGATTTATATCAGCAGTAGATGCAATATGAAGATGGTTTTCTCCGCTATTTACATGTCCTATTTCTTGAAGTAAAGAAAGTAGTCTTTTGGAGATCGCGTCTGCCGTTTGCACCAATTCGACCGGATAACCCATGACTTGCTTTATAGCTTTACTTACTAACGGATAGTGAGTACATCCAAGTACGATAGTGTCCACATTTGCTTCTCTCATTGGAGCAAGCCAATGATCTAACATTGATATGGTTTTTGGAGTATCAGTCTCCCCTTTTTCAATCTGTTGAACTAAACCATCGCAAGCTTGCTCAAAAACTTCGACTGAATATTGATCACTAAGTTTATCTACTAAATCTTTATATTTCTCACCGTTTAACGTAGCTGGAGTAGCTAATATGCCTACTTTTTTTGTTTTACTGTGTGAAATAGCAGGCTTAAGACCAGGTTCAGTTCCTACGATTATGAGATTTGGATATTTTTCTCTAAGTTCAGTTATTGCAGCGCTTGTGGCGGTATTACAAGCAACAACTAGCGCATCTATATTATGATTTTTAATAAAGTATTCGGTAATGGCAATGCTAAAATCAGTTATCTGTTCTTTTGTCTTTTCTCCATAAGGAGCATTTAGAGTATCGGCTATATAATATATCTGGATACCTTTTAAGTGTTTGAGCATGGCATTAACTACAGTCAAACCACCTAAACCAGAGTCAAATACTCCTATGTTGAACATTATTTTTTATGCACCATCATTCATAATAGAAAGGAATTCTTCGTTGTTTTTAGTCTTAAGCATTTTGGAGAACAAAAATTTAAGACCTTCTACCTCTTCCATACTTTGCATGGCATTTCTGATAGCCCATACTTTTTGTAATGTATCAGGAGTAAGTAAAAGCTCTTCTTTTCTAGTGCCTGATTTTATAACATCAATTGCTGGGTAGATACGGCGATCTGCAACATAACGACTCAATATTACCTCTGAGTTACCGGTACCCTTAAACTCTTCAAAAATAACCTCATCCATTCGGCTACCAGTTTCGATAAGGGCAGTTGCTATAATCGTGAGGCTACCGCCCTCTTCTATATTTCTAGCTGCTCCAAAAAATCTCTTTGGTTTATGCAAAGCATTTGCATCAACTCCACCTGAAAGAACCTTTCCTGAGCTTGGTGTAACTGTATTGTAAGCTCTGGCCAATCTAGTAATTGAATCAAGTAATATAACGACATCTTTACCGAGCTCTACACGTCTTTTAGCTTTTTCTATAACCATTTCAGCTGTTCTGACATGGTTTTGGGCAGGCAGGTCAAATGTTGAGCTATATACTTCACCTTTAACGGAGCGTTGCATATCAGTTACCTCTTCAGGTCTCTCATCTACGAGCAATACCATCAGTGAAGCATCTGGATTATTATATGTAATCCCATGAGCCAATTCTTTAAGGAGCTCAGTTTTCCCCGTACGAGGAGGTGCCACTATCAGTGCTCTTTGTCCTTTACCTATAGGAGTAAATAGATCCAAAACTCGTCCTGTAAGTTTCATTGGATTATATTCAAGCTTGAGCTGTTCGCTGGCATATAGTGGTGTGAGGTTATCAAATAAGGGTCTTTGTTTAGATATTTCAGGAGATAAATAGTTAATGGCTTCTATTTTTAATAATGCATAATATTTCTCTTGATCTTTTGGTGGACGCACTTGTCCTGTCACCACATCCCCGCTACGAAGTGAAAATAATTTTATTTGTGTGCTGCTTACGTACGTATCATTACTAGAATTTGCAAAATTACTATCTACAGAACGCAAAAAGCCATATCCATCACTCATAAGCTCCAAAATTCCGGTAAAAAGTATATATCCGCCTTGACTGACTTGCGATTTGAGAATTTCAAATATAAGATCTCTTCTAGGTAGCTCATGTGGGTTTTCAACTTTCATCTCTTCAGCGATTTCGAGAAGTTGATTTAATGGTTTTTGCTGTAATTCTTCTACTTTGTAGCCTTCAACCGGTACATGTGTTCTGTTTTTACGGTTAGGATGGTTAGGTTTTTTTTGATCGCTCATTGTGCCTCTTGCTCTTATATGGGATATATGGTTATGAAGATAAAATAGGCAAATTGCCATAAGTTTATATAGGTATTATACTATCTTGACTCTTAAAAAATTAAATCTTTCAAATAAACCATATCTATTTATTTTTATTTTGGTAAAATAGACAACTTAAAAAATAAGGCTCGGCGTTGGCAAAAGTAAAATGTACTCACTGTAATCTAATATTTGATGAAAGTGCAATGATAATAGAAAAAATAAACAATGAAACATGCCACTTTTGTTGTCATGGGTGCCAAGGGGTATATCATCTTCTAAGAAGTGAGGGTTTAGATACATTTTATGATAAATTAGGAGCAACAACCCTGACCCCACCTGCAAATACACTTCAAGATGATCTGGAAAAATTTGATCTAGATGGATTTCGTAATAAATATGTCAAAATACGCCCAGATGACACCAACGAAATAAACCTTATCATAGAAGGCATTCATTGTTCTGCTTGTGTATGGCTAAATGAAAAAGTACTTCACAAAACTGATGGCATCATAGAAGCCACCATAAACTATACAAACAATAAAGCAAAAGTTATATGGGATAATGAAGTTATAAATCTTTCACAAATAATACAAACTATTCGTTCTATAGGTTATGATGCCTTTCCATATGATCCGGCCTTGCAAGAAGAAAGGGCCACCAAAACTCGCAGGGATTATTATGCGCGAATATTGGTAGCTGTATTTGGTATGATGAATATCATGTGGATAGCAGTAGCACAATATGCCGGGTATTTTAGTGGAATTGAGCAAAAATTCAAAGATATACTCAATGTTGCAGAGTTTGTATTGGCAACCCCTGTACTATTTTATAGCGGTTGGGTATTTTTTCGTGGAGCATATTTTGGGTACAGAAATCGGATAATAAATATGGATACTCTGGTTGCTACAGGAGCAACTCTGGCTTATATTTATTCTATATATTCTATGATCAGCAAGCATGGAGAGGTTTATTTTGATTCTGTTGTAATGATAATTACTTTTGTATTGGTAGGTAAATATCTAGAAGTGCTTAGCAAAAAACATGCTGTTGATACACTAGATGCACTCACAAGCACTATACCTACAGAGGTTATGATAGTTCATAATGGTGTCAAAAGTCTCGTAGCCGTAGAAAATATAGCTATTGGTGATATTATAGAAATTAAAGCCGGAGAGAAAATCGTAATTGATGGTATTGTCACAGAGGGTGCTGGCTCGTTTAATGAGAGTTCTCTAACTGGAGAGAGCGTGCCAGTGCATAAACAAAATGGTGATATTATACTTAGCGGTTCTATTTGTCTGGATAGTGTAGTGCAATACAAAGCTACCAAAGATGCTTCAAATTCATTGCTTCATTCTATAGTTACATTGCTTGAAGAATCAGTGACAAAAAAGCCAAAAATAGAACAACTTGCCAATAGCATATCCGGCTATTTTTCTGCTATTATACTTACTATTGCTATAGCAACATTTGTGGGCTGGTATCTACATGATGGTAATTTTGAAAAAGCTCTTATCATATCTATATCAGTCATTGTCATAGCTTGCCCGTGTGCTTTGGGACTGGCTACTCCTATGGCTACATTGGTTGGTATTGGTGTCTCAGCAAAAAGAGGCATATTGTTCAAAGAGGCTTCTTTCCTAGAAACTATGGCGAAAAGCACCGTGATTGCAATAGATAAAACAGGCACTATTACCGAGGGTAAACCTTCTGTTGTAAATGCCATTATCCATAAAGAATTTGACCATAACCTTTTGTATTCATTAGTTGCTTCATCAAATCATCCGATCAGCAAAGGAATCAAAGAATACCTTGAAGAACGAAATGATAATCTCAAAGAACTAAAGCTCAAAGAGATACAAACGCTCCAAGCCAAAGGCACAATAGCCAAATATAATACGCACTCACTAGCTGGCGGCAATAAGGTCTTAATGAAAGAACTCGGTATCATAACTACGCTTTCATCAAAACATTCATTATACTTTTTTGCAATAGACGGGATGCTTATAGCATCATTTGAACTTAGCGATAAACTTCGAGATGGTGCCAAAGAAGCTATAGCAAAGTTAAAATCTATGAATTTAGAAATATCAATGCTTACCGGAGACCATGCATTGAGTGCAAACTCAATAGCCAAAGAAGCTGGGATAGATGATATACACGATAGCTTGCTGCCTCAAGATAAAGCTTCACTTATTGACACATTCCACGACAAAGGTGATATAGTCATTATGGTAGGTGACGGCATTAATGATTCAATAGCATTGGCCAAGGCAGATATTGCAATAGCAATGGGAAGCGGAGCAGATATAGCTATAAGCGTGAGCGATGTTGTTTTGTTGGATGAAAAACCGCAAAAAATCACTGAAGCTTACAGAATATCTAAAAGAACATATCAAGCCATCAAAGAAAATCTTGGTTTTTCAATTTTATATAATGCTATAGCTGTACCATTAGCCGTAATGGGATTTGTATATCCGCTTGTAGCAGCTTTATCTATGAGTCTAAGTTCGCTCATAGTTGTTGGTAATTCCATTAGGATAAAACGAATTAAATTTGATAAAGGGGATAAAAATGAGTAGCAATATCATGATCTTGATGCTAGGGGTCTCAACATTTCTTGGTGCTGTAGCCCTTATGGCTCTTCTTTGGGGTCTTAAAACAGGACAATTTGATGATCAATCAAAGTTTATCGATGGTGCCAGGTATGACAATGAAGAAGAACTAAGAGATGCAGTTATGATGGAAAAGAAGAAGAAAGCTCAAAAAGAAAAGAAAGAAAAAGAAAGAAACTATAAACCAGTAGACTAGGAGTTAGAATAAGCTGAATTGATCTGTCTGATGAGATATTTTTCAGATTTTCATTTCTAAGTGAGCTTCTGTAGGTTGTTTGGCAAGAGGAGCTAAAAAGTACATATTTACATATGAATCTTTTACGATTTCTAATTAACATGAATTTTTAAACAAAGCCTATTTTTATTCAAATCGTTCTATTTAAATCATAATTTTTAATTTGTTGTTCCAAATCTATTAAAACTTTGTCAACATTATCTCTAGTAATTATGATACCAAAACCTTTAATGTCTTTCTGACCTGAAATTATTTTTGAAATATTTTCAACTGCTTCTGGATAAAAATGATCACCATCTTTTGTATAGCTCATATAATTTTCAGATAATTTATTTGGCAGTGTAAAAAAATAAACCTTACCAAATACCAAAACCATATCTCTTACCCATCTAAAATAATATTCTTTAAGTTTTTTGTTTCCATAGAGCACTTGCAAAAAAGGCTTAGACAGTGGGGTGGTGTAAATAATAAAATTTGATTTTTGATTTTGATTTTTTAACCCTTGCAAAACATTCGAATAATTTTCATCATATTCCATATTTTTCCAATATATTTTGCTTTTGTTTTTTGCGCGCTCCTCTACCTGCTTAATATTTTTCTTATCTGCCAAAACAACATTGTTTCTATTGTATGATCTCCCTCCGGCATGATTTGTTATAGATTTAGCAATGTTTGTCAACGAATATCTCGATGCATCTAATGACATATAGTTCGATAGAATATATAATGGATTTTTATCTAAATCGGATAAATAATCTGGCTTCTCTTTTTTATCTTTTTTATATCCACATCCATAAAAGTCTAGTCCTAAAATAATGTTATCAAATTCATTTTTTTTCAAAGATTTTGCATAGTTGATAAAATACTTATATTCGTAAGGATAAGCACCACTAAAAGCAAAATTAAAAACTTTCATATTTCCAAATTTACTTTGGTCATAATATGTACTCCTGCTGCTTCCCATAAGCAATGTATCAATATTTTCTAAGTTTTCATTATATTTCAGCTTAATAGATTTTTGCAATCTTTCATCAAAATCAACTTGCAAGGAATTGAGTTTATGTGAATGCGAAAAAAACCACAATGGATCAATCAAAAAATTAAGGCTTACAATTCCAACAATGGCTAAAGTATTAACATAGAGCCAAATTTTTATCCATTTTTTTCTACTCATCACATATTCCTAGAAATTAAAATATAAAAATTCAGATACTTTATTAAGTGATAAAATACCACCGATAAACAATATAGTAGATATTAGAATTGTTATATAGTTAAATTTAAAATTTTCTAACTTTTGAGTTGAATTTTTAAAAAATAGAGTTAATAAAAATGCAAATATGATCCATAGTAAAACCTCAAAACCATCTCCAATATGTCTAGTTACTTTGCCAAAGAAGATCCAATCATATGAGTATAAAAAAGATAATTTATCGGCATATTTTTCTGGCAAAATCAAGCCGCTTAACCCAAACATGCCGCTTATTACTTTTATAGCATCATTCCACTCTTTGGCTCTAAAAAATACCCATGAGATATTTATAAAATTAAATGTTACAAACCAAGCTAAGATATTATTCATAGAAAATCCAAGACTTTTCCAAAGCCTATGAACCACTAAAGCAGCACCGTGCAGAAATCCCCAGAAAACAAATGTCCAACCTGCTCCATGCCAAATACCTCCAATTATAAAAGTGGTCATTAGGTTTGAATAAGTTCTTATTTCACCTTTTCTGTTTCCGCCAAGCGGTATATAAATATAATCTTTTAAAAATCTGCTCAATGTGATATGCCATCTTCTCCAAAAATCCTGAATATCCATAGCTTTATATGGTGAATTAAAATTAATCGGGAATTTGATGTTAAACATCAATGCTATACCTATTGCCATATCCGTATAACCTGAAAAATCAAAATATAGTTGAAATGTATATGATAGTGAAGTTGCCCATGCTTCTAAAAAACTTAATGCTTCTGCATTATCAAATCCATTAGTTGCCCACACTGCAAAAGTATCGGCAATAATAACTTTTTTAAATAGTCCCATTGAAAATAAAAAAATTCCCATAGCTATATTGCGATAGTTTCTGACAAAATTCTTTGTGCTATTAAATTGTGGCATTATTTCTTTATGATGAAGTATTGGACCAGCTAGTAGATGAGGGAAAAAAGTAACAAAAAGTGAATAATTTAGATAATCCATTTCTTTTACTTCTCCACGATAGGCATCCACAATATAAGCTATTTGTGTAAACGTAAAAAAGCTGATTCCTAAAGGCAAAACAATATGAAGTAAATCTATATTTGAATCAAAAAGTAGATTTGTGTTGTAAATAAAAAAGTCAGTATATTTGAAATAGCCCAGCAGAAGAAGATTGAAAACAATGCCGAATACTAGAAGAGTTTTTTTGGAAATCTTCAAATGTTCATCTTTTGATAAAGACGCACCAATAGCAAAGTTAAACAGTATCGAGCCGAGTATTAAAGGAAGATAAATAATATTCCACCAAGAGTAAAAAAACAAACTAGCAAATACCAAAAACGCTTTTGCACCAACAACTAATCTTTTTGATGTTAAATAAAAGTATATCAAGAAAGTCAATGGAAGAAAAATGAAAATAAATATATAACTATTAAATAACAAAGTATTTCCTCTTATTGTTTTTTGGCCATTATAACCTTTTTAATTTTCAAAATGGCATAATATTTTTTTCTATTTTGTATAAATTTAACTTATAGTTTAGAGTTAATTGTATATTCTATCCCAGCGATTCCCAAAAATCTTCGCCCAATTGATGATTTAAAAATTCTTGGAAAGTTATTTGCAACTAGATTGAATAAATCTTTATGTACATATTCTTTTAAAACATCGCTTTTTCTTATTATTTCTAATATTTGATCTTTATTGTTATAGAAAAAATGTTTTCCGTCCCATCTAAACCCTTGTTTTTCAGCTCTCCATTGGGTTGGTAACGGCGTAAATCTATCAAATACTTTTCTCAATTCGTATTTATTCCAATTTGCATGAAACTTATTTTTATATCCTGAGAAAATAAAATTATGAAGATTATAATCTAGAAACGGACTCCTGCTCTCAATACTATACATCATTGAATTTCTATCATTATGCCATATCCATTCACCAAGTCTTCCTCCAGGACTCGCATCTTTACAAAGAGCATCATTAAAACTCAATTCTTTCTTGCTCAGAGGATCTTTGTTATTAGCATTTTTAATTGTGACAAATGGGATTTTTAAAAATGGATTAAAATATTTTAACATTGAGATATCGTCTGAAATATAAGTATTATGCTTTATTACTTCTTGTTTTTTTAGATTGTATTTTTTCATCATATCTATCCACTCAAAGTCATTGTGTTTTTGTGCATCATTTAAAGAAAATGGAATATGTCTTTGCCAATACCCACCAAATATCTCATCACCGCCACTACCATCAAGGACTACAGGTACGCCATCTTTAGATATCTCTTCATACATTTCCGACATAGCTATAGCATTGCCATTAAAGGGAAAAGCTTTTTCGTGATGAGTGCAAATTTTTAAAAATCTATCAAATGCATCAGCTCCATAATCAGAAACTATAGTTTCTGCTTTTATGCCTAATTTTTGAACGCATTGTTTTGCATATTTATAGTCATCAGACCTGCCTGTATCTCCCATATAAATTTTTATATTTTCATGAAGACCCTCGCTATGAAGTATAGAAAGTATCAAGGAGCTATCTATACCTCCTGAAAGAAGTAGACCAACAGGTCTATCTGACGTAAGCCGCAATCTTACGCTATTTTTCAACTTCTCCACTAAAGTATCTTCACTAAAATCTAGCTTTTCATCATTTTCACAACAATCAAAATATTTATCCTGTTCTAATTTCCACCGATTTATATCAAATAATGCATGATTACCAGGTATAACTTGCTGTATTTTTTTAAAATGAGTCGCATTATTATTGGTTGGCCACATATCTCCATGTAAAATATAATTTAGCAGTTCTTTCTCTTCAAAGTTAATGTTCAAATCGAGATATATTTGCAATGCTTTTATAGTTGAAGACACACAAAAAATATTTTCATCCATATAGTAAAAAAGTGGTTTTTTGCCATACCTATCGCGTGATAATATAATATTATTGTTTGTCTTGCTATAATAACTAAAAGCCCACATTCCATTAAAAAGCTTGATATCTTCATTTTGTTGATTCGAAAGACATTTCATAACAACTTCGGTGTCGCCATCCGTTTTGAAATCAATACCGTTATTTATATAGATATTTCTAATGTCTTTAAAATTATATATTTCACCATTAAAAAGAAGTACATTTTCATTGTCAACAAAAGGCTGATTTGATCTAGGATCTAAATCTAATATAGACAATCTTTGATGACCAAAACCTAAAAATATAGATGAATCTTGTTTTTTTACTTCTTTAAAATGATGTCCGTTTGCATCCGGTCCACGATGCTCCATGCTGCTAAGTGCTTTCATAAATCTATCTTTTTGTATAGGTTTATTTTTTTGTATAACTTGGAAAAAACCACACATATTTACATCCTTATCCGAATATCTTAAAATTATTAATAACTACATTCCCAAACTCTATCTTGCTATTCAATATAGTTTTTATTGCATTTTTGATTTGTTCTTTTGAACTATCCCAACTAAGTGGATCAAGTGGATATTTCTGCAATCTTCCAACGCCTAGGTTTTTAATGGTATTTGCTCCAAAAGAAACATAAGGAGTATGATACTCATAAGCAAAAATATTTGGATGCTGTCTACCGCCTACAACAAGTCTGGATTTTGATATTATTGCCATGGCATCTTGATACTTAACCGGCGGTTCTATTACTTGATAATTGTATTTATTTTTCAACTTATGGGCTATCCAAATATCAGTTTTGGCATTTGCTAAAAATATTATTGGCTCATTTAATGTCTCTTTTAATATATCTATAATTCTAGCAACCCTCAAAACAGATTTTTTGTCTTTTCCAAGAAAAGAGGACCCCGTTACTGATATGAATTTTTCTGGTAAATTATATTTTTCAACTCTTAGATCAATTTCTTCTTGTGATAATTTTGGAACCCCATATGCAGCGTCTGGTATAAGCTGAACTTTTTCTATACCTATAGACTTTGCATATTCAAATGATATTGGCTCCCTTGCTGATACAAAATCACACAAATTATAAACTTTTGAAACTAAAGCTTCTAAATTGTGATCATTGTTCAAGTCTATTGATTGATTTATAGATGCTATTATTTTGCCCTTCATTTTGGCCAAATAAAGCATTCCCATAAGTCTAATCAAATGTCCAGACTTAGCATGTATCGCGCCTTCTCCATTAAAACAAACATGCGTAAAATTATCAAAAAAATCTTCTTTAATATTTAGTTTTTTTAGATATTTGATGATACTATTAAAATCATCCGCAAAAATAGCATTGGTAAGCTTTTTTTCCCAAAATATTCTAAATATTCTTATCTTATTCATAGGAAATGGTGGCAAATCTAATGGTACAAATGTTGCATTTGGATAATTTTCTTCTATTAAATGTTTAATTCCAAAAGAAGTTGCCTGTCCACCCCAATTAATAGATTTAAAACTATTTACAAAATAAGCTATTTTCATTATATAATTTCCTTTAAAAATGGTTGTAATTTTTCTGATAGTTCTTCGATTGGCTGTTTTTCGATATATTTAAAAACAAACTTGTCTAAATCTAAATTAAGCAAATTATTCTCTATAGTAATTCTATTAATCCTTTGCTTTTCTGCTAAGTCATCTAAAAACAATTTATATTGCTTTTGCTCTTTAATATTTTTTGGAGACAAAGTAAAGACCGGTTTTTTACACAACAATGATTCCGTTATCATAGAACCACTTTCTTCTGTCACAAAAATCACAGAACCAAGTTCGAGATACACGGCAACAACTTTTTCTGGATTTTGACCAAAATAAACATTATAAGCTATATCTTTTGAATAATTTGAAAGTAATTTTTCAAGTGATTTTTCGTGCCCAGATCCCGTCCTGCGTGATGTTGTGATAAGAGCTTTTGCTTTATTTTGCTTTACTATTGACATAAAAGAATGCACTAAGGTTTGGTAATCATCCTCAGTATAGCTATATCCTCCTCCATTTCCTCCTATCAGTAGTACAAAATATTTATCTTCTTTTTTTATATGATGTTTTGAACAAAATGTTTCTATCATCATATCAATATGGTTAGCCTTTATACCGGTAGGTACAACATCCATATAAATAGAATTTTTAATGCCCAGATTTTTTCGACTTATAATTAAGTGGAAATAGCTTGGGTTCAAACCTCTCAATTGACTGCAATAGATATTTTTAACTTGCAGATATCTAGAAAATAAAATATTTACAAAAGATGTATCTCCACCAGTTGAAACAATAAGATCTATATGTTGTTTTGGGAAATCAAGATTTTTATAAAAAATTTTTAAAATATTTTTATTTTTTTTAAACATATAATCAAACCAAGCATAATTAATAATATGCTTTAAAATCTGTAATAATATTTTAAAACGAAGTTTTATATCCAGTGGAACAATTTCAACATCATAGTTTTGTTTTATAGCCTCTATGACTCCATCTGTTATAGTGATATGGCCGGCTCTGCCATCTGTAATTTTTAATATCTTTAAAGTCACAGATTTTTCTTTTTATAAAATTTGCCACAATCACAATAAATTCTCATTTATTCTTTCCTTTTAAAAGGTTTTTATATACTGATATGGTATTGTCCGTCATTGCTTTAAGCGTAAATTCAATTGGTAATGTATTTTGAACATTAGAAGGCATATTTTTAAAAAGTTTTATAATTTTTGAACTTAGATTATGTACATTTTTATTTTCTATAACATAACCATTTATTCCATCTTTTATAATATTATTTAAACCCTCAAAAGTTGTAGCTATAACAGGTGTGTTCATTGCCAATGATTCACTCACTGTTCTGCCGACATTACCCATTTTCAATGATGCATTAACTAAAATATCACTCATATAGTAAATTTCTGCTATCTTATTTATGCTTCCGGTAAAAATAATGTTTTTTTCTACATTTTCTTGTATTGCTAATTTTTTTAAAGACTCAAAATATTCTTTTTTATCGTCTCTATAGCCTCCTACTATCAACCCAACAATATTGGGTATATCTTTCTTTGCAACAGCAATTGACTTGATAAATGTTTCATAGTCTTTCAGCCATGTAATTCTACCCACACTAGAAACGATAAATTTTTTATCAAGATTGAATTGTTTTTTAAATTTAGATATAAAATCTATATCTACATTATTTGGATTAAAAATATTAGTATCGACACCTCTTTGAATAACTGTTGTTTTTCTTTTGTCAACTTTATAGTTCTTAATAATATAATCTTGCACAACCTCACTTACACATATAACCTTATCACCCTTTGTCATTATTTCACTATACTTATTTACACTATTTAACCCATGTACTGTAGTAACAAACGGTATATGAAGAGTTTTATTTGCTATATATACAAGCCATGCGGGAACTCTACTTCTGGCATGAATAACATCAGGATTTAACTCTTTTAGTAATTTTCTAAGTTTATATACTCTCCATAGGGTCGTAAATGGATTTTTGCTTGCAACATCGAATTTTATATGTTTTCCGCCATCAAAGTCTATTCTCTCAGCTTGTTTTCCACCATTGCTTATAACGATACTTTCTAATCCGAGCTTTACAAACTCACGATTCAATTCAACCGTCCCTCTCTCTACCCCACCTTCGTTAAGCTCTGGTAGCACCTGCACAATTTTCATAAGTCTAAACCTTTTAGATATTTTGTAAAATCTATTTTTTTATTTTTATTTATTATTTTACCGTCAAAGATATGCAGATACCCATCAGTTTCTAATTTTGATATAAATTTGCCAAACTTATTTTCTTTTTTTGACACAAGAGGCAAGATAACTATATTTGCCTCTCCAAAAGAGATACTTTCACTTATCATAGATGTGCTGTCGCTCGTTATAAAAACAGTATTGCATTGTGACAAAAAATCTGGTATCGGATTTATCGGATTGAGCGAATATATAACTTCATACTCAAAATGATAATTCTTCACTAGCTCTTCAACATCTTTTGATGTTCTAGGAGATGTAGTTACTGCTATCTCAAAATCTTTAAATTGTTTTTTTATAAAATCTAACTGTACTTTTAATTTATTTTTATCTATCTCTAGATAACTGTTATTTCCACCTATTACAATGCCAATGGAGTGTTTCTTTGGTTTATAAAGCCCAAATGGTTGTATAAATGAAAAGTTAGCTGGAATCTCTATAATGTTAGACGCTTTTGGCGGATTGTCGTGAGTTTGCGCAAAAACAACATCAAAATCATATCTATACCCACGTGGCAGCATCATTGCAACAGTTTTTACATTAAGTTTTTTTGCTATAACTTTTGCAGCATAGTAGGTGCTTGATCCTGCACATATGACTAAAGAGTATATATTTATAGATCTCGAAGCAAGTTTAGGATGATTGTTACTTGTCATTCCAGACAAGTTTTTGAATCTCTCCTCTAAATCAAAAAGAGACATCGTGTAAAAACCTACACTATCAAATAAATAAGAAAGCATCTTGTATATTTTGTGTTTGAAATGAACTTTTATGACATCATATTCACATCCAAGATATTTAGCTAAAGCGATTGATTGATTTAAATGTCCTTTGCGACCATCACTCACTATTAAAACTCGCTTCAATATTTCCACCTATTGTGCATCCAAAACCATTGCTCTGGTGCTCTAAGTATCATATGTTCCAAGGCTTGATTATATCTTAATGTCATAGCTCTCATCTTCTCTTTTTCGTCATCTATTTCACTTGCTGTATATTCAAGGGGATTGTCTATATACATTCTGTAACGCCCTTTTTTTTCTCTGAGTACATATGTCGGGATTATAAGAGGGTCAAATTTTAATTTTAACGCTGCTGTAGATAAAGTAGTACTGGCTTTTTGACCAAAAAATTCGATTTTTGCACTATGCGTACCGCCTGTTTTTTGGTCTATGAGCATACCTATAGTTTCTCTATTTTTAAGAGTCTTTGCCATTGCGATCATTGCTTTATTTTTATAGACAGCTCTATTACCGTATTTATTGCGAAATGGTATGGTTATATTTTTATCAATGATTTTGTTAGTACCTTCTCTTCCAATAACCACAAACGGCAAGCCGTGTTTTGCAATGAAATGCGCCAAGAGTTCCCAATTGGAAAAATGTGCAGTAAAAAGTATCACACCTCTTTTCTGAGCGCTGATCTCACTTATTTTCTCTATAGATTCATCTAAATTTATAATGGCTTTATCCATATCAAATCTGTTTACAAACATCAAAAGTATCTCGGCAACACTTTGAGAAAGATTGTCATATACTTTTTTGGCAAACCTATCTAATTCATTTTTACTCAATTGCGGAAACACATTTTTAAGATTGCTATAAACTAATCTTCGTCGTTTTGGTAATATGTAATACAAAACAACAGCTATAGCTTTGATCGTGCCGTATATCCAACTTTTTGGCATCCAATTGGCACACCAAAGTAAGAATTTGACTACAAAATATTCTAGCTTTTCTCTCATTTATTTCCATTTAATATATTAATGGCAATTATACCGCAATTCTCTAAAAGAGTACTCTATAAAGCTAATTGTGTTATAATCCCGATAGTTTAAAACAACACAAAAGGTATCCATGATAGGTATTGTAAATTATAATATTGGCAATCTGGCCTCAGTCATAAATGCATTTACCAAACTAGGCATAAATGCCCAAATACAAAGCGATCCAGAAAAAATCGGACAATATGACAAATTATTGCTCCCGGGTGTGGGTGCATTCGGCGACGCCATGGAACATCTAAAAAGTAATGGAATGGACAAGGCAATATTGGAATTTGCCAATAGCGGTAAACCGTTATTAGGAATTTGTCTGGGCATGCAGTTACTTTTTGAGTGCAGCGAAGAGTTTGGTTCACATAAAGGACTTGGACTTATAGATGGCACTGTAGTTAAATTTGATGAGGCAAAATTTGACCATCCTCTCAAAGTCCCACATATGGGTTGGAATGAAATGTTTGTGCAACGCGACACTCCAATTTTTGATGAACTTCCAAAAGATTTTTATCTTTATTTCGTTCACTCTTACCATGTTGTTTGTGATGATAAATATGCTATCGGTAAAACTCATTATGGATATGAATTTGTAAGTGCTGTTCAATTTGAGAATATATACGGCATTCAACCGCATCCAGAAAAAAGTCATGACAATGGACTTAAAATTCTTACAAATTTTGCAAAATTATAAACAAGGAAAAAAATGACCATACTACCGGCCATAGATCTTAAAGATGGCAAAGCAGTAAGACTAAGTAAAGGCCTCATGGAGAGTGCAAAGATTTATAGCGATGAGCCATTGCAAGTGGCTAAAAAATTTGAAGAGCTAGGAAGCCAGTGGGTTCACTTAGTTGATCTTAATGGTGCATTTGCAGGCACTCCTCAAAATCTCGAGCAAATAAAAAAAATAAGAGACAATTGCAATCTAAAGCTCGAACTTGGTGGCGGAATCCGCGATGAAGAGACCATCAAAATGTATCTTGATCTTGGCGTGGATAGACTTATCCTTGGCTCAATCGCCGTAAAAAATCCGGCTTTTGTCAAAGAAATGGCTTCCCGTTATCCTATAGTCGTAGGAATTGATGCAATTGACGGTATGGTGGCTGTTGAAGGCTGGAGCGAGCTTAGCAATATGAAAGCCACCGATCTTGCAAGTGAATTTGCTGATGCAGGAGTGGAGGCTATTATTTGTACAGATGTCAGCAGAGACGGTATGATGAGCGGCGTTAATATAGATTTTACTTTGGCTATCAAAGAAGCTAGCGGGCTAGAAACAATAGCAAGTGGCGGACTTAAAGATATGGAAGACATTCGCAGATTGCTTAAAGCAGGAATTGACGGAACGATAGTAGGCAAAGCTTTCTATGAGGGCACATTGGATTTAGAACAAGCATTTAGATATATTAAAGAGGGAAAATGAACGAAGAATATTATGAGCTAATAATCACAACTGATGAAAGCTACACGGAAGCTGTCGCTGATGCTGCAGCTTTGCTTTGTGATGACGGCATAGAAATTGACGGCAATAATATTATAGTTAGAAGCGAAAATGATCTATCGCATCTGCAAACACAACTAGAAGAGATAACAACACCGTTAAAAATAGATATAAACTTTACTCTTTCAAAGAAAGCTAATAGCGATTGGATGAAGCAATATCAAGCTTCAATTGAGCCTATAGAAGCCGGGGAATTTTATATATTTCCTAGTTGGCACGAACCAAAAACAGGCAAGATAAATATCACTATAGATCCTGCTTTGGCATTTGGCTCCGGTCATCATGCTACAACTGCTGGTTGCTTGGAAATGATAAGCAATTACGTCAAACTAAATGATAATGTCATAGATGTTGGATGCGGCAGCGGAATACTTGGGCTTGCAGCTAAGAAAAAAGGCGCATCAAGCGTAGATTTATGCGATACAGATCCTCTTGCAGTAGAAAGCTGTAAAGAAAATTTTCAAATCAATAATGAAACTTATAATACTATTTGGGAAGGGTCTGCCAATAATGCATCAAAAGAATATGATGTCACGATAGCCAATATCATAGCTGATGTTTTAGTGATGATTGCAAAAGACTTAAAGAAAATAACTAAAACCGGCGGTTTATTAATTCTTTCGGGAATTTTAGATAAAAAAGAAGCTCTAGTTACTGAAGCATACAATGATTTGAAACTAATAAACAGAAAATTAAAGGATGAATGGGTAACTTTAGTTTACCAAAAGGAAATAGATGTCAAATAATATGAATAATAAAAATCAAAATAATAACGATAATAATAATAATTTTTTTAATAATAATCCGCTTCTTGTTTTTGCTATTTTTGCGATAGTAATAATACTTATTTTTAAATCTTTTGTAGGTGGAAACGGTGAAGCACCGGGTGTAGGAACATTACTCAACAATGGAGTAGCACAAACTAAACAAGTTAAATACTCTGATGTAAAAGATGCCATTAAAAGTGGCAAAATCCAAAGTGTTAAAATAACACCGACAAATATAGAAGCTATCGGTACCGAAGGCGGAAAACAGATACGATATGTAGCCCAGCTTGTACCTACAGGAGATAAAGAGCTGCTGCAGTTATTAGAGGAGAAAAAAGTAGTCTATGAAGGCATAATGGGTGGTGGTTTTATGTCCGAACTCTTTAGTATGCTATTGCCAATTTTAATCTTCTTTGGTATTTGGATGTTTCTAGCTAAACGTATGAGCAAAAGTATGGGTGGCGGGATACTGGGTGTTGGCAAAGCCGGTAAGCTTGTCAATTCTGAAAAACCTGAAACTAAATTTGATGATGTTGCAGGAGCCGAGGAGGCAAAAGAAGAAGTCAAAGAAATTGTTGACTTCCTAAAATATCCAGAGCGATACATAGAGTTAGGAGCAAAGATACCAAAAGGAGTCTTACTAGTAGGACCTCCTGGCACCGGTAAAACACTGCTTGCCAAAGCAGTAGCTGGAGAGGCTAGTGTGCCATTTTTTTCTGTAAGCGGATCAAGCTTTATAGAAATGTTTGTAGGTGTTGGTGCAAGTCGAGTTAGAGATCTGTTTGAACAAGCCAAAAAAGAAGCACCATCTATAATATTTATTGACGAAATCGATGCGATAGGTAAAAGTCGTAACTCTGGCGGACCGATGGGCGGGAATGATGAAAGAGAGCAAACGCTCAATCAATTATTGGCAGAAATGGATGGCTTTGGTACAAATACTCCTGTAATTGTTCTTGCTGCTACCAATAGACCTGAAGTGCTTGATGCAGCATTGCTTCGTGCCGGTAGATTTGATAGACAAGTACTTGTTGATAAACCTGACTATGAAGGCAGACTGGCCATACTTCAAGTTCACATCAAAGATGTTAAGCTTGGCTCAAAAGTAGATCTAGCCATTGTTGCTAAGGCCACGGCAGGATTGGCAGGTGCAGACTTGGCAAACATAATTAATGAAGCAGCTCTTCTTGCTGGTAGAAATAATAAAAAAGAGATAGATCAAAGTGATCTTATGGAAGCTATCGAAAGAGCCTTTGTGGGACTTGAGAAAAAAAATAGAAAGATTAATGATCTTGAGAAAAAAATAGTTGCGTATCATGAAAGCGGACATGCACTTATTGCCGAGCTTACTCGTGGTGCTACTAGAGTTACCAAGGTCTCTATTATTCCTAGAGGGCTTGGAGCGCTTGGATATACTTTGCATCTTCCAGAAGAAGAAAATCGTTTCTTGAAACAAAAACATGAGCTTTTAGCTGAGGTGGACGTTCTTTTAGCAGGTCGTGCGGCAGAAGATGTATTCTTAAAAGAGATTAGCACAGGAGCAGCAAACGATTTGCAAAGAGCTACAGATATCATAAAAGCAATGATTTCTGTATATGGTATGAGTGACGTAGCTGGTCTTATGGTGCTTGAAAAATCACAAGGCAGCACTTTTTTGGGTGGAGGACAAACTCTCAAAGACTATAGTGAAAAAACAGCCGAACAGATAGATAATGCTGTAAAAAATATGCTCGACAAACATTATGGCATTATAAAAGATAGACTCATAAAGTATTCTGAGGCAATAGAAGAGATAGTAAAGGTATTATTGGAAACTGAGGTTATAGAAGGTCAAAAAGTAAGAGAAATCATTAAAGCATATGAAGAACAAAAAGGACTTCCTAGCTTACTGGCCCATAAAGATATGGATGAAAATAAACCAACATTATGAAACCTAGATTAGCTTACATACTACCTAATTTTTTTACTGCTTCAAGTATATTTTTAGGCATGCTAAGTATCACAAAGGCTAGTCAAGGTGAGTTTGTAGTCGCTTCATGGTTTATTATTATAGCGATGATTTTTGATGGATTAGATGGCCGCATAGCAAGAGCTACAAAAACTATGAGTCAATTTGGAGCAGAATTTGATTCATTGGCCGACATAGTAGCCTTTGGGGTAGCTCCTGCGATGCTTGTATTCTTTTTTGTAGGACAAAATTTTGATAAATTTGGTTTTTTAGCATCTGCACTGTATGTCATATTTGGTGCTTTGCGATTAGCTAGATTTAATAGTGCATTGGCCACTTCTGACCCATCTGTATTTATAGGACTCCCTATCCCTGCTGCTGCTTCAATTGTAGCAATGGGCGTGTTATTTGTATTGAAATACGGATATGATTCTTATAGGGTTATATTTTTAGCTATTATACTTTTTGTGGGAGTATTGATGGTTAGTCATATAAGATATCCATCACTCAAAAAAATAAAGATCGGCCAACGATTTTTTTATAGACTTTTGGTTGTGTTGACCATTATGGCATCTTTAATATATATATACAGCATTGAAGGGCTTGCGCTGCTTATTTTTGGCTATGTGGCATACGGTCCAACCAGAGCCACATATTATCTAATCAAAAAACTCACATCATCAAGGTAAATATCAACAATTATTAATATTTTTCGATTAATCGAAGCAATGGACCTGTCATTGCAGTGGTCACCAATGCCATAATAACAAACATCGCAAAAAGTTCTGGTCCAATGATTTTAAGTTCAAATCCAATATTTAAGACGATAAGCTCCATCAGCCCTCTCGTGTTCATAAGCGCACCTAAAGATAATGATTCTCGCCATGAAAATCCCATAAATTTTGCCGAGAAAGCAGCACCAAATAGTTTACCTATAATTGCAAAAATTATGATAGAACCACATACTATCCATTGAAAACTATTTTCCATTAATCCGATTTGAGTTCTAAGTCCCGTGAGCGCAAAAAATAGTGGAAGCAGCACCAAAATACTCACATATTCAAGCTTTGGTGCAAGTCGTTCTCTGAGTTTGGATTCATTATTAGAAGGCATCATTGCCCCCGCCATAAATGCTCCAAATAGTGCATGAATGCCGATGACTTCAGTCGCTAATGAAGATAAAAGAAGAATAATTAAAATAATAGAAACAGATGCCATGCTAAGAGTTTCGTCTTTTGCATAATATCTGCCGATAAAAGCCAAAAAAGGGCGTACTATAAATATCATAATGCATAAATAAAGTGCGATCAGTGCAATAGAAAATGCTGATGCGGCCAGAGAAGCCGAAGAGGCAACAGCGATAATGACTGCTAAAATATACCATGCAGTTACATCATCCGCTGCAGCGCACGTTAAAGCCATCGCGCCATATTTTGTATTAGTCAGTCCTTTTTCTTTAATAATACGTGCCAATACAGGAAATGCGGTAATACTCATAGAAATACCAATAAAAAGTGCAAATGGAATAAATGAGGCATTGGCAGGCGCAAAATCATTATATAAAAAGAGTGCCAAAAGCACACCCAGGAAAAAAGGGAAAATAATACTAACATGGCTGATAACAACAGAAGAATGGGTTTGATTTCTTAAGTTGTGCCAATCAAGTTCCATACCAATAACAAACATAAAAAAGATAAGTCCAATTTGGCTTATCATACTAAGATTCATAAGAGAACCTACAGGAAAAAGTAAAGCCGAATATTCCGGAAGAAAGGCTCCAAAAAAAGAAGGTCCTAAAAAAATACCGGCTATTATTTCTCCTACGACAACCGGTAATGCTATTTTAGCAACAATAAATCCAAATGCGCGCGTCGCAATCATAATGATAATAATTTGTGAAAGAAGTAATGCTAAGGGGTGGTGAAATTGTTTTATCACAATATCCAATAAACTTCCAAAAACAGAATCTACTGATGTCAAGGATACTTGCGTGGCAATGGAAATAGCTGTTTTAGGTAACGTTTCATATCCGATAAACAGAGTAATAACGATGCCTCCCAAAAAGAGCACCAATGTGCTAATATAAAAAATCAAATTACGCATAAACTCTCCTGACTATGTTAATTTGGTGGGCATTGTAGCATAAATCAGATTTAATAAAAAATGCGATAATTTTAAGCAAAATTATCAGATAGACTTTTTAGGGAATTGTTGCTAAAATAGCTATTGGAATCTATCAAAAACTAAAATTATTTAGGAGCGACTAGTTGCAAAAGACACTTTGATAGTAAATCAGATGGTCTTATTGATATAAAGGATTTATTAAATGATAGAGTATAGCCTAGTAAGCCATATTATTCTCTCTCTTGTTATAGGCTTTATAATAGGTCTTCAAAGAGAATTAAATAATATTTATAGAAATAGAAAAGATCTAGCAGGTTCAAGAACATTTGCTCTTGTTGCTCTTTTGGGATATCTTGGTGCTTTTTTAAATGCTGATGTATTTTTAGGTCTTATTGTATTGATAGGTATAGGTTATTATATCAATGCCAAACAAGATGACCACAAAGGAATTACTACCGAAGTTGCTCTTATATTGACATATTTATTGGGAATTTTAATAGCCAAAGACCAAGTTCTTACAATATTTATTGCTGTTTTGATAGTATTTATTTTAAATATCAAAGACAAATTAGTTCAAATAGAAGAAAAAATAGACAAAGAAGAAGTTGATGCAACTGCGATTTTTCTCTTAATAACATTGACTGTTTTGCCAATTTTACCAAATGAAACAGTTGATAAGTGGAATTTGATAAATCCATTCAAGCTATGGCTTTTTGTAGTTTTAGTCTCTTCTATATCTTTTGTCGGGTATATTCTTAGCAAAAGATATAGCGATAAAGGAATTTATCTGACTGGTTTTCTTGGAGGACTTGTATCGTCGACCGCAACAACTGTAATATTTTCCAAAAGAAGCAAAGAAAACAAATTAATATCCAAACAAACAGCTATCGGGATTGGGCTTGCTAACTCCATGATGTTTTTTAGGGTCTTTTTATGGGTTTTGCTTTTAAATATATCGTTGGCAATGTTTATCATAATACCTTTCGTACTAGCATCGTTTAGTGGATTTTTATATCTCTATATTCTTTCAAAAGGAGGAGAAAAAATAACACAAAAAATTAATTTTACCAATCCTTTTGATGTGTTTGAATCTATAAAATATGGTTTACTTTTTGGAGCTGTTTTCATTGGAATTCAACTTGGATATGATTATTTTGGCAACAAAGGGATCTATATAGTTTCTATAATTGCAGGTGTTAGCGATGTTGATGCTGTTACAATTGCAATGAGTGAAATGAAAAATATAACTACTTCGGTTGCAGGACTCGGCATAATCATTGCTACTATATCTAATCAAATATCAAAATTAATTTATAGTTTTTTCATAGGAAGCATAGAAAATTTCAGGCACTTTGCTGTTTTTAATGGTATTACAATTTTGGTTTTACTAAGCAGCTACTTACTGGTTGCTCTTATAATGCAATAACCACTATAAGTCGAGCAATAATTTGCTTTTTAAAAGTAAAAATTGACTATAATAGATATAAATATACCAAACAAAGGAAGTGATTTTTGTCATTAGCACTTGCACGTAAATATCGTCCCAATCTCTTTGAAGACCTCATAGGACAAGAGTCCATATCCCAAACTCTATCTCTTGCCCTTGATTCTAAACGATTATCACATGCATATTTATTTTCCGGGCTTAGAGGTAGTGGTAAGACTTCTACAGCGCGCATATTTGCCAAAGCTTTATTATGTGAAAATGGAGAAACTTCAACCCCTTGTAATAAGTGTGCTAACTGCCTAATGGCTAATGAAAACCGCCATATCGACATCATAGAAATGGATGCAGCAAGCAATCGTGGAATTGATGATATTAAAGAACTCATAGAACACACCAAATACAGACCAAGCACTGGCAGATACAAGATATTTATCATTGATGAAGTACATATGCTCACTACACAAGCATACAATGCCCTGCTAAAAACACTGGAAGAGCCTCCAAGTTTTGTTAAATTTATATTGGCTACGACTGATCCGCTCAAAATTCCTGCTACCATACTATCGCGTACTCAACATTTTAGATTCAAAAAAATTCCAGAAAAAATGGTGTTTAATCATCTAGAACATATATTAAATCTTGAAAATATAGAATATGAAAAAGAAGCTTTAGAGATTATTGCACGCAGCGGTGCTGGAAGTCTAAGAGATTCTTTGACATTGCTTGATCAAGCTATCGTATATTCTAAAAACTTTATAGATGTATCTACTATTACACATATGCTTGGCATCATTGAACCGTCTCATCTAAAAAGCCTTATTTCATCAATTCTCTTAAAAGATCATGATAATGTTTTTGACTTTATTGCTTTAGCTTCAGAGTATGAAACAGAGATGATATTAGATGAACTCTCACTTTATATCAAAGATTTAATGTTTGCTCCAGACAAACTGCTTTCACCTCTTATTATAGAAAGGTTTTTTCGTGTCATAGCCAGCTCAAAAGAGCTACTAAAAATGGGAGCTGATGGGACCTTTGTACTATCTTTAACATTTTTCAAAATGATGGAATCTTTGGAAATCAGGGATATTGATACACTCATCAAAAATTTGGAAAAAGAGCTTCACGGTTTGCCTAAAATATCAGAGTCGTCAAAACATTCTACTGCAGAGCAGGCAACATCTCCTAATATATCAAATAATATAACGCAAACAATATCACCTGATTCTCTAAAAGAGACAGAAGCCATGCCCAATCATAATAAAATATTTGAACTATTGATACAAAAAATATATGATAGAGATTATATACTTGGAAGCTGCTTTGACAGAACTACTACTTTTAACCGCTTTGAAGATGGGATTCTATATTGGCATTCCAGCGCTAATGATGAAGATAAAGATAAGCTCCGGGCCGGTTTTGGAGTTATTAAAAAATTAGCAAATGAGGTTTTTGGCACAAATATTCAGATAAAAAATCTGCCCATAGAGCCCAACAAAACTCTTGAGCTAAAGACTCAAGAAGAAAAATCTACATCTGATGCAATAATAAATAACACTGAGCTTGAATCAACACAAGAATGCCAAGTAGGCTCTATGATAGAAGAGATAGAGATGTCATCAAGCTCTTGCATGATGCCAGAGGCTGTCAATGAAGCTGGAAAAGAAAAAGATCCATCATCATTGCTAGATGAGCCAATGGTCAAAGAAGCTATAGAACTCTTTAGTCCATCAAAAGTAAGAGTTATACAAAAAGTTTAACTATTAATCAACTTCTTTGTTGCAGATGTTGGTGAAAAAAATAATAATTCAAAAAATGGCTCCATAATTGTCGTATCTGCATCTACTATCTTAAATGCTTTTGTCTCAAATATAATATTTGTTTTATCACTATTCAACGTTACAGATACGCTTAAAGGAGAAATAGTTCTGAGCATATTGGATATATTTTTATATGATTTATGATCACGGTTTGGCATCAAATTTGGATTATCTTCTGTTCTCGCATTCATTTGTATACTTAGCATTGAGAGATTGTTTCTATGTATCTGCTTGTTCCATTTCATAAGCCCGCCGGAAAACTCTAGCACAGTCTTTTTTGAAACCAATGGATGAGGAGAAGTATTACGAATAGTCTCTAATAGTTTTAAAAAAGCATTTTTACCGCCAATTGCAATTACATAATTATTGATTTGACGTTCTAATTCTTCTTTAGACTCTTGTGATAGGTGTTTAATAGGATGGTACATAAAATGCCTTTAATTGTTGTATTATATCTAATTAGTTTCTAGTTGTTGGCTATTAGTTACCAAATGTTTAATGTTTATTGCTAGTTGTCAATTTCCATAAAAGCTTGCGTTATGGTACGTTCACCGCTGTCATAATATTTTATCTTTTTGGCTTCTGCACACCGACCATCATTATCAAGAGTAAAAACTATGATTTGAAGTATAGATTTACAATGTTTTGGTACATCGAAATACTCTCCTATACCGGTTAAAAAACGCTTAATGGGAGCTTTGGTATCCATACCAATCACGCCATCACGACATCCGCTTAGCCCAACATCGGTTACATAACAACATCCTTGTATTATAGCCAAATCATCGGTACCTACATGAGTATGTGTGCCTAGAATTGCACTCACTTTATCTTTAAGCAAATGAAGAAGAGCTTGTTTTTCACTTGTAGCTTCAGCATGCATATCTATAATAATATGTTTTACACCCTCAAGTTGTAATTGTTGTATGACTTCAGTTATAGCTGTAAATGGGTTATCTACCATTGGCATAGCATAATGACCCATCAGGTTAATGATGGCAACCGAAGCATCTAATATCGTAGTGCGAAATATTCCATTACCGGGCATAGCTTGTGGATAGTTGAGTGGACGAATAATAGAATGTGTATCAAAAAGCGAGATAATCTCTTTTTTGTCAAAGCTATGATTTCCACCACTCATCATATCTATGCCACATGCAAATAACTCATCAGCATTTTTTACGCTTAGTCCAAAACCATGACTGGCATTTTCATAATTAGCTATGACAAAATCTATGTCAAACTCTGTTTTTAAGTTTGGTAAATATTGAGCGATTATATCTCTGCCGGGTTTACCTACAATATCACCGATAAAACCGATGGTCATTATAGTCCCTTATTTGGATTTGCCGGCAAAAGGAAGCAAGGCGCTAGCCCAAGTAAGGCCGCCACCGAAGGTGTCTAACAGCATCAAATCACCTTCTTTGAGTCTGCCAGATTCATAAATATCATTAATAGCCATAGGAATTGAAGCCGCCGATGTATTACCATATTTTTGAACGGTTAATACGACTTGATCTTCTCTCATATTAAGAGCATCGCCAACTGCTTTTATTATACGATAATTGGCTTGATGCGGTATAAAATGAGGAATATCTGATGCTTTCAAATTGTTTGTTTCAAGTATTTCTATGACATCTTGTGTCAAAGTCTTGACCGCAAGCTTAAACGTCTCATTGCCCTTCATTTGTACAAAATTCAACTTTTCATCAATCATCTTTTGATTTGCAGGATGAACGCTTCCAGGAGCTGGAGTAACCAAGAAGTCTGCATAAGTACCATCTGCGCTTGCATGGATATCTATGATGGATTCTTTTTTATTGGATGTAGCACACATTAGTGCTGCTCCTGCCCCGTCACCAAACAAAATACAAGTACCGCGGTCGGTATAATCCACAATGGATGAAAACTTTTCAGCTCCAATGATGAGAACATTTTTTTTCATACCTGACTCTATAAATGCTTTTGCTATAGAAATAAGATATACAAAACCACTACAAGCTGCGCTAATATCAAAGGCTTGAACATTAGTAATATCTAGTTTTTTTGAGATTACACAAGCAGTTGATGGCATATTGAAATAATCTGGTGTTACAGTGGCACATAGTACTAAATCTATATCTTCTTTTGCAATACCCGAACGTTCTATGGCTAGGCTTGCTGCCTTGGCTCCCATATCGCTGGTGCTTTCACTCTTGGCAGCTATATGTCTTTCTTTTATGCCTGTTCGTTTAACTATCCATTCATCGGTAGTATCTACCATTTTTTCAAGATCACTATTTGATAAAATCTTTTTTGGCACATAAGCTCCAATTGATCTCATTGCTGCATATAGTGCCATCATATTCCTTTTGATTCTTTTATTTTTAGTGTGGTTGTATCATGAGCGATTCAATCGCACTATTTACATCCGATTCAATATAACTAATTGCTTGAAAAATCGCATTTTTTATAGCTTTTCCATTGGAATTTCCATGCCCTATAATAGTACATCCGTTTATTCCAAGAAGTGGTGCGCCACCATACTCATGAGGATCTACTTGCTTTTTAAGATTAGAAAATACTCTTTTTTTCATAAGCAAAGCTCCAATTTGAGCCGGTAACGATTTACGCATGTATTGCTTCATCATCGTAAATATCGCATCTGCAACACCCTCGCTGGTTTTAAGCATTATATTACCAGTAAAGCCATCACATACGACCACATCGACATGACCATTAAATATATCTCTACCCTCGACATTTCCTGTAAACCATTTAAAGCCTTTAAGGAGTCCGAACGCCTCTTTGGTCAAGTCGTTGCCCTTGCTCTCTTCTTCGCCATTGGCCAATAACCCTACTCTAGGATTAGATATTTTCATTACACTCTTTGCATAAGCTTCGCCCATGATAGCAAATTCATATAGATTTTGCGGTTTACACTCAACGACTGCTCCTACATCAAGAACTAGAGTTTTATTTTTACCCAGGCTGGGCATCAAAGTAGCAAGTGCTGGTTTGGAGATATGAGGCAACCTGCCTATACGCAAAGTAGCCAGAGTCATTGTGGCTCCACTATGACCAGCCGACACAACAGCGTCTGCCAATCCATTTCTTACAAGCTCTACTGCTTTATAGATAGATGAGTCTTTTCTTTTGAGTGCATCAGTAGAAGAATCGCTCATGCTTATAGCATCTGATGCATCTACTATTTGTATCTTTTCATGATAATATTGTGGTAAAAACTCTAAAAGTTTAGCTCTATCTCCTACCAAAATAGGAATAAACTTTTTCTCTTCAAGAGCTTTAATCACGCCCTCTATGTTGGGTTCACATCCATGATCCCCACCCATAGCATCTATTGCTACTCTTATCATAACAATTAAGCTTTTTTGTTGTTATATTCGCCAGTAGTCATATTCATGTGATGTGGCATTCTCCATGTTCCATCACTATCTTTTACAGGCATTGGAAGTGTCAATTTATAATGTGTTCTTCTTTTTGCCGCTCTTGTTTTACTTACTCGTCTCTTAGGTACTGCCATTTTTTATCCTTTTGTTTATATTTCAACTTCAAAATTGTCGATACCATCACACTTTTCGCAGTAGTGATAGGTGCTTTTGATAGAATCAATTTCGCTTTGAAGTATATACTCCAAATCTATGATGCCATCTAAAAACTCAATTATATCTAAATTATCCTTGTTTTGTCTCGTATGCTGACTCAGCTCCAGCTTCAAAGGTTGCTCAATATCAACATCAAACGAGATGCCGCATCTATCACAACTTACCTCCAACGTCCCGCCAAGCGTACCATCCAATATCACTGTATCGTGATGTTGCTTGTGTAGAGTACCACTTAAGCTTACTCCTTGAAGTGAAAGCTCAAATGGTTTTGGAGTAGAAGATAGCTTCTCAAATGCGATTTGCACAAGAACTCCTCTTAGCAAATCTCTCTTGTAGCAAAGAAAAAGCTTATTTCAGTCTTTGCATTTTCCAATGAATCACTTCCGTGAACTGCATTGGCATCAATGCTATCAGCAAAGTCAGCTCTAATTGTACCCGCAGCAGCCTCTTTTGGATTTGTTGCACCCATAAGATCTCTATTTTTAGCCATAGCGTTTTCACCTTCTAGTACAGATACTACAACTGGACCAGAGATCATAAACTCAACAAGATCTTTAAAGAAAGGTCTCTCAGAGTGGACTGCATAAAAAGCTTCAGCATCAGCTTGGCTAAGTTGGATTTTTTTAGTTGCTGCGATTCTGAGTCCTGCGTCTTCAAAACGACTCAAGATTTTACCAACTACATTTTTAGCTACTGCATCAGGCTTGATGATTGATAATGTTTGTTCCATAATTATTGGTTTCCTCATATAAATTTACTATTACTGCTATGCAATTTTAGTTATGTAGGGGGGGATTATATCGAAAAAATATTAAAAAAAATATTAAAAAAGAAGGGACTATCGGTGTTGCCGATAGTCTAGCGTAGTATTATTCTACTACAGGAGTGCCTTTAGATTGTCTATTTGGAGAAGAAGGCATACCTTCTACTACATCGCTCCATTGGATACAGCCTTCTGTTGGACATGCTTCAGCACATGCTGGAGTATCATGATAACCTACACATTCTACACATTTATCTGCATAAACATAATAAGTTTCTTCACCAGTTGGGTTTTCATCCTCGTCTACGATTGCTTCTACTGGGCACTCATCGATACAAGCAGCACAATTGATACATATATCAGTAATCATTACAGCCATTGTTTTCTCCTTAATTTTATTTCATTGTGACTATAGCAAAAGTTTTTTAAATCTTTTCTTTAATTATGTAAATAGTTTTTGATTTTACAAACTTTGGCATGAAATATAAATTTATAAAAAATATAAAAAGAGGTTGAGATTATTTATCATTGTTTTATTATTATAAGATTCTTCTATTTATAAGTTATAATACCTCTAATACGACATAAACACTGTCAAAATCAAAAGTAAAGTCTACATAGCCTGTCTCTAAATCCACAAAAACATGACCAAATGGGCTAGGGGTAGCTGACCAATAGTAACTATTTTGCCAACCAGACGGCGTTCCGTCTGTATTAAATCCTTTGTTATGGCTATCCCATATTTTGGCTAGATTTGTATATGCTTGGTTATCTTGTAAATAATATGAGCCATTTTGAAGAGAATTATTGGTATCTATAGCAGGCAATGCTAAGTTTACTCCATTAATGGTGCCGTATCTATAGTCATTTGTGGTGCCGTAATATCCATCATGATTTCTTACTTTGGTATTTGATTTACCATTTATATCGTGATTAAACAGCTCATCGAGTAGATCGTGGCTGACATAATCTTTCCCACCATTAAGATCTCCTTTATCGGCTCTTGTACCATCACCGCTTTTATCCCAATAGTAAAACCACTTGCCATCAATATAAACTGGATGGATGAGCTTGCCGCATTTTCCTAAGTCAATAACAGATTCGCCGGCCGGACTGGCATATAGATGACTAACCAAGCTAAATATTACAAAAAATATAGTCAAAATTATTTTTTTTATCATAGCAATCCTTACTATTATCATAAATATATTTTATACTTGTCATAATAAGAAAATACTTAAATAAAAATAATATATTAAAAATAAATACCAAAATATTATAAGTTTTAAGTATGTGTATATTGAAATTTATTCGAGAATGATTTTATAAAGAAATCCGCAAAAGATACGGAAATTCAGCACATTGCAGCGATAATAGTCTATTAAACCATAAACCGACATTATCCGTTTATAGTTTAAGGAGCTTATCAAATATTATTTTTGAAATATGCCTTGATGTCTTCAACCCTATCCAAGAGTTCCCAGCCAAAACCTTGGTTTTCTCTGCCGAAATGACCATAAGTTGCAGTTTTGCGATATATTGGTTGTAAAAGATTCAATGATGTAATGATACCTTTTGGAGTTAGATCAAATAAATCTTCTACACATTTAGTGATACTCTCTTCACTCACTTGTGAAGTACCGTGAGTATTCACATATATCGATACCGGACGAGCTACACCGATAGCATAAGCTATCTGTATGGTTGCTTTATCACATACGCCTGCAGCTACTAAATTTTTAGCTATATGTCTAGCTGCATAAGCTCCTGATCTATCTACTTTCGTAGGATCTTTACCTGAAAATGCACCACCTCCATGAGGACAAGACCCACCATAAGTATCTACTATAATCTTGCGGCCTGTTAATCCCGCATCCCCTTGAGGACCGCCTATGACAAATCGTCCCGTAGGATTAATATGGTAAGTAATGTCATCGTGGATCAAATGTGATGGAATCGCTTCTTTGATAACTTCTTGAAGTATTGCATCTTTGATGATGTTTTCAGGTATATCATCATGATGTTGAGCTGAAACGACTATGGTATCTATACTGACTGGCTTGCCGTCAACATACCTCACACTTACTTGTGCCTTACCATCCGGTCTAAGAAATGGAATTGTACCATTTTTGCGAACTTCAGCCAATTTAGATGTAAGTCTATGCGCCAAAGAAATTGGAAGTGGCATAAACTCAGGAGTTTCTCTGCAAGCATATCCGAACATAAGTCCTTGATCCCCTGCACCTATCTCTCCTGATGCTTGATCAACCCCTTGATTAATATCCGGACTTTGCTCGCCTATCCCATTAAGTACAGCTGCGCTTCTATAATCAAATCCATAACTAGCATCAGTATAACCTATCTCTTGTATAACTTTTCTAGCGATATCTTGCATTGGACAATAAGCTATTGTTTTAAGCTCACCGGCAATCACACAAAAACCATTACTGACTAATGTTTCGCACGCTACTCTAGCATTGGCATCTTTGGATAAAATATCATCTAATATAGCATCACTTATCTGATCTGCCATTTTATCCGGATGACCCTCTGTGACTGATTCGCTTGTAAATATATATGAATTTGGCATTATTCCCCCTCTAAAATTCTACTAATTGTTTGTGCTAACTGCTTTGGTCTAAGACCTAATGACTCCTCTACTTCGTCTGTAGATCCATGAGTAATAAAAGCATCATCATACTCAAAAGTTACTAAATCTACGCCCTGTATCTTTGCTTGTGAAAAAAATTCGAGTATTGTTGAGCCTACTCCTCCCATTCGTGCACTATCACTAAATATAAACCATTTTTTGTGTGTAAAAGCAAGTGAAGAAAGCAATGACTCATCGAGAGGTTTTACAAAACGTAAATCTACAACAGTAGGAGTAAAATCTAATCTCCCGGCAACTTCCAAGGCCCGCCCTACTCCATTTCCATAGCCTATAAATGCTATTTCTTCTCCGTCTTGAATAACATCTGCTTTGCCCAGCTCAAATGGTATAGATGTACAATCAGCCGCCATAAATGTTCCCCTGGGATATCTAAATGCGCATGGCGTTGGAAGGTCTTTGGCAAATTCCATAGCAAGTTTCATGGTTGTTTCATTGTATGGAGCAAATAGTGTCATATTTGGGATAGCCCTCAAAAATGATATATCAAAAGCTCCTTGATGAGTTTCTCCATCCTCCCCGACAATACCGGCTCTGTCTATAGCAAATGTAACACCTACGTCCATAAGAGCAATATCATGAATGACTTGATCGTATCCACGCTGCAAGAATGTAGAGTAAATCGCGCAAAACGGCTTAAACCCTTCTTTTGCCAATGGTCCCATAGATGTCACAGCATGTTGTTCGGCTATTGCCACATCCCAAAAACGATTTGGATATGCTTCCATAGCTTTAGAGAGTCCAGTACCGCTTGGCATAGCTGCAGTAACTCCAACCACTTTATCATCTTTGTTTGCAAGAGCCAAAAGCGTTTCACCAAAAATTTCAGTAGCGCTTTTGTCACTGCTTTTTTTATTTGATTTGCCTGTTAAAATATCAAAAGAGCCAACACCATGCCAATGTTCTTTGCCAGTACCCTCGGCTATCTCATAGCCTTTACCTTTGGTAGTTTGTACATGAACTATAACTGGCTTACATAGCTCTTTTGCGATACGAAGTGTCTCAATGAGTTCGGCTATATTATGTCCATTAACTGGTCCTATATACTCTACTCCCATCTCTTCAAATAAAATTCCAGGAGTAATAAGTTTAAGTGATTCTTCAAATCGTCTTGCCATATATACAGCACTATCAGGCAAATGCTCTAAAGCTTTTTCCACATAATGTTTGAATTTTTGATAAAAAGAACTAGCCATTGTTTGAGAAAGCAGTTTACTCACCGCTCCTATTGGCTTAGATATGCTCATCTCATTATCGTTGAGTATAATTACTACGGGATATTTACGATCCCCTAGCTCGTTGAGTGCCTCATAAACCATACCTGCACTCATGCTTCCATCACCAATAAGAGCAACTGGTATTCTATCTTCGTTCTTAAGTGCTATGGCTTTAGCTGCTCCAACTGCAAGTGAAATAGAAGTAGAACTGTGTCCAGCCATATAATAATCATATTTAGATTCTTTTGGTTTTGTGTATCCGCTTAGTCCGCCAAATTTACGAAGTGAGTCAAATGAATCCCATCTATCTGTAAGAAGTTTATGAGCATAAGCTTGATGGCTTACATCAAATATAAAAGGATCCTTGTTCGCATCAAACACATAATGCATCGCTACAATTAAATCAGTAGCTCCCAATGTAGAACTCAAATGGCCGCCAGTATCACTTACTGTCACTAGTATCTTATCTCTGATCTTGGCAGCTAATTCATCTAATTCATTGATAGAATAATTTTTAATATTTTTCATCTTCCCTACTTAGAAGCAATCAACTCTGAAAAATAATGAAAAAATTTGTCATTTTGTTCTGCAGTTCCTATAGTAATACGAATAGCATTTAATCCATAACTAGCCAGATTGCGTATAATAACACCTTTTTTAAGTAATGCATCTGCTATCTCAGTCGAATTTAATGACTCATTAAATAGATAAGTTATAAAATTTGTATAACTAGGAATAAAACTTATATTATTTTTTATAGCAAAATCTTCATAGCGAAGCAATTGCTCTTCATGAAGAGCAAGAGATTTGGCTATAAATTCATTCTCACCTAAAGCCGCGATTGCCGCTGCGAGAGAGAGTGAAGCAATATTAAATGGTGGTCTCATTTTTGCGATCTGCCCTATAAGTGCTTCATTGGCTATGCCATATCCTACCCTCATTCCGCCTAGCCCATAAGCTTTGGAAAATGTACCTAGATATATAACATTTGGATATTTTAATATATCTTTTGGAGTGATTTCACAAGCTTTATCTTTAAATGAAGCATACTCCATGTAAGCCCCGTCTACAACTATTAAAGTATGTTTATCTACAGCATCTATTACTTTTAGTGCTTCGGCTTTTGTCATGCAATCGCCGATCGGATTATTCGGTATACACAAATATACAATTTTTGGTTTGTATTTATTATATGCTTCTATAAACTCGTCTGCTTTATGTTCATAGCTTGGAGTACGAATAATTGTAGCCCCCATTTGCTTAGCATATATTTCATACATCGCAAAAGTAATTTTAGTCATCAAAACGCTATCTTGGGGTGAAAGCAAAGATCTAGCAATAAACTCTAGTATTTGATCGCTTCCGGCACCGATTATAATTTCGTTACTACTAACGTCAAATTTTTTGGCCAGCCCATCTTTGAGCGCATACATACTATCATCTGGGTATAAGTGTGCCTTTGTAGCATGTTCGCTTATAACATTTGCAACTGCGGGTGATGTGCCAAGCGGATTTTCATTAGATGCCAATTTCACAACGTCTTTTGGATCTATGCCAAATTCCCTTACTACCAATTCAATTGGTTTGCCTGCTTCATATAGTGTTATCTCTTTTAGTGTTTCATTAAACTTCATCATTTGCCTTTACGTAACTTCCTAGCCATTTTATATCGATCCTGTCTCCTATAATATTTTCAATTTTGTGATCTTTGAAATGACCATCAAAATCTATATAAAACCAATAAGAAAATGCTTTATTTTCTTTTGCCGGACGACTTTCTATTTTGGTCAGATTAATGCCGGCCTTTTCAAATTCTCTCAAAAATTCGACTAGAGAGCCTGGCTTGTTTGATAATTTTGCCAAAATTGATGTTTTATCATTTCCGCTTGGATTGCTATCAAATTTACCAATGATAATAAAACGAGTTTTGTTATCATGCATATCTTCTATATTATCAAAAATGGCTGGTAAATTATTGATCTTGGCAGCTATATGTGGACAGATGGCTGCACTAGTAGGATCTAACTTTGCAAGTTCTGCTGCTTTTGCTGTGGATTCTACCGGGATGAGCTCGACACTATCTAGTCTATGTTCGCTCAAAAATTTACGACACTGTCCAAAAGCAATATCTTTTGAATATATCCTTGTGATATCATCAAGCGATAACGCCAAAGAACAAAAAGAGTGATGAATAGGCATATAAATTTCAGCTAAAATTTTGAGATCATACTCACCAAGCAAATCCAACGTTTCCCCAACAACACCATCTGTAGAATTTTCGATTGGCACCACACCATAAGCCGCTCGATTACTATCAACCGCTTTAAATACAGACGAAATAGAAGCTAGTGGCAAATATTCCTTAATTGATCCAAAACGCATTTCAGCTGCTTGATGGGTAAAGGTACCCTTTGGACCAAGATAAGCAACCTTTTCTGCTCTCTCCAAGTCCTTGGCAACGCCTATTATCTCATAAAATATAGCTTCTATTGCTCTTCTATCCAATGCTCCATTTTGCTCTTTGCTTTTTTCAACCAAGCGATTAATGATAGCCTGTTCTCTCTCTGGTCTATAGATGGCACCGCCTACTTTTGTCTTAATTTCTCCAACATGATTGACATACACCATTCGTTCATTTAATAAACGTAAAATTTCGTCATCTATGCTATCTATTTTTAGACGCAACGATTCTATATCCATGATATATCCTTTATGTCTTATTATACCAAAAACTCTTTTTCAAGTGCTATCAAATCTTCAAAAGTTTCTCTAGCTCTAATCAATCTGTCTTTCCTATCTTCAACTGCAACTTCAGCAGCACGGTTTCTAGTATTGTAATTGCTTGACATGCTAAATCCATATGCGCCTGCGCTATGTACTATGAGCAGATCATTATGCTTTAATTGAGGCAACAAAATCCCTTTACCAAGAAAATCTCCGCTTTCACATACCGGTCCTACTACATCTGCTGGAGTTTGTTCGCCTTCATTAGATAATGATTCGATCTTATGATAAGCCTCATACAAACTTGGGCGCAAAAGATCATTCATAGCACCATCGACCACAACAAATCTTTTGGTATCATTTCTCTTTTCATACAATACTTTGGTTAGAAAATATCCACTGTTTGCTACCATGTATCTTCCAGGCTCACAAAGCAATGTTACATCCAATCCTCTTGTTTTTTCTTTTATCATATCGGCATATTCTTTTACGCTTATGGTTGTTTCATTGTCATATACTACGCCAAGGCCACCGCCAACATCAAAAAATCGTATATCAATCTCTAAAGCCTTTAGCGTTCTAGCTAAATCTGCTACTATACTACACGCTTCAGCTATTGGCTCTAGTTCTGTCAGTTGTGAACCGATGTGAAAATGTATCCCAACCGGATTAAGATTGGCTGATTTTTTGGCATATATATACATACGTTTGGCTACATCTATTTCTACGCCAAATTTATTGTCATGTAGCCCTGTAGAGATATAAGGATGTGTTTTTGGGTCAATATTTGGATTGACTCTAATTGAAATCCTAGCCTCTTTACCAAGAGATGCTGCTACGCTTTCTACTCTCTTCATTTCTGCTTCACTCTCTAAGTTTATAAGCAAAATATCTTGCTTTAGAGCTTCAAGTATTTCTTCATCTTTTTTGCCAACACCTGAGAAAATTATCTTATATTTGTCAACTCCGGCAGTAATGGCTCTTTTTACTTCGCCGATACTCACGCAATCTGCTCCTGCTCCCATCCGTGCCAAATGAGATATTACAGAAAGATTTGAGTTGGCTTTTATAGCATAATTGATTAGTGATTTTTGACCGCTAAATGCCTCTTTGAGTTCGTGATATCTATCTTTAATATAATCAAAATCATACACATACAAAGGTGTATCATATTTGTTTGAAAGTGCCAAAAAATCAAGTGCCATATCTAAAATTCCTAATTATTTAATGTGCGATTTTACCCAAATATTGCCTCTATTTGGTTTAATGGTCTATATTGTACTCTCTCGTGCAGAATATACCATCATCGCATAACCACTCAAAAGTAATATTGGCGCAAAAGATGATATTTCCGGTGCCACAACGCCATTAGCTCCTAAATAAGAAAGTCCCATGATCATACCCCATGCGAGCAAACTTCCGCCAAGTGCTACGGTGGTAATTTTAGCTACATTTCCAAAGCGGCTCAAAAACGGTATCTTAAAGAAGAGTAACACCATAAGTCCGAAAGCAAAAAGAGGAAATATTATTTTATCATATATGCCGGCTCTTATTTTGTCTGAATTGAGTCCTTGCTTATCAAAAAGTTTCCATGTATCAAAAGCATCAATCAAAGTTAGTGAACTGCCCTCATTTATTGATTCCATAATAGTTGGTTTGTATCCTTCCAGTGTCGTCATAGTTTTATATTGTTCTATAGAATAATTATCCAAATAACCATTAGTATAATGATTGCGATACATAACAGCATCATACACATCCCATGCCTTACCATTAAAGACGGCATATGGGGCTTTCATGGTATATAGTATATGATCTTTATCGGTCTTAAAGAGAGAAACTCCTACAAGCTTTTTAGCTACTGGATCAAGCCTGTCTACATATACAAAAGTGTCATTATATTTAAAAAAAAGATTTTGAGAAGCCCTGGCGCTGCCTTTACCTACAAGTGCTTCTGCATTATCTTTTGCATAAGCAAATGATGTAGTTTGAAGCCAAACAAAAGCTATATAAATAATCGCGCCAAAGACAAAAATTGGAGAAAAAAGTGTTCGTTTACTATAACCAAAAGAATGCAAAGCACCCATAGTATTATTTTTGACTAAATTCATCTTGGTTACGATAACCGCAAATACAAGTGCCAAAGGATAAAGCATAACCAATGAACTTTGCCAAGTATAATAAGCATACATTATCTGTTGATTTATAGAGCCATTGATTTTATTTACATATCCTAGATAATCAATTAAAACAAACATTAACGATACCCCAGAAAGTATAGACAAAAAATTTTTTGCATAAAGTTTGACAATATACCTAAAGTAAAGTTTTGGGATCAATGTCATTTCAAATCCTCAATGCTTTTAAGTGTATAAAGGGATTGTATCTGGGCAATTGGTTTTTTGTCAATTTGTGACAGTGCATTTGATATATGTTTTAATAATACATCCAAAACGGCTTCTTGTAAATCATCAAGTGGATTCAAAACAAAACTAGCTACTTCTGATTTATGAACTGGTTTGCCTATACCTATGCGACAACGCAAATAATCTTTACCGATCATTGAGTCAATTGACTTTAGTCCATTATGTCCGCCATCTCCGCCGCCTCTTTTGAATCTTACAGCACCAAATGGCAAATCCAGATCATCATGAATGACTATAATATGCTCTAAATCGATCTTGTAAAAATTTGCAACAGCTTGCACGCTTTTACCAGATAGATTCATAAATGTAGTCGGTTTTAGATATAAAGCATTAGCTGATTTGTATAGTTTGCCCTGAAATGAGGTTTTTGAAATTTCTTGTGTAGAGTGATGTGCCAAAAGCACATCAATGGCCATAAAGCCAATGTTGTGTCTTGTATTTTCATAAGCCTGACCTGGATTGCCTAGACCTACAAAAAGCCACATTATTTAGACTTAATTACACCACAAATCGCAACATGGCTTCTATCCATGATACGAGTGCTTGCAGGAGCCTCAATATCACGTACTAAAATAGAATCATCACGATCTAGTTCGGTTACATCAAGAGTGATATTAGCAGGCATATCTTCGATAGCACCTCTAAGTTTCAATCTTTTTTTAGATTGGATAAGTACACCTTTGTTTTTAAGACCCTTTGGAGTTCCAGTAGTTTTAACTGGAACCAAATAATCTGTAACTACACCTGGAAGTGTTACACGCAAATCAACGTGTGTGATGTCACCAGTAACTGGATGAAATTGATACTCTTGAATAACAGTATTATACTCTTTGCCATCAACTTTTACTGGTAATGTAAGAGTTGTTTTTGCTCTTGCTGCTCTAATAAAATCACCTTTTTTAAATGCTGCAAATACGCTTTCTACGCCATTAGCATAAATATTGGCAATTAGATAACCATCTCTTTTTAGGCGTTTTGCATTGCCTGAACCGATACTCTCTCTAACGATACCTTCTAACATTGGATTCCTTTTGTATAAAATAGGCAAGTATTATACCTAAAAAAGTTTAAACTATTTTGTATATTTGGCAATTATATCAAGTATGCAATCACTGGGTCATATCTATCATCTTGGTTATTTATCGACTTTTAAACTCAAAAATCACCTTTTTGCAAGCTTTTTATTCTATTTTTTCTTTTTTACCTGGTTGTTTACAATCACTTAATGATTTTTCTTTTAAATTACATATATCTTCGTGAGCCTTTTTTAATACCTTGTTTTCTTCCAACAACCTAAACATTTTTTCATCTTTTTCTTTCGCCGTAAGAGTATTGTTGTAAATAAGTGCATTGATCTCAGCATCTACCGCACTAAGGGCAGCTTCGAGATGAGATATAGAAATCATAATAATCCTTTGTAATTACAAAAATAGATTTAGAAAATAAAACAATTCATTATACACTTTGTACAATTATATATAATATTTTTTTAGCTAAATATCAATAAATAAGATGTAAACTATAAACAAAAAAGGAGAAGTTTTATGAAAACAATAATCGCAATACTATTTTCTTTTCTAACTGTAAGTTCTGTATGGGCTCAAATGCCAAAACAAGGAGTATCCGATACAGACCTCAATACGACACTTAATGGTGCCGCTAACCATCTTGACTCTATTTTTACAAATGCGCTGACATCATTAGAACTTATTGCCGCTAGTCCTGAAGCTAAAAGTGCCGATTGGAAAAAAATTAAAGCTCACCTAAAAAAGATTTCATCAAACTTGCCTGGAGTTTATTTTTTTGTCCTTCCTGATGGCAATTACTATACCGTTACGCAGGATTATACCAATCTAAATCTAAGTGACAGAGCGTATTTCAAATCGTTGTTTGCCGGGAATCAGGTAAAAGGATACCCGATTTATAGCCGTTCATCAGGAAAAAAATCTGCGGTAGTGGCTGTTCCAATCATAGTGGACAAAAAAGTTATTGGAGCTCTTGGTACTTCTGTTTTTTTAGATGAGCTATATATGCAGCTGGATCGTGATTTTGCTATATCCAAAAACTATACGTGGTTTGTCATAGACAACAAAGGTGATACGATGCTCGATCAAAATAACGATATGATATTTACAAATATTTTTATGCGTGTCAGCAAAACCATGCAAGAAACATTATCTCAAACCCTAACAACGAAAAAGAGTGGAACGATACAGTATGAGCAAAAAGGTCTCAAGTATGCACATTACCGCAAACTCTCAAATATGCCATGGCGGATAATTTTAGTGGATACTGATAGCTCACAGATCCAAGCTGCTCCGCTGTTAAATATTTCTTTAAAACGTTTTGTGCCTGATTTACAAAAAAAATTGGATACGATCAACAATTCAACTTCAACATTGATCAAAACAAGCAACTTTGACATCAATAATGAAGGAGAGATAAGAAAACTGCTTGTTTCCATACTTGACAAAAACCATGACGTGATAGAAACTGCTTTTATTGATTTAAAGGGTATCATGCGCTATATAGAACCGCGTGATTATAAAAATTTTGAAGGTACCGACATCAGTACCCAAGAACATGTAGCTAAACTACGCAAAAACAAGGTTCCGGTTTTTAGCAGCAGTTTTAAGGCTGTAGAAGGTTTTTTGGCAACGGACTTGGCGTACCCTGTATATGACAGTCAAAAAAATCTAATCGGTTCCATTAGTGTATTGCTCCGTCCGGACCTACTAGTCAAATCCATTCTCAAAAAAAGCACAATTCCGAATGACTATGAACTTTGGATCATGCAGCCAGACGGCACGCTTATATATGATCAAGACAGTGATGAAATTGGCAGAAACCTCTTTAACGATCCGATGTATGCTGAGTATGAGAGTCTCCTAGCTTTGGGGAAAAAGGTAGCGTCTACTCCTTCGGGTAGGGGGAGCTACATCTTCCTTGCGCCAGGATCAAAAGAAAAAGTCATCAAAAATGTAATATGGCAAAGTGTCAGGCTCCACGGCAGAGAGTGGAGAGTAGCTTTAGCCTATCGCCCTTATGAAAAAAATAAACAATAGCCAATTTATTCATCATCGCGGCAATAAGAAAGGATGACAAATATCACCTATTTGCCGTACCGATCGCGGTATGGCAAAGAATAAAGCATAGTTGGGGGATAATCCTATTTCAAACTCTCTAGCATTTGCCCAAAAGAGACTTCAAATGATCTAAGTCCCTCTTCTAGAAGTGTTTCATAAACTTCGCTCATTACAATACCGGCATTTTTTAGCTTGGCAAAATGTGCGGAAATGACGCTTTTGTCTATAGGCAACACAAAAGATTCTCTCGGATTTTCCATATATGCATAGATTGTTCTAAGCGGGGCAGTATTAACAGCATGACTGGCGTAAAGCTCGGAGATATAATAATCTTCAGGCAGTTTTTCGCCCTCTTTGACACCAGTGCTCGCAAATAGTGCTCTTACGCTCGGGGTGTGACTCTCTTCGATCATATTATATATTCTAGCAGCATTATAAATACCTGTTTTGGCTGTCTCTATACCAAGAGCTTCTAGCTTAGGATCAAGTACACGGTCAAAACGGCTAACAAATACAGAAATAACTCCTCTAGCTCTTCTGCCACCGCTATTTTCAAATACACTAAGTCCTTTTTTCATAGCTCTAAGACATTTTTTGGCTTGAAGTAAAGAGAAGATAAGTGTAGCATTTACAGAAATCCCTGTACTAAGAAGTTGTCTCATAGCACTATATCCTTCTTGGGTGGCAGGGATTTTTATCATGACATTTGGCTCTCCAATGGCACGGAAGAGTCTTTTTGCTTCTCTAACGGTAGCCTTGGTATCATGAGACAAAAACGGATCTACTTCTATACTGATATATCCGTCGTGTCCCTCATCATACAAAGGTCTTAGCGCTTGTGCTGCAAGTTTGATATCCTCAATAGCAAGTGCTTCGTATTTTTCCTTAGCGCTTTTGCCTTGCAAAGATGCCAACTGCTCTTTATATGCAGGTGAATGCATTATGGCTGATGCAAATATAGATGGATTGCTTGTAGCTCCATTTATAATGCGTTTTTCAATCAATTCAACAAATTTGGTTTTTATAAAATCTCGCTCTACAAAATCCAACCATAAAGAGAATGGTATGTCCCTATCTAGCATCATTGTACTCCCATTTAAATTGTTGCCACGAGCCTAAATCGCCGGGCTTTTGAATAGTATCCTTGAGTGAGTCCAAAAATTCATCTCGACATACTACAACAGCCCCTAAGCTTATCAAGTGTTCGGTAGGTATTTGACAATCAATGAAATCATAGCCTCTAAGAGCTAAAACATCACTTAGTGCCTTGAAAACTACCTTGGACGCATCACTTACGTGTGAAAACATAGACTCACCAAAAAATGCTTTTCCTATAGAAATTCCATATAATCCCCCGACAAGTTTGTCATCTATATAGCTCTCTACGCTATGAGCGAATCCCATCTCGTGAAGATTGATATATACTTCTTGCATATCCGGCAGTATCCATGTTCCATTTTGTCCTTCTCTTGGTGTATAAGCACATGCTCTGATAACATCAGTAAAATTTGTATCAAATTTCACTTCGAACCGACCGCTTTTGAGTGTTTTGCGAAATGATTTGGATACTTTAAATTGTGATGGATACAATAACAACCTGGGATTTGGAGACCACCAAAGGATAGGATCTTCTTTATTATACCAAGGGAAAATTCCTTTGCGGTATGCAGTCAATATACGACTTGGGGACAAATCTCCTCCAAAAGCCAAAAGTCCTTCGTCTGAAGCATTTCTAGGATTGGGAAAAATATGATCAGCTCCAAGCTGGGGCATGTGATAGTCATCATCGAACATTGATGCCATATCTATGCTCCAAATGAAAACTCCAAGTGATTTGCCTTGAGCCCTACCGTAACCTTGCCCCCATCTTTTAGTCTGCCAAAAAGTATCTCGTCGCTCAAATGTTCTTTGATCTGTTCATCTATGACTCTAGCTATATGTCTAGCTCCATATTTGATATCATAGCTCTCTTTTGCTAGATACTCTTTGGCTTTTGGCGTGAGTTTGACTATTACTTTTTTTGGCACCAAAATGATATTTAGTTTGGCGATCTCAAGTGATACAATACGCTCCAAACTTTGTATTGACAATGGAGCAAACTCTATCACTCCACTTAGACGATTACGAAACTCCGGTGAAAAAAATCCCTTGAGTGCAGTATCTGTCTTGACGCTATCATCTTTGGCAAATCCCATTACACTTGCCTCTTTGGTGCCTAGATTTGATGTCATTATAAGCACTACATGACTAAAATCGCTAACAATGCCATTATTATCAGTCAGTTTTGCATTATCCATCACTTGCAACAATATATTCATGATATCTGGGTGTGCTTTTTCTATCTCATCAAGGAGCAAGACGGTATGAGGGTGTTTCTTGATGGTCTCAGTCAATAAACCTCCTTGCTCAAAGCCTACATATCCTGGAGGCGCTCCTATTAAACGGCTGATAGTATGTTTTTCCATATATTCGCTCATGTCAAATCTAGCAAAATGCATCTGCATAGATGAGGCTAATTCTATAGCAAGTGCTGTTTTGCCCACCCCTGTAGGTCCAACGAACAAGAAGCTCCCTATAGGTTTATGCTCTCCGCTAAGCCCTGCGTATGAACGTTTAATTGCACTGCATAATGCATCTACTGCTTTATCTTGATCGATGATCTTTGATTTTAACTCGTTTTGCAAAGAAGCAATTTTGGTTAAATCATCACTACTTACAATAGTAGATGGCAATGAGAGAGATTTTGAAACACTCTCTTCTATCTCTTTTGGTGTTATAACAATATCTTGTTTGCCATTCAGTACACAACTTGCGCCCACATCATCTATAATGTCCATAGCTTTATCAGGCAAAAATCTATCATGAATATATCTTATCGATAACTCTATGGCTCTTTTGAGTGCATCATCAGTGAACGTAATATGATGAAATTCTTCATATTTGGCCTTGGCACCTTTGAGTATCTGCAAGGTATCTTCAAAACTAGGCTCATTAACATCTATTTTAGCAAACCTTCTTGATAATGCCTTGTCTTTGTCAAAAAAATTACGATATTCAGCAAATGTAGTAGCACCTATACATTTAAATTCACCTCTAGCAAGTGCCGGTTTGAGCAAATTCGAAGCATCCATGCTGCCACCGCTCGTAGCTCCGGCGCCTACTATCATATGTATCTCATCAATGAACAAGATTGCATCCTCTATGTCCTCTATCTCTTTTAATATCCCCTTAAGCCGTTTTTCAAAATCTCCCCTATATTTTGTGCCTGCTACTAACGCACCCATATCAAGAGCAAAAATCTGCGCATTTTTCAATACTTTGGGTACTTCATTGTTAATAATCTTTAGAGCCAATCCTTCGACTATAGCAGTCTTGCCGACCCCTGCTTCACCAACAAGAATAGGATTATTTTTCTTTCTACGGCAGAGAGTTTGCATCACTCGTTCTATCTCAGCTGCTCTGCCTATAACTGGATCTATCTTGCCACTTTTTGCCAATGTTGTAAGATCTATACAATAAAGAGCCAACCAAGAATCCTCATTTTGTTCTTCATCTTGATTTTCCAATGACGCATCAAAACCGTTATGTGAAATAACTTCTAGTATGTCAAATCTGTCAACACCTTCTTTTTGCAATAGATATACTGCATATATCTCTTCTTGCAAAAATATAGCTGCAAGCATATCTCCTATACTAGCTTGACTCTTACCCGAACTATGAAGATGAGCTATCATGTCATTAAGTGCTCTGGAAAGCGAAACGGTCTGCGAAGGCTCTCCATGATCGGATAATAAAGGAGTATTTTGCATTATATAGCTTTGTAAATTTTTGGAATATTGCATGACATCGACATCCATGATTTCCAATATTTCTTTACCCTCAATGCTATTGGCAATAGAAAGCATAATATGCTCAACAGTCAAATACTCATGTCTGTGTAAAGTAGCAAACTTTAAAGCATTTTCAAACACCTCTTTTAGTGATACACTATACATAATTATTCCTCCTCTATTGTGGCAAGCAATGGAAAACTATTTTGTTTTGCAATTTTAGATACTTGTGCTACTTTTGTTTGTGCAATCTCATGCGTATATACACCACAAATACCTTTACCTTTTTCATGAATTTGAAGCATAATTTCTTGTGCTTCTATGGCATTTTTGTGGAATATATTCATAAGTACATGTATGACAAAATCCATAGATGTATAATGATCATTGTGTAATATCACTTTATATTTTTTTGGCTCATCCAGCAAATAAATGGTTTCTAGAGATACATTAGTTCGTGGCAATATTTTTCCTTTATTTTTTAATTTAATGCTACTTGGGCAGAACCAAAGTCGGCTATACGTTGACACTATCTTTTTGAGCGTGAAAACCCTAGCAACTAGTTGCTCTATGATTTAATTATTATTATACTAAAATTTGAATATCTATTTATACTATACTTAAATTGTGGAAAAATTGCAAATGAAACCTATTTTTATAACAGCCACCGGTACTAATGTCGGCAAAACATTTGTCACACTAAGGCTCATAGAAGAATTTGCCAACCAAGGCATAAAAGTAGGAGTATTCAAGCCTATAGAAACAGGTGTGACAGATGTACCGCTTGATGCATCCTTGCTGCTTGAAAAATGTAAATTATATAATAGCAATTTTGCATTATTAAAACCACACGATATCACAGCTTATACTTTTAAACTGCCTGCTGCACCATTTTGTGCCGATACAAATAAAATCATAAATATAGATCACATCCTAACAAAATATCAAGAGCTAGCATCACTATGCGATATGCTTATCATTGAGGGTGCCGGGGGATTAATGACACCGATTGCCAGTAATATCAAAATGGTGGATTTAATTTCAATCTTTGATGCCAAAGCACTGCTTGTTACACCATCAGGCCTTGGATGCATCAATGAAACACTTTTGTCCATTGAGGCTTTAAAGGCACGAGAGCTCGATTTTGACTGGTGCGTTAACCTATATAAAGAATTTGATAGCTTTACAAAAGTAACAAAGCCATATTATGACGAAATGCTACCAGGATGGTGGAGTGTACAAAATAGGCTACCAATCTACACAAAAACTATCATATTTTGATAAATATGTTTCAACTATACACATAAAATCTGATTGACCATAAAACTTTTCTCCAATTCAATAAGTCGCTGTAAATAAAGAGTTATAATCATTACACAATTAAACTAGGAGGAATAATATGTCCACATTTGAACAAGAATCACTAAATTATCATAAAGCTCAAAATGAATTTGATACCAATGGGAAAATAGGAACACTTATAACGAAACCATGCGATACAGTTAAAGAACTTTCTATGGCATATAGCCCGGGCGTTGCATACCCTTGTCTTGAAATTGAAAAAGATATCAATACAGCATATGACTATACGAATAAAGGCAATTTAGTAGCTGTCATTTCTGACGGTACCGCTGTTTTGGGGCTTGGCGATATCGGTCATTTGGCTGGCAAACCTGTAATGGAAGGTAAATGCGTACTATTTAAAACATTTGCTCATGTAGATGCAGTTGATATCGAACTAAACACTAAAGATACCGAAGAGATTATCAAAGTTGTAGCTGCTATTGCTGATACTTTTGGTGGGATCAACCTCGAAGATATCGGTGCTCCAAAATGCTTTGAAATAGAAGATAGACTCAAAGAGATCTGTAATGTTCCTGTATTTCACGACGATCAACACGGCACTGCGGTTATCACAACAGCTGGACTTATAAATGTTCTTGAAATGAGTGGCAAAAAAGCCGAAGAGCTTAAAGTAGTAGTTATCGGAGCCGGGGCTAGCGGAATCGCATGTGCAAACATGTACAAACAGCTTGGCGTTAAAAATATCACTATGCTTGACTCTAAAGGCGTAATACATACTGGTAGAACAGACCTAAATGAGCAAAAAAAATCTTTTGCTATCGATACAGAAGACAGAACTCCAGAAGATGCAGCAAGAGGTGCAGATATGATACTAGGTCTTTCAGGACCTGAACAAATTACGACTGACATGGTAAAATCTATGGCTTCTAATCCTATCATTTTTGCTTGTGCAAACCCAACACCTGAAATTATGCCAGATCTTGCAAAATCAGTAAGAGATGACCTTATCATTGGTACAGGTAGAAGTGACTTTGCCAACCAAGTCAATAACGTACTTGGATTCCCGTTCATTTTCAGAGGTGCACTGGATGTTAGAGCTACAAAAATCACAGAAAATATGAAAATGGCAGCTTCACGTGCCTTAGCTGCTCTAGCAAAAGAGCCTGTACCTGCCAATGTAGTAGCGGCTCACAAACGAGACGATATGGTATTTGGTCCTGAGTACATCATTCCTTCTCCGTTTGACAAAAGACTTCTTGTATGGGTCTCTTCTGCTGTTGCGCAAGCTGCAGTAGAAGATGGCGTAGCCGGAGTAAAAGACTTTGATCTTGAAGCTTATAAAGCTAAACTTCAAGCTATGGCTGACCACTCAAAATAAGCCTTATCCACCTTTTGGTGGAAATCAACCCACAAAAACCAATAATCAAAAACCAAAAACTAACTCCTATTTTGATATAATCTTGTAATATTTACAAGGAAGCGCCTATGCAACACCTCATCACAACTGACGATTTTAGTATAGAACAAATCAATAATATTTTGCAAGATGCCGCTAGATTTAAAAATAATGGCAATCCACCTGCCCTGCTTCGAGACAAATTGCTTTTTACTCTATTTTTTGAAAATTCTACACGAACTAGAAGTTCATTTGAAGTAGCTGCCAAAAAACTAGGAGCAGCCGTTGTGCATCTAGATCCATCCAAGAGCTCTACCGCCAAAGGCGAAACTATAGAAGATACATTTGCCAATCTTGGAGCCATGGCTCCAGATGGTGTCATTATTCGTCATGCCTCCAATGAAATACCACAAACTCTAGCCGATATGGATATGGCTCCTATTATTAACGCAGGAGCTGGTAATTATGCTCATCCTACTCAAGCTTTGTTGGATCTATTTACGCTTCAAGAACATTTTGGCTCGCTTGAAGGAAAACGCATAGCCATAGTAGGTGATATAGCGAATTCCAGAGTAGCAAGTTCAGCTATAAGCCTATTGCCGAGATTTGGCGTAGAGGTCAACCTGGTGGCTCCTACGCCTTTTATGCCAGCCGATACAAAGCTGGCTAAATATGACAAGATAGAAGATGTAATAGACAAAGTAGATGTCATAATGAGTCTAAGGGCCCAACTAGAACGTCATAAGACTCCAATATTCGAAGATTATGGAACTTACGCATCACATTACTGTATCACGCCACAAGTAATGGACAACAGAAACATAATTATCATACACCCAGGTCCAGTAATGAGAAATATCGATATATCAGATGAAGTATTATCTGATGCTAAATGCAAGGTGCTTACTCAAGTAACCAATGGTGTATTTGTGCGTATGGCAATACTCAAAATGCTCTTGCTTGACTCATAATGCCATATTACAAATATTTTGAAGGCATCAAAACAATAAATGATCTAGGTGCTTCTAAAATACCTTTTTTATTTATCATCTCGTACGATAAACAGAATATTTTTGCTTCACGGCTTGATCAACTAGATAATGATATATTTTATAAACTTGACACGCAAAGAAATTTTGTCTCTACTCCACTGCAAAAACCATATTATTTCACAAAAAATCCAATAGATTTTAAAATATATAAACAATCCTTTGACAAAGTCATAGAAGAGATAAAATCTGGCAATACATATTTGCTCAATCTCACATTTCGCACACCTATTGAAACTGATTTGAGTTTGTATGAAATATTTAATGCGTCTAGAGCGAAATACAAACTATATTTCGAGGATAAATTCATATGCTTTTCTCCTGAAAAATTTATAGAAATAAAAAATGATACTATATCAACCTATCCTATGAAAGGCACTATTGATGCATCATTGCCAAATGCAAAAGAGCAGATCATGTCAAATGTAAAAGAAGCGTCAGAACATATAATGATAGTTGATCTTATGCGCAATGATCTAGGCATGGTAGCTAATGATATAAAAGTAGAAAAATTTAGATATATTGACAGCATCAAGGCCGGAGAGGAAAAACTTATTCAGGTAAGCTCACATATCACAGGTAAAATGCAAAGCAACTGGCATTCCCAAATCGGAGATATATTTGATAGTCTAACCCCAGCAGGTTCCATAAGTGGCACTCCAAAAAAAAGCACAATTGATATTATCGAGAAAGTCGAAGATTACAATAGAGGATGGTACACTGGCATATTTGGAATATATGACGGTTCATCTCTACATTCTGCAGTTATTATTCGTTATATAGAAAAAGAAAATGGAAAGCTATATTACAAAAGCGGTGGAGGAATCACACTAGATAGTGATTGTAAAAGCGAATATGAAGAGATGTCAAGAAAAGTGTATTTGCCGTTTTAAAAAACCTATGATGTCAAATGTATTCTCAATTATACATATTTAATTAATCTTTGTAGAATTTGAATAAATTAATCACTCAAAATTATTAATTTCAAGATTAAATTAGCTTACATAATATAAAATACTTCCGATTAAAAAAATCACGAATACATTTAAAGGAAAAATTATGAAAAAATTGGTTATTTCAGCTTTTATTTTATCAACCACGGCAATGCTACTAGCAGACGGTGCAGCAACATATAATAGCAAATGCGCGAGCTGTCATGGTGCAAATGGCAAAACTGCAGCTCTTGGCAAATCAGCAATTATAGCTGGACAAAGTTCAGCAGCATTATTGAAAAAACTTCAAGGCTACAAAGCCGGCACTCTCAATGTTAACGGAATGGGCGCAGTTATGAAAGGTAATGTTGCAACTTTGGATGCAAAAGCACTTTCTGAAGTAGCTACTTATATCTCCAAATTAAAATAATCTTTTTAGTCTTTACCTAGGTAAAGACTAATTAATTTTAATCATTTTTTCTTTTCATATCAAATAAATCATTTAGTTTTGTTTATCTTCTTTATACTATTTTTATTATTTATAGAAATCTTTTATCTACATATATGCCTTATGCAGATAATTAAATTACGTTATGTTAATATTATTTTATAAATATCATTAATATTTCTCTTTAATAATTTATTATTAGTTAAGTTCTTTTTTAGTATTATTTTTTTGTTAAAAAAATTTATATTAGGAGAGTTTTACGATGGCAATATCACGAAGAGATGCAATAAAGTTTTCTGGTTTAGCGGCAATTGCAGCCACAACAGTAAGTGTACATGCGGATAGTAACGGTGCAACAACCGCGTCAAAAAGGGTTCTTTTATCCCCTGCCCCGGTTCCTGCGGCAAAAGGCAAACGAGTTGTTATTGTAGGAGGTGGTCCATCAGGTCTTACAATTGCAAAATATATCAAAAAAGGCAATCCAAAGGTCGATGTTGTTTTGATAGATAAACGTCCAGTCTTTATGTCCGGTTTTATTAGTAACTTGGTAGTTACCGGCGTTCTTCCGCTTGATTTTATTACACATGATTTTCTAGAGGGTGCTCGAAATGGAAATTATAACTTTTTGCAAGCTACGGTTTATGATATTGATCGTACATCAAAAAGAGTTTATACAAACGAAGGTTCATTAAAATATGATGTATTGGTGCTAGCACCTGGAATCGATTATGATTATTCAAAATGGTCAAAAGGTGATATAGAGCTTGAAAATACATTAAGAACCAAATTCCCAGGTGGATTTATTCCAGGCAGTGAAACATTGTCACTAAAATCTAAAATTGAAAACTTAGAAGACGGTAGCGTATTTGTCCAAACAGTACCGGGCGGTAACTATCGTTGTTTGCCTGGACCGTATGAGCGTAGTTGTTTGATCGCTGATTACATGAAACGCAATAAAATAAAAGGCAAAGTAATTGTTTTAGATGAAAATCCAAACATTACTATCAAAGCTGATGGTTTCCAATCTGCGTTTAATAAATTGTACAAAGACTATATTACTTATATGCCAAGTACAAATATCACAAGCATTGATCCGCATAATCAAAAAATTACTACCGAACTGGGAGAAGTGATCAACTTCACTGATGCAGCTTTATATAGTCGTATTCGTGGTAATAAATTACTTGAGATTGCCGGTGTATCAAAAGATAGTACTTTCAATAAAGGGGAAGCCAATATTGATCCGTTCACTTATCAAGTTATCGGGGATAAAAATGTTTTCTGCGCTGGCGATGCCCGTCCTATGGGCTTTAGTAAGTCGGGTAATACTGCAAACACCGAAGGTAAGATTGTTGCAGCAAATATAGTGAAATATCTTAACGGAGAAAATCTTAGCCGAGCAAACTGGAAATCACCGCTTACTGTTTGCTATTCAGCAGTTGAATGTGATCCATTGCGTGCTATTTCAGTTCATGCGGAATATTCATATGATGATGCCAAAAAATCATTTGGTTTTGCAAATGCCGGTACGATGGAAAAATGGGAAGGAGCAGAAGGGCTTGCTGGAGGTAAAGGCCTTAAAGAATGGGGTAATGGTCTATATAGAGACCTTTTTGCCTAAACATATTTTGCATGACATTGTCATGCAAAATATATCCAAGCAATCATGGATTGTTTGGATATATTACATAAATACGAGATTATTTGAAAGAGAGGAAAAATATGCAAAGACGCAGTTTTATTAAAGGAGCATTTGCATTATCTGCCGTTGGATTAATTAATCCAATGTTTTTTGGACATGCTTTGAGAGCCGAAGAAGAAGCCATTGAAATGCCAGTCGAGGATTTACTGCGTGATTACCTATCAGGAAAAGAAGCTGAAAATGGATCTTCGATTATGCAATTAAATATACCCCAAACTCCTGAAAATGGTGCTGTAGTTCCAGTTGAAGTAACAATTAAGCACCCAATGACGGCAGATAATTATATTAGCAATATTACAATTTTGGCAACAAAAAATAAAGCAAATAAAGCTATTTCTTTTGATTTGACTCCAGCTAACGGCATAGCATATCTATATGCTAATGTTAAATTAGGTCAAACACAAGATGTAATTATCTTAGCAAAGACAAATCAAGGGAAAATTTTTAAAGCATCGAAAACCGTGAGAGTAGCTCTTGGTGGATGTAGTTAATAAGGAGAAAAGATGGAATTAAGAGGTATTGTAAAGATTTTAGATCAGAATTATAAAGTTGGTGATGTCATTAAGGCAAAAATAATAATTATTCACAAAATGGATACTGGATTTACAAAAGACAAAGAATCTGGCAAGACAATTCCACGATTTTATATGAAAGAAATAACTGCCATATACAACGGTACAAGGGTTGGGCACTTTAATTTGGACGTAGCAATGAGTCAAAACCCAGTGATCCAGTTTCCATTAAGAGTAACGGGTGCTGGAACATTGGTGATTGATTTTATAAATTCAAACGGAGAAAAAGCACAAAAAAGTGTGGAGATTACTCCTGCTGGTTGATAAAAAATAGGACATTTTGTATTAATATAATTTAAGGGTAAAGGATAAAAGTATGGATAGACGGAATTTTTTAAAGGTTATTGGAGGCGTAACTGTTATTGCGGTAAATCCATCGTTGATATGTGGAAATTTATATGCAGCAGATGGACTATTGTATGCAGCATATGAAAAGGCACAGCTTGTTGATGAATCAGGTAAACCTATCAAAGCATCATCACTTGAAAAAGAAGTAACATATATTTTTAATTATCCTTATGCTTCAACTCCATGTATGTTGATTGATTTACCAGAATCAACCAACCAAAACATTAAGTTGAAATCTGAAATGGGCGAAGAGTATGTTTGGAAAAGCGGTGTAGGCAAAGATCGCACCATCGTAGCATATAGTGCTATTTGTTCACATCAATTAACTCATCCCACACGAAATGATAGCTTTATACAATATGTTCCTAAAACTAAACCAACAATGGCTTATTCATCTAGTGGTGTTATTGTTTGTTCATCACACCTGTCTGCTTATGATGCAAAAGCTGGTGCTAAAGTTCTATCAGGTCCGGCATCACAGCCATTAGCATCTATAGTATTGGAACATGCAAGTGATGATACACTTTGGGTTGTCGGAATATTGGGTTCTGATAAATTCCAAGACTATTTCAAAGCGTTCAAACCAGAATTTAAACAATTTTATAATGGCACAGCTGAAGCAAAAAAACTAGTCTCTATATCGGCTAAAACAGTAAAACTTACTCAGTACTCAAAAGAACTGATTCAATACTAAAAAAGGAAAGTACAATGAAACGAATAGCAACTGCTTTGGTGCTTTTAGGAGTGTTTGTAAACATAATTAATGCCGATGAAATAAAAGATCCACGTTCAATACTGATGGGAGATATGCGCACGATGCTTGAATCCATGGAGCAGATACAGCGCGGTGGATTATATAGTTCAAAAGATGAGATGAAAGCTGGAGTAAAAAAACTCCAAGGAACTATAAAATCATTAGAGAGCGAAAATGTAAAATATATTTTGCCAAAAGATCAAAAATACGCTTATGCATTTGCACAAAAATCAGCAAAAATGTTACGCCTTTATTCTGACGATTTGCTAGTTTCTATTGAGAATGGACACATGGACGATGCTCTAGAAGATTATACACAACTTCTTCGACAATGTACTTCATGTCATATCCGCATTAGGAACTGGTAGTTAATATTATTTTGTATAAAAAATAAGTAACCTGATATCAAATTAGAGAATATATAAACAAAAACACTTTTATAAATAAAACTTTACAATATAAATTATAGGAGAATAAAATGAAAAAAATCATACTAAGCTTGGTTGCTTTATTATTATACACTGCCAACGCAGATATACATATTTTTGATATTAACAATACTAGTGACGCCGTAAAAGCTGAAAACATAGAAAAAATATTTCGTGATAATGGATTTGAAGTAGGCATAAATAACGAAATGAATAGACCATTTACGAAACAATTTGGGAAAACTGAATATAAAATATTTAATTTGTTAACCATCTATCATCCAACACTATCTATGGAGCTTGTCAATAAATATTCAAAAGCTGGCGTATTTGTACCTATGAGTATAGGAATATATCAAGGTGAAAATGAAAAAGATATTCATATAAGTGTATTATCTTCTAAAGCTCAGGAGAAAATAACAGGTATCAAGAGTCCTATTTTTGCAAAAATAGAAGATAAAATCACAAAAGCTATCATGACGACATTCCCACATGCAAAACATAGAGAAACTTTGCAAGGTGCGAAAGCTACAAAACCGCTATTAACTATGTTTGATATGAAACTTGGCAACAACAAACCAAGTGATGACAAAGATAATTTTGAGATGAGTTTGGAATCAGGATTTGAGCCTAAGGGATTTGTGATGCCTGCTTTTTTAAATGTAAGCGATGAGATAAGTAAAAACAAAAATCTCAAAAATGCATATGATTTTTATGATACTTATTCTATATGCAAACTAGAAGTCATCTACAATGTTGCCAAAACAAGACCAGAAGCTGCAGCATTTGCACCGTGCACAACTATTGTTTACAAGAAAAAGGGAGAAAAAAAACTCGTTGTTGGATTCCCATCCGTTTACAATTGGCTTAGCAGTGCGTCCGTAATTGAACCAGAGGCCACAAGGGTGCTGCTAAAAGCACAAAATGATTTCGAAACTATCTTGAGAGATATTACAGAGTAGAAATATAATCTCCAATAAACTTTGGTGCTTTAATTTTGCCAAACCCAAATTTATTATACAAGCTACGCGGATTACACCGGGTGGCGATAGCCAAAGCGAATATGAAGAGATGGTACGTAAAATTTATTAACGTTTCGATGTACCAAAAGACAATCAATTACAACATATCAATATAATAACTTTTACCTTGATTTAGAATAAAAACATATGAATTTATGTGCTATAATATTGAAGGATTCAGAAAAATTATCTTTTGATATTCAAATAAAACATAGCTAAAGTTTATTAGCTTCTAATTTATAATAATGCAGGAGTAACAAATGAAACATACATTAATGGAATTACCTTATGCAATGGATGCTTTGGCTCCATATATTTCTGAAGAAACTTTGCAATACCATCACGGAAAACATTATGCCGGTTATATAAACAAACTCAATGATCTAATAAAAAACACCGAATATGAAGAGATGTCACTTGAACAAACTATTCGCCAATCGATCGGCGCAATCTTTAATAACGCAGCACAAGCATTTAATCATGGCTTTTACTGGCAATGTCTTAGCCCGACAAAAACAGAACCATCTGCACTGTTACTCAATTCCTTGAAAGAAGCTTTTGGTTCATTAGAAGCTTTTAAAGAGGCGTTTTCCAAAGCCGCCATTGGACAGTTTGGCTCCGGATGGGCTTGGTTGGTAGTTGATGAACAAGAAAAACTTCATATACAGACATCATCAAATGCACATACGCCGATTGAACACAACTTTACGCCGCTGCTTGTATGTGATGTATGGGAGCATGCTTATTATATTGATTATAGAAATGAGCGTGCAAAATATTTAGATAATTTTTGGGTATTGGCAAATTGGAAATTCGCTTCTAATATATTTGAGGATAAAAAGCTTATAAGGTCATCGCCTAGCATTCCAGTTTGCAATGATCCTGATGATCCAATATGTGAATATCTTGATGGTATGGCACATCTAGAAACTTCAAGCACATAATTTTATAAGATAAAAGCATACAAACTAGCCAAGTAAGCAATAAATTTATATTAAATTTATAATGGGTTTGATATCTACATTTTTGCCGCGAATATACTTTTTGGCATATTCGACTATTTTACCATGGAATCTAGCATATATAGCAGATAACTCCAAATCATATTGATAAAGATCTTTTATTCTTTGGAGGTTTTGTGTTATGCCTTCTTGCATCCACTCCTGCAGCTGTGTATAATCATTAAAAACATATCCGAAAGCCTCAAGAAGTCTTTTGGTATAACTATCAATTACTAAAATCTCTCTATTGCATCCGTAGCAAAGTATTGAATCTGCGCTCTCCATGCCTATACCTTTTTGTTCAAGCAGCCATTCTCTAGAAACATTTTTTTGAAAATTATCAAAAGAACCGAAATCTTTTAGAATGTTACTGCTAAGAGACTGGAGTCTAAGTGCTTTCATATTATAAAAACCACTGGGTTTTATGCATCTGATTATGTGATTTAAATCATTACCGCTTAATGCTTCAAGTGAGAGAGAATTTGATTCATTGAGATTCTTTAACGATTCCTCTACTCTCTCCCATTTGGTTTGCTGTGTCAAAATTGCGCCAACAACTACATCAAAATTACCGCTTTTTGGCCACCATAAAAAATCTCTCGTAGTCTCTAAATAATTTAGTTTTTTCAGCGCACAAAACAAGTCATAACTACTTTGAATATGCAAATTCAATTTCGGCTTTTTAACCTATAAAATGTGATAAAAGTTTGCTCTTATCTGTTTTTACCAAGTCATGCGGTAAATTTTTTTCTATAAGATCTTTGACATCATATCTAAGCTTTTCAATTAATTCATTGTTGTGTTCTTTTGGAAATGCTAAAAATATGTGATTAGGCTCTTGATCTTCTGCTATTCCCTCTATAGTTTTAGCTATATCTTTTAAAACCCTATTGTCTTTTTCGATAATAGCATTATGTTCTTCAAGGGTATCATGTATCATTCTACCTGTGCTATCGCTCATGAGTTCACTCATTTTTTTTCTACCCTCTATAAAATTCTCATCTACAATCATCTCAAGCCTATATGAGTTTTCAAATTCACCGCTAAGTGAACCATCATTTTCATGAATTTTATAAGCTTTTAACTCACCCAAATCTGCAACTATGATAATTGTATTTTCTAATTTCATCGTTTTTCCTTTAAAGATACTAAGTGTATCTTTCTTTTAAATTTGGATAAAAAGATATCCTATACATATGATAAATCAATTATTTTATTTTGTCAATAAAATTACTTAAAAAATGTATATTTTCATTAATTATATTACGAACTTATATGCTTGATTGGTTTTGGGTGTTTTTACAGAATAAAGATATTGAATGCGGTGAATTATTATTAAAAAATAGTGTTTTTAAAAATCACTCCGTCTATGCCTTTTAGGGCAATCGATTCAATTTCATTTTCATCATCGATGGGCACAATTATTCGCATAGTCCATAGATATTCATTGGCTATTTTTTGTATATTTTGTGCATTATTTATATCACATAATACATAAGCGGCACCTAGATTGGCTGCTATTACTGCATCTTTTATGGATGACAATTTTACTGCATATGGTATCTCATTTGTCATACAATGAAGAGCTATAGCGTTTGATTGTTGTAGGTCTGATAATAAAACAATACTGCCAGCAGGCGTGCTAGATATATCACCGATCGAATCAACTTTATGCCATGATTTGCAAGGAATAAGAGGATGTCCAAAAACTAGCATGATTATACTTTAGAATTATTTTTACATTCGATAGAACAGTAATGTTTACTGCTGAATCTTATGAGATCTTTTTCGGATACAAATGCACCGCATGTATCACACTCTACCATATTTTGCACATCTTTTTGTGATGACTTTGAAGACAATAGCTTACCCCCAAACAGTTTGTAGACACCAAACAATATTAAACCAAAAATAATAACCTTAAGCCACATTAATACTCTTTATGTATAAATAATTTCTTCTGTTTTTTTGTAATATATCATAACCCAGCTGATAAATCGATACATCGTCTATCTCATCAAAAACTTTACTACCTTTATACAGCAGATATTTGGTGTTGGTATTCCTAAGCTTATCTGTAAGCTGCAACAAAAAATTTGTATTTGTAACTGCTCTAGAAGTTATCATATCAAAAGGCATGGCGTCTATCTCTTCAACTCTCACAGCTTCAACTTTTACATTTTTAAGTTCCAATTCCATTATCGCAAAACGCAAAAATGAAGCTCTTTTTTTGAGCGGTTCGCTAAGTACAAAAGTAGAGTTTTGCAGCGCAATAGCCAATACAAGCCCTGGAAAACCTGCTCCCGTACCGACATCTAGAATATTTTTTGGAAAAGATATAAAACCGATCGGGTAAAGGGCATCTATAATATTATCATGAATGGCTTTTATATTTTTAGCTCCGGTAAAATTGTGTATTTTGTTCCACTCATACAACAAAGCCGTAAAAGCATCTAACTTAGATATGGCTGTGCTGTCTAGCTCGATACCCTCTGTTCTTAGACTATTTGCTATGCTCAAATAAACTCCTTTATGAACTTATTATTAGAGCATATGTCCCATTTGCTCTTTTTTTACTTTTAGGTAATCTGTATTACATTTTGTCGGAGGTGTTATCATAGGAACCCTCTCTACTATCTCTACGCCTTTAATGCTCTCAATTTTTTTAGGATTATTTGTAATGAGCTTTATCTTTTTTAATCCAAAATGCTTGAGAATAAATTCTATAGCATGATAGGTTCTCTCATCAGCCTGGAAACCTAATTGATGATTAGCTGCTACAGTATCAAATCCTTGATCTTGGAGTGCGTATGCATTTACCTTATTAAGTAGTCCTATGTTTCTCCCCTCTTGACGATGATATATGACCATACCGCCATGTTCGGCTATCATCTTTAGTGTTGCGTCCAACTGAGAACCGCAGTCACACTTTTGGGAACCAAAAACATCACCTGTAACACATTCAGAATGTACACGTACCAATGGTATATCAGGTAATGGATCTGTAAAAACTGCTAAATGCTCTTGACATCCATCCTTAAAAGCTTGTATGCGAAAAGCACCATGGCGTGTCGGCAATGACGCTATATTTGAAATTTGTATATCTTTTTTCATGAGAGTGATTATATCAGATTATTTCTAAAAACAGACGCGACTATGTAACCACTTTGTGACAACTATTTTTGGCTATAATTATATAAATACCAAAGGAGTAATGATATGAAAAAAGTTTTTTTGCTAGTTATAATGACGATAAGTATTATATTGGCAGCAAAACCAATCGAAGATACCAAACCAATCAATGCACTAGAAACAAAGCCCTTAGATGACTGGGAATATAATGCTACCAAAGAGATAGAAAACGGTTTTGGACAAAGCGGCATGCTGATGCCATCCCCAATGGCATCAGCTCCAATTATGATGGAAAAAAGCATTGGATTAGCTGTTGGAGGAGCAAAAGATACCAATAATTTCAAAGAAAATATAAATCACGGTTTTTTACCAAAGCTTGATTCTATCACTTATGAAGGTCAATTTTATCAACATTATTTTGATACAGGATTAAAAGGCGAATGCAAAGAGCTATTTTGCCCTAGTTATGTATCAGCTAAGAGATCAAATCCTTTTACAAAAGAAGAAGAGATTTTTTTGAGTGTCGGATTAAATTCTGATATAAAAATTGCTGATTTTAAACGCAAAAAACTTAATCTTGTAATTGTACTTGATATTTCAGGCTCAATGGGAAGCTCGTTTGATCAATATTATTATGATAAATTTGGCAATAGGCAAAATATTATCCAAAGAGATAATGGTAAAAGCAAAATGAGAGTTGCCAATGAATCCATAGTAGCTATGCTTTCCCATTTAAAAGGCGATGATAGAAGCGGCATGGTTGTATTTGATGACAACGCATATAGAGCCATGAAACTTAATTTTGTGGCTGCTAGAGATATAGATGCGATTAAAAAACACATATTAGAGATACAAGACAAAGGCGGCACAAACTGGAGCGCAGGATATAAAGCAGGAGTGAGACTTTTTGATAACATAGAAAATAGCAGTGAATATGAAAACCGCATAATATTTCTCACTGACGCAATGCCAAATCGAGGGGAACTTGACAAAGAAGGGCTTTTTGGAATGGCAGAAGATGCAAGCAAAAGAGGTATACATACTACATTTATTGGCGTAGGAGTGGATTTCAATAATGACTTGGTGGAATTTGTGAGCAAAATACAAGGTGCAAATTATTATAGTGTCCACTCCTCTGATGGATTTGCAAAAGTACTTGACGATGAATTTGAATATATGGTAACTCCTTTAGTATATGATCTATCTTTGAAATTAGACAGCAAAGCTTATGCCATTGATGCTGTATACGGTTCGCCGGATGCCAATAAGGCAACTGGAGAAATTATGAAGATAAATACTCTATTCCCATCTCAAAAGAGTGCAGAAGCCACCAAAGGAGGTGTGGTACTTTTGAAACTTAAAAAAACAAAATCCACTGATAACACAATAGCATTGAAAGTAAGCTATAAAGATAGAAATGGTGAATTACACTCCAATAACCAGCAGATACTTATAGAAAATAGTCAAAATAGCGGCATCCGTAAAGCGATAATCGTAAGTGACTATGTAAATTTGATGAAAAATTGGCTCATTGATAGTCGTGCGGCTTGTCATGATCAGCCTAAATGGGTCGATCAAAAACCACTTATATTGCAAAAAAGGGTATTAATATATCCTACGATGCATCCGATGTACCTAATGATATCAGAATGGGAAAGAGCGTCTTGCCCGGTAAAAGTCTCTGATGGATATAAAAAACTTTTCAGTATATTCGCAAAATATTACGAAGGGCAGATGAAGACGCTCAAAGATGATTCTTTAAATATAGAACTTGATATCGTAAAACAATTAATTAACACAAAAGCCGAAAACCCAAAAAACGATAACCAAATGACAAAAGATCCAAAGAATTGAAGGTAAAGTACATTATCGTAATTTCTAATCATATATAAATCTTGGTGGACTTGATGGGTTGCTTAATGATATAAAATTTGATACAATTGAAAAGCATTATTTTGGTGGTGGTGGAGTCGTATTAAGAAAAACAAATTAAGGAGCTGCTATGAAAACTTTATATCTTGTAAGACATGCCAAATCAGACTGGAGTGAAGAAAACAAAGTCGACCTTGATCGAGGTCTAAGCAAACGGGGATCTAAAGATTTGAAATCGATGGGCTCTTATCTTTTGAAAAAAAAGATAAAACCTGATTTGATACTCTCAAGCCCAGCTTTGCGTGCTAAATTGACAACAAAAAAAATATCTAAAAAAATCAAATACGATAAAGATATAAAATATATAGATAAGCTTTATATGCCTGATACTGAAACTATATTGGATATCTTATCAGATCAAAAAGATAAAAACAAAAGCATCTTTCTTGTAAATCATAATCCTGCACTTACTGATCTAGCTAACATGTTGACAGATGAAAACATTGACAATATACCGACACTTGGTATAGTAGCTATCAAGTTTGATATCAAAAAATGGAAAGATATCAAAGAAACAAAAGGAAAAATGGATTTGTTTATCTATCCAAAGCTATTGAAATAAACTATTCAACATAAACACTAGGTCTAACTCATAGATTGACAAGTATATATTTATCAAACTAACTTGTTAGTGGAATACTTTATGCATATTAATTGTCATATTTCCAAAGAAGGAGAATGCGATGATAGATATTGTATTTATGCTTATTTCTAGTTACTGTTTATTGATCGGAGGATTATTCTATTATCATTTGTCAAAAGACGAGATGACATATGAGTAATGCCGTTTACGAAAAAACCTTGGAATATGCCAAGGAATTTTCACAATATAAAAGCTTTTATATTCCACATCGTAATTTGCTATTTTCGAAATTGGGAATAGGTACTTTTACTCCAGAGCCATACAAAGAAGAAAATTATCTTTTTTCATTTGAAGAGCCTTTAACCAAAGCTATCCAAAGTGGGATTAACCATATAGATACAGCTAGCAACTACCGTTATGGTCAAAGCGAAAAAGAGATAGGCCAAGTTCTAAAATCAATAGCAAATAGTATAGATAGGGAGTCTTTGATCATTGCTTCCAAAGGAGGTTTTATCCCTCTTGAGTTTCCTTTCCCATCCAACCCGTACACATGGATCGATGAACATATTATCTCTTCTGGTCTTGCTTTAAGCGAAGATATCGAATTGGACCAACACTGCATGACACCTGATTTTTTGGAATGGTCATGTCGTAAAAGCCTAGCAAATTTGGATATAGATAAACTTGATATATATTATCTTCATAACCCGGAAATGCATCTCGCTAGATTAGGACATGATACGTTTTATAAAAATATATATAGTATCTTTGAGCGGTTTGAAGCATTAGCCGATGAAGGACTCTTTGCAAATTACGGTGTAGCAGTTTGGAATGCTTTTATAACTGATACAATAGAACATATAAGTTTAGAGAAGCTAGTATCTATAGCTAAAGAGGTTGGTGGCCAAAATCACCGCTTTGCCTATATTCAAACACCGTTCAATTTGGCAAAAACAAATATCTATACTCAAGAAACTCAGAGCGTTGATGGCAATAAATGCACCTTACTCCAAGCAGCTTATCGTTTGAACATTGGTGTCATTACATCTTCATCATTACTTCAAATGCATCTTTTTAAAAAATCTTTTGCTGCTGAAATCGGCGTTGTGCTTGATGAAAGTATGACACTAGAAAACGATATTCAGCTAGCTCTTCAGTTTGTAAGGTCCACTCCTGGAATCGTTAGTTCTCTTTTTAGTACAAGATGGCAAGATCATGTGGAGCAAAATTGCAAAATTGCAACCATTGGTCCTGCAAAAAACAGTAAATATGATCTGCTATATAGGTTGCCAAGATGATGTATGATGTGATCATAATCGGCGGCGGAGTAGCTGGACTTATGGCAGCCATTGAAGCAAAAACAGATACCAATAGAGTTGCGATTATGACGAAAGGAAATATTTTCAAATCCAATAGTGCGCTAGCTAGCGGAGGCATAAATGCAGTATTGGATGCTAATGATTCTGGGGCAATTGAGCAGCATATCGACGATACGCTTAATGGTGCTTATGGGCTTGGAGATAAAAAAGCTATATCTTATATGTGCGAAAGAGCGCCCAAAATTATCAAAAAACTAGTTGATCTGGGTGTGCAATTTGATCAAGACAAGCAAGGTCATATATTGCAGAGAGGTTTTGGGGGCACCCGCAGCAAAAGAACATGCTTTGTCGGCGATAAAACCGGTGCAGAAATTACTCAAGTTTTGATAAAAACTGCAAAAAACATGGGCATAAAGTTTTTAGTAAACCATTTTGTAATGAATCTAACAACACTAAACCATAAAATAAGCGGAGTAGTTGCGATTAGAAGATTTGATTCTTCGGTGGTAGTTTATCCTGCAAAATCAGTCATCTTGGCTGGTGGAGGATATGCTGGGATTTATAGAGGGTATAGCACAAACGCCCAAGACTATACCGGAGATCTATTGGCCGTTGCTTTAAGAATGGGGTTACACCTAAAAGATATGGAATTTGTCCAATTTCACCCAACCGGTTTTGTGAAAACAAATTATTTGGTAAGTGAAGCTGCCAGAGGCGAAGGTGGATATCTAATAAATAGCGATGGAAAAAGATTTGTGGACGAATTGGGCGCAAGAGATGTGGTCTCAAGAGCTATTATGAATCAAATAGAAAACGGCAAAGAAGTGTTTTTGGATTTGAGACATTTATCAAAAGCACTCATAGAAACAAAACTTCCATCATTATATAAAACAGCTTATATGCAAGCCGGTATTGATATAAGTCAAGAGTTGCTGCCCATCAAGCCAGTCGCTCACTATACTATGGGCGGAATTGAAACCGATATGGTTAACACAGATATTGATGGATTGTTTGCTTGTGGTGAATGTGCATCTAATGGCGTACATGGTGCCAATAGACTAGGAGGAAATTCACTGCTTGAAGGTATAGTTTTTGGAGAGATGTCTGGCAAAAAGGCATTGATGTATTCTGAAGCTAAAGATTTTTTGCCTATTGACTACAGCAAGGTAATAAAAGATATTAAATTAGTCGACCATATTTTTGACTCCGATACAACTAAAAATTTTAATGCTATGCGTGTAAGTTTGGGCAAAGTAATGTTTGAGAATGTCGGAATAAAAAGAGATGAGAATGGTCTTGTAAAAGCATATGATTATATCAGCTACCTTAGAAGCGAAGTACCGACTTTGCATTGCGTCAACAAAGAAAGATCTAATAATGTTGAGCTTATTGCCATTCTTGAACTTAGAAATGCACTTGAAATAGCTGAAGCAGTGATCTTGTCTGCACTAAAACGACGAGAGAGCCGCGGTTCGCATTATAGAATAGATTTTCCACAAAACGATGACAATGAACAACAAAATATAGTTGTAAAAGAGCTAAGCAAAGGACAACTGAGAGTTTGGTTTAAAGAAAATCCTCTCTTATATAAAATCAGAAAATGGTTTTCACATCATTAAAAAAAGGAAAAAACAATGGCAAAAGTTATGTTGAGAGAGAAAGAAGACAAAATATATTTTTATATCGCAAAAAAAGATATGGAAGAGATAATCGAAGAGATAGAATTTGATCAAGACAAAAAATGGGGCGGCGAAGTGCGACTAGGCAATGGTGAACTATGGTGGATCGAGCCTGGCATAAAACAGCTCCCAAAAGAAGCTGTATGTAAAAAAATAGAGGATTGATGAAAAAATAGACATAAAATGCAAATATTTATACCAACAATAATCTTATAATATAATCATATTAAATTATAAAAAGGAAGTATATGCTGCCAAACTGCAAAACTTGTCTAAGCAATCGTGAGTTATCTGTACTATATGATATTGCTATGAATATCTCGGATTCCCGTGATGCAGTTAAATCAGCTGAGCGCTCCCTGGCTGCTCTTAAAGAATCATTGCAACTTGAAAATTGCGCTATTTATAGACTAGAATCTGACGAGAAATTGCATATTTATATTGCTAATGGCTTCAATAAATATCAGCAAACGATGTCAGAATACCGCATCGGAGAAGGAGCTACAGGATTAGCAGCCAAAAACAAAGAACCTATAGTAATTGCCAATATTCACAATGATACATTGTTTTTAAACAAATCAGGGAATAGAAATGCTGAAACTGTCTCATATATTGCAGTACCTATGCTTGTAGAAAATAAAGTGTGGGGTGTGTTGTCGACCAATTTGACCAAATCTACTGAGATTGATTTTGATGAGACGGTCAAAATTCTTTCTATTATAGGTTCTCTTTTAGGTCATTTTTTACATGCGCAGTATATTTTGTCTCAAGAAAAAGAACATCTGCAAGATTTGAAACAGTACTATAAAATGGAGTGGGACTCCAAAGTACATAATTTTGGGGATATTATAGGTGAGAGTTCTCAAATGCAAATAATTTATAAGATCATAAATCGTATTGCACAAAGCGATGTAACAGTACTTGTACGAGGAGAGACAGGAACAGGCAAAGAGCTTGTGGCTGCTGCTATTCATAAACGAAGCAAAAGAGCAGATGAACCTTTTGTAAAACTCAACTGTGCTGCTATAGCTGATAGCTTGATAGAGAGTGAATTATTTGGACACGAAAAGGGTGCTTTTACAGATGCCAAAGAGATGCGTAAAGGACGTTTCGAACTAGCTCATGGCGGCACATTATTTTTAGATGAGATCGGTGATATTTCTGCTTCTGCACAAGTTAAGCTTCTAAGGGTGCTTCAAGAAAGAGAATTTGAACGAGTAGGAGGAAGCAAAACAATAAAGGTTAATGTGCGCTTGATCGCTGCAACCAATCGTAACTTAGAAGAAATGGTAAAAGAAGGAAAGTTTCGTGAAGACCTCTATTACCGACTCAATGTAATCCCTATTGACCTTCCACCACTTAGAGAAAGAGGAGAAGATATACGACTTCTTGTCAATTTCTTTGTGGAGCGTTCGATGAAAAATCACAAAAAAAAGATAATCATTACAGAAGAAGCAATGAATGAACTTATGTCTTATCCGTGGCCTGGAAATATCAGGGAATTGGAAAATACCGTTGAAAGAATAGTTCTCATGGGCAGCGACGATGGTATCAGTGCTGAAGAGATGCAGCTCCTCTTGCCTGCACTAGCATCAAAAACAAAAGTATAGGGATGGGTTTTTAATGTCGCATCAAGTAACTTATAATGATGAAGTCTTGAGTCTGGCTGATGATGCAATGGAAGAAGGATATATGGCACAAAGTATAGTCGTGGGCACCCCATATGCAGATAAATTTACGATCCAAAGAAGCTCAAAAAATATTAGTATGACTATTTTATATTCAGTGCCAAACTTGGAATTTGAAGAAGAGATCATGCAAATAGATAATTTTCTAAGTCTATTGCAAGTTCCCATTCAGGGCTATCTCATTTTTGATCGTCCATTGCAAGGAGCCCAAAAGTTACAAAAAAAATTAAAAATTATGCAGGTGGTATATGATAATCATAATGAATTTGGTGCGTGGTACGGAACTAAAATAATAGACGGCAGCTTGGCTGATTCATTATGTAAGTCACTTTTTTTGATTAGCAAAGATGGTGCTGTTTTTTATGTTGATTTGCCTCATGATATGTCAGATAAAATTAATTTAGAGAGATTGCATATTGCACTCAATAAAGCATTCACAATATACACAGGAGTAGGATGTCATGGATAAAATTAAAGAATCATTTACAAAAGGCACTTTGGTACCATTTTTGGGCATGGGTATATTTAAAGATGTGATCGCATCCGATGGGAGTAATTTACCATATGATAGCGACAGCATGTCTTTGGCTCTCAATGAGAATCGGCCAATGAGCACTAGATTGATGTATGAATATACCAGAGTAGCAATGAGCTTAGAACAAAGAAAAGGCAGGGAATTTATAGTAGAGATGACAAACCACATCTACAGTTCTAGAAAATATGAAGCGCCTTTGATATACCAATACCTTAAAACCGTAAAACCAAAATATTTGATCGATACCAATCTCGATGACAGCGCTTGCAAAATATATGAAGATGTAGAACATTTTATGATCACAGGAACAGCAAGAATCATGGGTGGCCCAGATAGGTTTGTGATATACAAATATGATATAGATACCAAAAGCTATAACGAGATCAGCAAAGAAGATATGCATACTTCTATTCCAATTTTATTTAAACCACTTGGCTCTACCGTACCAAAAAAGAATTTTATCATCAGTGATGCTGATTTTGTAGATTGGCTCACAGAAGCAATGGCTGGTTTTGCAATGCCTTCTATACTAAAAGAATATAAAGAGGGAAAATCATATCTATTTTTGGGTGTTGACTTTTCTAAAGATACATATCGAATGGTAGCCAATGAACTTACCCTTGGATTAGCCGGAGGATATATAGTAGATGACAAAGATGTGTGGAGTAAAAAAGAAAACCAATTTATCTCTACTCATAATTTGTCAAAGATATCGCTTGGAATGCAAGATTTTGTTAAAGGATTATAGTGAAAAGTGAAAAAATCTGTGATTTTTGCGGTAAAAGTTTAGATGATGTTCTAAAGTTTTATAGTGCTGAAAACGCATATATTTGTAACGAATGCATAGATTCGTGCTATGAAGAGTGGCACAAAGAACAACTTACACATAATAAAGAGGAGTTTCAAAAAGGACTTACCCTGCCGCGTAACATAAAAGCACATCTTGATAACTATGTTATCGGTCAAGATGAAGCCAAAAAAGTCTTGGCCGTAGCATTGTACAATCATTACAAACGAATCGATAAGCCTAAGATCAAGCAAATTGAGATCGAAAAAAGCAATATTTTGTTAATCGGACCCACAGGCAGCGGAAAAACGTTATTGGCAAAATCTTTGGCAAAAATAATGAATGTTCCTTTTGCAATTGCAGATGCTACTGCATTTACTGAAGCCGGATATGTCGGCGAAGATGTAGAGTCCATTTTGTCAAGGCTGCTAGTTGCAGCTGAATATGATTTGGAACGAGCTCAAAAAGGGATCGTTTATATAGACGAAATTGACAAGATCGCTCATAAAGGCGAAAGCGCTACTAGTGGGCGTGATGTCTCTGGTGAAGGAGTACAGCAAGGTTTACTAAAAATACTAGAAGGAGCAGAAGTTTATGTGCCCACAAAAGGAGGACGCAAAAACTCTTCTGCTGAAACGATTTTATTTGATACCACTCATGTACTATTCATATGCGGCGGAGCTTTTGTAAGCTTACAAGATAGCCCTTTAGGCGCAAATAAAAAAACTGCAAATACATTAGGATTTCTGAAAGAAGAAAAAACCGATCATAATCCAAAAGAAATCATGCCAAAAGACTTGATAGCATTTGGGATGATCCCTGAGTTTATCGGACGTATTCCTGTAATTGCCAAGCTTGATACTTTAACTATACAAGATTTGATAAGGGTTCTTCAAGAACCGCAAAATGCTATTATCAAGCAATATCAGGCTCTTTTTGAACTTGATGGAATTGAACTGGAATTTACAGATGATGCGCTCAAAAATATCGCACAGCTTGCTCAAGAAAAAGAAGTAGGTGCTAGAGGACTAAGAGGCATTATAGAAAAAATTATGTTGCCGTTGCAATTTGATCTTCCATCAAATCCAAATATCATAAAATGCATAATTACCAAAGAGTTTATCTCACAAGAAGAACCTGTAATGCTAGAGTATAAAACCCAAGAGGAAATAAATTGAATCTACAAAGATTGGCTACCATTGAAGATATTTCCGAGTTGTGCAATTTATTAAAGATTCTTTTTGAACAAGAAGAGGAATTTTGTTTTGAACAAGACAAACAAGAAAATGCTTTAAAAACACTGCTTGGCTCTCCTGGACTGGGTCGTATTTTGGTCATAGAGATATCAAATAAAATTGTCGGCATGGTTACAATATTATATACATTCTCTACGGCTCTAAATGGCAAGGTTGGTATCATAGAAGATATGATCATACATCCACAATATCAAGATCAAGGCTTGGGATCCGCACTGATCGATTATGCACTTAAATTTGCTAAATCACAAGGCTTAAAACGCATTACGCTTCTAAGTGACAGTACCAACATAAAAGCTCATAGATTTTATAAAAAAAATAATTTTTCTTGCTCCAAGATGGTGCCATTTCGTAAAATATTGTAAATAATACATAACTTCATATCCAACGGAACAAAACTTGCATTAGTACTTATAAGTTCAATTCAAGGAGTAACCAATGGCGGTAATGATCACAAGCGAATGTATATTATGTGATGCATGTGCGATGGAATGTCCAGTCGCAGCGATTTTAGATGAGAAAAATGAAAAAAATCCCCAAGATGGAAGATATTATGTAAAGCCTGAAAGTTGTGTAGAGTGTGTGGGCCATGCCGATTCTCCACGATGTGCTGAAGCTTGCCCGACTGAAAGAGCCATAGTATGGGACATGCCATACACTATGGAATATGAATCATATTATGCCGACGGCAACATTAACGGTACTTATGCGATTCGCGTGCATAACAAAAAAGGCCTTATGCTTCCATCTATAAAAGAACAGACATTTATAGAACATATATCACAAAGTGATAGAGAGTCTCATGCCATGCTTGGCGATTGGTAGGCAGCAAAATGGCAGTTATGATAACAGATTGTTGTATCAATTATGATACATGCATAGACGAATGTCCGGCTACGGCCATAGTAAGTGCTAATGACAGCCCAATTGTCGCAAAAGAATACACTTATGTAAAACCAGAAAAATGTATCGAGTGCGTAGACAGCAGTGTACCAAAATGTGCCGATGTATGCCCAACAGAGGGAGCGATCGTATGGGATATGCCTTACGCGCCATCATATCATGAATACTATATGTACGGTCAAACACAAGGCTTATATGCTATCAGAGTACATCCAAAAAAAGGGATGCTATCTCCAGAAATGCAGCCTCGCCCATTTAGGGAAAATATCTCGATAGACCAAAGACAATCCCATGAAAGTGTGCTCTAAAAAACACTTTATGGATAAATATAAATAACACAAAGGAGTCAAAATGAGTTGCGCATGCGGAACATCTAGTAGCTTTGATCCAAACGACCCTAAGGCGTTGGAGATACAAGCCAAAATCAATAACCATCCGTGCTATAGTGAAGGTGCGCATCAGCATTATGCTAGAATTCATATACCGGTTGCTCCTGCATGCAATATCCAATGCAATTATTGCAATCGCAAATATGACTGCTCAAACGAAAGCAGACCTGGGGTTACAAGCGGCAAACTAACCCCACAAGAAGCCGTCAAAAAAGTACTTTTTGTGGGTGGGGAGATACAACAATTATCCGTAGTAGGAATAGCAGGACCAGGGGATGCATTGGCAAACCCAGATAAAACCTTTACTGCATTTAGACTATTGCACGAAAAAGCTCCCGATTTGAAGCTTTGTTTGTCAACTAACGGATTAAGACTTCCTGAGTATATAGATGAGATCGTCAAATACAATATAGACCATGTAACAGTAACCATTAATACTGTAGATGGGAGTGGTGAAATAGGTGCTAAAATCTATCCATGGGTACATTGGGATCATCGTAAAATAAAAGGTAAGGAAGGTGCCAAATTGCTTCTTGAAAAGCAGCTAGAAGGCATCAAAATGCTTACAGACAGAGGCATATTGGTCAAAGCAAATTCGGTGCTAATTCCTGGAGTTAACGATAAAGACCTGCCAAATGTCGCAAAAAAACTAAAAGAACTTGGTGTCTTTTTGCACAATATTATGCCTCTTCTTTCATCTCCTGAATTTGGAACAAAATTTGGCTTAGAAGGCGTGCCAAGCGCAACTGATCAAGAAGTAATGGCTGCTCAAGAAGCATGTGGAATGGATATGAAACTAATGAGCCATTGCAGACAATGCAGAGCTGACGCTGTAGGACTTATCGGAGAAGATAGAGGCGAAGAGTTTAACAAAAAAACGTTCGCCGATATGGATTTTGATACTCTAGAGAAAAAATACAATATAAACGCCAGACAAGAAATGCACCAAAAAATAGAAGTATGGAGAAAAGCACTTGAATATGCAAATGAGCGCATCAAGATAGAACAAGCATCAAAAGAACAGCTAAGCTCAACAGGCCAAACCAAACTAATTGCAGTAACAACCGCAGGAGAAGGTGTAATCAATATGCACTTTGGAAGCGCAAAAGAATTCTTGATCTATGAAGCCGGAGACAAGGCTATTAAGTTTGTAATGCACCGCAAAATAGAGAGCGCATATTGCAGCGGTCCTGAGAATTGCCATGGCAACAACCCAATTGAAGAGATAAAACAAACGCTAAAAGATTGCGATATTCTCTTAACTGAAAAGATAGGAGATTGTCCAATGGGAGAACTTAACTCTATCGGATTGATCTGTGATGATAGCTATTCATTGCAGCCTATAGAAAAATCAGTTTACGAAGCAACGAAGAAATATTTTTTCCAATTGGCCAAAGAGGTTGGATAATAAAAAAGGAGATCGATATGGCACTCATCAATGATACTACTTTGCGTGACGGGGAACAAGCTCCTTTTGTCGCTTTCAATACTCACGAAAAACTAGAAATAGCGCAGTTGCTTTACAAAGCCGGTGCCGATGAACTAGAAGTTGGAATTCCTGCCATGGGACAAAAAGAGATCGATGACATTAAAGAGATCATATCTCTAAATCTCCCGATTCCTATAATGAGTTGGAATAGAGCTATGATGAGCGATCTTGAAGCTTCCATGTCATGCGGCATCCAAGCTGTTGATCTATCTATTCCTATCTCAAATTTGCTAATAGATATAAAATATAAAGGTAATAAATCAAAGGTTTTAGCAGATCTTGAGCAAGTGGTACGAGCTGCGAAACAAGAGGGCTTGTTTATCTGCATCGGGGGCGAAGATGCCAGCAGGGCTGATGTGGAATTTATCAAAGAGGTGCTGTCTTTAGGACATGACCTTGGAGTTAATAGATTTCGTTATTGTGATACTGTTGGTATATTAACCCCTTTACAATCGTATCAACAAATAAAGACTCTCACAGAATACGACTTGCTTCCTATCGAGATACATACCCACAATGATTTTGGTATGGCAACTGCCAATGCGATTTCTGGCATAGAAGCAGGGGCAGTAAGTGCAAATACTACAGTCATAGGACTCGGTGAACGTGCCGGAAATGCTTCTTTTGAACAAGTGCTGATGAGTCTTGTGCATCAGTTTGAAGATTTTAGAAAAATCAATGCCTCTACGCTCAAAGCATTAACATCATATGTCAGCAAAGCAGCAAATAAACCAATTGATTATCATTTGCCTATCATAGGAGAACATATCTTTGCACATGAATCAGGCATTCATGCAAATGGTGTCATGAAAACTTCAAATGCATATGAACCGTTCACCCCTGAAGAGGTTGGCTTACATAGGGATTTTCCGATAGGCAAACATTCGGGTACTTCTACTCTGTGGTATCATTTAAAAACTCTTGGCATAAGTGCTGATAAAAAAACTTTAACCAAGATGCTTCCAAAAATCAGAGAAATCGTCACTTCTAGAAAACGCGTACTTAGCACATCTGAATTAAAAGAGTTATATCTATGTTCATAGGATGGATTCGTCCTGGTTTGGAACAGGACATAGCACAACTTAGCCAAGAGGCTATATGCGACAAGCATTTGTGTATTCATACATATAAAAACAACAAAAGTCTCTGTTTTGGGATCTATGATCAAGCAAAATTAGTTGGTTTTATTAGTGCCTTTTCTTGGGAGAAAAGTATCGTGATAAATAATTTCTGCTATATTAAAGATATTGACAATGAAACAAAAATGAGACTAATACAGCTTTTGCTTCGCAATGTCGAATCTAAACAAAAACCTATTATGGTTCTTGCTAATGAGCACGAAAAAGAGCTTTTTTTGCAAGCTAGTTTTGAGGAGTATGCATCGTTTTACCAAGCCACGCACCCTGGAGGCGGAGTAGCATTTAACTTTTCTCAGGCTACAGCCAAAAGCATAAACGGTGAAAATTATCTAGGGGTTGTAAATCAATTAGATGATAAAGCATTTGGCGAATATAGATCGCACTACATGTCAGATATTATGCAGCGATCATCTTCGTTGCCTCTTTGTACTCCAAATGGATATTTACATTCTTATGCATTAGGAGAAAGATATATCAAAATTGCGCCATGGATCATGAAACCCTCTGCATATAGCGACGCTGAAAAACTTTTACGTGGCGTATTGTACCATCGTGGTTTAAAAAAAATTATAGCCTTCATCCCTACTGCTGTTAAAGAGATTACAGATCTATATGAATCATATAAATTTGAATTTCAAAAAACATACTATTTGATGTATCTAAAAGAGCCTCCTGCGCTTAATCTGGAAATGATTTATGCATTATAAATAAAGGATAAAAATGGAAACCATACTAGATGAAAAAGAGATAAAAAAAACTTTTGCCGGATGCAAGCGAAAAGTGGTTGAAATAGCCGGAGAAATTCATGATATAGTAGAAGATACCATATGGACCGATTATGATAGACTTCCGATTCTGAGCCAAAAGATCCAAGATGCGATGCAAGATGTTATCCGCATGAGAGCGGAGCATGATTTTTTATAATAAGAGATAAACATGAAAGAGCTTGAAGATAAAATCATATGTCAATGCGGAGATAAATCCATCAAGCAAGCCATAGAGATATTCAGCTCTTCTTCGCTGCCCTATAAAAAAGCCAAAAAGCTAGTCACACAGTGCGATCATGCCGCTTGTTGCAGAGACCCACTAATGAGGCTTTTTCATATGGTAAAATCCGGTGAAATTGACTATCAAGAGATCGATCTCTTGATAGAACAAATAGATATCAAAAAATGTAACATAAAAAATCAAGAAAATGTGTAAAGTTTCTTGCGCTCTTTTGAAGATGGAATATCTAGAAGTTTGCGATACTTGGTAATCGTTCTTCTTACCATACTGATCCCATATTTTTGTGTGACTTTACTCATGATCTCATCATCAGTAAGCGGAGTGTCGTGCGGTTCATTGTCAACTAACGCTTTGACATAATTTTTGATCTCTGATGATGAGAGATTGTGCGTGATGGCATTTGTAAAAAATGATTTCAAAGAAAAAGTACCCCGTTCACATTGAAGATATTTATTGGATACTGCCCTGCTAATGGTTGATTCTTCAAATCCAAGCTCCAAGGCAATATCAGACATTGTAAGCGGCCTTAGTTCGCCTCCCATAAAAAATTTTATTTGTTTATCAACGATGCTAATGACTAATTTGTACAATGTTGCTTTTCTTAACTCCAAGAGGCTGACTAGGTCTTTTGCCTCTTTAAGTTTTGATCTTAGCTCACTGTTTTTGGCCAAAAATGGATCTTTTATTTCAATATCAGGATAATATTCATTGTTGATTTTTATAACTACATCATCATCTATCTCTACAAAAAAATCAGGGATTATGTATGGTTCATCATCGATATAGTCAATAGCAGGGGGGTGATTGAGCATTTTTACAATATGTATTGCTTCATCAAAAAAATGATGTTTGTGATATTTGTCTATATGTCCCAGATCTTTAACTAAAGTACAAGCAAGCTCATATACGCCGCTTGGCATTTCCATAGCTTCTAACTGAAACAAGAATGACTCTTTATTGTTTATAGCTCCTACTCCGTAAGGCTCTAAATACCCGAAGCGTTTTCTGATCGTCTCCGCAAATTCATTAGTTGTATTGCATTCTATAGCAATTTGTTCTATATCGCCGGTAAAATAACCATCGTTTTCTATATGTTGCAATATTTCAAGTGCGATTTTTTGCGATTTTGGAGTAGGAAACAGCGGTTCACAGATTTGATCCAAGAGCTTATCATACAGTGACTCTTTATATGTACTTGTATTTTCTATAAATCCTCGTTTGGTATCACCATCATATCTGGATGAATCGCTGATCTCAAAAGAAGACATATGTTCTAAAAATGGATTTTCATAACTATGCTGCTCCAAAAGCGCATCTAACTCCTGGAGAGGAGCTTGTAAAAGCGGAAGCCACATTCGAAGAGAAAGCTGCATGTTCTGTTTTTGCTTGACAGCAAGACCGGTGCTATGATTCATTGCAACCAGCCTTTTTCTTTACGCTTCGAATGAATAAACATTTTTAATACTTCAATCTCACTATTCCGTTTGGACCTGCTATTTTCATTTGACATGAAAGTCTTGAATTTGGTGTGCAGGTACCTGAACAGATCTCTTTAAGTACTTTTACCTCTTTGTCTGTTTTTGGAGTCAAGAATTCCATGCCTTGTACTACTTCTACGACACATGTACCGCATTCTCCATCTCTACAACCAAAAGGCAATGCGCTCCCGCTTGCCTCCACAATATCTTGGATAGTGCTTCCTGGTTTGACGTTGATCGCCAAAAAGTCATTTATAATCTCTACTCGTGTTGTCATTTCATTTCCTTTTTAGATTTTAGTTTATATGGTTTAACCAATTCATCACCCGAAATAATTGTCGCGGGTAAGATTTGTATCCTCTTGCTAATATTACAATGCATTTGCCTATTTATACGTCTTAACATTGTCTAAATTTTAATCAGAATAAAAATCACTTTTGCTATCTTTATTCCTCTTGTTTTTGAGATTTATTTTTAGTATGCAAGCTTTGCATCCGTTTGCGATGAGCCTCAAGAAAATCTCTCTCTTCTTGAATAGAATCTACATATTCTTCCATCGCTTCTAATTCATGTTCTCTGCATCCCACAACTTCAACCGTTTCACCTCCTAAAAAATGTACTTCATAAACCCTGATTACTTGCAGAAATTCGCCCATGGTTTTTATGTATCCTATGCTTCCTTTTGACATCATCAGTGTACCTATAGGAGCATGCGGATACGTGCCGTCATTTACGATATCCTCCAAAAGGCGAACCTTCTGCCCTATATGAAAAAGAGGCTCTTCGCTGTCTTTGCCGGAGCGTTTAGCCGTAACGCTGTCATAAAGTTTGATCTCGTTTTTAACATCCACAACTATTTCCTTGTTGTGGTGTACAGCTAGCACATCCGCTAAGTTTGCCATTTTCGAACATATTCCATACTTCAGCTGCGCTCGGCGCATATCCATCTTTGAATTTTCCATAGACTTTGAGCAATGAAAATTTCAAAAAATCCAGCATTTTACTCTCATCACTCGAAAGATGCTCCATTCCTTTTTTGATCATCACACTATATTCTTTGAGTATATGAAATCTCTTTGCACCGAGTAATGATTTATCATATGCTATATCAAAAAAATCAAAATAATCTTCAGCATCTCTCAGATAATAAAACTCATCAAGTGTTAATGATTGCTTAAGCATTTACTCTCCTTTTTTCAACTACATGGTGTATCAACTGATGTTGTTACTGATAATGGAGTATTTTTAATTTTTTTATCAATTTGCGTTGTAAGGGCTTCTTCATCCTTCTCTCCGGTACGGATACGCTCTACTCCGCCTACATCTAGCCACCACATTTTTCCGGCACCTCTGCCAAGATCTTGACAATTGGCTCTGATGCACTCCATTGCTATTGCTCTGTTTTTTTCATCAGAGACAACTATCTCTACTTTGACCTTTTCGACAAGATCAGGACATTGTTGATCTGCTTCTTTGACTCCGAAAGAACCTTTGCCTACCACTTGTGAAACAGTAACTCCTTCTATATGATTTTGAAATAAATCATCTAGAACATCTTTTAAATTATATTGATTAAAAACAGCCATAATTAAAAACATTTTTTCCTCCTCTTATGATTGTAATTCTTGTTTAAGTTGCTCTATCCATCGCTCAATTCGCACATCTGTCTTTTGTGATTCATTGTGCTCATCTATTGCCAAGCCACAAAATTTATCATCAATTTCTGCCAAAGAAAAGTCATAGCTATACTCCTCTTTTGGCATAAATCCGGCAGGTTTTGCTCCAGCATCTGTAAATACTTTATACAACTTTCCTAGTGCTGAACAGAAATGCTCGCCATGCTTTTGGCTGTCACCTGCACCAAAAAACGCCACGGTCTTTTCGCTGAAATCAACATCATCTAAAGAAATTTCAAAAAGCGGATCTACCCAGCTATGGTGCACATCTCCCTGCCCCCATGTTGAGCTTCCGATAAATAAAATATCATATTCTAGAAGTTGTGCAACCTCATCAAAATCCTCTTCCATACTAATAATTTCATCAACATCAAATGCATCGGCTAATTTGTCTGCTATCTTGAGACTGTTTCCTCCAGCACTTGCGCAAAAAATTCCTATTTTTAACATGCCTGCTCCTCTATCGGATAATAAGAGCGATAAAGCTTCAAGGCATCGCCTAGTATCTTTTCACCTTCGCTTACAAACTCTTCAAAACTTCGGAATGAATACCTATGGGCATCTTTGAAAAACTTATTGACTATCACTATGCGGTCTGCGATGACTACCGCTCTGCCAAATCCTTCATGGCTCATCTCCATGACTACTGAGCACATTACTCCTGTTCTCATCTCAAAAGCAAGTGCAATAGCTTGGAAGATGAGGCGTATTTCTTTAATCTGCATCTCATCAATATCAGCAATGACCGGAATATTTCTAAGCTCTTCTTTAGTTTTGACATATTTTTCAGTCAATAGCTCGTTATCGCTTTTATGGCTCCATGAGCCAAATTGATCCAATGCACGCACCTGTCCGACCATAGTTTTTAAAAATAACTGCTCGCTCATGATGCTCTCCTTTCACATATTTTTTTGATAAAAGGAGGAGGGTTGCTCCCTAGCATATTCATGAGTTTTGTCAACTCTTCATTTATGCTTACTGATTCTTTGTATTTGATAGGAAAGATACCACTATTGATAATCTTAGCTGCCGCAGCAGGGCCGATATTAACAAAATACACTATATCGGTACCGTTTAAAAGATCTATTGTGCGATCAGTATCTTTGGTTGTGATCGGTATCACCCCATAAAAACTGTAACTATCTCGTGTGATCTCATATATATGAAACTCTTTGGCAGAACCAAAATGAGCATCAATATGCGTTGTATTATTTGTCGCAAAAGCAACCATAATAGAATTTGTAAGAACAGAGGTTTGGATATTCATTTTCACTCCTTTTAAATTAACTTCTACCATTCTATATGCAAAAAGTGTTCCACAGGATTTTTTATTATCGTACAAACTAAATATCTCAAATGTGATGATGGGCTTGCATACAGTTTGCGGCTTCAAAAAGAAGCTGAACTGAGCCTTGATAAAGAGTGTCATCTTTGAGTTGATTACCCAATGTTTCATAATTAGGAAAGCCTCTCATTAGCAATGCATTATGGTATTTTTTTGCCAATCTTTCCCCATGAAAATTAGTAATAAGAAGAGTATGATCATCTAAAAACTCTTCTGCATCATCAAGGTCTCCGATTATTATATGGTTTGATGGAATATTTGCCAACATATCGCTTTTGGTTGGAGAGATAGCTGCTTTTATCTCTACGCCGGCTTCTGTAAGTATTGAAGAGAGTGAGAGTATTTGATCTGGCTCACATGCCAAGACGACCTTGCATCCACCCAATATAAAATGAGTATCAAGCAGTGCATCTTGGAGTCGTTTTCTCCATCTCATGATAGAAGCATGAGGCTGTGATACATGACTTAAACTCATCAATTTGCCATAAAAGAGATCGCTTGCCTTTAAGCCTCCTATAGTATCAAAATGCAAATGTTGCATCTTTTGATTTTTGGTGCATAGTTTTTCTCCGCATCCATATACACTGCTGCCTATAGTTATAACTGCATGCGATGAACCCAACTCTTGTATCTGTGCTACCGATATGCCGTTGTTGCTCAAAGCTCCTTGCTTTTGCCCCAAATGCCCGTCAAGCGATTCACTGATATCAGGCAGTGCAAACACACTCCATCCAAAAAGCTCTATCTGCTCTTTTACTCTCTCTACTTCAAGCGGCGTCATGCTCACATGTGGGATCAATGTTATTTTTTGCTCTATTTGCTCTTGGGGCTCAACTAATTGTTCTATAATTGCTTCAATGGTCTTGGCATATCCGCTCTCCAATCCTCCTTCAAAATCCGGGGTATGCACATATACCATCGCATGTTGCGGTTGCAATATAGATGCCACGCCTCTTATATCATCTCCTTTGGTCTCGGTAAGACCTGTTGTAAACAGTCCTATGAGTTCTGGAGTGACTTTAGAGGTGATATTTTTGACAGCTTCGCTGATACTATAGTCTCCGCCGTCTATGACTGCTGTTATGTCATTGACTGCTGTTGTCTGTATAGCGATCGGGTCATTGAAGTGTCTTGTGAAAAATACTTTAGCAAATGATGCACATCCCTGTGCCCCATGCATGAGCGGCATACAATTTTTAATTCCCAAAAATGCCAACAATGCTCCCATTGGCTGAGAAAGTTTGAGGGGGTTTACTTCTAACGGTTTAAGCATGAGACACCTCCCATGGTGCTGGAGTACCCACTACCCTAAAGACGGGATTTTGTACGGCAGCGCAAACATCTTTTGCTAGATTTTCCAACCCACCGTATGCACCGTAACTTACCTTTTTTTCTTGATTTACATCTACAAAAGCTATCTTTTTCTTGATGGCTGTATACAGACTTCTCCCGCCTGCTAGCAATATATCCACATTGTGTTCATCTATGAGTTTGGCTTGCTCGTTGGCAGGTGATTTTATGAGTATCGGTACATATTGTTTGGCTATTTCTATATCTTCCAAGGTAGCCTTAGCGATACTGGTTGCCACTACTTCTATACCGATATCTTGGAGAGCAGATGCTATGGACCATGATTTATTGCCTCCTGTATTTAAAATAGCTTTTTTGCCTTGCAATATTTCTCTATATGGAAGCAGTCTGCTTTCCAATGCCTCTTCTTCCTCGGCAATGATCTCTTCAGCTTTTCGTGATAACTCTTTATTTTTAAATGCACTTACGATACTTCTGATAGCATTTGAAGTATCTCTCTTGCCATAAAAGGAAACTGATATATACGGGATCCCAAAACGCTCTTCCATTTTTCTACAAAGAGTGATGAGCGATTTGGCACATACTATAACATTTAGTTTCGCTCTATGGGCCGTATGGATCGATTCTATCCTCCCGTCACCTGCCAATGTAGATACAACCTTGATACCGATTTTTTCCAAAATTGGAGTGTATTGCCACATATCTCCAGTGACATTATATTCTCCTATCAGATTAATACCGAAAGGGTGAATTTCCATAGGTTCTTTGGTGCCTATTAGTTTATCCAGCACTGCTTCTCCAGCTAGTCTTGAGCCTAGATTTTTACTACCCACAAATCCTGGAGCATGCACGACCACTATAGGGATACCATACTTTATCTCCATACGTGAAGCGATATTATCCATATCATCTCCTATCATAGCAGTCACACACGTCTCATACACAAAGATCGCTTTTGGATTTTTATTTGTGGCGATGTATTCGATCGAATCTTCTAATTTTTGGTTGCCTCCAAAAATTACATCATGCGCAGTGACATTAGTGCTATAGCCCAAATAGGTATTATTTTCACCATCATAGCTGCTAGGCGTTGCTCTAGTCTCCCATGAAGCTCCCAGACACGTTGAAGGCGCATGCACCAAATGTACAGCGTCAGCAAAAGGGAACAAAGCTATCTGTGCCCCTTCAAAAGCACATCCGCCGCTCGTAGCTCCGGACTTTGGCTTATCACAGCTGCTCTTTTTTTGTTCATTATGGGTGCAAGCCGATTCATTTAAAAGTTCTTTGATCTGTTTTTTGTTGACCATCATAATTCAATACCTCATTTCTAATAATATAAGCGCTTATGCAATAATCGTTCCGCAACGGAACACTTTTTGCATTCACTCTTCATATATTCAGTTTAAAGGTGTTTTTATGAGTCAAGCATTAGCATTTTACAAACAAAAAAAGTATGAAAAGGCTTTTTTGCTATGGAAAGAAGAAGCTTCAAATGGCAATGACCAAGCGATGGTAAATATAGGACTTCTTTACCTCAAAGGTGAAGGAGTCGCCCAAGATCCTGCACTGTCTAAAAACTGGTTTGAACAAGCCATCACCTACAATAACCCTTCGGCATACTATAACATCGCTCTTATGTATCAAAATGCTATAGGGGTAGAAAAAGATGATGCTTTAGCATCAACTTATTTCAAATCTGCAGCTGCATTCGGGCACTCCGGAGCCAATTTCAGATTGGGGCTAATGCTGCTTGATCGAAAAGACGATTTGGATCTCTTAAAAGACGGATTTGAATATCTATTGCATGCAGCAAAAAGCGGACATCCCATGGCTATGGCAAAGATAGGCGGGATTGGCAGAAGCATTGAGTTGCCAAAAGAACAACAAAATGAAATTTTTCGCTCCAAGCCACACGAGATACAAAGATCCATGATACAAGAAGCCATCGATGAACATGTCAAACCCATACTGCTCAAAGACGGCGGAGATATATTCTTGCTAGAAGTAAAAAACACGCCGTCTATAGAGATACGAATGTTATATGGCGGCAGCTGTTCTGGATGTTCGCTCGCTACTACAGGTACATATGAAATGATACGCAATATTCTTGTCAATCTTATTGACGAGGAGATTGACATCTATGCAGCTTAGTGTAAAGGAGCGTGTATCATGAAAATTGCTTTTGCTTCCAAAGATGGAGTACATATCAATGAACATTTTGGATGGTGCCAAAAGTTTTATCTCTACAAGATAGATCTATACGGAGTACATGAGCTTGGCACATCTGATGCATCTTTAGATTACAAAGAAGAATCAGACAGGCTTGCTTACAAAATCGAATGTCTAGGGGAGAGCAATATCGTATGTGTTGCCCAGATAGGTCCGAAGGCTGCAAATTTATTACAAAGTATCGGCATATATCCTCTTAGATCAACAAACGAAAATGAAACTATAGCATCATTCAATCATACTCTGCATAGTTATCTTAGCGATGACCATGCTCCACTGTGGTTCAAAAGGATAGTGTATCAACAGATGCATTTTATGCAATAAAAGAGTTTAGCGAGATAACAAATACAAAAAAGGAGTCGACACTATGAATACCAATAAAAAAATCATAATGGATTTGGAGCAAAAAGTTACTTGCTTTTTGCAAGCTCACACAAGCAGTCACTATTCCCGCGAACATATTGCGCCTCTTGTGGCAAAACAATCGCTTCTTGAAAATCACCTATATCAGGATCTGGGATTTGCCAATCGTATAGAGATGCATCAATTCATGTCCATGCATTTCCCGCTGCTTATTAAGCCGCAGGATGTGTTATGGAAAAAATTCATTTATGACAGCATAGGAGAAGTAGCTCCTGCTTGTGAAAATTGTAACGACAATGTACACTGCTTTGCCTGTAAAGCGTAGTGAAAAATTTAGCGATTTTTATTACAGACCAAATAATTGTACCTCGCTCCCATCGTCCCCGATGGGAGTGTATATACTAGCTTTGATATCCAAAATTATTCATTAGTTTATATCTGATTATATATTGATAGTATGGATTCCCATTGAGGACAATGGGAACCAGCAAAAAAATTCATTTATGACAGCATAGGCGAAGTGGCTCCCGCTTGTGAAAATTGCAATGACAATGTACACTGCTTTGCTTGCAAAGCAGTGTAAAAGTTATTAGTGATCTTTGCTTGTCTCGTTCCATATCTACCCTCGCTCCCATCGTCTTCGATGGGAGTGTATATAAATCGTCATATTTCTTGCAATAGTCAGACATTTTTGTATACTACCAATACTTTCAAAAGGGGAAATAAGGGTGTTTTGTTCCTCTAATAAATAGTTAGGCCAAATAATGAAACAGAGAAGACCTATTACATTTGATACAACAAAATTTGTGCGGGTAGATCAAGGGTTTATCACACCACCAAGATCAAGGATTTTAGAAAAATCCATGACTGCAATTAAAGAATGTATAAATTCTGCTATATTCATGGCTAGTCAAATAGAGCTTGTAGAACATTGTTTATCTACTGCACGTCCTGAAAGTGTCCGACCCGCTTTCTTTCGAGCATCATTAAGTGAATTATGTCGGATTGAAGACATTTTGACAAAACATGGACTTCCTGGATTTTATAAAAGTGCTGATCCAACATTGCACATCGTGAAATTACTGAGAAATTATCAGGTCCATATAGCAACCATAGGGCTTAATAGTGGTCAGATTACAGTTAAATTGTCTGGAGAGGAGATGGTTTACCGTAGTTTTATTGCAGAAAATATGAGTGCTTTAGTGCTTCGAGATCTTGCAAGTTCAAGAGATTATTCAGATGAACAACTCAAAGAGCTTGCGAAACTCTTTGATTTTGAGCAACGCAAGTTTGGTTTAGTACAATTTCTGTATCATACAGCAATGCATGTTGAAGAGTATGCTAAACGTAGCCTAACAAATTAAAAGAGCCCAATTAAAAACCAGTGAGCGGGTTTTTGATTGGTCATTTTAAACACTATGTTCAAAAGTCCAAGATATTACTGATAAATTTATAGAGGAAGTCGATTGAAAAATATAAACATTTTATCGCTTATCCAAGCATATGACACATTAGGTGAAGAAAGTTATAGAGTAAAAAGGATCAGGTGAAAATGACAACTCATTAAGCTCACTCCCATCGTCTTCGATGGGAGTGTATATACGAGCTTCGATATCCAAAATTATTCATTAGTTTATATTTGATTATATATTGATAGCTGTTCGTCAAATATGGATTCTCACCCAGGACAATGGGAACCAGTAAAAAAACACCTGTTTTTAATATAACTCCTTTTAACAAACAATCAAATTCTCCATCATTTTGCACGCATATATACTCAATGGAACACTATATGCATTATGCTTTTCGTAACTTAATTTATTTCAAGGAGATACCATGGCAGCGTTACGACAAATTGCATTTTATGGCAAAGGCGGGATTGGCAAATCAACCACATCCCAAAACACATTAGCAGCAATGTGCCATTATTATGGTCAAAAAATATTAATTGTAGGATGTGATCCAAAAGCGGATTCTACTAGACTTATTTTGCACGAGAAAGCCCAATCTACTATTATGCAACTTGCTTCAGAGGCGGGTACTGTAGAAGATCTAGAACTCGAAGATGTATGTAAGCCAGGAGCTGGAGAATTCAATCCTGAAGATGAAACAATCACTGATGGTTATATCATGTGTACAGAATCAGGTGGACCAGAGCCAGGAGTTGGATGTGCAGGTCGTGGTGTTATCACAGCGATCAATTTCCTAGAAGAAGAAGGCGCATATGATGATGAGCTAGATTTCGTAAGTTATGACGTTCTAGGAGACGTTGTATGTGGCGGATTTGCTATGCCTATTCGTGAAGGAAAAGCCCAAGAAATTTACATCGTTATGAGTGGTGAGATGATGGCAATGTATGCAGCTAATAATATCTCAAAAGGTATTTTGAAGTATGCAAATACGGGCGGTGTTAGACTAGCGGGTCTTATCTGTAATGCTCGTATGACAGACAGAGAGTATGACTTGGCTAAAAACCTTGCGACTCAAATCGGTACACAAATGATCCACTTCGTTCCAAGAAGCAACCATGTTCAAAGAGCAGAGCTTAGAAGAATGACTGTTGTTGAATTTGCACCAAACAGTGAACAAGCTATGGAATATAGAGAATTGGCTAGAAAAATCATAGCAAATGATCTTAAAGTTATTCCTACTCCTCTTGAGATGGATGACCTAGAAGCTTTGTTGATGGAATTTGGTCTAGAAGAAGAAGTAGAAGTAGAAGCAATCGGCAAAAGAGCTGAAGAAGCATAAAAAATAAATAGTAAAAAGGAGAATAAAATGTTTGTATGTGGTTATCACTTCCCAGCAAGTATGGGCAACGACGTAAGTATGGATAAGGTAATAGAAAAAGTAAATGAAGAAGCCGGTGATTTGAGCGGCGTCTCTTCTATTGAGGTAACCGGTGAAACTGCCAAAGGCGAGATCGTAGAAAAATTCACAGTCACCCCAGGATCATTTTTGTTTACTGCGTTAGCAGACTATTATAACAAATCAGATGTTCCGCAAAAAGACGGTTTTAAGATGATCTATTACACAAATAAGTATCAAATCAGTGAAATTTCAAAATCAGTTGATGGAGATGATGCAAAAGCATTATGCAGAAAACTTGACGATATGAATCTTTATAGACTCAAAATAGCATAATTTCTAAGAAAAAAGGAGAAAACAGATGGGTCCGCTAAACTTAGAAAATTTACAAAAAGAAGCAATCGCTGAAGTACTGGAGTCATATCCGGAAAAACTCAGCAAAAATCGTGCCAAACACCTTGGTGTTGATTCCCCGGAAGAATCCAAAGGAGCATGTGATACTTCAAGAAGCAACAAACAAACAGTTCCTGGAGTCATGAGCCAAAGAGGCTGTGCATATGCAGGAAGTAAAGGCGTTGTATGGGGACCTGTGAAAGATATGATACATATCTCTCATGGACCAATAGGCTGTGGACAATACAGTCGTGCCGGCAGAAGAAACTATTATATAGGCACAACAGGTATCGATACGTTCGTAACGATGAACTTTAGTACGGATTTTACAGAAAAAGATATAGTTTTTGGCGGAGACAAAAAACTCAAAAAGGCTCTAGAAGAGATCGATGTTCTGTTCCCGCTTAATAACGGTATCACTATCCAATCGGAATGTCCTATCGGTTTGATCGGAGATGATATACACGCTGTTGCCAAAAAGCACAAAAGTGACAGTGCCAAACCTACTATCGCTGTATCTTGCGAAGGTTTTAGAGGTGTTAGCCAATCACTTGGACACCATATCGCAAACGACATGATCAGAGATGAGATCATGCCTGACGATAGTGCTAGAAAAGAGTTTGAAAGTACTCCTTATGACGTAGCTATTGTAGGAGACTACAATATCGGCGGTGATGCTTGGAGTTCAAGGATCCTTCTTGAGGAAATGGGTCTTAGAGTTATCGCTCAATGGAGTGGTGATGCTACTTATAAAGAGATGGCAATAGCTCCAAAAGCAAAACTCAATTTACTCCACTGCTATCGTTCAATGAACTATATTGCACGGCACATGGAGCAAGAATTCGGTGTGCCTTGGATAGAATACAATTTCTTTGGTCCTACAAAAACCACAGAAAGCCTTCGCAAGATCGCAGCATGTTTTGATGAGACTATTCAAGCAAAATGCGAAGAGGTAATAGCAAAATATCAACCGATGATAGATGCAGTAATCGAAAAATATAGACCGAAACTAGAAGGCAAAACTGTCATGCTTTATGTTGGCGGACTTAGACCTAGACACGTAATAGGTGCTTATGAAGATCTTGGCATGGAAGTTGTGGGTACTGGGTATGAATTTGGCCACGGTGATGACTATAAACGAACAAAAGAAGAGATCTCTAGAAGTACGCTTATTTATGATGATGTCAATGAGTATGAACTCGAAGCATTTGTCAAAAAACTAAAACCTGATTTGGTAGCAAGCGGTGTTAAAGAGAAGTATGTTTTCCAAAAAATGGGCCTTCCTTTCAGACAAATGCACTCATGGGATTATAGTGGCCCTTATCATGGCTATGATGCGTTTGCTATCTTTGCTAAGGATATGGATCTAGCAATGAATTCACCTGTATGGAGCCACACTAAAGCACCATGGGATACAGAAGAGAAAGGAGCTTAATATGCAAAATGTAGAACAAATTGTCAATGGACAAAAACTTTTCTTGAAACCCGAATATCAAGAAGTATTAAAAAATAAAAAAGAATTTGAAAGCAATATGGGCTCAGTCGATCCATCAAAAGTCGATGAGATCGCCGAGTGGACCAAAAGCTGGGATTATCGTGAGAAAAACCTTTCTCGTGAAGCGATCACTGTCAACCCTGCCAAAGCGTGTCAACCTCTAGGGGCTGTCATGGCGAGTCTTGGTTTTGAAAATACTATGCCTTATGTACATGGAAGTCACGGATGCGTAGCATATTTTAGAAGCTATTTCACTAGACATTTCAAAGAACCTACTCCTTGTGTAAGTGATTCTATGAGTGAGAGTGCTGCTGTTTTTGGCGGACTAGCCAACATGAAAGATGGTTTGAGAAATTGTAACGCAATGTACAAACCTGACATGATAGCAGTGAGTACTACTTGTATGGCGGAAGTTATTGGTGATGACCTAAATGCTTTTGTCCAAGGCGCGAGAGAAGAAGCCGAAGGCGAACTGGATAATACAGCTATTACGTATGCTCATACACCTTCTTTTGTGGGCAGCCACATAACCGGATATGATAATATGATAAAATCAATACTAGAACAGCTCAATCCTGATGTTTCACAAAAAGTATTGGATGAAGAACGTATCAATATCATCCCTGGATTTGAACCATATCTAGGCTCACTAGCGGAAGTCAAAGAAATTGCAGCTATGTTTAGTGACAAAATAGTCATGATAGGCGATCATGAAGCTCAATGGAATACAGGAGCAGGAGAATATCAACTATATAGCGGAGGCACTACTCTCGCTGATGCCAAAACAGCTATCAATGCCAAAGCGACTATTAGTTTGCAAAAATACTCTACTATCCAAACGGCAAAAACGATTAAAAATGTTTGGAAACAAGAGTATGTGACTGCAAATCCAATTGGCCTTGGCGGTACAGATGCATTTGTGATGAAACTGAGTGAACTTACAGGCAAGCCGGTTCCAGAAGAACTCAAAAAACTAAGATCTCAACTAGTCGATGCTATGCAAGACAGCTATCCGTACATGCATGGTAAAAAGTTTGCAATTTTCGGAGATCCTGATTTCTTGCTTGGTCTTGTGTCATTCATTGTAGAGATGGGGGGTATACCTACTCATATCTTGTGCCACAATGCTCCTCGCAAAGGTTGGGAAGATGATATGAAAAAGATCTTGTCCAAATCATTATGGAAAGACGAATGCAATATCTGGGCAAACAAAGACCTGTGGCATCTAAGAAGCCTTCTGTTTACAGAGCCTGTAGATTTCATGATAGGTAACGTTTATGGTAAAGAGCTTTACAGAGATACTGGTATCCCGCTTATTAGAATAGGTTTCCCTATCTTTGATAGACACCATTTGCATAGATATTCTATCAGTGGATACAAAGGTGCATTGAATCTTCTGACATGGATTACCAATGCTGTCTTGGATCAACTTGATGAAGAGACTAAAACTATTGCGCAAACTGACTACTTCTTTGACTGCGTAAGATAGATTCTAACTCCTTAACTTGTTCCCATGGTTTCCGTGGGAACAAAAACAAATTACTTTCTTCGATTATTAAATATATAAATTGGGTGAAAACGACAATTTAGCTTATCCGCAAGGCTATTATTAATATATCATTGCTAAAATATTGGAGTTTAATCAAGTAGCAGTATAGTGGATAATTAATAGAAAAATGAAATATAAAGCATTAGTATCATCTCCTATTACGCTATTGCCCGAGTTAGCCAAGGGCTATGTTAGTTCAAACAAGGAGTGATAAATGGATGGTGGGATTTTGATATCATACAAAGTGTTATGTGATGGGGACTTCTATAATTCTATAACTATAGAAGAGTTATTAAAAAATGAAAAAGTACTCAGGCTTATCAAAAGTGAATTTGCCCCAGGGCATAGAAATATTGATATTAGTTTTGATAAAAACAATACGACTATCCAATTAGCTACACAAAAAGATATTCAAACATTTGAAGTGCGTAAAGATGATTATGCGGATGTTTTAGTTTTAGCAGAAGAAGATGCGACGGCCAAAAAGTTATTCAAGAAAGATTGTTCTGTAGTTGAATTGGTTGATATCGAAACTTTTTAGTCTTAAAAGAGAGAACTGTTTTCAAAATCAGAAATGATGTACAAAAGTTGAGAGAAAAAGAGTTTAATTACCCTCGTTCTCTAGGATGGCTGACTTTGTCCCATTCTCTATTATTCGTATACCCCAGCGAAATTTATCCAAATAAAAACCTTTATCCAGATCAGAGATTATGACCCCGTAAGCTTTACCAGAAGTTGAATGTATAAATTTCCCATCACCTAGATAAACTCCGCTATGGTTGATATGATTTCTCTGAAAAGTATCAAAAAAGAGCACATCTCCTTTTTCCAACTCCTCTCTGGTAAGCTTTTTACCGCTTTCGGATTGTCCTATTGACGTGCGAGGAATGGAAATACCAATAGTTGTAAAGAGGTAATACACAAACCCAGAACAGTCAAAATGATCCGGTCCTGCTTTTGTAGGTTCATAACTGCTGCCTAGCTTACTTTTTGCAAGCAAGATCAGTTCGTCTACTTTACTCATATTACCTGTTTCATTATTCTCTTTGCCCTGATAAGGCAGATCTGTTTGCTCATGAAGTTTGATCACTGTAATAGTTGTTTGAGCATTTGCAAAACAAGTCAGAAGCATAAGAATAAGAATTTTAATAGATTTGTTTAATTTCATACAATTATCCTAAGAGTTATAGTTTGATTCTACCTAAAAAATATCAATTTTAATATTATTGTTTCAAAGTTTTTGTTTGATTAAAATAGTTTTAGAAAATATAAAGCTCGTATTTCTTGACTTATATAATTTTCAAAATTTAGATCTCCACTGTTATTTATATACTCAAAATTAAAAGAATATGTTATAATTTAACATACATTAAAATAATGTATAAGGATAAATAATGGTAAAACAACACAATAAAGCCATCATCATAACTGGGATTATTGGATTGATTACTACTATTTTGGTTGGCTTTGGCGAGTTTTTGTTGCATTATGGTGGCTTAGGGCGTTTTGGTGCGGACTATGAATTTTTACGCGGAATTTCTGATAATAAAACCACTACCGGACACTTTATTAGCGTACTTGCAGCTCCATTTTATATTGTCGGCTTTTGGCATTTCATGAAAATGTTAGAACCCGCTGATAAACTTTGGTCACAGGTTGCGTTTGCAGTAATGTCATATGGATTTATTATTGGAAACGTTTGGATAGGCTCAAGAGCAAATATCAGTGCTATCATTAACCATGAAAATATATCAGAGGCTGCCTTGCTTATCTCGTTGTATGAGATACGCTATGAGGTCTTGCTGCTTATAATGAGATTATGCCTGCTTGTATTTTCCGGGGTTTTTGTATTGCTCGTATTGTCAGGGTACAGCTACTATCCCAAATGGGTGGCCTTTTTTAATCCGATCTTTTTGATTTTTGTTGCATTTGCTATTTGGGAAGCTATTCCTGCTATTGGTAACTATCTAATGCCTATTGGATTGAATTTTGCTTTTGGACTGCTTTTTTTGATCTCGATTTATTTTTCTAATACTTTACAGGAGAAACAAGATGAATAAAACAATGAAGATAATACTGATTTTTTTGGTCATAATGATATTGGTCATAATGATGATGATGGGAATGTTTATCATGGATAGAAGAGATGATTACAAGGTTGATATCTCCGATATTGAAATACCTACTTACACGGAATCTTCAATCAAATTTCATCAGGGCAATGACAATACAAGCAGTTTGCCATTTATGGCTTCAGCCATTATCGATGTAGACAACGATGGTGTTGAAGAGTTATTTTTGGGTGGAAGTCAAAATACACCTGACGGGCTTTTTAAATTCAAAGGCAATAAACTAGTAGCAATCAAAGGTACAATGGGAATCACCAAAGACAAAGTTGCCAGCTATGGCAGTGTTGTCCTGGATGTCAACAATGACGGAAGACAGGATTTATTGGTTGCGCGCGAGGATGGCATTTGGCTGCACATTAACAATGGTGGCTCTTTTGATACTCAAAAAATTGCAATTATGCCTGAAGGCACCGTCCCACTATCTATAGCAATTGCGGATCTAAATCGGGATGGTGCATTTGATATGTATGTAGCGGGTTATCTTCGTCATGATCTAACAGAGGGTCAAAATATTTTTCGCGAAGGCTATGGCGGTTCTAGCAGATTGTTCGTTAATAACGGTAATAATTCTTTCACAGACATGACAAAAGAATCCGGACTAGAATATCAACACAATACCTTCCAATCAGCATTTATAGATATCGACCGCGATGGGAGAGAAGATCTGATAGTCGCAGAGGATACAGGTCATGTACAGACTTGGCAAAACAAAGGCGATATGAAATTTGAGCGTGTAAGCAATTCGACTTCAAAAAACTATAGCTACCCGATGGGGCTTGGTATTACAGATTTGGATAGTGATGGCTTAGTTGATTTTTATCTTTCCAATGTAGGCTCTACACCTCCAAACTTTATGGTTAGAGGCGACTTGGCTGACGATCAGGTGAGTAATTGGAAATGGATATTGCTTAAAAACAATGGTGATTTTAAATTGGAAGATATTGCTCAAAAAGCAAAAATTGCTGATTATGAATTTGCTTGGGGTGGTGTATTTGATGATCTTAATCTTGATGGCAAAGATGATCTGATCGTGTCACAAAATTATATCGCTTTAATGCCATACAAAGTACCATTTCTTCGCCTAAACGGCAGAGTGCTTTTGCAAAATTCAGCCGGTGAATTTGCTCCTGTTGAGAAACAAGTAGGCGTGATAAACAGAGAGTTTTCTATCTCTCCATTAACAGCAGATTTCAATAATGACGGCTATTCTGACATAGTTCATGCAAATCTCAATAGTAATTCAAAATTGTTTCTTAGCAAAGGCGGAAAATCGAACTATCTAAAAGTATCGCTTCCAAACGATATAGGTTCTATTACCGCGATAGTCAAAGTTGAGTTGGCAAATGGTAATGTATTGAGTCGTCCATATGTTTCAGGAGAGGGCCTATGTTCTGATAGTTCACATATTATTACTTTCGGGCTTGGCAAATCCTCCGCAAAAAATATTAGTGTTGAATATATAAATGGCAAAAAAGATGTGAAATCGGGCAATTTTATGAACGTGTTAGTCAAACTGTAATATTGAATGGGGTTTATTGGACACTAAAAATCCAAAAAACCTCATACTTGAGGCTTAAATGACATTTATCGATTAGTAGATAATTTTCTAAAAAATAAGTAAATTTTTTATTTCATTTCGATTTTTATTTTCTTTTTTTGTTTTGGTTCTTCATCAATTCCCAGATTATTTACTGTTATTAGTCTTTTTAGTTCTTTATTTTCTTTTTCTAGTTTAATAATTTCATTGTTTCTTCTGTTATATAAGTTTTCATATTGATTGTTACAGTTTTCTATCTTGCTATTTGTACTTTTTTCTTTTTGATATTTTATAGGTTCTTTGTTTTTATTTATATATGCCGTTTTTAATGTGTTTAGTATTACTATATAATTTATATGATTTGCCTCTAATACTTTTTTCATTTGAGTATTTTCATTATTTATTTTATGATAATAGCTACTACTTTTTTTATCATAATTCCAATATTTTTTCCAACATTTATCTACATCATTTTTTGTTCCAGTTATATGTCTTGCTGTTTGTCCAAATCCTTCATTTATTGCTTCTTGCGCCCAATTATTTTCACTATATAAACTAATGCTTATTATGACGATCCCCACAATAAAACTCAACATATTATTAGCCGATTATTAATTAGTTAAATTATTGTTATTAAAATTGTTTACTTTTATTTATAATTAAGTGGAGGGGGGGTAAAATTAATTATCTATCTATCTATGGTTGATGGAAAATAAAACCAAAAGGCTAAAAAAATGAGTAAAAAAATCGTAAAAATAGCAAAAAAAGGTAAAAAATTAACCAAAGAGGAACTTGAAGAGTTAGCTCTTCAAGATCAAATTAATGATGTAGTTGTGCAAGCGGATGCAGAAGCTTACGCAGTAGATACAAGCTCTTTGCCACATTTTGCAGGTGGTGACATAGGAATAGGGGTTGCCGGAGCAACTAGCAATGATACAGGCGGCACTGTATTAACAACAGAATCTTATACTGTTGGGGCTGGAGCTGGTGCGGGATTATCTGCTGGGGCAATGTTAGCTATAGGCGCTCTAGCGATAGGCGGCATAGCTGTTGCTACTTCAGGCGGCGGAGGGGGTGGTGGTACGCCCCCACCTTCAGACACTACGCCTCCTATTTTAGACTCTAGTATACCTATAGATGGTTCGACATCATTCCCATCAAATAGCAATATCATACTTACTTTTAGCGAAAACGTTAAGGCGGGAAGTGGAAATATAGTCATTAGTAATGGAACCGACACACGAACTATTAGCGTTACAGATAGTAGCCAAGTAACAATTAGCGGTAATACAGTTACTATTAATCCTACAACTAATTTAACAGAAGGAGCAACTTACCATATCACAATAGCCTCAGGAGTTATCAAAGATATGGCCGGAAATAATTATGCCGGCATCTCTGATGCGACTACGCTTAATTTCACGACAACTGTAGCAGATAATACAGCTCCGACAGTCGATAGCTTCGGTTCATCTACTACTGATGGCAATTATAATGCAGGAGATACCATTAATATCACTGCGACCATGAATGAAGCAGTAACTGCTGGTTCTACATTTAATGTCACTCTTGATACTGGTGACGTGATCACTCTTACTGCTGCTTCAGCAGGCACTACTCTAACAGGTACTTACACCGTAGGTGCAGGCGATAACTCCAGCGACCTTACCGTTAGTAGTTATACAGCAGGTACTGTGACAGATACAGCAGGTAACTCCATGACTTCAACCACTCTGCCGGCAACTAATATTGCTGATAGTCGTGATATTGTGGTTGATACACTAGCACCAACAGTGACAATCAATACCGTAGCAGGCAATGACATTATTGATTCCACCGAACAAGCGGCAACTGTTACCGTAACAGGAACCAATGAGGCAGGAGCAACCACAACTCTCAATACACATGCAGTAACACAAGACACAGCGACAACATGGAGCTACGTTCTTACATCGGCAGCGATTAGTGCCATGGGTCAAGGGCCTGAAACCCTCACTGCTGTCTCCACTGATAGCGCAGGCAACAGTACAACCGTTACCAAAGATATTACAGTAGATATGTCACTCACTCTGCATCTCACTACCGCCAATGATAACTTGATCGGCGGAGTTGGCGATGATAACTTTGTTGACGGTACCTACGGTGATGGAGCAGGACCTTATACGCTTCAAGCTGAAGATATCCTCGTTGGTGACACTGGTATGGATACGCTTAATGTCACTACGGGGGCTGAAGCCAGCACCCCGGGAGATGGTCTTTGGGCCAATAAAACCGGTTTTGAAAAGATTGTGTTTACTTCAACCGGTGCCGGTGTGCAAACGGTTACCACGGGTGCTAATTTTGCTGCAGCATTCACAACAGGTGCGGATCTGAGTGTGACAACCGCTGAAGGTGCGATTAACGTGGACATGACTGGATATATTCCGACGGCAACCATCACAACAAGAACCATCGGTGCTGGTGCGCACACGATTGTAACAGGTACAGGTGCTGCCACAGTCAATGCCACAGGTGAGGCTGCAGGGGCTCAGACCATCAATGGCGTCGGTCTTACCAATGTGACCGCACTGATCACAGGAGCTGGTGCGCAGACGATCGGCACTACAGCCGGTGGAAATATTGTTTACGTGGATGCAACGATTTTAGGAGCCGGTGCGCAGACGATTACGAGCACGAGCGGATCCGATGTCACAGTAGTTGCATATGCCTTTAATGGTGCGCAGACGATTACTACTGCCGGAGGTAACGACAACATAACAACAACGTCAGCTGCCGGAACAACCAATATTATTACTGCCAATGGAGGCAACGATACCATCGTAGCAAGTCTGGGTAACGATACGATCTATGGTGGTGCAGGTGCAGATACTGTTACTGGCGGTGCAGGTACAGATGCCCTGACTGGTAATGGTGGAGCTGATACATTTGTGGTAACTGGTGTTACGTTGGGCACGAACGGTACTGATACTATTGCAGATTTTACTCCTGTAGATGATACTATTCAATTCAGCCTTGCAGCAGTAAATGCTGCTACTGCTGGTGGTTTGGTTGCTGGTGCTGTTGCAGCAGATAATATTGTAATCGGGGCTGGTGCTGTTGCAGCCGATGCTAACGATTACTTCTTATATGATACTACTAATGGTTTCTTGTCATTTGATGCCGATGGTAATGGTGCTGGTGCTGCAGTACATCTTCTCACATTGACAGATCTTCCGCTTATTACTGCTGCAAATGTCATTCTTGCTTAATCACTAGCTTCCTCGTTCCCACTCTCCTGAGTGTGAATGCGTACAATATGGTAAAATTTACCATTAATACACACTCTTACACTACATCCCCTCAATAATAGAATCTAATATCGTTTTATCTCGTTTGTATAATCACATTACCACTCAAGAAGGCAGTAAATGGGGACAGGCTACTTTTTATCCTCGCGATTTTCGTGATAATACATTAGTAGATAATTTACTAAAAAATAGTAGACTTTTAAAACATCTACCGCAAAATGTTTATATGATATATGATTGTATGATACTTTATGAGAGTAAAAAATGCTATATAGCCCTCGTTTTAGGGGCTTAGATGAGATTGTATGATATTTAATGATATTGTATAAGATTATATATTGGTGGAAGTGTGGGGAATCGAACCCCAGTCCTAAAACAGCTAAAACTATGACTCTACATGCTTAGATAATGTTGTTTGGATCTCATCTTGCTTGGTACAACACCCAAAACTACACAAGACCAGCCAAAAGTTCTTCTCTGGGTTTGGCAAGCCAAAGAAAAAGTCATCATAATGTGATACCTTATAATCTACCTATGGTGACACTGGGTAGCAAGGCAGTCCTAAGTTAAGTTAAACTTACGCTACAGCGTAAGCAGGACGATAATTTGTATTGTTTGCGTTTAAGCAATTTGGGCCGCGTAACGGAATTGCCCAGTCCGACATGCACATAATCCATACTGCTCCAGTCGAAACCAGTCACCCCCATATAGGAGATGTGACCAAGTTGTATTGGAAACATGAGTGGGATTGTAACACTTTTATGGCCGCTTGTCAAGCCCGTATTATTCTACTATGATTCTCTCTATATGTTTATGCAGTGCACAGGTGATCTCATAACTGATAGTATGGTAATGTTTGGAAGCTATTAGGGCATCTGTCATGATACATACCTCATCTTTATTGCCTTCGAGTGAGACAAGATCCATAGACACTTTACCTAGTATCGGCCCGCTGTCGTGCGTAATATATGGATCAAAAGGATTGCCGCGTCTCCAACCGTCTCCATATCCTATATCATAAGTAGATACTTTCATCTCGTGAGGTACTTGGTATTCTCCGCCATACCCTATTCTAGCACCTTTTTGTAAAGTCCTAGTAGATACGCGTTTGGCATACAAGCTCATTACCGGTTTTAGGTTCATATCACCGAACGATAACGGCATATGGCTATGCCCATAAGCTCCGATACCTAGACGCACCAAGTCTTCTTCAAACTCATTGCATCTTAATATTCCTGCTGAATTGTGTATGTGAAACCTCACGTCCTCAAAACTATGATCTAATATCTTCTTTTTGGCATCTTTAAAATTTTGATATTGGTAGAAGTATTCGCTGCCTAGCTCATCTGCACTAGCAAAATGGCTCATTACACCAACCAAGTTCAGCTCTCGTTTCTTGATTATTTCAATTGCCTTATCTATCTCATCTAGCATAACACCATTGCGATGCATGCCGGTATCTACTTTTAGTTCTATACGGGCGTCAGATGGTGTTGTTTTTAGGGCTTCGAGGGAATTGATAGTATAAGACAGATTTGGCTTAGGATAGATCTCTCCTCCGAGCACAATGATATCGTCAAAATATTGCTCTATCTCTAATGCTTCTATATGATTGCGTACTACTGCCTTGCGAATTCCAAATTCACTAGCCAAACGCGCCATTAGTAATGCTCCATGACCATATGCATTGTCTTTAAGCACGATAGCTATCTTATCCAATGAGCCGGTTTTTAGGGCAATTTGGCTAAGATTATGATAAAAATTCGAACGACTGAGTGTTATATATGCCATAAGCAATTATACACTTTTGTATATAAAACATTGGAGATAAAATATGAGCAGACGAATGATGGCTGAATGGGAAAAACAAAGAGCGGTCTTGCTATCTTTTCCACATGAACATAGTGATTGGAGTGATGATCTAAATTCTGCCCTAAGTGTATTTGTACGTATAGCTCAAGCCATTGCTTATAAAGAACCTGTTTACATCGTATGTGACAACAAAGAGTCAATATCAAGTCTATTTTGCAGTATGACAAATATGACATTCATAGAGCTTCCAACAAACGACACATGGACTAGAGATTACGGGGTTATCAGCATAGAAGAAAATGGCGAGACAAAATTCCTTGATTTTACCTTCGATGGGTGGGGTGGTAAATTTGATGCACATCTTGACAATGATGTCAATAAATCTTTACAGCAAAAAGGATATTTTGGCACAACTCCATTTGAAACTATTGATCTTGTACTAGAGGGCGGATCATTGGAAAGTGATGGAGCTGGAACAATACTTACTACAAGTGAATGTCTTTGTAATCCCAATAGAAACGGCGGACTTAGCAAATCAGAAGTCGAAGAGAAATTAAAAAAATATCTTGGAGCAACGCGGTTTTTGTGGTTAGACCATGGTTATTTAAGTGGAGATGATACTGATAGCCATATTGACACATTGGCAAGACTTATAAGTCCTACGACAATAGCTTATGTAAAGTGTGATGACAAAAATGATGAGCATTATGAAGCTCTAAGCGCTATGGAAGCGCAATTGCGCGAATTCCGTACTGTTGACAATAAGCCTTATAACCTTGTCACGTTGCCGATGACATCTGCGATATTTGACAAAGATGGCAAAAGGCTTCCGGCTACATATGCCAATTTCCTTATCACCAATCACGCCATAATCTATCCGACATATAATGATCCAGCCGACAAAACAGCTGGAGAGGTATTTAAAGCTCTTTTCCCTGAGCGTGAGATCATACCCATCAACTGCCTACGCCTCATCGAGCAAGGCGGAAGTCTGCATTGCTCGACAATGCAGATAGGAGTTTAATTATTCTATCGGTCCACCATTATCTTGTGGATCATATTGTTTGAGATCATTAGGATCTACCACACCTTCTTTACCGGTCAAATCCACTACTGATGGATCATTATAACTATTTCCATCAAATGATGATCCTGCATCGTTGTGAGCACCTTCATAATCCCCAGAATTGGCTTCATCTGCAGCTTGACTGCTTGACTCATCTGCACCATACAATTGATCCATTGCGCTTTCTGCATATAACTTTGGAGAAAAACCGCCATTAGTGATATATGAAGATACCATGACAAATGCCATAAGTCCAAATATTTTTTTCATTTCCGAATCCCTTAAATATTTTATGGAAAATATATTCTCCATAATTTGATTATACTATTTGTGATATTAATTTTAAATATAATGATTTGAGCAATTTACTTGCATTTTTTGTTTAATGGAAAAATGGGATATAATAAATTCAAAGTATTTTTTTTCAAGGATTTCAAATGAGATATCAAGCTGTTATAGTTTTTATTTTTACTCTCAGCTATCTATTTTCAAATGATTTAATAAGATGCAAAAATAACGATATCTCGTGTGTAGATTTACATAAAGATAATGCTAAAACTATAGAAATAAACAAAGTAGAAAAAGTAGGTAAAAAACTTATCGAAAAAACAAATATTAAATTTATCAAATCAGACTTCTATCCAAACAACTATGATTTTGATATGCCAAATAAAAAATCGAAAAACTTTGAAACTATTGCTATCATTACCGTAGACAAACTAATAGATATTCAAACCAATCCAAAACATTCTATTTTTAAAAATTTAGTACACTCATGTCCCAATTTGGCAAATAATATTGATGTCAAAAGACTACAGCACAAAGATGCACAATGTACTCTTAACAGAGGAATAATAATTCATTATACTCCTGAAGATATATATTGGTGCAGAGATAATGGGGAGTGTGTATTGGGACTTTTCCCAAAAAAAGAAGACGAACACATGAAGCTGCTAGATGACGGAATAGATGCCAGCCTCGATTGCAAAGGTACATTGATAGATGAGCTGCAATCTGTATGTGATTTGAAAAAATAGATATTTTTATCGTTTGTGACTTATTAATATAACCTCTGAAAATTATTATAATTATTTTTATCATTAAATATCTATTCTGAACTCCAAAGTCAAACTATGTTAAAATATCAAAAATCACAAAGGGAAGCAATGAAAGTAGCACTGATTCAGCAGAAATACTATGGCTCAAAAGAGGCGACTATCCAAGCTACCTCACAAATGATAAAAGAGGCTTCAAGCAACGGGGTAGATCTGGTAGTGCTTCAAGAGCTTCACCAAAACGAATACTTTTGTCAAAGTGAAGATACTGCGTTTTTTGATTATGCGGCTAATTTTGAAACTGATGTAGCATTTTGGGGAGAAGTCGCCAAAGCAAATAGTGTGGTGTTAGTCACCTCGTTATTCGAGCGACGCTCGGCAGGGCTCTATCATAATACTGCTGTGGTATTTGAAAAGGACGGAAGCGTTGCGGGCAAATACCGCAAGATGCATATTCCAGATGATCCAGGATTTTATGAGAAATTCTACTTTACTCCAGGGGACCTTGGGTTTGAGCCTATCAATACAAGCGTAGGTCGTCTTGGAGTGCTAATATGTTGGGATCAATGGTACCCTGAAGCTGCGCGTCTTATGAGCCTAAAAGGCGCTGATATGCTCATCTATCCTACAGCTATCGGATGGTTTGATAGCGATAGTACCGAAGAAAAAGAGCGACAAAAAGAAGCATGGATAACTATCCAACGCTCTCATGCCATAGCAAACGGCATACCGGTGCTCTCGTGCAACCGTGTCGGATTTGAACCTGATAGTTGCGGTGCCATTGATGGCATACGATTTTGGGGCAATAGCTTTGTTTGCGGGGCACAAGGAGAATTGGTAGCTCATGCCAATCATCAAAATGAAGAGATATTATATGCTGACATTGACCATGGACGCACAAAAGCAGTGAGAGACATATGGCCATTTTTGCGCGATCGTCGCATCGATGCTTATGATGATTTGCTAAAGAGGTATTGCGACTAATTTTAATCATAGTCACTGCGAGCATAGCGTTCTATCGCTCCCATGCTCCTGCGTGGGAGTGTATATTTGTCTTTTGTGATTTAGTATGCATTCCCACGGAGACCGTGGGAACGAAATCAAAAAGTAGTGAAAAAGAAAAAATAGTATTAATTTATAAAGGTAGAAAGTGTATAAAGTAAGTCCAACAGTTCAAGGTGAAAAGGTCCATTTCAAAGCACCAGATCCGGCATTTTATGAAGCTATTGGAGGCGAAGAAGGCATGCGTAAGCTTATGTATGATTTTTATGATATCATATATGAAAGCGATATAGCTCACTTTTTCCCTCAAGACCGTGAAGAATTTGACGCCGTCAAAGTGAGAAACAGCAAATTTTTTATTCAACTTTGTGGCGGACCGAAAGTCTATGAAGAAGAAACCAGAGGTATGGAGCTAAATCAATATATGGTCAGACTTCATGATGATTTTTCTATTTATGAAAAATCGCGTCTTGAATGGCTGGGGGCTATGCGCGAGGCTCTAAAAAAAGTCGATATAGCCCAACATCTCAAAGATGATTTTTGGAACTATGTAGAACAGTTTTCCAAGCTTACTGTCAATACAACAGTTGACGGCAGTAAATACTACCAAGATCTATAAAAAGAGTACCATTGGAAGCATTAATATCAATAGCAATGGTCTATATGTTTATAATGCTTGGCTTTGGTGCAAAAAAAGTATTTGATAAACAAATAAACGAACAAACCCTTGTTCTCATTTCTTTATATTTCTTACAGCCGATACTCACATTTTGGGGATTAACTCGCACACCAATTAGTCAAGAGTTATTATTAGTTCCTTTTGTATATTTACTGGTAGTGGGTGTTGTATTGTTGTTTTCCATAGCCGCTTCACAATATATACTCTCAGACCCAAAAGAGAGATCCATATTTATTGTAGCTTCTCTCATAGGAAATACGGGCAATCTTGGTATTCCTCTAGGCATAGCACTATTTGGTGAGCAAAGTGTAGCATACACTAGTATCCTAAATATAGCTAATGTCTTTTTTATCTATACAGTTGGTGTATTTTTTTATGCCAAAGGAGAATTTAGCATCAAACAATCTTTGGGGCAGATAGTCAAGATCCCTATTCTCTGGTTTGCTATCTTGGCTATTGCATTTAACTCTACAGGCATGGCTATCCATCCAAGCATTGATAAATTTTTGGAGATGGGAGCGTATGCTACTATAGTCATGCAGCTTATGATCTTTGGTATATATCTAGCTGATGTCAAGATAAAGAGTATGGATTATGCATTTTCTGCCAAAATAACTACGATCAAGCACTTCGTGCTGCCGCTAGTTGGACTGGTGGCTATTTGGCTATTTGAACTAAATCCGTTTGTATCAGCAATTTTGCTTCTAGAGCTCTGCGTGCCTCTTGCTGTAAACAATGTCAATATGGCTGCTCTTTACAATTGTAATCCTACCAAGACCACTGAGGCGATATTGTTTACAACACTATTTTTTGTGTTTGCAATATACTTTTATATACAACTATTTTGGTATATTTTAAAGTAAACAATGCTTAGTGTATCAAATTATTTGACGAGCTTGAGTTCGCCTAAATAGTTTTTGATACTTCGTCCGCTTTCAAGCCAACCCATAAGCCCGCCTTTTAAATTTGAAACATTTGTAAAGCCCATCTTTTTGAGCTGCATTGCTGCCAAAGCACCTCTGGGACCTTTGAGGCAATATGTTATTATCTTTGCATCTTGGCCGTAAACTTTGGCGATTTTATCAATAGCCATAAATTCTAACTTTCCCCTTGGGATTGTCAAAGTATTCTTTGCTTCGATATATCCGCTCGCAAACTCTTCAGGCTCTCTGACATCAAGTAAAATAGTACTATCGTCGATTATAAGTTCTTCAGGAGATAGTTGAGCTGTCTCTTTCCCTGCAGCGTCCACCAAAGTTTTCAAATGTTCAGAGAGTGTAGCCTCATCATATCTAATCACATATTCATTAAGTTTTGTATGTATATTATTCATCTTAACTCCTATAAAATAGTATGGAATACTACTAATTATAGCAAGTTTATTGTTTAAAAAATTGTAATAATAACCTAATCGGTCTTTTTTACTTTAATGCTTCTGCAATGAGTTCTAATGGATTTTTAAATATAGTCTCCACGCCGCAGGCACTCATTGCTTCGCTGAGCTGCACTCTACATGCACTGCATTCTGCGGCGACATATTTGGCTTTTGTTTCATCTATCATGGCTGCTTTTGGTTTGCCAGCAAGCTCGGCAAAATGGAATTTTTCAGTCTGCATTGTTACACCTCCAAATCCACAACATCTATTTGGATCGCTCATCTCTACCATAGGGTAGTTTGGCGCGAGCAGGTTTCTAGGCTCTTGATAAATGCCTTGCACTTTTCTAGCATGGCATGGATCATGATAAGTAACTATATCATCAAACTTTTTGCCTTTTGTAGCCAGAAGCTCTTTAAGTTCAGTATTATCATGCAGCCACGCTGTGGCCATATGGATTTTTGGAAGAAGTTTTTGAATCCTTGGGACCAGTTCACTCATCTCATGATTTTTACAAAAGATTTCCCAATCGTGTTTAATCATAGCACTGCACGTTGCCTCTGGGATTATCATAGCATCATATTCATCCATAAATGTCTCAAAATAATCTACATTTTTGCGTATTAGATACTCTACGCTTTTAGTATCACCAGTAAAATATGCCGGAGCGCCGCAGCAGAGTTGTTTTTTTGGTATAAAAACTTCTATATCAAGCTTGCTCAAGATCTCCACCAAACTGTCACCGATAGTTGTATAGTTATAATTTGCCAAACAGCCAATAAATATTGCGACTCTTTGTTTTTTGCCTTTGTGTTGTGCCGGGATCTGTTCTGGATATTTATTTAAAAAGCTTGTTTTTGCCATCGATGGTAAAAGTCTGCCTTTTTTAACCATAGGAAAACTAAATCGTGCAAAAAGTCCACGCCCTTTTTCATCACTTGCTAATACACAAGTTTTGAACATATATCCAAACTTCATCGCAATATCCATGACTATGCGGTGCCGCAATAGCCAAAAAAAGGCTCGCTTGAACCATGCGATACCAAATTTATCTGCAATATCCGCTCTCGCCTCTTCGATGACCATATCTGTTGGCAATGAATTTGGACATACATCAACACAGTTAGTACACAAAAAACAGCTCTCAAAGATATTTTTGGCATCTTTATCTAGCTCCAGATCACCTCTTTGATATGCTCCCAATAGATCAATAAATCCTCTTGGGCTGGTAACCTCATCCGGATTTATCTGGTGAATAGTACAAACAGGGATACACTTCCCGCACTTGACACAATCTTCACTAGTGGCAGTAAAATTAAAAATATCCTTGGTTTCTTTCTTCACCCTTTTACCTTCATCCTTTTACACTGTCTTTGAAAAGCTTTTTTTAGTGCCGGCATACTTTTTCATATATGCATCAAATGGCATGGCAATATTTCTTATGAGCATTGCACCTGTGGAATTAGCTTGTATTTTATTGTCGCTTATTTCTATAAGTCCAGCATCTTCAAACTCTTTTAGTTCATCTAGTGCATCACTAAAATAACTCTTGAAATCAATATTATGCTGTTTTTCTACTCTTTTTATATCTATAGAAAAGTTTGCCATAAGCTCCATGATTACAGATTTTCTTATAAAATCATCGTCACTTAGCACTACACCTCTCTCAAATGGCAATCTTCCACTATCAAGCGTTTTTTCATACTCATTCATATCTTTAGTATTTTGAGCATAGTATCTCTCGCCTTCGCCTATACTAGTCAGACCGATGCCTATCAAATTAGCTCCGCCTTTGGTGGTATAACCTTGAAAGTTTCTGTGCAATTCGCCTTTTGCAATAGCAGTAAAAAGTTCATCACTAGGCTTTGCAAAATGATCCATGCCTACCATCTTATAACCTTTTTTTTCAAAAAAATCAATAGTATATTTGAAAATCTCGAGTTTAACACTTGGATGAGGCAATGTGGTCTCGTCAAATTTTCTCATAGTTTTCTTGAGCCACGGTACATGAGCATAATTAAATACAGCCACCCTGTCTGGCTCTAGGCTAAAGGCAAGATCAAGAGTATTTTTAAAACTCTCAAAAGTCTGATAAGGCAAACCGTAGATCAAATCTATATTGATAGAATTTATTCCATATCTTCTGGCTAGATCAACTGCGTTTTTGGTAAGCTCAAATGGCTGGATTCTATGAATTGCCTCTTGGACTTTTGCATCAAAATCCTGTACCCCGAAACTGATACGATTAAATCCGTGCTTGACAAAAACTTTCATCTGGTCTTCATTAAAAAATCGCGGGTCGATCTCACAGCTAATTTCACTATCTTTACTCCAGTTTGGAAAAGTCTTTTTGATATAACTGACTATTTCATCTAAACCATCTGCACTATAATAAGTCGGCGTTCCGCCTCCGAAATGAAATTGTATAACTTCCCTAGTAGTGTCAAGATGATTTGCCAATATGTCGATCTCTTTTTTTAGATACTCTACATAGCTATCGAGTTTACCTTCTTTGGATGTAAAGACCACATTGCACCCACAGAAGTAACAAGCACTTCGACAAAATGGCAAATGCACGTATAAAGAGAGTTTGTCTTTGGTTGGAGATTCGAGAAATTCTATATATTTTTCATATTTAAAATCATTATTAAATTCCAATGCGGTCGGATAGCTTGTATATCTAGGGCCTGCCTTGGAATATCTGCCAAATTTTTCAAAATCTATATTATTCACTCTTTCCTCTTTCTTTTGCCTTCTCAATCATTTCGGTGATTATCCAACCACACCATAATCCCTTTTTGTGCGTGGAGTCTATTTTCTGCTTCCAAAAATATTGTATCACTATGCGCTTCAAATACTTCCTCACTGACCTCGTATCCTCTATAAGCCGGCAAACAATGCATAAATACTGCACTTGATTTTGCAAAGCTCATCATAGTATCATCTACCATATAACCATCAAAAGCTTTGAGCTTAGTCTCTTTTTCACTCTCTTGTCCCATTGAGATCCAAGTATCAGTGATGACTACATCTACATTCTTAACTGCTTCTTTTGGATCATTATAAAAAGTGATTTTAGCCCCGCTAAGTTTGGCAAAGCCCAAAGCCTCATCAACTATACTTTGCTGACATTCATATCCTATTGGCGTAGCAATTCTAAGTTCAAGTCCAAGCTTTGATGCCAACATCAGCCATGAATGAGCTATATTATTACCATCTCCAACATATGCCACTACAGGATCAGTAAATCCTAGCTCTAAAAGTGTGAAATAATCTGTCATAATTTGAACAGGATGATATTCGTTGCTGAGTCCATTTATGATAGGTACTTGCGAATAAGCGCTAAACTCATCGAGACGACTTTGTTCAAATGTTCTTATCATCACCATATCTACCATACGAGAAATGACTCTAGCAGTATCTTTCATAGGTTCACCACGACCTAGTTGTATGTCATTACTAGACAAAAACAGCCCTATTCCTCCAAGCTGATAGATCCCTGTCTCAAAACTTACTCTAGTACGAGTGGAGCTTTTCTCAAATATCATACCTAAAGTTTGATGTTCAAGATATGGTACAAATTGTTTTTTCTTGGTTTGTTCTTTTATCTTTTGAGCTAAAGTTATCATCTCTATTAGCTCTTCTTTGGTAAAGTCTGCTAGTGTCAAAAAATGTCTCATCTATCTATCCTCTTGAAAGTAAAAGCAAGATTCTATCATAAGTTTCATGCACCTTGCTTTAGAAGAATTGCAGCTTCTTTTGCATGATAAGTGATGATTATGTCAGCCCCTGCTCTTTTGATACCAAGCAATGTTTCCATCATCACTCTATCATAATCTATAACTCCAGCCTTTGCTGCGGCTTTTAGCATCGCATATTCCCCACTTACATTATATGCTGCAAGCGGCTTGGTTGTATGCTCTTTAACATCTCGGATGATATCTAGATATGCAAGAGCCGGTTTGACCATAAGTATATCTGCGCCTTCCCTTTCGTCTTCTATGCTTTCACTTATAGCTTCTCTTCGGTTGGCTGGATTCATCTGATAAGTCCGTCTATCTCCGAAACTAGGAGCAGATTCTGCTACATCACGAAATGGTCCATAGTATGCTGAAGCAAACTTGGTAGAGTAGCTCATAATAGGCAGGTTTACAAACCCTGCACTGTCAAGTCCACCTCTTATTGCTGTTATCATACCATCCATCATGCCGCTAGGCGCTATCATATCTACGCCCGCTTTGGCATGAACTACCGCTTGAAGTGCTAGATTATTAAGTGTTATATCATTATCTACAGAATGAGTGTGCGGATCAAGTACGCCGCAATGGCCATGATCTGTATATTCACAAAAACAAAGATCGGTTATCACAAACATATCTGGATATGCATTCTTGATAGCTCTGACACTCTCGGCCATTATCCCATGCTCGCACATTGCGTCGCTTCCTACGCTGTCTTTAACATCAGGAATGCCAAAAAGAATGATTGCATTAAGTCCTAGTTTCTGAAGTTCACCGCACTCTTTGATAGCTTCATCTATACTCATCTGAAATACGCCTGGCATAGAGCTTATCTCTTTTTTGATGCCGTTGCCGCTGCGAATAAATAGTGGATAGATAAAGTCCTCCACTCGCAAATGAGTTTCAGCCAACATATCTCTTAATACAGGGTGCATACGGTTTCTTCTAAATCGTGCAAACATATAATAAACCTCTTTCGATAATAGTAAGATATTGTACCCAATGCTGGCTAAAAGGTTGCATTATTAAAATATAATTAGGAGGTGCGATTTATCAAGATATATTTGTAGAATTTATGTTATAATCGTTATTATCGCACTGGGTAATGGAATTTAGATATTAAAGGAGCGTCATAATGTTTAATATTCTTAAAAAAATATTTGGAAGAGCCAATAAGGCGGGTGCAGAGGTAGCAAAAGATGTGCAAGAAGGTACTTCTGAGCTTGGGAAAAAAGCTAAAAAAGTAGCCGATGAGAGCATGGAAGAGTTAAGCGAAATAGCATCAAAGGCAAAGGCTAAAGCAGAAGAAGGTTTTGAGACTGCTGCAAAAAAAGTTAAAAAAGCAACAACTTCTGCAAGTAAAAGCACAAGCGCTGCGGCTAAAAAAGC
>DIKI01000006.1 GCA_002424475.1 Sulfurovum sp. UBA5622
TTTTTAGGGAAAAGTGGAAAAATATTGAAAAATTTTTTGTTTGTCATGATTATCATTAGCCAAAATAATAGTATATATATAATGTATACAAAATTTGATCTACCCAACAGCTAAAAATATTTTTATCTGATAGGTTTTTTAAAATCTTTTTTTAATCTATTATTTATTTGTTTATCACTATACTTGCGAAGGTTATACATACTATATAACACAGATAATATTTGAAGGATATTTAATGGCATTATATGATAGAAACTATCAATCACAAGCAGGCTATACGGCACAAATAGAAAATGTATCTGTCGGCTTTATGAAAAAAACTTATCAATTATTGGCTGCAAGCATGATAGCTGCTGCTGCTGGAGCATATGCAACAATGCCATATGCAGAAGTTATTATGCAATACAAATGGTTTATATTCGGCTTTGAGCTGTTTATGGTTTTTTTTGGCTTGGGGATGACACGCAATAAGCCTGTGCTTAATCTAGCTGCTCTTTTTGCATTTACATTTGCTACCGGTGTTTCACTTGTTCCGCTTTTGGCAATGCTTATAGGTGCTGGGCAAGGCGCGGTTATCGGAAACGCATTTTTGATGACTTCAGTACTTTTTGGTGCATTAAGCTTGTTTGCAATAAACAGTAAAAGCGATTTTTCAAGCTGGGGTAAACCACTTTTTATTACACTTATCGTGATTATAGTTGCTTCATTGGTTAATTACTTTTTACTACAAAGTCCTATAATGCATCTTGTTATTACTGCTGGTGTATTGTTGCTTTTTGGTATATTTACAATTTATGATACACAGAATATTGCCAACGGTGCTTATGGTTCTCCTGTTGATGCCGCGGTTTCACTATATCTTGATTTTCTAAATATGTTCACTGCTATTTTGCAACTTCTTGGCATATTTGGAAGAGATGAATAACAAAAACGATCCAAAGGTTGTGCGTCTTGTTGACGCCAATCTTAATCGTCTCAAAGAAGGCATCCGTGTCATCGAAGATATCGCTAGATATCATGAAGATAATGGTCCACTTGCCCTTAAACTAAAAAATCTAAGACATCAATGTCGCATAGATGAGAAGTATCTAGAACTCTTATCGTCTCGCGATAGCATTAATGACGTTCTTCGTCCTAGCACAAAAAGTGAAATGAACCGTGCAAACATTAAAGATATACTAATAGCAAATTATAAACGCACGCAAGAATCTGCTAGAGTCTTGGAAGAAACTACCAAGATTTGGAGCAGTGAACTTGCTGAACGCTTCAAAAACATAAGATATGAACTATATACTTTGGAAAAAGAGAATTTGCTAAATTAAAAATGATTAATTGCTAGCCTCTATAAACACTACTTCAAATTCTAAGTAATCCAGCGGAAATTCCCTCATTAATGTTTTTGTCTGTTTGTAGCTAAGCTTTTGCTCTCCGCCGCTGACTCCGCTTTTTTTGATGTAGTTAAAAAGATCTTTTTTAGAATCAAAGTAAAGCTTGTATCTATATATCTCATATTGTGTATTTTTATATGATTTATCAAAAGCTTTTTTTATCTCTTCTGGCGTATATATAGGAGAGGCTACAGATGCTGTCTCGTGAAGTGTTTTAAAAGTATTGCTTGTAAATATAGCGCCATAAAAATTATCCCCAATATGTGCAAGTTGCGATATAGTCCAACCTAGATCTCTGCTCCATTGCAACGCAGACGATGATAATACCAAATCAAATTTATCTTTTATAGATGAGAAACTGCCGGGTTCATTGAAATCAAAATATTGCGTAACAACTCTTTGGTCGCTAGGATGAAGCAAAAGCATTTGTTCCGATGCATCAAGAGCCACAAGTCTCCCAAAAAATATCTCTCTGCTTACTAAACGATCATATAATGCTCCGGTACCGCATCCTATATCTGCAATAATCTTATAATTCCTGGATGGCAACTTATTAATTAATTGTTTGGCAACTTGAGCTTGTATCTGATTATAGCTATTATAATCTTTTGAGAAACGAGAAAATTCCTTTATTGCATTTTGGTTATTTGGATTTGTTGTATTCATATGTTGTCGTTTTGCTTCATCTTGTTTTCAATATTTTTTCGATATAATCGCCAAAATTATACCCAAACTTTGATTGGACAACCATGGCATCTACATTATTTATATTGCAAATTGTTTTAGCGATCTTGATTACTATATCAGTATTGCTTCAAAAAAGCTCTAGCATAGGACTTGGGGCTTATAGCGGGAGCAATGAATCTTTATTTGGATCCAAAGGTCCTATGGGCTTTTTGGCGAAAGTAACTTTTGTACTTGGTACTGCTTTTATCATAAACACATTGATACTATCTTATATATACACAAAAGAGAGTAATCGTTCTGTGGCTGATACTATTGTGCCTAGTACTCCTACGGCACCGATAAGTGCGCCAGTAGCTCCATCTGCTCCGGCAGCACCTGCAAACAGCATACCTCAAACAAATTAACCATATAGACCTTTAAAGCCATTTGGCTCATGGGTCGTCGGTTCTTATACATTTATCTATATAAAAACGCTAATAATAAAGCTAGCTTCAACAAATACTCTCACGCCCATAACGAATCACATCTACACCATATTTATCTCTTATTTTAAGCAATCCTGCTGAGAGTATAGATTGTTTTTTATCTTCTTGATAATCTAAAAGCGAAAATGTTTTTTGATTGCTATTGTTTGTAAAGTTTGATACGCTAAATCCTATATAATGGATCTTATAGCTTTTGTGGGTATCTAGCTTGTCTAGTATTTGCAATGCTAGATCTATCATAAATCTCTCGTTAAATAGTCTATCTTGTGTAATGGATTGTGAATTTTTTAGACCATGCTCGTATCTGATCTTGCAATAAAATGTAGTAGGATTAAGCCCAAGCTTCATAATCGTATGGCTGAGATACCTTGCTAGTATCACTACCCTTCTTTGGATTTCATTTCTGTTCAGCACTGCTTTAAAGTTTCTACTGATATTTATGGCTCTTCTATCGCTATGGGCAATTATTGGCTCATTGTCTATGCCGCATATCCTTTTATAGAGATCTTGGCCCATCTTACCATAGCTGTTTAGTAGGCTTGGTCTTTTTTTTAATTCTCCTAGTGTATTGATATAATAGGATTTGAGTTTTTTAGATACAGCCCTGCCGATACCTGGAAACTCATCTATACCAATAGAGTCCACAAAATCATCTATATCGCCCTCGCGTACCACCTTAACACCAAATGGCTTTGTTTTGTCCGTAATGAGCTTGGCTATCCATTTGGACTTGCTAGCCCCTATAGTGATAGGCAGGTCAAACCTATCCATTATCTCATCACGAAGATAAGTGATAAACTCTAGTGTATCATCATCTCTTATCCATCCGTCTAGATCCCCGAAAAATTCATCTATAGAGTACTGTTCAAGCAGTGGGATTTTAAGCTCTAAAAAGCTCTTTAGCCTTTGAGATAGCTCTTGGTAAAACAAATGGTCGCTTGGCAATACAATAAGCCCTGGACACATTACAAGCGCATCTTTGAGTGGAGTGCCCGTCTTGATACCATATGGCTTGGTTTCGTAGCTTTTGGCTATGACTATACCGCGTACAGCTCCATCCTCGTCTACAAACTCATCTCTCCATGTTCTATCTAAGTTATTTTTGAACTCCAATACGCTATTGAATGCTCCGGTATCACCTAATATAACTCCGTCTTTTTTGTAATTTGCAAAGATTCTTTTATCGCTGCCTTTGGCAACAACTACGGGTTTGCCTTTGAGCCTAGGATCCCTTGTGCGCTCAGCAGATACAAAATAACAATCCAAATCCAAATGTATCTTCATAATTATCCATTTTTGTATATTATATAGTGATATTTGGAAATGGTTTGAATTGTTGTCAAAATGTCATATTGTGTGTGTTGTGAAATAAAAAGTGATTGTTAATAGTTTAAAAATATGCTTGAAAGCTCATATTTATTTAAGGGGTGTTTTGATTGTATTGAATTGTATAAAAGTGGTTGGTGGTGCGGATAAAGAGACTCGAACTCCCATGCCTCGCGGCACCAGATCCTAAGTCNNTGGCGTGTCTACCAATTTCACCATATCCGCACAAAGTAGAGTGTAATCATATCGATTTTCTTTAAAAAAATCCTTAATGATTCTGCCATTTGATAATTAAAAATCAAACAGGTGGTACGCCCGTCAGGATTCGAACCTGAGATCGCTCGCTTAGAAGGCGAGTGCTCTATCCAGCTGAGCTACAAGCG
>DIKI01000002.1:0-6915 GCA_002424475.1 Sulfurovum sp. UBA5622
CAAGCGCTGGCGTACTAACAATATTATATTTCATAATCTCTACGATATCATCTACTTTTATGACCTCGTGGAACCCGTCAATTTTGCTAACAGCTTGTTTTACCGCCTCTTCGAGTGCTTTACATTTTGCACAACCAGTGCCAAGTATTTCTATTTTCATTTTATTTTCTCCTTATTTAATTCATTTATAAACTCTTCGGCATTATCTCCTTTAAGATAATCTATTGTTTTTAGTAAACCATCGCTTAGATATCTTGCATTATAACCTTTTAATTTTAGATAAAGTCTAGCTATATTTGCTCTATCATTATGTGGGCAAGCTGTAATTATTAGCTTATCTTTTGGAAGTTCTCTTATTCTTTTTGGCAGCTCATTTAACGGTATATGTTTTGCAAACCCTATACTCCATGCTTGATGTTCTTTATGTGTACGGATATCGACCAAGATAGCCTTGCCTTCTTCTATCATGTTTAGCATATCAGGTGTTTGTATTTTCATCTCATTTCGCTCTTTAGCATCAAAGTTTGATAAATATTTGTCAAAATCATCCGCTCCAAATGAAATCGCACAAAATACGCATAGAATTAAAAATATTTTTTTCATAAGTTACCTCCTAAAATAAAATTGAATAGATACCCAACCAATAGTATCCCAAATCCAACTATACCAAAAAATATCCCAATTAGCCTAATGTGCAATATTCTTTTTAGGATCATCGCTTCAGGCAAAGATAGGGCCGTGACAGCCATCATAAAACTAAGAGCAGTACCCATCAGCATACCTTTGGATGTTAAGACTTCAATTAACGGCATTACTCCTGCAGCGTTAGAGTACATCGGCATTCCGAGTAAAACGGCAAGCGGTACAGCATACCAACTATTACCTCCGGCATATTTTGCTATAAAATCAGCAGGTATATACCCGTGTATAAATGCACCAATTCCCACGCCGACCATAACATAAAGGTAGATCTTTTTAAAGATATCGATAGTATAGTCCCATGCTTCTTTGGCTCTTTGTTTGAAATTTGATTCTATTTTTATATCTTCGAGTTCACCTTTCATTGGCGTGACAGGGATAAGTACATATTTCTCTAGCCTCATTTTACCAATGATATAACCACCAAGTATGGCTACAAGCAGCCCAAGAGCGATGTAGAGTGCAGTTATCTTCCATCCAAAAAGACCAAAAAGCATTGCGATCGCTATTTCATTATTCAGTGGCGCAGAAATGAGAAAGCTAAATGTAATCCCCATAGGAATTCTAGCCTGCATAAATCCCAAAAATAGCGGAATAGCAGAACAGCTGCAAAAAGGCGTAATAATGCCAAAAAGGGCTGCCAAGATATTTCCGCTAAACTCGCTTTTTCCTTGTAAATAAACTCTAACTTTTTCTGTATTGAAAAAAGTACGCAAGAAACTAACTGCAAAAATGATGGCAACCAAAAGGATAAAAATCTTCACAGTATCAAATATAAAAAAGTGTAACGCTTCGCCCATTTGGCTCTTTTGAGTAAGTTTTAAAACATCAAAGACAAAATACCTGCTAAGTTTTTCCCACCAATCAAACATAAATACTCCTCTTAGTGTGTATGGCAACTAATATCATCTAAATGATAATTTGTGCTTTCTGGTTGAACAATAAAATGAGTAATACCTTTTTTACAAACCCTTTCTCTTATGCTTTCAATAACTTTTTCAATCTCGCTCAGCAATAAATCATTTTTAAGAACTATATGAACCGACCCATATGATTCTTTAGAGTTTGGGCGATAAAGATGCAGGTCATGAATCGATAAAATCTCACTAGATTGCATTATTAATTCTTCTATGTTTTTTATATTATAACTATTTGAATCTATTAGAGATAAAAACGAATTTTTTAGAATTGGAAAATTTGCCACCATAACATAAATACTAAAAATCATAGACAATAAAGAGTCTATCGTGTTTATGCCATAAAAATACATAATTATCCCACCCACAACAACACTAAGCGAAACAAAAGCATCACCTAACATATGAAGATAAGCTGATTTAATATTCATATCTTCATGCTCATGCTCATCTTCATGATGATGTTCAATATTTTTCTGATCAAGAAGCCAAGTGCTAAAACCATTTACAAATAGAGCTATCAATGAAGTAAAGATAACCATCGGCGCATTTATATCGAGCGGATTTAAAAATCTTTGGACGGACTCTATAAATATAAATATCATGGTAATGGATAAAAAAATAGAGTTTACAAAAGCTGCCATAGATTCAGCTCTAATGTATCCAAAAGTCATTGTTTCTGTCGCTTTTTTTGCTCCATAAATAATAGCAATCAATGCTATAAACAGTGCCAAGACGTCACCTAAATTGTGAAAAGCATCAGCTATAAGAGCCATAGAACCGCTATAAATTCCAGCAATTATTTCAGAAATTATAAGAGCTATATTTAAAAAAATTACTCTTTGTATGGTAGTTTTTTTATCTATTAGACTTTGCATGAATTATCATTATCGTTTGAAATCAAACATTTTTGCATCATGGGGGCAATGGTTTGCACCGTGACATCACCAGTTATTTTTATCTCTGCTCCATCGTCATGTGAACAAACCTCAATGTTTTCGATTTTCTCCATTATCTCTGGACTGCAATCACAGCTGCAATTTCCATCTTTACATTCACTAACTTTTTTATTCAACTCTTCAACGCTAAATCCATTAATGATAGCACTAAAGCCTTTTGTATTTTCTTTAAATTTAATATTCATTTTTGTCTCCTTATTTAATATTTAGATAATTTTGGTTTACTTTAATAATAGATGCCAGAATAGTAAAATCCGCATGTGTTTTTATGGCATTGATTTTAAAGCTTTCTATTATTTGTTAAAAACTCTAACACTTTTGGCAAGAGTACCCCCTCTATCTCTTTGTAGGTTTGTTCAAACGCTTCATACCCTTTGCCATCAGGATCTTCAAAACCGACATGAATTTTTGGAATTGAGCGTGGGAACATTGGACAAGTTTCATGAGCATGATCACACACCGTCACTACTAGGTCAAAGTGTTCATTTATCACTTCATCTAAACTTTTTGAGTGATATTCATCTTTCCAGATGTCGTTTTGCTCTAATACTTTTTTAGCATTTGGATTGACCTTGCCGCTAGGAGCTACACCGCAACTCATGGCTTCAATTCCATCAAGCTTGGCATTGATAAGTGCTTCGCCTATGATGCTTCTGCAGCTATTTCCTGTACACATTACTAATACTTTTTTCACAAAATTACTCCTTAAAATAGATATAATGAAATCAACACTACCAATAAAATTGGAGGCGTGACAATCAAACCAAATTTACTATATTTCCAAAACCCTATATGCACTCCTTTTTTATCAAGTACATGAAGCCAAAGAAGAGTCGCAAGAGAGCCAAACGGAGTCATTTTGGGCCCCAGGTTACATCCGATTATATTTGCATATGCTAAAGCCTCATTTGGTATGTTTGTTAGGGCTATATCCATTATCATAACTGTTGGCATATTGTTCATGATAGCACTCAAGATTGCACTTATAAATCCAGTGCCTATGATAGCTGTTGCATCGCCGCGAGTTGCTAGATCTTCCAAAATAATTTTCAGATAATCTGTTAATCCTGCATTTTTGAGTCCATATACTACGATATAAAGTCCGATGCTAAACCATACTACTTGCCACGGAGCAGTTTTGATAATTTGTAGCGGCTCTACGGTTTTTGTGATACTTGATATCGTTAAAAAGAGCAGTCCTCCGCCAAGCGCAAAAACGCTTATTGGCAATCCGCAAGCATCCCCGATAAAATATCCAGCGATAAGAAGCGCCAAAAATAACCAACTGAAATAAAAAAGCATTTTATTTTTTAGCACATCGTTTGGGTTTTTCAGTAGATTAGTATCGACATGAGATGGAATATCTTTGTGTAAAACCAGCCACAAAACCACAATGGATATTATAGTGCTTGCAATAAACGGTACTATCATATTTGCCAAATACTCTCCAAAACCTATATGAAAATAGTTTGCAGTCACTATATTGGTAAGATTTGAAAATACAAATGGCAAGGAAGCACTATCGCTGATAAATCCGCCGGCTAATAAAAAAGCAATAATGCTCTTTGCATTTAGTTTCAAAATTCTCATTTTGGCTAGGAGTATAGGAGTAAGGATCAATGCCGCACCATCATTGGCAAATAGGGCAGAGACCCCAGCTCCAAGAAGTAATGCATAAACAAACATAAGATGACCATTTCCACGACTAAGTTTTGCGGTTTTGATCGCGCACCATTCAAAAAAACCTATCTCATCAAGCACCATTGAAAGTATAATAATACCGATAAATGCTAAAGTCGCATCCCATACGATATTCGTGACGCTAAGGACATCGTCAAAGTTGACAACGCCTAGCATTAAGGCCATAAAAGCCCCTATGAGTGCAGATGTACCTATTTGTAAACCGCGTGGCTGCCATATTACAAATATTAAGGTTGTCAAAAATAGTAAACTTGCAATTATCATATGCCACACCCACTTATGAGTTTGGGAATGTCCAAATTCAAATACTCTATTTCTTTCAAAATAGATTTCCTAAAAATATCAAGCGGAGAACGGATACTATAATATGCCCACTTGCCTCGCCTGTCAACTCTCAAAAAACCAGCATCTTTTAGAATTTTTAGATGTCTTGATATACGAGACTGTATCATATCAAATGAGTTTTCTATATCACATACGCATACTTCACCATACAAGTCTATGAAGCGCAAAATTCGAACTCTAGTCTCATCATACACTGAGCCAACTGTTTGCAAAAATATATCCATTACGGTCTCCTTATTTGGAATCATAGCATAATGATATTAATAAATCAAGATATATTGATATATTTGTTTATTTTGTGAATGTTTGCTTAAGAAGATTCGATGAATTATATTGCTACTATTGCACTGCTGGGTTTGAAATGTGCCCATATAGACATGCCAATATTGACAGATTCGCATTCAATAGTTGTCAAAGAAGCAATTATCTTCCCGCCACCATCCAGTTCTATCATTGCTTCAGCATAATCCCCTCCAATATCGAGTGATTTTACTGTACCATGAAGCCAATTGTGCGGAGCATCTGGTGGGCATTTTTCATGAAGAGTGATCGATGATGCTTTGAGCAAAACTATTAGAGACATATGTTCTTTTAGCTTCATCTCTTCTAGACTTTTTGGAGTAATAGATACTTTGATGTCTTGAGTGTTTTCCATAGTTAGTGTAAGCATAATGCTATGGTCTTTTCGGTCTATTTTTGAGATTTTAGTATGTAATTGGTTTCTAGCACTCGTACGAAGAGTGAGCTTCGATGTCAATGTTTTTAGATTTTTCAAAGAGTCTATACGGCCTCCAAGTGCTCCAAAAAAATAATCTTGTATGGTTTCTAATTCTTTGTAAACTTCAATATATTCAAGTCCTTTTGGCGTTAGCTTAGAGCCGCCGCCATGTTTGCCACCAGTTTGTTTTTCTACTATGAGCTCATGAGTATTGAGAGCTTTGATACTATCCCATGCCGCCTTATAGCTCATCTTCATAATTTTGGCAGCTTGAGAAATAGAGCCTGTGGCATGAATATGTTCTAGCAATTCTACGCGTCCTTTACCTAACATCATATCTTTTGATGGCGATATCCATATCTTACTACTGATTTGTTTTGATTTCATTTCATGCGCCTTTCATTGTTCTTTTGTCATACGATTGTACTGTCTATAAAAAATATTATATTTTTTTAAAATCAATTTTCTTCAAGAGGTAATGGTACTTGCTCCAAGATTATATCCACTATATCATCATTTGTTTTTTCGTTTAGGCGCGTGTGCTCACTTTTTACAAGGCGGTGTCGAAATACATCATGTATGACAGCTTGCACATCTTTGTAAGTCGTATAATCCCTGCCATGCATCCAGGCATAAACGCGACTACATTGATCTAACGCCAAAGAAGCTCTTGGGCTAACCCCAACATCTATCATAATATCAAGTTGTTTACTGTATCTTAGAGGATATCTCGTCGCAAACACAAGTTCTATGACATATTTCTGCACAGCATCGCTCATTTTTACTTTTTCTATCTCATCTCGCGCAGCAAATATCATATCTTGAGAAATTCTTTCATCCATATATGCTGGATGTTTATCTTTACTTTTTTCTTCATGAGATTGTCTAACAATCTCAAGTTCAGATTCCATATTCACATAAGATATCTTTACGTGCATTAAAAAGCGGTCTCTTTGGGCATCGGGAAGTTTATATGTTCCTTCTGTCTCTAGAGGATTTTGCGTGGCAATGACTGTGAAAAGTTTTGGTAATTTGTATGTTTTTCCAGATAGTGTAACTTGTCTTTCTTCCATAGCTTCAAGCATGGCAGACTGTACTTTGGCTGGAGCACGGTTGATCTCGTCAGCCAATATGATATTGCCAAAAATAGGTCCCGGTTCAAAACGAAATTTGTGTGAGCCGTTTTCTTCGTACATTTTTTCGATACCGATAATATCTGAAGTTACCAAGTCAGGTGTAAATTGGATGCGTGAAAAATTGGCATCTATAATTTTAGCCAAAGTTTTTACCATTTTGGTTTTTGCCAAGCCAGGCAGACCCTCAACTAGTATATTTCCATCAGCAAGCATACCGATGATTAGCCTTTCGACAACCATCTCTTGACCAATAATGATTTTATTCATATTGTTTTGTAATATCCCAATAGATTCTCTAGGTGTCATATTCATCCTTTAAGCTATTGCTGATTATACAATATATTTTTTTATAAGAGTGTTTGGGAAATTAGATTTTGCTAAAGATTTAGTATTTGTTGGTTATGATTAGATTTAGAAGTGGTGACCCCACGGAGACTCGA
>DIKI01000002.1:7005-237811 GCA_002424475.1 Sulfurovum sp. UBA5622
TCCTAACCGCTAGACGATGGGGCCTTGACAACTTAATGGACGAAATTATAGTAGGTTGGCACTTAAATTACTCTTAATTAGGCAAACATGACACATAAAATATATCAAATTCTTTTAGCATTTCTACTTTTAACCATTATCGGGTGCGCTATCAAGAAGCCAATGCAGCAAAAAAGTGCATTTATACTCCTTAAAATCCCGGAAATGAGATATGCCGACATGGGTTTTATTTCTGAATATCCCAACAGCTTAAAAGTACAGATATACAGTAATGCTCAACCTGTGGTTTCTTTGGATATCTATAAAGATCGTATCTGTATGAGTCTATTTGAATGTATGAATAAAAGCGATTTTTATCGCAAAGTATTTCATGCTTTATATCCAGAAGATACTTTAGAGCAGATATTTTTGGCAAAGCCTATCTTTGACGGGGTAAATTTGGTAAAAACCAGTAACGGTTTTACACAAAAAATAATCAAACCGGACCAATACTCCATTTCATATAAAATTTCAGATACAGAAGTTGAGTTTCATGATAAAATCAATCAAATTATTATCAAGGTACAACAACAATGAAATTCGTAGGGGCTCATGTAAGTGCCGCCGGAGGAGTGCAAAATGCTCCGCTTAATGCCATGAAGATAGGGGCAAAGGCATTCGGGCTGTTTACTAAAAACCAAAGGCAGTGGATGGGTAAGCCATTGTCGATGCAAGACATAGATGAATTCAAGATAAACCTTGAAATTAGTGGGATTTTGCCAAAATACATTTTGCCTCATGATAGTTATCTCATAAATCTTGGTCACCCCGAAGCCGACAAATTGGCACAATCAAGAGAGGCATTCTTGGATGAAGCAAACAGATGCCACCAGCTCGGTCTTGAAATGCTAAATTTCCACCCAGGCAGTCATTTGGAGAAATTCTCTAAAAAAGAAAAAGAAGACATTGGATATGTGCAAGAAATTGAAAATCGATGCCTCGATGTGATAGCGGAATCTTTGAATATTACAATTAATAAAACTCCAAATAGCAATGTAAAACTTATTATTGAAAATACTGCAGGACAAGGAAGCAATTTAGGATATAAATTTGAACACTTAGCTTATATAATAGAACAGATAAAAGATAAAAGCAGAGTAGGGGTTTGTCTAGATACTTGTCATACATTTACGGCCGGATATGACATCAGGTCTTCACAAGCATACAGCAAAACCATGGACGATTTTGATAAAATCGTAGGGTTTAAATATCTGTGTGGTATGCATATAAATGATTCTAAGCCGCCTCTTGGTTCAAGAGTAGACAGACATGCATCACTTGGAAAGGGCGAACTTGGCTGGGAGCCGTTTAGATTGATAATGAATGATGAGAGGATGAATGATATACCTCTCATACTTGAAACGATTGATGAAACTATCTGGAGCGAGGAGATAGCCAAGCTATATGCTTTAGTGGGGACATAAAACCAAGGGAACAAAAATGAAAAAAAGTATAGGGTTAAACATGACAACTTTGGCTATGAATACTATCGGGGTAGCGCATGAGTTCTAATATGAGTTATCCTTTTTCAACTTTTTATGAGATGGCAGTCCATCATGCCAAAGTGCGAGGTAAAAAGACAGCTCTTTTCATAGACAAAGAAAAAGTATCATACAGCGAACTTCTAGACAAGGCAGATCGTTTCGCAGGATATTTGCATCATTACGGCATAAAAGAAGGAGACAGAGTAGCTTTATTTTTACGTAACAGTGTGGAGTTTGTCGTATCATTAATAGCTATTTCTAAAATAGGTGCAATTATAGTGCCTATAAATACTTTTCTTAAAGAAGATGAGCTAAGTTATATTCTAGAAGATAGTGGAGCTGTATTTGTCATTGCATCAGTCATATATGAAAAAGTAGTACACACAGGATGTGGGAAAGAACTGTCGAAGCATATTGTTTGGGAAGGAGACCCGGAAAAGAGTGATACAAGAAATATACGCTTTGCGGATGCACTAAAGAAGAATTACATTATCAAAACGGCTAAACAGTCTATACAAGATATTGCAGTGCTTATTTATACATCCGGAACTACCGGCAAACCAAAAGGCGCGATGCTTAGCTATAAAAATATCTTTTCCAACTCCAAATCCGGTATTATGTGTGCACATATAACCTCAAAAGATAAGTCTATTGTCTTTTTGCCTATGTTCCACTCCTTTACTCTTTCAATAGGCGTAGTATTGATGCTTTATGTTGGGGGATCTATAGTGATCATAAAATCCCTACAGCCATTTGCAAATATTTTTAAACAAACATTACTGAAAAAAGTAACTATATTTTTTGCTATTCCAGATGTTTATAATGCTTTAGTGAAAGCCAAATTGCCTTGGTATTTTATGTGGTTCAATTCAATCCGTCTATTTGTTTCTGGCGCAGCTGCTCTTCAAGAAAAGACTCTTATAAACATGAGTCAAAAGTTTAAACGCGCAAATCTATTAGAAGGATATGGACTCAGCGAATCTGGTCCAGCCGTTTGTATCAATCCGCCCGAAAAAACCAAGATCAAATCAGTTGGTCCTGCCATGGCAGGATATGAGATTAAAATAGTAGATGATAATCTAGTCGAGTTGCCTATGGGAGAAATAGGCGATATTATATGTTGTGGAGATAATATAATGAAAGGCTACTGGGAGAGACCAGAAGCCACAGAAGAAACCATAATAAACGGTTGGCTGTTGACAGGCGATATGGGCTATATGGATGAAGATGGCTATTTATATATAGTAGATCGTAAAAAAGATCTCATTATATCCAAGGGCATCAATATCTACCCTAGAGAAATAGAAGAGTATGTTGATAGATTCGAGGGAGTTAAGGTAAGTGCTGTAGTGGGCGCATTTGATGAGCAGTGCGGAGAGATACCAGTGGCATACATAGAGCTTGAAGATGGAATAACAAGCATCAACGAAGGAGAGCTCAAAAAATACTTAAGAGAACATTTGGCAAATTATAAATTGCCAAAATATATTTATATTATTGAGTCTTTGCCAAAAAATGCCACAGGCAAAGTATTGAAACGCGTTTTGAAACAACAGCTGCTTGAAGTTTTTGGAGAAAATCCTTGTTAAAAGCCATAATCAACGCCAAAATAATTGTCAATAAGAGAATACTTAAAGACTTTGTGATTATCTTTGATAAATGCATAGAAAATATAGTTTCCAATAATGAACTAAATAACTATGCAAATTGCCATATAATTGACGCAAAAGGTGCATATTTAAGTGCTGGATTTATTGATCTGCACATACATGGGAGCGGTGGGGCAGATACTATGGATGCCTCATATGATGCTTTGCAAACCATCAGTGACACAATACTTCAAACCGGTACTACTTCATTTTTGGCAACTACAATGACGATGTCAAACAGTAGTATTATAAATGCACTTGTTAATATTCGTGACAATGTAGATCTTGTAAATGGCGCCTCCATACTAGGTGTACATATGGAAGGACCATTTATCAACCCTGCTCAATGCGGAGCTCAAGATACTGAGTTTATCCAAAGGCCATCCATGGAGATCATAGATGAGTTTGCTCCATATATAAAGATGATCACTTTAGCTCCAGAAGTAGCAGGGGGAATGGGGTTTGTGAAGGAGATCAATAACAAATATCCTCATATAATACTCAGTATAGGACATAGCAATGCTTCTTACGAAGAAACAAAAGATAGTTTTACGGCAGGTATTTCTCATGCTACACATTTGGGTAATGCAATGAGCGGTTTTCATCACCGTTCTCCTGGAGTATTGGGAGCGGTTCTCGATAGCGATATAACTTGTGATGTCATTGCTGATAGTATTCATACTCATAAGGCATCTTTGCGTATTTTTTGGGAACAAAAAAAAGACAAACTCATACTCATAACAGATGCCATGAGAGCTGGATGTATGAAATGCGGAACTTATAGCCTAGGAGGACAGGCCGTAACTGTTACAAATGGCAAAGCGACATTGGCTGATGGAAGGCTTGCAGGGAGTGTATTGAGATTAAATGATGCACTTGCCAACATGATCAAGTTTACAGACATGACGCTAGTTGAGGCAATTTATAGTGTGACAACGGCTCCTGCAAAAAAACTTGGAATAAAAAAGGGTGCTATAAAAGCAGGCTATGATGCAGATATAGTTCTTTTTGATGAAAAATTAGATATCCTTTCGACTATAGTTGGCGGTGAGATTAAATATACAAAGGGGTAAAATGTTTGGATGGTTAAAGGGTAAAAAAACAGCTATCTATGCACCAGTAGCCGGAGAAGTTTTAGAATTAAGCAGTGTACCAGATGATGTATTTGCAGCTAAAATGGCAGGAGATGGCATAGCCATAAAACCATCTGAGGATATTTTTCGCTCCCCAATTGATGGTGTTATAACTAAAATATTCCCGACTAATCATGCATTTGTGGTTTCAAAGGATGGACTTGAGGTGATAGTCCATATCGGAGTAGATACAGTAGCGTTAAATGGAGAAGGATTTACTAGATTAGCAAGCGAAGGACAGAGTGTCAAAGCAGGAGAGCCAATTATTAAGGCCGATTTGCCATTAGTTGCTTCAAAAGCAAAATCTGTAATAACTCCGATCGTTGTAAATAGTACAAAAATATCAATTAACTCGCAGCATAATGTGCATAGCGGAGATTTAATAATGGAGGTAAACTAATGGAAGATTCTTTGGGAAATATATACTCTTATATAGCGTATGCGGCAATTTTGGTTATAGTTTTTTTAGTCCTTAAAAGTCCTAAGAAAAAATAAGCATATCTTTTTCTTTGCTGTTTAAACAGCAAAGAAAATGTTAACTTTTTATTTTGAGTATAATAAAATTAACCCCTTTTGTTTTTAAAATATATATAAAAAGGTACACCAATAATCATAAGACATAGCCCCATTAACGATTCTGTAGGTCTAGAGTAAATTGCGTTTATTACAATTATGATACATAAAATTAAAAACAACCAAGGTACCACAGGATAACCGAAAGTTATGTTTAGCGCATTTTGATTTTTTAGTTTTATGACAGCAATCGCACCTAGCCCATAAAATATAAATGCAGCAAAAATCAACATATCCGTAAGTTGGTCAAAAGAGCCGCTTATAATAAGCAAACATGCCCATATCATTTGTCCTATGAGAGAGATATACGGCGTTCGAAATGTTGGATGCACTTTTGAAAACGAATGAAAAAAATATCCCTCTTTTGACATTTGATAGTAAACTCTAGCGGCAGACATAGTACTTCCTTGTGTGGCACCAAATGTTGATACCATTATGAGTACTGAAATGACAAGCACCCCGATACTGCCAAGTGCGGTTCTGGCTACCTCAACAGCAGCTATCGTGCCGTCAATTTTGCTGAGTGCTGCAAACTGTCCTGGAGTAAGTACCTGAAAGTATGAATAGTTGACAGCCGTATAGAGAACGATTACAAGTGCAGTGCCAGCGATGATAGCTATGGGTATATTGCGTGTGGGATTTTTGAATTCACTTGCCATGTTTGTAATGTTCACCCACCCGTCATACGCCCAAAAAGCTCCTAGCATAGCAGTAAAAAATGCACTTAACTGCAACAGTGCGCTCACGTCTGTCCCCATTGGCGCCATTGGCGTTATTGATGTTACGCTAACAACGGGTTGAGTATATGTCAGTCCGATAATAATAAGCATTAATATGCCAGCTATTTTTGCACTAGTTACTATATTGTTAAGCCATCCTCCGCCTTTGACACCACGAATATTGTAAAGTGTTAATAGTACTAGAGTGGTTACGGCTATGAGCTTTACGGTGGCATTTTTAAATGGATAAATAATGCTTCCTAATGATATATCTTGGTATTGCTGAAAGATTACAGGTAGTGCAAAAAAGTTATTAAGAGATTCGGCGAAAACATATATGATTGAAGCGATGGATGCAGTACTTATGACGGCGAAAAAACTCCAGCCGTACATGAAACCAAAAAATCCGCCAAATATATTTTCGAAGTATTTAAATTGCCCCCCAGCTTCATTTGTGGTTGTAGCAAGTGATGCGAAAGTAAATGCACCAAGCATAGTGATAGCTCCAGCAGCAAACCATGCTAGCAAAACTAGAGATTCATCCATCAAAGAAGCCGACATTGGGCTTATTTTTTTAAATATACCAGAGCCTATCATGTTGCCAGCCACTAGCAAAATAGCAGTACCCAATCCAAGTACGGATAATAGCGATGGTTTGGGATCGTTCATTAGAAGCCTTTTGCGTAATTGTAATAAATAAGTTTACACAATAAGCATTAAAATACAGCTTGGATCATTTGGCCTGATTGCCACAAAGAGTATCTATAAAGATTTTTTGATAGATAATCTATCATACATTTTTAGTATATTTATATAGTCTTGATGAAATGATGTGTTTATTAGATAGCTATTGCCTTTGAGTGTATCAAGAGCATCAAGAACTCTTTTTTTGCCAAAAATAGCAAATAATCCATCTTTATATTCATCAAAAGAGAGGTTTTGCTCATCCATTCTAAGTAGTTCCGCAACTATTTTCATGGAATTGTCGGTTTCAAAATCCAAAAGCGCGAGCGCATTTTCTTTTTCACCTAATAGCAGATATATTTGAGCCTTAAATTGTGCCATAGTAAAATTATTTTGAAATATAACACCTATATAGTTTTCCATATCCAAAGATTCATCAAGTGATTCTATAGTGTCAATTATCTCTTCTGGATCATACTCTTTAAAATTCAATATCAAATCCCTAATTTGTTTGCCGCTATTTTTATTATTATAGACCAGATCTTCGATAGGATAGATTTCCGAAAAGCCAGGTATTATTATTTGACAACTGTAAAAACCAAGATAGTCATATTCTCTTATGTAAACCTCTTTTTCTAGTTTATAAAATATATCTAATAGATAATTCAACTCATCATTAGTATTTAAGCCATTATATTGCCATGAGGTATATTCAAAACTTTTTTTGCTGTTTAGAAATCCAAAACCAAGCTTGCCGTTGGAATCTATAAAATGTGATTCTAGATTAAAGTTGCTTGATACAGCGTCCATGTCAAACGTAGGCATTTCAAAGTTGTCAAGGTTGCCCATATCCCGACCTTGCATAAGCTCTGTCATTGTGCGCTCCAATGACACTTGCAATATCGGATGTGATCCAAACGACACAAAAAGTGTCCCATTTTTTGGATTAATAAGCGAAATTGCGGTTACCGGAAATTTTCCGCCTAATGATGCGTCTAGCACATCTACTGTGTATCCCTCATTTCTTAGGGTTTTTATATCTTGATAGAGTTTGTCGTACTTTTGCAATATTTCTTCGGGGTAGAGTGGAAGAGCATAGCCATTTTTTATGATTTCTATTTTTGCGTAACGTTCAAAAATCTCACTCATTGCTTGGACTTTGGCTTCGCTTGGTGTGTTGCCTGATGCTAAACCGTTGCTTACATATAAGTTGTTCAGTATGTTGATAGGTATGTAAACTTTCTCTTTTGTGGTATAGTTCACAAAGGGCAGTGCAATAATCCTATCTTTATGATCGCTATTATAATCTACAAGATCTTCGTAGCCAAGCTCACCCAAGGGGTCATAAATTGATCTTAACGCATCATTTAGATAATTGTCGCCAAAATCAAAAGCAACTTCATCGGGGTAATGGCTGCGGCTAGGCAAATAAAAATCACTAAAAAAATTATTAGTTTGTAATCGTTCTATATATTCTCCTAGCGCACTTGCAGTTGATGCTTGAGAACAAATTCCTTTTCCATTTGAATAAATATGGTTTGGTGCTTCTGCAGAGGCAATATTGATAGAATGGCAATGCTCAAGAGGATGTTTTTCTATAGAAAATGTTATTTGGCATCCTACATTGCTCAAAACATTTTTCATTTTTGCAATCGATTGTTCTAGTGGAGCATTTTTTGATAAAAAGTTCATGTGTTCATATTCTTTGTATAAATTTATAATATCGGAGTATAGCCAAAAATAGACAATTTATCATTTGGGTTAAAGTTGTGATATACTATTAATAATAAATTTAGGAGTTTTGCGTGGGACTTTTGCCTACTTATAATCACATCATAAACCCAAAGCTCAAAAATATCTATCTTAGTTTTAACTCTAAAGGCGAACTTGTCATCAAATCACCAAAAGTACCGACAGAACGCATAGAAAAGCTACTTATATCAAAAGCTTTATGGATAGAAAAAGCAAGACATAGATTGACACAAAAAAAAGGACAATTAAACTTTCAAGAAAACCAATCCATATACTATCTCGGTAATCCATATACTTTTATATATAATGAAAATATTTCCAAAACCACTCTCGTGTTTAATGATGGTTCATTTATATTGTCACATAAAGTCTACGATGAAGCTGTTTTTGTGAAACATATTGAAAAGTTTTATCTAGAAAAAGCAAAGAAGACTTTACCCAGCTTAGTTGATTTGTGGGCAAATAAAATGCAGCTTGTTCCCTTAGGCATAAAATTTCGCAAGACCACAAGCCAATGGGGGAGCTGCAATAGTAAAAATATACTCAGCTTTAATACAATGATGATGAAATTGCCTCAACATCTTATAGAATATATAATAGTGCATGAGCTTTGCCATATCGTGCATAAGCATCATCAAAAAAGCTTTTGGGAGATGGTAGAAATATTCATGCCGGACTATAAACAATTAAGAATAGAGCTCAAATCATATATATAATGTTTTAATTTTATATTTTATATTAATTCAAAGTTAACTTTATCAAAAAAGCATTATAATTCCAAATCTTATCAATGGACACATATGATGCTAAAAAGCACATTAAATATACTAGAACCCAAACTAGTCACATTTTTTAAAAAATATACATATAAAAAATCTGATTTTGTAAAAGATATATTATCCGGATTATCTGTGGCTATTGTTGCATTACCACTTGCTATGGCTATCGCAATCGCTTCTAATTTACCGCCTGAGCGTGGACTTTTTACAGCTATTGTGGCTGGATTTTTGATATCAGCTCTTGGCGGCAGTAGATTTCAAATAGGCGGACCAACCGCTGCATTTATAGTAACTGTAGCTATGGTGGCTATGAAACATGGTTACGTGGGATTGGTTCTTGCCACTATGATGGCAGGAATATTGCTAATAATTATGGCATTTGTCAGAGCTGGAGAGCTTATCAAGTTTATCCCATACCCCGTGATTACGGGTTTTACCTCGGGGATTGCTCTTTTGATCCTGTTTTCACAATTAAAAGATTTTTTTGGGCTTCCGATTGAAAATATGCCTCCAGATTTTATCGATAAACTGATACTTTATATCCAAAATCTTCATCTAGCAAATCCGGTGGCTGTAGCTGTAGCTTTGATCAGTATAATAGTTATATTCTTTATGAAAACAAATTACCCTAGAATTCCTGGTCCAATTGTAGTTGTCGTCTTCTCGGCAGTAGCGGTTTATTTGTTTGATATGCCTATCGAGACGATCGAGAGTCGTTTTGGAGAGATTCCATCCATGCTTCCTAGCCCATCGCTGCCTGATATATCTTTCGAAAAAATAAGAGCAGTTTTCCCTGATGCTGTGACCATAGCGGTCCTTGCAGCTATAGAATCGTTACTTTCTGCAGTCGTGGCAGACGGTATGGCTGGGACTAAGCATAAACCAAACACAGAACTATTCGCACAAGGAGTCGCAAATATTGGTTCTAGTATGTTTGGCGGACTTCCGGCCACTGGTGCAATTGCCAGAACTGCTACCAATGTCAAAGCAGGAGCCGTTTCTCCGATTTCAGGAATATTGCATGCTGTTTGGTTGCTAATATTTATGTTGTTATTAGCTCCATTTATAGTTAAAGTCCCATTAGCGGCTTTGAGTGGGATACTTATTGTCATTGCATGGAATATGTCCGAGATTAAACATATTAAATCCATTATGAAAGCCCCAAGAGCCGATAGAGCAGTACTTTTTATAACTTTTGCATTGACTGTGCTTGTAGATCTGAATTTTGCAATCCAAACAGGAATATCGCTAGCTGCTATTTTATTTATAAATAGTATGATGCAATCAACCAGGATCAGATCATACAATGAAGAAGAAGAGACTGATGATCCAGATTCTATTAATAAAAAAATTGTACCAGAAGGTGTAGAGGTTTACGAGATTCAAGGACCATTGTTTTTTGGTATAGCAGAAAAACTAATCGACGCATTGACAAATATGGAAGTTACCCCACAAGTTTTTATCTTGAGGCTCAGACTTGTTCCTATGATAGATGCTGCTGGCCTTCATGCTATAGATACGGTTCACGAAAGATTAAAAAATAGAGGCTCCACTCTTATACTTTCTGGCGTCAATAGAGATGTAAATAAATATATACACAAAACAGGGATACATAAAAAAATAGGCGAAGATAATATCTATGATCACATAGATAAGGCTCTAAGCAGAGCGTCTTATTTGGTAAACAGTACCATAAAATCTCATGCATAAAACACTTAATTTATTCGAATCTTATAGACTTTCTTATCTATAAAGTTCAAATATTTATATATAAAAAGAATATATAATAATTTTTGTTTATTCTATATTCTTATGATATAATTGCTCCAGTGTTTATTAAGGAATAGACATTTTACCATTATTATTGTCAAAAAAATCGCTGGTTAAGTTTAAAAAATTATAAAAATATTTATTTAATGAAACATTTTATAATTTAATATTTACTTAACAAACATGAAATAAAATTTGAGAGTGGGAATTTATTCCTTAACAATAAATCAAGCTTTAAAGGAGGATTTTATGGAAATGTTAGGGCTTTATCCAGTCTTTTATGTTCCAAATTACGGTTCTGCATGGCTCATGGGACTGACGGGTACGATACATATACTTGCGTCACATACTTCTGTGGGTGCGGCTATGTTGTTTGTGTTTTTGGCACACAAAGCATACAAGGAAGACAGACCAGATTTGTATGACTATATGAAACGATATGGTATGTTTTTGCTTATTTTTTCATATGTTATCGGTTCTATCACAGGACCTGGTATTTGGTATACGGCAACTGCTGCGAGTCCAAGAGGCATAAGTGCACTTATACATAATTTTGTGTGGGTGTGGGCTACTGAATGGGTTTTCTTTATATATGAGGTAATCGGAGTATTTGCGCTTGTTTATTTCATTGATAAAATCGATCGCAAAACCCATCTCAAATTGACTTATACCTTTGCACTAGCTTCTGTGGGCACATTGGCACTAATCATTGGTATTATTAGTTTCATGATGTGGCCTGGCACTGCTGCATTCTACGCTACTGGAAGTGCAAGTGATGCATTCTTTGGTATCAATACATTTCCTCATATGTTTTTAAGATTAGGATTTATGGTCATGATGTCAGGCATCATAGGTATGATCATCTCTAGCGCAATGAAGAAAGAAAATGCAGCACTATCAAAAGAATTAACTCAAAAAATGGGTGTAGTAGGATTGCTTGGCGGTTTTGTAACAGTATTCTTCTTTATGTGGTATATGAGTACTTTGCCGATAAATGCAAACTCAGTGCTTGCAATAACTATAAATTCAATTGTTCTAAATCGTATTATCCTTGCTGTATTGTTTTCTCTTTACTTTTTTATGGCTATCTTCAAGCCACAATGGATTACTAGATCACTAGCAATAGTAATGCTTTTTGTTATTGGTATTTCAGGTGTATGGCCAGGTGAAAAACTTAGAGAATCTATGCGTAAACCTTGGATAGCAGGACAATATATCTACAGTAATAATATCATAGGTAGAGATGTCCCAGGAAAAGGTATCAAAAATGAAGTTCCGCTTCTTGCAGAAAAAGGACTATTGAAAGTAGACCCATGGGTACCTGAAAATCTTCGTACCATCACTCCAGAGAACAAACTAGAAGTTGGTAAAATGCTTGTAACGAGAGCATGTTCAAATTGTCACTCTTTAGAAAAATACGGTTCTTTTAGACCTATGATGGGATTGGTTGGCAAAATAGCACAAGATGAGGCTGGGATCAAAAGTTACATCAAAAATGTAATAGGCACAGGGTCAAGTCCTTATATGCCAAAAATAGCCCTTCCAGATGAAGAGTATGACGCGATGGCTGCTTGGATTGCCACGCAAGCAAAATAAAGGAGTTAGAATATGGATGCAACTTTCATAAATTTAATGAGAGATCCTGCTGGCGTACCGTTTTTCCCGGTCGTTTTTCAAGGACTCTATATATTGACATGGGCTCTACATGCAGCCTTTGTATTGTTGGCAATAGGAGCTTTGGGACTTTCAGTGTATGGAAGTACAAAACAAAAACATGATAACAATTGGAAACTTTTCAATCCGCACCTTATCATGACAGGCAAACTTAGTGTTTCTATGTTGATTTTGCTTGGAGTAGCACCGCTCTTGTTTACTCAGGTTATATATGATTCTGGCTGGTACGTGGCAAATACGCTTTCTGGTGCATGGGTATTTATCTTTATCTACGCTCTTTTAGCTGGGTATATGATGTTTTACTGGTACTCATATGCAAACAAAAAAGGTACATCAAGCAATACCATAATTGGACTTATCTCTTTTGCAATACTTGTTTTTTGTGGCATATTGATGCACAACTTTGCAGTTGAGTCAATCTCTCCTACCAAATGGATGGAATGGTATGCACCAAATGGTGTTATTGATAATTCCGGATTGAACTTCCATATTGATATCATCAGACTCGCATTTATGGTGAGCTTAACTATCCCGGTAACCGGTATTTTTATGCAAAACTATAGTGACTTTTTGAGCACTAGAAAAGATTTTTCTTCCGAATATCTCGCATTCGTAAAAAATCTTGGTACGAAATTGGCCGTAACAGGTTTACTCCTTAGTGCTGTATTGTTTGTTGTTTGGATGCTTAAAGAAGGTCTTCTTCTTCATCCGGCAGTATTGGCAACTATAGTTTCTGTTGTTATATTGCTGCTTGCTGCTAAGGCCAATAAAAATAGTTATATAACTACTGCCATACTTGTAGTTGTGGCATTATTTATCTCAGGCGTTAGAGAGCTTATTAGATATAACATAATGTCAGGTCTTGGATATGATCTTTATGGTTATCCTATGAATCTAGAGTGGGAAACTATAATTATGTTCTTGCTTACTTTTGTAATCCTTGGATTTACAGGCGTTGCATTTATTCTTACTATGGCATGGAAAGTAGGCAAAACAAAAGGTGTCTTTGACGCGAGCAAAGATGTTGTAGTAACAAGGCTTGCTAATGCTACGTTGGCATTGTTTATAATATGGACAATGGTTTACTTTGCATGGGGCATATTTGCTTTATTCAAAAATACTCTATAGTATTTTGGTTAAATCCGCAGGTTAAAATCTGTCCTCACGCTTCTCGTGAGGACATTTTCTCATATCTAATCAGAAGTTTAGTGAATTTCTGAAGTTATTTTAATCTATAATCTAGCTCTTTTGCATCAAGATTAAGCCAATATGATTAAAATTTATAATTAGCAAAAACTCTTAGATTTTGGCTATCACCTTCTAAATCATCATTAATATCACCATAGGCACACATGAAACTAATATTTTCACTAAAGGCATATTCTGCTGTGATATCCAATTCGTTAGCATCAAAGTTGGTTTTACGATTTATATCAGCATAATTAGCACCAAAGACTAATCCTTCAACCATGTTGCTTGCATCCCAAGAGAAACCTATCATATATATTTTGCCATCATCTCCTGCTTCAGCTAGAGTGTAATGCTCCATGCTGGTTACAAAAGGGCCACCGCCAAAGAAATTATCCGCAGTGTCACCATTATTTTGGTTGTATCCCAGACTCATACCTAGACCATTTTCTTTTAAACCGATATCCGCGCCTATGCCCCAAATATTTGCTCGTTTGCCATCTTCGCGGTCTTGTATAGCATATTGTAGTGTAGCAGTATATGCAAGAATATCCGTTTCATTTTCATAGCTTGTTTGGGCATAGCCTATATCCACTAAGTCATTGCCATGATAATACCATCCGCTAAGTATAATATCTTTAATACCTTCATAGGCAACACCAAACACTTGAACACCATCGCTGCCATTCATTTTTGTAAAAGCGCGAGGCTCATCAGAATCTACGCCAGACCAGCTTCGTATATGCCCAAATGTTATAGTCGTATAATCAATATCTTTATTTATAACAGTAATAGCCTCAAAACGGTTAGGTATCATTCCGATATCATCACTATTGGCAAATGGGGTTTCAAGTGCCTGTCTTCCTAAAACTACTTCTGTGTTGCTCCAAGTGCCTTTTAGATAAAGCTCCGAGAGAATTGAGTAATTGTCATTGTTGCTATCAAAGAAAGGAACAAAGTATTTCGCTTCGGTACTCTTTCCGTAGCCTTGTGTCGTATGAAGTGTTGCACCGGTTCTTATTCCAGACCAAGATGCACTATCGTAGTGCAGCATACCTCCCAAGGCAACTTCATTTCCGCTCCAGCCTAAAGCTTTGGCATATTGGTATCCTAGGCGAATTTGACCCTCGAATTTATCTTGATTTGACGCATTGTTTTCGTTCGCGCTTGCCGTAATCATTATAAAAGCCAGCAATGATGATTTTAGAGTTTTTTGTCCCATATATTCCTCTGTTGTTTTTCGCAATTTTGAGTCAAGAATAATAACTGTTATAAACTTTAGTTTTACTTAAAATGATTATCATTATCATAATGATAATTGTAAAAAGATAATCCTATTTTATCTAGGATAAAGAGTGTATTGATGTTGATAAATTTTTTCAATTATAATGCTATGAAGTATTATCATGCTGAAGATAAATCAAAGGGCTTGTCAATAGTTTATAGCACTAGAAATATGGATTGTATTAAAAGCGAATTTGTTAGAATATTATTAAAAATTAGACAGAAGTGTCTGCCTAATTTGTAGAGTTACAGAATAGTAACGTTTTCTGCTTGTGGACCTTTTTGGCCTTCACCAACAGTATAAGATACTTTTTGGCCCTCTTCAAGAGAAACACGACCATAGCCAGTATTGTTTATTTGACGAAAATGTACAAATACATCTTTCCCGCCATTATCTTGTTGAATAAATCCAAAACCTTTTTCACTATTGAACCATTTAACTGTTCCGTTTAAAACTTCTGCCATTGTTTTGCCTTTTTTGTAGAAATACACCGTTTTAATGGTGGTCGAAAATATAAAATGGAGTAATCTTTAGGTATAACATATTGACAGAACAATAACACTTAACCAAAGATGACACTCTAAATCATCTTTCTTGATATAAATATACCAAAATAATATTAAATTTGGCAATAAAATTACATATTTGAATAAAATATTTTAAAATTTTTTTATATATCCATGACAATATGGTATTTTGTTGTGTTTTGTATAATAGTCTTGATGATAATCTTCTGCTTCATAAAAAGGTTTGATATCATATACTTTGGTAGCTACTTTATAATCTTTTTGTTTTAAAATGTCTATGAGATTATTTATAATTTCTTTTTCTTTTTCATCGCTTGTAAATACCGCAGATAGATATTGTTCTCCAACATCTGGTCCTTGGCCATTGGTTTGGGTAGGGTCATGTATCTCAAAAAATGCTTTTGCCAATGTTTCATAGCTTATTTTGGCTGGATCATATATAACTTTTACCACCTCAAGGTGCCCCGTATTGCCGCTAGACACGTCTTTGTATGTAGGATTTTCTTTGACACCACCCATATAGCCAGATACGACATCTTTTACACCATCTAGTTTTTCTAAATAATATTCAACTCCCCAAAAACATCCGCCGGCAAAATAGGCTTCTTTTTCATTTGGAGTATTTGCATTTTGTTTGTCAAAATTGAGTGAAAGAGAATTGACGCAATATCTTGTATTTTTAGCAGTCATTCCTTCTCCTTTAAATACATGACCTAAATGTCCTCCGCATTTGGCACATACTATTTCTGTACGTACGCCATCTTTGTCAGGAATTTCTCGTACTGCTTCATTTATAGCATCATCAAAACTCGGCCACCCACTATGGGATTCAAATTTTGACTTAGATGCAAACAGATGTGAACCACAAAGTTTACACTTATAAATCCCATCTTCTTTATTGAATACTAAAGCACTGCTAAAAGGGCGCTCTGTTCCCTTATTAATAAGTATATGCTTTTCTTCGGGTGTCAATTTTTCTATAGCATTATGCCATACGTGTTCATTAATAAGTGTTGACATTATGATAACCCCCAATAGTATTTTTAATTTCATTGTACATTAATTGGTTAATCTGGTTTTACAGCATATTTTCCTGAACCTAACAAAACAATGCATATAGATCCAAGCAGATAAAATATTTGTGTTTCTATCGCCCATGCTCCAGTATTGGTCAAAATAAACATGTCTTTCATATGCACTAAATATATAGCCACCAATACATTAAAAGCAACAACTCCGGCCGCCAATCTACTCTTAAATCCTACCAAAAGAAGCAAGGGTGCTAAGACCTCTCCAATGTATACACCATAAGCCAATAGTGCTGGCAGGCCATTTGCCAAGACCAAACCTTTTATAAAATCTATACCATGAGACAATTTGGCTATACCATGCAACAACATCATACCGCCTATCATTAATCTCAATATTAATTTCGCAATATTTGACTGCATTTTACATCCCCTTAGATAAAAAATAATTTCTGATTTATTATACTCCAAAAAAAAGAAAAAAATATATTTATTTATAAATTTTTTATTTTATGATTAATTTGAAATATATTTACCAATTTTTTTTTGAGTATCTTTATATAAAAGGTATGTTAATATGTTTGTAAAGTTTAACTAAAGGGTGTATGATGAAAGCAGAAACAAAAAGAGGCAAAAAAAAAGAATCCATCATAAAAGCTGCACTTACACTATTTTCTTTAAATGGATTTCATAAAACAACCATTCCTGATATCGCTCGAAGAATAGGTATGAGTACAGGAAATATTTATAATTATTTTGCATCAAAAGATATTTTGGCTCAAGAAATTATCAAGTACACATCCGAAGTGTTAGGTACAGAAATACGAAAAATAAATCAACAAGAAACTCTCTCAACCCATGAAAAAATACACAAAATAGTCGAAGTTTATTTCACTATGGCGACTAAAAAACCAGAGATGATAGAGTATTTTTTGCGTGTTTATCTTTCTCACAGAGAGGTATTTGTCGGTGAATGTGACAAGATGATCTGTGTGGCAGGATTTATAACCGAAATTATGATATTTTTTGCAGACGGAGTAGAATGTGGAGATCTTAGAGACCAGGATTTTTTCTCTGCTTTTGGGTTATTCATGGGATATTTGGGCGGCATGGCATTTTTAAACGGCGAGGCTATATTGCCACGTGCGCTGGAAGATTATATAGATGATATTGCATACAATATATATAATGCACTAAAAGCATAAAAAATGGCAAAATCCACTAAACTAAAAATATTATGGCTACAATCCATTACTTGCAATGGCAATACACACTCATTTTTTTCTCATCCTGATTTTGTAACGTTGATGCAAAAATTTGAAGTGATCTATCATCCTCTTTTGGATAGCGTTTATAGTTTGGAAAATGTAATAAACAAAAAATTAGCATGTGATATTTTGGTGGTTGAAGGAGCTTTTAGAGAAACTGGTATGCAAAAAGCAAATCAAGAGATTTATGCAATAGCAAAAAGCTATGCCAAAAAAGCCAAACATGTAATTACGGTTGGAAATTGTTCCACTTTCGGCGGAGTTTTTAGACTATATGATACTGAATCTATTGGCGGATTTTGTTTCAATGATGAAACTCCAAATGAAGCCTATAAATTGTTTAAAAAAAAGCTCATCTCTCTTCCAGGATGTCCAGCACATCCTAGGTGGATAGGAAATTTACTATCTATGATTTTGAGTCAAAGGCAAATATTATTAGATAATTTTCATAGACCTCTTGAGGTTTATGGCTATAATGCTCATGCCGGATGTCCTAGAAGTGAGTACTTTGAATGGAAAGTAGATAGTAAAAACTACGGGCATAAAGAAGGATGTCTTTTTTATGAATACGGCTGTCAAGCACCATATACCCATGCCAATTGCAATAAAATTCTTTGGAATGAAGTAAGCTCAAAAACAAGGGTTGGTACACCGTGTTTCGGATGTACAGAGCCATATTTTCCAAAAAAAGATTTATGGCACACGAATACACTAATGGGTATACCGGCCTCAATGCCAATGGGCGTACCACGCAGAGCTTATCTGACTATTACAGGTATCGCAAAAAGCTTTTCGATAAAACGTCTTAATGAACCTATCATAAAGTACAAAAAATGAAAGTTAAATATCTTATAGAAAAAATAGAAGGCGAAGCAGAGCTTGAGTTTGATTTTAAAAATGGTTTAGTGGACAATGTCAACATATCTTTTCCATTTTATAGAGGAATAGAAGAAATATTAAAAGATAGAGATGTCATGGATGCCCTAGTCATTACTCCTAGGGTTTGTGGAATTTGCAATCATGCTCATTTGATAGCTAGCGTAAGAGCTATAGAGAACGGACTAAGCAAGGCAGGCATCAATATATATCTTACTCAAAAAGCAATCTCTTTACGTGAATTTACATTATCTTGTGAAATAGTTCATAGTCATTTTAAGTGGTTTTATTTAGTCGCATTACCTCAATTATTAAATCTAGATGGAATAAAAAAGCCAGATAATTATATACTTAAAGCTTCATGGGCAAGTACAAATATAGTCAAAGCTTTGGCGATTTTTTCTGGACAATGGCCACATGCAAGCTATGCAGTACCTGGCGGGGTAAGTTGTGATCCAACATATGAAGATATTATACAAGCCGAAGCGTTAGTTGATGAAGTGACTAGATTTGTAGAAAACGAGCTTATTGGAATGAGCATTGACGAGTATCATAAAGCAAAAGAGATATCAAACATAAAAGGCGATATGGCAACCATATTTGGCATGATGGCCAAACAAAATATGAAAGAAAAAGGCAAAAGTTATGATAGATTTGTAGTGCTCGGAGAGCATCCGATATTTCAATCTGGACTATATAATAAAAAATATAGTAACGATATCAGCTTTGCACATATAAAAGAACAAACTCAACATAATTCAAAAGCAAAATCTGTAACTTATAAAGATATGTGTTATGAAGTTGGCCCGCTAGCAAGAGCAATATTGGTAAAAAATGATTTCATATTAAATCTTCATGATAAATATAAAGATAGCGCCTTAACAAGAGTATATGCAAGACTAGACGAAACTATACGGCTTTTGGTGTATATGAAGAGTCTATTGGCAAATTTGAATGTCAAAGAGCTGTCTTGCACATTGGCTAAAATGCCAAAAGCATTTGAAGCCAGCGGAGTCGGCATAGTAGAAGCTGCCAGAGGTTCACTTATACATCAAAGTATTATAAAAGATGGAAAAATACAAAAATATAATATTATTACTCCTACTCAATGGAATCTCTCAAGTGGAACTCAAAAGGAAGCAGGAGTTGCCGTCCAAGCAATGAAAGGAAGTGTTAGTATTAAAGAAGCTACGTTCGTATTCCGTACTTTTGATGTATGCTCTGTTTGCACAACCCAATAATAACCTATAATTATTATTAAAAATAGTAATTAATAAAAAATATTTTTTTATTTATTCCAACTTTTATATTTCATTAAGGTAAATTCTCTTACAATATGAATGATTATTCATTTACTAAAAAGGAGTGTGACATGGGCAAAGATACTATGGAATCGGTAAAAAAACTTTTTACTACGCAAAGTGCTAAAGTCGATACAAATAGGGGTGGGGAATATTATACCGATCTTTATGAAACTTGTAGAAAAAGACTTGATGAGCTAAAAGCATTACCGGTTGTTAACAATAAGTTAGATTTTCAACAAACCATTATGGATGAGGGATTAGATAGAAGAGACTTCCTTAAATGGGCATCAGCAACAACTGCTATGCTAATGCTGCCGGCATCTTTTACGCCGCTAGTAGCAGAAGCTGCCCAAGTGATGAATAGAATTCCAGTAGTGTGGATTGAGCTTTCAGATTGTGCCGGAAATTCAGAAGCATTACTTCGCAGTGACGGACCAAAGATTGATAAAATTGTGCTTGACATCATTTCATTGGAGTTCCATGAGACATTGCAAGCAGCCGCTGGGCATCAAGCAGAAAAACAACTAGAGGAAGCTATCGAGCTTTTCAAAGGTAAATATTTATTGTTTGTAGAAGGTGCTGTGCCGCTAGGAATGGATGGGCAATATGGCACAATAGGAGCAAAAGCGGAAACTTTTAAAGATCACTTGCTTCGTTTAGCCAGTAGTGCTGCTGCAGTTATCGCGGTTGGGTCATGTGCTACTTATGGCGGTATTCCAGCTGCTGCACCAAATCCTACAGAGTCAGTAGGAGTCATGGATGTAGTTTCCGGCAAGCCAATTATAAACATTCCTGCATGTCCTGCGAATCCTGCAAATATGGTGGGGGTAGTGTTGCATTATGTTCTTACAGGAAAAATTCCAGAGCTTGATTCATTGCTTAGACCTAAATTCGCTTTTGGGTATCGTATCCATGATAATTGTGAGAGAAGAGCTCACTTCGATGCAGGAGAATATGTCGAAGAGTGGGGCGATAATGGGGCTAAAAACAACTTCTGTCTTTACAAAATGGGATGTAAAGGCCCTATGACATTCAATAACTGTTCTATTGTTCGTTATAACGAAGCCGTCAACTGGCCAATTGGTGTAGGACGTGGATGCATCGGATGTAGTGAGCCAGATTTTTGGGATAAATATGCCTATGAGCGACCAATGGCAAACGCTAACATCAAAGCTCCTACCGGTGGCGTAGAAAGAACCGTTGATGAGTTTGGACTAGCACTACTCACAGCGGCAGGTATTGGAATAGGAATTCATGCGGTTGCGAGTGCAGTTGCAGGCAAAAAAAATAGTGAAAAGGATGCATAATGAGCAAAAAACATATTATCGTTGACCCAATTACGCGTATCGAAGGACATTTGCGTATTGAGGCTGTAATTGATGAAAATAACACAATAGTAGATGCCTATAGCTCTTCTACTATGTTCCGTGGGATAGAGACTATTTTAAAAGGCAGAGATCCTAGAGATTGTGGTTTGATGACTATGCGTATCTGTGGTGTTTGTACGGGAACACATTATCAAAGAAGTATCGAGGCTGTCGAAGATGCTTTTAATATAAATATCCCTAAAAATGCAAGATTGGTACGTAACCTCATACAAGGTGCACTGTATGTTCATGACCACACTGTCCACTTTTATCATTTGCATGCTTTGGATTTTGTTGATATAGTTTCTGCTACTACTGCAAACCCCGAATTGGCAGTAAAAGAGGCTGAAAAATGGGCTAATGTTGCTGGCGTGGTTCCATTTATAGCCGATGCTGCAAATTTCAAAGCAATCCAAGATCGTGTCATAAAATTTGTCAAAGAAGGAAGACTCGGAATTTTTGGTAACGGATATTGGGGCAATTCTAATTATAAATTGACCCCTGAACAAAATCTTATAGGAGTAGCACACTATCTTAAAGCTCTTGATCTGCAAAGAGATATGGCAAAAATGCATGCTATTTTTGGAGGTAAAAATCCACATCCACAATCTATAGTTGTCGGAGGTGTTACTTGCGTACAAGATATTCAAGACCCTGCACGTATCGGTCTATACAAACAACTTCTTGAAGAAGCAGCAGAGTTTGTCAAACGAGCATATCTTCCTGATGTTTATATGGCAGGAACTATGTATGCCGCAGAAGCAACTGATACAAAAGCTACATATAAGGGCGTAGGCGGAACAGGCGGTGGACTTCTTAGCTATATGAGTTATGGAGACTTTAGATTGGATGATACCGGCTTTTACAAATCGAAACTTCTATTCCCTTCAGGAGTGGTACTAAACGGAGATATCACAAAAGCATATGAACTTGATCAGGATAAGATCGCCGAAGACGTTACTCATGCTTGGTATGAAGGCACAAAACCATTGCATCCATATGAAGGAGAAACCATCCCTAAATATACAGGGTTTAAAAAAGGTGCCGATGGATATGCGTATCTAAAAACAGATGAGAAGTATTCATGGATCAAATCTCCTACATACGATGGTAAAAAAGTAGAAGTAGGTCCACTGGCTAGAATGGTGGTTGGTTATGTCAAAGGTGATGAGAGAATCAAAAAATATGTAGATAACTTCCTTAAACGAGGCAATCTGCCTATAACCGTGCTATTCTCTACTGTAGGTAGAACCGCTGCTCGTGCTATCGAGACAGAGTTGATGTGTGATGTATTGATGGAATGGATCGACGAACTAGGTGTAAATGCATTGGGTGGAGATCTATCAACATGGACAAAATTTGATTTTGATGAAGTAAGTGTAAACGCTAAAGGCATGGGCCTTGCTGAAGCACCAAGAGGAGCACTGGGTCACTGGGTAAGCATAGAAGAAGGGAAGGTTAAAAACTATCAAGCTGTCGTACCTTCAACTTGGAATGCTGGTCCTAGAGATGCCAAAGGGCAACTTGGTGCATATGAAGCCAGTTTGATTGGTACAAAAGTTGCTAATCCAGATCAGCCACTAGAGCTATTAAGAACTATACATAGTTTTGACCCATGTCTCGCATGCGCCGTGCATGTTGTGGATACAAAAGGCAAAGAACTTGGAAGCTATAAAATAGATCCAACTTGTGTGTTTTAAGTGAGGTTTGTGATGAAACAAGAAACTTATAAAAAAGTGGAGAGAATGACCGTAGCAATGCGATCTATTCACTGGCTAAATGCTACATTTATGGTAGTAGCTGTTATTACAGGGTTGTATATAGGCGAACCATATTATCAAACACTTATAGCAGAACCAGCCGTACATAAGTATGTGATGGCTTGGAATAGATGGTGGCATTTTATCGCCGCCATTATATTTGATGTTACATCTGTTGTGATCGTTTATCTATATTTCTTTTCACGATTTGAGAAACCGTATAAAAAACTTATACCTAACGCTCATAATCTAAATGAATTTGGGGGGGTGTTTTTAAACCTCATTACGCTAAATCGTAGAAAATCATTTGATTCATCACATAGTGATAGTTTCAATACGGTGTATTTTACGATTTTTCATCTTCTTTTATTGTTTATGTTATTTACAGGCTTACAATTATATGTTCATGGTCTAGAATCTGGAATAAGCAGCATAGGCGCGTGGTGGCCATGGATATTACATGTGACGACCGATTGGACCATTCCAGTCACTGGCGGAAATCTTATGACTGTAAGAATAGCACATCATATTACTATGTGGCTCATTATAGCTTGGGTTGCATTTCATATCTATTATCAAGTATGGCGTACTATTTTTTGGGAAGAGGGCGATTTGGCTATCGTTGTCGGCGGCAGTAAATTTGTAAAAGACGAGAAGTAAGCATTGGAATCTATAGAAAATGATAAAGTAGCCCTTATTGGGGTTGGGAATATTATGTTTTGCGATGAGGGAGTGGGTCACTACCTCGTCGAATTTATAAAATCAAATTACGATCCACACCCCGAGTTGACAATAGTTGATGGAGGAGTGCTTGGGTTTACTTTGATGACATATTTTCAAACATATTCAAAAGTTGTTTTGGTTAGCACCAGTTCTAAAAAAGATAAGGCCGGCTCTATCTTTATAGATGATGCCAATGAAGTCATGAATCAAGGAGCTTCTCACAAAACCGCAAATGAAGCTGAGATAAATATGATGCTTGAAATTTGTGCTTTTGCTGATAAGATAGCAGATATTACTATGATCAGTATCATCCCAGATGATATCATAAGTGTCAATAATGGCATGAGCGACGCTATGTTTGCAGCATTTCCAGAGCTACTAGATATTACACTTTCTTATCTTAGCAGTTGTGGAATTGAGCTAAAGCCAAAAAAAGAGCAGACATCCATAATATCTGTCGTAGAAAAATGCGCTAATCCCACACAAGAATACCTACAATAAGGTATAATAACTTACAAAATTTTACAGGTGGTACAAAATGTATTATATTGTTGTATTGCCTTTTTTGGCTACAAAAACATATATTACTACAATAATACGGGCTATTGCTGTTAAAGAGAATATGCCGTGTGAAGTCATTCAAGAAAAAGATCAGATACTCATAGTTTTTGATACTTCTTCTGCTTTTATAGATGAATTTTTATTGACACTTGAAAAAAATCTTCCAGCGTCAATATATCTAGGCAAAAGTAGTTATTATACGAGCGAAACAAAACCAAAGAGTGTGTCGCAAAATTCCAGTTCAAGCATTCCTGTCAATATAGCTCCTTGCCCATATTGCCAAAAAGAGATGTTTGATGTCTCTAGCAGATATTATTATTATCCATTTACAAGCTGTAATAATTGTGGTACCCAAACACCATTTATGGATGGATACCCGTTCGTAAGAGCTAAAAGTTTTATGCGTTTTATAGTGCCATGTACTGCATGTGAAGATGAACAAAAAACAAATATCATGAGAAAAGACTATCCTTTAGCTTCATGCGTCGAATGCGGTATAGCTTTGCGAATCAAAGACAACAAGAGCGAACGCATTGCAAACGACAAGGGAGCCTATCGTAAGCTCTTTGAGGTAAGCGCCAAAGCGATCAATGAAGGAAAGCAGATACTTGTAAAAACTACAAATGGATATCGTCTTTTTGCGAATCCTTACTCGCTGCCTAAATTAGAAAATCCTATTGTGATGATAACAAATTTCAATACTATAAATACGCATTTTATGCTCATACAAGAAGAATTTAATGCTCTTTTGTCTATAGAACGACCCCTAATCAGACTTGCAACTAAAAGCGATGAAGCAAAGAAATTATTTGGATCTAGCATCTGGGTCAAGTATCCAGACGACGGCATTAGTATGTTGTTGGCAAAAGAAGCTATGAATTTGGGATTGGATTATATAATTTATACCGACTCTAATGCCGATAAAGAAGCAGAGCTTGTCATAGATTTTGACATACCTGTTTTGCCTCAAATTGATAGTAAACTTTTTATCAATCAAGATACAAAAAAAATAATATCCGGAGAAAGATTGACATTTCCAACCATTGACTTGACTAAAGATGATAGAGTCATAGTGGCGCATAATTTGGCAAGTGTTATAGTAGACGGTGTTCGTATCATAGATTCTATTGAAAAGTTTGAAGTAGCCCAAACTTCGAAATTTTACCAATTAGAAGGTGATGAGTTTGAAAGCGGCCATTCAAATGTAAAATATTTTACACAATGGCAAGCTAGTATATTATCGGTACTGTCAGAAAATGATAAATTGTCAGGGAAAGCTTTGGGGGTATATTTTGATGAAAAAGCATTACATTTTTTATATTACAATGGGAAAGACGTCATAAATGCAGTTCCGGCCAGAGAATTTGATTCTGATTTACTGTTGGAGAGAATTTCAAATTTACGTGATGGTTCTGATAGGTTAGTTGAAAATTATCGTCTTCGTTTTCCGGATAGAATAGAACAAATAGAAAATCTAACCGCAAAACTTGACGCATTTGGTATAGCCGCTATACTGATAGGCCTAGAGGATAAGAGTTTAAACGGCATAACTACTGAGGCATTAAGATTTTTAGGCAAGGGCGGCATACAGATAGATACACATATTAAAGACAATAGATTTGACTATGATGCACTTTTGGCCAGCATTATGAGTTATCAGCTTGGAGGTGTAGAATCTAGTCTGCTTTGCTACAGTCTTTATGAATCTTTCGGAGATTATATAGGTGAAGTTGTCAATCAATTGATAGAAAAAACTAAAACAAATGTCATAGCCCTATCTGGCGAAACCATAGCAAATCAGATCCTTTTTGGTAGAATAAAAAGAAATCTTGGTTCAAGAGAGTTGCTTACCAACAAAAAATATCCAATGGGCAAGGAGAATGCGCTCCATGGAGCACTATACCTATAAAATCAATATCTATGGTGTTGTGCAGGGCGTAGGCTTTCGACCTTTTGTCTATACGCTTGCCTCAAAATTTGGTTTCAAAGGAAGTGTGAGCAATGGAACTAGTGGCGTAGAGATATTTCTCAATGCTACTTCGGCCCAGCTAGAAGAGTTTTTACAAGCCATAAGTAGCAATCCCCCTCCTTTGGCTCAAATTGACAACATTGAATATATCAAAGTTGTCAATAAAATATTTGACAGTTTTACTATAGAAAGAAGTGATAATATTGGAGACAAAAGTGTCAAGATTCCTCCGGATATGTTTGTCTGCGAAGAGTGTCAAAAAGAACTTTTTGATCCTACAAATAGAAGATATAGATATGGCTTTATAAATTGCACACATTGCGGCGTTCGCTATTCTATCATCAAGCATCTTCCATATGATAGACATAATACATCTATGAGTGATTTCAAGATGTGCAAAGCTTGTGAGACTGAATATAATGACCCTGCAAATCGTCGTTATCATGCGCAACCTATAGGGTGTTTTGATTGTGGACCAAAACTTTCTTTTTATGTGAAAGAACAAAAACTTGATCTCTCACAAGAAGAGTGCATTAGACATACCGTAAACTATATTTTGGAAGGAAAAATAGTAGCACTCAAGGGTGTGGGCGGATATCATTTGGTATGCGACGCAACTAACGACAAAGTAGTTATGGAGCTTAGAAAGAGAAAACACCGCCCATCAAAACCATTTGCCATAATGATATCAGATATAGATGAAGCTAATAAATTAGCATATATATCAGATACAGAAAAGAAATATCTTGTTTCTCCTCAAAGACCCATTGTTCTACTTAGATCAAAAAGACAAATCGCCCCATCTGTAGCACCAAATCTGTCACAGATCGGTATTTTTTTGGCTTATACACCATTGCATCTTTTACTTCTTCAAATGCTAGACCGTCCCCTGATAGCTACAAGTGCCAACCTGAGTGATGAGCCATTATGTATAAATCTAGAATCATTAAAAAAACTAGAAACCATTTACGATGCCGTACTTGATCACAATAGAGAAATCGTAAATGGCTGTGATGACAGTGTCATTAAAATAGTGGCAGATCATACGCTTATACTTCGTCGTGCCAGAGGCTATGCGCCTGCCCATATCAAGCTTCCATTTGCTTTGCGTTGTCCAACACTAGCACTTGGTGCCAATCAAAAAAGCACAGTTGCTATAGGATTTGGTAAAGATGTCATACTCTCGCCTCATATAGGTGACTTGGATAGTATCGGCTCTGTAAGTTATTTTGCATCAAACATCAATACATTGAGACAACTTTATGATTTTGTTCCAAAAGCAGTAGTGCATGATATGCATACATTGTATGAATCAACGAAATACGCCAAAGAAAATTTTGATACTACCATAACAGTACAGCACCATTATGCCCATATATTATCTGTCATGGTACAGCATAGTGTGACTACAAAGGTACTCGGAGTAGCCTTTGATGGTACCGGGTACGGAGATGATGGCACGCTTTGGGGCGGAGAGTTTATGATATGTGATTATGATGGATTTACAAGAGTTGCCAGTTTAAATCAATTTATGCTTTTGGGTGGAGAGAAAGCCATCAGGGAACCTAGAAGAGTAGCTTTGGGATTATTATTTGATATTTATGGCAAGGAGGCATTTAAACTTGATAATTCTACTATAAAAGCTTTCAGTTTATCAGAGCTTGATATATTTTATGCAGCATGGATAAAACATATAAATTCCCCGTTTACATCTTCCATGGGCAGATTATTTGATGCTGTTGCTTCTTTGTGCGGAGTATGTCAAAGCGTGAGCTTCGAAGGAGAAAGCGGTATGTTACTAGAAGAGCTTTTTGACTCTGATATAAATGAAGCGTATCCTTTCAGTGTGATCGAAAACAAAATAATTTTTACAGACATGATACGGGCTATCATAGAGGAAAAAGAGCCTAGAGTAGCTATATCAAAATTTTTCCGAACTATTGTGAAAATGATAGAATATATACGCGAACTATACCCTTCTTTGCCACTAGTTATAAGCGGTGGTGTATTTCAAAATGGAGTACTTTTGGAGTTGCTTTTTGAGAGATTTCCTGATTTGTTATTTGGAGAATCAGTACCGCCAAATGATGGAGGCATAGCTTTAGGACAGATCGCTGCGATGCTTTCTGGTAAGGCTTAATAAAATCTCTTTTTGCTCTTCATAGGTATAATTAAAACGAAATTCGCCTTCTTTGAGATAATAGACAAAAGAGTCAGCGCTTACCCCTCGATATTTAGCAATAAATGTTTCGAAAAAATCCCAAAAAGCAGTAATTGTGTTTGAAGCTTTACGGAGTTTGACAATTTTATGAAAACGCAAAAATTGTTTTATTGATTTAGAATCTAGCGTTTCGCTATAACGCCCCAAATGTGGCATCATTATATTGTAAACTTTATCTTCAAAAGAAAATGTAAGAAAGTTGTGTGCTTTGGTAATATTTTGTGTGGATTTTCTATGTCTGTACGGCATATAAAGAGATTCATCATATTCAGTTATTAGATGTTCATTTGCAGCATATATCTCATCACTATATTTAGCAATAAGACCACGAAATTTCATATATAAACGATGGACTGTTAGATAATGGCATTGGTGTATTTTGGCTGCTTGTAAACTGCTATGTCCATCCAAAAAATCAATAAGTATCGCCAATTCCCTGGCTTGTTTTTGTGGGCTATATTTACGTTTACATCGTGGACATTTACATAGTCCATCAGACAGTTGGTAAGTACGAGAATAGTGGCAATATATACATTCCATTTTAAATTATATCAATCTAGTCCTTAAAATATATAAGATAACATCTTATTAATATTCTTTTTACGCCAAAGCTAATACTATATCAATAGATTTACATTCAAGAGTTTATACCTAAAAAAATATAAGGATACTCAATGCATATTCCAGACGGATTTATTTCACCATCGACATCGATCACAGCATTAGCTTTGGCTGCGCCTTTGTGGTGGTATGGGATGAAAAAAGCAAAAGAACTTTTGGATAGCCATGAAGATGCAGTAACTTTTTTATCATCCATGGCAGCTTTTTCGTTCTTAATAATGATGATCAATATTCCAATTCCAGGAGGCACCAGTGGGCATGCCATAGGTATGGCGGTATTGGCTATTTTGCTTGGACCTTGGGCTGCATTTATTGCGATTAGCGCAGTTTTATTTTTTCAAGCAGTTTTATTTGGAGACGGCGGAATATTGGCACTTGGAGCAAATTCACTTGCTATGGGATTTGTAGGTTCATTTGGATCATATTATTTTTATCGCTTACTTCACAATAGGACCTCCCAGAGCCTAGCTCTTTTTGTTGCCGGTTACGGCGGTATGGTTTTGGCAAGTGTTGCAATTGCACTAATATTGGGGATTCAGCCTATGCTATTTATGGAAGATGGCAAGGCTCTTTATTTTCCATTTGGCCTTGATGTAACTATTCCTGCGGTAGTCGGATCTCACATGTTGATATTTGGTGTAATTGAAGGTTTTGTCACCGTAGCTGTTGTGAGATTTTTTGAAAAGATAAAAAGAGTCGCAAGTGCGTAAAGAAATAGTGATATTTTTGATTATTATGTTGGTTTTGACTCCATTTGGTCTCATTAGTGAATACCCAGCATGGGGAGAATGGGGAATAGAAGAGTTCCGGGGATTAGTAGGGTACATTCCGGCAGGGATGCAAAACGCCGGCATACAAGCACCAATTCCTGATTATGAATTTGGCGGCATGAATTCGATTTTCAGTACACTTATTAGCGCTATGATCGGGATCGTAGCAAGCTTTGGGTTTTTCTTGGCTTTGAAACATATCAAAACCAAACAAAGATAGGTTGATCATGCAAAATCTATCAGATTATAACAAGAGCAAAATACTTTTAGCGGCGTTGGTTATTTTACTTATTTTTAGTGCATCAATATCGAACATAAAAATCCTTAGCATATTGACAGCAGTTGCTTTTTTGATTTCCAAAGATAGATACACTGTTCTAAAATTTTCATTTTTTGCAGTTTTTATATTTTCATTTTTATTGGCATTTGCTAATAGTATTTTTAATTACTATTTAACAGGTCAAATCCAAATAGCACATCAAATAGTTTTTGTTTGGCGTTCTTTTGTGTTGACATATATGACGCTGGCTTTTGTCAATAGATTTAGTGTGATAGGCATATTTGGACTTACGCCGGATATTAAACTTTTTATTATCTTGTTTTTGGCAAAAAAAGAACTTTTTGTCCGCATACTGCAAGAGAGTTATGAGGCAGCCAAGAGCAGGGGCATGAACACCAAAAGTTTTTCCGATACTCTAAGGCTAATTGCGTCTTTATCTGTTACGTTATTTCAAAAAGCACTTGAGTTGTCCAAAGAAAATAGTTATGCACTTAAATCAAGAGGTTACCATGGTTGAGTGTAAAAATATAGTTTTTAATCAAAACGATAATCTTATTTTAAACTCTTTGTCATTTAAGATAAATAAAGGCGAAAAAGTTGTGCTGTTGGGGGTGAACGGCAGCGGCAAGAGTACTTTGTTGAAGTTGTTAAATGGATTGATGTTCGCAGGAACTGGAGAATATAAATTTGATGGCAATCTCATCACTTCTTCTTTTTTGAAAGCGAAAGAGAATTTTGTATTCTTTAGAAAAGAATGTTCTTTGTTGTTTCAAAATATAGATGCAATGCTTTTTTGCGAAACTGTCAAAAAGGAGCTTTTATTTTCATTTGAGCCACTAAATATCACTCCGAACGAAGAGTTGTTGGAATATATTGTTCACATTTTAGGTTTAGAGAATAAATTAAACTCTTTCCCTTTTATGCTAAGTGGAGGTGAGAAACAAAAAGTTGCACTTGCTTGCGTATTGTTAGTTCAACCATCGCTTTTATTGCTTGATGAGCCTACTAGCTCTTTGGATAACAAAACCAGCAGAAATCTAGTCAATTATATTAACAATCTCGGGTGTACTTCTATCGTCTCAACTCACTCTTTGACTTTAGCCGAAGAGCTTGGGAGTAGAGCGATCGTGCTTAAAGAGGGGGAAATTATTTATGACGGAGAAATTGCCGGTTTTACACAAAATCATGATCTCTTACATAAGGCAGGTTTTTTGCATACACATAGTATACAAAAATTAGGGGCATGGCATAGTCATAAACAATCACAGGGGGAACGTGGGGAAATCGCAATATAGGCTTTTACTAAAATCAGGATAAAAATTAATATTTTTACAACTATATTTCAAAAAGGAAACAAAATGTGTACAGATTGCGGATGCAGCATAAGAGGCAAAGATGGACATGACCATCATCACGACCATCATCATGGAAACCACGGTCAAATTCTTGATAACCCTCATTTAAATGACCCAAAAACTATCACGGTCATTCAAAAAATTTTGGATAAAAATGATCACGAAGCGATGCACAACCGTGCACATTTAGATAGCCATAAAGTATTAGGCATCAATCTCATGAGCAGCCCGGGAAGTGGCAAAACAACCCTGCTGGAACACTTAAAAGATGTATGTGATTTCAACTATGGTGTCATTGAGGGTGATTTGGAGACAAACAAAGATGCGGATAGATTAAAAGCAAAAAACATCCAAGCTATTCAGATACAAACAGGTTCAGCATGTCACTTGGATGCTTTTATGGTACACAAGGGATTGCATGATCTGCAGCTTGATGATATAGATGTATGTTTCGTAGAAAATGTAGGCAACTTAGTATGTCCTGCCAGTTATGATGTGGGAACTCATCTTAATGTAGTTCTAGTTTCAATTCCTGAAGGCGAAGATAAGATTGCAAAATATCCCGTGATGTTTAGAAAAGCAGATTTGATAATCTTTACTAAAGTTGATCTGCTTCCACATTTCACATATGACATCGAAAAAGAAAAAGCTGTGGCTAGATCTCTAAAACCAAATGTTGATATTTTGGAGATAAGCATAAAAGATAAAGATTCACTAAAGGCATTTGCGCAGTGGATAGATTTCAAAAGAAAGATGAGGGGATAAAAATGTGTCTATCAATTCCTAGTAAAGTAGTAAGTATTGACGAAGAAAAGCAGACATGCGCAGTCGATACTATGGGTATATCTAGAGATGCCAGTTTAGCAATGATGGCGCAAGGAGATGTAAAGATAGGCGATTTTGTACTTATACATATAGGGTTTGTGATGAATAAAATAAGCGTCGAAGAAGCCGAAGCGTCACTTGAAACTTATCGAGAAATTCTCTCTTTGATGGACGAAGATGAAAGAAGAAGTTCAATAGAGGAGGACGATAATTGTGTCAATAGAACTTAAAGATCTTTATGATGATTTTCGTGATGCCAAAGTCATCAAGGCATATGCCAAGCAAATAGCCATAGATGCCAAAGAGTTAAATCGTCCAATTGGCATAATGGAAGTTTGTGGAGGGCATACTCATACCATCATGAAATATGGCTTGCCGCAATTAATGCCTGCAAATATTCATTTTGTCCATGGCCCTGGGTGTCCTGTGTGTATTATGCCAAAAGAGAGGATAGATCACGCATATACTCTTGCTATGCAAGAAAATGTGATATTGATAACCTTGGGGGATATGATAAAAGTTCCTGGTAGTAATGGTAGCTTACAAGATGCAAGAGCCAAAGGTGCTGATGTGAGATTTGTATATTCTCCTATGGATGTGCTTGAAATTGCAAAAATGAATCCAACTAAAAAAGTTATCTTTTTTGCTATAGGATTTGAGACAACTACACCGATGACTGCTGCACTTTTAGAGAGTGTCATCACGCAAAAAATAGACAATGTTCTATTTTACATCAATCATGTAACAGTACCAGAGGTTATGACTGTTCTTATGGCAGATGAAGAAAATCGTCCGGTTGAAAACAAAATCGATGCATTCTTGGGACCAAGCCATGTTAGTGTCATAGCCGGCAGTGATATATATGAGCCATTCGCATCTGTTTATAAAAGACCAGTGGTGGTTTCTGGATTTGAGCCAGTTGATGTTATGCAAAGTATCCACATGATACTAAGACAAATGATAGAAGGCAGAAGTGAGGTGGAGATACAATATTCTAGAGCAGTTGATAAAAAAGGAAACGGAAAAGCCCAAGCACTTATAAGGACATATTTTGAAAAAGCACCTTTTTTCTCATGGAGAGGACTTGGCAAAGTAGCCAACAGTTCTTGGAAGCTAAAAGAGGAGTTCTCATCATATGATGCAGAAAAGATATATAAGGATATATTGCCGACTAAGGAGTGCCAAGATCATAAACTTTGTCGTTGTGGAGACATACTAAAAGGGCTAGCCACACCACCAGAGTGTACAATATTTGGTACTTTATGTAAGCCAAACAATCCAATAGGCAGCTGTATGGTAAGTAGCGAAGGTGCCTGTGCGGCATATTATAGATATGGGAATATGAAATGAAAAATACAACGATTACTTTAGCACATGGCAATGGTGGCAGTGAGAGCAAAGAGTTGGTAGAGAGTCTTTTTTATAGTGCTTTTGGTAATTCTATTTTAAATAATAGTGAAGATGCTGCCCTCATTGAAAATGGCAAATTGGCATTTACAACTGATAGCTTTACAGTAAGTCCTTTGAGTTTTTCGGGAGGCGACATAGGTAAATTGGCTATCTGTGGCACTTGTAATGATCTAGCTATGATGGGGGCAAAACCAAAATACTTATCTATAGCGTTTATGATAGAAGAAGGATTTAGCTTTGATGAGCTCAAAAATATTATCAAAAGTATGCGCGATGAACTCGAAAAAAATGACGTCATAGTGGTTTGTGGAGATACAAAGGTAGTACCAAAAGGAAATGTAGATAAACTTTTTATCAATACAACAGGTATTGGTGAGGTTTATTATAATGGCATTAGTGCAAGTCATCTAAAAGAGGGTATGTCGATTTTGGTTAGTCGTGACATAGGATCTCATGGTGCAGTTATTTTCGCTGCTAGAGAAGGGATGGCTTTATCCTCTGAACTTAAAAGCGATTGTGCTTCTTTGTACCCACAGGTAAAATCCTTAGTAGATGCGTCTATTTCTATAGTAGCTATGCGTGACGCGACAAGAGGCGGTCTAGCAGCAGTACTCAACGAATGGGCGAGTTCATCGGGTGTAACTATAGAGATCAATGAAGCCTCTATTCCTATATGCGAAGAGGTACAAGGTATTTGTGAGCTTTTAGGGTTTGAAGCAACAGCCCTTGCAAATGAAGGTACTTATGTCATCGCTGTGCCAGTCGAAGAAGCAGAGAAAACGCTAGAAATATTGCGTCAAACAAATCAAAGCGCAGCTATTATAGGAACCGTGAACAATTCATATAAAGGTAAAGTAGTACTGAGAAGCAGCTGGGGCACACAAAGATTTTTAGAATTGCCTACGGGCGAACTTTTACCTCGTATTTGTTAAGGAAACATGAATGCATGAATATAGCATAGTTCAAGCATTGCTTACGCAATGCGAAGATATAGCAACACAAAATGAAGCTACAAGCGTAAGCTCTATCGAGATAAAGATAGGAGCTATGAGCGGGGTAGAATCCCATCTGCTCAAAATTGCATTTGATACATTTAAAGAAGGAACCATTTGTGATTTTGCAGAGTTGATAATACGCAAACAACCTCTTAAAATTTCATGCAATGAGTGCGGTAACGAAATAGAGCTTGAAAGTCCGCTTTATAAATGTACCAAGTGTGAAAGTCTTGATGTCAAAGTCATAGATGGAGAAGACATGTATCTTATGAGATTGGAAATGGAGTAAAAGATGGATGAGCATTGGGAAATATATATGAAAACTATAGATGGCATGATAGCCTCTGTGCAATGCAATGTAGGATTAGTTAGGGAGGAAGATATTAAAGCTATGTATCCTACAATTGGATTTGTGAAGGTGATGCTAAAAAATCCCAAAGAAAATGGACTGTTAGATGATACAGAGCAAGCAGAGATATCTTATCTTGAAGACAAAATAGAGTCATCCCTTATAAAATTTCGCATAGGCAAATATGTTGGGCGCATTATATCGCAAGGAAGCGTGACCTTTGTTTTTTATCTTCAGTTTACCTATAATTGGGAAGATTTTTTGTCTTATGCGCTAGAAGAATTTGAAAGCTATGAAATCATTCATGGTTTTCAGGCCGACAATGAATGGAATTACTATCATCGTTTATTGTATCCAACAATTTACGAATTACAGATAATACATAATCACAAAGTATGTGACAATCTAAGAGCAAATGAAGATCTGCTTAAAATCCCTAGAATGATAGAGCATAGTTTCTATGTGACAAAAGATGCCAATTCAGATATGCTAAAAGAAGAACTTATAAAAGATGGATTTACTTTGCAAGAAGAAACAAAAAATCCAGAAAATAAAATAATATTTTATCGCAAAGATACCCCATTTTATTATGATATTGATGAGCTAACTTTGGATTTGATAAAACTCGGAGAAAAACACGGGGTTGTCTATGATGGATGGGAAACTAGCATCGTTAAATCATAAGGCTATGATGGATAATTTACCTTTTGTATGATATCCGATAGTGTCACTTGATTTTCAAGTGCAGATACATCATATCCCAATGTTGATAGATGATGTAAAATAGTACGGATATATCTATCAAAATGAGCTTCCAATTCCGTACTAAGAGCTATATCAAATGATACCCTATAAGGTACTATTCCTATGACGGTAGCCTCTGGAGTAGGTTTTCCTTGAAGCTCAAGCATATCAAAACATTGTAATATCCCTATCTCATGAGCCCCGCCACTGCTAAGTCCATATCCGCTTAACTCTTCAGCAGGAATAACATATATACTGCCTGCCTCATCATCTATCTCTATAGCATCTAAAATAATCATATGGTCAGTTTCGCTTAACAAGTTAAGCAATCCCATGCCCTCGACCCCTCCATTTATGCATTTAATAGCGGAGGTGAAAGTATAATTCTGCTCTAAAAACGATATGGCATATACACCTATGCCATCATCCAATTGCAAGACATTACCTACTCCGACTATAGTTAATTTATTTTTTGATGTACTGTTCATAAAAAATCCGATTTAAACTTTATTGTTGTTACAAATAGTATATCTTAAGTTATTAAAAAATAGCTCAACGGGTACTATTTAGTATATTTTTAATACAATTGAGAAATCATTTAAAAAAGAGGGAAAAATGAATGAGTTGATGGGCAAGATGCTTCGCAGGAAAGAGTATCATGCAAATGAAAGTAAATTTGAAAAAAAACTTGGGGCACTAGCTTTGGTGATGCTCGGCGTTGGAGGAACTATTGGCTCTGGTATTTTTGTTCTTACCGGTACAACAGCAGCAACCGTAGCAGGACCCGCTATTGTATTATCATTTATTTTTGCAGCTATTGCAGTCGGAATGTCAGCGCTAGTATATGCAGAGCTCGGTTCAAATATTCCGGTTTCTGGCGGTGCTTATAGCTATACTTATACTTCAATTGGCGAATTTGCCGCATGGATCGTAGGATGGAATCTTATTTTGGAGTATGGACTCATTGTGCCGGCTGTTTCTACTGGATGGGCTGGGTATTTTAGAGGATTTATAGAAAACGCTTTTGGATTTAGTTTCCCAGTTGCCATTACTGGTTCCTTTAATTTGGCAAAAGGTACTGTTGTGGATCTGTTCGCCCTACTTATGACAGCAGCCATTTTTATGCTACTTACCCTTGGCATCAAAAAAAGTGCCAATACAAATACGGTTATTGTATCTATCAAATTGGCAGTTCTTGTATTATTTATCTTTGTAGGTGTTAAATACATAGACTTTAATAATCTTAGCAATTTCACGCCGTTTGGCTGGAGTGGAGTTTGGGCTGCAACTTCTCTCATAGTTTTTGCCTACCTTGGCTTTGATGCATTGGCCACGGTTGCTGAAGAGACAAAAGATGTCCAAAAAAATCTGCCAATAGGGTTAATAGGTTCACTTGCACTTAGTACAGTACTCTACATTGTTGTAAGTTTTGTGCTTGTTTCCATTGTTCCGTATAATAAACTAGACGTTCCTGATGCATTGGCTTCGGCAATGTATCAACTTGGCGAGCCTATTATAGGCAGTATTATAGCTATCGGAGCAATTATAACGCTTACTTCGGTTCTAATAGTAATGGGTATCGGGCTTACTCGCGTTGTTTATGCATTATCTAGAGATGGACTGCTTCCTCATGGCTTGGCAACTCTTCATTCGAAGACAAATACCCCATATAAGATTACTATCATCACAGGAGTGATAGCGACTTTTGTGGCAGGGTTTGTACCATTTAAAGTTTTGGCAGAACTTATTAATATCGGAACTCTTTTTGCCTACTTTATGATAGGAGTTGCTGTTATCGTCATTCGTAAAAAAAATACTCACCAACTGGATAAAGGGTTTAAGATACCTTATGGCAAGGTACTTTTGCCATTAAATCTTATTTTATTAGGCATTGTTATGTTAGGTTTTTCTGCAGAAACTTGGCTTAGATTTGTGCTTTGGAGTTTGATCGGTGCGCTTATATATTTCTTTTATGGCATGAAAAATAGCGTGTTAAATAAAGAGGAAAATAAATGATAACAACTATGCGTCAAGTACTTGCTCTTCCTGTAATAGTTATTGCGATGGGGTATTTTGTAGATATTTATGATCTCATTTTGTTTGGTGTTGTCAGAGTCCAGAGTCTTACAGAACTTGGGCTTGATAAAGACGGGGTTATGTACTGGGGGTCTATTATACTTAATATGCAAATGATAGGCATGCTTCTTGGTGGTATATTGTGGGGCATATTAGGAGACAAGCGGGGACGGATGTCGGTGCTTTTTGCTTCGATTATACTCTATTCTGTTGCTAATACTCTAAACGCATTTGTTACAAGTGTAGAGCAATATGCTTTTCTTCGTCTAATTGCAGGTATTGGTTTGGCTGGTGAACTCGGTGCTGGAGTGACATTGGTCGCAGAAATATTACCTAAGCATCTTAGAGGATATGGCGTTATGGCGATAGCTGCATTTGGCGTACTTGGAGTAGTAGCTGCTAATATCGTAGCTACTCATTTTGACTGGAGAAATGCTTATATATTTGGTGGAGTGCTAGGGTTTGCATTGTTATTCTTGCGGTTTAAAGTACGTGAGTCTGATATGTTTACGCACCATGTCAGTGATGATGTTAAAAGGGGAGATTTTTTTTCATTATTTCGTCGTAAAGCTTTATTTACTAAATATCTTAAAGCCATCATTATAGGTGTGCCTCTTTGGTATGTTGTAGGTGTATTGGTTATGTTTTCTCCGGAATTTGCCATTGAGTTGGCAATAGATGGCAAGGTGAGCGCAGGAGAGGCTTTGATGTATTGTTATATCGGGCTTTCTGTCGGGGATCTAGCAAGCGGGTTTTTGTCTCAAAAGCTTAAAAGCCGTAAAAAAGCTTACTTTATATTTTTGATTATTTCTGCATTTACCGTAGTTTACTACTATACTTTGCACGGGGCTAGCGTGACACAATTTTATGTTGCAGTGTTTTTGCTTGGGTTTTTTTGTGGATATTGGGCATTGTTTATCACTATGGCAGCCGAGCAATTCGGTACAAATATCCGTGCTACGGTAGCTACAACCGTACCAAACTTTGTTAGAGGCTCAGTCGTACCTGTAACATCCAGTTTTATGTTGCTAAAAGGCAGCTTGGGAGTTTTGGGTGCCGGAGCAGTTGTAGGTACTGTTGTATTTGTTTTAGGATTTGTGATGCTATATCTTACCCGCGAGACATTTCATGAGGATTTGGATTATATAGAAGCGTAAAGTTTTTACATTTGCCATTCCGTGTCAAGTACAGAATGGCAATGTTGTTTTTGAAAAATAAAATGAAAAACTTTAATATATTTTTGCTATACTTTCAATTCTAATTTTAGTGATCGCGTAGCTCAGTTGGTAGAGCACTACCNNGGGGTCGTTGGTTCGAGTCCAATCGGGATCACCATCTACAATAATTTCTCATTTAATCCACTTATTACTACTTTTCGATATAATAATGGCATTTTCAAAACATTTATAAGGTTTCAGATGGACAAAAAAGTTATTGGTTATATAGACGCCAATGGGACATTGCTAGATACGCAGAGTATCACTTTTAACGCAGGGCTAAAAGAAATACATTATGATAATTCTGCTGAGGCATTGGAGATCATCCGTCACTCTACAGCACACTTAATGGCTCAGGCAATATTGGAGCTTTATGGTAACGCACAGTTTTTCGTAGGACCGGTTGTAGATGAAGGTTTTTACTATGATTTTAGAGTAGATAAAAAAATAGGCGAAGAGGACCTAAAAACAATAGAGCAAAAGATGAAAGAACTCATCAAGAAAAAAGCTCCTATTGAGAAATACATGATTAGCAAAAATGAAGCGATGAGTAAATTTGCTCATGATGATCTAAAGCAGGCTGTTTTGTCTCGTATCGTTGATGATGAAGTTTCTATCTATAAACAAGGTGATTTTGAAGATTTGTGTCGTGGACCACATGTGCCTACTACAGGGTTCTTGCATAATTTCAAACTCACTAGAGTAGCAGGGGCTTATCTAGGCGGAGATGAAAAAGCAGAGATGTTGACAAGAATTTACGGCATAGCATTTGCAGATAAAGAATCTCTAAAAGCTCACCTTGATATGATAGAAGAAGCCAAAAAAAGAGATCACCGTAAACTAGGCAGTGAGCTTGAGCTCTTTATGTTCAACGAAGAAGCCGGCGGCGGTTTGCCATTTTGGTTGCCAAAAGGCGCGCGCCTTCGAGCAAAACTTGAAGCTATTTTACACAAAGCACATCGCCAAAGAGGCTATGAGCCGGTGCGTGGACCCGAAATTCTCAAAGCTGATATGTGGAGAATATCCGGACATTATGCCTGCTATGGTGAAAATATGTACCTAACCGAAATAGATGAGCAAGAGTATGGTATTAAGCCGATGAACTGCATAGGCCATATACAAATATTTAAGCAATCAGGCAAAAGTTATCGCGATTTGCCGCTCAAATATTATGAATATGGAGTGGTGCATCGCCATGAGAAATCAGGTGTACTTCATGGACTGCTTCGTGTACGAGAATTTACACAAGATGATGCACATATATTTTGTACTCCAGAACAGATCAAACCTGTGGTTCTTGAAGTTGTAGAGTTTGTAGATAGTGTTATGAAAAAATTCGGTTTTGACTATACTATGGAGATTTCTACCAAGCCAGAAAAAGCTATAGGAGACGATGCGGTTTGGGAGATAGCTACTACAGCATTACGTGAAGCACTTGATGAAAATAATCTTCCTTATGGTATAGACGAAGGCGGCGGAGCATTTTACGGTCCAAAAATAGACGTCAAGATCACTGACGCACTTGGCAGAAAATGGCAATGCGGTACCATCCAAGTAGATTTTAACTTACCAGAGAGATTCGGTGTAGAGTATGTAGCAGAAGACAACACGCGCAAACAACCAGTTATGATACACCGTGCGATTTTAGGATCATTTGAGAGATTTATAGCTATTCTTACTGAGCATTTCGCTGGAGAGTTCCCATTGTTTATCGCTCCGACACAAGTGATTTTCGTACCGATAGCAGAGACTCACGTAGAGTATGCAAAAGAGTTGCAAAAAGCTTGTATGACTATAGACATAGATAGCGAAATATATGATAAAAATGATAGCTTAAATAAAAGAATCAGAAACGCTGAAAAGCAAAGAGTGCCATATGTGGTTATTGTTGGTGACGAAGAAGTAGCAAACAAAAGCGTAGCTATCCGGGATAGAAGAGCAAAAACTCAATATAATCAAACTCAAGAGGAATTTATGATACAATTAACCCAACAACTTCAAGAAGGAAAGATTTGAGCAAACAGTTTAATTCAAAAACCAAAGGCAAGAAGGACGAGACACTCATCAATGATGAGATTATTGCGAAAGAGTTAAGGGTCATTGGGGATGACGGTGAACAATTTGGTATTATCGCTAGGGATGCAGCACTCAAAATAGCCGAGACTAAAGGTTTGGATTTGGTGCTTATTTCACCGGATGCCAATCCGCCCGTAGCTAAAGTAATGGATTATGGCAAGCATCGTTATGAAGTAGAAAAACGCAAAAAAGAAGCTAAGAAAAATCAAAAAATTATCGAGATCAAAGAGATCAAATTTTCTTGCAAAATCGCAGAAAATGATGTCAATTACAAAGTTAAGCATGCTAGAGAGTTTTTAGAAAAAGGTAAGCATGTCAAGCTAAGAGTATTTCTTAGAGGCCGTGAAATGGCAAACCCGGAGTGGGGTGCTGATGTACTTAAAAAAGTATGGCCAATGCTTGAAGATGTAGCAACTATAGAAAAAGATATTCAACAAGAGGGAAGATATATGAGTATGTATGTCGTCCCAAATAAAAAATAAAAGCTTTAAGTTTCTCTCTTCGTAACTCCGCGCTATAGCGCGGAGTTAACAAATATTCACATATTATTTTATTTTGCTACTCTGTTTATCTAATTTTCAATCTTATATGGTATAATTATGTCCCATTTTCTATGAGAAAAATTTTAAAAGGAAGACATATGCCTAAAATGAAAAGTGTCAAAGGCGCTGTCAAAAGATTTAAAGTCAAAAAAAGTGGCGCTATTAAACGTGGAACAGCGTTTAGAAGCCACATTTTGACTAAAGTCGATGGCAAACACCACAGACAAATGAATAGCTCTAAGTATGTTAATGCTAGCGATGCTAAAAAAATCAAAGAGATGATCGCGTAATTACGCTCACATCTAGCTCGCGAGAAATCGCCAAATGTCCCCCATCACATATGGGGCAAGTTCAAGCAAAATTGATAGCTTGACACCTCAAAACACAAGGTAAAGGAACACCATGAGAGTAAAAACAGGCGTAGTAAGACGCAGAAGACATAAAAAACTATTAAAACAAGCTAGAGGCTTTTATAGCGCTAGAAGAAAACATTTTAGAAAAGCAAAAGAACAACTCGAGAGATCATTAGTTTATGCTTATCGTGATAGAAGACGTAAAAAAAGAGACTTTAGAAGACTCTGGATCGTTCGTATCAACGCAGCTGCTAGACTAAATGATATGAGTTATTCAAGATTTATGCACGGATTGAAACTTGCTAATATCGAACTAGATAGAAAAATCTTAGCCGACATGGCTATGAATGCTCCTGAAAGCTTTGCTGCAGTAGCAAAAACCTCACAAGAAGCACTTGCTAAATAAATCTGAATGGTGGCTTAATGCCACTATTTTTCTCCTATTTTAATTCACATATCTTATAACTTTGTTAACAATTCATTAATTTTAATCAGCTAGAATTTCAAAATCACAAAATCAACAAAGGGGATTTGAATGAAAAAAACTATATTATTTACTGCATCATTGATGCTCACATCTACCATTTTTGCTAATGCAGAATCTTACAAGATAAGAAAAGGCGATACTCTTACTGAGATTGCGAATAAGTATCACATAAAGACTTCTGAGCTTAGAAGAGCTAACAATATCTCTTTAGGGGAAAAGCTTGATATTGGTAGAAAAATCACTATACCAGAGGGTCGCAATTCTAGACAAGGTTTTGCTAGCAGTGCAGCATTGAATGTAAGTACAGCTTCAATTAAAACTAATAATTTTATTTCAGAAAGCTTGAAATCAGCTGCACTTCCGTTTAATGCACAAAAACAGTTAGGTCATAGATATGTATGGGGAGCTACCGGACCAAATACTTTTGATTGCTCGGGTCTTACCTCTTATCTTTATAAATCACAAGGCATAAGCTTACCTAGAAGAGCAATTGAGCAATTCCAAAAAGGTATTAAAATTGCTAGAGCAGAGCTTCAAAAAGGAGATTTGATCTTTTTTGATACTTCAAGGAATAAAAGTAAAGGTGTTAACCATGTAGGTATATACATAGGAGACAATAAATTTATCCACGCAAGCTCTGCAAAACATAGAGTTGTTATTACGAGTCTTGAACACCCATTTTATAGTGCAAGATTTATGGGGGCAAGACGCTACGCATAAGTATTTCTAGTGCGCGGTTAAAACACTTTTGTTATCTGAGCTTATTTAGAGATTAATCTTCATTGATTGGCGAGGAGTTATCTCCTCTTTGCAGAGTCTGTATTTATTTTATTTATAGATTCCGTATATAGTACGGAATAGCTATCAATTATTCCGCTTCCAGTACAGCACCATTGCTAGCATTTGTTACTAGTGCACGATATTGTTTTAGCCATCTACTTGTTAGAGGCTTTATAAATGGCACGAAATTATCTCTTCTTTCTGCAATTTCTTCGAATGTAAGGTTTGCTTCTAATATATAATTATCAACATCTATAAATATCTCATCACCATCTTCGAGCAGTCCTATTAGTCCACCCTCGGCTGCTTCAGGACTAACATGACCGATACTAGCACCTCTAGTTGCACCGCTAAATCTACCATCTGTTATGAGTGCCACTTTGTCACCCAGTCCCATGCCCATGATTAGGCTAGTAGGGGCCAACATCTCTTGCATACCAGGACCGCCTTTTGGACCTTCGTATCTGATAACAACCACATTCCCAGCTTTAACTTTACCGTCAATTATGCCTTTTATAGCATCATCTTGTGAGTTGAAACATACCGCAGTTCCGGTAAATACACGACTTCCAGTGATCCCGGCAGTTTTTATAACAGCCCCCTGTTCTGCTAGATTGCCATAAAGGATAGCAAGTCCACCTACTTGGCTATAAGGATTTTCTACCGTATGAATGATGTTTGTATCCTTTATTTCACTTCCTGCTATTCGCTCTTTGATGCTCTCACCTGTAATTGTCAGGTTATCAAGCAATATATCATCACCTCTTTTGCTCATCTCATGCATAACAGCACTTACGCCTCCAGCCTTGTCAATGTCTTGCATGTGTACAGTCGTAAGGCTAGGGCTTATCTTGGCTATATGAGAAACTCGTTTTGATATTGCATTTATATTCTCTAATTTAAAGTCTACATTTGCCTCTCTAGCGATTGCAAGCATGTGTAGAACTGTGTTGGAGCTTCCTCCCATTGCCATATCAACAGCAAATGCATTATATACAGCTTTTTCATTTAAAATATTTTGAATTTTAAACTTTTCTTGGCTCTCTTGATTCATAAGAGCAATTTCGCAAATTCTTCTAGCAGCTTTTCTATATAATTCTTCCCGCTCTTTTGTGAGAGCTAATATGGTCCCATTGCCAGCAAGTGCGATTCCCATAGCTTCCATTAGTGTATTCATAGAGTTTGCTGTAAACATACCACTACAGCTTCCACCGCTTGGACAAGCATTGCATTCTATGTCTTTGAGCTCATCAGCATCTATTTCGCCTGCTTCAAATTTGCCGACAGCTTCAAATGCAGTAGCAAGGTCTATGGGTGTACCATCTTTTTTGTATCCTTTTGCCATAGGTCCACCGCTTACAAACACGGTCGGTACATTTACTCTCAAAGCACCCATTATCATCCCTGGGACAATTTTATCGCAGTTTGGTATAGCTATCATGGCATCAAGTTTGTGTGCATTCATTACGGTCTCAATTGAGTTCGCGATAATCTCACGGCTCGGGAGAGAATAGAGCATGCCGTCATGCCCCATTGCGATACCGTCATCCACACCGATCGTATTAAATTCAAAAGGTACACATCCAGCTTTTCTGATCTCATCTTTTATGATATCACTTACTTTGTCCAAAAAATAGTGTCCAGGAATTATTTCTATGAATGAGTTTGCTACGCCAATGAAAGGCTTATTGAAATCTTCTTCTTTTACTCCCGTAGCTCGCAATAAACTTCTGTGCGGTGCACGTATAGCACCTATTTTTATTTCGTCACTTCTCACTATATGTCCTCAATTTTTATTTTGATTATATCATTTTTAGACTCAATAATTGGACTTCATCCTACTAAAGCGAAAAATTTATAATATTTTTTGTTTTTACTCTTTACATTCATATATTTTTTGGCTATAATTCTATCCCATTTATGGCGTGATGCGGGCGTAGCTCAGGGGTAGAGCATAACCTTGCCAAGGTTAGGGTCGAGGGTTCGAATCCCTTCGCCCGCTCCATAAAATGTAAATAAAAATTGATAAAATCTGTAAATATGGATGTTGTCATTGCCCGGATGGTGGAATGGTAGACACAGGGGACTTAAAATCCCCCGGCTATTGCAGCCGTGCTGGTTCAAGTCCAGTTCCGGGCACCACTGAATATGTGGTGCCATCGCCAAGCGGTAAGGCCGCAGCCTGCAAAGCTGCTATCCCCGGTTCAAATCCGGGTGGCACCTCCATATTTTGCTCTATCGGGAGATGGTAGAGCGGTTGAATACACCGGTCTTGAAAACCGGCGAAGGTAACACTTCCGGGGGTTCGAATCCCCCTCTCCCGGCCACTACAAATATAACAATCAAACAAAATCTCAACATATTTTTTGAATTTTAAAACTACAAAAATAATTCTTTCCCCATCTAGCTTTAAATCCATCAATTCATTTCAAAACATCTTATTTAAAATTTTCTTATTAATATTGACTTTAAAGTATTTAAGTGATAAAGTAAAGCTGTAATAAAACAATAAAAGGAGAAGTTATGAAAAAGTTTAGCGGATCGATAGTTGTTGGATTGTTAATGAGTGCATTTGCCTTAGCAGGCGGCGATATAGCCCCGGTTGAACCAGAAGTAGTAGTGCCTGCCCCGGTAGTGGTTGATGATAGTGGTTTTTATATTGGACTTGCTTATAGCGCCGCAAGATATAAAGGTGATTTTTATGCTGATTTTTTTGATGCAGAGGATTATTACGAAGTATTTGGAAAATATGATGTAGATTTTAATGCCATAATGGCACAGGCCGGATATAAGTTCAACAAATATATTGCCCTAGAAGGCAGATATTGGCACTCATTAGGAAGTCCTGAAGCCTCTGTTTATGCAGATTATTATGTAAATGGCGATTTCGCAGGAAATATTTCTGAGAGTGGGGGTGATCATGAAATGAAAGCTTGGGGTATTTATGTCAAACCTATGTATCCAGTAACTGAACAGTTTGATGTTTATGCATTGCTAGGGTATGGAAATGTTGAAATAAGTGAAGATTATTATGGTGAATTGCTAGATGAAAATGATTTCCAATGGGGTATAGGTGCTTCATATGAATTTACCGAAAATCTTTCAATATTTGTGGATTATGTACGTTTGTTAGACAAAAATGGTTTATTCGTATTTCATGACATGTCCGGAGATTACGATGCAGACTTAGATAGTACCCTTTATACGATAAATGTCGGTTTGACATATAAGTTCTAATCCCATTTTTTTGCCAAACCATGCATGGTTTGGCGGATATATTTCTTCTTTTATAAAAATCTATATATTTACATTTACTAAGTTTCAAAACTTCAAAAATCATTTTAAACTAACTTTTATTCTTATTTTGTCATTGCGAGGTACGAAGCAGCCTATATTTTCACGGATTCCTTCTTCGCTTCGTTCATCGCAATGACTGCAATATTTAGAAAAATGATACTTTCCATTAATCAAATATCTAGCTTGTACTGACAAAAAAATGAAGTTTTTTAAAGAAAATGCCAGCACATGGCACTTCAAGCTGTGCAAAATACAATCTTATATGAGATAAAATGATATTTTTTCATTAATTTTAAAAATTTTCTCATTTTCCTTGACATTAATATATAAATGTGATATAGTTAATCTGTAATAAAACAAAATAAGGAGAAGTTATGAAAAAGTTTAGCGGATCGATTGTTGTTGGATTGTTATTAAGTTCGTTTGCCTTGGCAGGCGGAGATATCGCACCGGTTGAACCGGCAGTAGTAGTGCCAGCTCCTGTAGTGGATGATAGTGGCTTTTATCTAGGAGTTGCCTATGCTTTTGCAAATTGGAATAGAGATAGCGTTTTAACCCTTGATAATGGTGTTGATGCACCGTTCACAGTTGCTTCGGCAACGGATGAGGTTGATTACAATGCCATAATGGCACAGGCCGGATACAAGTTCAACCAATATATTGCCCTAGAAGGCAGATATTGGTGGTCTTTGGGTGATAATGACCATGATTGGTCAGAGACTGAATATGTTGATGGTCTCCCCGTTGGTACCATTTCGGGAAGCTTTAATGATGGTGACGACCTTAGAGCTTGGGGTATTTATCTAAAACCTATGTATCCGGTAACTGAGCAATTTGACATCTATGCATTGCTTGGGTATGGTAATGTAGAATTGAGTGATGATGGTGGCGATTTTGTGGATGAAAGTGATTTCCAATGGGGTATCGGTGCTTCATATGAATTCACTGAAAATCTTTCAATATTTGTGGACTATGTACGCTTGTTGGATGAAGGTGGTTCAATTACAACCGTAGGTGAACTTGGTGAGCTTACAGATAGCTGGGACGACACTGTTTATACAGTCAATGTCGGTTTGACATATAAGTTCTAATCTTCTTTTCTGCCAAGCCACGTATAGCTTGGCAGAAATATTTCTTCTTTTATAAATATCTCCATATCTGCATTTGCTAAGTTTTGAAACTTCAAAAATCATTTTTGATCTAAAGCCTTATCTTTATTTATGATTTTTATCTTAGTATGTGTCTGCAAATAATATCAAGATAATGATACTTTCCATTAATCAAAAAAATTTTCTTATTTATCTTTGACTTTTAAATGTCTATTTTGCATTGACAAAAAAATGAAGTTTTTTAAAGAAAATGCCAGTACAAGGGCACTTCAAACTGTACAAAATCCAATCTTTTAAAATATAAAATGATATTTTCTCATTTTCCTTGACATTAATATATAAATGTGTTATAGTTAATCCGTAATAAATCAAAATAAGGAGAAGTTATGAAAAAGTTTAGCGGATCGATTGTTGTTGGATTTGTTGTATTGTTATTAAGTTCGTTCGCCTGGTCAGGCGGAGATATCGCACCAGTTGAGCCGGCAGTAGTAGTGCCAGCTCCAGTGGTAGATGATAGTGGTTTTTATGTAGGCGTAGCTTATGCTTTTGCAAATGAGAATAGAGATTATACTGAAACCACCGAAGGTGTTGAAGGTAATGTGACCATAATTGGAACAGGAGAGGTCGATTATAATGCCATAATGGCACAGGCCGGATATAAGTTCAACAAATATATTGCTATAGAAGGCAGATATTGGTGGTCTTTGGGTGATAATGACTGGGAATGGTCAGAGACCGAATATGTAGGAGATGATCTCATCGGTACCACTACTTCAGGCAGTGATGCTGATGGTGATGAGTTAAGAGCTTGGGGTATTTATATCAAACCTATGTATCCGGTTACTGAACAATTTGACATTTATGCATTGCTTGGATATGGTAATGTAAAATTGAGCGATGATGCTGGCGAATGGTTGGATGAGAATGATTTCCAATGGGGTATCGGTGCTTCATATGAATTTACTGAAAATCTTTCAATATTTTTGGACTATGTACGCTTGTTGGATGAAGGCGGTTCAAGTTCAGTCGTACTTGGTAGTGATATTCTTACATACACTTGGGACGACACTGTTTATACAGTCAATGTCGGTTTGACATATAAGTTCTAATTTCTTTTTCTGCCAAGCTATACGTAGCTTGGCAGAAATATTTCTTCTTTTATTAATATCTCGATATTTACATTTGCTAAGTTTTGAAACTTCAAAAATCATTTCTGATCTAAAGCCTTATCCTTCTTTTTTATCACAGTAAGCTGCCTGCAAATAATACCAATATAATGATACTTTCTATTAATCAAAAAAATTTTCTTATTTATCTTTGACTTTTAAATGTCTATTTTGCATTGACAAAAAAATGAATTTTTTTAAAGAAAATCCCAGTAAAAGGGCATTTCAAGCTGTACAAAATCCAATCTTTTATTATAATATAAAATGATATTTTCTCATTTTCATTGACATTTATATATTAATGTGCTATAGTTAATCCGTAATAAAACAAAATAAGGAGAAGTTATGAAAAAGTTTAATGGATCGATTGTTGTTGGATTGTTATTAAGTTCATTTGCCCTAGCAGGCGGAGATATCGCACCGGTTGAACCGGCAGTAGTAGTGCCAGCTCCTGTAGTGGATGATAGTGGTTTTTATCTAGGAGTTGCCTATGGTTTTGGTCATACGGATGAGGATTATGTCGATACCTTAGATGACGGTGTTGACGTGTTTAGAACGGTTGGAACAGGAGAGGTTGATTATAATGCCATAATGGCACAGGCCGGGTACAAGTTCAACAAATATATTGCCCTAGAAGGCAGATATTGGTGGTCTTTGGGTCATAATGACTGGGAATGGTCAGAGAACTATTATGTTAATGGTCTCCCAGATATCCCAGCTAGTGCTTCAGGCAGTGATGCCGATGGTGATGAGTTAAGAGCTTGGGGTATTTATGTCAAACCTATGTATCCGGTTACTGAACAATTTGACATCTATGCATTGCTTGGGTATGGTAATGTAGAATTGAGTTATAATGCTGGCGAATGGTTGGATGAGAATGATTTCCAATGGGGTATCGGTGCTTCATATGAATTCACTGAAAATCTTTCAATATTTGTGGACTACGTACGCTTGTTGGATGAAGGTGGTTCAAGCATAACCGAAGACGAGCTAGGTATTGCTACATCAACTTGGGACGACACTGTTTATACTATCAATGTCGGTTTGACTTATAAGTTTTAATCTCCTATCTGCTAGCATTTCTAAAGGCTGGCAGACAGGATCCCTCACTACTAAGTTTTAGTATATCAAAATGGTGTCTATTAACTACACAAAGTCTCCACAGTTATACTATAGTATACACTATATATCACTAAAGGAGATATTATGGGTAAAATACAAGTAAAACATTTTGGTGCAATAAGTATTATTGCTAGTATGTTGTTTTTTACTGGGTGTACACCTACCGAGCGAGCATTAGCAACAGGTGTAGCCGTTGGCGCAGCTGCAGCCGTGATTATAGGTTCGTATAATTATCCTCGGTATCGTGATAGACCTTATTATTATTATAATGATAGATACTATTACGGAGGAACTTATCGTGATGGATACTATTATTATCAAGATCAAAGATTTTATGGCGGAAGTTATTATCCATACTACCGATAGGCATTTTGCCTATCGGCATTTTCGTTAATAAGCTATTTGCCTAATTTTAATTCTTCTAGTGTATATCTCAAAATTGCTCCATTATCATCGGCAAAAAATATATTACCTTTTTCATCCAATGCTACACCTTCTAGAGCTAGAGAGGGAAGTTTGATTTTTTTTATCTCTTTTTCCTTTTCGAGGTCATAAAGATATAGTTTGTCTTTTTTATCACTGACTATATAGAGTATGCCATCTTTATAATCCAACCCGGCACTGTCTATTATCCCATGATGAATGGCTTTAAGTACTTTTGTTTTGCCCTCTGTAATCGCTACTAACATAAAAGAGGCTTCTTCTTTATCCTTCGTTTGAATGGTCAAAAGATAATTATCGCCAACTTTTGCTATGCCTTCTATCCCACTTTTTTTACCGAGCTTTTTAATCTTTTCTAGAGGATACAGGTTTTGTTGCAATGTTTTTCTATTGACACCAAGAAGGTCACCATTCTCTATGGCAAATATAAATCTGTCATCTTCGCAAACAACGCCTTCCAAGTCATAGTTGCCCACTGAATGAATAGCTAGTATATCTCCATTTGGGGTAATCTCATAAAATTTTCCTTCATCATTTGCTACAACCAAAGTGTTTGTAAAGGCACAGTAGCTGATGCCGGATGCTTCTGGTATGGAGGCAATGGTATGATCAAAAATAGAATCATTTTTTAGGCAACCGGGACAAAATGAAGCTGCTATACTGCGACCTAGTGAAAAAAATATATTCTTTATTTTCATAATCTTACCTTTAGTATATGTATAAAATATTATACTATATTTTTTACTCCGCCGTCATTTTTGGAGCATATGACGCTCCAACCGTCCTTATTCAAACTTACGATATAATCCTATTTATGTAACAAATTATAATTAGGATATATAGATGGCTGGAATTTTAGGATACTTGGCTGCGCTGAGTGATGATATAAGCTCACTCGCAGGCCATACTATGGCCGGAAGTACAAAGGCAGTAGCAAGCTCTTTGGATAATGCCTCCGTGATGCTTGATGATATAGCTACATATACCAAAGTAGCAAGCGCCAAATCCTCAGGCATTTTGGTAGATGACCTTGCGGCTATCGCAAATCTTACAAATGAGACCACTACCAGTCTTTTGCACAAAGAGATACAAAAAGCACATTCTTTAGAAGAATTAAAGTCTAATATCCAAGCACTTGATCCAAAAGCAAAGCAAGCTGTACTAGAAGAATTGGAGCAGTTACGTGAGTCGATAGGTGCCGAGGCAAAGAGAAAAGCAGCCGCCAGAGAATTTCCTATAGTATGGAAAATAGCCAAAGGAAGTATGCTTAATAAGCTTATTATTATCCCTTTAATACTCATAATCAGTGCTATAGCCCCTTGGCTTATGAAGCCTATCTTGATTGTCGGAGGGCTTTATTTGTCTTATGAAGGGGTTGAGAGTGTGCTGGAGAAATTTTTTGATCATCATAAAGCCCAAAGCCAAGAAGAGACTCTTGAAGAGTTAAGCACAGAACATTTCGAGAGAAATAAAGTAAAAAGCGCTATCAAAACAGATTTTATCCTCTCACTTGAGATTATGGTGCTGGCCCTTTCTCTTTTAGGCAATACCACCATGGTTGTTAAATTAGCTACACTAGTCGCAGTAGGCATCATCACGACAGTAGCGGTTTATGGAATAGTCGCTTTTATTATCAAACTGGATGATATAGGTTTTTTCTTTCAGGCGCGCACAAATGGAGTAATCAACAAAATAGGAGATGGCCTCGTAGCCGTGGTGCCTTATCTTATTAAAAGTATTTCAGTTATCGGCACAGTTGCTATGTTAGCAGTAGGAGGAGGGATAGTCGCTCATCAAACAGGATTGCTTCATGGCATCGAAGAGATAGTACATCATTATATTTCTACTATGAGTTGGCTTGTTGTGTTTTCTGTAGAGATAGTTTTTGGCATGGTAATTGGATATGCTACGGTCAAATTAATATCGATAGCCATTTTTGCAAAGAGTAAATTTTAAAAAATCGCTTAATTTACTCTTTGCATGCCCATACGCTCTCTTTGCATAACATATCGAGATAAGTACTAGCTTCGCTTTTGCCGTTTGCCAGAGCTTGTTTTAGATATTTGTATGCTTTGTGTTTGTCGTTTGGCAAATCATCTCTCCAACCATATATGATCGCCAAATTAAGCTGGGCATTTGCATCTCCCATAGAAGCAGCTTTGGTTAGCAATACCATAGCTTTTGGTATATTTCTTGGTATATTTTTACCGTATCCGTTATAATACAAAAATGCCATATTAGTATATGCTTCTTTCATGCCGTTCGCCATCGCTTGAGTGTACCAATATTTTGCCTGATTGATAAGCAATGGATTGGTTTTGGCTTGTTTTTGATACATATATCCAAGGCTATATTGTGATAAAGCATGGTTTTGATCTGCTGCTTTGGTGTACCAAGATATGGCTTCTTCATGGTTGATCTTGGTACCTTTGCCAGATAGCGACATCAAAGCGATATTATATTGAGCTTTAGGATCACCATTTTTGGCTAAAGCGTAAAAAATTTTATAAGCCTTGGCATAATTGCCATTGTCGTACTCCATGATACCATCTTTTATTTCTACACCAAAAGTCAATGAGCTAATTAATAGTATAGATATAATGGTTTTTTTCATATTTGATCCTAATTGATTATTATATAAAAACTTCCGCGACAAATACCTTGCTTACTCTGCCCCCAAAACTATATATTCCTTCATTATAGCGTATATCTATCTCTTCTTCACTTTTTGGAAATACTTGTACTTGAGATGGTAAAAGACCTTGTTCGTGTGCTCTCACAAAACATGCTACCATTCCCGTGCCGCATGCCAAAGTCTCATTTTCTACACCTCGCTCATATGTTCTAACATATAGTTTACCCTCAAAGATCGCAGCTATATTGACATTTGCATTGTATTTTTCTCTAAGTTTCCTTGCTTGGAGCAGATCAAATGACGATATATCATCTCTTAAGGCTACAAGATGGGGTACCCCCGTGTCGATCAGCCACCATGTTTCGTCATTTTCTATGATTTGTTGATTTGTGATTTTTGGCGGTACCATATCTGATATGACATAATCACCATTTATTTTGGCTCGTATTACTCCGGCACCGGTTAAAAATATAGATTCATTATTTATAGATATGCCCATTTCATGTGCATAGTGCGCAACTGCTCTTGAAGCGTTACCGCACATTGAAGCCAGGCTTCCATCACTATTATAAAATTCCCACTCGAAATCATATTCATCGTGAGGGATCAATACTACCATACCATCAGCTCCTACGCCACTATGTCTATGGCAAAGTTTGACAGCTAGATCCGATCTATCTTTTTTTTGTTCAGCATGGAATATGATAAAATCATTTCCACTGGCATTATATTTGGTCACAGTCATTATTCGCCTTTATAGTCATCCAAAATTATATCACGAACTCTTTCGCATTCTTGTTGAAGATGTTTCAAATCTTGACTATTGTCTATTACATAAGTAGCAAGCCGCTTTTTTTCTTCTATATCCATTTGTGACTCAATTCGCAACAAAGCTTCTTGTTCGCTAAGGGCATTGCGTTTCATCAAGCGTTTTATTTGCTCAAATTTTGGAGCATAGACGACCAATGATCTATCTATTTTGTACCTTTTATTTTCAAAAAAAAGCGGAATATCTATGAAATATGGGAATTTTCGCTTCTCTTCTTGTGCTGCAAGTGCCATAATTTTATCATAAATCAAGGGATGAAGTAAAGTTTCTAGTTTGGTTCTCATTTTGGCATTAGCAAATACTATCTTGCCAATCTCTTTTCTGTCTACTTTTCCATCTTTTATGACATGTGGTCCAAATAAAGAGATAATGGCATCGCGTTGCTCTTCAATGGTTTGATGAGCTATTTTGTCTGCATCTATACATCTAAAACCGTATAGTGACATAAAAGAAATAGTAGAGCTTTTGCCTACAGCAATTCCTCCGGTTAAAGCAATAGCGTATTTGAGCTTCATTAAGATTTGATAAGTCCTAAATATTGTTTGCGTATATATGTTGGCATTGTAAATGCAGCGATGGCAATATCTGAATTATAATAATTAAAGCCATCAGTTAGATCTGCTCTTTGAAGATTGATATCAGCAGTTGGATGATAAAAATTACTTGCTATATATGCATATGAATAGCTATCATTGCTAGATGCAAAACCATAAGGCATGACTATACGAAAATGCTCCCCAAGTGTTTTTAGTTCTTTTGATGCGCTAGAAACATCTTTTGCCAAAGAACTAGCCGCAACAGAGATAATGCCCTTGGAATTCAATGCACGCTTGGCAATTCCGCAAAACAAGGGATCATGTAGTATTTTTTTAGCATTAACTATAATAATATCTAGACTATTTTTACTCGTATCGGTTAATTTGGCTATGGCATCCTCAGAAGAAATTTCTACTGTGTCTATATCTTTATGTTTGGCTAATTCATTTAAAATTTCTTTTGATTCGCCGATGATAGCTACTTTTTTTGGATCTGCATGTGTGCACATAGGAATATGTACAAGCATTTCATATATTGTGTTATCTTTATTTTGCACTTTTTATCCTTGTTTAATTGACTCTCAAAATATTTCAATTTAAGAAATTCGATTTTATCCAAAAAGAGTCAAAAAAAGTTTAAACAGATTAAAAATATCCGATTTGATGTTATAATTGTCAAAAAAGGAAGCTCTATGATAGACCAAGAATCACTACTAGATATTCTACACTTCCGTCATGCTTGTAAGCTTTTTGATGAAGGTAAAAAAATATCCAAAGATAACTTAACTTTCATTCTTGAGACTGCAAGACTTAGCCCATCTTCTTTTGGTATGGAACATTGGCGTTTTATAGTTATTAAAAATCAAGAACTTAAAGAAACCCTAAGACCACTTTGCTGGGATCAGCCTCAGATCACGACATGTGATGCACTAGTAGCCATAGTCGCCAAGCACGAACTTGTATCTACCCCGTCATATTATGAAGCCATGTTCGCTAGAAGAGGTTTGGGCGCTGATGTAGTTCAAGTTTATATACAGAAGTATGAAAATTATATCAATGCTCTGCCGTCGATCAAAGCTTGGAGTCAAAAGCAGTGTTATTTAGCAGCGTCAAACATCATGAATTATTCCGCTATGATAGGAATAGATAGCTGCCCAATAGAGGGGTTCGAGAGAGAAAATGTAGAAAAAGCTTTGGGTATTGATACCACAAAAGAGAGTATGGCACTTTTTGTAGCATTGGGATATAGAGTAAATCCACAGACACCAAAATATCGTTTAGCATTTGATGAAGTGGTCGAATTCATAGAATAATTTAAACTAATTTTATCATGCACGTGAAATAAATATATTGAATTTGTCATCCCGAACTCGTTTCAGGATGACAATGGGTTAAAAACTATTTTTGCAACTCATCATAGCCATAAACATCGTCTCTAAATTGCAATACTCCATCATAATCAACCCAAGAAGTTAGATATACGATATCAACAGGAATGCTGTTTTTGAGATTTATTTGTGTTTGTGTTTTGCCCTTGAGTATTTTGTTGGCACGTTCCATATCTACAGCACTATCGAAAGAAGCAAAAATCTTAAGCAATTCCATTGGCTCAGCTAAACGGATACATCCATGGCTAAACGCTCTTACATCTTCATTGAACAATCGTTTTGTCGGAGTGTCATGCATGTATACTGCGAAATTATTTGGGAATAAAAATTTGATTTTCCCCAAAGCGTTGCCGTTTCCTGGGGGCTGAGCAAATCTAAAAGGTACTGTTTTGCTATATTGATATTGACTCCAATCAATAGCAGCAGGATTTATTTTTGGCTCATCTCTATCCCACCCTCTTGTTACTTCTATATTTTCTTTTATCATCGCATTTGGATTTTTGAGCAGTTTTGGAATGAATTCTTTTTGTATGATACTTTGAGGAACATTCCAGTATGGATTTAGTATGATAGTTGATACGCGATTGCTAAATACAGGGGTATGATGTTTTGTGTCTCCGACTATTACTTTCATCTCTTTTGTTGCTTTGTTGTTTTCTATGAATGTAAATTTAAAATCAGGGATATTTATCATTATACTTCTTTGCTCAAAACGATGATTTAGCCATTTGATACGATCCATATTTAGTCTAATTTTGGAGATTCTTGTATCTATATTTTCTCTTAGAGCCTTGAGTGTTCTTGTATTTATTATACCATTTGGATTGATACCATTATTTTTTTGAAATTTTATGATAGCTTTTTGAAGGCATGCATCATATAGCTTTGGCGTTTTTGGAGTGCTACAATTTGCAAGTTCTCCAGTTGAGCGTAATCTTTCTCTTATTGCTGGAATTGCCATATTGCTTTGACCTATTTTGATAGAGCCTTTGATGGATGGGATTTTTCCCCATCCGTCATTTTGTTTGATATGTAAGTATTTTATGAGTTCTTTTTCCATGAGAGCATAATTGAAGCCTTTTGGAGTAGCCCTACTTAGAGTGTCAGCTAGGCTCCCATTAACAATGGCATCTTGCATGATATTAAATGCATTAAAATTGCTGCCATATGTGATCCATCCGCCATTTATCTCTTCTTCGTTTTTTGGATTTACCAATTTACCTTTGAATGCACTCCAGTTTATATTGCCATTTAACAGATGATTGATATATTCTTTATAGAGCTGTGCGATTTCAAATTCTAGTTTTATTTTTTCTTCCATGCTCAAAGTCACATATTCAGCTTTGCTCTTAGAAGATATTGCAAATGCATTTTGACGAATCTTTGAATCTGGTTCAAGAGTTTTGTCTGCGTCTATTTGTTTAAACAATTCATTTGAAAAGTTTGAAAGGCTATTTTCATGTGTCCATACTGGTACGAAATAAATTCTTTCATAAAATTCTTTTAAAAAACTTTTGGGAGGCTGTTTTTCCATTGATGCTGCAATGATAGTCGAAGCTTCTTCATGAAATTCGGCTGATTGTGCAAATGAAAATATCAGGACATAAGCAAGTATGAAATGTTTCAAAAAGCCAATAAGGTTTGTATATCGTATCAAAAGATACTCCTTGTAAAAAATTATTCGAATTATATCGAATAACCATTCAAGAAATACTTGAATTTTTAATACTTTATATTACATTTACTTTAATTTTTTTGGCTTCCTCATCCCTAATAGCGATAAATGTGTGACCTATTGCAACTTCAAAAGTTTGCTTTGCCAAGGAGTGGGTTTTTAGCTCTATTTCTTCACCTTTTAACAGTCCAAAAGATGTTAATCTATCCTTGAGGGCTTTTGGGGCATTGATACTAATAACAACAGCTTTTTGACCTTTTTGTAATTTATCTAATGTCATATACCACCTCCTGTAAGCAAAAGTGTAACACGATATGCTATAAAACTAAGTATCCAAGCTGTTGATGTGGTAAATACAAATAGATATACTAGATATTTCCATCCACCAGCCTCTTTTGCAAATACCATTGAAGCTGCCAAGCATGGCAGATAGATCATAACAAAAACTATGAATGATATAGCAGATGCGAAAGGAATATTTTTTTTGATTTGCTCGATGAGTCCAGCATTTGCTTCGTCAACTTCATCACCAAGCGAGTATAAAACCCCAAGAGTAGATACCACCACTTCTTTTGCAGCCAGCCCAGTACCAAGAGCTACGCTCATTTTCCAATCAAAACCCAACGGTTCAAATATTGGAGTTATAGTGGTGCCTACAATGCCAAGATAGCTATTTTTTAGCATCTCTTGTTGATGAAGGTTTTGTAGTGCTATTTTGGCTTCTTCGTTGGTCTGTAGCTCAAGTTGTGCGACAAAAAGTTGTTCTTTGGCTTTATTTTTTGGATAGTTGCTAGCAAACCAAATAAGTATGGAGGCTAATAATATAAAAGTACCGGCTTTTTTGACATAGCTTTTTGCTTGAGAATAGACTGTGTGCCAAATAAGTTTAAATGACGGCATACGGTATTTTGGCATTTCCATGACAAACGGTTCATCATCCCCTTTGAAAACAAACACCTTTAGAGCCTTTGCTGCCAAAAGTCCGAGCAAGGCTCCCGTTATGTATATAGCAAAAAGCATCGTCCCGGCATTTTCTTTGGCAAAAAATGCACCAATAAATAGTACGTATATAGGCAATCTTGCCCCGCAACTCATAAATCCTATGATAAAAAGCGTAATAAGTCTGTCTTTTTCATTTTTGAGTGTCCTTGCTGCCATATAAGCAGGCACAGAACATCCAAAACCGGTCACAAGCGGTATGAAGCTTTTACCATGAAGGCCAAATTTATGAAAAAATCCATCAAGCAAAAATGCTACTCTGCTCATATATCCTGTTGTCTCGAGTAATGCAATACCCAAAAATAATATTAAGATATTCGGCAAAAACATAATAACAGCACCCACTCCAGAGATAATGCCATCTCCAACAAGAGAGCCCAGCTCTCCATTTCCAAGTACCGATTTTGCAAAATTGCTTAATGATACAAATATAGCATCTATCGCATCCATTGGCACAGCGCCAAGAGTAAATGTCAACTGAAACAATATCCACATAAAAAATAAAAATATAGGGATACCCAAATAAGGACTAATGAGAAGATTGTCAATCTTTTGTGTCATGCTTTTTGCTTTCATGCCTTCTATTGACATTGCTTCCATTTTTGCACCCTTAGCAAATGCGAAATGCTCATCTGCAAAAATTTGATCCAAATCTTTTGTATCATAATGTATATAAATATGATTTAAACTCTCCCTCAAGATCGGTAAAAGCTCTATCCATATAGGCTCTTGGTTTATAGCATTATATACTGCATTATCCTCTTGGAGCAGTTTGATTGCTAGCCAGCGATAAGATGGTGTGTAATGCGGCAAATGGTAATTTTTAGCTTTTAGAAAATCTAGTATATTGTCAATCTCTTCTTCAATCGCGTCGCTATAGATTACTTTAGCATCAACATATGGTTTGTCATGAGTCTCTATAATAGCTTTTTTGAGTTCATTTATACCAGTTTTATGAGTAGAGCTTGTTTTGATGCATGGTACGCCCAGTATGGTACTTAGTCGTTTTTCGTCTATTTTGATGCCTTCTTTATCGGCTTCATCCATCATATTTAGAGCTACTACGACTTTTTTACCCATTTCTAGTAGCTGAGTTGTAAAGACCAAATTTCTTTGTAAATTTGTAGCATCGACCACATTGACAATAATATTATAATCATCACTTTGCAAAAAGCTTTTGGTGACTTTTTCTTCTATGGTATATTCAGTTAGTGAGTATGCGCCAGGCAAATCAATAATGTGTACTTCATAATTTTGGCATGATATTTCATCGCAAATGGTGAAGATGACTTCTGTCTTGTCAACCGTAACGCCAGAAAAATTTCCCACTTTCAGTCTAGCATCAGAGATAGCATTGATGAGTGAGCTTTTGCCTACATTCGGCTGTCCAGCTAATGCCACTACGATTTTTTCCATTTGACAATCCTTTTTACTATTTTGATAATAGTTATCGAAGAATAGCCGTTTTATTCTTAAAGTGCTCTTAACTTGATAATGATTATTAAAGTGTCCTATTAATCTTCTAGAGCTTCTTCTATCATTTCTTTGGAGCTATTGCGCAAATTGATTTTGATCTTATCATCTACAAGCATAATTCTAGTATCCCCTCCGAGGTATAGTGTATGCAGGTATTGTTTGACTTTATTATAATATTTTTTGTCAACATCGTATTTTTTTAGAAATTTTTTGATGCCTATCCATTTTGGTTTTTTATGACTATCTTCATGATCGTTGTTTAATATTATTGTTGATTGCTCATGATGTTCCAGCTGGTGCGAGTATACTCTTTTCATTTCGCCAAATGCCTCTTTTAGAAGCTCTATTTCACTTCGAAATACAGAAGATAATTCTTGATTACTCTCTTTTAAGTCATGTATACGATTTTTGAGAGTATCGATAGTTTCATTTTTGGCATCTATAATAGTTTGAAATTCATTTGGTATAGATTGTGACTGGTGGGGAGTAGATGATAATTTTGATGTCAATGGAGATTGATTATTAGATAATATTTTTGCTTTTTCTTTTGTTTTTAATTTACTATCATCATCTATTACAATAAATAATTGTTCGTTTATCTCTTTAGAAGCAAGAGACCCTCGTTTAATTTTTGCATACACAGCTTGTCTAGAGATACCCGTTTCTTTGGCATAATCTGCCGGTTTGACTAATTTTGACATTGTCATCTTCTCCTTGCACTAGAGTAATGTTTCAATGATACCATAAATTATATTAATGAGCATATGAATAGCAATAATAGCAAAAATATAGACATTAATTTATTCTATCAATTCATAAAAATAATGGAAATGGTTTTAAATATGTTATCATATTAAAATTATTGACAAAAGGATCAGTGCTGGATCATACGGTTTGGATTCATACTCTTGCCTCTCTTGGATTGCTGCTTTTTGGAATGTTTTATCTTGAGGCACGTATCAAGGAGAGCGTAGGAAGATCATTTAAGATATGGGTAAGACGCGCAACAGGAACTAATATGCGTTCTTTGATGATGGGTGTCGGGGCGACGACACTTTTTCAAAGTTCATCAGTGGTATCTTTGATGGCACTCTCTTTGATTGGTGCTGGCATTATATCCTTGGAAAACGCTATAGCTATTATTTTTGGCTCCAACATCGGCACAACTGCCACATCTTGGATCATTGCACTTGTGGGTTTCAAGGTAGATATAAAGTTGCTAGCATATAGTATGATAGCTATTGGAGGTATAGGCGCAGTAATTGCCGAGGAGTCATCTCGCCTAAAACATATATTTGGGATTATTGTTGGATTTGGTCTTATTTTTTTAGGGCTAGATGGGATGAAAAATGATGTAACAATCTTTTCCAACATATTTGATGTAGCAAAATATGCCGATCTCAATCCATATCTTTTTTCTATTGTGGGTTTTTTGCTTACAGCCATAATACAATCAAGCTCAGCTTCTATAGCAATAGCTCAAAGTATGCTTTTTGGTCATATGATCAGCTTTGAAATGGCAGCAGCATTTGTGATCGGATCAAATATAGGAACAACTGTAACGGTGATGTTGGGAGCAATTGGCGGCACACCCGATAAAAAACGCACTGCTGTTGCCCATCTTTTTTTCAACTTCTCCACAGGAGTAATATCGCTTTTGCTTCTTTTCCCGCTAGTCTCTTTAATTAATTTTATTACCATTTCCGATGATCCGGTTGTGAATATTGCATTATTTCATACTTTTTTTAACTTTTTTGGGGTGTTGTTGTGGTATCCGTTTATTGCTTTTCTAGCAAAAGGATTGATGCTTCTTTTCAAGACAAAAAAGAGACAGGTCACGCAATATATCCAAGATGTATCAGTAGATCTTCCTGATGTAGCAATCATTGCGCTAGAGAAAGAAATCATATATCTTGCAAGTAAAATTGAAAATTTTGCCTTGTCATCTATTGGGGTGTCCCCAACCAAAGCGTTCGATGAGCAAATTGGCATAGACAAGCTCTTAGAGGAACACAAAGATCATTTTGATCAAGACCATGAAAAGCTATATATAGATATTAGACTTTTAGCAGGAGAGATATTTGATTTTTCGATAATGCTTTCTGCCAACATCACAGATAAAGCCAAGCTCGAACAGATAGAAAAAATGATCAAAGCAGTGACATATCTTACAATAGCCGCAAAGTCAATAAAAGATATGCTGTATGATCTTGAATTTTTTGACGATACGCAAACTTCAGAAGAACAGCAGTTTTATCAAAATCTTAGATATCAGATACTTAAAAGTACTATGCTTTTTCATTCAGCAAAAAACGGAAACAAGCTAGCCATAGAAGAGATGGAGATACGTTATAACAAAATAAAAGAATCTTATAAAAATAGCGCAGAGATACTTTCTGATATTATAAAGAATAAAAGCATTGCTAGAGAAGTGAATATAATTGCTATTAATGATATGCATTTGAGTAAAAGCTTTAGCAAGTCGCTTAGAAATTTTTTATATCTTATGCAAAATAAAAACAATGACGTAAACGACAATCACGAACAATCTATCACTAAAATAGAAAAGCAATAAGTATAGCTTTCTTTGTGGATTGATCTGCGAGATTAATGCACAAGCAACCTTGTTACTTTTGAGTTAGTTTTTCATCTGCAAGGCAGTATCTAGTTTGAGGCTCGACACGTAATCGCTCTATAGAAATCTTATCACCACTTTTTTCACATACGCCATAGGTCCCGTTTTTTATCTTTGATAATGCGTGGATAACTTCATTTAATTCATGCTGTTGTTGTTTTAGAAGCGCTGCATGATGCATGTTATCGCTTACTAATGACGCCATGTCTTCCATATCATGAATATCATCATCGCTTGCAATAGCGTCCATCTCGTCTTTTATACGAGCGATATTTGACTCTAGTTCTTCTTTCATTGTTTCTAGACGTGTTTGGAATTCTTGATAATCTATAGTTTTCATGATTTCTCCTTTTATTTTTATTGCTCTTCTTTGATTTGCGTCCATTCGCTTAGACTAGAAGGAAAGTCTTGAAGTTCATTTTCCCATCTGTCCCATTCGTTATATCCAGTGTTGAATGTTGCAACATCTAGGGCTGCAGACTTAGCGTTTTCGTAAGTACCGAGTATTTCATCATCTATCCAAAGTTCATATCTTTTGTGATCGATCTGTTTTATCTCAAACGTCCCGATATCTGCGTTATAAGTATAAATATGCATGTTGCTTCTCCTACTTTAAATGCTATTTCATATGATACCATAATCTATCATTACATTAAAATTTTTAATTCAAACAGCCAAATCATTGATTATTATTGTTGAATAATTTTAATTTTTTAGGTCTATATTTAAATATTTTTTTTGCCGATTTCAAAGCTTCTTTTATAAGCTTTTTTTGTTTTTTGGATATATAAAATATCAACATATCAGAGTTGGTCAAGTTTTTATTGTTATGCAGATACTTCGTAAAAAGCACTAGATCATGACACCTGCCCAAAGTAGATGTTAATTTATCAAGATCTTTAACCCTTTTTTTTGTATGTTTGATTTGGTTTGACAATAATTGGATTTGATACATATGATATTTGGCATATTTACGAAATAGATGAATATCATCCATATCTTTTGTTACAAGGGCGAGATGCAAGGTATCATATGCTTTTTTATATGTTTTTAAAAACCCGGTTTCTATAGCTTTTGTTAAATGGCTTATTGTTTCCCAATCGTCCAGGTTGTCTAATGCCAGCATAATAGATTGCTTGCTGACTTGAAGTTTCTTATCTATGTCTGCATCTTCAGTAGCTTTATTTTCTGAGTTTTGTTGAAGTATAGTGCGAATCTCTGTGAAACTATCTGTCGATAGCTTGCTTGTTTCGATCAGCCATTGGAAAGTATCGTACATGACTTTTGTTTCACGCTCTTGAGATAAATCCTTGGCGAGTTCTCTATAAAATTGATTTTGGCTTTTGAAGAATTCTTTGTCTTTGAAAGACGGTTCCATGAGGTACAGCAGAGATCTCATTTTTTTTGACATCACTCTAATGGAGTGTATTTGCTTGTCTATAGAAGATTCATTGATGTCTTTGGATGTATGCTCAAGTAATTGTTTTATCTCATTCAAGGGATCAAATATCATTGACTTCATTTGGTCGAACCTCCATTTGAAAGCATTTCTAAATCATACCATAAATTATATTGAAATAAATAAAATACTTATATAAATGGATATTTAGTTCTATTTTAGTGATTTTATTATGGAAGGTGATATGTAGGTAAAATACAGAATTTAGTCACAATATGGGCATAGTGACCATTTGAAATTTAATAAAAGTTCGTGTGTATGGAGATTTGTGATGTGATGGCGGACAGAGGGGGAATTTAAGAAAAATTTAAGAAAAACTACAAATGACCACATACACGGGCTTTCGCGACTCTATCAAAACTTCAAATTCTTTAAAATTAGTTATTTTTAGACACAATTTGGGCACATTTTAAAAGAATTTCATATAAATATAACAGCGTAAATATTTTTACATTCATAGTAAATTCTAGCCTATCAGTAAAATCTTATATCAAATATATGATATTGAACCTTTTTATCTTATGCAAAAATGTGATTAGTCAAGTTTAGAGAGCCAACTTCCTTTCTTTTTAAAATAAGTTTCTAAGTTATATTATTCCCGACTTATTATATACTATAAAACTTTATAATTTTACGGGGAAGCAGAAGATGATAACGCCAGAAAAGCAAACAATTGAACAAATATTAGTAGGTACTAAAACCACTTATTCTGTTCCAAGATATCAACGTTCATTCGATTGGGGTAAAAGTGAGTTGCAAGAATTGGTTGAAGACTTAAAAGATGCACAAAGTAAAGAACTTTTTTTAGGAAATTTTATTTTTGATATATCTGATTCATCAAACTATAAAATTGTTGATGGACAGCAAAGACTAACTACTATTTCACTAATTTTTATTGCTTTAAGAGAACAAGCAAAAAAGCTAAATGAACTTGTAATGAAAAATGAAATTCAACCTATGATTTCTGTTTATTCTCAAATTAGAAATAAGAATGATGTTAAAATTGCCGTGTCTGATAACATAAGAATTATTTTTGAATATATGGCTCATCCAGATTGGAATGGTGATTTTCCAGAGAAAATTGACGGGAAGTCTATAAAACGACAAATTAATAAAGTAAAGCCTATATATAAATATCTTGCAGACTCATTTAAATTATTTAACAGTAATGATCTAAGTACATTTATTAATACCTTGTGGGATGCATATGTTGTAGTAATCAAAGTTGAAAATATTGGAGATGTTTTTTCAGTATTCGAAAGAACAAATGCTAGAGGGCTTGATTTAAACATTGGTGATTTGCTCAAGAATTATATTTTCTCGCATCAAGATGATAAATTAGAGCAAAAATGGTCTGAAATAGTTGATAATGCAGATGGCAGTTTGCCAAGATTACTTAAATATTTCTGGGTATCAAGAAAAGGATATATCCAGCAATCTAATCTTTACCAATCATTGAAAAGGTATGTTAAAGAAATTGATCCCGATGATGTAAATGGTATCAATATATTTGTTAATGAACTATATGAGTTTTCTAGATTTTATCATATTGTTCAATCGTTAGATCCAATTATTGTTAAGGAATGGTTTGAAGAGTATGATATGTCTGACATTTCTAATAATGAGGATTATTACACTAGGATTAATCGGGTTTTCCAGGCATTAAAACTTTTTCGTGTCACACAAGCATATCCACTTATTTTTTCTATTATTTATGCATTCAAAAAATCAAGTCTTAAAATAAATCGGTTATTTAATACACTTGAGACGATTGAAAAATATCATTTTGTAAATAATGTGATTTGTAACCGAATCGGAAATGAGGTGGAGACATTTTATGCTGAAAGTGCAGAGAAAATATTTAAGACAAATGATTTAAGCACGGAATTAGATAAGCTTATAAAAGTACTATCACAAAAGAAAGCCTTAGAAGATGAATTTACTGCAAACTTCATTGATAATGTGACATATAATCAAAAAAACATATCTCTTATTAACTACATTTTTGACAGGGTTAACAATTTTGATTTACTAAAAAAATCACCTCTCAAAGGAAGTCAATATACAAGTATTTACTCGCCAGAAAAAAATTTAACTAAACGCAACTACAACATAGAGCATTTTTTTGCACAAGATAATAAAAAAGATTATAAAGAGGATGAGTTGGACATGTTTGATAGGATTGGAAACTTATTGCTAATTTCTAGACATTCTAATTCTGAGTTTGGCTGTAAAAGTCCAAAAGAAAAAATTGATCTAATAGAAAGTGATAAAAAACATTTTGGCAATTTAAGATATTTAGACAATTTCCTGAATATGTATAGAAGCAAATTTGATAATTGGGGATTGAACGAAATCAATGAACGTTCTTTAGAGTTCTCTAAAAGCGCATATAACCATATATGGCATTTTTAAACTCGTAAAAATTATAACTTTTTAAACGACTCTCATTTTGGCCGTAGTGCAACGAAGGTCTGACAACGAGCCAAGCAAGATCGGACGGTTTATCAGACTATCGAGGCGTCAGTGCCAAAAGCGTGGGGCGAATGGCGGAGGATTTAAGATAAATTTAAGAAAAACTACAAATGACCACGTACTGGGGCTTTCGCGACTCTATCAAAACTTCAAATTCTTTAAAATTAGTCATTTTTGTGCATAATTTGGGCACAGTAAATAAGATTTAGGACAAGCTACTTTTGTTTCCATTTTATTAATATCAACACAATCGCTTTCTTACTTATATAAAAATGCTCTGCCGACAATATTAAAAATCTTCTCTGATTTGCTCTGTAGTAATTATTCTGGTTATTAATCTTTCGACATCCTCTGAATTATATTTACTCTTAGCTTCGCGAAGTATCTCTATAAAATCTTTAATTTCACTATCATTATTAATAATTACATACTTAATATCATTTGGTTCGAATTTTAGTTTATGCCCTAAGATACTATTATTCAGATCGGCTTTATTATTATTATTTGCCGAACACAAGAATTTATTAGTTTTATCATATCCTAAAACATATCTCCATTCTCTTTCATCTGAAAATCTATAATTTGGAATAGTTTCCATGTCTTTTCTAATTAAATCAGCTTGATAGTTTTTCACATATCTAAGAATATCTAAAAGTGATTTTTCTTTTTCTTCTAACACTTTTAAGCCTTCGTCTTGATTTCTTAAAAATCCAACTAAAGCATTTCTAAGACTTTTGGACAAGGAAGAGTTATTTTCAGTATATAATACAGGATTCAATTTTTGTCTTTCTGCCCATTTTTTGGTCAATCCAATACCATAGGAACCATAGGAATCTATATGGTTTTTTACTTGCGACAATGGAATATCACAAAAACTTACCATCGGTACAAAAAATTCTATTGATTTATTTTCTAATAAAATTTTTTCTATACAATAATTTATATTAAAATTATTTTTTAAAATGCCTTCTAATGCCTCTTTTTTCTTTGTAAAATGTATTATCGTATTTGAACTCAATCCCATTTCTTTTCTCTTTTTCCCTGGTTTTAGTTAGTATTTATATTATATAGCTTACATCTAAATTTGCACTTAGAAAAATATAATTTTTTATTGTAATATATTAAGTATTGTATAAAAGAAGTTTTAAATAATTTTAGTGAAAATCTAATAAATTTAAAATAAACTCAAAAAAAACTACAAATGACCATATACTAGGGCTTTTATGATTTTATCAAAACTTTAACTTCTTCAAAAATAGTTATTTTTGGGCGCAATTTGTGCGCAATAATATGGTCAGCTTCAATTATAAAATTAATTTTTATTATTTTTTGTTTTTTAATTATATTAAAAAATGTTCAAAGGTTTTAACTAGATAGATATTTTTGATTGCTGATAATGTAAAAATAAACCTGAGTCATTTTTTTGTTATACAGTCCTTTGATGAAGGCATTCCAATGAAGATATGATACTTAATTCAATATTATTATTTTGTAACAAATATGGCATATATCTAAAGAAGTGGTTTTTAATTTTATTTAGAATAGAATTTTAACTTTAATCTTTAAAGTAGGAATCAGTCATGAAAACACTAAAAAAAACCAAAGTACCGAATCTTCCTGATTTCATACAAACAAAAATTTATAAAACAGGGCAAACTAGAGGAGCAGATGATGATGTGATTTATCAAAATCGTGTTGGGCGGAATTCGACAGTTTTAATACCATATGATTTTTATGATGTATGTGTACATGCAAAGCCAGAAGGATTTGAAAATGGATTTATTGTATTGATAGACCCTGATAAATTTTTTACTATACCAGACTATGAAACTAAATTGAAATCACAAAATATCATTCTTGGAGAAAATGCATTACTGCTTTATGGAACTCGTACCCAATGGGAAACTTATAATCCAACTGCTAAAGGGCTAATCCCTGCAACAAGCCGTGTTTCACCTTTAGATGGAAAATTTATTAGTCGTGTTGCATCGACAACTTCAGACGAGAAAAATAGAGAGAATCATGGGTTTACAACAACAGGTAAAAAGGGTGCGGGTATTCGAGTATATGAATATGCATCTAAAAAAATAATAGACCAATGTCGTATTCAATTAGAATATCTATTTTGGTCCTGTTATGATTCAATAGAGAGATGCGTTACATTTGGGTTAAAAAGAGAAGATGCAATGGTAAGAAAAGAATACAATGAAACTAATGCAGAAAATGATGGTTTAAATTGCAAAGAAACTTTATTGCAGAAAAGAATGATTGATATTGATGGTCATACTGTGTGTCCGCTCTGTTTAGAAAAATTATCATCACAAGGTTTTTTTGATAAGGTAGCGCAGGCAGAAGGACGAAGTGTACATGATTTAACAGTCACACAAATTAATTTGTTTCATATTCAAGAACTTCGAATCGGTCAATACAATCATACTCCATATAACTTAGGGTGGGGACATCATCATTGTAATGTAGTTGTTAAAGATACTGGGATAAAAGAAACATTGGAATGGATGCAAGGTGTTTTAGAACGCAATAATCAGCTATCTTAAATTTTAAGCAGTTTGAAATAAAGAGCATTCATTCTGCAATTTAATACTTTCTTTCATGCAGAATTGATCTTCTTGGTCATGAAAGTATTTTATTCGCTTAGTAATATTTAAAAAATGGCTTTCTTCTAGCTCAATTGCAATTGTTTTTCTATTTAATTTTAAACTTGCGATAGCAGTACTTCCTGACCCTGCAAAACAATCTAATACAATATCATCATTAAAAGTGCTTGATTGAATAATATGCTCTAACATTTCCAAAGGCTTTTCAGCTGGATGTTTGCCTTGGTATGACCTCACAGATGGAAAGTTCCATATGTCAGTAAATTCAATATGTTCATTAACAGAAAATGCTCTAATAACATCCTCGTAATAAGGCATTAATTTTATTTTACCTGTATTCAAAAGAGCATCTATGATTTTATTATATTGTTCGCGACTTGGGATATTTCTCCCTGTTTCCCAATTGGAAACTGCCCCGCCATGATTTATTTTACCATATGCACCTGTTAATTCAGTTAATTGGTGTCCAGAGAGTCCAGAAATTTTTCTTTGTTCGCGTAAAAAATTAGCAAAATAAGATCGATGTAAATTCCCTTCAATTGCAGGTGCGGCAAAAATAATTCGTTCTGAGTGCGGATACCATTGACGAAGAGAATCTTTTTTCATTTTTTGTTTCCATCCATCAAATCCAGGTTCATTTGGTTTTGTCCAAACGATATTTGATAATATATTAAATTTTTGAGATAACATTACCTCCAGATGAGAGGACATTTGGGATGAACAAAACATATATATAGAACCATTTGGTCTTAAAATTCTATGCCACTCCTCAGCATATGATCCTATCCAATCAATAAACTCTTTATCGGAATTAAAATCAGTATCTCCAGTAATATTTTTCTTTTTAGTGGAATGATAAGGAGGATCTGTCAATATCAGTGAAATACTATTTGAGGGAATAGATTTTATAATTTCAAGAGAATCACCTAAAATTGCTAAACTATTTTGTGCAGACGATACCTTTAAATGAGAAACGGATTTTTTTATATTATTAAAATCTTTGACTCTCTCTGTTGTATATGACATTTACACATAACCTTTACACATCGTATAGATTGCAATTATATCAAATGTGCCACACATTTGCAACAATAATGACAGGGCATGGTAAAGATATTTTATGGGCTTCAGATATTTTAGGACACAAAGACAGTTGAACGACATTAAAAAATTGGATAAAAAAAGCTGAATTTCTCTCAAAATAATGATACTTTTGGGCACACTCTGGGCACACTTGAATATGTCAATAGAGTACTAAACTGCATAGGTAATCTCAAAATACTTTTTAGACAGACTTTAAATAAAAAGATTAAAAAATATCTATATATTTTAATCATTATCAATACATTTTTGATATACTCTTAATACTAGAAAAAAGCAATAGGTTTAATATGGAGTGTTAAAAAAATGAGAATTGAAGATTATATTCGTCGATCAGAAGAACTAATAGGACAAGGTTGGAGTGTTTTCCATACAATGACAAAAACTCAATGGGGACAACGTGTTGATTCTGGAGAGTTTTTAGGTTTTAGATCGGCGTGCTTATCTTTTTTATATAATTTATTTGGAAAAGAACATCCATATTATAAAGATTTTGATGAGAATGTAAAAACAAATACTCCAAGCGAAACTAAACAAGGTATCGGTATTTTAGATGCAGTAAAAAATGAGCTTGAAGGTGGATGGCTCCGCACAGCAAAAGGACTGATATCATCAGAAATATTTTCAGACTTTATTGAAATGTCATCCCATCTACTTGAAGAAGGTTATAAAGATCCAGCGGCAGTTATAGCAGGAGGTGTCTTAGAAAAGCACATTAGAAATCTTTGTGATAAGCATCAAATCGAAACACATCATGAAAAAGGTGGAAAACACATACCTAAAAAAGCTTCGATTTTAAGCGCGGAACTATCGAAATATCAAGTCATAAATAAACTTGATGAAAAAGCAATAATAGCATGGCTTGACTTGAGAAATAAAGCTGCTCATGGAAAATACGAAGAATATACCAAGGAACAAGTTGAACTCTTAATTCAATCGATAATTAACTTTATGCTTAGAGTGCAAGCATGAAAAAAACAAAATTACGTCCATCTATGAATCCTAAAGTTTTTATCAGTCATGCAAGTGAAGACAAAGAAAGATTTGTAGTTAATTTTGCAAGTAAGTTAAGGGCGAATGGCGTTGATGCTTGGTTGGATAGATGGGAAATGCTGCCTGGGGATAGTTTAGTTGATAAGATTTTTGGGGAAGGTATAAAAGAAGCAGATTCGTTTATTATCGTTTTATCAAACCACAGCGTAAATAAACCATGGGTACGAGAAGAGTTAAATGCCAGCTTTATTAAAAGAATAGGCAAGAACAGTAAAATTATTCCGATTGTTCTTGATAATTGTACTGTTCCCGAATGCTTACAATCAACTATTTGGGAAAATATAAACGATCATCAGAACTATGAAGAAAATTTCACAAGAATCCTGAACTCAATACTTGGAGTATTTGACAAACCTGCATTGGGTCTGACTCCATCTTATGCTACCACAAAAATCAATGAGATTCAGGACTTACATAAAATTGATACACTTATTTTTACTCAAGCTTGTCAAAACGTTTTATCAAAATCTGATAAAAGTGTTTGTCTATCTGATATTTATGATGATTTGAAGGCACAAAAAATTTCAGATGAAGATATTTCGGAGTCGTTAGAAGTGCTTGATTCCAAAGGTTATATTAAAGCCACAAAAGCAGGGGGCATAATACCTTTTTTTATAATAACTACTTTTGGATTTGACCAATTTGCTCGGGCAAATATTGATAACTACGAAGAAATTGTAAATGACATATGCCTAAAATTAATCAATCATTCATTAGAAAACAATGCTGATGTCGCAGATATGACCAATCATCCACTGGCATTAGTTAACCATGTTTTTAATCTTTTGGAAAATCATGGTTTGATCAAAATAGCCAAGCTAATGGGAGAATTATATCAAATCATAAATATCTCACCTGAACTGAAACGTATGTTTAGATGATATTAACAAATTAAATTAAAAGGGAAAATTATGCCATACAAAAATGGAAATTATTGCGCATTCTATGTTTCTGAACCATTTAGCTCGAGTGGATTAGGTGCGCATGCAACTAAAGATTTTGTTTACTACAATTCATTACGAGCATGGAAAGGGAATGATGCAAATTTCCCTTTTATTGACTCACATGATAAAACCTATAATGTTCGTGACAATAGTAACTGGGAAGCGACTTTGAAGCCTAGACTTAGAGAGCGTCTTCGAAACTCAAAAAATATTGTCCTTTTTCTCAGTGAAAGAACTGTGAATTCGCGTGCACTAAGAGAGGAAATTGATTATGGAATCAATACCTTGGGGCTTCCAGTAATAGTTGTCTACCCTGATTATGATAGTGTAGAAAAACTGCTATATAATGGTTCACTCAAACAAGAGATTGAAAATTTATGGAATAAGTTGCCTATATTCAGAGATTCAATGAAAAATATTCCAACTTTGCATATTCCAATGAATAAAGAACTTATATCCACTTCACTTAATGATAATGACTTTATGGTGAACTCAAAAAGAGAATCAAATGTTTATATTTATCGATAATAGTTTTAAAATTTAGCTTTTTAGGTCCACTTCAACACTGGATCTAAAAGTAAAAAAGCTTCTAAAAGGTTGTTTTAATGAAAGTTAGTTTTTTTGACAAAAGAGTTTTTAAAGAGTTTCTAGAATTTACGTCTGTAATTAGCACAACCTTATCTCTTGTTTTGATATTTATTGACATACCCAAAGAAATGAAATTAAATGCAGGTGTCTGTTTCTTAGTGCTGCTAATTTTCATATATTTATTTCTTTGGATCCGAGCCAATAATTTAACGGAAGTAGACCTCAATATTGAGGGGAGTAAAGTCATTGTTAAATCAGGTGATATTTTTGAACAACCAGAATTTAAAGTAATTGCATTTAATGAGTATTTTGATACTCAAGTCGATGATAAAATAATTTCTCGACAATCGTTGAATGGTATTTTCATAAATAAGTATTTTGCAGAATCTACGTCGGATCTCGATGAGCACATAGAGAAATATCAATTTGATAAAGATGAAGTGATTGGAAAAAATACTACTAGAAAATTTGGCAAGAAGATCCAATATAGCATTGGAACAATCTGCATTTACAACGAATATATTTTGGCAGCATTTTCAAAATTTGACCAACAAAATAGAGCTTTACTGACCATGCCAGAGTATCTAGAATTTTTGATTAAATTCTGGGATAACGTTAATAGAGTCTATGCTCAAAAAAACGTTTCTGTTCCTATTTTTGGATCTGGAATAACACGCATCAAAGAACACAAAAATATTAGTGACGAAGATTTACTTAAAATTATGCTTTGGACATTTAGAATTAGCGAAATGCGTTTTAAGTATCCTGCAAAACTGACCATTGTCATTCATAAAGATAAAATAGATAAAATCAACTTATTGGATATCAAAACGGCTAAAAATGGATTATAATAAATAATATGTTGCAAAAAATATCTTTTATATTTCTACTGATTAAAACCGAAAAAGATTATCCAATTTTTGACTTACTTTTTCAAAAATACAGATCACACAATATTAATGAAAATATTGATTTTCATGAAACTCTAGATTTTAGATCATTTAATCCAAACATATTTGAATATTCTGATAGACTTATAGAAGATATTGAAAAACTTGTTAAAAGCGAACGTTTATATTTTCAAAAAAAAGATGATAATAAAAAAATTCTTCCAAAACTTGCCCTCTCTTTGCAGATTATAAATGATGCCAAAGATGCTATTCAAAAATTAGAGCAGATTAATAGCAGTAATAAAAAAATAGCCTATTATGAAAGCTCAAAAAATGCTAACCTTGATGACTTGGTACAGCATTTTTCAAAAAAACTTGACCTAAAAGATGAAGATGAAGTTCATTTGCCATTGTCTAGAAAAGAAATAAAAATCAAACGTTTCATTGTAAGATTAAAAAAACGTCACTCACTTGCTATAAATTACTATTTAGCATTTATAAAAATATACGATATTGAATCAGTAAAAGTATCAGATAAAGAAAAGAAGCTTTTAAAAGGGATTAAAAGCATATTGGAGTTTTTTACCTTAGGACACGCAACATCCACACAAATTCATAAAAGCGTAGCCTTGCAATTATATTCTATTTATAAAAATGATTTCACTCATACACAACTTATAAACATTATTGGCAATATAATCGATATCGTTTTTGAAACAGATAGAAACTATCAAAACTTTAGCGGTTTTAATCAAAAAAAAGCCTATATCAAAAATACAATAGATAATTTTATTCTTTTTGATCTTAATGACGACCTAAATGTAATACAAAAAAATAAAATCAACAAATTATTTGAAGATGTTTTTGTAAAAGATACTGTCTTTTTTATCAGACCGTTTATGCGTAAACTTATACATAACATCGTTAGTTATCCCCTGGAATACTTACTATATATGGAACAAGTAAAATCTTTCGGTTTTACTCCGAAAAAAATATAAAAAATCTTTTTTTACCAAAAAAATAATTCTATTCATTCTATCAATTATATGCAAAAATTCGACTTGTAGCGCTACAAAAACAATTTACCTAAAGCAAAAGGTGTCAGTGCAAAGAGCGGAGCGCAATACGGAAACTCTTGAGTTATCCCGTATGAGCATCCGCGATAAGCACTGGCTTACAATTATTAGGGGTAATAGTAACACCCCTATCTTAAACACAAAATTAATGTGTTGGAAGGAATTATTATGAAAAAATATACTCTTGAAAATATAACAGAGTTAAAAAGCATTGCAGGGATAGACACTTTGTACTATTTCTGTGAAACAAACAAAGCATATCCTATGCTATTTGAAGAGATTAACAAAGCTCTTTTTGAGCAAAACGAACTTATGGAAATTAGAGGTGTGGATATATTTACCACAGAACTCACCATAAATATTAATGATGAGCCATTTAACTATCTTGGCAAAGGCGAAGGATATCTTTGGTTTATAGATACAAATGCGCTATACAAAATCGGCTTTAAAGACCATGAGTCAAATACCAATTTGTATGATATAAGAGTACAGCTTTTAAGCAACGGTATTTATGCAGTCGGTATCAAAGAGTTGATTCCATATATTGACGGTTTATTTAAAAATGTCATTACAGGATATAAGCCAATTACAAGAGCTGATCTAAATAGCTTTGTACAGCTTGACCTCTCGTTCATAGATGAGACTATGTTTGCAACAAGAAAAAGAGATATGGATATAAGAAAAAAACTCCATTCAAATATCATGCAGACTATCTATGTCGGCAAAAAGCCTTTCTTGCTTCGTATCTATAACAAAAAGGACGAACTAGAAAATACCCATAAAGAAAAACTTATGAGGCTATACTTCAAAGAACATGGTTTTAATTATGATAAACCTATCTTCAACGTGGAATTTGAACTTCATAGACAGTTTCTAAGAACGTATCAAATTGATACGGTAGATGATCTTCTAGAAAATGCGGTCAAACTCTTTGGTGAGTGCATAGATGCCATAAGGCTAATAGATAACAGCACCATCACACAAACAAACCGTTACAGAGCCTCTACGCATCCAATATGGGCAAAAATCAAAGAGTGCTATGCATTGGATAAGTTCATGCAAAGCGGTACGCTCCTCGAAAAGCTCAAACGCAAACAATATGCCTATGAAATTGAAGACTTTAAAAAAGAGTTCAAATCACTAGCTAAAAGGGCAATCATGTACACTTTACCTATAACTGTGGACTTGATGACAGCATATTATGAAGAAATGAAGAGAGAAATTAGGAGATGAGCCATGATAGAGATGGAAAACATAAATCTCATAAAGCAAATAGCCCTTGATATAGAGCTAATAAAAAAGACTCTAACAAATGCCACTGCAAAACGGTGGCTCAATGTCAGAGAACTTGCCGATTATCTTGGTTACTCAAAAGATCGTATCTATAAGATCAAAGAGGAATATTTCACAGAGGGTGAAGAATTTCACAATAAAACTGGTAAAATACTTTTTGATAGAGTTGCGATTGACTCTTGGGTGGTCGGAAGGACAACTAATGACACTCACAAGTCGAAACGGCAAATTGTGGATAACATTCTATCATCAGTCCACTAGACATAGACGAAGCCTAGAACTTGATGATACGAAAAAGAACCGCAAACTAGCCGAACAACAAATCATCCCCGAGATTGTATATAAACTCAATCACGGGATGTTCTTTAACAGCGAAAGCAAACAGCAAGAAAAAAAAGTTCCAATCGTTGCAGAATTTGCAAAAGTCAGCTTTGAGATACACTCTCACACAAGAAGAGAACTTACTCAAAGAAACTATTGGCGCATATATGAACTATATATAAAACCTCTCTTTGCAAAAAAACGATTAGATCAAATCAAAGCATCTGATCTGGCAAGGTGGCAAAATGATCTTCTTAAAGAGCGTTCAGGAAAAACAGTTCGTACAATAAGAACGGTATTTCAAACAATCCTAGAAGATGCCATGATGGATGAGATTATAAATTTCAATCCATTCAAGAGGGTAAAAGCTCCTATGGCTACAGAATCGAGAGAGAAAAAGCCATTCTTGATGGATGAGATGTTTATGATCATTGATGCTATGCCAGAATCAATGCAATGCTATTTTGCAATAGGTTTCTTTACAGGTATGCGTACAGGCGAAATAATAGGTCTTCAATGGAATGATATAGACTGGGATGAGCGTATCATCAAGGTACTAAGAAGCAGACGTCAAGGCACAGAAACAAAGCCAAAAACGAAAAGCAGTATCAGGGATGTTGAAATACTAGATGCCCTGCTCCCTTATCTTGAAAAACATAGGAAACTATGTGATAGTTCAAGTGTCTATATTTTTGAAACCTATATTGGACAACCATTCAATACTTGCGACAAGATAAGTTCTCATTACTGGAAGCCGACATTACAAAAATTAGGCATACCTTATCGAAACTTATATCAAATGCGACACTCTTTTGCATCATTAATGATTTCTAATGGTGAAGATATTCTATGGGTATCAAATATGTTAGGTCATAAAGATAGTTCGATGACACTAGAAAAATATGCTAGATATGTAAAAAGATTGGATAAAAAAAGAGCTGAATTTCTCTCAAAATAATGACACTTTTGGGCACAATTTGGGCACAGTAGCCATTTGAAATTTAACAAAGTCCTTGTATATAGGGGGTTTTAAGCAAGTGGCGGACAGAGGGGGATTCGAACCCCCGGTACTCTCGTACGGCCGCGTTCCAGGCGACTAGATTAAACCACTCTCCCATCTGTCCATCTATTGAAGAGCTGAAATTATATCTTAATATTTTTAAAGGAACTCTTTGCTATACTTCTATCTCTTTAGGCTACAAATAGGCGTTGAGGGCAACTTTCTTGTCTTGAACGCCTCTTTCTAGACCTGTGCAATGACACTAAGGGACACTGAGTCAGGATGGGAACATAGCAGCTCATCTCTTTTTGTTATGTGCCGCAGGTATCTGGGGAGAGGTACTACATACCTCCATTCGATTCAATCCATAATTTATATGTTATAATTTTATATGTCACAAGATAGATAATAAAGAGTATATCATGAATAATAAAATAAATGTAGTATGTAAAAATTGTCTTCAGACCAATGCTTTGCCAATAAAAGACAGTTATGCAAAAGCAAATTGCGGTTCATGCAAAAAATCACTTTTAGATACTAAACCAATAGAATTAAATAGTTCAAATTTTGATCATTTCATATCTCATAACGATCTGCCCATAGTCGTTGATTTTTGGGCTCCATGGTGCGGACCATGTAAAATGATGGCACCGACTTTTGAAAAAGTCGCAGAGCGCTTTCCACTTAAAATAATATTTGCCAAGCTGAATACTCAAAATGAAGAGATGATAGCAAGACGTTTTAGCATAAGCGGGATACCGACCATGATATTGTTCAAAAATGGCAAAGAGAGCAAAAGAATCTCAGGTGCACTTGATGAGCAGTCTATGACAAATTGGATTGCTAATTAATAATACTATACCAGATCATTGAATTAAATATATCTAAATCTCATCGGTGATACTCCATTCGTAAAACGGTAACGCCTCAAAACTAATATTTTCTATACTAAATTCATATTGATTGGCTACGGTTATTATAGTCACGTGTTTTATACCATGTCGTTTGTATATTGAAAATTTTTTTTGACTCTTTGCCCATATGCTTTCTTCACTATCAAATGGTGCCGGGATGATCAATGTGAAATCGTCTGTGACATATCCGTGTATGCCTAGAGTCTCAAAGTTTTTATTTTGTTTTATGAGTGTCATAGCAATTGTAGAATCAAACTGCATCATAAATGAATGCTTGAATGTTAGATATTTTGCTACTGCAGTATCATATATAATTAACTTCTTCCCGCCTTTTTTGGAAATGTCATCTATGAAGTGTACAAGCCCCTCGTCTTGAAAAGATTTGATAGTAGAATAGAGCCAATCTTTTGAGATCTTAAACCTCTCTTTGGCAAATGAGTATATTTGGTTTATGCTCAAATGTTCCGTATGATGTTCTGCTAAGATATAGAGAAGTTTAAGTTCTTGCATATCAAATCTGCTTTGCATAAATTGTTTAAGAATACCCTGCTGTGATTTGTAGGCTTTTGCCATTATGGGGAGTGCGCCGGATTTTAGAAAATGAGTGAATGCATTTGTCTGTATGATATGATTTTCAAAAGCCAAAAACTCTTCATAATCAAGCGGCATGAGTTCAATAGTATTAAAATCTACTATATTACAAGGTTCTCTTGAGATTATGATAAGCCCGTCAACTTTGGGTAGTTTTATATCGTTATTATAAAAGTGATCCATGATGAGTAGTTTAATACCGTTTTGATTGATGTATTGTTGTAATTCACGCAAAGGATTAAAAAATAGGTTTGGATCATCCATATCTATATAAAGAACACTTTTTTTCTCAAATTGCTTTATATGGTCAAGCACCAAAGCACTCTTGCCAACACCTCTAGCACCATATAAATTTATATATTCTGTATCTGGCAATATGCATTTACGAGGTATAAAATTCTCATTTATCGGAGTATTGTTTTGTAAATATTCTAGTAATTCCATCTGATTCTTCCTTTTCATAAGGAAATGTTTTTTAGAATTGTACCATTTTTTGCTTGTAAAGTCTTGAGGTTTTCATATATTTTAGATATAATCTTCGTTCCAAATTATGTCGGCAACAGCTGACGAGTTCTTTATAAGGGTAAACAAATGGAAAGAATAAGACTTAAACTTAAAGCTTATGACCATCGTGTACTTGATAGATCAGTAGCATCTATCATAGACGCTGTCAAGCGAACTGGTGCGGAGATTAGAGGGCCGATTCCTATGCCAACTAATCTAAAACGCTATACTGTTTTGAGATCACCTCATGTTAACAAAGATAGTCGTGAACAATTCGAAATTAGAATTCACGCAAGAATGATCGATATCGTTTCTGCTACAGGAGATACAATAGATTCACTTATGAAACTAGACCTTGCTCCTGAGATTGAAGTAGAAATAAGATCAATGGACAAGTAAGGAGCAGGGAATGGAATTTATCGTAGAAAAAATCGGCATGAGCCGAACAATTAATGTTGAAAGTATTCCAGTCACTCTTCTGAAAGTGATTGATACAAATGTATGTGAAGTAAGAGAAGACGGCAAAGCGCTAGTAGCTTACAACAGCAGCAAGAAACTAAACAAAAGTATCGAAGGCCAACAAGCTAAATTCGGCATCACAAAAGAGTTCAATAAGTTTATGACTATTGAAGTTGCAAGTGGCGTAGAAGCAGGTGCTTTAGATGTAACCCCTTTAGGAGAAGCTAATGTAGTAAAAACTACTTTAACGACTAAAGGTAAAGGTTTCCAAGGTGTTATCAAAAGACACGGATTCGCAGGAGGTCCAGGCGGACATGGTTCTAGATTTCATAGAGCTCCAGGTTCTATCGGTAACTGTGAGTGGCCGGGTCGTGTTAAACGAGGTCAAAAAATGCCTGGTCAACACGGTAACACTCAAACAACAGTGAAAAATGAAGTAATCTCTTTTGATGCCGAAAATGGTATCTTGGTTCTCAAAGGTTCAATTCCTGGACACAATGGGGCTAGAGGATTAGTAAGGATTGTAAAATGAGTAAAACAGTATTAATTAAAAGCGATGCTCTTCCACAAGCATTTTTAGAAGTGCATCCGCACAATTTGTATCTTTACTGCAAGTCTTATGCTGCATCAGTAAGATCAAATACAGCTAAAGCAAAAACACGCGCAGAAGTGAGCGGTGGCGGCAAAAAGCCATTTGCACAAAAAGGCGGCGGTAGAGCTAGACAAGGTTCTATCAGAGCTCCACACTACAGAGGCGGCGGTGTAGCATTTGGACCTACTAACAATCGTAATTATGACCTCAAAGTCAATAAAAAACAAAAGAAATTGGCTCTTTATCATGCTATTGCAGAAAAAGTAGCTAACGAGAGATTGTTTGTAATGGATTCAATCTTAATAGATTCTGCTAAAACAAAAGATGCAGTTGCTATGGTAAATGCTCTTGGACAAAGAGATGTTCTTGTGGTTAAAGAGATGATTGATGATAAAACATTCTTGGCATTTAGAAATGTGCCAAACGCTTATCTCATAGAGAGCAACGAGCTAAATGCTTATCTTGCGGCTGCATATGGTGCAATCGTAATGGAAAAAGCAGTATTTGAAAAATTAACAAAAGAGAGTTAAGATGGCAGATATTACAGATATTAAAACAATTATGTACACAGAGAAGAGTCTTGCTCTTCAAGAGGCTGGCGTGATTGTGGTACAAACAACTCCAAAAATGACTAAAAACGGACTTAGGGAAGTATTTAAAGAATTTTTTGGTATCAGCCCACTCCGTATAAACTCTATGAGAGTTAACGGTAAAGTTAAACGCTTTAAAGGTATCCAAGGTAAGAGAAATGATGTTAAGAAATTTTACGTCAAGCTCCCTGAAGATGCAAAAATCGAAAGCTTAGCGGTATAAGGATAGAAGATGGCAATAAAAACATATAAACCATACACTCCAAGTCGTCGTTATATGACTAACCTTGACAATAGTGATATTACAGCAAAAGCAAGCGTAAGAAGTTTGCTTGTAAAACTTCCGGCAACTGCTGGCAGAAACAACAATGGCCGCATTACTTCAAGACATAAAGAAGCTGGTGCTAAAAAACTTTACCGTATCATCGATTTCAAAAGAAATAAATTTGGTATCGAAGGTACAGTAGCAACAATCGAGTACGATCCAAACAGAAACTGCAGAATTTGCTTAGTTAAATATGTAGATGGTGACAGAAGATATATCTTGCAACCAAAAGGGCTTAATGTAGGCGATAAAATTATCTCTGCAGAAGGTAACATAGATATCAAAGCTGGAAATGCTATGAAATTGATCAATATCCCTATTGGTACTTTGGTACACAATATTGAACTTAGCCCAGGTCATGGCGGCCAAATGGCTAGAAGTGCCGGCGGATATGCACAAATCATGGGTAGAGAAGGCAAATATGTATCTCTTAGACTTCCTTCAAGCGAAATGAGATATGTTCTTGGTGAGTGTTTGGCAACTGTAGGTGCTGTTGGTAATGAAGATTTTGCCAACATAGTAATCGGTAAAGCCGGTAGAAATCGTCACCTTGGTATCAGACCACAAACTAGAGGATCTGCGATGAACCCAGTGGATCACCCACATGGTGGTGGTGAAGGTAAAACAGGTTCTTCAGGACATCCGGTTTCTCCTTGGGGTACTCCAGCTAAGGGTTATAAAACTCGTAAGAAAAAAGCTAGTGATAAACTCATTATCGCTAAGAGAAAGAAATAAGGGGTTAGCATGGCAAGATCAACTAAAAAAGGACCATTTATTGATGGTCATCTAAAAAAGAAAGTTCTTAAAGCAAAAGAAGAAGGATCAAATAAGCCTATCAAAACATGGTCAAGAAGATCTGTGATTTTCCCAGAATTCATAGGTTTGACTATTAATGTACATAATGGTAGACAATTTATCCCAGTATTTGTAACAGAGAACCATGTCGGTTATAAATTGGGCGAATTTGCACCAACTAGAACATTTAAGGGCCACAAAGGTACCGTTCAGAAGAAAGTAGGATGATGAAAATGAGTAGAGCATTAGTAAAATACGTACGCGTCTCTCCAACCAAGGCGAGACTTATTGCACAAGAAGTGCAAGGTATGAATGCTGAACTAGCACTTGCTAGCTTGGAATTTATGCCAAACAAAGCAGCAGGCATCATCTCAAAAGCAATTGCTTCGGCAGTTGCAAACGGTAGTTATGAGCCGCAAGAAGTAGAGATTACAAGCTGTAGAGTTGACAAAGCGGCTGTTATCAAAAGATGGAGAGCTAGAGCTAGAGGAACTGCTTCTAGAATCTTGAAACCAACTTCACATATATTGGTAGAAGTTGCTCCAGCAGCTGCAGAAGCTGTAGCTCCTGCTAAAAAAACAGCAGAAGTTAAAGCTCCTGTAAAAAAAGCAGAAACCAAATCAGCACCAAAAGCTGAAGCAAAAGCTCCTGTAAAAAAAGCTCCTGCAAAAAAAGCAGCTTCTGATGAAACGGCTGAGCCAAAAGCAAAAACTAAAAAAGCTGAGCCAAAAGCTAAAGCTGACGGAAAGGATGCATAAATATGGGACAAAAAGTAAATCCAATAGGTCTTAGACTAGGTATCAATCGCAACTGGGAATCAAGATGGTTTCCGGCAAAAAGCAGAGCTGTTACATTTATTGCAGAAGATTATAAAATCAGAAAATATCTTAAAAAAGAGCTTTTCTATGCTGGCGTGAGTAATATTATTATTGAAAGAACTGCAAAAAAAGTTCGTATTACAATCGTAACTGCACGTCCAGGTATAATCATCGGTAAAAAAGGTGGAGATATCGAAAAACTAAAAGATACACTTGTGAAAATGGTCGGCAAAGATGTGGCTCTTAATATCAAAGAAGAAAAAAGACCACAAGCATCTGCTCAACTTGCAGCTGAGAGTATCGCTACTCAACTAGAACGTCGTGTTGCTTTTAGAAGAGCAATGAAAAAAGTTATTCAAGGCGCATTGAAATCAGGTGCAAAAGGGATCAAAATCTCAGTTGCAGGTAGACTTGGCGGCGCAGAAATAGCTAGAACAGAGTGGTATCTTGAGGGTCGTGTACCTCTTCATACTTTGAGAGCTAAAATTGATTATGGTTTTGCTGAAGCACACACAACTTATGGAATCATAGGTATCAAAGTGTGGATATTCAAAGGTGAAGTACTACAAAAAGGTATCCAACCAGAACCACAAGAAGAGAAAAGAGAAGGCAGAAAGCCATCAAGAAGAAGAGGTGATAATCATGTTGATGCCTAAACGTACAAAATATAGAAAAGTTATGAAAGGCCGAAATAGAGGCAAAGCTTTTAACGGTAACCGTATTGAATTTGGCGAATTTGCTATCAAAGCAATTGAAGCTGGTAGAATTGATTCAAGACAAATTGAAGCAGGTCGTATCTCAATGACTAGAAAAGTTGCTAGACAAGGTAAAAGTTGGATCAGAGTATTCCCAGCTAAACCTTTAACAAAAAAACCATTAGAAACAAGAATGGGTAAAGGTAAAGGTAGCGTTGAGAAATGGGTTATGAATATAGAGCCGGGCCGTATCATTTTTGAGTTGGCTGGTGTAAGTGAAGAATTGGCAAGAGAAGCTTTGGCTTTAGCTTGTTACAAATTCCCATTTAAAACAAAAATCATCTCTTTAAAGGATAGCAATGAAGTATATTGATTTAAAAGATAAAACAGAAACAGAACTTTTAGAGATGCTTAAAGCTAAAAAAATTGAGTTGTTCACATTGGGTGCAAAGCTTAAAACTATGCAACTTACCAATACTAGTGAGCTAAGAATCGCGAAAAAAGATCTCGCAAGAATCCAAACAGCACTTACTGCTGTTAGATCAAAGTAAAGGATCAACATGCCAAAAAGAGAAATCACAGGAACTGTCATCAAAAAAGCAGGTGACAAAACAGCGACTGTTTTGGTTGAAAGAAAGGTTTTACACCCTAGATATCACAAAACAGTAAAAAGATTTAAAAAATATCTTGTACACGACGAAGCAAACACAGTTAATGTAGGAGATATGGTAAGTGCTATCGAATGCAGACCATTGTCAAAAACAAAAAGTTTTAGATTGCTTACTATCGTTAAGAGAGGAGAAATCTAATGATTCAAAGTTTTACTAGATTAACTGTAGCAGACAACAGTGGTGCAAAAGAAATCATGTGTATCAAGGTTCTTGGTGGATCTAAAAGAAGATATGCAAGTGTTGGTGATGTTATCATTGCATCAGTAAAAAAAGCACTTCCAAACGGAAAAGTAAAAAAAGGTAAAGTTGTAAAAGCTGTTGTAGTTCGTACAAAAAAAGAGATTCACAGAGACAATGGCTCTTTGATCAGATTTGATGACAATGCAGCAGTAATTATCGACGATAAAAGAGAGCCTATAGGTACTCGTATCTTTGGACCAGTAAGTCGTGAAACTCGTTACGCTGGCTTTATGAAGATCGTATCATTGGCACCGGAGGTATGGTAATGAAAAAATTTAAAATCAAAAAAGGCGATAAAGTAACAATTATTGCTGGAGATGATAAAGGCAAAGTAGCAGAAGTACTTCAAGTGCTTACAAAAAAAGATGCCGTTATCGTAGCAGGATGCAAAACAGCTAAAAAAGCAGTTAAGCCAACTGAAGAGAATAAAAATGGTGGTTTTGTATCTAAAGAGATGCCTATCCATATCTCTAATGTGAAAAAAGTAGAGGAATAATCCAATGAGTAGAATGAAGCAAAAGTACAATGACATCGTACCTGCGTTGCGTGAAGCATGCGGGACCAAAAATCCGATGCAGACTCCTAAGCTTGAAAAGATTGTTATTAGTGTTGGAGCCGGAGAAGAAGGTAAAGACGCTAAATTGATCCAAAATATGGCCGATACAATCGCCCTAATCGCTGGTCAAAAAGCAATCATTACAAATGCTAAAAAATCTGTTGCTGGGTTTAAAGCTAGAGAGGGAAGTCCAAGTGGTATCAAAGTAACACTACGTGGTGCTAATATGTATAACTTCCTTGATAAACTTATCTCAATAGCACTTCCGAGAGTTAAAGACTTTAGAGGAGTTCCTAGACGCGGTTTTGACGGCAGAGGAAACTATAACTTTGGTTTGCAAGAGCAATTGATGTTCCCAGAAGTTGTATATGATAATATCATTAAAACACACGGTATGAATATCACAGTAATCACAAGTACAGACGATGACAAACAAGCATTTACTCTTCTTGAGAAGCTTGGTATGCCATTTGCGAAAGGTAGAAACTAATGGCTAAGAAATCGATGATCAATAAACAACAAAAAAAGGCTAAGTTTTCAACTAGAGCTTATACTCGTTGTACAATTTGTGGTAGACCTCACTCAGTATATCAAGATTTTGGTATTTGCCGTGTGTGTTTAAGAAAAATGGCCAATGAAGGCCTCATCCCAGGCATGCGAAAAGCTAGCTGGTAATTAAGGAGTAAAAGATGATGACAGATATAATTGCAGACTCTCTTACTCGAATAAGAAATGCTGCACAAAGAAGATTGGATGTAACTACACTTTTACATGCAAACTCTGTTGAAGCAATTGTTTCTATTCTTGTAAACAAGGGCTACCTTGAGAGTTATAAAGTAAAAGAAGATGGTAACAAAAAGACTATCAAAGTGGTAATAAAATATGATGAAAATGGCAGAAGTATGATTAATGAAATTAAACGTATCTCTTCTCCAGGTCGTCGTGTCCATAAAGGCAAAGATGATATCAAAACCTTTAAAAACGGTTACGGTACGCTAGTAGTTTCAACTAGCCAAGGTGTACTTCCGAATGATGAAGCTTTCAAGCTTGGTATCGGCGGCGAAGTAATGTGTAGTGTGTGGTAAGGAGATAGTATGTCAAGAGTAGGAAAACAACCTGTAACAATTGAAAATGGTATCGATGTATCAATAGACGGCACAGCGCTAGTAGCTAAAAAAGGCAATCTTGAAAAAAGACTTGAGACTCACGGTCGCGTTGAAGTTAAAATCGAAGATGGTAAAGTCCAATTCGTAAAAAAAGGTGAAGACAGACAAAGTGCTGCTTTCTGGGGTACTTATAGAGCTTTGTTCAATAACATCATGGTTGGTTTGGATAAAGGTTTTACAAAATCACTAGAAATCAACGGTGTTGGTTATAGAGCAGCTATTGCTGAAAATAAATTGACTCTTCAACTTGGTTTTTCTCACGATGTTATATATGAAGTTCCAGCAGGAATTGATATTAAAGTTGACAAAAATATTATTACTATAACTGGAAGTGACAAACAAGCTGTAGGACAAGTAGCAGCAGAAATTAGAGATTTTAGACCACCAGAGCCGTATAAAGGCAAAGGTGTGAAATACACAGATGAAGTAATCATCAGAAAAGCTGGTAAATCAGCTGGTAAGAAAAAGTAAGGGGCTCTAGATGTTGAAAAGTATTCAAAAAAGAAAAAATAGACTCTTGACCCAAAGAAAAGCAAGAGTTAGAGGTAAAATTTCTGGTACAGAAAGTATGCCAAGACTAACAGTTTTTAAGTCTAATAAACATTTTTATGCTCAAGCTATCAATGATACTATGGGTCATACTGTTGCTGCGGTTGACGGTAAAAAAATGGGGCTTAAAGCTAATAAAGAAGATGTCAAACAAATTGCTGCTGCAATGGCAACTGCACTAAAAGGTGCTGGTATTGAAGCGGTAAAATTCGACAGAAATGGCTATCTCTATCACGGCGTAATTGCATCTTTTGCTGATGCTCTTAGAGACGCTGGTATTAAGTTGTAAGGGTAAAAGATGGAAACAATAAACAGAGAAAATTTTGAAGAAGCCATTGTAAATATCGGTCGTGTTACAAAAGTTGTAAAGGGTGGTAGAAGATTTAGATTTACTGCTCTTGTAGTAGTAGGCGATAAAAACGGTACAGTAGGTTATGGTTTTGGTAAAGCAAAAGAGGTTCCAGATGCTATCAAAAAAGCAGTAGATGACGCTTTTAAAAATCTTGTAAAGATTAATATTAAAGGTTCTACTATAGCTCATGATATTGAACATAAATTCAATGCAAGCAGAATTTTACTTAGACCTGCAAGCGAAGGTACCGGCGTTATTGCTGGTGGTGCTGCACGTCCAGTGATAGAGCTTGCCGGTATTAAAGATATCCTTACTAAATCAATTGGTTCTAACAACCCAAATAACCTTGTAAGAGCAACTATACAAGCTCTTTCAAGAATCAAATCATAAGGAGAGACGATGTCGTTGCATAATTTACAACCAGCAGTTGGCTCAACTAGAGACAACAAACGAATCGGTCGTGGTCAAGGTTCAGGAACAGGTAAAACTTCTGGAAAAGGTCATAAAGGTCAAAAAGCTAGAAAAGGTTACAATGAAAAAAGAGGTTTTGAAGGTGGTCAACAACCACTTTACAAAAGACTTCCTAAGGTAGGCTTTACTTCAAGAGTAGAGAAACCTTATGTAATCAATGTTGAAAAAGTAACTGTAATTGCTGAGCTTCCAGAAATTACAATGGAAAGTATCAAGGGTGTGTATAAACTACAAAAGTCTATCACAAAAGTTAAACTTATCGGCGCTAGCGCTAAAACCCTTGCTTCTAAAATTAAAGATGAAGCAGTAACTACTAGCGGAAAATAACATGGAGAATCCTTTAGTCAAGAAAATTTTGATTACTTTAGGATTTTTGTTGGTCTACAGGGTGTTGGCGTATATCCCAACACCTGGTGTTGATTTCGCTGTTATCAAAGAGTTCTTTGATACAAACTCCAACAATGCCCTAGGTCTTGCAAATATGTTTAGTGGCGATGCCATAAGCAGACTTAGTATTATCTCTCTAGGTGTTATGCCTTATATCACAGCCTCAATTGTAATGGAACTATTAGCTGCTACATTTCCAGCGCTTGGTCAAATGAAAAAAGAACGAGACGGTATGCAAAAATATATGCAAATTATCCGTTATTTCACTATATTTATTACAATTGTTCAAGCAGTTGGTGTATCAATGGGACTTCAAAGTATGACAGGTAATCATGGCCAAAGTGCTATTATTATAGATCATACGACGTTTACGATCATAGCAGTATTTTCTATGTTGACTGGTACTATGCTTCTTATGTGGATCGGCGAACAGATTACGCAAAAAGGTATCGGTAATGGTATCTCTTTGATCATTTTTGCCGGGATAGTTTCTGGTATTCCTTCAGCGATCTCAAATACGGTAAAAGCAGTTAATTCAGGCGAGATGAATTTCTTGGCAGTATTAGCAATATTAGCTATTATGTTTATTACGATAGTTGCTATTATATATGTTGAGCTTGGTGAAAGAAGAATTCCTATTTCTTATTCACGTAAAACAATAGTTCAAAACCAACATAGAAGAGTGATGAATTATATACCTGTCAAAGTAAACCTTTCGGGTGTAATTCCTCCTATTTTTGCATCTGCAGTGATGATGTTCCCGCTTACTATGTTGCAAGCCAGTACAAATACATGGGCTACAGCAATTGCTGATTTATTGGCTCCAGGTGGAGTAGTTTTCAATGTAGCAACATTTTTAATGGTTATTTTCTTTGCATTCTTTTATGCATCGATCGCTTTTAATGCAAAAGACATATCAGATAACCTAAAAAGACAAGGCGGATTTATCCCAGGTGTAAGACCAGGGGAGCACACAAAAGAGTTTTTAAATGAAGTGGCTAGCAGATTGACTGGATTTGGTTCGGTTTATCTAGCCATTATTTCTACTGTTCCTTTTGTATTTGTCAATGCTTTGGGCGCAAGTTTCTATTTTGGGGGAACTGCAATTTTGATTATTATACAAGTTGCCTTGGATATGATGCGTAAAATTGAAGCACAACGAACTATGAACCAATACAATGTTTTGGGACATGTGGGTCTATAATGGCTATTCCTATTCGTAAGCCAAACGAAATTGCCAAGCTTGAAAAAGCTGGCGGGATCGTTGGTGATACATTAAAATATCTCCAAGAAAATATAAAAATTGGCATGACGCTTTTAGAAATCGATGCTATGGCAGAAGAGTTTATTCGTTCCTGCGGCGGCGTACCATCTTTTAAAGGCTTGTATGGCTTCCCGTCATCTGTTTGTACATCTCTCAATGAAGTTGTCATCCATGGTATTCCCACTATTCAAGCTATCAAAGAAGGCGATATATTAGGTCTTGATATTGGAGTTAAATATGATGGATATTATGGGGACGCTGCTATTACAATGCCAATTGGCAAGATAAGCAAAGAAGATGAAGCACTTATAGCTTGCTCCAAAGATGCTTTATATCATGCAATAAGAGAAATTAAAGAAGGCATGCGCTTTAAAGAGTTGTCTCATATTTTGGAACAGTTTATTCTCTCAAGAGGTTTTTTGCCTCTTAGGGATTATTGCGGACATGGCATAGGAGCCAAGCCGCATGACGAACCTAATATCCCAAATTATGTAGACGGAAAGCCAAACCAAGGCCCAAAAATACGTAATGGGATGGTTTTTTGTTTGGAGCCGATGGTGTGCCAACAAAGTGGCTCACCATTGCATCTGGCTGATGATTGGTCGGTAGTTAGCGAGGACGGACTAAGAACGAGTCATTACGAGCATCAAGTCGCAGTAGTTGATGGTAAAGCGGTTATCTTGACCAATCCAACAATGGCTATTGGTGAGTAGTGGCTGTCGATTTATAGCTAGCAGTTGTCACTCTTAACTAATTTGTGAATTTATTTTGAATTCTAATATTAGTTCGGAATGACTAAGTCTAGTTGTTAGTTTTTAAAGGGCTTTGCCCAATTTCAATAAGATTGAATAAAAGAGGGAAAAAATGGCAAAAGATGATGTCATAGAAATTGATGGAAAAGTAGTAGAAGCATTGCCAAACGCGACTTTTAGAGTAGAGCTTGATAATGGTCATATAATTTTGTGTCATATAGCCGGCAAGATGCGTATGCACTATATCAAAATATTACCAGGAGATAAAGTAAAAATTGAACTTACTCCATATAGTTTGGACAAAGGTCGTATTACTTTTAGATATAAGTAATCTTTAATCTATATTAGGATATAATAATTGCCCTTTGATTAGAATAAAGAAAAAGGAACTGCGAGAAGAGCCTTTGCATAATAGCACTGATTATTCAAGGGCTGGTTTGCTTATTATCTCACAAGATAATAACTCGGCAATCCACGCAACAAAAAGTGCAAAACTATCACAGGAGTAACCCATGAAGGTTAGGGCGTCGGTAAAAAAGATGTGCGATGATTGTAAAATCATTAAACGTAACGGCATAGTACGCGTGATTTGTAAAAATCCAAAACATAAACAAAGACAAGGATAATTATGGCTCGTATTGCAGGTGTTGATTTGCCTCAAAAAAAGAGAATGGAATATGCTTTGACATATATATTTGGTATAGGTCTTCATACTTCACGCAAAATTCTTGATGCAACAGGTGTTGATTATAATAAAAGAGTTCACGAACTAAGCGATGCAGAAGCAGCGTTAATTCGTAATGAGATCCAAGACAAGTATACAGTTGAAGGTGATCTACGTAAAAAAGTGATGATGGATATCAAAACTTTGATGGACTTAGGCAGCTATAGAGGACTTAGACACAGAAAAGGACTTCCTGTTCGTGGACAAAAAACAAAAACCAATGCAAGAACACGCAAAGGTAAAAGAAAAACCGTTGGTTCGGCGTGATAAGGAGTAGGTAGTATGGCTAAGAAAAAAGTAAAAAAAAGTATAGCTAAAGGTGTAGTTTATGTAGCTGCAACTTTTAATAATACAGTTATCACAGTAACAGACGAAATGGGAAATGTAATTTCTTGGAGCAGTGCCGGATCTTTGGGTTTCAAGGGTAGTAAAAAATCTACTCCTTTTGCAGCACAACAAGCTGTTGAAGATGCATTGAACAAAGCAAAAGAAAATGGCGTTAAAGAGGTAGGGATTAAAGTTCAAGGTCCTGGAGCTGGTAGAGATACTGCTGTCAAGTCAATCGGAGCAACCGAAGGAATTCGTGTTACTTACCTTAAAGACATTACCCCGTTACCACACAACGGATGCAGACCTCCTAAAAAGAGAAGAGTATAATCACAGATTTTTATCTGTAGTGTGACTAATATTAATGAGTGCATTGATCATTCAATGTTTAGATTTTATAAAGATATATAAAAGGGTTTATGATGGCAAGATATAGAGGTCCAGTTGAAAAACTTGAGAGACGACTTGGCGTTGACCTTGGACTTAAGGGTGAAAGAAGACTAGCTGGTAAAAGCGCGTTAGAAAAAAGACCTTATGCACCAGGACAACACGGACAAAGAAGAACGAAGATAAGCGAATATGGTTTGCAGCTTCGTGAAAAACAAAAAGCTAAATTTATGTATGGTGTAAGCGAAAAACAATTTCGTGCATTATTTGCAGAAGCCAACAGAAGAGAAGGCAATACAGGTAACTTGCTTATTCAATTATTGGAGCAAAGACTTGATAACGTAGTTTATCGCATGGGTTTTGCTACTACAAGAGCATTTGCTAGACAACTTGTAAATCATGGTCATGTATTGATCGATGGTAAAAGAGTAGATATTCCTTCTTGTAATGTTAGAGCAGGACAAAAAGTAGAAATCAGAGAAAAAAGCAAAGCTAATCCACAAATCGTAAGAGCTATGGAGCTTACCAATCAAACAGGTATGGTTGAATGGGTAAATGTAGATAAAGATAAGCTTTTTGGAATATTTTCTAGAATTCCTGAAAGAGAAGAGATTTCCATCCCAGTTGAAGAGCGTCTCATAGTCGAGCTTTATTCTAAATAATCGTATTAAAGGCTAACCAATGAGAAAAATTAAAGTTGCACCGTTTATGCCTACAGAGGTAGAAGTAAACGAATTGGGTACAAACAGAGCAGAAATCATAGCTTATCCATTTGAAAATGGGTATGCTGTAACTTTGGCTCATCCACTTAGAAGACTTGTTTTAGGTAGTTCTATTGGATATGCACCAATTTCGGTTAAGATTAAGAATGTTGCACATGAATTTGATAACATCAGAGGCATGCATGAAGATGTAGCAGTATTTATAATTAATCTTAAAAATATTCGCTTCAAAATTAAAGAAGAAGAGAGAGACAGTGTAGAACTTAACTATACTTTCACTGGTCATAAAGAAGTTAAAGCTAGTGATCTTGCTAATGATTTGGTAGAGATCATAGACGGCGATCTTCCGCTTGCAACACTTAATGAAGATGCAGAGCTTAGTTTCAGCCTAACTGTAGCTAAAGGTATCGGTTATGTTGCTAGTGAAGACCTTAAAGACCATGTTGATAGTAGTGCTATTGCATTGGATGCATTTTTTACTCCTGTTAGAAAAGTCAATTATAGAATTGAAAATATGCTTGTTGAAGATAGCCCAAATTATGAAAAGATTATTTTTGACATCACAACCGATGGTCAAATTAATCCAGTAGATGCATTTACAAATGCTTTGGAAACTATGAATAAACAACTTTCAATCTTTAATGGCGTCTTGAATGTAGATATTAATTCATCTTTTACTAAAAAAGGTGGAGATGACTCTCAACTCAAACCATTCTTGAAAAGTGTTGATAATCTTGGTCTTAGTGCAAGATCTTTTAACTCACTTGATAGAGAAGGCATTAAGTTTTTAGGAGAATTGGTATTGATGAGCGATATAGAACTTAAAAATATCAAAAATCTTGGTAAAAAATCTCTTGATGAGATTACAGATTGTCTAGTAGAGCATGGCTTTGGTTCTGATTATGTGCTAAGCGATTCACTCAGAGAATCATTAACAAAAAAAATAAAACAATTAAAAGGATAAGGCATGAGACATAGACATGGTTATAGAAAACTCGGTCGTACTTCTTCTCATAGAGCTGCATTGCTCAAAAACCTTTCTATAGCACTTACTAAAGAAGGTAGAATCGAAACTACTTTGCCTAAAGCAAAAGAGCTTAGAAGTTATTATGAAAAATTGATCACAAAAGCATCAAGCGGTGATTTGAATTCACACAGAGCAATTTTTGCTATGCTTCAAGACAAAGAATGCACGAACAAACTTGTTACAGTTATCGCTCCTGAATATAAAGACAGAAACGGTGGTTATACAAGAATCATCAAAACTCGTCTTAGAAAAGGCGATGCAGCTCCTATGGCTATCATAGAGCTTGTATAATTCATTGAGACCTTTTGGTCTCAGTTTTCTACTTTAAATATTTTACCTACATTTCATATAAAATTTCAATCTTATTAACAATTTTTTAACGTATACTATATATAATCTTTATTATGATTATTATTTTTGCTATAGAACGGGTAGCGTGACTGTTAGCGACGAAGGGAGTCAGGCGACAACGATAACGCTATGCAAATTATGTTATAATCACTTTATTTGAAGAAACAAGGTCTGTCTGAGAGTTGTCATTGTTACCTGACCTTTTTGTCCGAGATAAAGTAGAGGACAATATGCAGCAATCATTTCTAACCATATCACCGAAAACTGTTGGCGAAAAAGCTCTTCGCATACATTATATGGAAGAAAAGCCCAAGAATTCAAAAGGGTTAATTATTTTTTTGCACGGGTTTCCTCAATTTTGGTATGTATGGAAACCCTATCTCGATCATTTTTCAAAAAAAGGTTTTCATGTCGTCGCGCCCGATATGCGAGGATTCAATGACTCCGACAAGCCCAATACGAAGTCATCATACGAAATGAAGTATCTCATTAACGACGTATTGGAGCTTATTCGTCATTGCGGGTACGAGAAAACTATCGTTGTCGGACACGACTGGGGCGGTTCTGTAGTATGGGAGCTCGCAGAGCACCACCCTAAAAAGATAGAAGCCGCCATCGTCGTTAATTCGCCACATCGCGGTGCTTATGCTGCTAATATTCGAAAAAATCCACTTCTTAATCTTAGACAGACACTCAGGTCATGGTATATCTACTTTTTTCAACTTCCGATTCTTCCTGAGTTGATAATGCGTTGTTGCAACTTCGCATGGTTGGAACATAATTTCCGATCATGGGCAAAAAACGAGAAAGCATTTAGCAATGATGATATCGAGCGCTACAAGATTGCACTGAAAAAGCCCGGCGCTTTGACAAGCACTATTAACTACTACCGCGCTAATACATTTGGCGAATTTGGCATGGATGTAGTACGAGCTTCCATGGGCAAGAAGCAATTTGGGAAAATTTCCGTCCCTTCCCTTCTTCTATGGGGGGATCAAGATCCACCATTGGATCGACGTCTAACCGACAATATGGACGGTTTTTTTACTGCTACTTTTAAGACCGTGCATATTTCTGATGGTTCACATTGGATTTTACAAGAGCATTTTGATCGTGTTTGCGAGGAGATAGAGCGCTTTATTGATGATTTAAACAACTAAAGAATATAGATAGGGACAATAGTAAGACTGCAAAAGTAAAATAATATATACTTTTACGGACCTAGGTAGGTCCATATAATAATAGATGAGCCTTTGATGCGTGGATAATCTTCTATCATGATCCTAATATATTTTTTATACTCACTTGAAAATGTACCGCCATGTTTTGTGAACTTGGCACCATGGAGTCTAATAATATAAGCTAAATACATTATTATCATTTATATAGCTTATTTTTATTTGGAATAATTTTTTTGTAAAATAGCACAAAAAATGGATATTTTATGTTAGACAAAACGGAAATAAATTCAAACGAACTTATAGAATTACTAGAAAAAAGAAAAAAAGCAGAAGTAGATTTTTTGCTTGTTGATGTAAGAGAAGATATGGAATATGCTAGGGGTTATATTGATGGTGTTGACATACTAAAGCCAACTTCTGAATTTAATCAATGGGCAGGAGAACTGTTCAATACATACAAAGATAAAAAGATAATATTTACATGCAGATCCGGCAACAGAAGCGGGCAAGTAACTAGTGTTTTTAAATCAAATGGACACAATGGAGCAATTAACCACAATGGCGGCATCATCTCATATGGTGGAGCAATAGCAAGACCGTAAAAGTAAATAATATATTCTTTTACGGCCCTAGTACCTTTGATGCTTGGGTATTCTTCTATCATGGTCCTAATATATTTTTTATAATCACTCCAAGCATAGCATGACGTAAAGATGAACTGACCTCAATTTGGTTTTGCTTTCATTCCACTTAAATTCCCACTATTTGTGATATAATTCGACAAAAACTAAACCAAGGAAAAAATATGATTCCTTTTACAGATGAAGAGTTAGAACCAGCCGTTATGAACGTTATAGAAAAGGTAAGACCTTCTATCAAGCTTGACGGCGGGGATATCAAACTTATAGGCATTAAAGACGGTAAGATATATGTGCAGCTTCAAGGAGCATGTGTCGGCTGTGCTAGCAGCGGCACTACACTTAAATATGGTGTAGAAAAACAAATGAAAATTTTGATCCATCCAGAAATTAGTGTTGTAAATGTTCCTATAGGTAGCGAAGATAAATGGAGTGAATTAGGGTGAGTATAAATCAAACGCGATTATTAGCAAGAGCAGAAGCATTGTTTTTAAAAGGAGAATACAAAAGTGCTCTTCAAACATACGGCATACTTCTAAAAGAATTTCCAAAACTTGATGAAGCACGAATGGGTATCTTTTTGAGTGATTTGGGACTTGAGAATGATGATGAGGCTCAAGCTCTTTTTGATTATTATCACTCTATAAAAGATAAACAAGAAGATGCTGTTCAAATTATTAACGATATTATAGAATCTTTGGATGCTTCTAAAAACACTTTGCATGAACTTATCTCATCTCATATAACATCACAGCTAGAATTGGATGGTATTTCGTATAGTGATTTCAAAGAGTTGATAAAAACCAGAGGTGATTTCAAACAGACATTTGAAGATATTATGTTTTCTACTAAAGTCATAATTACTACCAAAGAAGAGCTCGTAGATTTTATAGTAGAGCTTAAAAAAGGCGGTTTTGAAGAGATGGCATTAAAATACCTGGATGATACAGCCAGCTTATTTGCTAACGACCAAGATATATTAGAACTTTATAAGCTGTTCGACAAGGAAGAAAAATGAAAATACCATTTAACCTTAAAGGATATGCTTATATAACAGACAATACAAAATTAATAGAATCTGATACTATTTTTTTGAAAACTTCACAAAATAGTCATTACTTTGATGTACTACCAATTGCACCGGAATTTATTACGCCGCAAGAGTTGATAAAACTTTGGGATCTAGATAACATAAAAGTAGTAGGCGTAACAGGTACAAACGGCAAAACAACAGTAACTGCTGCTATCTATTCTTTGCTTTTGGATCTTGGTTGCAAACCAGCATTGCAAGGCACTAGAGGATTTTTTGCAAACGAAGAGAGATTAGAAGAAAAATCTATGACCACTCCATCTATCTTTGAAACTTTGTATCATATGAAAAAAGCACTTGATAAAGGGTGTGATTATTTTATAATGGAAGCAAGCTCGCATGCTATCGAACAAAAGAGAATAGAAGATATTACGTTTGCTCTCAAGATCCATACAAATGTCACAGCTGACCATTTGGATTATCATAAAACAATCGAAGAATATCGCAGAGTTAAAAGTCTATTTTTTGCTGATGAGACGCCAAAACTTCTCAACAAAGACGATATTGCCAATATCACATATAATCCGGTAAACGCACAAAGTTATGGCGTTGATCAACCAGCATCATTTAAGGTGCAAGCATTTTCATTAAATAATGGCATCACGGCATATATAAAGCATTTTGAAGATGAGGCTACATTTAACTCTCCTATGGTGGGGCTTTTCAATCTATATAACCTCATGGCAGCTATCGGAGCTGTGGTTATGTTGACAAACAAACCATTGCAAGAAGTATGTGACGCAGTACAGCATTTTGCAGGAGTAGCTGGGCGCATGGAAGTTGTTAGCAGCGATCCGCTTGTAATAGTGGATTTTGCTCATACAGATGATGGAATGCAGCAGGTACTTCAAAGTATGAAAGACAAAACATTATCAGTAGTATTTGGAGCTGGCGGCAATCGAGACAAGCTCAAACGCCCACGCATGGGAGCAGTAGCTGGTAGATTCGCTAGTAAAATATATGTTACAAGCGATAATCCAAGAGATGAAGACCCGCAAACTATTATAAATGAGATTATGGAGGGATTACCCGGCAAAAATAATGTACAAGTATTTGTAGATCGCAAAGAAGCTATCAAAAGAGCACTTGGCGAGCTAGGGGATGGTGAAGCACTTTTGATACTAGGTAAAGGTGATGAAGATTATCAAGAGATCAAGGGCGTAAAGCATCATTTTGATGATAGAGAAATTGTAAAAGAGTTGTTACATATATAAGGAAAATTAAAACTTTTTGTGGTAATATTCGGAGTAAATTACTCTTAATTAAGGAAAAACAATGAATTATGCTTTACCACAACCGGCTTTTTATATATTTAAGTGTCAACAAAGTGCACCTCCAGGGATGCCAAAACCAAGCTGTGTGAGCCAAAACAATCCAGAATCACAGCAATTATTTATGCATTTAGCTCAATCGCTTATGCAAAAAGGTATCATTTCTACTGTGCAGCCGATACAAACAGGCTGTATGAATCGTTGCCAGCAAGGACCAGTTATGCTGGTAGAGCCTGGCCACACTATGTATGTCGGACTTACAAAAGAAAAGATTGACCGCATCATAGAAGAACATATCATTGGCGGCAAAGTGGTAGAAGAATATGTGATATCTCCTGAGATGTGGGGAGAGCCAATAGAGCCAAAAACTTTAGTGCAACCATAAAATCACAATTTTATAGTATAATTGCACTATTTAAATCAAGGAAAATATCTATGACCATTACTATGCTTTATAGTAAAATCCATCGTGCTACAGTAACGGATGCCAATTTAAATTATGTTGGCTCAATTACAATCGATAGTACGTTATTGGAAGCTGCTGGAATGTTAGTGGGGCAAAAAGTGGATATTGTAAATATCAATAATGGCGAGAGATTCTCAACATATATTATTGCAGGCGAGGCTGGCAAAGGAGATATTTGTCTAAATGGTGCAGCAGCTAGAAAGGTTCACGTAGGAGATAAGATAATTATCATAGCCTATGCTCAAATGGATGCCAAACAAGCGACTTCATACCAGCCAAAGCTTGTTATATTAGAAGATGAAGACAATACGATAGCTCAAGTTTTAGAAGGGTTGGAATAGCATATGTTCGAAGGAATGGATATCTCCAAAATGTCACAAATGATGGCTAGTATGCAAGAAGATATGAAACGTCTTCAAGAAGATGCAAAAAACAAAGAATTCACAGTAAGAGTCGGTGGTGGTATGGTAAGCATTACTATCAACGGTAATGCTGAAGTTCTGGATGTATCTATAGATGATTCGCTTCTTAGCGATAAAGAATCATTGCAAATATTGCTTATCAGTGCTATGAATGATGCTTATAAAATGATAGAAGATGATAAAAAAGCTCAAGCTATGAAGATGATGGGCGGAATTAACCCTTTTGGGTCATGAGACAGTTTAAAGCCTTGTAGTATCAATAAGATAGTTAAACTCTTTTGAAGTTTTCAAATGGACTATTTTTCTAACAGTGTTAGATGACTTGCCATCTGTTTTAATGATTTTTTTCAAAATGGTCTTAATATTATTCATTTTTGCTCCTTTATAAAATGATGTTTTTTAAAAACTCGATAAGTATAAATCAAAATCATTACAATATGATTACATTAGGAGAGTGCATATATGCAATCATTGGCTCAAGCAATAGAACAAGACTCGCTTATGCAAGTAAAACAAATCATTGATAACGGTGCTGACTTGTCAAAACCTCTTATTCTTGGAAGTGAATATGATCTAGATAATCCAGACGAGGTAAGTGTGCTATTTTTTGCAATACGAAAACATGCTAGTATCGAGTTGATCAAACTTCTTTTGAAACATGATGTAGATTTGTTCGAGGTTGATAAAGAAGGTGTAAGCAGTTTGGATATTGCTATTAAATTCAAGAGATATGATGTAGTGCAACTATGTATTGATAGCGGATTTGATCCCAATACTACAAAAAGAAAAAGCGGTATAACTCCTCTAATGTTAGCATCATGTTTTAATGATATCGATATGTTGAAATTATTGCTCGAAAATGGAGCTAAGATCGACAATAAAGATAAATTTGGCATGAATGCTATAGAGTATGCAAAAAAGTTAGGTCAGATAAAAACTGCAGAATTTTTGGAAAGTATGATAGGATAAAGTCGAAATAGCCCGCTTCAAGTGACATTTGTTTGTCATCATATCATTATTCTTCAATCTCTCCTAATTGTTACATTATGCTATAATACGCAAAAAGAAAGTAATACATGAGCCAAAAAACCCTCCATTTAGTTAGCTTAGGCTGTACCAAAAATCTAGTTGATAGTGAAGTAATGTTAGGTCGCTTGAATGATTATGTACTCACTGATGATGCCGGGAGCGCGGATGTCATTATTGTCAACACTTGCGGATTTATAGAGGCAGCCAAAGAGGAGTCACTCTCAACTATATTGAATCTCCACGAACAACGCAAAAGTGACTCTTTGCTTGTTATGAGCGGTTGTTTGAGCGAGAGATATAAAGATGAACTACGAAAAGAACTCCCTGAGATTGATATATTTACAGGAGTAGGGGACTATGACAAAATAGACCAGATGATAGAAGCCAAAAAAGGCGTTTATACTCCAGAGGTATTTTTAGCTGATGAAAACTCATCTAGAGTTATTACGGGCTCAAATTATCATGCTTATATCAAGATAGCAGAAGGATGTAATCAAACATGTTCGTTTTGTGCCATTCCGCACTTTAAAGGCAAGCTGCATTCTAGGACGTTAAACTCAATAGTCAAAGAAGTCACCAGTCTTGTTGCTAAAGGATTTTGGGATTTTTCGTTTATTTCCCAAGACAGCTCGAGTTATGGAAGAGATATAGGACTAAATGACGGCCTTATAGACATGATTAATGAGATAGAGAAAATTGAAGGCGTAAAGAGCGCAAGGATCTTATATCTATATCCGAGTACGACTAGTTTTGCCCTTATTGACAAGATAGCAGATTCTTCGGTTTTTCAGACATATTATGATATGCCGATCCAGCATAGTGATGATAGTATGTTTAAGGTGATGAAAAGGGGCTTTGGAGAAGAAAAGACCAAAGCATTGCTTTATCACATGCAAAGCAAACCAAATGCATTTATCCGTACTACATTCATAGTTGGGCATCCAGGCGAGAGTGATGAAGCATTTGATAGACTTTGTGAGTTTAATGAAGATTTTGGATTTGATAGATTTAATGTATTTGCTTATTCAAACGAAGAGTCAACGAGTGCCTATAATATGGAGCAGATACCAGCAAAAGTGATAACTCAAAGAGCGAAAAAACTTGGAAAGATCGCCACATCTGTTACAAAAACATCATTGTCAAAATTGATTGACACTACTTTACAAGTTGTAATAGATGCAGTAAGCAGTGAGCATGAATATCTGCTTAGTGCCAGACCTCTTGCTTGGGCAGTTGAAATAGACGGAGAGATACTCATTAATGATACATCCGATCTTCCTATTGTTTATGGTGCTGCGTATGAAGCAAAAGTAACAGAACTTGTAGGCAACCAGCTACTGGCAACACTTGTCAAAAAATTATGAATTCACTAATTATCAACCATCAGTCATTACTTTCTGGCAAAAAGCTCCTTCTTGCTTTTTCCGGTGGAATAGATTCATCAGCTCTTTTTCACATTCTTATAGATAGTGGACTGAAGCCAGATTTGGCAATAGTTGATTATGGGATACGAGAACAGAGTAAAGATGAAGTAGCATACGCCAAAGAGTTGGCTATAAAATACGGCTGTGTTTGCCATGATACTATAGCTCCTAGTTTTGAGAGTCATTTTGAAGCCAATGCGAGAGCGTTTCGGTATGAGTATTTTGAAAATTTAATAGCGGAACATAAATACGATATTTTACTAACAGCCCATCAGCTTAATGATCAGCTTGAATGGTTGCTGATGAGACTAACTAAAGGTGCGGGAGTTAGTGAGCTGATAGGATTACATAGTGTTACGCAAAGATCAAGCTATACGATCGTCCGTCCGTTGCTCGAATATAGTAAGAATGAGTTGCAAGAATATCTAGAAAGTAATAAATATCGATATTTTATAGATGAAAGCAATAACGACGAGAGTTATGAGAGAAATTATTTTCGAAAATATTATAGCAATTCGCTTGTCGAAAAATATAAAGACGGCATAAGACGAAGCTTGAAGTATTTGAAAGATGATATATTTATGCTCGAAGACAGATTTGAAACAGTTTTTGCCTATAAAGAGCTTAGAGTGATCAAAATATATGATACAAGACTCAGGGTCAAAGCAGCTGATCTAGCCCTTAAAGAACTTGGCTATCTACTTAGTTCAGCCCAAAGAGAAGAGATAGAAAAAAATGCGAATCTGGTCATTGGCGGGCTTTGGGCGATTGGATCGAGTGGGGATAAACTCTATATAGCTCCATACCATAAAATAGTATTGCCAAAAGAGTTCAAAGAAAAATGCAGATTAAGCAATATACCGCCACTTATTAGAGGATATTGGTATATGGAGAATTTAGATAAAATAACCATATAGTAAAACTTTATTTCCAAGGAGTCTTTATGAAATATGTTTTAAGTGTTTTGGTTTTATTGATATCATTCATTGGATGCAAGGGTAAGATTGCAGACGATGCCAACAAAAGCAGTAAGAATATCCAATTAACTCAAGCCCAGCTACAAAAAACAAAACCAATCTCAAATAAACAATTAAAAGAATTATTGTCAGACACTATAGGTGATTTTAAAAGGGTGCAAACCTCCATGGGCTATACCGGTTTATATTCAGTTGAAATGACATACATAGATAACGATAAAAAAATTCTATTCTCTATCGTAGATGCCGCAGGCAAGGAGGGAAGTAATCTGATGCTTTTAATGAGACAAAGTATTGATTCAAATATAGATATAAAAAATCAAAATGGATATATTAAATCAACCACAATAGAGGGCATCAGAACCATAAAAGAAGTGACAAAATCGGGAAATGGAATTGTTAATAAATTGACAATGATAATATCTGGTAGATTTTTGTTAACAATAGTCGGTACCAATGTCGATATGGATGAGCTTGAAGAGATCATGGAAGATGAGCGTTTAATAAGTAAATTGCAAAATTTGGCCCAATAATTAAAATTATATTAAAAATTAATTTAACATTTATTTTCTAAAAAAAGTAGTATAATATATCATTCAACATGAAAATCTTACTATCTAAAGGACAATAATGAAAAGAAAGTACATATTGCTTTTGGCAGCATTTTTTATGATAAGCGGATGCGATAAAAAGACAGATGAACAAAAAGAAGTAGTGATACAAGAAGAGGGCATGAAAGATGTCAAAGATACTTTTGAAGAAGTAGGAAAAACTTCAGAAGATCTAAAAAAAGCTACTCCTGTATCAAATGAACAATTAAAAGCATTATTGCCCGAAAAGATTAATGGGCTCTCACGAAAAAGATTTTCAATAGGGCAGCTTGGTATGCATATCGCTGAAGCACAATATGGGGAAGAAGATAAAGAAATCTCACTTTCCATATTGGACGGTGCTGGAGAAGTTGGAAGTGGAATGATAGCTATGATGCAAATAGGCATCAATACTAGAGGTGAAAGCGAAGATGAAAACGGATATTTGAGGCCAATAACAATGGATGGCAATAAAGGCGTAGAAGAACAAGAAAGATCTAGCAATAGTACAATCAATAAAATTACACTTATTATAAAAGATAGATTTATGCTTACACTTGAAGGTAAAAATATAGAAGTAGACAAATTAAAAAGCATAATAGATAGTGAAGATTTTATTGATAAACTTGAAGATCTAGCAGCCTAGAGTTATCAAGATATAGTTTTTTATTCTTTTGCTAATGGATGAGCTTTGAGATACTCTTCTAATTTTTTGGTATTTCCTAGACGAGTATATATTTGAGTAGTTGCCATAGAAGAATGCCCTAGCAATTCACTTACATCTGCTATTCTAGCTCCGCTGTTTAGCAGGTGCGTAGCAAAAGAGTGCCGTAGTTGATGAGGTGTGGCTTTTATACCGTGTGTTTTGAAAAGTTTAGAAAGTTTATATCTTAGTCCAGCGGAGTTGAGTGGGGCTTTGTCTTTTTCGAATAGATATTTTTGCGGTGTATAAATATCTATATACTCTTTTAATATCACTAGAATTTCTGGTATTATTGGCAACTGGCGTACTTTGTTTCCTTTGCCATGTATCTGTATCCAATCCCCTTTGATATCTGATAGTTTTAAAGAGGCTAATTCGCTTATTCTAAGCCCTAGACCATAAAGCATGTACACTAGAGTCTTTTGTTTTATATCTGCAGTCAAAAGCACTTCTTTAAGATGATTTTCTTCTATGGGCTTTGGTAATGTTTGTGGTACTTTGATAGAATCATTTGGATAAAATGTGACATTCAAATTTTTTTGGTCATTTAGAAATTTGACGAATGAACGCACTGCGCTCAGTTTTTTGGCTATAGTTTTTTTGTTGTTTTGGATAATTTTGAGTCTAAATGGTGTAATGTCTATGGATATTTTTTCATCAACCCCTTGACTTATGTGGCTGACTTCTATCATTTGTCTCAAAGCTATTTCATAAGTTATAATAGATGTTTGGCTATATCCTCTAATTTGCCAAAGATAATCCAAAAAATCATCACTGAGGGCAAAAAATCTTTCTTTCATTGGTAAAGTTACACAATAGTGTGAATGAGCATTGCTTTTTGTAGTGCTTTTTTGGCATCATTATGCTCAAGCCCATTAAGTGTTATACTCTGGGCGTATATATCAATTTTGCAAAACGGTTTTGGAACGACAAATTTATCCCAACTATCAAATTGCCAATAACTACTGGCCTTATAGTTTATGGTACATATCGGAAGTTTTAATTTTTGGGCAAGCGATATAACCCCATCGTTCAAATAATGTCTAGGTCCTTTTGGTCCATCTGGAGTTATGAGTACTTCATTGCCATTTTTGAGGCAACTCATCGCTTCGAGCAATGCTCTTGCTCCTCCTTTGGAAGTGGAGCCTTTAATTGGTTCGATGTTTAGATGTTTTATAGTGTTTGCGACTATCATACCATCTTTGTGCGCCGAAGCTATGGCGTAAGCATTTTGTTTTGGATGAAGCTTTCGATAAGCTTGAGGTGAGATAAAAAGTTCTCCATGCCAACAAGCCCATATGTATTGACCATCATCTATAGGAGTGATATAATGAATTTTTTTTTGGGTTGTTAACCAAACAAGACGCATCAAGAAGTAGATCAAAAATGGTACCAGATTGAGTTCTGCCCAATGAGAAATTTTTTTCATCATTGATTATCCTTGATCACCACTCCATCAAGTAGACTTCTAGAAGTTTTAATGATTTTCACAGGCTTGATAGTGCCTAGCAACTCTTCGCTTCCTTCTACAAATATCAATTTTCCATCATCGCTGCGACCGGCAACTTTGCCATTTGGTTTTAATTCATCAAAATAGACTTGATGGACTGTGTCTATTTGTGCTTGCATTATCTCATCAAGAATCTCAGTATGCCGCTCTTGAAGTTTTGTGAGTCTAGCTGATGATATATCAGGGTTTATTTGATTTTTATACTCAGCTGCCGGAGTGTGCGGTCTAGGAGAGTATATAAAAGAGAACATTTGATCAAATCTAACACGTTCAAGCACATCCATTGTATCTTCAAAATTTTCATCGCTCTCGCCTGGGAACCCCACTATGATATCTGTAGAAATTGTAGCATCTGGAGCCAAAGATCGTATCAGGGCACAACGGTTTAAAAACCATTCTTTAGTATAACCTCTTTTCATAGCTTTGAGTATCTGACTTGAGCCACTTTGTAATGGGACATGGATTTGTTTGCATATCTTAGGATTTGAGGCGAATTCTCGTATAAAATCATCATCCATATGTAGAGGGTGCGGAGATGTGAAGCGAATCCTCTCCAGTCCATCTATAAGACTAATGGTTTGCAGTAAACTTGTAAAATTTTTGACTTCGCTATTTTCGCTAAATCGTCTGCCGTAACTGTTTACATTTTGACCAAGCAGCATCACCTCTTTAGCTCCGTTTTCTACTGCTTTTTTTATCTCGTTTGCTATCAAATGACTAGGTATTGATATCTCTTCACCTCTAGTGGTGGGCACTATGCAAAAGGTACATGATTTATCACACCCCATAGAGATATTGATCATGGCTTTAAGAGGATTGGCACGATATTCGCCAAATGCATATGTGCTGTCATCAAAATTTGTATCTATTTCGACTGCATGTTTTTGATGCAATACTTTTGTGATCTTGGATACATTCCTAGCGCCCAAAACAAAATCTACCATTGGTGCTCTGCGAATAATCTCATTACCTAAATGGCTTGCTGTGCATCCACATACTCCTATTTTGGCATTTGACTTTTTGTTTTTAGCAAAAACACCGATTTCTGAAAAAAGTTTTGCGACAGGTTTTTCTCGTACACTGCATGTATTAATGATTATCAAGTCAGCTTCTGAGACGTCAGTAGTAAGTGAGTAATTTTCGCTTATTGATAATTCCGCAATGAGATGTTCGCTATCGCGAACATTCATGGCACATCCCAGCGTTTCTATATAGAGTTTTTTTTGCATCAAACGTTATATGATATGGACTTCATATATGTATTCATTTTCATCTAGTCCGTACTTAACCTCTCTCATATATACGCTAGAGCCTTTCTCTTCAAAGTATTCTATAAGCTCTTTTAACTCTTTGTGTGAGTTTTCTTTATCAAAATAAAATATAGACCTTGTAGATAACTCTGCTTCAATTTCTTCGATATCTACAGTCTTAGGTTTAGCCTTTAGTGATGTTCTAGCAAGTTTTAGTTTCATTTTGATCCTTATATTTTATATTTCATTCAACGCTTAATTATGGTCATTATACTTAATTTTGAGTAAAGGTTCGTTGAGATATAATAGTATTCTACAAAAATGAATACCCCCCATAAGAGATATCATTGTTATTTTATACCTTCTTTTGGTAGGAATATAAATCATTTTATAAACATAAAAAGGATAACCCTTGGAAAAGATTTTAGATACCGTTGAAGCTATAGCGCACGAAAAAAATATCACGAAAGAGCAAGCACTAGCAGCATTCAAAGATGCACTTATCAATACTGCAAAGAGATTGACATCGCCTGAGAGTATGTTTGAAGTCTTTATAGATAACCAAAAGAAAGATTACACTATTTTCAAAACTATCTCTATAGTAGCAGATGATGATGAGAGACTGGTGGCTGGATCTGATGGCTTTATGGCTTTAAGCACTGCCCAAGAATATGATAAATCCATTGAAGTTGGAGATACTTTCAAATCAGAATTTGATTTGGAGCAATACGGTCGTACAGCATCAGCTAATCTTTTTCGTGAATTAGAATATCATATCCAAAGACGTATTGAGCAAAGCTTGCTAGAGAGATACCAAGATAAAGTAGGCACAATTGTAATAGGTACAGTAACTAGAATAGATAGCGAAGAAAATACATATGTTGAGATAGGTGAGCTTAGAGGTGTTTTGACCCTCCGTAATCGTATCAAAGGAGAAAAATTCAAAGCAGGAGATACTATCAAAGCACTGCTAAGATATGTCAGTATTAATCCGAAATTCGGATTATTTCTAGAGCTTTCTCGCACGGCACCAAAATTTTTAGAAGCACTTATGGAGCGTGAAGTTCCTGAAATTGCTGATGGCGTTCTAGAAATTACAAATTGCGCCAGAATCCCTGGAGAAAGAGCTAAAATAGCCCTTAGGGCATTACAATCCAACATAGATCCTGTTGGAGCTGCAGTAGGAGTCAAAGGTGTAAGAATCAATGCGGTAAGCGCAGAACTTATAGGTGAAAATATCGACTGTATCGAATATTCATCAATCCCAGAAATCTTTATAACTAGAGCGTTGAGCCCTGCAATAGTTCAAAATATCAAAATAGAGAAAGAAAAAGCAATCGTTTCCATCACAAGTGATCAAAAAGCAAAAGCTATCGGAAAAAGCGGTATTAATATCCGCCTAGCTTCTATGCTCACTGGCTATACTATTGAGCTTAATGAGATAGAAGGCAAAACAGCCGAACCTACTGATACTAAAGATAGCGCAAAAACCACAGATACTTCAGCATTAGCAAATCTATTTAGATAAATTTTGACAAATAGACCCTGAATTTATTTCAGGGTAACGGTTATGCTATCTCATGTCGAACGCGTTTTGTATTTCATCAAAAGGTTCCGTTGAGTCCTTTTGATTGTTATCATACCAATGATTTTATAAAAAATCGTCGATTGTCACGCGTTTATTTTTTGCTGTGGTATAATTACCATCAGATTTTTTTTGCTGTTCGATTTTTTTTGCTTCCTGTGCCCTTTTATACACGTCTGCATATTCTACAGCTTGTTTAACATGCACTGGAGTTCCCATTGGCGCCCAATGAAAAAGTTGTTCCGCATAGTCTCTGGGTACCCTAATGCAGCCATGTGAAGCTGGATAATCAGGAACATATCCTTGATGTATAGCAATACCATAATTGGTCAGGCGCATCATAAATGGCATAGGTAGATGATATATAGTGGATATATGATGTCTTTTTTTCTGTGTTATTTTAAATTTACCAACCGGAGTACGGTGACCAGGCTTCCCGGTAGAAATACGACTCTCTAAGATCACTTCCCCATCTTCAATAGCGTAGATTTTTTGCATGCCCAAATCTATTATTATTTCTTTATTCGCAAATGCATAAGAAGCACATAATAAGAAAATAAATATTATTTTATAAAGTTTCATATAATTTACCTCACTTTTTTGTAAATTCTTATAATTATATATAAAATTATATCATATAAAAACTATTTTCATTGAATTTGTCAATTATATCTTGAACCCCATACTTTTGCCATCGTTTTCAAAACTTCCGCCGGATTCTTTTTCTATCTCTTCTTTAAAATCATTCATTGTAAATAGACTCTCTTCTCGCACCGCAACTTTGTAAGCAGTATTTTTGATGACAAGGCTGATCTGTGCTCCTGTGAGTTCATAGTTTGCCAAAGTATCTGCTTCAAATCCATCCTCATAGTCTGCATTTTCTGGAAGCATTAGTTGCCATAGTTGCAGTCTTTGTCTTTTAGTAGGTTTTTTGAATTCGATTTTATAGTCAAAACGTCTTGAAAAAGCTTTATCAATATTGCCAAGCAGATTTGTAGTAGCTATTAATATCCCCTCAAACCTCTCTATTTGTTCGAGGAAGATATTTTGCATTTGGTTATGCATCTTATCTGCACTACTTCCTTGTCCTTCTACTCTACTGCTCAAAAATTGATCTGCTTCATTTAGAAGCAGAATTGGCTCGACTTTGGCTTTTTGGCTAAGAGTTTTGAAATCATCAAAGATTTTGCGGACATTTTTTTCACTCTCACCTATATACATTGAGAGTATTTTGGAACAATCAAATGATAGTAGAGGTTTTTTGAGAGTTTTGGCTAAACTCATAGCCGTCATCGTCTTGCCGGTTCCCGCGTGACCATAAAATATGATCTTAGCATCTATGCCTTTCCTCTTATCTTTTATGCCCCATGATTTTAGTTTTGCGTATACATCTTTGTCCATTTGCTTGATGATAGTTTCTAAAGTTTCTCTGGTTTTTGTGTGAAGTACTACGTCATCAAGGGTTGTTGTTGGCTCAAAATATTCAAAAATCTCCTGATCTTTGACTAGCATATCAAGTTTGAGTTTAGTGACTTTTTTCTTTTTGTGAGGATGGATGATGCGCTGAAGTACATCTTCATTGATAAAAAACGAACGGCTTATTCCGCCAAACATATTGAGTATCTCATCATAATCAATTATCTCTTCACTTATGAGTTTCGAGCCTTCTTCGAGCATAGCACGATTTTTGATCTTTTCATATTCATCAAAACTGATAAGCTCTATGAGACTATTCATCTCACGAAATTGTCCTTCGCCTGCACTGTATTCTTCTTTTAGAAGTGCAAGGAATATCTTTTGTTCTTTTTCGTCCAAATCTTTTTCAGCAAAAAACTCTTCTACTACTATTGGCTCAGTGGTGACTTTGAGTCTCTCTTCTATCCTTTTGGCAAGAAGAGAGAGCTTATTCTTAAGACGCCCTATGGTCAAAGAATTATCACCAAAGCCTTGTTTGGAAGTTGCTATAGAGTGCAATAGTGTGACCATATCAAATTGATCCTGGAGATATTCTAAATGATCTGTATATGGTTTGATCTCGGGAAGTAAAATCTCCAAGGAGCCTTCCTCTAACAGTCGAAGCAGAGATATGCTTGGTACCACAGAAGCTCCTAGCAATTCTAGCTTGGAGCTTTCATGAGTTTTTACCTGCCCAAAACTGCTTTGCACTATCCAGCCAAGATCTATGAGATTTTTTATCATGCCTAAATTGTGTATATAATCATATCCTTTGGCTTCAAAGCACTCTTGAAGCATTTCTAGTACACTTACTTCTTCTATGCCTTTGGCATATCTACGACATATATATTGCACTAATAGTGCTTCATGGGAAGAGCATTTGAGGTGTTCATATATAGAGCTTTCAGTAGGATTTTTAACATTTAAAAATGTGATAAAATGTTCCAATTGTTGTACCTTATTTTTATTTAGAGTATAGCATAAATATAATTGTTAGTCTATAGTCATTGGATGTATATTGCTTGCTAAATGTTACAAGGCAATCAATATTTCATTTATTTTTTCAAATGGTTTATCATAAAAAAATATGATAATTTATAACTTTTAATTGTAAATTGTGTTATAATAACTAAAAAAGGAGCAAGCATGAAAAAATTATTTTTTATATTTCTTGTGAGCCTTTGTGCTTATGGCGAGGATTATCTTCTACAGGGTGATAGTCAATATGCAAAAGGCAATTTTAATAAAGCTATACAACTTTATACCAAAGCTATCTCTGTAAATCCAAACAATTGTACAGCATATAACAATAGAGGGCTTGTTTATTACGAGCTAAAAGATTATTCAACAGCAATAAGTGATTACTCCACAGCCATAGGCAAACAACCAAATTGTCTTGGAACCATCATCAACAGAGGAGTTTCGTATTCACGTTTAGGCGATTACAAAAATGCAAGCAAAGATGCACGAAAAGCGTGTGCACTTGGTGATTGTGAACTTCTTGATATGCTTAAATCAAGTGGGATATTAGTAGAGTAAGTTACTATACGAGCGTCTAGCATCGATTGGTCCCAAATCAGGCTAGCAATAACTTGATTTTAACTCGTTCTTATCATTTAAATATATTTTTAGCACAATGCACTAAATATACGCTTACGTGTTGAAATATAGGAGAAAGACAAGATGCGATGACGATAATTCTGCAAACGATGAAAAAGCATACCTTGGATATAATCATTTTATGAATATATTTGATTTTTTCTCACGGAATAATATTGCCAAAATAAAGCTAAATGCGCCTCATGGTATACATTTACGACCTAGTGCTATGATGGCAAGTATTGCCAAAGCGCATCCTTGTAAAGTTACATTGTCAAAAGGTGACAAACAAGCTAACCTCAAAGATATGAACGCCATATTGGCTTTAGGGTTGCAAGACGGAGATGATGTGGCTATAAAAGCTTACGGTAAAGGCTCGCAAGAAGCACTGCAAGCATTGCAAAATTTTTTGTCAACTTTAGCTATCGATGAGTCAAAACTAGAATCAAAAAATGATTTACAAGATATAAATTACGAAGGAACTGCCCTAAAAGGTAAGCCTGTTTGCGGTGGAATAGCCGTGGGCGAGCCATATTTTTATGAAGTTCGTGATCTTGATGATAGTGAACTTATTGTTAATTTTGATAATTCGTATGAGTTGGCCCTTAAAGAGCTTGAGTCATTGTCTAATAATGATATATTTGCAGCTCAAATGGCTATATTGAAATCAATTCCACATGCTTCATATGAAGATTTTATCTCAAATATTAAAAAGATTATAGCTTCATTACAAGATACTCAAAATCAAGTCAAGATCGCAGATTATCAAGATATAGTCAGAAGAGTTGACAGGATAATGAAAGGTAATCATTTAGCAGTGTTTCCAAAGACTCCTTTTTTGCTCATCGTAGACGAGCTTCTTCCTAGTGATATAGCAAATCTGGCCAAAGAAAACATACAAGGCGTAATCACAAGAGACTTACCTCCTAGGTCACATGCTGCATTGCTTTTGAAATCCCATCAGATACCCGCCATTAGTTTGGATATAACTTCATTGAAGCCTGTGAATACTACTATGATACTTGATGGTTCGCAAGGCTTATTGGTCACTGCCCCAACCAAAAGCGATTTAAGCAAAACAAACAAAAAAATATCATCTTATTTTTCAAAATCGAAATTAGCTAATGATAAAAAACATGAGCCAGCCATTACAAAAAACGGTAAATATATCAAGATATTGGCAAATATCACCGATGTTGCCTCAGCAATAGAAGCTAAAGAGGCCGGGTGTGAGGGTATTGGATTGCTTAGAACAGAATTTTTATTTTGTGAAAACAGACCGACATTTGACGAGCAAGTAAAGGCATACAAGTCTATATTCGGTTTATTTGATGAGGTAACTGTGCGTACATTGGACGTTGGAGGAGATAAAAAATTACCGTATTTGACCTTGCAGCATGAAGAAAATCCATTTCTAGGTATACGGGGAGTGCGTCTGTTTGAGACACATTTGGAAATAATGGAAGAGCAATTGCTAGCTATCCTAAAAGCCAAACAAAGCGGGGTACTTAAAATAATGTTTCCTATGGTGGCAACCGTAGATGAGTTTAATTATGCTAAAAGTATAGCCTATGCATTAGCAGCAAAACATGAACTTTCATTGGATGGTATATTATTTGGTATCATGGTAGAAGTTCCTTCAGTACTGTTTTTAATTGAAGAGTTTAACAAAGTCGTTGATTTTTACTCTGTCGGTACCAATGACCTTTCACAATACCTATTTGCTATAGATAGAACTCATTCTACTCTGACTATAGACCCACAATCGAGCGTACTTTTTGATGCCATTAAATTTTTGCAAGATAGAACTGCCAAGCCAGTGAGCATTTGTGGTGAACTTGCTAGTGATAGCCAAGCAATTGATCGATTGACACAAATTGGCATTGATACGCTTAGCGTCACACCGGCTATGATACCTACTATTAAAGCAAGGATAAGAGATGTTTAATTTTTTACAGCGTATAGGCAAAGCACTTATGACCCCGATTGCAGTTTTACCGGTAGCCGCTCTTTTGCTTCGTCTCGGATTTGGGGACATATTTGATGGTCAAATAGCTATTATTATGAAAACTGCAGGAGAGAGTATCTTCGGTAATCTTGATCTACTTTTCGGAATAGGTATAGCGTATGGGTTGGCAAAAAACAATGATGGTACGGCTGCATTAAGCGGAGCTGTAGGAGTATTGGTAGCTAAAGCAGTTTATCTAGGTATCGATGAGAATCTCAAAATGGGTGTTTTTGTAGGTATCATAATGGGAGCTATCGCTGGACTTTTGTATAACCGTTTCCATGAGATTAAATTGCCGGAATTTTTAGGCTTTTTTGGCGGCAAGAGATTTGTGCCTATTATCACTACTATTAGCGCGATTATCATAGGGGCGCTTGCAGGGTACTTTTGGCATTTTGCCCAAGGCGGTATAGATGCATTTTCGCATGCAATTATCGGGCTTGATGCCTTAGGTACTTTTATCTATGGTACGCTTAATCGTTTGCTTATTCCTCTAGGGCTCCATCATATTCTTAACAGCGTTTTTTGGTTTCAGCTCGGAGATTATACATATATTAAAGATGGTATTCAGACCGTTGCAAATGGAGATTTACATCGATTCTTTGCTGGCGATAAGAGTGCTGGGATTTATATGTCAGGATTTTATGTTGTGATGATGTTCGGACTTCCTGCTATGGCTTTAGCGATCTACCTAAGAACCCCAATACAATACCGTAAAAGAGCAGGGGCAATTCTCGCTGGTGTTGCATTTACATCTTTTTTGACAGGGATCACTGAGCCTCTTGAATTTTTGTTTATCTTTGCAGCACCTGCGCTTTTTGTACTGCACGCTTTGCTTACAGGGCTTGCTCTAGCTCTCGCGCAATTACTTGATATTCATGCCGGTTTTGGATTTTCAGCCGGGCTGATAGACTATGTGATAAATTATAAACTTGCACAAAATCCACTTCTTATACTGCCGCTTGGAGTTGGTTTCGCACTTCTTTATTTTGTACTTTCTTATTTCTTGCTAGGATATTTAAAACCACAATTTTTTGCTGATAATACACTTGATAACAGCCAGCAAAATTCTGTGAACTCAAATGCGCTATCTTTTATAGAAGCACTTGGAGGACCTGAAAATATAGTCGAGACAAATGCTTGTATCACAAGGCTTAGAATGACGCTTAAAGACAATACACACATTGACAATATAGCATTTACAGCACTAGGTGCGAGCGGTGTTATCAAGCCAGATAATAAATCTATCCAAATAGTATTGGGTACTAAAGCAGAAAAGATAGCCGGGGAGATAAGAGATTATCTAAACAAATAAACTATTATGTAACATATGTTACAGACAATGGGTTTTATTTTTGCCATAATATCTTTGTAAATAAACACAAAAGGATTTACAATGATGTGCAACATAGGAAAAGTCGATAGAATAATACGAGTTGTTATAGGAGTACTTATCATAGCATGGGGCCTTATGAATAATAGTTGGCTTGGAGCTATTGGTTTGATTCCTCTTGGTACTGCCTTGGTCGGTTGGTGTCCGCTTTATGCAATTTTTGGCATGAATACTGGTTGCAAAAAAAAGATAGGTTAAAAAGTTTAAGATTTCCATGTTATATTTTGGTTACAATATGACATGGAGTCTCAAATGCAATTATCCATCTTTCCTTTTGTAGAGATGCTTGAGCAAGAATCTCTATCATTTTTAAAAGAGCGTATTAAACACATATTAATTCCCAAAAATAACATACTATTTTATCAAGGTGATATATGCAAAAATATCATGTGGCTTACCAAGGGAGAAGTACGTCTTTATACCCAGTCCGATGATATAGAAGAACTTACGCTTTATATACTCAAAGCAGGAGAGCAATGCATCGTAAATACTGCTTCTCTTTTTTCAAAAACAGGTGCTATAGCATCTGCGCAAAGCATTACCAATATTGAAGGCTATGTTATTGATGACGAGAGTGTCAAAAAACTTAGCAAAATAAGTGATGTTTATCAAGGCTATCTTTTTTCTATATATCAACTTCGTTTTGAAACATTAGCATGCTTGATTAATGATATTAAATTTAAACATTTAGATGTCAGAATATTGGAGTGGCTACAAAAACAAGAAAACGATATTATAGAAGTAACACATGAACATATAGGCATAGAACTTGGAAGTTCTCGCGTAGTTGTAAGCCGCGTACTCAAAGAACTTGAAAATAAAGGATATGTTATACTTCATCGTGGAAAAATAGAGATTTTATCAAAGATGGTTCAAACGCAAGAACAATTTTAGTTTTGTAAATAAAAATCATTAATTTTTTCTCTAATTTGTGAAGTTTATTCATCTTTTTGATATAATTTTTGAAAGGCTCATAAATGAAATATTTGCTATCTTTTATCTTTATTTTTGCATCATCCCTTTATGGTAGTGAGGCAGATGATATCATCAAGGCTGTAGAAGACAATCTGCGTGGTGATTTTATGTATGCCAAAATGAGCATGGTTGTCACAGGCGGGCGCGGAAAGAGAACTGTCGGAATGGAGAGTTGGTCGCAAGGTGATACAAAAAGTTTTATTAAGATACTTTATCCTAAAAAGGATAAGGGTATAACATTTTTAAAACTAGATACGCAAATGTGGCAATATATTCCCAAAATAGAGCGCACGATCAAAATCCCTCCATCTATGATGCTACAAAGCTGGATGGGAAGCGACTTTACTAATGACGATATGGTCAAGGAGAGTTCTATGATCAAGGATTACAATGCCAGACTTCTATCTAGATCATCTACGATCGCCACTATAGAACTCTTGCCAAAGTCAAACGCTGCTGTAGTTTGGGGAAAGATTCTTGTTGATGTTGATCTGTCAAACAAAGTGCCAACAAAAGAGATCTATTATGATGACCAGATGCAAAAAGTGCGTATAATGACCTTTAGTAATGTGCAACGCCATGGATCCCATAGCCTTCCAATGGTCATGGAGCTTAAACCGCTTGATATAGAAAAAAAGAAAAACTCTACCAAGGTCATTTTTGAGAAAGTAAATTACGATACTCCTATCGATGCTTCTTACTTTAGTAAGAATGCGCTCAAGCGCTATTCAAACTAATAACCGATGCTGTATAGCCTTGCAATTAAAAATATCCTAGCTTCAAAGAGCCGTACCCTTACGATCTTTTTGCTTAGTATGTTTACAACCGCTTTTTTTATAGTTTATGTAGCTTATACTGATGGTTCGCATGAGCAGATGATCAAGAGTTCTGTGGAGATATATACCGGTTATGCGCACATCAATACCAAGGGATATCAAGAAGAATCAGATTATGACCATCTTATTGAAGATGCCAAGCAAGTTGAAACATTTTTGAAACAAAAGCCTTTCGTTTCAAATTTTTCACCTAGATTTGAAACATATGTCTTGCTTTCACAAAAAGAAAAGACAGTGGGTTCTATGTTGAGCGGTATCATCCCATCTCGGGAAAGCAGCTTGAGCCGCTTAAAAAGTGCTTTGATCAAAGGTTCGTATCTTGAAGATAATGATACTAGAGCAATCTATTTGGGCAGTGATCTTGCCAAACGGCTTTCTGTGGATGTCGGTGATGAGATCGCCATGATCGGTTCTTCTCTTGATTATTCTACTGCAGCAGATCTTTTCGTAGTAAAAGGTATCTTTAGAACTGGGCTTTTTGATTTTGATCTATCTTCTGCTTTTGTCAATAAAGATTACCTAGATAGTATTATGATGAGTGAAAATAAAGCAAGCTATTTTGTTTTGGACTTTGATGACAATCAAGCTGCAGACAGTTATACTAAAATACTAAGCAAAAGTCTTCCTTCAAGCTATGAAGCATTAAGCTGGCAAGCTCTATTGTCAGCTTTAGTTCAGTTGATGCAAGTAGATTCTCTTTTCGGATATATCTCAATATCTGTTTTTTTTATAGTGATCTTTTTTGTGATCATGATATTCAGTTATGTTAATATCTATTCTCGCGTAAGACAGATAGGGCTTTTGAGGGCACTGGGGTTGACATCAAAAGATATCAGGATCCTGCTGTTTAATGAACTATTGATCATCACATTAGTTAGTGTTTCTTTGGGTGCAGTCATTGGTGCAGCGGCTACATATTATCTCGAGGTCTATCCAATTACTATATCCGGACTAGCTGATACATACAAAGAGTATGGTATTGTCAGCGATACCATTCCTACACATTTTGACGCCTTTACTATAGCTTGGAATACATTTAGTATATTTATTTTGAATCTCTCGTCCATATTTTATCCTATCTATAAGATCAATAAACTCAGCGTAACAGAAGCGATGCGTTATGTATAAGATAGCTCTTGACCTCGCATTGAAAAGTCTCATGAGACGAAAGACACGTACTTTGATGGTGATTATGATGATCGCATTGAGCCTGAGCGGTTTGCTTTTTTTGCAAGGGTTATACGATGGGATGGTATCACATATGATAAACACAACCATTAGAAGTGACTCTGGCGATATCTCGCTTTATGCTAAACAATACCGTTTTGAGAAAAATATTGATTATCATATTGATGATCCTGAGCCAATCCAAGCGTATCTTTATCAATCCGAGGAGATCAATGCATATGCCGTTCGTCTCATGCAAGAAGGATTGGTTTCTACAGCGCACAAATCACTAGGCGCTACATTGAGGGGCGTAACATTGGAAGATGAACGCAAGTTCGGAGATTTTTATACATTTTTATCTCAAGGAAAGTTTAGCTTTGGTCCTAAAAATCAAGATGCACTCATCGGCTTCAAACTCGCAGAGAAACTAAAAGTTACTTTAGGCAGTCGTCTTATCTTTACCGCCCAAGATGCAAACGGCGAGATCAATGCTATTGCTTTTCGTATAAGCGGTATAGTAAAGACAGGAAATTTGACTATAGACGAAGGATCTGTTTTTGTTTCCATGGAGACAATGGAGCGATTTTTAACTCTTCCAAACAGTGCTACGCAAATAGCACTTCGTGTTAAAGATGAATCACAAATCAAAAGCGTTCAAGATACATTGCAAAAAAAGTTCAAAACACTCGACGTGCTGCGATGGGATGAACTCTATCCGCTGTTAATACAAATGCGTGAAATGATGAACATCTTTAACTGGGTAAGTTATGCGATTGTTTTTGCCGTTGCGGCTCTTGGCATATTTGGTGTAATACTTATGTCTATTTTGGAACGTATGAGAGAATTTAGTATCATGATGGCTATCGGAACCCCTTATCGAAATATTCGTTATCAGATTATCAGCGAAGCTTTTGCTATGGCTTTATTTGGATATGTATTTGGTGCATTATTAGGGTGGGGGTTTTTGCTTTATACAGCATCAGTCGGAATTGATTTGCGCTACTTTGAAGCAGGCTTGGAAAGTTTTGGGCTCAATGCCATTTTGTATGCAGATATTCGTTATTACTATTTTTTCCAAGCTTTTGCTGCAGTCTTTTTTGCCACTTTTTTATCTGTTCTTTGGCCGCTACACGTGCTCAAAAAGATTAAACCAATCGAAGTAATACAAGGTAAAATGTTATGAAACTTATCAACATCTCGAAGACTTTTTTCCCAGATTCACCAAAAGAGGTCAAAGCACTTGTCAATATCAATTTGACCTTTGAAGAGGGTGAGTTTACTACGCTCAGTGGCGAATCTGGGTCAGGTAAAACTACTCTGCTGAATATAATCGGAGGACTTGAAAGAGCATCAAGTGGAAGTATATTTTTGGATAATTTGGAACTAACCGCACTCAGTGATGAACAGATGGCAGACTTTAGGCTGCGTCATATCGGATTTGTTTTTCAAGCATATAATCTCATCTCTGTACTTACTGTGCGGGAAAACATAGGCTTTATAATGAAACTTCTTCGCTTTGATGAGGTAGAAATCGATAGTCGTATAGATGAACTTGCTGTTATTCTGCAGATCGAGGATATATTAGACAAATTTCCAGGTCAGATCAGCGGTGGGCAGCAACAGCGTGTTGCCGTTGCACGTGCGGTGGCTTCTAGACCTAAATTGATCTTGGCAGATGAACCAACAGCCAATTTGGATTCAAAAAATAGTGAAAGACTTATGCATATGCTTCGTACTCTCAATGAGAAAGAACATGTTACCGTTATCTTTGCCTCTCATGACAGATACGTTTTGGATCAATCAAGACGGATTATTGTTTTGGAAGATGGAGCAGTCATTGAAGATCATTAGAATATTATTTATACTTACGATCGGGCTAAGAGCATTTGAAAATGAATATAGTATCGAAAACACTAATTTTACGCTCTCGCTAGTCCCTTACTCTACAGATGAAAGAATTTTTTACAACTACAACAGGTTGAGGCTTGATTATACGCTCAAAGAAGAAAATTGGTATATCAACTTTATTGGAGATATTGACAATTATTATGGGAAGCAATATATACAAAGTGATGAGTATATCTTTTCACGAACGATCAAGGCTGACACGCCTTTTGATATTGAAACTTCTACTCATAATTATGATGGAGGAGAATTGTTTGGACGTGTCCATCGTTTTAATATTGGTTACAATGATGAAATACATCGCCTAGTTTTTGGTCTGCAAAAAATCAGTATGGGGGTAGGGCGCATCTGGACTCCCACTGATCTCTTTAATCCACGTAATCCATTAGCACTTGAACCAGATCAGATCTATGGTGCTTATGCACTTTCGTATAGCTATTCGCCAAATAAAACTACAGAGATAATGGGGGTAGCCAGTCAAAGAAATGACAAAAGTTACAAATATGCAGGCAGATTAAAGGGTTATGTAGGCTTTGCAGACATCGCATTGGATTTTCTACATAGTAATGATGCACAGATGATAGGTTATGAGATCGAGGGCGATCTCTTTGAAACAGGCATAGAGTGGAGGAGTGAAGGAGGGTATTTCAAAGACAAAATATTGGATAAATCATTCTTTGAAGGTATTTTCGGCGTGGATTATGGGTTTCAAAATGGAGTTACTGCAGCGTTAGAGTGGCTTCATGCCTCGCAGACTTATCTACCTTCAGAAATTCTAAGTACACAAAACTCAACACTTGCCAATAATCGTTTTGCTTCTTCGGATTATCTAGGAACATCATTGAGCTATGATTTTAATTTAGTGTTGCAAGGATCTGCTAGCGCGATATATAATCTAGACGATCACAGTTTATTTTCATCCCCAGTCCTTATATATACTCTAGATGATGAGACCACCGTCTCTTTGGGGGCTTTGCTTTATATGGGAGATAGCAAAAGTGAGTTTGGCAGTTTTGAGCATCGTTATTATCTGAGATTAAAGAAAACATTTTAGTCGTTTGATATGAACAAAAAATAGATATAATCTCATATGCTAAAATATATAGATGGTTACAATACACATATAAAAGCTCAGGTACAAGCTCTTATAGATCAAAACAAACTAGGGGAATATCTGCTTTCGCGTTATCCTCAAACACATCCATATGCTACGGATAAAAGCCTATATGAATATGTAATGGAACTCAAAAATACTCATATGAAAAGTTCTCCACCGATCGCTAAAGTGCTTTATGATGCCAAGATACGAGATCTCAAAGCCGCACTGGGAATTCATACCTTTATCTCCCGCGTGCAGGGTGGAAAACTCAAAGCCAAAAATGAGATACGAATATCACATCTTTTCAAAAAAGTCCCGGAACCTTTCTTGCGCATGATTGCCGCGCACGAACTTGCGCATCTCAAAGAAAAAGAACATGGCAAGGCATTTTATAAATTATGTACCTATATTGAGCCTTCGTATCATCAGCTTGAGTTTGATGTGAGGCTTTTTTTGATATACAAAGAACATTTTGGGGAGCTTTACGATTTATGACCACTGTAATTATGCTATTTATCCTACCTATCGGTATAGTGATATATTTTTGGGACAAAAAAAATTATCGGCAAGCTTTGGAGCTTTTTGAAAGCTATATTATCAAAGTAAAACATTCCGATCTTTATGAGAATGAAATGATAAAAAAAATAGAAATGATGTTTTATAAAAATGACTACAAGATTGTCAGGCATGGAAAAGGACATTTTATTGTGGAAAAGAAACATTTTAATATCGGAACACTATTAATAATGTTTGGGTTGATGAATGTAATAGGGCTAGCTTTATATCTCATTTTTTTTAGCTTCATTTTGAAGCCAAGACGACTTTTAGTTGATGTGAAATCCGATCATGTGCTAAAAGCTCTGTGAATAATTATTTTTTTGCTACCCACTTATCTCCGCTCTTTTCATATTTATGCTTCACTGCTGCCCATGCCACCTTGCGTGCTGTATCTTCTAAGGTATCATCACCTTGGCGTTTCTCGGGATCAGCGTATTGATGCCAAGCATTATTGAATGCTTCTCGGTAAATATCCTGCGCATGACTAGGAAGCACATTAGTTACATTTTCCGGTAGATCTTTATTGGTTTTGTATGGCATGATGTGACTCCTTAATATAAATTCGAAACATAAGACTAAAAGCTATTGCAATTGTACCATCTAATGGCAAATACTAATGTGGTTGTACAGAAATAATATAAAATCATTCTACAAGAAATCAGTAAATTTTTTGATTATAATTGATAATTACATCCAAACTTAATATGAAGTTTAATATAATCAGAATATGAATGAAAAATATCTTGTTTTTGAAGTATATCATGACCATATCAAGCTAGTTTCCAAGGGCAAATGGATACTTGAAACTATACGTCATATAGAAAATATTTTACAGAGCATTCCTAGTGATAAAAAAATCATTTGGGATGTTTCTGGAGTCAGTGAGTTTGACAGTGCCGGCATTCTTCTTTTTATAGAGTATCTAAATTATTTTGAGGCACAATCAAAAGTCAAAGTCACAGGATATACCTCCAAACAAAAAGAGATGTATGATCTGCTTAAAAAACAACATAAGTCAAAAAAAACGATTCATGCATACCAAGAAAGCACACTTGAGAGAATAGGCAAAAAAACTATTCATATTTATGATGACACCAAAGAGATGTTACGTTTTTTTGGAGAGCTTTTTAGTAATTTGTTTTATACTATTTTGCATCCCAAAGAGTTTCGTTACAAAGAGATGGTTTATCATATTTATCACTCCGGATTTAGTGCACTTATGATCGTTGCTATCACTACATTTTTAGTAGGAATGGTCATCGCATATCAAGGATCAGTGCAATTAGCAAAATTTGGTGCTGACATATTCATAGTCGATACTGTTGGTATCTCTATCGTGCGAGAACTAGGCCCTATGATAACTGCCATAGTTATAGCAGGACGCAGTGGTTCGGCCTATACTGCCGAAATAGGTGCAATGAAGATCACTGAAGAGATCTCAGCGATGCGTACAATGGGATTTGATCCGTACTCTTTTTTGGTATTGCCTCGTATTGTTGCTTTGATGATAGCATTGCCACTGTTGATATTTTTTGCAGATATTGTGGGGATCTTTGGCGGGATGTTCGCTTCTAGGATGCAGCTAGGTATATCTATTGAACAGTTTGTGAATAGGCTTTATGAAGTACTCGAAGTGAAACATTATATTTTGGGGATGATCAAAGGGCCAGTGTTTGCATTTTTGATCGCAGCTGTAGGATGTTTTAGAGGGTTTCAAGTTTCTCAAAATACTGAAAGCATAGGATTGCATACGACTCAAAGTGTAGTTAATTCGATTTTTCTTGTGATCGCTTTTGATGCACTTTTCTCTGTGATTTATACGGAGCTTGATCTATGAGCGTCATAGAAGCAAAAGATATAATTACAAAATTTGATACCCGAACTATTCATGATCATGTAAACTTTTCTATAAACGAAAATGAGATATATGCCATCATCGGAGAGAGCGGTTCAGGCAAATCTGTGCTAATGAAAGAGATGATCATGCTTGCTAGCCCTACAGCAGGGCATATAAATATTCTAGGTCAAAACTTACAACATATCACCCCGCGTAAAGCACAAGAGTTGCGCAGAAATTGGGGGGTGCTTTTTCAGTTTGGGGCACTTTTTTCTTCTCTGACAATCGCAGAAAATATAGAATTGCAACTCAAAGAATATACAAATATCTCAAAAAAAATGAGGGATAAATTGGTATATTCTAAATTGGAATTGGTGGGATTAGAATCTTATGCAGGAAAACTATATCCATCAGAGCTTAGCGGAGGAATGATCAAAAGAGCAGCCCTGGCTCGTGCTTTGGCAATGGACCCCAAATTGCTTTTTCTAGATGAGCCAACTTCGGGTCTAGATCCCATAGGTGCACGTAATTTTGATCAACTCATCGTGAATTTACGTGACTTGTTGGGGATCACTGTGGTGATGATCACACATGATCTAGATAGTATGTTTAGTATTGTAGACAGGATGGCAGTGTTGGCAGACAAACATGTAGTTGCAGAAGGAACGTTGGAAAATGTGTTACAATCACAACATCCTTTTGTAGAAGCATTTTTTAAAAATGAATATACCAAACAAAGATTTAAGGGCAAGATTAAAGATGTACAATAGAATCAACTATACAGTAGTAGGCATTTTCGTATTACTTTTTGGTGCTGGTATGATATTGTTTGCTTTTTGGCTGGCGAAGTATGGTATTCAAGATAAGTATGACCTCTATAAGATAGAGGTTAAAGAATCAGTCACAGGGCTATCAGAGGATGCATCTGTAAAGCTTCATGGTGTAGATGTAGGAAGAGTTAAACAAATAAGAATCAACCCCAAAAATATAGAAGTTGTTGATATTTTTTTGGAGATCGAAAAAGGAACAGTCATAAAAGAAGACATGACAGCTCATACGCAAATGTTTGGTGTGACAGGACTTTTGACTATAGAAATAGATGGTGGAACGAACGGGGCAAAGACATTGGAGCCAACCGATACATATATTCCCATCATTAAAACAAAACCTTCTTATATAGCGAAATTGAATGAAGAGGTCGAAAAGGTAAGTGAATTACTCGATCGAAGTAAAAAGCTACTTTCAGAAAAAAATATACAAAATTTTGAAAAGACATTAGAACATCTAGAAAAGATCTCATCTAGAGGTGAAGAGTTAGAAAACAAAGCAATTGATTCTATGAGTCAAATAAACCAGACTCTAGAAGAGTTAAAAATTTCTACAAAAAGTATGACAGACTCATTCCAAGTGGCAGCAAAAGACATCAATAGAGTCACATTAAAAGTAGAAAAGAGCTTGGATAGGGGAGATTATAACCTGAGAAATATTCTTGAACCAGTGGCGGTGGATATGCATGTGCTATCAAATCAAGTTGACGATCTAGCCGAAGAACTCAAGCAGAGTCCCAGAGATATACTATTTAAATCCAGAAAACCAACACAAGGACCGGGCGAATGAAATATATTTTATGGATAGCAATATTTTTATTTTTGCAAGGATGCAGTGTAAAACAATCACCTATGAAAGCATATACTCTTCATGGTGACACAAATCAAAAGGCCTATGGTTACAAATTTAAAGATAAAACAGTTAAAGTGGCATATCCTCAAGGTCTCAAAGAAAAGATGGGTCAAAATATGCAATTTTCATATAGCGATACCGAGTATGGAAGTTATCAAAATTCCAAATGGTCCAATACTGTAGGACAATTGCTGCAAGGTATCTTTATTCAAACACTACAACAGAGCGGACTTTTTAGAGGCGTCTTTTCTTATACTTCTACCGCACAATCAGATTATAGACTAGAAAGTACGATTTTCGATTTTTCTCATAGAATTAGAGGCAACGCTTCGGATGCTATAGTCTCGGTACAATTTTTTCTTATTGACTCAAATTCTGGCCAAATGGTCAAGAGCCGACTTTTTAGCTATGCTGTCCCGACCGCAACAACAGATGCGAAAGGATATGTGGATGCTACGAATATCGCAATCGGTATGCTAAACAGGGATTTGATAGCTTGGTTTGAGATGTAGTATCAGCAGTTTGCGTGAAAGAGAGAGTGAATTTGTTGCTTCGGTATGTTTCTTAGCAATTCCTAATATCTAGTTTGAAGTGATCCATCACTACTTTTACTACCGCAAAACCAAAATCCATATATTTTGTTAAATATTTTTTATATTTTTTTATATTAGTTTATTATATGTGATGTATAATATAATTAGTGATATACATATTACACTTTTAGTATCATGTATATTTGCTTAGGATGTAAACCAAGATAAGTCATAATTTGATGAAGACATGAAAATATGTAAATATTAAAGGAGCATATTATGGAACAGCATACAAAAACAACAAAAATCGAAGCTTACTATCAGGCTACCCCAAACAATGGCAATAAATGCGAAATGTGTGTGTATTTTTTGTCTAAGACAAATGAGTGCAAAATTGTTGAAGGGAAAATAGATCCAAACGGTTGGTGTAAATTTTTCCATTAAAGTTCAAATCAAATTAGTATAAAAAGGAGCATATGATGGAAAATGATGGATCAAGAAGAGATTTCTTAAAATATATGGGTGCATTAGGAATAATGACTTTTTATAGCGTGCCGTTGCATGCAAAGACGACAAAAGCGGTCGTAAACTATCAACCTATGCCAAATGACGGCAATAAATGTGACATGTGTATGCACTTTCTCCCTGAAACAAATGAATGCAAAATTATTGAAGGGAAAATAGATCCAAACGGTTGGTGTAAATTTTTCTATAAAAATCCAAATTCTAAACCAACGTAGAAAGCAGTCAGCCGTCTATTATTTTTTATTATGTTATATCATTATACATAGTTTTGATGTATAATAACATTAGGGATACACATAGTACGCTATTGGTATCATGTGTATTTACTTAGGATGCAAACCAAGATAGGTCTTTATTTAATATAGACATGAGAATATGTAAATATTTAAAGGAGCATATTATGGAAAATGTAATATCAAGAAGAGATTTTTTAAGATATATGAGCATACTTGGAATAATGGCTTTTTACAGTGTTCCTTTGCATGCAAAGACTACAAAAGCGATCGTTAAGTATCAGTTTACACCAAATAAAAATGGCGATAAATGTGCGACATGTATGCATTTTTTGCCAGAAACAAAAGAGTGCAAAATCGTTGAAGGACCAATTGATCCAAATGGTTGGTGTATTAATTACTTTAAAACCCCAGTCATTAAGAAAACTTAAAACATCAATATATCCCCATTCCCATGTAACCTTATGGGAAATGGCATACCCCGCAGTCGTCTACGCACTAAGTTATAACTATCATAAGCTAAAATTTGCTTTTTCTTTCTATTGTTTCACATTGTTACACAACTATTTGGGATAAATTCTACGAGTAATGTTTTCACAAAGTAATTTAATCATCTTTTGGATAATATACATGCATAGTAGAAAAGGATTCTCACCATCTAAAAGGGGTTTAATATGACGCATATAGTGACCGAACATCCCTATTTCGGGATATTTGTCTTATTTGTTTTAACATTTGTTGCTTTTTCGGCGACTCTTAATTTGCAACGCTTTATAAGTAGAAAGCTGGCTCGCCTTGACACTGAAAAGCTAAAAATGTCTATCTATGAATGTGGTCCAGAGGTAACAAAACAACCAAATACAATATCGGTGCAGTTTTATCTGATAGCACTTTTGTTTATTTTGTTTGATGTAGAGATTATCTTTATGTTCCCTTGGGCAGTAGACTTTAAAGCACTTGGATGGTTTGGATTAGTGGAGATGATACTATTTATCTTGCTATTAGCTATCGGTTTTTTATATGCATGGAAGAAAGGAGCACTTGAATGGCACAGCATCAAGTAAATTACGCATCAACTGCAGGATTGCCTGTAGCATTAACATCCGTTGACAAGCTTGTCAACTGGGGGAGATCAAATTCACTTTGGCCTTTGACTTACGGTTTGGCTTGTTGTGCTATAGAAATGATGGCAAGCGGAGCTGCTAGATTTGACTTTGACCGTTTTGGTACGATTTTTAGAGCCTCCCCAAGACAAGCGGATGTCATGATATTAGCAGGGACATTATCTAAAAAACACGCAGAGTTTACCAGAAGACTTTATGACCAAATGGCAGAGCCAAAATGGGTTGTTTCCATGGGAAGCTGTGCCAATACAGGCGGAATGTTCAATACTTATGCGACAGTACAAGGCGTTGACCGTATAGTGCCTGTAGATATCTATCTGCCTGGATGTGCGCCTCGTCCTGAAACACTCCAATACGCAATTATGATGCTCCAAAAGAAAATCAGAAGAGAATCTGCTAATATGAATAAAAATACAAAGCAAAGGTTGGTGTAATGAGAAAATACACTCCAAAAGATAATGTACAAGGCAAAGCTTACTATACAGATAGATTTTGGGTCGCTCCTAGAGTTCCTAGAATAGATGTAGAAGAAGGCAGTCATTTCGCGACAGTAGTATCAGCGCTCAAAAAATTTGCTAAAGAGTCATATATAGAAGTGGGACAACTTATTATACATATTAAACCAACAGATAATATCTCGGTTTTATCTTTATTAAAAGAAAAATGCGGATATACCCAATGTTCTGAACTTAGTGCGGTAGATTATTTGGCAAGGGACGGAGAGTTTGAAATCTTTTATCAAATGTTAAATATCACTGAAGCTAAAAGAGTTCGTGTGGTTTGCCGCATCAAGCAAGGCGAAGCAATAGAGAGTATCGTACCATTATTTAAGATGGCAAATTTCGCAGAACGTGAGATGTTTGATATGTTCGGAATTGTTTCAAATAATCATCCATACCTCAAACGTATCTTGATGCCAGAGGATTGGTCAGGACATCCATTGCTTAAAACATATCCTTTACAAGGAGATGAAGCAGCATCATGGTATGAAGTAGATAAGATCTTTGGCAAAGAATATAGAGATGTTATTGGACCGGAAAATAGAGATCCTGCTAAAATTGATAGATATGATACTAAGCGTTTCTCAAGAGTAGGTTATGAAGTGCCGTTTGGCGCAGATATATCTGAAGGTGAAAAAGAAAATCCTATCGAATACAGTAAAACAATAATGGCAAATTATCAAAAATCATCTAAACAGCTCAAAGAAAGAAGATAGGGGCAAAGAATGCAAGTAACCAATAAATTAACACCGTTTTTTGAAAATCTCAACTTTGAACGTAGCGATAACATGATGGTCATAAACTTTGGACCACAACATCCATCTGCTCACGGACAGCTTAGACTTGTTCTTGAGCTGGACGGTGAGCTGGTAACGAAAGCTTATCCAGATATCGGTTATCTACACCGTGGAATAGAAAAAATGGCAGAAAACATGACATATAATGAGTTTTTGCCTACTACAGACAGGCTTGATTATATAGCGTCGACAGCCAACAACTATGCATATGCTCATGCAGTAGAAAAATTGCTCGGTATTGAAGCTCCAAGAAGAGCACAAGTAATCCGCACTATGTTGTTAGAGCTTAATCGTATTATCTCTCATTTGTTCTTTTTAGCAACCCACGCACTTGATGTTGGAGCAATGTCAGTTTTTCTTTATGCGTTTAGAGAGAGAGAATTTGCAATGGATCTCATGGAGGATTATTGCGGAGCTAGACTTACTCACTCTGCTGTTCGTATCGGCGGGGTTCCTTTGGATTTGCCAAAAGGATGGCTTGAGAATTTAGAAAAATTCTTAGATGCACTTCCTGCAAACATCGCACTTTATGAGGGCTTATTGACAGAAAATAGAATCTGGAAAATGAGACTTGAAGATGTGGGTGTAATTTCAGGTGAAGATGCACTTAACTGGGGTTGTACAGGAGTTATGATAAGAGGTTCTGGAGTCAAATATGATATCAGAAAAGAAGAGCCTTATGAACTTTATGGCGAACTCGAGTTTGATATACCAGTGAGTGATAGATGTGATAGTTACGGAAGATATCGTTTGTATATGGAAGAGATGAAACAATCTATTAGAATAATTAAACAGCTTATTCCTATGTATGGCGATACGCAGCCGCAGCTCATGGCTCATGCGCCACAATATATCTCAGCACCAAAAGAAGAGATAATGACACAAAACTATGCTCTTATGCAACATTTTGTGCTTGTTACTCAAGGTATGAGACCGCCGGTAGGTGAGGTATACGTACCAACAGAATCACCAAAAGGTGAACTTGGATTTTATATTAAAAGTGAAGGTGAACCATATGCTTATCGCTTGAAATGTAGAGCACCGAGTTTCTTTCATACTGGACTTTTGCAAGAATTGCTTGTAGGAACGTATATAGCTGACGTAGTAACCATTATAGGTAGTACAAACATCGTTTTCGGTGAAGTTGACAGATAAGGAGAGTGCATGAAAAGATATGATTTAAGACATCTTCATGATGATTTTTATGGAAGAATGATTGAAATTATCAAGAGTGATCTCTCAATTGATGAAGTAGGTATTTTTCTATTTGAAGTTGGTGATTTTAGTAGTGTTCAAAAGAGCGCTGACATAATCAAAGAAGCTGGATATGAACTCATGAATTCTATTAAATTTAATGAAGTTGATTGGACTATTGTAGTCAAGAAAAAAGGTAACTAATGGCCGGGGTACTTTTCTCAACATGGCGAGGTGAACTCATCGATAATCGTAACAAAGCGATAGATGAGCAGACTCCTAGCGCATTTGCTTTGCCAGAGAATTATACTGCCGATAAGGCTTCCAAAGCTTTTATTGGCTGGGACGGCGTAGCTCTTTTTGATGGTGATATAGATGTAGTAAAACTTGCCACACAATATGCTGCACAATATCAAGTTTACTCCGAAGCATGCGGTAGATGTGCGCCTGGCAGATGGGGCGGACGGATATTGTATGATTTGCTTGACAAGATAGCCAGAGGCGAAGGGTCATATAGTGACATTGATCATCTCAAAGAGGTAAGCGAAACGATGATGCTTACTTCAAAATGTGAGATAGGACGTACAGTGCCTAAACCGATATTGGATCTTATGGAGCATTTCAGTGATGAATTTAGTGATTTGATCGACAATCAAAAATCATCAAAACATTATAATCAAGAAGTGAATTATATAGCTAAAGTAACAGCGCCATGCAGTGATATGTGTCCAGCTCACGTTGATATACCAGCTTATATTGAAGGTGTAAGAGATATGCAGTTTAGCGATTCATTATCCGCTACTCGTCAAACTATGCCTCTAGCACATACTTGCGGTCGTGTATGTCCTCATCCATGTGAAGATGCATGCAGAAGAACCAATCTTGATAGTCCGGTTTCTATAATGGAATTAAAAAGGCTTGGAGCTGATTACGAAACAGACCATACTCTTCCTTGGCAGCATCCATATGAGCCAAAACCGCTTCGTAACGATGGCAAAAAGGTAGCTATTATAGGTGCCGGTCCAGCAGGACTTACTGCTGCATATTATCTAGCATTAGAGGGCATCAAAGTAGATATCTTTGAAGAGCTTCCGGTGCTTGGCGGAGAGGTGGCTGTGGGCGTGCCGCAATATCGTATGCCGATCGAGAAATATAACAAAGATATAGAACTCGTCACTTCCATGGAAGCAGTAACTGTTTATGCTAATCATAGAGTAGATGCTGCTAGGCTAAAAGAGATAGATGAAGAGTATGATGCCACATTACTAGCTTTTGGTACAAGATTATCCAAAAAAGTAGGTGCTGAAAACGAAAAGCCTGATATGCAAGGCTATTGGGGAGCTATATCTATGCTTGATAAGGTCAACCTGTGGCATAAATATCGTATAGGAAGCCCAGCGCAAGAAGATCTCAAAGATAAAGTGGTAGTTTGTGTAGGTGGTGGATTTACATCTATGGACGTAGTTCGCTGTTCTATTCGTGAAGGTGCAAAAAAAGTTATTATGCTTTATCGACGTGATGAAAAAACTATCATAGGCAACACTACATATGAAGAGTATCATGAAGCAGTAGAAGAGGGAGTCGAATTTATATTCCATTCTGCAGTTGAGAGAATATACGACGAAGACGGAAAGATAACAAAATTGCTTGTCAATCGTTTCGAATTGGTACCAGATCCAAATGGCGGCAGAGCCCAACTGCTAAAAGTAGAAGACGGAGATTTTGAAATAGAATGTGATTATCTCATTCCCGCAGTTTCTCAAGCAGCTGATTTACAACTATTGCCTGCTGAGTGGGAACTTGCAATGACTTCATGGGGTACACTTCTTACCAATGGCAAAGATTATACGACTTCACGCGAGGGACTTTTTGCAGCCGGGGATTGTGAATATGGTCCAATGACCATAGTCAACGCAGTCGGACAAGCAAAAAGAGCAGCTTCGGTGATGGTTCGATATCTTGATACAGGTAAAATTAGTTTGAGCGATGATGAGATCATGGAAGATCATCTCAAAGCACTCAAAGTATATGATAAAAAAGAGAAAGTATCGGGCTGGATGCCAGGAATTGCTAGAGAAAATAGTGAAAAACTCGGTGTTGAAGAAAGAAAACATAATAACAAAGAGGTAAATTTAGGCTTCACAGGCGAAGAGGCGATCAGAGAAGCCGAACGCTGTATGCGTTGCTATTATATCTCGATGGTGGCGGTATAATCATGGATATTAGAGAAAATAGAGCACAAAAAATAAACGTTACAATTGACGGTAAAGTTTGTGAAGCTACAACAGATGATACAATTTTGAGAATTGCAAGAAAAAATGGTGTGTATATACCTACAATGTGCTATTTGTCAAAAGTAGAACCTATAGCATCATGCCGCATGTGTGTTGTAGAGGTAGAAGGAGTTGAAGGTGCAATTCTTTCGTGTCAAGCTAGAGCGACAGACGGGGCAGTGATAACTACAAAGAGCAGTAATCTTCATAAACAAAGACAAAATATTATGAAGCTTTACAACGTAAATCATCCTCTTGAGTGTGGAGTTTGCGATAAGAGCGGAGAATGTGATCTTCAAAACAAAACACTTGAATTTGGTGTAAATACTCAAAGCTTTACAGCTAAAGACATGTCAAGACCCGTTGAAAATTGGGGATTTGTATCTTATGATCCTGCACTTTGTATCATGTGTGAAAAATGTGTTAGGGTTGCAAATGAGATTACAGGCAATGAAGCTTTGCAAATAAGTACTGGCGGATATAAGTCATCGATCGTTAATGTAAAAAAAGATTTTAACGATGCATCATTGGGCGAATCAGCTGCAGTATGTCCTGTGGGGGCATTGGTAAGCACTGATTTTAAATATACATCAAATTCATGGGAATTAGACAAAATACCTGCAACTTGTGCACATTGTAGCAGCGGATGTTCGCTTTATTATGAAGTCAAAAATGACAAAATTTATAGAGTTACAAATGATTTTGAATTTAGATCATTATGTGGAGCCGGGAGATTTGGTTTTGATTTTGCCAATGAAAATACCAGCAAAGATAATGAAGCATTCCATAAGGCTATAACGGCATTTAGAGAAGCAGATACAATAACATTTTCAAGTCATATTACAAATGAAGAGGCTTTGATACTACAAAAGCTTAAAGAGAAATATAATTATCGTTTGGTTTGTGATGAGGCGTATGGATATCAACAATTCCTAAAAGCTTTTGGAAGTGTAAGCGGCGAAAGCTTATACGGTGCCAATTTAGAGAGCTTGAGCAACTCAAAAGGTATCATTGTGTTAGGCGGCCGAATTAATGATGATAATCCAATGGTCAAATATCATATCACCATGGCAAGCAAAAGAAATCGTGCTAGAGTGGCATATATGCATCCAATTGAAGATAGCAATATTAGCAATATCGTAACACAATTTATCAAATATGAAGTAGGAAGCGAAGAGGGCGTTGCTGCTCTTTTAGCAAATGCTTTACTCCAAGACAAAGAGTTGCCGCAAGGTCTTAGAGACTTTTTGAATGATTTGGATATCGGTAACATTAGTGCAGAGAGCAATATCGGAGAAGAAGAGCTTGCTGCTTTGGTACAATCTTTGGATAAGAAAGAAGGATTTACGCTTGTAATAGGAAGCGATTTGTATAATCATCCAAGAGCTGTACAAATAGCAAAACTTATAGGTGCTATCCAGAAATATAGTAGTTTTGATGTGCTTTTGGTGCCGCCATTTACAAATGCGCTTGGTGTTGCACTTATTTGTACACTTGATGAGAAGGTAGGTAATTATACTGTAGGCTATAATGCCGTAGGTGATTTTGAATTGAGTTGTTTGGGCGAAGGTGATCTGGATATGCCTGCATTAAATCAGCAAGAAGGAACTTTTACCACTATAGATAAAAGAGTTGTGCCTACCAATGTAGCATCGTCATATAATGGATATGTGCTAAATGACATAGCAAATGCTTTGGATCTAAAATCTATATATACGATCGATTACACATCTAAGCTGCCTGTCAAGGCAGGGTTTAAAGCTATGGCTTTTGACGAATTGCCTTTTGGCTTTGATATAGCAGGAGTAGAGCATCGTGGCTATTTGTTGGTTTCTAAACCTATTAAAGCAATAGAAATATTTGAAGAGATAGAAGAAATCCCTGCATATGATGGTGCAATTATCTATAGATGCAATCTGAATGGTCAATTTGGCATGCTGTCAAATCGTACCAAGGCATTAAAACAGGATGAAATTTATCTAAAAGGCTCAGTACAATTTGCTATTGTATCAAAAATTAGTGATGGGGATGAAGTAGAATATATAGTCGATGGCATTAAATATAAGCGTATATTTAAGCTTGATTCATCGTTGAAAGGTACTATAGCACTACACCAAAACTATGACATGGGATTAAGTAGTACTTTGGTATCTTCTTATAGATTTAGTCATTTGACTTTGGAGCAATAAAATGGGTGATACGATGAATGATAATGAAATAACATTAAAAATAGACGGAAAAACTTGCAAAGCACAAGAAGGTGAATATATTCTCAATGTAGCAAGAGCAAACGGTATATATATACCAGCCATTTGCTATCTTACTAGATGTTCCCCTACACTTGCATGCCGTATTTGTTTAGTTGAAGCTGATGGGAAAAGAGTATATTCTTGCAATACAAAAGCAAAAGATGGCATGGAAGTAACAGTAACCAGCCAAGAGATCCTTGAAGAGCGTCGGGCTATTATGGAAGTTTACGATGTTAACCACCCATTACAATGTGGTGTATGCGATCAAAGCGGATCTTGTGAATTGCAAAATTATACTCTCGAACTTGGTGTTGATTCACAATCATATACGATTGCAGACTCAAAAAGAGAAACAGCAAATTGGAGTAGTGTATTGCACTATGACCCAGCTTTGTGTATAGTATGTGAAAGATGTGTGACAATATGTAAAGACATGATGGGTGACAATGCTCTTGGCACAAGTCCTAGAGGTGGAAGCGAATTAAATAAAGAGCTAAAAGACACAATGCCTAAAGATGCTTATGCTATGTGGAACAAACTTCAAAAATCTCTAATTGCACCTAGTAATGATACGGGGTCAACTAATTGTAGTGATTGCGGTGAATGTATCGCCGTATGCCCAACAGGAGCATTAGTAAGCAGAGATTTTGAATATACAAGTAATGCGTGGGAGCTCAAAAAAACACCAGCTACATGTGCTCATTGCAGTAGTGGATGTCAGATTTATTATGAAACCAAACCAACTTCTATTTCAGATAGAGAAGAAAAGATATATCGTGTTACAAATGAATGGAATTATGTCTCTTTGTGTGGAGCCGGAAGATTTGGTTATGATTTTGAAAACCGCACAGCTGCTAAAAATGAAGAAGCATTTGCGAATGCCCTTAAGGCTTTTAAACAAGCTAAAGCTATCAGATTTAATTCTATTATAACAAACGAAGAAGCCCTTATGCTTCAGACTCTAAAAGAAAAATTTGGAACTAAACTTATAAATACTGAAGCAAAAGCTTTTCAAGAATTTTTGACCAGTTACGGCGCAAGCTCAGGCAAAACTCTTTGGAATGGAGATTACAAAGAGATGATGAAGAATAGTGATTTTATCATCAGTATTGGTTCTGCTTTGCGACATGATAATCCGAATGTCAGATATGTTTTTAACAATATCCAAAAAATGAATAAAGGCGCTGGACTTTATTTCCATCCAATTGGAGACAGCCTTATTGCTGGTCTTGGTAAAAATGTGGCTTGCATTGAACATCAAGTTAATAGCGAAGAGGCTATATTGTATTGGATACTAGACCAATTTGCCGACAAAGATAAATTACCGTCTGAAATTAATGATTATCTAGCCAGTTTCCATACTAAAACTACCAAAACGGTAAGCGAAACCGTAATGGAAGATGTTAAAGAGACTGTTGTTGATGAGACAAGCGGTGAAAGTAAAGAAGTAGTCAAAAAAGTACCAAAAACTATCCAAAAAGAGATAGAAGTAGATAGTAATGCACTATTTGATACTTTTGATGCTCCGGCAGATTTCGCAGATACTTTAGAGAAGTTTTTAGGCAAAAAAGAAAGTTTTGCTTTGGTTGTAGGCGAAGATTTGTATTTTCATCCGCAAGCTGCTAATCTAGCAAACTTAGTGTCACTCGTAGAAAGTACTACTGATTTTAAAGTCGCTATGATACCGCCAAAAACAAATTCGCTTGGTGTAGCCTTAATATGCGATCTTGATGATGATGTTACCGGATTTACTATAGGATACAATGAAATAGGAGATTTTAGATTTAGTGCTCTTGGTGATGGAGATTTGGATATGCCAGCACTCAATCAGCAAGAAGGTACTCTAATCAATATGCACAAGCGTGTAGTGCCTACCAATGCCGCACTATCTTATGGCGGGTATGAGTTAAATGATATCATGAATGCTCTTGGATTAGGTGAGAGATTGACTATAGATTGGACAAAAAAATTGCCTATACAAAAAGGTTTCAAAGCTCTTGAATTTGATTCGTTGCCAAACGGATATACAAATGACGGCATTGAGCATCGAGGGTATATGCTTGAAGTTCAACAAATTAAAGTTACAGCTTCCAGCCCAGCTAAACTTAGCATAAAAGATATTAATGGAGACGTCATTGCATACAGATGCAACCCACAACGTCAATTTAATGAATTTACAGCTAAAGCTCATCAGATTTTTGAGCCATTTGCATTATATGTGAGTCCTGCAAAAGCAGAAAGTCTTGGCAAAAAAGTAGCATTTGATATGAACGGGAAGGAGTTAGTGTTGGATGTTGTGATTGATGAGAAAATGAGCGGCGAGATAGTCAAATTGCCAGACTTTAAACACTCTAGTGAGATTTATGCCTTTTTTGGCAAAAATCGATTTAAACCAATAACTCTAAGGAAGGTATAATATGGATGCATTAGTTATAGGAACTATCATCAAGGTAGTTTTGGTATTGCTTGTAGTTTCAGCACTTGCTGGCTTTGGTACATATATCGAAAGAAAGGTTTTAGCATTTATGCAAAGACGACTAGGACCTGCTCATGTAGGTCCTTTTGGATTGTTGCAAATTGCAGCTGATGGGATCAAACTCTTTACAAAAGAGGACATTATCCCACAAAATGCCAATAAATTTATCTTTAGCTTAGCTCCAGTTATCACTGCAGCTACAGCATTTATAGCATTGTCTGCTGTCCCATTGTTTCCAACATTTATTATTCCAGAGTCATTGCCTCTTATTGGTGGGGCTATAGTGCCATCAGTCATAGCCGATGTTAATATTGGAATTTTGTTTGTACTTGGTATGATGGCAGCTGGTCTTTATGGACCATTACTGGCTGGTATGGCTCAAGCAAATAAATGGGGTATATTAGGATCTGCTAGAACAGCTATACAATTTTTGAGCTATGAAGTTGTAACGGGTCTTTCTGTGCTTGCTCCTATTATGCTTGTAGGATCTTTGTCATTAATAGATTTCAATAATGCACAAATCGGCGGTGTTGGCTCTTGGATAATCTGGCAGCAGCCAATAGCATTTGTATTATTTTTGATAGCCGGTTTTGCTGAAACGAATAGAACTCCATTTGACCTATTGGAGCATGAAGCAGAGATAATATCTGGATATGTTACTGAGTATAGCGGACTTAGATGGGGTATGTTCTTCATTGGAGAATATTCTAATATGTTTACCATCAGTATTCTAGCTGCAGTTATATTTTGCGGCGGATATGGAGATATAGGTTTTATACCAGGTTGGTTAGCATTACTTTTAAAAGTCGTATTCTTTTTCTTTTTGATGTTGTGGGTAAGAGCTTCTTGGCCTCATATCAGACCAGATCAATTAATGTGGCTATGCTGGAAAGTATTGATGCCACTCGCGGTAATAAATATTGTCATAACTGGCATTGTAGTCATGATATAGAGCGAGGAGATAATTATGCATGAAGAAATAATACATACAAACAATACATCAAAAGAGAAGCAAAATTATACCATGCTTGAGCTTGGCAGTACTCCTGCTTACGGCTGGCCTGCATTTAAACAAGTAGTAAAGCGTTCTTTGAGCCGTGAACTTTTTGTAGGGCTTTGGCTAACAATAAAAGAAATGGGCAAAACGCTCTTTCTTGGTGGTAAACATACAACTCAATATCCATTTGAAAAGCTGCCTATATCACCAAGATATCGTGCTATACACAATATGCTTAGACTTCTTGAAAGTGGACATTATAGATGTATTGGATGTGGACTTTGTGAAAAGATCTGTATCTCCAATTGTATTGCTATGGAGACAAGATATGATGAAAATCAACGCAAAGAAGTAAGTGAATATACTATCAATTTCGGTAGATGTATCTATTGCGGATATTGTGCTGAAGTATGTCCGGAACTTGCAATTGTTCATGGCGGACGATATGAGACAGCGAGTGAACAAAGAGCAAGTTTTTCATTGTTTGATGATATGCTCACTCCGATTGATGTGTTAAAGCAACAACAAGAGTTTGCAGGTTTTGGTAGTGTTTCGCCAAACGCTGATGCAGCTATCAAAAAAACGCCATTAGCGTATTAAGGAGTCTATTTATGTTTGAACAAATTGCATTTTATCTTTTCTCAATTCTGACAATCGGACTTTTTTTAGTGACCGTATTGAGTAATAACATCTTATATGCCATGACCTCTTTGGCTTCAGGTATGGTGCTTATTGCCGGCTTTTTCTTTTTGAGCGGTGCTGATTTTCTTGGTGTGGTACAGCTTATTGTTTATGTAGGTGCCGTTATGGCCCTTTATGCTTTTGGTATGATGTTTTTCGATGTCACTAAAGTAGTAAAAGAAAATAACACGTCTAATGTCTTGGTATTTGTATTTGGTGTTTCGATAGCTTTGCTTATGGTGGCAATGTTTGCTGCTCCAATTAGTCCAGAAGTTATTTTTGCTTCTGTACCGCCTGAGCCAAATGCGACCAATCCAGAGGCTGTAGGAATGGTATTGTTTACAAAATATTTAGTACCGTTTGAAGTAGCTGCGGTTATGCTTCTTATAGCTATGATCGGCGGCATTATTTTAGCCGGCAAGAAAATGGATAAAAGTCTTACCAAAACAGAAGATGAAAATATCATACAGAAGGATGTAAAATGATAGGACTTAATCATTATCTTATAGTGGCTGGATTGCTTTTTGCAATCGGTCTTATCGGAGTTATTAGAAGAAGAAATTTACTTATGTTATTTTTTGCTACAGAGATTATGTTGAATGCTGCCAATGTGGCTTTTGCAGCTATATCTCATTATTACAATGATTTATCAGGTCAAATGTTCGCGTTTTTCATAATAGCAATTGCTGCTAGTGAAGTTGCAATTGGCTTGGGATTGTTGATATTGATCTATAAAAAACAAGGTACGCTTGATCTTGATGATCTTGCATCAATGAAAGGATAATCATGGAAAATTTAGTTTATATTGCCCTTTTCGCGCCATTAGTTAGTTCGCTTTTTGCCGGACTGTTTGCCATGAGCCCAAGAAAAACTTTTGTTGGTGTTGTTTCATCATTATTGTTATTTATATCATTTATATCTTCTGCCGTATTAGGTTATCATATAGCTACTACAGGAGCGAATGTACACGTGACGATGATGGATTGGATCAGCGTAGCTGATCTGCATATTCCTTTTGGATTCATAGCTGATCATGTAAGCGTTACTATGATGGTAGTTGTTAGCTTAGTTTCTACGATAGTTCATATTTACTCTATCGGTTATATGGATCATGATAAAAGTTTTAATCGCTTCTTTTCATATCTCTCAGCATTCGTTTTCTCGATGCTAGTTCTTGTTATGAGTGACAACTTTGCTGGACTTTTCATTGGCTGGGAAGGTGTTGGTGTTTGTTCTTGGCTGCTTATTGGTTTTTGGTATCATAAACCAGATGTTAGCAGGGAAGAAAATCCATCCATCTCTCCGTCTTGGGCAGCAAACGAAGCTTTTATAATGAATCGTATAGCTGACCTTGGTATGCTTGTAGGTCTATTTATTATATTTTGGAGTACGGGAAGTTTGCAATACGATGTTGTATTTTCACAAATTCCAAACCTTGCGCCCGCTGTACTAACTGCTGCCGCAATGGCACTTTTCATTGGTGCTATGGGTAAATCGGCTCAATTTCCGCTCCACACTTGGTTAACAGATGCCATGGAAGGTCCTACTCCGGTATCCGCTCTTATCCATGCTGCTACAATGGTTACAGCAGGGGTATTTTTAGTTATTAGAGCCAATCCTATATTTTCTGTCACTCCTGAAGTGAGTTATTTTATAGCAGCGCTTGGTACATTTGTAGCATTTTTTGCTGCATCTATGGCATTAGTGAACCGTGATTTGAAACGTATTATTGCTTTTTCTACATTATCTCAGTTAGGCTATATGTTTGCTGCTGCTGGACTCGGTGCTTACTGGATAGCACTTTTCCACCTAGCAGCACATGCATTTTTCAAAGCTTTGCTATTTTTGGGAGCAGGAAATGTTATGCATGCTATGCATGGAGAGCTTGATATATTTAAGATGGGAGGACTCAAAAAGCAGATGAGATGGACATATGCATATATGGGCCTTGCTTCTTTGGCACTTGCGGGTATCCCACCGTTGGCTGGATTCTTTTCAAAAGATGCGATCATTGAGACAGCATTCAACGAAGGCACACTTATTTTGTGGGCTATGCTTGTAATTACTGCCGGTATGACAGCATTTTATAGCTTTAGACAAGTATTTTTGACATTCTTGGGCGATGAGAGATACAAAGAGTTTGGTATCCATCCTCATGAAATGTACGGCTTTGTGCTTATAGCCATGTCTCCACTTGCTATATTGGCAGTTATTGCTGGATTTTTTAGAGATTGGTTCAACTCATTTATTATTCATCTATTGCCAAACTATGAGATGAGCGAAAATACTCATCATCTAGCATTGATTTTGGGTGCTATTGTATTGGTAGTCGCAGTATCGGGTATTATCTTGGCATATAAAAAATACGCAAAAGGGCTAAAAAGAAGTGAAAAAACTGAAAATGGATTGATTTATAAGCTTCTTATAAATCAATACTACATACCTAAAATATATGAAGCTTTGATCACAAAACCATATGCAGAGATATCTAAACTTATGTGGACAAAAGTAGACATGCGTATAGTAGATGCCACAGTAGATGGAATCGCTAAATTTATATATAAAAGCGGAGACGGCTCACGCAAGATGCAAACTGGAAATCTATCAAACTATCTAAATTGGATGGCTGGTGGGGCTTTGGCGTTATTATTTATAGCTGTCGCATCATCTGTGATAGGGTAAGGAGAGAGGATGAGTTTTATTTTAAGTATATTGATATTTTTCCCGGTAGTTGCCGGAATATTAGGATTTATAGTAGAGAAAGGAAGCGCTAGAGTTTATGGTATAAGCATTGCAGCGATTGAATTTATTCTATCATTGTGGTTATGGATGAATTTTGATTCTACTAGTGCATCGATGCAATTTGTAGAATTTTTCCCAATAGTAAAAGATTTTGGTATCAACTATTATGTCGGTGTTGATGGCATAAGTTTGTTTTTAGTAGTGATGACCACGCTTATGACTCTTATAGGCATGACTAGCATGACTATCAAAACAGAGATAAAAAACATGGTTGTAACTCTACTCTTTTTAGAAATGACTATGGTGGGTGTTTTTCTTGCTCTTGATGCTATTGTATTTTATTTCTTTTGGGAACTTTCACTAGTGCCGATGTTATATATTATTGGAGCATGGGGTGGACCTCTTAGAGTTTATGCCTCTATCAAATTTTTCCTATATACATTTACAGGCTCGCTCATTATGCTAGTTGGCATGCTTTTTGTAGCATATAGCTTTTATAGTATTACAGGTGTTTGGAGTTTTGCTCTTACTGATTGGTATGCACTTAAATTTGATTTGAACTATCAATTTTGGCTATTTTTGGCATTTTTTGTTGGATTTGCTATTAAAGTACCTATGTTTCCATTTCATACATGGTTGCCATATGCCCATGGTCAAGCTCCAACAATAGGTTCAGTTATTCTAGCAGCAGTATTGTTGAAAATGGGAACATATGGCTTTGTGAGATTTTCACTCCCAATGTTTCCTGATGCTTCTGTGATGATGATCTTGCCGATAGCTATTATCTCTATTATTATGATCATATATACGGCTATGGTAGCATATGCACAAGAAGACATGAAGCAAGTTATCGCCTATTCTTCCGTGTCGCATATGGGTATTATTATGCTAGGTATTTTTGCTATGAATTCACAAGGTATTACCGGTTCTATATTTCAAATGCTTTCACACGGTATAGTATCGGGGGCGTTGTTCATGTTGGTTGGTGTGATCTACGATAGAACACATACTAAAATTATGAGCAATTTTGGTGGTTTGGCTACCATCATGCCAAAGTATGCTTTAGTATTTGGAATCATGTTAATGGCATCTGTTGGATTGCCATTAACGATCGGATTTGTAGGTGAATTTTTGGTTCTTATAGGATTTTATAAAGTATCTCCTATTTTGACTATACTAGCAGGTACTTCTATTATAGTAGGTGCAATTTATATGCTCTCTGTTTACAAAAAAAGCTTTTTTGGAGAAGTTACAAACGAAGAAAATAAAAAGCTTAAAGATCTAAACGCAAAAGAGTTGTGGTCATTTATACCATTGGTTGCCATAGTTATTTGGCTTGGAATTTATCCAAAGCCGGTATTGACTCCAATTGATAATAGTGTCCAAGCGATGTTGTCATTTATGAAAGAAAAGGCAATTACGCCTGAAGCAAAAAATATGATTATAGCAACACAAGCTGCTAAGGAGGCAAAATAATGGTTACGCCAATACAAGTTACGGTGCAAGAGTTAAACCTTCCACTGTTGGTACCTATGCTAATTGCAATTGCTGGAGGATTAGGGATACTAGTGATTGATCTATTGAAATCAAATCTTGATAAATCACTCTATGTAATGTTAAGCATGATTGTTTTATTTGCAGATATGTTGGCTGTAGCTGGACTCACTCCAAATCGTGGTTTTTTTGATCTTATGCTAGTTGATGGAGTATCAATTGTATCTCAAATGTTGATTATCGTAGCTTCTATGCTCTTTATACCTTTAGCATTGACATCCAAGCGGTTTCATGAGTTTTCATATCCTGAGTTTTTCGCGTTATTTTTATTCATGGTAGCCGGTTTTCAATTTATGGTATCCACAGACAATCTGATATTGATATTTGTTGGTATTGAGACTGCATCATTGGCGCTTTATACTCTTATTGCGATGCACAATAGATCTAATTCTTTTGAAGCAGCACTTAAATATTTTACTATGGGTGCATTAGCAGCAGGTTTTTATGCAATGGGATCAGCTGTGGTATATGCGGTAACAGGAAGCATAGAGCTTTGGCAAGTCAAAGAAGCTTTGAGTATTAGCTCTGGTGCAGATAGTACAATTATTGCAGTAACAGGTGGAGCTGTGTTGCTTTTGGTTGCTTTTGCATTTAAGTTGTCTTTATTTCCATTTCATACATGGGCTCCTGATGTATATGAGGGCGCAAGTGCACCATTAGCCGGTTATATGTCAATAGTACCAAAAGTTGCTGCATTTGCAGTAGCGCTTAGAATCTTTAATATCTATATAGATTTAGGAGTAGAGTCGGTTCGTATTATCATTTTGGTTTTAGCAGTAGTTACTATGACGCTAGCCAATATTATGGCACTGGTTCAAGAGGATGTCAAAAGAATGCTTGCCTACTCATCTATATCGCATGCAGGTTTTGTAATGGCAGCATTAGCACTAGGAACTACAAAGGGTAATGCAGGCGTATTTATCTATTATGCTCTGTTTATGTTTACAAACCTAGGCGCATTTACCATGCTATGGATATCTCGTCATAAAAAACTAATGTACTCTGGTAGATATGACCATCCGTACGAAAAGTTCGCCGGACTTATCAAAATAATGCCTATTGGAGCAGTGGTAATGGCACTATTTATGCTTTCTTTGGCAGGTGTTCCTCCGTTCTCAGTCTTTTGGGGCAAATTATTTATCATGAGTGCAGCAGTAGATGCTGGGTATATCAAGCTTGCTATTATTATGGGGCTAAATAGTGGTATCGCAGCTTATTATTATCTAAAGCTCATTGTATATATGTTCCTTAAAGAGCCTGTTTTCAACGTTGATACAATATATTACAACATTTCTAAACCTCTAATGGTGATAATAGGTATCGCCGTTGTGGCTACTGTAACATCAGTATTTTTCTTTGATGTATTGCTTACATATATCTATACCATGATAAGTGCTAGCGGATTTTAATGAGTAGGGTGCGTTTGCCAACGCACCTCTTTTAAATTCCTTTTGCATTGCAGATTGGTGTGTTAGCAAAACACACTACAAAAACTAAAAGCTAGTAATTATCTCTTTATATATATCTTTTGTTCCCATTATTTTTTTTTCATTAAATTGTGTACGGTTAAAAGTAGTTTGCCTTTTGGCTAATTGTGCAGTGTGGATGGATATTTGTTCTATCAATTCATCTTTTGAAAGTTTTCCATCTAAAAATTCCAATGTCTCTTTGATCCCGATAGATTTCATAGGGTTTGGCTCCCTTGTATATTTATCTTCAAGCATTTTTACTTCGTCTATGAGCCCGTCTTCTATCATTTTTATAGTTCTTTGTTTTATTTTATTTCTCAATATATCTCTATCTATTTGAATCTCATAAATCGGTAACGGTGCAGTAATAATTGATTGTGGCGGATTGTCTTTAAAATATTTGCTTGGGATAGTATTTGTTTGCCAGTATATCTCCAAAGCTTTTTCTATTCTGTATCTATCGTTTGGCTTGATTTTTGCCATATAAAAAGGATCTATAGAGTTTAGATACTCGTAGGCTTGTGCAAGATCCAAAAGTGTTTCTTGAACCTTGAGTTTGATATTTGTGCTGATCTTTGGCATAGGGCTCATGCCAGCTAATAACATTTTTAGATAAAAACTGCTTCCTCCTACTATAATAAGTGGAGTATTATCACTCACTGCTTGATCGTATATATTTTTATAAAGCTTTATAAAAATAGTGACATCGAAAGGTTCATTAGGATTAAGTATATCTATGCCAAAATGTTCTATTCCGTTTCTCTCAACAATAGTTGGTTTGGCAGAGGCTATGTCTATATCTTTATATATAGCAAGAGAATCAAGAGAGAGTATGATGCCATTTAGCTCTTTTGCGATTTGCACGGCAAGCGCACTCTTGCCGGATGCCGTTGGACCAATAATGGCTATTTGAGACGGAATATTTTTCATAGACGCAATGATAGCATAAATTAGTTATTAGTTTTTGACTCATAGTGGTTTGTGTGCTGATTTGTACGCTAACCACCACAATATTTGTCACTATAAACCAACGACTAATTCGTAACCATTTGGTAATACTTTTTATATATATTTTCACATCTTTAAACAAAAACAGGGAGAAAAGATGAAAAAAATCGTATTGTCTGCTGTGGCAGTAGCTGCAATGACATCATTTGGCAGCGCCTCCGAACTAAGTGAGCTTAAAGCACAAATGCAAATTATGGCAGATAAGATAGCAGAACTGGAAGCCAAACAAGCAAAAGCTGAAGAAGTCAAACCGGCTCCAACAGGAACGCTTATCAAATCAAAAGTACCAGTAATTGAATTTAGCGGTACGCATTATCTTGGTTTTGTAAATACAGATGATAATGTAGCAGATGAAACAACAAATAGGTTTGAAACAAGAAGAAACTATATCCAAGCAAAAGCTTATTTCAAAGAAAATCCAAAAGACTACCTAAGAATCACTCTTGATACATTTCAAAATACAGGCGAGACAACAGGTGCAGATTCTGATAGTTGGGAAGTTAGACTCAAATATGCTTATCTATATCTTGATGAAATATTGCCATATACTGGCGTAGAGATCGGTCAAGCCCATAGACCTTGGATAGATTATGAAGAACACAATTCGTGGTTTTACAGATCTGTGTCCAAAGTATTTGTAGAAGACAAAGGACATGGACCTGACTATACAAACTCAGCAGACCTTGGTATAAACTTTAAGACAAAAACTCCATATTTTTCAAGTGAACTTGGGCTGTTTAACGGCGCAGGCTATCACTATATAGAAGACGGCGAAGGCCTAAGCGGTGAATGGAGACTCACAGGCCATATTCTTGGAACAGGTGAAGAGAAAGCAAAAGCAGACCTTCAATATGCAAATGTATCTTTCTTTGGCCAATTAAACAGTGATTTTGCCAAAAAAGGAGACCCGATATCTAAAGACTTTGATTGGTATGGTGTACACGGTGTTTATAATCAACCTGAATTCTTGCTTGCAGCCCAATATGTAAAAACTCAAGATGCAGCAGTAAAACAAGACGGAAAAGGTTATAGCTTTAACGGCGAATTGAGACTGATCCCAGGATTTGATATTATTGGCTTGTATAGTAAATACAATTTTGCAAGCGGTATTGATAGAGAAGGTTGGCTGGCCGGTATAGCATATCCATACAACAAAAATGTTAAATTTATAGCGAACTATCTTTCCGAAGAAGAAACAGATGCAGCTAAAATTAAAACGGTTGATAAAGATTCTATTATGCTAACTGCCGAAGTTAATTGGTAATATAACAGATATACTCTTTCTTAATTATAACTTCTTTAGATGCCATGATGGGCATCTAAAGCTTAATCCTCCTCTTGGTTACAATTCGGTAACATTTTGGTAATAGTTTTTATATATACTTTTAGCTATCAATTTTTGGAGGTCAGGATGTTTTCTCGCGACAATATCTTTTTTGGCGGCATTTTTGCCATATCGTTTATATCATTTATATTTTGGGGTTTTGATTATTTAGCTAACTTCCATTTTATATTTTTGCTTGCAGCTTTGTTTGGTATTTTTATGGCATTCAATATAGGCGGCAATGATGTAGCCAATTCATTTGGCACAAGCGTAGGAGCAAAAACACTTACCGTAAAACAAGCGCTTGTAATAGCAGCTATATTTGAGTTAAGTGGTGCTATGTTAGCAGGCGCTGAAGTAACTGATACTATCAAAAAAGGTATTGTGGATGTTTCTGGAATGATCTTTGACCCTATGCTTCTTGTATTTGTCATGATGTCTTCATTGCTTTCGGCGGCTCTATGGCTTTTGTATGCTACCATTAAAGGCCTGCCGGTATCTACAACTCATGCCATTGTAGGGGGTATACTGGGCGGTGGTATAGCACTTGGGTATACTACTATGGCTGAGGGTAGTGGGGTGTTTAGTTTGATTAGATGGGATCAAATTGTAACTATAGTGATTAGTTGGATAATTTCTCCTATATTGGGCGGTATGGCATCATATGGTATATATTGGTATCTAAAGAAGTATATCCTCGATTATAACGAGAAATTAGAAGCCAAAATAGTAGATCTAAAAATAGTAAAAAAAGGATTTGATGAAGCAAATGCCACTGAAGAGCAAAAAGTAGAACACGAAAAGTTGGTTGAAAAACTCTCGAATATGCAGAAAAAAACTACAGCATTTCGTGCACTTCGAACACATGCTCCGTTAGTAGCTGCATTTGCTGTAACTACAATAGGCGGCACATTGCTTTTCAAAGGACTTAAAAATACTAGTATCAAATTTAATGGCATAGAATCTATATTTTTATTGGCAACTTTTGCAGCACTAGCATATGGTATCACTTATGCTATAGTCAAAGAAATGCACCGCGATACCCCGCATAAAGCTACTATGAGATTATTTAGTATGCTTCAAGTCCTTACCGCATCATCTTTTGCATTCAGCCATGGTGCAAATGATATAGCAAACGCTATCGGGCCGTTTGCTGCTATAATCGATATATTGTCCACAGGAAATGTAGGCGAAAAAGCATCTGTACCATTGCCAGTCATGATCACATTTGGTGTTGCACTGGTTGCGGGTCTTTGGTTTATGGGGCAAGAAGTTATCAAAACAATAGGTCATCGAATAACTGAGATTTTTCCGATAACAGGATTTGCAGCTGAGCTTGGAGCTACTTTGGTCATATTAATTGCGACCAAAATGGGATTACCTGTATCGTCAACACATATATTGGTTGGAGCTGTCATAGGTATAGGGATGCTTAATCGCAATGCAAATTGGAAACTTATGAAGCCTATAGCGCTTTCTTGGATCATTACTTTACCGGTTGCTACAGTTCTTGCCGGTATATTCTTTTTTATTCTCAAAGCTACATTTGGTTATTGATATGCAGCACGTTAAATGCGTGCTTGCTTTATAACACAAAATTTATTTCAATCAATTTTGTAACCTATTTGTTTCTATTTCGTTACTAAATCAATATAGAATTATCAGTACAAATTTTATATGAGGCAGAAAAGATGAAAAAAACAACAATGAGTCTTGCACTCGTAGCACTTCTAACAGTAGCTAGCCATGCAAGAGATCAGATAAAAATGGTAGGAAGCTCAACGGTATATCCCTTTGCTTCTGCAGTAGCTGAAGAGCTTGGAGCAACCACCAAAGTGCCGACTCCAGTAGTTGAGTCGACCGGTACGGGTGGCGGTATGAAAATGTTTTGTGCCGGAGATGCAATGGATACTCCGGATATCATAAATGCATCTAGAAGAATGAAAGCAACAGAACTTACTCTTTGTAAACAAAACGGCGTAACAGATATTACTGAAGCACTTATCGGTTATGACGGTATAGTTTTGGCACAAAACAAATCAAGTGCACCGCTTAAGCTAACCAGGGAACAGATATTTTTGGCAGTTGCAGAGCTTGTACCATCGAAAGATGGTAAGGCACTTATTAAAAATCCATACAAAAAATGGTCGGATATTGATGCTTCATTGCCAAATAGACCTATAGTGATTTATGGGCCTCCAAAAAGTTCAGGCACTAGGGATAGTTTTGAAGAAATGGTTATGCAGCATTTTACTGAGGACGGTAAATTAAAAGCAATATACAATGCTGCCGGACATAAAAAATATAGCCGCATCAGAACAGATGGTGTATATATAGATAGCGGCGAAAATGACAATCTTATCGTACAAAAACTTGGCAAAAATGCTACAGCGATCGGTGTATTTGGTTACGGTTATTTAGAAGAAAATAGCAATAAAATAAGCGGCGCATCAATTGATGGCTACGCTCCAACTCCAACATTAATCGCTAGCGGTAAATACCCGATAAGCAGAAGCTTGAGATTTTATATCAAAAATAGTCACAGATCAGCAGTACCGGTTATAGATAAATATGCAGCAATGTTTATGAATGATAAAATGATAGGAGAAAGAGGAAACCTAAAAAGACTTGGGCTAGTGCCTTTATCAAAAGCGGCTAGAGCAATATCAATTAAAAATGTACTTTCACATAAAAAGCTTACAAATCTTGATCTGATGACAAAATAATATTGACAAATTTTTATGAAAGACTTGTTGATTGACAAGCCTTTCATAGCAGCTCTGTATCATAAAATAAAATATAACTTTTTTTATAACTCTTTTGTAATATTTATGTAATTAGTTTGTAATCATTTTGTTACCAATTTCTTTTACAATGTCCTCATCAAATAAATAAGGACATAATGATGAAAAAATCTCTTTCTGGTTTGGTAGCAGTAACGGCATTGATGTTCATTGGTTGTGGAAACAACATATCAGAAGATACAAATGCAACAAAAGATTCAAATACTTCACTAACTATAAACGCAACATCTAAAAATCAGATCAAAATGGTAGGGAGTTCTACGGTTTATCCATTTGCATCAGCAGTAGCCGAAGAGCTTGGCGCAACTGGTGGGGTACCTACTCCAGTAGTTGAGTCGACCGGTACTGGCGGTGGCATGAAAATGTTTTGTGCCGACAAAGGCAGTCCTGATATCACAAATGCTTCACGACAAATGAAAGCAAAAGAATATGAAGAATGTCAAAAAAACGGTATTACAAATATTACTCAAGCCAAGATTGGTTATGACGGTATAGTATTGGCTCAAGACAAAGCAAGTGCGCCGATGAATTTAACAAGAATGCAAATCTTTTTGGCGGTTGCAAATGAAGTGCCATCCAAAGACGGCAAAATGCTTATTAAAAACCCATATAAAAAATGGTCAGATATAGATACTAGCTTGCCAAATCGTCCTATTATAGTTTATGGACCTCCAAAAAGTTCAGGTACTAGGGATAGTTTTGAAGAGATGATAATGCAGCACTTCACAGAAAAAGAACTCAAAAGTATTTATGAAGCAGCCGGATATAAAAAATATAGCCGCATCAGAACAGATGGCGTATATATAGATAGCGGTGAAAATGACAATCTTATTGTACAAAAACTGACAAAAGATAAAAATGCAATAGGCATATTCGGCTATGGATTTTTAGAAGAAAATGCAGATAAAATCGTAGGATCAATAATAGATGGCTCAATACCTACACCTGAAAATATAGCAAGTGGCAAATATCCGATCTCTAGAAGTTTATTTTTCTATGTCAAAAATGATAATAGAGCCGTAACACCCGCAATAGATAAATATGTAGAACTTTTTATGAGTGAAAAGATGATAGGCGATAGAGGTAATCTAAAAAAATTAGGTCTTATACCTCTTGAAAAAAGTGCAAGAGAAGCTATGGTAAAAGATGTTCTTGCAAAAAAAGTACTTACACCTGGTGAATTGAAATAGGTTCAAATATGTTGCAAAAAAATAAACATATTTCTATTCAAGAGAAACTTATAGAGTATCTCTTGATGGGCGCTACTGCAATCACGATCCTTACAACATTTGGAATACTGTTTTCTATTTTATTTGAAGCAATAGCTTTTTTCAAATTGGAAAGTTTTTGGTATTTTATATTTGGTACCGAGTGGTCACCCGGCGTTGAAGGTGCTAAGTTTGGAGCTGTTCCTATTTTTACAGGTACACTTGTCATTACTTTAATAGCTATCATAGTAGCAGTTCCTATGGGAGTTTATACAGCAGTTTATTTGTCTGAATATGCTTCAAACAAAACAAGAGATATAGCTAAACCGATCATAGAAACCTTGGCAGGAATCCCTACTGTGGTTTATGGATTTTTTGCAGCTATAACAGTAGCCCCGTTTATTGTAAAAGCTTTTGCATCAATAGGTATAGAGGCATCATTTAATAATGCATTGGCTTCAGGACTTGTGATGGGTATTATGATCATACCCATAATTGCAAGCCTAAGTGACGATGTTATTACAAGCGTGCCTGACCATGTAAGAAAAGGCTCTCTTGCCCTTGGTATGACAAAATCCGAAACTATAAAATTTATAGTCCTTCCTGCTGCTATGCCGGGGATTATTTCAGCTGTATTGCTAGGAATTTCCAGAGCAATTGGAGAAACTATGATAGTTGTGATGGCAGCCGGCGTTAGGGCAAATTTGAGTTTCAATCCTCTTGAGGATATGACAACCGTGACAGTACGCATAGTTGACGCTTTGACAGGAGATAGTGCGTTTGATTCGTCTGATACGTTAAGTGCATTTGCATTGGGATTGATGTTGTTTATTTTTACATTAATACTTAATACAATCAGTGTTTACACTATTAGAATATTTAAAGAAAAATACAAATCGAGTAATCTATGAAAAACAATAATCCATTTTATGACCCTACGCTCAAAAGACGACATATTTCCGATAAGATTTTTAAATCCATTGCATTGTCGGCATTGCTAGTTTCTGTAGCTTTTTTGGTTATTTTTTTTACTGATATTATAAGTAAAGGTTTGCTGTCTTTTAGACAAACATACATAGAGTTGCCGGTAACCTATAATAAGGACACCATAGCTGATAGTTCATATGCAATTGATGAAAAACATTATGAGCTTGTAAGTCGTGCATGGTATAGGGATATGCCAAAATATGCAGCAGCAAATCCACAACTAATAAATAAAGTCCAAAATGAATGGGTGCTTGCTGATGATGAGGTAGATCAATATATAAAAGGTCATCAAAATAGTCTATCGGAAGATCAAAAGCTTATGGTCGACGAGCTAATGAAGCAAGGTAAGATAGACCAAAAATTAAATATCATTTTTTTAACCAGAGGAGATTCCAAGATCCCCGAAAATAGCGGATTTTTATCTTCCGTGATCGGTTCTATGCTCACTATTTTGGTTTGTATAGCATTTTCATTTCCGATAGGAGTCATGAGTGCTATTTACTTGGAAGAATTTAAAAATGATAATAAACTATCTCAGATCATAGAGATAAATATAAACAATCTTGCAGCTGTGCCATCTATATTGTTCGGACTTTTGGGGTTGGCTGTATTTATCAATTTTTTTGGATTGCCACGGTCATCCCCACTTGTTGGCGGGTTAACTCTTGCATTGATGACTTTGCCTGTCATAATAGTAAGTAGCAGAACAGCATTACGAGGTGTGCCTGCCAGTATTCGTCAAGCTGCATATGGATTGGGACTTACCAAATTGCAAGTAGTCAAAGACCACGTATTGCCACTGGGTCTTCCTGGTATCATGACAGGTTCTATCATTGGAATTGCTAGAGCTATGGGCGAGACAGCACCCCTTATTATTGTAGGCATGATTGCTTTTATTCCAGATATTCCTACAAACTTCACGCAAGCTGCTACGGTAATGCCGGCTCAAATATTTACATGGGCGGGCATGCCAGAAGGTGCTTATGTGGAGAGAGTCAGCGGTGCTATTATGATACTCCTAGGAGTACTCATGACCATGAATGCAGCTGCGATCTATATGAGAAAAAAATATGAAATAAAGTGGTAAAAAATATGAAAATTGAAGTAAAAACACAGCAAAAGCAATCACAAGATACATTGGAAACAAAAGTAATATCCAATGATCTTAGCTTATGGTATGGACAAAAACAAGCACTTTTTGGGATAACTATGGATATCTATAAAAATAATATCACAGCACTCATAGGACCTTCCGGTTGTGGTAAGTCAACTTTTCTAAGATGCCTTAATCGCATGAATGACCTAATTAACGGGGTTAAGATAGATGGGCAAGTTATTGTTGATGATAAAAATATTTATGATAACGACGTAGATGAGGTAAGTGTGCGTAAAAAAATAGGTATGGTATTTCAACAGCCAAACCCATTTCCAAAATCCATATATGAAAATGTAGCATACGCCCCCCTTAAGCATGGGATTGTAAAAAAAGGAATCCAGTGTGATGAGCTGGTAGAAACATCACTTAGAAGTGCTGGCCTTTGGAATGAAGTCAAAGATATGTTAAAACATCCAGGAACAGGACTCAGTGGCGGGCAGCAGCAAAGACTCTGTATAGCTAGAACCATAGCAGTCAAGCCAGAAATAATTCTCATGGATGAACCAACTTCGGCCCTTGATCCAATTTCAACAGAAAAGATAGAAGAGCTTATGTTGAAGCTTAGGAAAGATTTTACTATCATAACAGTCACTCACAATATGCAACAAGCAGCACGCGTAAGTGATTATACAGCATTTTTTCATCTAGGCAAGGTTATTGAATATAGTGATACAAAGACTATATTTCTAAATCCAAAAATAAAACAGACAGAAGATTACATCACAGGGAGGTTTGGTTGATATGTTGACAAAATACGAAGAAAAATTAATAAGCATCAATGAAATGATGCTAGCAATAGGGCAAAAAATTGTTAAAGCAAACGAAGTTATATATGATGGTTTGAAAAGCGGTGATTATTCCAAGTTCAAAGATGCAAAAGAGAGTTTGGCAGGTATAAAAGATGAGGCTCGCACCGTAGATAAAGAGATAGTTATAACATTGGCGTTATTTGCTCCTGAAGCAAAAGATCTTAAAACGATAATCTCATATCTTAAAATGACAAATGAGTATCTAAGGGCATCGTCAAACACCAAAAGCTTTCTCAAGAATTTTCCGGTCAAAACTGATGGCGAATTGCATTTTGGTGCCATAATGGCTAATATTATTTTGCTACAAAAAGCAAGTTTAGCTGCAATTAAAAATGCTGTATCTATGCTTTCTAAAGAAGATCAAGAAGCAAAAGAAGATTTGTGTGTCAAAGCAAATATGGAAGAGAGTAAAGCCGATGATATATATTCTCTTATAGAGAAAGACCTTTTTGTTGAGATGCTAAATGCAAAAGAACTTTCTCAGGAATATTTTCAAGCACTCTCGCTAATTAGAAAGATAGAAAAAATAGCAGATCGCGCAGCATGTATGGCAAGTTTACAATATGATATTTGCCACAATAATTGACAAATTAAAACATAAGAGGTTTACAATGAAAAGAAATAAATCCAATGAAATCGAGATCGTAATTATAGAAGATGAGCAAGATGTGCTTGAGCTTATAGAATATATTTTAAAAAAAGAAGGATACAAAGTTACGGGATTTTTATCTACAGAATATGTTGAACAATTTTTAGAAGAAGAGAATCCGGCATTTCTTATAGTAGACAGAAATCTTCCAAATATTGAGGGTAGCCAGTTTGTATCAGACTTACGTTCGAAAGGTTATAAGATCCCAGTCATATTTTTGACAGCCAAAAATGGCGATAAAGATATCTTGGATGGTTTTGAATCAGGCGGTGATGATTATATGACCAAACCCTTTAAACCGGGTGAATTAATCGCACGCGTAAAAGCTTTGCTTAAACGAAGCGGAATTACACAATATCATAGATTGCGTTATAGAGATATGGTACTTGATTGTCAAAAACAAGAGCTCAATGTAGACAACAGTTCTGTCACATTGACAAATTTGGAATTTAAATTACTCATAACTTTCATAAAAAATTCTCACCAAACGCTAAGCCGTGATTTTTTACGAGATGAGGTATGGGAGGATGACGGCAGTTTCAATGATAAGACTATCAATGTAGCACTCAATCGCCTAAAGAAAAAAATAGATCCGTTTGATAACAAACATTACTTTACACCTGTATGGGGCATAGGATATAAACTTTCATAATTTTGTTATCAAAATGTTTCTTTTGTAACTTATGATATGGTATATCTCAAAAAGGGAATACTATGCAAGTACAGATAGAAAATTATATGCTTCATCATTATCCAAAACTTTCAATAATCCCAGAAAAATTACAAAAATTATTATTTAGTTCGCTAAGAACATTTTTTCATGAAAAGCAGATCAATACATTTCTAGAAGCCAATGCACACAAAGAAGCTTTTGGATTTATAGAGGCTGTGCTAGATCATTTTAATGTCAATATAGGTCTTCGCAAACAACAGCTTGACCGTATTCCTCCATATGGCAAAGTAGTCATCATTGCCAATCATCCGCTTGGAGCATTGGATGCATTAGCACTCATACATCTGCTCAAAGATGTACGCAAAGATATCAAGATAGTAGCTAACTCATTTTTAAATCAATTTGGTCAGCTAAAAGATATTTTGATCTCAGTGGACAATATCCAAAACAAAACCGATAAAAGCTCCCTAAAAGAGATTTATGAAGCACTCGATACCGAAAAAGCAGTCATTATATTCCCCTCAGGAGAAGTAAGCCGTGCTAGGGTGGATGGCATCAAGGATACAGCATGGAAAACCGGCTTTTTCAAAATTGCCAAAAAAGCACGAGCTCCGATATTACCTATATATATCAAAGCAAAAAATTCTAAAACATTTTATATGCTTTCATGGTTAAATCGTTCTTTTGCTACCGCAACGTTGCCTCATGAAATGTTCAAGTCTTATCAAAAAACTATAGATTTCAAGATAGGCAAAGCAATATCTTATGAAACTTATAATCTAAATGGTTTATCTCCAAAGCAAAGCGTGAAACTGCTTCGCAAACATTTTTATCATATAGCAAAAGACGGCAAAGAAATATTTAAAACCCAAAATATCATAGCTACCCCAGAAGCAAGAGCTGAGCTCAAAAAAGAATTAAAGGGTGCTGTTGTGTTGGGTAAGACTTTCGACGATAAGCACATATTACTTTATTCCAGTGATATAGAAGATTGCGTGCTAAATGAGATAGGCAGATTAAGAGAGCTTAGCTTTCGTTTTGTTGGGGAAGGTAGCGGCAAAAAAAGAGATATTGATAGTTTTGATATGTATTATAAGCATTTGATAGTTTGGGATGATGAGGCACTTGAGATAGCAGGAGCGTATAGAATCGGTGTTGGTAAAGAAATTTTGGAGTCATACGGAATTAATGGTCTTTATACTACTAGGCTTTTTAAGTTTGATGAGAAATTTGAGTCATATATATATCAAGGCATCGAGCTTGGGCGCAGCTTTGTGCAACCCAAATATTGGAATAGTAGAGCACTTGATTATTTATGGCAAGGGATCGGATCATTTATAAAAACGCAACCCCAGATTCGTTATCTTTTTGGTGCAGTGAGTTTGAGCGACACATTCAGTAATGAAGCAAAAGGTATGATGATAGAGTTTTATGGTCATTATTTTGGCACAAATGATTCACTTGTCAAACATAAATATCCATACAAAATATCACTGGAAACAAAAAGTAGATGTAAATCAATCTTTGCATTCAATGATTACAAAAAAGATTTACAAACTCTAAAAGAAAAACTGGGAATGATGGGATATGCTATACCAACATTGTATAAGCAATACAGTGAAATATGTGAAGAAGGCGGAGTAAAGTTTTTTGATTTTGGGCATGATAAAGATTTTGGCAATTGTATCGACGGTTTTATATTAACAGACTTATTTTTGCTCAAGGAAAATAAGCGCAAGAGATATGTTGATTCATTGGCAACCGAAAGCAAATGATACTATTTTCTTGGTATAATACTACGTATGCAAAAAGAGAAGATAGAAATCTTAGTTATCGAAGATGAAGAAGATATATTAGAGCTTGTAGAGTATCTGCTAAATAAAGAAGGCTATAAGACTACAGGTTTTTTGTCTACTGAACACGTGATGCAATTTTTGGATGAAGAGAGTCCATCTTTGCTTATTGTAGATCGTAATCTTCCGAATGTTGAGGGCAGCCAATTCGTCTCCCACTTAAGAGAGCAAGGATATACGATTCCTGTGATATTTTTGACTGCAAAAGATACACAAAATGATATAGAAGATGGGTTTGAAAGTGGCGGTGATGATTATATAACTAAGCCATTTAACCCAAAAGAGTTTATTCTTAGGGTCAATGCACTTTTAAGAAGGACTGGCGCATTAGTATCCGGGGATATAGTCAAATACAAAGAGATTACTCTAAACCGCATAAAAAAAATAGTATCTACCAAAAGTGAAGATATAGTTTTGACACAATTTGAAAGTGATTTGCTATATTTTTTGATACAAAATGCAGGTAAAAACATAGATAGAGAAGTATTGCACGATGCATTATGGCAAGATAAAATGGAAAGCAGCAATTATAATGCTATGAATGTCGCGGTTAGCCGATTGAAAAAAAAGATCGATCCAGAAGGAAAACTTGGATACTTTCATGCTATTTGGGGTGTTGGATATAAATTTGAGTAGGAGGGATATGTGGAATTTAATGAATTTTTAGAACAATTTAATAAAGATGAGATTTATCAAAGAAGAGTATTTAAAAAATACTCAAATGCTGTGCAAGAAGATTCGCTAGAGCCTTTTCAAGTAGAGCTTATTAAGCTGCAAGATCATTTAGAAAAACATCAAAAAAAGATGATAGTCCTTATAGAGGGTAGAGATGCTTCTGGCAAAGGAGGTGCAATTCGTAGGATCACTAGATATATGAATGAAAAGCATTATCGTGTAGTTGCACTAGGAAAGCCTTCGGATGTACAAAAAACTCAATGGTATTTTCAGAGATACGTAGAGCAGTTTCCGCATGGCGGCGAGATGGTGCTTTTTGACAGAAGTTGGTATAACCGTGCAATGGTTGAGCCTGTTTTTGGCTTTTGCACTAAAGAACAATATAAAACTTTTATAAAAAGTGTCCCACAGTTTGAAGCTGACTTAGTAGATCATGGATTTTATTTTGTAAAGATATATTTTTCTGTCACCAAGGAAGAACAACATTCTAGATTTTTAGAGAGAGAAAACAATCCTTTAAAGCAATGGAAACTAAGTGAAATTGATGTACAGATGCAAGAAAAATGGGATGAGTTTACTCTTATGAAATATGAAATGCTCAAACGCACACATACTATAAAGACTCCTTGGATGGTAATACGAAGTGTAGATAAATTCAAAGCAAGATTGAACGCTATCAAAACTATCTTGAATCATGTGCCTTATGAAGGACGTAATAATGATCTTGATTTTAGTGTAGACCCAGAAATTGTACATAATGGACATCGCGAAATAGAGATTATGGAAGCTGATCTACGTAGTCAAGGTAAATTTATCGGATAAAATCCGGCTCACAAGGAGTACTGTGAGACGGACAAAAACAAGGAAGGAGTAAAAGACTTGTATGCAGTACTCTTGCAACAATGTAAGTATAACTCCAAATGGTAAATCAATATACAATAAAATAAAGAAAATAGTTAATGTATGATAAACAATTCTTATGTGGCATAGATGAATCTGGCAGAGGACCATTGGCTGGACCGCTCGTGATTGCCGGTGTAGTACTATATAAAATGATAAAAGGCATAATGGATTCCAAAAAACTTTCAGCAAAAAAAAGAGAAGAAATTTATGTTCAAATTATCGAAAATTCACGATATCATATAGTAATATTTGATGCCAGCCAAATAGATGACATGGGCATATCTGCATGTCTGGGACAAGGACTCTCGGAGATTTTACATTATTTACCCGAATATGATTATCTTTTTGATGGAAATTGTACATTCGGCGTGCAAGGCATAACAACTATGATAAAAGCAGACGATAAAATTGCCGAAGTTAGTGCCGCTAGTATATTAGCCAAAGTTACTAGAGATAGAATAATGATAGAGTTGGCAGCAAAATATCCTGAATATGGGTTTGATAAACATAAAGGTTATGGCACCAAAGCACACATAGAGGCTATTTGTAACCATGGTAGATGTGAGGTACACCGTAAGAGCTTTAGTGTCAAAGGAATCGATTAGTAAACTATTGACTGCTTTGTTATATTAGCTATAAATTTTTTCTATATGTTCCATCTTGCTACCTATATTTAAAAGCACCATATCTGCAAGTACCAAAGCCATCATGGCTTCACATACTATGCTTCCTCTGATAGCAACACATGGGTCATGTCTGCCTTTGAGAGAACATATAGTCTCAATTCCTTCTTTGGTTATAGTGTGCTGATCTTGGAAAATTGACGGTGTTGGCTTGAAGTAAGTAGTGACAGTAATAGTATCGCCATTGCTCATTCCGCCTAAGATGCCACCAGCTTTGTTAGTCTTGAATCCAAGTGAACTTATTTGGTCATTGTTTTGTGAGCCTTTAAGTGTCGCACTTTTTATTCCTTCGCCTATTTCCACGCCTTTGGCTGCATTTATACCCATCATAGCATCCGCTAGCACAGCATCTAGTTTATAATACATTGGTTGTCCTAGACCTATGGGAACACCAGTAGCAATCGTAAGCACGCTGCCTCCTATGGAGTCATGCTCATCTCTGGCTGATGTGACAGCTTCGATTTGTTTGTCTTCGTAATTCTTGTCAAGCGCATGTATAGGACTGGTTTTGGCATACTCGAAATCATCTATGCTGCCTTTTATGTTACCGATGGCCTTGATACCACTTTGGATGTTTATACCAATTGCACTAAGCATCAATTTTGCTATTGCTCCAGCAGCTACTCTGGCCGCTGTTTCTCTAGCACTGCTTCGTCCGCCACCCCTGTAATCTCTGATGCCATACTTATGCCAATAAGTAAAATCAGCATGAGCCGGACGGAAAAGATCTTTTATAGAGTCATAATCTTTGCTTTTTTGATCTTCATTGTATATAATCATCGCAATTGGAGTACCTGTGCTTTTGCCCTCGAAAACTCCAGAGAGTATGGAAACTTTGTCATCCTCTTTGCGTTTTGTCTCCAAGTTGCTTTTGCCTGGTTTTCTGCGGTCCAATTCACTTTGAATAAATGCTTCATCAATTGATATACCTGCTGGCACTCCATCGACTATGCATCCTAGAGCTACTCCATGGGATTCACCAAAAGTAGTCATTGTAAATTTTTTGCCGAAAGTATTCATATCATTTGCCTTTTGATAATATATCCAGAGCGCTCTGGGCAGCTTTTTGCTGTGCCTCTTTTTTGCTTTTTCCTTGTGCTGTGGCTATTTCTTTTCCATTTAGTGTGAGGGATATTTCAAACTCTTTTTTATGGTCAGGCCCAAATGCTCGTACCAGCTCATAATCAGGCGTTACACCATATTTTGCTTGGGTTAGCTCTTGAAGAGCTGTTTTATAATCTCTAGAAAGAGTTTGTAAATCAATAGTAGGATAACATTCTTCTAGTAATTTTATGACTATATCCCTAGCCGTTGCTAGTCCACCTTCTATGTAAATAGCACCGATTATGGCTTCAAAAGCATTAGAAAGTAATGATGGTTTTGTTCTTCCTTCATTATTTTCTTCCGCAAGAGAGAGATAAATATATTTTCCTAAATTTAATACTTTTGCCAAAAGAGCAAATCCGCTTTCATTGACAAGTGATGCCCTAATTTTTGATAGCGTTCCTTCATCTGAATCTTTAAATTTATTATATAAATATTCACCTACAATGAGGTCAAGTACCGCATCCCCTAAAAACTCAAGCCGCTCATTATTATAAGGCTTTTTAAAACTTCTATGAGTTAAAGCCTCAATAATCAATTGCTTGTCATTAAAAACATACCCCAATTGGCGTTCTAATTGACTGAAGTTATCCATTATTACTCCTTAATTTGGCTTTTATTATAGCATATTATGGGTTATAGTGCCCATTGCCTGCCTTGTAATACTTTGATATGCTGGTACCGAAGTCATCTTTATAGTCTTTTTGTTCTCTTGCATATTTTTCTGCACTGCCAACACCACCAAAGTGTGAAGCTATCAGCATTGATTTGGCAAATGATGGATCTGAAAGGTTAAAACCTTTTTGCAAAAGTCTTTTTGTATTTATTCTAAGCATGGTGTCCATTGCTTTGTCTTGGAGTTCGGAGCTGCTTAAAAAAGCTTGTTTTCCACCTTCTATATTCCAATTATTAGGGTCATCCAAGAATTTAGTTAAATTATATCCATCTCTCCACATTACCTTAGCCGCTCTAGTTTCGGTCTTCTTGGTATAAGTCAAAGCTCTATAATTTTCTAATTTTAATAATCCTATGTCAACTAAACTCATGGCGCCAAATTGATATTTGCCTAAAAAACCATTACGATTGACTATAGTATGCTTATTGGATGACTCCATCATAGCAATTATACTTTTGACTTCATTGTAAACATTCTCATTGGCATTAGCTAATACTATACTAAAGATAAATATATACAAAAATCTCATATCAGGTCCTATTCTACTACTTCTATTTTGGCATGAAATACACCATTGCCAACTACGCCAATTTCTTTAGCGGCTGCATGAGATATGTCAAGTACTCTGTGTTTTACAAATGGACCTCTGTCAGTTACTTTGACAATTACACTTTTGTCTGTTTCGGTGCTTGTTACTCGAAGAAGGGTACCAAAAGGAAGAGTTTTATGTGCAGCAGTTTTTTGTGCAGAGTCAAATTTCTCTCCGCTAGCTGTGCGACTACCGTTAAATTTCGAGCCGTACCAACTACATTTACCTGATGCTATTTGTTTATATTGCTTTGATCCATTATTTTCAGTATTTGTCACATTGGCATCGCTTGGCATGGCTGATATGCCTGTAATTATCAAACATATTGACAATATTTGTAAACCTAGTTTACTCATAACTATTTCCTTTGAATTTTATAGCTTCTGCTTTTGCCATTTGGTCACAAAGTTCGTTTTCACTATGCCCATTATGTCCTCGTACCCATTGAGCATTAATTGTATGAGACGCAGAGGCTTCGATATACATTTCCCATAAATCTACATTTTTTACTTTTGCAAAATTTTTAGCTACCCAATTTGGCAACCATTTATTTATAGCATTGACAACATAGCTGCTGTCAGAAATTATAATTACATTGCAAGGTTCTTTGAGAAGCTTTAGACCTTCTATAACGCCTAGAAGCTCCATACGATTGTTTGTGGTATGTGCTTCACCACCACTAAAAAGTTTACGATGTCCTTGAAACTCCAGTATCCCACCATACCCTCCTGGCCCTGGATTGCCCAAACTTGAACCATCAGAATAGAGAGTTATCGTTTTGCGTTGTTGCTTTTGCAATTTGTTCCTCCACTTTTACTGAGTTGATAGCTTTACAATTTGGACATCTTTTAAAGCCAACAGGAAATATATGTTTGCAATTATTGCACATATATGAAAAATATAACTCTCCATCTTTATATCCATGACTTTTGGCTATGGCAAGCATATCAAGGCTGAATATACCGCTAATTTGTGGTAGTGTATCGATAAAGCCTTTGATATAATATAATGTCATTATGGGTTTATATGCATTTATGATATCCATATCTAGCTTGCTGCTATCCAAGAACCACAATATATCCAAGATATCTTCGATACGATTTTCATCAAAAATACTCCATGCTCTTGCATGATCATTACGGAAAAGCTGCTCTATTATAGGACGATAAAATGATGGATATAGTTTATATAATTTTACAAATTTATCGCTCTTGTCTTCTTTGGATATTTTTTTATCAGCTATAAGTGCTTCTAGATCATAAAAAGCTTCCAGCTCAGCCGTATCCTCTTCCATTGTTTTGAGTGGCAATAAAGTTTCTTTTGCTCTGGCAAAATCATGCATCATTTCATATATTAGTCCAAGTGAATATAATACACTTGGACTTCGTGGTTTTTTGGATAATATATCCAGATAAATAGTTTTTGCTCTTTCCAAAAATCCGGCATGTAAGTAAGTATTGCCTAGATATTCCATGAGTTCAAGTTGAGGTAACTCTTCTTTTATATTTTTGATGAGATAAAGATATATTTCAATAGCTTTTTGATACTCTCCATTGTGTTCAAATGCTTTTGCTAGAGTAGACAGAGGGGTCAGCATATGTTCTTTATATACTAGATTTTTTGTATTTATATTACATTCACTACTTTCAAATTTTTCCAAAAAAGATAAAAGTGAGTTATGTTCTTTTTGTTTTGTGTATGCTTCCCATGCATAAGCCACTACAGCAATTATAAAGCCCAAAAATACGATAAGCAAAATACTAAATAGCGGATCATCGTATTTTGGTAAAATATTTTGCACCTTAGTTCCTCTTTTGTAATTTACATCGTTAGATTATACCAAATTTGCTATAATGATGAGATGATAGATACAACTTCGATTGAAACACTCAAAAACACCATTGATATTGTTGATGTGATAGGCAATTATATAGAGCTAAAAAAAGCAGGGGCTAATTATAAAGCTTGCTGTCCTTTTCATGGTGAAAAAACGCCATCGTTTGTAGTCAGTCCAGGTAAGCAGATATATCATTGTTTTGGTTGCGGAGTAGGTGGGGATAGCATAAAATTTGTGATGGAATTAGAAAAACTTACTTACCCTGAAGCAGTAGAAAAGTTAGCTTCTATGTTCAATTTCTCTCTTAGCTATAGCGAGGGCAATGGAGATTATAGTGAAGCAAAAAGAGTGCTAGAAGCTATGCAAGCGTGGTATAGCAAAAATCTAGGACATGCCAATGCAGCTTTGTCATACCTGCATAATCGCGGAGTCAACCAAAATTCTATAGAAGCGTTTGGCATAGGTTATGTGCCATATGGAAATGAAGTAATGAATTTTTTGAATTCTACTCTCATACCGCTTGGTGCTGCTGAAGAAGCCGGGATCATAGCCACAGGAGAGGATGGTAAGTATGCTAGATTGGTTGAGAGGATCACGTTTCCGATATATTCTTCAAGTGGCGGATTGGTTGGATTTGGCGGACGGACTATTTCGAATCATCCAGCTAAATATATTAACTCCCCTCAAACCAAACTGTTTAACAAATCGCGTTTATTGTATGGTTATCACCAAGCAAAAGAGCATATCTATGCTTCTAAAAAGATCATAATTTGTGAAGGTTATTTGGATGTAGTCATGCTGCATCAAGGCGGATTTAAAGAAGCAGTTGCCACTCTTGGCACGGCCCTGACAAATGATCATTTGCCTCTATTGCGAAAAGGCGATCCAAAAATTATACTTGCCTATGATGGGGACAAAGCCGGAGTTGCTGCAGCACTAAAAGCTGCTCAAATGCTTTCTCTTGCCGGATTTGATGGAGGAGTAGTGCTTTTCCCAAATGGTCAGGATCCAGCTGATTTGATAGCAAAAGGTGAAACAGAATTAGCAGCAAAGCTGCTTAGAGAACATAAGTCATTAATCGAATTTGTGATAGAGAAAATTATTGGCCAATACGATCTATCAAATCCAAAAGAAAAAGAGAGTGCATTTGGAGTCGTACGCTCATATTTAGCCGGACTTAGCGATATTTTACAAGAATCCTATATACCATTTGCTGCATCTACTTTGCAAGTTTCTATAGCACTGTTTGGCAAGGGCAAAAAAGCACAAAAGTTTATGCCGACAGTCTCTAAACAAACCAAGTATGATATAGAGCAGCTTAGTCTGCTCAAAACACTACTGGAATATCCAAGAATGATAGATGATGTGTTAAATATCATACATCCAGCAATGTTTGGAGTATATGAAGAATATTTTCAAGCTATCATATTGGGCGATAGCGAACATCAGCTTGTCCGCCAGCTTTCTCTTAATGAGCATGCCAAGGTTATGAGCGAAGCTGATCTGCAAAAAGCACTACGGAATTTCCTAATTAAATATTATGAAGATAAACTAAAAAGTATCACAGCCGATACTGCTATATCTTTTGGGAGAAAAGCACTATTGATTAGAGTGATAAAAACAGAGATTATACCTAAGTTAGAAAGAGGAGAGGTTGTAAACCATGAGAGCATTGGCATTATTTAGCGGAGGTTTAGATAGTATGCTAGCAGCGAAGAGAGTCGCTGATATGGGCATAGAAGTTATAGCAATACATATCAAGATAGGTTTTGGAAGCAAAAAAGATATAGAAGATATATTACGACAAAGAGCATCAATAGCCGGGGCCTCATTCCGCATCATTGATGTACGAGAAGAATATATACAAAAAATCCTATTCAATCCAGTACATGGATATGGTAAAAATTTCAACCCATGCATAGATTGTCATGGATATATGTTTCGCGTCGCAAAAGAACTTATGAATGAGCTTGATGCATCTTTTATCATCACAGGTGAAGTGCTTGGTCAGCGTCCAATGAGCCAACGTAGTGATGCCATGAAACTTGTCAGCCGGTTGGCAAATGATACGGATGAAAAACTTATACTTAGACCGCTCTCAGCCAAACTTATGGAGCCTACTACGCCTGAGCTAGAAGGCTGGGTAGATCGAGAAAAGCTACTTGATATATCAGGCAGAAGCAGAGATAGACAAATAGCAATGGCAGCCAAATACGGATGGGAAGAATATGAAAGTCCTGGGGGCGGATGCCTGCTAACCGATATTCATTATAGCCAGCGTATAAAAGAACATATCTCTCATGATAGTTTTGAATTAGAAGATATAGAAATACTCAAATTTGGACGTCATTTTAGACTTCCAGATAATGCAAAACTTATAGTTGGCAGAGATGAAGGAGATAACGAGGCATTAAAAGGTATTGATAGTCACAAATATATCCCAATTACATTGCCTGTTATTGGTCCATTTTCGCTTATCAGTGCATCTGCCTTACCAAAAGACAAGGAATTAGCAGCCAAGATAGCCATTACTTATGCCAAGAGCAAAAAAGATGAGGTTTATGAGATAGCAGTTGGCGACGATATTTACCATGTCACTCCATTTGCTTCCAAACAAGACACACACCGCTATTTTTTTAACGCCTAAGCTCTTTTTAGGTTTTTGTGGTATAAAATTTCAATTCCTGAGTTGTGGGGCATTAGCTCAGCTGGGAGAGCGCTTCGCTGGCAGCGAAGAGGTCAGCGGTTCGATCCCGCTATGCTCCACCATACTACAATCTAACACAATCCAATAAACATCATTCAAGCTTCTAAGATACGAGCTTTAAAGCCTTTTAATAGTCTAAGGTGATTTAATACAATTTAATAAAATCTACAAATTTTAGGGATAACTTTAGGGATAACTGTTATAATATGGGTAAACTTGTAAAAAAAGTTATCCCTATAATACAAGGTTTATCCCTGTGGCACGAATAACAGAGCCTTTGAATGATACAAAAATCAGAACATCAAAACCAAAAGATAAAGAATATAAATTATTTGACGGCGGTGGATTGTATTTATCAGTCACACCAAAGGGCGGTAAATGGTGGCGGTTAAAGTATTTTTTCAATGCAAAAGAGAATAGGTTATCATTAGGAACTTACCCAACCGTTTCACTCAAACAAGCAAGAAAACAAAGAGATGAGTTGAAAGAGCTTATATCTCAAGGGATAGATCCAAGCCAAAAAAGAAAAGATGATAAAGTAACCAACCAAGCAATAGAAGCTAAAAAAGAAAATACCTTTTATAACATCTCTCAAAAATGGCACACAAGCTACAAATCCAATGTATCAGAAAACTATCATAGAAAATTATCAAAAGCTTTAGATAACTATCTCTATGCAACCCACGAACTCAACGGCAAAAAACTATCAATTAAAGATAAACCCATAGATGAGGTTACAAGGAAAGATATTATCTTCATACTTGAAGCCCTCAAGGATAGAGGTCTGCAAGAAACCGCTAACAGAACAGCCGTTATGCTACAACAGATTTTTAGATATGCAGTTACTCACGAATACATACCGCACAACATTATTTTTGATATTGATAAAAAAGTAGTTTTAGGCATACGAAAACAAAATAACTATCCAACTATCACAGACCCAAAAGAGATAAAAAATCTTTTACTTGCTATTGATAATTATAATGGTGATTATAGCACTCAAAAAGCTTTGCAGGTCTTACCCTATCTTTTTGTTAGAAACTCCAATCTAAGGCTAATGGAGTGGACGGAATTAGACTTTGAAAAGAACGAGTGGAACATACCAAAAGAAAAAATGAAAACCAAAGAGGCTTTTATCTTGCCTTTACCACATCAAGTGGTAACAATACTCAAAGAGATAAAAGAAAATCAGATGAGTAACAAATATGTTTTTGCAAGTAGTGTTTACAAAGATAGAGCTATTAGCGATAATACCCTCATACTTGCTTTAAGACGGTTAGGCTACACCAAAGAGCAGTTAGTGCCTCATAGTTTTAGAAGTATCTTTTCAACCATAGCCAACACTTACGCCAACGACCCACAAAAAGGACACGGCTATACAAGTGAAGTCATAGAAGCACTACTTGCACACAAAGAGCCAAACAAGGTTAAGAGTGCATATAATAGAGCCACATACATAGAAGCAATGAGAGGGCTTATAGAGTGGTATGGCAACTATCTTGATGAGGTGAAAAATGGAAAATGAAAAATTAGGGTTGGGAAGTTTTTCTAAAGGAAATTATCTCGATAATGATATAAATAATATAAATAATGCAGAGCGTATATTACAAAGTATTTTAGACAAATATGGGAAAGATTACATCATCGGTATTGTTGCAAATTATATCAAATCTAAAAATCAAAAACATAGACAGCAAGAGATATTGGCTTGTTATGATTACTTGCTATCTACACATAAAGGGCTATCCAAAAAAGATGTAAGACTAATTACCGCTAAATGTTACAGCAAAAGCGAAAAAACAATTCAACGATACATCACACAAAGAAATAAGAAAAAATCCTCACAAAAATCCTCATAATATTTTATAAATTACACTTTACCCTCTATTTTCTGTCTAACCAACCCAATAGAATACATCTCGTAATTACTTAATCTTGCAAATACCAACACAAGCAAGATTGAAAACCTTTAGCTAAAGTCCTATTTATAGAGGTTACTATAAAGAAAGACCAATGATGGAAACATCACACAATATGAGAGCCAAAGAGGCACACAAATATTTAGGAGTAGGATTATCGACACTATGGCACTATGTAGCTCAAAAAAAGATTAAAGCCTATCGTATTAGCGATAGAGTCACTATCTTTAAAAAATCAGAGCTAGACGCTTTTATCAATGGTGGTGCATAATGGAAAATAGAAAAACAAGCTATTTGATTATAGCACTAACCAAATTATTAAATGGTGAGAGGTTATCATTTATTGAGGGTGCAAAAAACTCAAATCAATACTTTTGTACCATTAAAAACAAGGGTATTGAACTCATAGAAGTAGAAGTGCCAAACCTCACAAATAGAGGTTATCATCTTGAAAGAAGATTAAACCCGACAGACGAAAATATCGACCTTGTAAAGGCTTATTTGAATAGGTTAAAAAAAACAGTTTGAGAGGTGCTAAAAAGCCGTTAAAGGTTTGAAAAAAATACACCGAGCAACAAAGACTAATACAGTCTAAGAGATAAAATCACTCCTATTTATTTTTAGGAGTAGAAACCAGCCTCTATCCACAGTGGGGGCGGTATTTGATGAGATTAGCCAAGTGGTGCAAAAAGTGGCTTAAGAATTCACTTCCGTAATGTAGTAATAATTTATGACTAATTTAAAAGGTAAAACTTGAATATTTTAGAACAGTTAGAAACAGCAATCAATAGTAAAATATTGAACTTTTACATAGATACCATTAGGATAGAGTTTTCTTTGGAGTTAAAGGCAAAAAAACTTGAACAGCTAGGTAAATGGCACAAGTTAAAAAAGAACGATTTTAAATACAATCAGATTACAAAGCGACTTAGTAAAAAAGAAATATCAACAGTTTACCAACTTGATAATCACAACATCTACTACTACAAGAAAAAAGAACATCATTTTAGAAAAGCAATTATGGTTATTTTTGGAATGAAGCAATATCACAAAGACCCACCGCCAAAAGAGCTTATATCTCAAATAGTAGATATTCTAACCTACAAAGTGGATTTTAAAAGATACAGAGATTTTGAGATAGATCTATGTTTTGATACAGAAGTTAAGCCAAACTTTGAAAATATAAACAATGAGTTTACAATGAGGGTTATCTCATCAGATAGGGGCTTTACTTGCTACATAAACAAGCCAAACCTTTTAATGATAAGAAGTGTTTGCATTTATGATAAAGCCTCTAAAAATAGCCTTTTAGCTCCATTATGGCGGTATGAAGCAACTATTCATATTCCAAACCCACGAGAGCTAAATTTACCAATAGATGATTTTATGGAGATAATCAACAAAGGAATGAAGCAATGAGTAAAAAGAAAACAGATAATAACCCATTCATAGAGGCATTTAAAAAATTACCAAAAGACCATACACCAGCAGATATTGGAGCAATTATAAAAAAGATACTCAATGAACACGGCTTATTAGTAGAAAAAGTTTCAATCGCTACAAGTCCAAAAAACAGTCAAGGTTTAGGCAAGGGTAAACCTAATAAAACTTAACATTCAAAAAATATCTAAACTAAGTGTATATCGATATTACAACAAGGTTAAGCTTGATAAAACTTGATATACAAAAATATCTTAACTAATTGTGTATCAATATTGCTTAAAGGTTTAGCCAAGGGCATATGAAATGAATGATTATATTTTTTTAAAGTTTTGTTTTGGTATAGTTTTATCAGTAATCGTCCTAACTGGATAGGTACTACTAGTCGCTTCTTTTGAAGTATGCCAATTGGGGCTTTAGACAAGTTATCCCCAGCACCGCGGTTACTATTAAATTGCAACAAAATATGAGGCACAAACGGTTTAAGGGATAACTTTGGGGATAACTTTTGTAACTAAGCCGTTTAAGTCCCTTAAATGCGATTAGTTTGATAGAGCTATGCCCACCATTAACCGCTTTATACACCTCCAAGCAAACCCATCTAAACCCCCAAAAGAAAAAAATAATAATTTTTGTTATAATAAAATTTAAATGCTAGAAATAAAAAGTTGTTGGTTTTAAAATAAATTTGAAGGAAAAAAATACAAAATGCCAAAGCAAAAGAATATAATAATTTTAAATGATGACCTGTTTATAGGGGAAGGCAGAAATAGAAAATGTTATGTACATCCTTTAGATAAAAATCTATGTATTAAAGTTTCCTCCCAAAAAGGCAAAAGAAGTGCAAAGCGGGAAATAAATTATTTTAAACGGTTGCACAAAAGAGGCAAGTCATTTGAGATGATTTCCGATTATGTCGGTATGATAAATACAAATATAGGTGAAGGCGATTTGTATGAGCTTGTAAGAGATTATGATGGCTCTATATCAAAAAACTTAGAATACTACTTGGTTTTAGACGATAAGAATATTACTGCTAAAATGATTGAACTTGTTGAAGATTTGAGACAATACCTCATAAATGAATACATTTTAATTTCAGATTTGGATTTGGATAATATCTTGATACAAAAAGAGAGTGAAAATAATTTTAAACTGATAGTAATTGATGGGATAGGGGATAATAATCAAATATCATTTTTAGAATATTTTAAACCATTAGGGACAAAAAGATCTATAAAAAAATGGGGAATATTTAAAATGCGTATTATTCAAGAATTTCCAAATTTAGAAAAAAGTATAAAAGAATACAACGAATGATGTTTGTTGGTCTAGTCATTATCGAATATTAGCAATCTATTTTGATAGGCCAACTTTGGTTTTATATTATTTATTTTTTATAATTTTATATCCGATAAAAACAGCTAGCGCCGAACCTGCTAAATGAACCATAAAATCTAATAATTGATCAAAAAATTCACCATATTTAAAATAATCAAGAGTTTGATCTACAAAAACATAGACCATGCTCACCCAAAAACCAATCCAAATGCTTTTTGATCTGTATTTGGGAAAATAGTTAAATATTATATATGCAACTAGTCCTACAATCCCAAGTCCACCGGCAAAGTGGCTCAATTCGCTTTTTATGCCATTGCCAGCGCTAGCAAAAGAACTAATTAAAATTAAACCGATCAGAATGTTCTTGTACATCATTTTACTCCATTTTTTTATAATGAGATATTTTATCTATATATTTTACTATTATTAAGATAATAAGCCATGCTAAAATCATAGTAATCAAAGTATGACTAAAGAAATGATCACCCACTAACATTTTATACATGCCCATACTCCAGCCAGTTGCCATTGCACCAGTTAGAGCAAATATCTTATTTCTTTTAGAATGAAATAAAAAATACAAACTAAGCAGTGCAAATCCGGCGCTTGCATGACCTGCAGGCCAACACGCCCTATCTTTTTTGTAAGCATATTCCGAAGTATAACATTCCCATACGGCAGTTCGTGGTAATTCTCCACCGTATCTGATCTCTGCGTGTGGACACGGCATATTTGTTGTCTTCTTTAAGCTGCCAACAATACTTGGCACTAATATACTTGAAAGAACAACTATTAAAAGACCTTTTTGATATTTTTTTAGTTTACCTTTAAGTGATGCATATAGGTAGGCCACTATGATAATAGCGCCAATTATTATCAATGCCCTCTTGATCCCATCATAAAATAAAAACTTATATGGCTGAAGTGATTCATCGAGAAACCACTTGTGTGTTTGGAAATTATATAACTTATCTTGTATATAAATATCAATATCGCTCAAGCCAAAAAAGATTATTGTAACAACAAGGGTAATAAATGTAATGATTATAGATTTATTGATTTGCATTATTGTCCTATTTTTTTTAGAATTATATATAAACTTTTTAAACGGTTTCTTAATATATTTATTCGGTTACCATTGTTTAACCGTTTACCTTCGTTAAATATATATTGGGTACACTTGTAAAAAATAAATAATAAATAGGCAATAGTATGAAAAGTTGGTTTTACAAATTAAATAAATGGGTAAAAAGAGCTACTTGGTTGTTGCTTTTGGTAGCTATAGGCCTTGCTATAAAATACTTTTTTTTCCCAGCTGAAGAAGAAAATAAATATGTGACTGCTACAGTTATTAGGATGGATCTGGAAGATACCGTCTTGGCAACCGGCGTAGCAAATGCATATAAACAAGTAAGTGTAGGAGCTCAGGTATCCGGACAGATAGAATCTCTAAATGTCAAGATAGGACAAAATGTCAAAAAAGGAGATGTTCTGGCTATCATAGATGCGCAAACACAACGAAATAATCTACAAAGCGCAGAGGCTGAGCTAGTAAGCAATGAAGCTACTCTAGTCAGTCAAGAAGCTTCACTTCAAAAAGCTAAATTAGAATTTGATCGTCAAGCTACAATGATAAATAGCGGTGCCACATCAAAAGCAGAATATGATAATGCCAAAGCATCATTGGCTCTAGCGAAGGCAAACATAGCTACTGCCAAAGCTAACATAAAGCGTTCGAAATTGACAATAGAAACAGCCAAGGTTTCTTTGGGATATACCCAAGTTGTAGCGCCAATGGATGGAGTGGTGGTTTCCATAGCAGTAGAAGAAGGACAAACGGTCAATGCCAATCAAACCACACCTACTATTCTTGTTCTTGCCGAACTAGACAAGATGACTATAAAAGCAGAGATATCAGAAGGTGATGTATCTAGATTAAAAGAGGGTATGGATGTTGATTTTACAATTCTTGGAGATAGTACGCATCATTACAAAACAAAACTTCGTTCTGTTGATCCAGCCCCAACTGCTTTAGTAGATAACAGCAATACAGATGTCAACACTCTCACTGATGCCATATATTATTATGGTATGATGGATGTATCAAATACAAATAGAAAACTAAAAATAGGTATGACAACTGAAATGACAATTATGGTAAATAAAGTTGACAATGTTCTGACCATCCCATCTGCAGCTCTTGGAATGAAAAACAAAAAAGGTGAATATCAAGTAGAGGTATTAAACAAAGATAATACAACAAACAAAAGATGGGTACGTATAGGAGTCAATAACAATATCAATGCAGAAGTCATATCAGGGTTAAAAGAGAATGAAATAGTCGTAGTGTCTCAAACTGCGACAACGACAGCGAATACAGCAACACAAGCCAGAGCACAAGCTAGAATGAGCAGAATGGGAGTTCATTAAAGATGTCGCCAATTTTAGAAGTCAAAAATCTTTATCGTAAATTTCCATCAGGAGATGATGAAGTAATCGTACTCAAAGACATAAATCTGACCATTGAAGCTGGGGAATTAGTCGCTATAATGGGACAGTCAGGCTCAGGCAAAACAACTTTGATGAATATACTAGGATGTCTCGATAGACCTAGTAGCGGAAGCTATAAAGTACACGGTAAAGCTACAGATGAGATGGAACCAGATGAGCTTGCCGAGCTTCGCAGGGAGCATTTTGGATTTATATTTCAACGTTATCATTTATTAAGTGATTTGGATGCTTTAGGCAATGTAGAAGTACCTAGTATATATGCCAATTATACATCAGAAGAAAGAGCTCAAAAAGCTAGCAAACTACTCACTAGACTTGGACTTGGTGAGAGAATGAAACATAAACCAAATCAACTCTCAGGTGGTCAGCAACAAAGAGTAAGTATTGCCAGAGCACTTATGAATGGCGGAGAGATAATCTTGGCTGATGAGCCCACAGGAGCCTTGGATAGCCGAAGTGGCGAAGAAGTAATAGGGATATTGAAAGAACTTCATGCTGATGGTCATACTATCATCATAGTAACTCATGATATGAGTATAGCTAACACGGCTCATAGGATTATAGAAATAAAAGACGGAGAGATCATTTCAGATAAACGTACTGCAGATACAGAGCTTCAAGCCAAAGTCATAGATACAAATGAAATAAGAAGCACCCATCCTTGGCAAGGAGCGATAGATAGATTTACTGAAGCTTTCCAGATGGCACTCAAATCTATGCTGGCCCATCGTATGCGTACATTTCTAACTATGCTGGGTATCATCATCGGTATAGCTTCTGTAGTATCAGTTATAGCATTAGGCGAGGGCTCACGACAAAAAATTCTTAAAGATATAAGCAATATGGGTACAAATACCATCAATATCTATCCAGGCAAAGGCTTTGGAGACCGTGATGCCAGGAAGATCCATACACTCACGGTTGCAGATGCCGAAGTTTTAAAAAAACAAGATTTTATAGACAGCGTTACTCCAAGTGTAAACGATAATGTCACGGTAAGGTATAAAAACGTATCTGTTGATGCCCAGATCAAAGGCGTAGGGGAAGATTTATTTCAAGTAAGAGGCATAGAAATAGATAAGGGTATGATGTTTGATAGTAAATTAGTTGATGAGTATGCTCAAGTTGCTGTCATAGATCCAAATGCACAAAAAGAGCTATTTGGCGCGGATGTAGATCCTGTAGGGAAAGTCATTATGCTAGGAAGTGTCCCTGTGCGTATCATAGGATTAAGCAAGAAACTTTCCGGTTCATTTATGGGGGCTGACAGTCTAAATATTTGGGTGCCATATACTACTGTGATGAGTAGAATGCTTGGACAATCGTACCTAAACAGTGTCACAGTGAGAGTCTCTGATGATATCACTAGCACAGCAGCAGAAGAAAGTATAAATAAAATTTTAAATCAGCGACATAGAACACAAGATTTTTATTTAGCCAACTTAGACAGCATACGTCAAACTATAGAAAGCACCACTGCTACGATGAGGTTGCTTATATCTATGATAGCTGCAATTGCGCTTGTGGTCGGCGGTATCGGTGTTATGAATATAATGCTGGTATCAGTAACAGAACGTACTAGCGAGATCGGAGTTCGTATGGCTGTAGGTGCTAGACAGAGCGATATCATGCAACAGTTTTTGATAGAATCAGTGGTGGTTTGCCTTATTGGCGGTGTGCTTGGAATTTCATTAGCACTTTTGATTGGAGAGATATTTGGACAAATAAGTGATATGTTTAGTATGATTTTTTCAGTTAGCTCTATTATTTTTGCTTTCGTTTGTTCTACGCTTATAGGTGTTATTTTCGGGTTTGTTCCAGCCAAAAATGCAGCCAAGCTTGACCCGGTAGTAGCCTTAAATAGAGAATAGGGAATCAGTATGAATCAAATTATATATAAAAAACCTTGGCAGTCAACAATAATATCTACAAGTATAGCATTGTTGTTGCTAGGTGGTTGCGCATCTAAAAATATTAATATACCAAAAAATAACACTATGCAAAATATTCAAAATGATAGAAAATGGTGGGAGAGTTTTGGGCAAAAAGATTTGAATATTTTAATAGAACAAGCTTTGAGACAAAATATTTCGCTTATCATAGCAAGCTATAAACTTGAACAAGCCAGATTAAATGTGGACTTAGCTACAAATAGTATGCTGCCATCATTTTCAGGTTCACTTCAAGCTTCAAGTTCAAGACCGCTAGATCAAAGCAGTGCTTCGACAAGAAATGTCGGAGCAAATATAGCAGTAGGGTACGAATTAGATCTCAGGGGTAAATTATCTACAACTAAAAATATTAAAGAGCTTGAAGCATTAGCTACTGAACAAGATTTGCAAGCAAGCAAACTTTTTATTGAAGGCGAAGTAGCCAAGTTGTATTGGCAATTAGCATATCTGAGCGAAAATATATATCTATCCAATCAAAATATAGATTCGTCTAAAAAAATAGTTGATTTAATTCGCACTAGATATAAAGCTGGGGCAGTATCAAAGCTTGAATTACTTATTGCAGAACGTTCATTGGCAAGTCAAAAAGCATCTTATCAGAAGCTGTTACAATCTCGCACTGAAGCAATGCATGCTCTAGCGATTATTTTGGATATAGAACCAGCAAAATACTCAGATACAATACCAGGAAGATTTACGTTAGATATATTGTCCAATATTCCTGCTAATATACCAGCAGATACTTTATCCAATAGACCCGACATTTATGCAGCCCAGATGCGTTTGCAAGAATCAGGATTGGGCATTGATGTAGCAAAATCTAATTTTTATCCCTCTTTTAATTTAACCGGTAGCATAGGTACAAGTTCAAATGCTTTAGTAGAGATACTTCATAATCCTATAGGTGTTTTGGGATTAAATATAATATTGCCTTTTTTGAATTGGAATGAAAACAGCATAAATCTCAAAATCTCAAAAGTAGCATATGAACAAGCTAAGGTAGAGTTTCGTCAAAAGCTTTACAGTTCCCTAAAAGAAGTTGAGGATGCATTGTCAGCTAATGAACGATATGCATTAGAAGGCAAAGAGCTAAGACAAGCTTATTTGCAAGCACAAGAGGCCGAAAAACTTTATGGGATAAGATATCGTGCAGGAGCTTCAAGTCTCAAAGACTGGCTAGATGCCGGAGAGACTGCAAGAAATGCACAATTGTTATATATTGACAATCTATATAGACAATATGTAAATAGAGTTGATTTATATTTGGCTCTTGGCGGATGATATATTAAGAAGAGTGTTCTGGCTTTAACAAGCCAGAACACTCAAAATCAAAAGGGAGTAAGTTAATAAAATATTAAAATGATGTGCTTATAGTAGCAACAACATGGTCTTGATCAGGATATGCACCAGCACTATCTGCATTGAAATCAGTATAAGCGAGACTAGCTGTAAATTTTCCTATCGGTTTTGAAAGTTTTACACTATAGTTACTGCCAGTATCTTCATAATCTCCATAGGTTGCTCCTATTGACACATCATAAGGAAGAGTATAGCTTGCGCCTAATTCATAATAGTCTAATTTTTTTACACCTGACGGGGCATCTGCACCAAAATAATATTTTCCTGACAATCCAAGATCACCAATGCTTTTACTGAGGCCAACATACGCCTCTCCAAAGTTAAGAGCAGCAGAGTTGTGTGGATATGCATATTCTATATATCCTAAATCATATCCAATCCCAGCTATCTCACCTTTGTATCCGCCATAGAAATCAAGTTCCATTGATTCATCCAAAACTGAACCAAATTCTACATTCGAACCCCATACTCCAGCATAAAAACCTTTGTATCCAAGATCTATTCCTCCTTGAATTGCTGGTGAATTATCTGTTTGAGTAATACCTCTCCACACATAATTACTGGTTAATGCCATATTTGCAGAATACGTAAAATCAGAAGCAGGCGTGCTAACTGATTCTGCTGGAGCTATGTCACCATCTGCATATAGTGCGCTACTTATTGCTATGATTGCAATCAAGCTTAGTTTTTTTACATTCATCGTTTTTCTCCTTGTTATTGTGATGTAACAAAGTATAACAACATATTGAACATAAAATAACAATATATATGATTAAATTTTAGGCAACGATGGAAGATAAGTACAATGCTTAGAAATAAACATATATTTCAAAGGAGTATGTAATATGACATCCAAAAGGATGTCAAAGTGTTAATTATTTAACGATAGGTTGAGGAGTTTTTTGTGTACTAGCTGGAAGTACAGGATAAGTAATAGCAGGTTTTTTGCCAGTAAGTGATCTTAAAAAAGTTTCGATTTTTGCTGCATCTTCGTCACTAATTTGTGTATTTAACTGTACTTTACCCATTTCTTGGATAGCTTCTTTAATTGTCCAGATCTTACCATTGTGAAAATATGGAGCAGTCTCTTCTATATTTCTAAGAGTTGGAACCTTAACCATATTATTAGCATTGCCTTTGAAATCACCTACATTTTTATATTTATAGATTCCCTGAGCATCAAAGATTTGCATACCTCCACCAAGATTAATACCGGTATGACATGTAGTACATCCTTTGTCCGCAAATAGTTTCAAGCCTTCTTTTTCTTCAGCGCTAAGTGCATTGCTGTCGCCGTTCAAGAAATCATCAAATCTAGATGAAGTAACTAATGTTCTCTCAAACAGTCCTATGGTTCTTGCGATAAGTTCAAATGTGATTTTGACATCATCCCCATAAGCTTTTTTAAACTCTTCTACATATGCAGGGATAGAAATAACTCTTTGTTCTATCAATCCTTTTGAAGAAGCCATTTCTGGGCTTGCTTGCATTGGTCCCTGAGCCTGATCTTCTAGGTGCGGACTTCTTCCATCCCAAAATTGTGATTTATTGAATACTGAATTATATACAGTCGGAGAATTCAAATAATGAGGATTAGCAGTCCATTTGTCTCCGATTGCAGCTTCCAATCCGTCTACGCCACCAGTTGCAAGATTGTGACATGTATTACAGCTGATCAAGCTGCTTTGTGATAGTCTAGGGTCAAAATACAATTTTTTACCTAATTCTATCTTGGCTTCAGTGAAAGTATTATTCACGTCCTCAGTTAGTTTTTTGAGTTCATCTGGATTTGCAGGTATGGGTTTGAGTCCAATTCCTAAAACTCTTTTAGCCAATTCATCAATTAGCGCTGTAGCAGTTACAGTTTTTGTAGGTTCAGCAATGGTACTTACATTGCCATCAGAGGATTTCTCTTTGCACCCAGCAAGGATAAATAAAGAGATTAATCCAGCAGAAAAGACGATTGATTTGATTTTCATTGTATTTCCTTATATTTGATAATAATAATTATACATATAAACAACTTTAAAAACAATAAAATTTATCCTATTTAGTTTTATTTGAATTGATAATTTTTATTATAAAGTTTTAATATTAAAGTACTAATTAAGCAATATTATTATCTTGTTTGAAAAAATATAATGATTTATTTTTTTGAAATGTGAAGCTAGCAGAAAGCCTGGATGTAAAAGACAAATTGCGATTATTTTACTGCATTTATAAGCGCAGTAAAGTTATCCACATTGAGTGATGCACTACCTACGAGCACTCCATCAACATTTTGAATTAAAGAGATCTCTTTGATATTGGCAGCATTAACGCTCCCGCCGTATAAAAGTGGTTTTGAACTCAATATTCTAAGTGCTTGATGTGTTGCGGCTATTTCATCGTTTGTTGCGCTCTTGCCGGTACCTATTGCCCATATAGGCTCATATGCAATAATGAGTTTGTCATAATTTATATCAATTCCGTTAAATTGCTGAGCTAAATAATCAATAACTGCATCATTTCCTTGTTCTCTAACTTCCAAAGGCTCACCTATGCAATAGATTATTTTAAAATTTTGTGATTTAAAAAATTCAAATTTATTGGCTATATCTTCCACGGACTCTCTTAGAAGTTGTCTTCTTTCGCTATGTCCTATCAAAATAGTTTTGATATCAAATTCTTCTAGTTGTTCTAGCCCAATTTCTCCGGTAAATGCACCATTATTTGCTGGATAGGCATTTTGTGCACCAATAGTTGCTTTTCCAATATGATAAGGCAAAGCTGTCAGAGGAGGAAAAATGTAAAATTGGTCATTTTTATTGTTTGCTATTTGTTGTTCTAGTTGATCTAAATAAACCAAGGTCGAAGCTCTAGTATGGTTTGTTTTAAAGTTTGCTGCAAAAATCATGCAAGTACCGCGATACCTGGAAGTTCTTTTCCTTCTATCAATTCCAAACTAGCCCCACCACCAGTACTTACAAAGCTCATCTCTTCTATATCGCCGGCTCGTGCTGTAACATCAGCAGTATCTCCGCCACCAACTATTGTAGTAGCATGGCTTTGTGCGATGTTGTGTGACATCAAGATACTTCCTTTTGAGAATTTATCTATTTCATAAACGCCCATAGGCCCATTCCATATGATAGTTTGTGCATCATGCAGAGCTTCTCTAAAAAGCCTGCTAGTTGCCGGTCCAATATCGAGTCCCATCCATTCTTTTGGTATCTCTTGCGATGGAAGGTATTTTGTCATTGCTTCGCTACTAAATTTATCTGCTACTACCAAGTCAACAGGCAAGTAAAACTTCACCCCTCTTTCTTTGGCTCTGGCCATAATCTTTTTGGCATCTTCTAGCAGATCATCTTCTACTATAGATTTGCCGATTTCATGCCCTTGTGCTTTTAAAAATGTAAATGCCATTCCCCCGCCAATAACGATCTTGTCAACTTTTTCTACCAAGTTTATAAGTGCTTGCAATTTACCAGAAACCTTACTGCCACCTATTACGGCCACAAAAGGACGAGTCGGATTTTCTATCACTTTGCTAAAGAAGTTGATCTCTTTGTTCATCAAAAATCCAATCCCTCTATTTTCAGGAGAAAATTGTTGTGCAAGAGCATATATAGAGGCATGCTTACGATGACAAGCCCCAAATGCATCATTTATATAAACATCAGCTAGTGATGCTAGCTCTTTGGCAAAATTTTCATCATTACTTGTCTCTCCGGCTTCATATCGGAGATTTTCAAGGATTAATATTTCTCCGGCTTTTAAAGCAGCAGCTTTGCTTTTGGCATCAGGTCCTATTACGTCATTTGCCATTTTAACTTCGCCATTAAGCTTAAGAAGTTTGCGAAGACGAAGTTTTACTGGTCTGAGAGAATATTTATCTTCATATTTGCCAGGCTCAGGTCTTTCATAATGTGAAGCCAAGATAACTTTGCAATCCCTATCTAAACAATATCTAATAGTTGGCAATGCTTCTCTGATACGTCTATCATCTGTAATATTGCCCTCATCATCTTTTGGTACATTAAAATCACATCTTATAAAAACTCGTTTACCGTCTATATTTATATCTTTAATCGTTTTTGGCATATATTTTCTCTATTTTTTACTTGTAAGTACTGCTAAATCAACCAAACGACAAGAGTATCCCCACTCGTTGTCGTACCAAGAGAGAACTTTTACCATGTTGTCGCCAATTACTTGTATGGTATCCATTGCTACAACCGTACTAGCCTCTTCGCCTATAAAGTCACTCGAAACTCTATATTCATTGTCAATACCCAAAATTCCTTTATGAGTAGTATTGCTTGCTACCTCAAAAGCTTGTTTGACATCATCTAGTGTGATATTTTTTTCTAAAGTCACAGTCAAATCTACAATTGAAACATCGGCAGTCGGAACTCTTATTGATTGTCCATTTAGTTTGCCGTTTAGCTTAGGTAGCACTTTGCCGATAGCTTTTGCAGCACCTGTTGTAGTAGGCACTAAGTTAGCTGCTCCTGCTCGGCCTTTTCTCATATCTTTTTTACTAGGCTTATGATCAAGTATCGGCTGTGAGCTTGTATAGCTATGAATTGTTGTCATAAGTCCTTTTTTGATGCCAAAATTATCATCAAGTACTTTTACAAGCGGAGCTAGACCGTTTGTAGTGCAGCTTGCATTTGAAATAATACTCTCGCCTTTGTATTCATTTTCATTAGCACCGATAACATAAGTAGCCGTATCGTCTTTTGCAGGAGCAGAAAATATAACTTTTTTAACCCCATTATCAAGATAAGGCTGTACGCTGTCAGACGTAAGGAATGCACCTGTACATTCCAGAACGATCTCAGCTCCATGACTTGAAAAATCAAGTTGTGCAGGATCTCTACTATCTAATATTTTGGCTTTAGTATTGCCCATATATATATAACCGTCGGCAACTTTGACGTCATTTCTAGTGCCGTGCACACTATCATATTTCAATCCATACTCGATAGTCTCATCAGATCCGCTTACATTAACTGCCACTAATTCTATATCATCTCTATCAGATATGATTTTAGCTACACATTTGCCGATTCTTCCCAATCCATTGATTGCGACTTTGACTGCCATACTTTCTCCTAAGCTTATGAATATTATGATAGAATTTCATTATTTTACAATAAATGAGGTTATTTTTTGGTTAAAATCAGTAGAGCTGTAGTAGTGGCTGTTTTTGGAGGTAGTTTCGATCCCCCGCACTTGGGACACCAAGAGATAGCAAGAAAAGTATTGAAAGAATTGGATATCGACTATCTATTGATACTTCCTATATACCAAAACCCATTCAAGGTTGCTCCATTTGCACCAGCTTCACAACGTTTGTCATGGTGTAAAAAAGTATTTGATGATGAACGTATCATTATAGATTCTTATGAAATAGATAATGAGATTTGCTATACTTATCAAAGCATAGAGCATTTTAGATCTTTGTATGATGTTCGTTATCTCATAATAGGAGCAGATAATTTAGAAAAAATCACTTTATGGCGTAATTTTGAGTGGTTAAATGATACAATCATATGGATAGTAGTCACTAGAGGAGACAATCCTTTGAATACTACAGCTTTACGCTCATTTAAAGTGCTTCATATTGATAATACTGTTAGCTCTACGTTTATAAGAGAGAGTGGGGACCTATCAAATGTAGATGAAAAAATAAGACATGAAGTTGAAAAATATTTTGAGAGTTTAGCAATAATAAAATAAATCAAGGAAACAAATGACATTAGATGAAAGAGTAGATGCGATAGTAAAGGTTTTAGATGAAAAAAAAGCCGAAGAGATAGAGGTTTTTAATCTTGATGACGCTGATTATATAGCCAAAAGAGTAGTAATTGCCAATTCCCTTGGCGGTAAGCATACTGGGGCACTTTTTGACCATCTCAAAAATGAATTAAAGCCAATGGGCGAACAGTTTATAGGCTCAGATGTTAGTGATGAGTGGGTAGTAGCTGATATGGGTGATATACTCGTACACATCATGATACCGCAATATCGTCAACGCTACTCATTAGAAGCTTTTTTGAGCGAAATTTCTGCTAAAAAAGCAGAGTAATATACTTCAAAATATATAAAGTGGACTGCCACTACTTTTGTAAAGTCTCGCAGTGACAGTCATTGCGATGAATGCAATGAAGAAGCAATCCATATTCTCCGTCATCCTGAACTCGTTTCAGGATGACGAAAGAGTGGATCGCCACACTTCGTTCGCGATGACTTACTAATTATAGTTTATCCACGACCTCAATGCCCAATATTGACAAGCCTTGTTTGATTGTCTTTGCCGTCAAATCAGCCAGCAACAATCTGCTCATTTTTGTTTCATGATCTATGCCATCTTTTAGTATTGGGCTTAGTTCATAAAATTGCATAAATAGAGTCGCTAGTTCATATAAGTAACCGGTCAAATGATTTGGCATAGCATCATCATAGACCTTGCTGAGTATATCCTCAAATTCCAAGAGTGCCAAACCAAGCTTATGCTCTATATCGCTTTGGATATTGATTTCTCCAATCAACTCTCCATCAAAACGACGCAAAATACTTTGTATACGCGCATATGCATATTGCATATAAAGAGCTGTATTACCGTCAAAACTCAGCATCTTGTCCCAATCAAATATATAATTTGATTCACGGTTCACTGATAGATCGGCATATTTCAAAGCTCCTATGCCAATCACTTTGGCAGTATGCTCCAAAACATCATTGTCTAGTGATTCTTTGCTTGATATTGTATCTTTGGCTCTGACTATCGCTTCATCAAGCAAATCTATCAGTTTAACAGTGCCACCGTCTCTAGTTTTGAACGGTTTACCGGATCTATCCATCATTGTACCAAATGCTATATGTTCCAAGCTGGTATCAGTTTCTACAAAACCTGCTTCTTTGCTGACCCAAAATACTTGGCGAAAATGTTCACTTTGTCTGGCATCTACCACATAACATATGCGCTTGGCACTGATTATTTGACTTCTGTATTTTAGTGCAGCCAAGTCGGTAGTAGCATACAGATATCCTCCATCGCTTTTTTGGACAATGATAGGCACTTCACTGTTTGGTAAAAATATACATTTTGCACCATCACTTATTGTTATAAGCCCTTTTGTTTCTAGTTCTTGCACAATTTGCGGCAGCATATCATTATATGAGCTTTCAGCTCTGACATCATTCTTGGTAAGTTTGACTCCGAGTTTATCGTAAACTTCTTCGCAATGAGCCAATGAAGTATCTATAAATTTTTGCCACAATCCCAAGCAGTAACTATCACCGCCTTGGATCTTTACTACATACTCTCTAGCGGTATTAGCAAATGAAGCATCACTATCAAATTTGGCTTTGGCTAATTTGTAAAAATGTTCCAAATCTTTGAGTTCATCATAAGATTTGCCCTCATTTTGTATCTCTTCGAGATATGCTATGAGCATGCCAAATTGCGTACCCCAATCTCCTATATGGTTTTGGCGGATCACATCATATCCCAAAAATCCAAATAGATTTGATAGTGTATCGCCTATTATCGTAGAACGAAGATGCCCCACGTGCATCTCTTTTGCCATATTTGGCCCGGAGTAGTCTACTACGATTTTTTCATTTTTTTTATTTACAGATATACCTAGGTTTTTATCTTTTGTTATGTCGTTCAATTGGCTAGATAGCCAATTGTTATCTATCCATATATTGATAAATCCTGGTCCGGCAATTTCTACCTTTTCTATAGCATTTGAGTGAATATACTTGCTTACATTTGTAGCAATTTCTCTAGGATTGGAGCCAAGTGATTTAGCCAGACTCATTGCGCCGTTATATTGAAAATCCCCAAACTCTTTTCTAGTAGCGTTTGTTACACTTTGCGTAGGTGCATTGATACTTGCTTCTTGGAGTGCTGATGATATGATATTGTTTATAGTTGATTTTAATTTCATAAGTTGTTCGTGTGAATGAAGCTAAGTTGCTAAAGCAACATTAGCTGTTTTGAGTAGTTTTATCAGTTTTAGTTTCTGATTTAGTCTCTGGTTTTTCTGCAGCAGCTATCTCTTTTGTATCAGTTTTATCTTCTTCGTTTACTGCTTCTTTGAAGTTTTTGATACCTTGTCCCAACCCTTTTGCTAGTTCAGGTATTTTTTTCGCTCCAAAAAGAAGTACAATTACAGCCAATACTATAAGCCAATGCGTGATACTAAATGATCCCATTTTATTTCCTTTGTGGTAATTCTAGGGGGCATTATACCCCATTTTGTCTAATTTTTCCAATATTTTACTATATTGTCTATTTCTTTATGGCTTCTTTTAAGCCTAGCGGCATTTGCTATAGCTATAAACTCTTTGGTTGCCTGCTCTATCGTGTCATTGATAATGACAAAATCAAACTCTTTAATAGATTTTATCTCTTTTTGAGCATTAGTTATGCGTCTTTGTATGATGCCATCATCATCAAGTGAACGAAGGCGGAGTCTGCGTTCTAGTTCGCTTATAGTAGGTGGTGTGATAAAGATAGAAGTAGTAATGTCGTCGAGTTTTTCACGTACAAGTTTATGCCCTTGTACGTCTATATCAAAGATGACCAATTTCCCGTCTTTTAGGGCTTCATTGACAGGTTTAAGCGAAGTACCGTAATAGTTGTCATGTACTTTTGCATATTCCAAAAAATCGCCGGCTTTTATATCTGCTTCAAACTCTTCTTTGCTAACAAAATAATACTCTTTGCCGTTTGTTTCACCATTTCTTGGAGGTCTAGTGGTGGTAGATATAGAAAAATGGTAACTTCCTATATATGGCGCAGCATTATTGATGATTGTACTTTTTCCAGCACCGCTAGGACCGGATAATACCAATATAGCCATCAAGATTCTTTTGGAAAACGGATACTAAAAGTGATCTCTGCATCTGCTAAGAGTTTTTTGAGTTTTTTTGGTTTCATCTTAAGAAGTGCCATCAAAATTCTTTTCTCTTTGGTTTCTTCGCTTTTTCCAAATACATAAGACAAATTATCTTCATATATTTGATTATCAGAAGTCATATCAGGTTTTTCTAGAAGTTCTTTGATTTGGTATATATCATCACTGTTTAAAATTTTATTGTTTATCGATTCTTGTGATATTGTTTGGTTAGATGAGCATAAATTGATCAAATTAAATAATTGTGTTGGCAAAAATGGTTTTGAGAGAATTTTAAATTTTTGTGATTCATCGGAGAATGTTTTTACATTAGTTAGCAATATTACATTTTTATTTGATAGCATTTGTGCCATATCTGCATTATAGCAACTATCATCTATGATAAATAGATCATAATCTTCATTAATGATATTTACATCTTCTGTTTCGATGATTTTATAATCAGTATTTTTTATAGAGAGTTCTATTAGTTTTGAAACAACAGGATTTTTATTAATAAGTACTATTTTCATAGCTCAAATCCTCCATAGATCTTTTGTAAACATTGTATTATAAATTTGATTAAAAAGAGATGGTACACCCATCAGGATTCGAACCTGAGACCTTCGGTACCGCAAACCGATGCTCTATCCAGCTAAGCTATGGATGCACTATATATGTAGAGATGAAATTATATCCAATTTTACTTAAAAATATGTAGGATCATTTTTGTTGGTCATCGCAATTACAATTGCGGTGGAACGACAGACTGCCGTCATACCGAACTTGATTCGGTATCCATGGATTCCGTGTCGTAGCACGGAATGACGAATGGTATCCATCCTTTTTGTAGATTGCTTCGTTCCTCGCAATGACCGTCACTGCGAGACCTGAAAGGTCGCGGCAGTCCACTTTTTTATAAAAAGTTTCATTTGTTTGCAACGATACGTAATTATGCTTTTCTCATCAAATCCATAGGTCCAAATAATTCTATCGCTTTCTTGTTCGAGATAAACGATAGATTGTATGGATGCTCTAGTTCTATAGCTTCAAAAGATGAGATAATCGGTAAAGATTTATAAAGATCTTTTGCCGCATTACCGAATAATATAAGTTTTACTTTATGATTGTCAAGCGATGATAATAGATCCTCCATAAATGGCTTCCAGGCTCTGGTGTGATAGGTAGTGCTTTTTTTATCTGTAAAAACAAGAGAAGTATTTAGTAGTAATATTCCATTTTTCTCAAAGTTGTTTTTCAATTCTTCTATTGAGTTGATGAGGTTCGTTTTGTTTACTTTTTCTATGGCTTTAGGCGATGTGTCATCTAGTTCCAAATCCCCCCTAGCTACAAGAGCCATTTTGATGAAATTACGTAAACTTGTAGCACGATTGACTTCTTTGGCTAGAGTCCCACTGGAGCTGAAAATTTCTTTGACTGCGCTGTCTATAAAGGCATATCCGGATGCACTCTGTAGCCTTGGATATGGATCTTGTCCGAAAAGTACAAATTTGACATCATTTTTAGCAAGGGTTCTAAAAGCATTGAATATATTTATTTTCGTGGGTATATAGTTACTATCGTTTTTTAAAAATTCTATATAGGAATCATTCAAAGACCCAAGATTTATATTCCATGATTTATCTATATTATGTGTTGCATTTTTCATTTATTGTCTTTGTAAAATGTCAATCTCATTCAATCTCGTTCCCACGGTCTCCGTGGGAACGCATACTGAATTCCAGAAGACCAATATACACTCCCACGCAGGAGCATGGGAGCGAGAGAAACGACAATTGCTCATAAATTTCACCATCCTAAACCAAAACATCAATAACTACAAAAGCCAAAAACACAAACCCAAGATAGCCGTTGACTGTAAAAAACGCTTTATCAATCTTGGTAAAATCATTATGCACGATATAGTGTTCATAAGAAAGCATCACAGTACTTACCATTACTGCAATTTGTGCAAAAAGCCCCAAATCTGCATCGATTACAAATACCGTCCAAAAAACTATACTCAACAGATGAAAAAGTGCTGCTAGACTCATAGTTTTTGATGCACCAAGCTTGGAAGGTATAGAATGAAGTCCATGGGCTTTGTCAAACTCCATATCTTGGAGTGAATATAATAGGTCAAATCCAGCTACCCAAAACATTACCCCGATTGCTAGATAAACCGACCACATAGGGATAGTGCCAAGTACTGCTACTGCACCGGCTATTGGGGCAAGCCCTAGACTAACTCCAAGGACCAAGTGAGCTAAAGCACTAAAACGTTTAAATAAAGTATAAGCTCCCAGCACTATTAAAAACGGGATAGAGAGTTTGAGAGCCAATGGATTAATGAGGAAACTCACAGCGATAAAAAGGAGTGCATTTAGAATAATAAATCCCATCATGCCAGCAGAGCTTATACGTCCATCAACGGACGGCCTGTTTTGTGTGCGAGGATTTAGAACATCTATGTCGCGATCCAAGTAACGATTGACTCCCATAGCAAAATTTCTAGCGCTCACAGCCGCAAAAACTCCCAAAATAAGGAGTTTTAATCCAAACCATCCATTGGCACTCACTATCATAGCTATAAAGATAAATGGCAATGAAAATACTGAGTGTTGGAACATCACCAGTTCAGAGAAGTTGTTTATATATTTTGATATTTTATTCAATTTAAACCTTTTTATAGATTGCTTCTTTGTTTTGCTCATCGCAATGACAATATTGTAGTGGAATGACAGACTGCGGTCATACAGAACTTGATTCGGTATCCATGGATTCCGTGTCGCAGCACGGAATGACGAATAGTATCAACTCTTTCTACAAATGAGGTATCTTGACCTTACTATTGAGTGACCATGCAATTACTAGAACCAATATAGATACCGCAAAGATATTTGTGACAATACCACCGATGTATAGCAGCCACAATATCCAAAGAAGTATAGCTCCAAGCGGAGTAGGGACTCCAGTGAAGTATTTGGTGACTTCTCCCGCGTCATTAGCTAGATTGAAGCTCACAAGTCTTCGTAGACCACTTATGACATACCATATAAATATAAATCCAATTGCAAATTTTACAATGCCATTGTCAAACTCAAGTGCAAAAAATAGAAAAAATGACGGCATGACTACAAACGAGAGAAAATCAGCGAAACTATCCAGTTGCACTCCAAATTCTGTGGATAGCCCATACTTACGAGCTACCTTGCCATCCATTATGTCAAATGCTCCTGCCATCCATGCCAGTATTGCTGCTATGGCAAACTGTTGTTGTGTAACTAGATATATGGCTATCATACCGCATGTGATGTTGGCAAATGTAATGAGATTGGCTAGATTGAAGTGATAATTTGGTTCAAATAATTTCAATTTTTTTCCTTATAGTGTTTGTTTATACTTTTCTTTTTATAAAGAAAAGTAACAAAAGAAAAGCGTCATCCTCGCAATATCGTTTACGGCATATTTCGTGCTAACCGCTTTGAAATATTGCCTACTTATAATGATGCTCGGATGACATTATTTATAGTTATATGGATTACTTTTCCATTGCATTTATCGCAACAACAAAATATTTACAATGACCCATCATTCACAATACAAGCATTAGCAAAAGACTAAAAGATGATAACAAAAAAGGGATAAAAATGAGTTAAAAAGAGGGTGAACCAAGGCAAAAGCCTAGGTTCGAAGAACTTTAAGAAAGTTGATTCTTAGAAGTTATATTTAGCAACAGCTCTGATAAGATTAACACCTTCATAAGGAGTGTTATCAACATCAGCATAAACATATGCTAGAACACCAACTAAGTTGCTAGTGATATGAGTTGCGTATACAAGGTCAAATTCATTTACTGTAGTGTCAATAGCTGTACCATCAGTATATGCGTATGCACCAGTAAGGTTACCGCCAAGTACATCTGCATTAGCAGCAATTACGAATTTATCCATGTTGTTTCTAAGAGCAGTACCAACTGGAGAAACTTGATCTAGAGCAGTATCTGTATAAAGTGCTGAAGTGCTACCACCTACTTGGAACATACCAAGGTCAGAATCATTTACATGAGCGTAAGCAACATGAGCGTTTACTATATCAAATTTACCGCTGATCATAGCACCAAATGCTGTAGTATCATCTACAAGTGCGTCACACATTACTGCACCACCTTGAAGAGCTATGTTAGCAAAACCTGCATTGTATTGTGCATCAGCCCAAAGAATGTTTAGGTTTTCAGCAGCAGCATATTCATTACCAAAATAATATGAACCAGTCAATGTCAAATCAGGGATAGATTTGTTTTGAGCAGTCAACATGAATACGCCTTCAGCACTATTAGCTTTGCCGAAATCAGCCATTTGAGCATGCATACCGTTAACATTCAAACTTCTTACCCATGCACCTACAAGTACAGTATCAGGAAGATCTGTATTTACTAACAATGCAGCATCGAAAGTATTTGAAAATACGTTCCAATCTTCAGAGTAAGCAAATGGAGAAAGTGCTTTTGGAAGTTCTTGTCTACCAACTTTAAGGCTTGTGTTAGCGATACCGTAAGTTAGGTAAAGTTCTGAAAAGTATGCAGCATTAAGTGGGAATGGGTTTCCAGCTGTTTGCATAACATCAGATACTACATCGTTTTCTAGGCCAAGAGTACCAAGACCTGTAAGTTCAGCGCCAAAACCGATACCAGCGATAAGATCAGCATTTGTAGCTGACAATTGAAGACCAGCGTTTGCAGCTGATGCACCTTGTGAGAAAAGACTGTCATCTTGTGGAGAAGTTACACCTCTTGAAGAAACATAAGCATCATCAGTTTGGTAATAAACTACACCTTGACCGCTAAATTTCCAATTAGACTCAACTACTGGAGCTGGTGTAACAACCGCCGGCTCAACTGGAGCGATATCACCGCCCGCCATAATCATAGTAGAAGCTACTATTGAAAGTAATAAAGTTTTTTTCATTCTATACTCCTTTTTGTTTTGAATGACCACAAGTATAACACAGAATATTTATGAATGTCAAGAAAATTAACGAAAAATTAATAAAAAAATTTAGTATTTAGGAGTAAAGTCCGCATAATAGGGCTTTAGAGAGGTTTTGATTTGATTTTAGATTGTTATCTATAAGTTAATGTTTCTCAAAAAGTGGTGGCTCGAGGCGGAATCGAACCGTCGACACGCAGATTTTCAGTCTGCTGCTCTACCGACTGAGCTATCGAGCCACTTGAAAGAGGATAGAATTATAGCGGATAAAGTTTAAGGTTTGCTGAAATTAATGGATAATTAATGTAATTCGTTTGTAATTTTTTGAATTTCGTTCTCTGGTGTACGTGGAAGATATATATAGATAGCATTTGTCATACCGAACTTGATTTGGTATCCATGGATCCCGTGTCGTAGCACGGAATGACGAAAATGCTGTATTTAGTTCAGCATGACAGAGATTACAACGCTCTAACACTATCCATAAATACATCACCTCTTTGTTTGTAAGAGGTAAATTGATCCAAACTGGCTGCTGCAGGTGAGAGTAGAGCTACAGAATCCAAGGTGTGGTTTTTATCTATTTGTGTGACTGCATTTGCTACTGTATGGGCAGCTATAGCATTTAATTCATATTTTTTAGATAATTTTAAGAGTTTGTCCTCATTTGCTCCAACTGTATATATAGTAGGATTGAATGGTTTGATAGCTATGAAAAGCTCATCAAGTTCAACTCCCTTGTCATCACCTCCGAGTATGAGATGCAATGCTCTATCGCTATAGACTTTGACGGCTTGGATGGTGGCATCAAGATTAGTAGCTTTGGAGTCGTTTACCCAGAGACGTCCCTTGGAGTCCCTGAGCTCTTCTTGACGATGTCCTTCTATAATAAAGGCATTCATGCATTCATAGTCAATTTCATCATACAACACTTTAGTAACCGCAAGGGCAAGTAGAGCATCTTGGAGAAATGCTCCTTTGAATCTGAGCTTGGAACTTTCTATGCCAAAATAGTTTGCCAAAAACTCATTGGTGTCATACTCTACTACAAAAGCATTAGTCTGTGGCAATGGCAATCCGGCTGGAACTAAAGCCATCTCGCCTTCTCTCATTGTAAGAAGCGGTGCGAGTTTATCAGCCGTATATCCCTCTGGGGTGCCGTGCCAATCGAGATGATCTGGCGTAATAGGGAGCAGTAGATAAATATTGGGTGAGGCAGTGTGAGTATAGTGTAGTGTAAATGAGCTAGTCTCAAGCACCCAGATAGGAGCTTTTGAATCAAGCTCAGCTAGGGGAGTGCCTATATTGCCACCACTAAGCGCTCCCCTTTTGGCTAATAGGTGAGTGAGCATTTGAGTAGTTGTGGTTTTACCGTTTGTACCGCTAATCCATATATTATATGGTTTGTCTTGTAGCAGTCCCAATATATAATCATATTCGCTAAGTAAATGTTTGGCACCAAGAACCAATGGATGAGACGGTTTGAAGCTTGGCGTCATTACTTCCAAGCTACTAGCTTCCGGGTCAAATAGATGTGATGGTAGTATATGATTGCCTATATCATCTATGTAAGCTCCTTTTGTATTGTCATCAAAAAACGTACATCCCCCATTATGAAGTTTAGCAATCGCTTTGGTAGTTTTGCCGTATCCGAAAAGAGTAGGTTTGATATTATTGGTATTCATTGTGTTCCTTAATTACAAAGGAGGAAGGTAGAAGGTTAAAGGATGAAGGGTTTTGTTATATTAATTTCCTTCTCCCTTCTCCCTTCTCCCTTCTCCCTTATTTATCTTAATTTCAAAGTAATGAGTGCTAGTACATTTGCCAGAAATGCAACCATCCAAAAACGTACTATTATCTTATTTTCAGCCCATTTCTTTAATTCAAAATGGTGATGTATAGGTGCCATGAGAAATATACGTTGTCCTCTAAGCTTGTAGCTGCCTACTTGCAATATGACAGAAATTGTCTCTACTACAAAAACAAGTCCTATTAGGATAAGCAAAATTTCACTTTTACCTAAAATTGCAAGATAAGCTATAAGCCCACCAGCAGCTAGGCTGCCCGTATCTCCCATGAAAATCTCAGCCGGATAGCAGTTGTACCACAAAAAGCCAAGCATTGCACCCACAAATGCTCCTATGAGAATAGTCATCTCTCCAACCCCATTGATATGCGGTATAAGAAGATAATGGCTAAGCTCTATGTGTCCTGTGGCATATATGATAAATCCTAGAGTGACAAGCGATATACTGGATGGCACAGTTGCTAATCCATCTAATCCATCAGTGAGGTTTACGGCATTTGTAGTAGCCAAAAACACCATGACCCAAAACGGAATTGACATATAACTCATATCAAATAATGGAGTTTTCAAAAATGGTATATAAAAATGCGTAGAAAAATTCATAGTAAATAACAACCCAACCACTATAAGAGAAACTGCGATTTGGAGCAAAAATTTACCTCTTGGAGTAAGTCCTTCTAAATTGTTGCCGGATACGACCTTGCCCAGATCATCTTTGAAACCTACCAGTCCAAAGCCTATTATGGTTATAAGCCCACCGACTAGATACAGATTGACTAAATTGCCGGCTATTAATGTTGCAATTACAGCTGAGAAGACAAATACCGCTCCACCCATAGTAGGGGTGTGTTTTTTACCTTCATGTGCAGGTACATATTTGTTGATGGGTTGATTTGCTTTTTTTGCAATCGCCCATCGAATATAGCGAGGCATCAAAAACAATGATAATCCCAAAGACAAGAAAAAGGCTATACCGACTCTGACGGTGATGTAGCCAAAAAATTTAATAGATAAAAAATGTGCAAGAGCATAAAGCATTAACAAACTTCTTTTGTGTGAATTAATTACCACACCAGGTAAATACCTGGTAATAAGACGTATTTTACTATGATTTGGATAAAATAAAAGCAAATAAGAGATAAAGAGATTTTATGACAGGCCAAAAAACGTTACTTATCATCACAGACGGCATAGGACATAAGCCCACAAGTCATTGTAATGCATTTGCAGATGCCATTAAGCCTACATATGATTGGCTTTTTGCGAATGTACCTCATGCCCTTATCTCTACCCATGGATTAAGCGTTGGATTGCCGCAAGGACAGATGGGCAATTCTGAAGTAGGGCATATGACGCTTGGAAGCGGCAGGATCTTGTATCAAGATCTAGTCAAGATCTCTAAAGCATTAGATGATGGGAGTATGGCAAAAAATGAAGTTTTACTAGAAGTTTTAGCTAAAAGCGATACTATTCATCTGATAGGACTTATGAGTGATGGTGGCGTGCATTCTCATATTGAACATATCATAGGTGTAGCCAAGTTGCTCAAAGAAGAAGGTAAAAAAGTGTGGCTTCATCTAATCACCGATGGCAGAGACGTTGGTCCCACGTCAGCTCAGGAATATTTGATGCAAATAGAAGCCATATGTGATGATAATATCTCTATAGCCACTATAGGTGGTCGCTTTTATACTATGGATAGAGACAAAAGGTGGGACAGAGTAGAAAAAGGTTATCGCTCAGTAGCACAAGCAATGCCAAAAAGCATGTTTAGTCCAAAAGAATATATAGAGCAAAGCTACGCTAAAGGCGAGAATGATGAGTTTATAGAGCCAGTGGCATTTGATGGATATAATGGTATGATGGATGGAGATGGGGTCATAATGATGAATTTCCGAAGCGACAGAGCTAGAGAAATTACTCAAGCCTTGGGGGATGAACAATTTAAAGAATTTGAGACCAACAAAACGAATCTTAATATCGCTACCATGACTGCTTATGATGCAACCTTCCCATATCCAATTATGTTTCCAAAAGCTAATACGCAAAATACTTTATCAGAGGTTATAAGCCATGCGGGACTAAGACAGATGCATACAGCAGAGACCGAGAAGTATGCTCATGTGACATTTTTTTTCAATGGCGGGGTTGAAGAGCCAATGAATGGAGAAAATAGAGTGCTGATACCAAGTCCTGATGTGCGCACATATGATATGAAGCCAGAGATGTCAGCCCCTCAAGTAGGAGAAGCCACTAGAAAAGCTATAAATGAAGGATATGATTTTGTGGTAGTTAATTTTGCCAATGGAGATATGGTGGGACATACCGGAAATTATGAAGCAGCCAAAAAAGCTGTCCAAGCCGTAGATAAAGAAATAGGCGACATATTAAGTATCGCAAAAAATAATAATTATGCAGTTGTTCTTACAAGTGATCACGGAAATTGCGAAGAGATGTGTGATGTAAACGGACATATACTTACAAATCATACAGTAGGTGATGTATGGTGCTTTGTAATAGCAGACGGTATTAAAGATATAGCCGATGGAGGAGGACTCAATAACATCGCTCCTACGATTTTGAAACTAATGGGGTTAGAGATTCCAAAAGATATGGATAAGCCATTAATATAAAATAAAATGGATTGCTTTTTCATTCTGCAGCAATTCATAAAATTAAGATAAAATCAATGAAGTAATAATTTTTTATGATATGATTTTATAAATGATTTCAGAGGGGATAAGCCATGGAAACAAAAATCAAACAGTCAGTAGCTATATTGTTAGCGCATATTATCAAAAAAGATAAACGCGACGTCGCAAAAGAAGCACCATTGTTTTGTTCTCTGCTGGGAGCTGATTTTGGATGCAGTCACGAAGAGGCAATATTTCTATTGGAAAATACCTTGGAGAATGATTATGATCTAGAAGAGCATTTGGATATCATCAATCAAGCATGCTGTAATGACAAATTAAGCAAGATGCATCTGCTAGAACAGTTGAATCATATTATATATTCAGACAAGATAACACCTCAAGATTATGAAGAGTTTGAATATATCAAAAACTGTCTGTTTTCTTGTGACAAATAAAATAAAATCATAAATGGGAGGAATAATGAAATTTACAGGTAAAAATGTGTTAGTCACAGGAGCTAGCAGAGGGATAGGAGCTAAAATAGCTACCGTTTTGGCTGGTTATGGACTTAAAGTATGGATCAATTATCGCAGCGGAGAAGCTCAGGCACTTGAAGTTAAAAAGAGCATCGAAGATGCAGGCGGTAAAGCTGAGATTTTGGGTTTTGATGTGAGTGACGAAGCAGCTTTTGTAGATGGTATCAAACATATTGTAGCGACTGACGGTGAGCTTAGCTACCTAGTTAATAATGCAGGAATTACGAACGACAAACTAGCACTTCGAATGAGCAGCGATGATTTCATGGGTGTTATAGAAGCAAATCTCAAATCCGCTTTTATCGGGTGTAGGGAATCGCTCAAAACCATGAGCAAACAACGCTTCGGAGCTGTAGTAAATGTCTCTTCCATAGTAGGTGAGAGCGGTAATGCAGGACAAACTAATTATGCAGCTAGCAAAGGCGGCATGATAGCAATGAATAAAAGCTTTGCACTTGAAGGAGCCAGCAGGGGTATTAGATTTAATACCATTACACCTGGCTTCATAGCTACAGAGATGACACAGGTGCTAAAAGATGAGATAAAAGCTGCATTTACTGCCAAAATCCCATTGGCTAGATTTGGAGAAGCTTCTGAGGTAGCTGACGCGGTAGCATTTTTGCTAAGCGATCATGCCAGCTATATTACCGGAGAAACACTCAAAGTCAATGGCGGTATGTATCTATAAAATTTAGGAGAATATATGTACGCAAGACTATTACTACTAGAAGATGACAGACTGCTCAATGCTACACTAAAAGATTTCTTAGAAGATGAGGGGTTTGGTGTAGATGCAACATTTGATCCATATAGCGCATTTGATCTAACATACAAAAGAAAGTATGATTGTTATCTATTGGATGTCAAATTGCCCTATGAGAGTGGATTTGATATGCTTTCCAAACTAAGAAATAGTGGAGATATGACACCGGCTATGTTTATCACTTCCAAAAATGACACTGCTTCTTTACAAGAAGGTTTTAATGCAGGGGCTGATGATTATCTCAAAAAACCGGTTGACTTAGATGAGTTGTTATGTCGCGTACGCGCACTTCTCAAAAGACAAACCAGACTTCAAAAAGTTCCAATAGGCGAATATCAATTCGATATATATAGCAAAAAGCTTTTTAGAGAAAACGAAGAGATGGAGTTAAGTATAAAAGCCGGACAATTATTGCAGTTATTGATTGAAGCTAATGGCAGGGTATTGTCACTAGATGAGATTAAGTCCGCTCTTTGGAGCAGTGCTAGCGAAGCAAGTGATGGCTCTCTCAGAGTTTATATCACTCAACTCAAAAAGTATTTTAATGATAATATTCGGAACATCAGGGGTATTGGCTATTGTTTAGAAGGATAAAAAAAGAAATTATAATAGCCATTATATTTTTCGAAGTATTGATGATATTTTTGTGGACATTGTCGTATCTATTTGCGAAATCTTATGGATTTTCTTCTGGTTCTTTTTGGTTCTCTTTAGTTTTGATGATCGTGACATCGTTAGCTTTGGGATATATATTTGTCTCTTATCTTTTGGAATCAAAATATCAGTTGCAACGAAACTTGATTTTTATAACCGATGAGATAATTCATGAGCTTAATATTCCACTATCAACTATTACCGCAAATGCCAATATGCTTTCAAAAACACTAAATTCGGATAAAGATAAGGTCAGGCTAGAGCGAATAGAACATGCCACAGTGAGGCTTAAAAGACTTTATGAATCATTAGTATATACTATTACAAAAGAGATAGCACCTGTAAAAAAAGAACAATTTGAACTTTCTCAAATAATCAAAGAGTGTACCGAACCTTTTATAGCTCAAGAACGCAATCGATTTATATTTGATCTGTCACCGACAACAGTATCGGCAGATAAAATAGGGTTTGAGCAGGTTTTGGAAAACATCATATCCAATGCTATGAAGCATTCACCTATAGATAAACCTATAACTATTTTGCTTCAATCAAATAAATTGGAAATCATTGACAATGGTGAGGGCATGGATGAAACAGAAATGTTACACATATATGAGAGATATTATCAAGGAGATATAGAGAGCGATGGCAGAGGAATAGGTCTTGCTGTTGTCAAAAATTATTGTGATGAAGAGAGTATAAATATCACTATTTATTCAAAAAAAGGAGAGGGTACAAGAGTAGTTTTGGATATTTCTAAAATAATTTTTAGCTCTTAATATCCGCTTAACATTTGTATGTCATACTTTTCTTCCCCCTTTGTAAAAACTCCTATGAAGAATGCAAAGATGAAGAATTATCGTTATGTGATTGCTTTTTGCGGTAGTTTGTTCGTCTACATTTCTTTTGGAGTACTATTGCTCATCTTTTCTCATTATAAGAATGTTATCAAAAAAGAATCACAAACATCTATAATATTTGATTTGGCGCAATTTGAGCAATCCCGAGCGATAAAAAATATAAAAGTTATGCCAGAACCGCCGGCTAAACAAGAAATACCAAAGCCTGCGGAACAAAAACCTACTGTAAAAGAAACTATACAACAACCTAAAGAGTTAAAACCAATATCAAAACCATTAAATAAAAATCAAAATAAACAAGCCAGCGCTTCGTCAAGCACTAATAAGATCGATGCAGTATCCAATCTTTCTTCAATAAAGCAAAACATATCACAGACAACAGCTCCAAGGCAAATGGAAAGCGGAACATTTGAAGCTATAGTCAAAAATCGTATAAATCAATATAAGTTTTATCCCCAAATCGCTAAAAATAGAGGTATAGAAGGTGTTATAGAGGCATCTTTTGTGATATTGCCAAATGGAAATGTGACCGATATCAAATTAAGCGGTCCAAACGCACTTAAAAGTGCGGCCAGAGAAGCGATAACCAGAGCATTTCCAATAGACGTGAGCAATTGCCCAATATCTTTGCCCACTACTATGCATATATCGTTGCGCTATTCATTATTATCAAAAAAATAAATTTATTATTTTCTTAAGTCTTTCTTTAATGTAAAGATAAATATGAAAAATTAAAATATTTGGTCTAAATTCATGCATATTTAACGTTTAATTAATAAAATTTAACATTTACTTAACACTTTTGAGTCATAATTTCACCGTTCAAACATGAAGGAGAAGGGATGAGATTTAAATTTATAGGCATATCGCTCGCATGTTGCGCGGCACTTAATGCTAACCAGATATCTTTGGGAACCATTGATGTTGAAGAGAAAATCGATACGCAAATAGTTAAAGATATAAGAGGGGAAGAGATAAGATCAGCCGATTTGGGTGAAGCGCTTGCAAAAGAGTCTGCCAGCGTAAACATAATCAGACGAAGTGGAATTTCAAATGATATTGTTATCAGAGGGCAAAAAAAAGATAATATAGTTGTCACTGTAGACGGTGCTAAAGTTTGTGGTGCATGTCCAAATCGTATGGATCCGCCAATTTCACATATACTAAGCAATAATGTTGATTATGTAGAGATAAATGAAGGACCGTTTGATGTAACTGAATTTGGAAATCTCAGTGCGGGCGTAAAAGTTCATACTCTTAAACCTACAAAAGAGACACATGGCGAAGTGGCATTGAACGCAGGAAGCTGGGATTACCAAAAAGGTTCGTTTTTGCTAAGCGGCGGCGGCGAGAAAGTCAGATTTTTGATCAGTGGTTCTGCTGAAAAGAGTGATCAATATGAAGACGGTGACGGCAATGATTTTGTTGGCCAAATTGCAAGAGCAATAGCCGATGGCGATGCAATGGTTGGCAATCAATATCAGCCTCAATATCAAGGCTTGGAAGCTTACACCAAAAAAACTCTTATGGGTAAAGTGTATTGGGATATCACTGATGATCAAGAGTTGAAACTAGGATATACTATCAATAGAAGTGACAATGTCTTGTATCCAAATACGCCAATGGATGCTATATATGATGATTCTGATATTTTTACATTAGGATATAGTGTCAAAAATCTTGGAGTCTATTCAAAAAAATTGGATTTAGATATCTATCGCTCTACAGTAAAACACCCTATGAGTACTCAATATAGAAATGCAGGCGCAACGAGTTACATGACAAGTTATCTAGAGACTCAGATGGAGGGCGCGAAACTTACAAATAGTTTTGATGTTGATAATCATACTATCACAGCAGGTATTGATGCAAGCAATCGCAATTGGGATGGCAGATATTCAAAAACAACCGTAGCTATTCCGCCGGTAACTACATTAATGCATAAAAGCATAGATGATGTAGATACTAAAAACCGCGCAGTATTTATCAAAGATAAAGTTAAAATAAATGATAAATTGAGCTTAGAAGCAGGGGCAAGATATGATGATACTTCCATAGATACAGCTAAAGCAACTGCTAAAGATAGAGATTTTACAGATTGGAGCGGTTATCTAATGGCTAATTACAGTATGGATAACAGTCTAAAATATTTTGGAGGAGTTGGCAGATCTGTGCGTGTACCGGACGGTAAAGAGCTTTATTTCACCGGCTCAGGAGCAATGCCTCCTCCGATTATAGGCACAGATACTCTCAATGCCGTGACAAACCATGAAATCGACCTTGGAATTGAAAAGAAATTTGAGAACGCTACGCTAACAGCTAAGGTTTTTTATAGCGATCTTAGTGATTATATAGCTTATAATGCTATAACTAAACATTATGAAAATGTAGATGCTACTCTTTATGGTATAGATGTAAGAGGTTCATATTTTGTGACGGAGAATTTCTCAATTGATGGCAGCATAGCATATCAAATAGGCGAAAAAGATAGTCCGCTTGCTAGTCAGACAGATACAGATTTGCCAGACATTCCACCATTCAAAGCAAATATCGGAGCTACTTATACTTATGATGATACTTTCAAAATTGAAGGAGATATCATAGCAGCAGCTCCATGGAACAGGATCGATTGGGAAAATGGAGAGCAAAAACTAGACGGATATGTGGTATTTAATCTAAAAGCTACAAAAGATCTCGGCAGTGGGCTTGAATTCAGCTTTGGTGTAGATAATATATTTGATAGCACTTACGCCGTATCAAATAGTTATAAAGATTTAACACTTTTATCCGGTGGCATAGATGATATTATGGTACTCAATGAACCAGGTCGTTATTTTTATACACAACTAAAATATAGGTTTTAATAGATCATTTCTTTTAATCTTATTCTTATGATGTCCACAGGAAATAGGGGGAGTGGGTGGTAATCGTCATCGTGAGTGAAGCGTGGCGATCTATGCAATGACACTCTCTTGTCATACCGAACTTGATTCGGTATCCACTCTTTTATGGATTCCGGCTCAAAGCACGGAATGACGATTGGTATCCAAAAAATCACAAAAATTATTTCTTTATTACTTAAAAATTCACATTATCTTATAGTTGTTTTTAATTTAGTTTGGTGCTTTTATGATTTTTTCGATATACTTCTGCGTATTATTAATTATTCAAGGAGTATCAAATGGCATTATTTGATGAAGTAAAAGACGTAGTTGTAGAGCAACTAAATGTTAGTCCAGATGAAGTAAAAGAAGAGTCTAGATTTGTAGAAGATCTTGGCGCTGATAGTTTAGATGTTGTTGAGCTTGTTATGGCTCTTGAGGAGAAATTTGATATCGAAATCCCAGATGATCAAGCTGAAAAAATTGCCACTGTAAGTGATGCAATCAACTTCATCAACAACAACAAATAAAATATCAAAATGCCCCTTATACGGGGGGATTGAATTGGCTAATGTAAAAAGTTTTATATTTTTTATATTAGCCAGAGCAAAGAATGAGGAGAAATCGTGAAACGAGTAGTAGTAACAGGTCTAGGTATGATAAACAGCTTAGGACATGATAAAGAGAGTTCTTTTGAGGCTATTGTAGCTGGTAAATGTGGTATTAAAACAATAGAGCTTTTTGATCCTGCTGAGCAATCAGTACGTATAGCAGGAGAAGTTGTAGGATTTGATCCAAATGATGTAATGGACCCAAAAGAAGTTAAAAAAGCTGATAGATTTATCCAGCTAGGCATAAAAGCAGCCAAAGAAGCTATGGAAGATGCAGCATTTACAGATACGTATGATGGTGAAAGATTTGGTATTTCATCTGCTTCAGGCATAGGCGGACTTCCTAATATAGAGAAAAATTCACTCGTATGTGAAGAAAAAGGACCTCGCAGAATTTCTCCATTTTTTATACCATCAGCACTTGTAAATATGCTTGGAGGATTTATATCAATAGATCATGGTCTAAAAGGACCAAATCTCTCAAGTGTTACAGCATGTGCAGCAGGTACTCATGCTATCGCTGAAGCAGCCAAAACAATCATGATAGGCGGGGCTGACAGAATGTTGGTAGTTGGTGCCGAATCAGCAATTTGTCCTGTAGGTATAGGTGGGTTTGCGTCTATGAAAGCTCTTAGCACAAATAACGAAAATCCTCAACAATCTTCTAGACCTTTTGATAGTGAGAGAAACGGATTTGTTATGGGTGAGGGTGCTGGAGCTCTAGTACTTGAAGAATACGAAGCTGCTGTTGCCAGAGGCGCTAAAATCTATGGAGAAATTATAGGTTTTGGGGAAAGTGGAGATGCTAATCACATCACAACACCGGTAGTGGATGGCCCTAGACGTGCTATCAAAGCTGCACTTACAATGGCAGGTAATCCAAAAGTAGATTATATTAATGCTCATGGTACAAGTACACCAGCTAATGACAAAAATGAAACAGCTGCTATTAAAGATGTGTTTGGCTCAAATGCTCCTGCTGTAAGCTCTACCAAGGGACAAATAGGGCATTGCCTGGGAGCCGCTGGTTCAATAGAAGCGGTTATTACACTTATGGCTATGAGAGATGGCATTTTGCCTCCAACTATTAACTACACTACGCCTGATCCTGATTGTGATTTGGATTATGTTCCAAATGAGGCTAGAAAAGCAAATATAAATGTTGCTATGAGTAATTCGTTTGGTTTTGGCGGCACTAACGGCGTTGTTATATTTAAAAAGCTTTAAGGACTATTAATGGTAACCTATCTTGATTTCGAAAAACGTATCGAGCATCTAGATGAGGCTATAGAATCTGCTAAGGCCGATGGTGATCAGCAAGTTCTTGAAAAGCTGCAAAAAGAGTTGGACAAAGAAGTACAAAAAACCTATGGTGGTTTGAATGATTATCAAAAGCTCCAACTGGCACGTCATCCAGACCGTCCTTATGCACTTGATTATATTAGATTGATTTTAGAAAACAGTTATGAGATTCACGGAGATCGTGCATTTCGCGATGATACAGCACTTGTTTGTTATATCGGTTGGATCGATGGTCATAAAACTATGGTCATAGGCGAACAAAAAGGAAGAGGCACAAAAAATAAGATCAAAAGAAATTTTGGTATGCCAAATCCAGAAGGGTATCGCAAAGCATTGCGTGCAGTTAGACTAGCTGAGAAATTTGATATACCAGTACTTTTACTAGTAGATACTCCAGGTGCATATCCAGGGCTTGGAGCCGAAGAGAGAGGGCAAAGCGAAGCAATCGCTAGAAATCTATTTGAATTTACAAGTATCAGGGTGCCACTTATTTCGATTGTTATAGGCGAAGGCGGAAGCGGCGGGGCATTGGCTATTAGCGTTGCGGACAGACTTGCTATGATGAGATATTCTGTATATTCAGTTATTTCTCCTGAGGGTTGTTCGGCTATATTGTGGGATGATCCAAAAAAAGTAGAAGTTGCAACAAAAGCACTCAAAATTACACCCGATGATTTGGTAAAGCACCATCTTGTTGATGACGTACTTGATGAACCTTTGATTGGTGCTCATAGAGATAAACATAGTGCAGCAAATGTACTCAAAGCATACTATCTCAAGTCACTAAAAGAACTTCGAGCAATGTCCATTGATGAGATGTTAGAAAAGAGATATATCAAGCTTACATCCGTCGGTGCATATACTGAATAAATAGGTCTTTTATGATGCACGAAATAGCCCAATGGATAGTTGATGCCATTGGTGGTGTCGGGTATGCTGGGATATTTATCTTAATGTTTTTAGAAAGTACCTTTGTGCCTGTCCCTAGTGAAGTGGTTATGATACCTGCGGGCTATTTGGCCCAGAAGGGCGAAATGAATTTCATTATAGCGACACTAATGGGAGTGCTAGGTTCTCTAGGTGGAGCACTGTTTAACTACTATTTTGCTGCCAAATATGGCAGGGTCTTTTTGCTCAGATATGGCAAATACATACTTCTATCTCCTGAAAAACTAGAAAAATTAGAACATTTTTTTAATAAGCATGGTGAGATATCTACATTTAGCGGTAGATTGATCCTTGGTGTGCGACATCTTATTTCTCTTCCGGCAGGGTATGCCAGAATGAATCTTGTTAAATTTTCTGTTTATACTACATTGGGATCTGCTATATGGGTACTTGTGCTTATGTTCTTGGGTTATTTTGTGGGGTCAAATGAAGCGTTGATTGAACATTATTTGGGCCGCGCAACAATGATAGCATTAGGTGTTATTGTGCTTATCGCTGTCATTTATGTATGGAAAATGGAAAAAGAAGTATCAGAAGAAAAGTAATTTATGTAGGTTTATAAAATCCCACCACAGTAGGCGAGATTTTATAGCTTAGTATTTAAGCTTGTGCGTTTTTGAATTCCAAAATAAGTTTAAGTGCTTCATCTTTAAGAAGAAGTTTCTCTTTTTTGATTTGTTCGAGTTCCGCGTCACTTACATGTGCTCTGCCCTCATCGGCATCTCTAGCTTTTTGATCAAGTTCATTGTGTTTTTCAAAGATTTTTGCGAAATGTGCATTTGATTGTTTGAGAGCAGTTATCTCATCTCTATATTCATGTAACATAGTTACTCCTAATTTATTTGATATATAATTTTATCTTCTTTGTCTTGAAAAGTGCATTAAAATACAGAGATGCTTTATGTTCTATATTCTGCATTTATCTTTACATAATCATAGCTAAGGTCACATCCATAGCTGGTGTAGCTTCCATTTCCAAGCCCAAGATCACATGTGATACGGAAACTTTCTTGTTTCATTATCTTGTATGCTTTCTCTTCACGCTCTTTGTCAAGCTCTCGCTGGTTTCCGGAATATATCAGCAAATTGTCATAATGAATGACCAGCTTATCCTCATCACATTCTATACCACTTGCCCCTATGGTTGACGCTATACGTCCCCAGTTTGGGTCTTCTCCAAAAAGTGCTGTCTTGACCAATAATGAGTTGCTTAACAGCATACTGGCTTTTTTCGCATCTTCACTGCTAGCTGCACCTTTTACTTCAAAAGCGACAACTTTTGTAGCTCCTTCGCCATCTCGTAATATCATCATTGCCAATTCGAATGTAATTTTATTTAGAGCTTCTCTAAAAGCATCTTTGTCGTATGCCCCGCTTGTTTTATTTGAGAGTAATAAAACCGTATCATTGGTAGATGTATCACCATCAACTGATATACGGTTAAATGAGTCCTCTACAGAATTTCCAAGCAATTCATCCATGTCTTCTCTTGGAATATCTGCATCGGTTACTATAAAACATAACATAGTAGCCATAGCTGGATTTATCATGCCTGCGCCTTTTGCTATGGCTGCTATATGGAATGAATTGCCATTATCAAGTGTAATTTTGAAACAGATCTCTTTTTTGAAACTATCAGTTGTCATGATAGCTCTAGCTGTTTTATTGCTATTTTTAGCATCAAAATCGAAGCTATCAAATGCAGTAACAAGTTTGTCAAGAGGCAACCTGTAACCAATAACACCGGTAGAACTCATAATAGGATTTTTAAGTTCGATTTTTCTATCTAATTTAGAAAAAAGAGTATCTATATCTTCTATCCCTTTTATTCCTGTCATTGCATTTGCATTTTTAGCATTAATGAGTACAAAATTTGTCTGAAAGCCTTTATTATATCTTTGAAAATGTTTAATAGGGGCAGCTGCAAAACGATTGGTAGTAAAACGTGCTACCACGTCACATGGTTTGTCACTGCGAATAAAAGCTACATCGCCATCTAATGAACCATCTTCATTTGGTTTGGTACGAAGCCCAACATTAGCAGAGCCATTGAAAAAACCTTGGACATTATCAAGACCATTTTTGAGTGAAAGAATTTGAAACATTGGAGTGTCTCCAAAAATAAAGTAAGTTTGCAAGGCTCATTCTGCCTTGCGAAGAATATTGGAGCTTACGCTTCCACAGTTGCTTTTTGAGCTATTTTTTTCATAGTTCTAAGAGTTGAAGCTGCTACTTTGATTTTCTTTGAAGTACCATCTTCAAGTGTAATTCTAAGTGTTCTTAGGTTTGGAAGTTGTCTTCTTTTTGTTTTGTTATTTGCGTGTGATACATTATTTCCAGTTAATGGACCTTTGCCACTGATTGCGCATCTGTTTGCCATAATATCTGCCTTTATTTTAAAGTAATGAATGTGATATTTTGTCTATCATTCTGGACAAAATTGACATATTTGTGTGCGATTATAGCCAAAATAGCCTAAAGATTGCTTAAATAAAAAATCTTTTTGTGTTATAATGCTACTACCATATTGAGTATATCACTTAAATTTTGAGAGCATCAGAGATAGTGAGATTTGAATAAAAAAAGTTAAAGGACTACCCAAAGGTAATTCGAGACTTTTTTTGTTCAAAGATTGCTTGTCTATCATTGCTCCCCCATAGGGTACAATGCTTTTGCACATACTCATCGTTAAAACTTCTTAGCGTAGCTTTGGCTATGCTAAGAAGTTTTGTCTTGATTATGCACAAAATCATTTGTATCAAAATAAAGCGATATACCCAATGCGGTAGTAATTAAAAAGGACCCTTATGCTCGTAGCTCCAAGTATCTTGTCTGCTGATTTTGGCAATCTAGCTCATGATGTAGAAGCCATATGTGATGGTGGCTGTGATTTTGTTCATGTAGATATTATGGACGGACATTTTGTACCAAATCTTACAATTGGTCCAGTAGTAGTAGAAGCTGTGGCTAAAGCTACGACAAAACCGCTGGATATTCACCTTATGGTAGAAAATAATACATTTTTTGTAGATCTATTTGCTCCACTGAAGCCGGAATTTATCTCATTTCATATAGAAGAAGAAAAGCATCCTCATCGACTTGTTCAAAAGATACGTTCACTTGGTATCCGTCCAGCACTTGTTCTTAATCCTCATACCCCTCCAGAGGCTATCGAATTTTTATTAAAGGATATAGATATGGTATTACTTATGAGTGTCAATCCAGGATTTGGAGGGCAGTCGTTTATCCCGTCAGTAATAGAAAAAGCTAAACGGCTCAAATCACTTATAAAAATTAAAAATCCAGATTGCCTCATAGAGGTAGATGGCGGAGTAAGTGATAAAAATATAGATTTGTTGCGTGATGCAGGCGTAGATGTAGTAGTTGCCGGCTCATTTATCTATAAATATCCTAGTGGTGTGGCACGAGCTATAAGCGCATTAAAATGAAAGTAAAAATCTGTGGCATTACAAACCTAGATGACGCACTTATAGCTTGTGAAGCTGGTGCGGATGCTCTTGGGTTTGTATTTTATGAAAAATCCCCTAGATACATCTCTCCACAAAGAGCAAAAGAGATCATCAAGGCTTTACCGCCATTTGTAAAAACGGTAGGGCTTTTTGTAAATATGGATGCATTAGAAGTGGATGAAGTGTGTGCATTTTGCCATATAGATATGGCCCAAATTCATTTTGAAGCTAATGAAGAATTTTTTGCACAGCTTCAAATACCATATATACGAGTTGTTCGAGCAACTTGTCAAGAAGACATAGAAAAATATAAAGATGATTATATCATAGCAGATGCTTTTGTGGAGAGCTATGGAGGAGAGGGTAGAAGGATAGCACTTGATTGGTTTGACGAGATTGATTGCTCCAAAATTATCCTAGCAGGCGGTTTGAGTTGCGAAAATCTTAATGAGCTTGAAAAGTATAATTTTTATGGAGTGGACGTCAGTAGCGGAGTTGAGATAACTAAAGGCAAAAAAGATCCGGCCAAAGTAAGAGAGTTTATAGCTAATGCAAAAAGTCTTTGAGCATCTTACAAAAACATTTCGCCATCATGGCGGTATTATCAGCCAAGAGACCTTTAATACTATTGTATATAAACATACTACTCTTTTTGAAGAAAGCGATACTATTTTTTATCTGCTTCAAGCCTCAGGATATCCTATAGAAAGTTTAGATGAAGGCGGCGGATATAGGTATAAACCGTATTTCACTCCATACCACGAAGAGAGATTTTGTATCGTTGATATCGAGACCAATGGAAGCAAACCATCGTCATCACAAGTCATAGAGATAGGTGCTGTTATGATGAGTGGCGGAGAAATTATAGATAGATTTGAGACTTTTGTTGAGTGTGCATTTTTACCAGATTATATTACAAAAGTTACTGGCATTGAACATGAAGATCTTGTAGGTGCTCCATGCCCGAAAGAAGCATTGACAAAATTACGACTTTTTATGGAAGATGCCATATTTGTGGCTCATAATGCCAGCTTTGATGCTTCTTTTTTGTCTGCATCTTTCCATCGTCACGGACTCGGCGATTTGGGCAACCCTATCATGTGCAGTATCGATCTGGCCAAACGGACTTTTGAGAGTGAGAGATATGGACTTGCATATCTTATAGAATCTTTGGCTATCCCAACTACTGTGCATCATAGAGCTTATAGTGATGCTTTGTCTGCATCTTTTGTGATGCAAAAGAGCCTAGAGACTATCCCCGAACATATAAAGAGTAGTGATGATTTGGTCAAGTTTGCATCATCGAGTCAAAAAGAGCGAAGAGCCAAAAAAGAAAGTAAAAGTTAGCAATTTTTATTGATACTGATTTTTAAATTTTACGTATCTAGCTGCACTTGCGTAAAGTTCTGCTACCTCTTCGTCCGTCAGTTCTCGTACAACTTTAGCAGGACTTCCCATAATGAGACTTCGTGGCGGGAATACTTTATTTTTAGTTACCAATGCTCCGGCACCTACTATCGATTCTTTGCCTATAACTGCACCGTCTAATATGGTAGCACTCATCCCGATCAAACATGCGTCTTCTATGGTGCAGCCATGCAGCATTACGCGGTGTCCTACTGTAACGTCATTGCCTATGATAGTAGGATAACCATCGCTCATATCATCAAGCTTATGATGTGTGACATGCACCATGCTAAGGTCTTGGATATTGCTTCTGTCGCCAATTTTTATATAATGCACGTCGCCACGTACTACGCATCCGAACCATACAGCACTATCTTCTCCCATTTCTACACGCCCGATGACACTAGCGCCTTCGGCTACCCAACTGTTCATTCCAAGTTTTGGAGTGTAATTTTGAAAATTTGTTATCATATTTTTGCCTATATTTTTTGACATTATACAATAAAAACTGTCACCCAAACGACCTTGAAAGCTAGATTTTTTCCATCGCTCCCATCGTCTTCGATGGGAGCGTGTATATAGCGTTAATATCCGATATTCTTCATCAATTTACATTGGATTCATGGATTAATAGCTGATAATCAAGTATGGATTCCCATCGAGGACGATGGGAACCAACAAATAACTTTATATTACAAATTCTTTATCTTGGCTATCTCGTCACGCAATCTTGCTGCTTCTTCAAATTCCAAGCTTTTGGCAGCTGCGAGCATCTTGGCTTTTAATTCATTCATTAGTTTTTGTCTCTCAGCTTTTGGCATTTTATCAAGCTTATCTTTTTTGTTATACAGTTCTCCATGATCTTCAAGCTTGAGATTAGTATCCAGCTCTCTGATGGTAGTTTGGGGAGTGATCCCATGCTCTTTGTTGTAAAGTTCCTGTTTGGCTCTTCGTTCACTTGTAGTTTTGATAGTAAACTCTATAGCAGGTGTGATACGATTGGCATACATCAAAACTTTACCGTTTACATTTCTAGCAGCTCTTCCGGCTGTTTGTACTAGCGAAGTTTGGGAGCGCAAAAAGCCCTCCTTGTCTGCATCTAAAATAGCAACAAGACTTACTTCTGGGAGATCAAGTCCTTCACGAAGCAAATTAATACCAATAAGTATATCGAACTCTCCAAGTCTCAATGATCGTATAGTTTGATTTCTCTCAATAGCATCCATATCAGAGTGCATATATCTAGCTTTTAGACCCAAATCATTATAATAATTTGCAAGTTCTTGTGCCATTTTTTTAGTCAGCACTGTGACGAGTACTTTTTCGCCTCGTTCAATGACACGTTTCATCTCATCATATAGGTGTTCTACTTGTGATGAGCTAGGCACCACTTCTATGATCGGATCTAAAAGCCCGGTCGGGCGTACTACTTGATTGGCTACTACGCTGGAATATTCAAGTTCCAGAGGTGCTGGAGTAGCAGATACAAACAAATAATGAGGAGCTTTTTGGATAAACTCATCAAACATCAAAGGACGGTTATCTAAAGCGCTTGGCAATCTAAATCCATACTCTACAAGTACCTCTTTTCTACTCCTGTCGCCTGCATACATTCCTCGAAATTGAGGCAAGCTAACATGTGATTCGTCAACGATAAGTAAATAATCCTCGCTCATTGCGTCAAAATAATCTTGTAGCGAATATGGGGTTTCACCTTCTTTTTTACCGGTGAGATGTCTAGAATAATTTTCAATCCCTTTACATATGCCAGTAGCCTCTAGCATCTCCAGATCAAATTCGGTACGTTGTTTGAGTCTAGCATGTTCTACCATGCGTCCTTCACGCTCATAAAAAGCCAATCTTTTACCTAGTTCATCTTCTATGTTTTTCATGGCAAGGGCTAGTTTTTCTTTGCCTACTATAAATTGGTTGGCAGCATATATGGTAACCTCTTTTGGTGAAGCTCCTTTTTCACCGGTGAGGGCATCAAAATAATACATGTCTTCGATTTCGTTGCCAAAGAACTCGATACGCAGGGCTTCTTCTTGATTGTATGCTGGAAATATATCCACTACATCGCCATTGACTCTAAAATCACCTCTATCAAAAAAATTATCATTTCTCTTGTACCCCATCTCTACTAGTCTAAGCAAAAGAGCTTTTTGGGGATAATTTTGACCGATTTCCAAGCTTTGGACTACTGAGCTATAATCCTCCGGCGAACCAAGTCCATAGTTGGCAGATACTGAAGCTATAACTATGACATCTTTGTGACTGAGCAAGCTCGCTGTGGTACTTAGGCGTAAGCGTTCTAATTCCTCATTTATAGAACTGTCTTTTTCTATGAATAGGTCTTGACGAGGTATATAAGCTTCTGGTTGATAGTAGTCATAGTAGCTGATAAAATACTCTACGCGATTATCCGGGAAAAAGCTTTTAAATTCACTATAAAGTTGGGCAGCTAGAGTTTTGTTGTGCGTCATGATGAGAGTAGGACGCTGGATGGTTTCTATGATTTTTGCCATAGTATATGTCTTGCCTGAGCCTGTAACGCCAAGTAGAGTTTGATATCGGTTACCTTCCAATATAGAGTTACTCAACTGTTCTATAGCTTTTGGCTGGTCTCCTGAGGGAGCATAAGGGCTGTTGACACGAAAAGGTTTGTTCAAAAAAAATGTTCCTTCTATTTTAATATAACGCCAACAGAGCAAAACTCTTTATGGCTACGCTAACCACTGAGGTTTTATAGCTTCAGCTCTAAAGCCTCAGAATATAACGCCAACAACTTGTCATAGCAAGGAAAGCATCGTTGCTATCAATCTATACTTCTTCTGGATTGTTTTACCGACGATGGTCTCTATAGACATTACCTCGAAATGACGACTTCTTTTTAAATATTTGTGATATTATAACAAAAGAAAACCATAACTAAAAGGTGATTATATTATGTATGCACTTCAAAGACTCCAAGACAAGATCGAAGAATTAAAATTATCATTTGATATATTAAAAGAAGAAAATGAAGAGTTAAAAATGCAGATTTCAAATATAGCTCCACTAGAAGAAGAGATAGTATTACTCAGAGGGGAACTTGCCCAAAAAGATACGGAAATAGAAGCTATCATAGCCAAAATAGAAGCATTGCTAGAATAATCATGCAAAAAGTAGCTATCACTATAAATGGTATCAGATATGAATTTGAAGTTGATGAAACCTTGGCTAAATTTATCATAGATGATTTGACTAGCGCAGATATAGCCCTAAATCAAGACAACAAAACAGATAAACTTCTCAAAGCCTACCTTCGTTTGGCTAAGCAAATAAGCGAACATGAAAGCCAAATAAATAGTATCATTTCCAAAATAGATAATATTGATAAATAGAGTTAATAAATAATCTTTTTTGTTTCATTTTCTTGACATTCTATTTTTTTAGTATTACAATTATAATAAGTTTTCACTGGAATGGTGGATTCTTATAATTTACAAAATAGGAGTTAACATGAGAAGAGGATTTACAATGATCGAATTGATCTTTGTTATTGTAATTATAGCAATTTTGGCAGCAATTGCCATTCCAAGACTTGCTGCAACTAGAGATGATGCAGAGATTTCAAAAGCCGTAACAAATCTAAGTACTTGTATTACGGATGCCGGTGCTAGGGCGACAGCCGAAATAGGAGTAACTGCTGCAGAGTTTGCAGCTATTAATTCTTGTGCACAAGTTAATACCGATGCCGTTTTTGCAGTTACGTGGACAGAGGCCACTAAAACATTGAACGTAGCAAACGGTACTAGTACTGCTAGTTGGGTTGGAGATGCTCGAACTCTAGCAACTACAAATAAATTGATGGGCGATCATGTATTTGGTGGCACTTCAGTTGAGTGATAATTTTCTTTGATTACAAGAGGCATTTGCCTCTTGTAATTTCTTCATAATTTACTACGTTTTTATACCTTCAAACTAATTTTTGTATCTATTTTTACGATATACTGTTAATATATTTTTTATGAGGAGCTTTTATGAGAAAAGCTTTTACTATGATAGAGTTGGTTTTTGTGATCGTTGTCATAGGAATATTGGCCGGTATTGCTATTCCAAGATTTGCAGCTACGAGGGGTGACGCTGAGATATCAAGCGCCAAAGCCACCATAGCAGCTATACGAAGTTCGCTTGCAAATGAGAGACAGTTAAGGGTCTTGAGAGGTGATTTTACTGCTATTTCATCCATAGATAATGACGGCATAGCATCTACGGCTGTATCTACATTTAGTGCGGACAAAGATGGCAATAGCAAATCAGTTTTGGAAACCACTATCCCTGTTTGTAGCAGTGATGATGATAAAGGATGCTGGGTTGATTCGCTTCATTATCGTATGCCAGCAGGTATTGCAGGTGTTGTGACATTTACGCTGGCAAATGGACAATTTAATTGTGATGTAGCTGATGCCAACTGCAGGAAGTTAACACAATAGCATTGTTTTAATATAATAATACATAAAATATAAAAGCGAGTCGTTCATATACTATTATCATATAGCACTTTCAAATTCATCGGCTCCGGTGTTGACCTACCATTCCAAAATAGCATTGGATATCGGCTCTATCATCCAAGTGCCAATGAAAAGCACTATCAAAGAAGCTATTACCATAAGAGAAACATCAAAGCCCGAGTTCGAGACATTGGCTGTATCTGATATTACTAGTAAATATTACAACACAATACAATTTGAATTGGCACAGTTTATCTCATCATATTATTTTTCGTCAATATCAGAAGCATTAGCACTTTTTATACCATTTGAATCAACGTCATTGCGAGGAATAGATGACGAAGCAATCCAGAATGGACTGCCACGGATTTGCAATCCCCGCAGTGACGAAAAAAAGCAATCCATAACATCTTTGCCAACACTTACTGCTGCGCAACAAAAAGCACTAAAAGAGATAGAGGCATATCAAAGGAGCTTACTTTTTGGAGTGACAGGCGCAGGAAAAACGGAGATATTTATCCATCTTATGGCTCAAACACTAGAAGATGGCAAAAATGTGATAATGCTCATGCCCGAAATCGCGCTTACTCCTCAGATGTCCAAGAGGCTTAGTAAATATTTTGGCAACAGTGTGGCTATGTGGCATTCCAAACTTACAAAAAAACAAAAAGAAAATATACTAAGCCGTATAGCTTCTGGTGAGATACGTATCATAGCAGGGGCTAGATCAGCTTTATTTGTGCCACTTGATAGTATAGGGTTGATAATAGTCGACGAAGAACACGATGATAGTTACAAGTCAATGACAAGGCCACGTTATCATGCTAGAGATGTAGCTGTATTAATGGCTGAAAAGATAGGAGCAAAAGCGGTATTGGCATCAGCTACGCCATCTGTAGCATCATACTATAAATATCCCCTCATACGACTCAAAGAAGCATATATATCTACAGCCAAAAGCTATAAATTTATAGGCGGAGATAGTGTAAATCGTGAATGTATAAATGCGCTAAAAGAAACATTGATCCAAGATGAACAAGCTATAGTTTTTCTGCCGACTCGTGGGAATTTCAAATATCTCTATTGCTCATCATGTGGCACGACACATAAATGCCCGTTTTGCTCTGTAGGTATGGCACTTCATCGCAACCATAAACATTTGAGGTGTCATTATTGTGGCTACACAGAGCAAATAGCACAAAGTTGTAGCCAATGTGGATACGCCCCTCTAAGCAGTGAGCGTATAGGCACAAAAGAAGCGATCGATATGATAAATGAAGAATTGCCAGATGCCAAAGTGGCCCAATTTGACAAAGATAGTATCACCACTCCCAAAAAACTTGACTCTGCATTGTCGCAGTTAGCCAATAAAGAGATAGATATATTGGTTGGCACGCAGATGCTAAGTAAAGGGCATGATTATCCCGATATAACGCTGAGTATAATTATGGGGCTTGATTATATGCTTGGTTTGGCTGATTATAGAGCCAAAGAGAGAGCTATTAGTTTGCTATTTCAGATAGCCGGCAGAAGCGGAAGAACAAAAGATGCTATTGTATATATCCAAAGTTCACATGGCCATTTTTTTGAGCCTTTTTTGAGTGATTATGAACTGTTTTTGCGAGATGAATTGGAGTTTAGACAAATTGCCTCTTATCCCCCTTTTATATCAATGGCTAGAGTACTTATAGCCCATGCAAAAGTGGATATGGCCGAGAAACAATTAAGCGATACTCTAGAGAGATTAAAAAGATTTAATGATATTGAGATCATAGGACACGGTAAAGCTCCAGTTGAAAAGATAGCCAGTCGCTATCGTTATCACATTTTGCTGCGTTCTAAGAGTAAAAAAGCACTGCTTACCGCACTTCATTCGGTAGCAAAAAGAGGAATTGAGATAGATATGGATCCAGTGGATTTTTCGTAATTTATAGTTTTTGGTTTACCATTTTTCTACCTTTCTTTTTAGAAAAGAAAGGTAACCAAAGAAAAGCGTCAACACTCACGAATCGCAACGCAAGATTTTGAGCATATGCCGCAAAAATCTTGCTGCTTTTCGAGCGCTCGGATGACATTGATTTATATAATAGAAGATAGTATTATAGTTAATTGTGATAAAATCACTAATATAATTATCAGCAAATGAAAGTACAAAATGCAAGAACGATATCCAACTAAAAAAATATTTGTAGGCAATGTAGCAGTTGGTGGTGATGCTCCAATTTCAGTGCAGTCTATGACATTTAGCAATACTCATGATGTGAGTGCTACTGTAGAACAGATAAATAGATTGCATTTTGCTGGAGCAGATATAGTGCGAGTGGCAGTACCTGCTATGGAAGATGCTTTGGCCTTAAAAGAGATAAAAGCTAATACCTCTTTACCTATCATTGCTGATATTCATTTCAATTATCGTTTGGCTTTAGAGGCTGCCAAATGGGTAGACGGTATAAGATTTAACCCCGGCAATATTGGAGAAAAGAGTCGCATAGCAGAGATAGTAAAAGCATGCAAGGAGAGAAAACTACCTATACGCATAGGCGTCAATGCAGGTTCGCTTGAATCTGAATTTGAAGATAGATATGGTGCCACAGCCCGAGGTATGGTTGGAAGTGCTGAGTATAATATTAAATTCCTAGAAGATCTGGACTTTACGGATATCAAAATATCACTCAAAGCCAGCGATGTTCAAAGAACTGTGGAAGCCTATAGAATGCTAAGACCAAAAAATCATTATCCATTTCATATAGGTGTCACAGAAGCAGGTACGTTGTTTCATGCTACTATCAAATCATCGATTGGACTGGGAGCATTGTTACTTGATGGAATAGGTGATACAATGAGAGTATCTATCACGGGAGAATTGGAAGAAGAGATACGAGTAGCCAAAGCGATATTAAAAGACAGTGGCAGAGCAAAAGGTGGGATCAACATCATATCATGTCCAACTTGCGGGCGAATAGAAGCTGACCTAGTAAGTGCGGTAGCCGAAGTAGAGCGCCGCACCGCTCATATAACAGCTCCGCTTGATATATCAGTTATGGGTTGCGTAGTAAATGCCATAGGAGAAGCCAAACATGCGGATGTGGCAATAGCATTTGGCAAGGGGAGCGGACTTGTTATGGTCAAAGGTGAAATTGTAGCCAAACTCTCAGAGCATGAACTTGTAGATAGATTTATAATTGAAGTAGAGAATATGGCAAAAGGTAAATAATGATGGAAAATATGTACAATTTAAATATAGAAAGAGCTGTGCTTTCTGCGGTAATTTTTGATCCGCAAGTTTATGAAGAGGTAGCAAGCAGCTTAAAAGCAAAAGATTTTTATCTCCCTTTTCATCAGTACCTATTTACTGCCATGGAAGAATTAACACGAGAAGATAAACCGATATCTGAAGAATTTTTGATCTCCAAGCTCCAATCGATGGGCAAATTTGATGAAGGGTTAATGATAGACATGCTATCAGCCAATCCTATAACGGATACCAAAGCTTATATGGCGGAGATCAAAGCAAAATCCATTAAAAGAGCAATAGTAACGCTTGCAACAGAGATAAAGAAAGTAACTATCGAAGATGATCTGCCAAGTGATGAGGTGATGAATCTTGTTGAAAAGAAACTTTATGAGATAACTCAAGAAAGTACAGCACAAGATTTTAGAGATGCCAAAGCCATCACAATAGCAGCTATTGCCGAGATAGAACGCCTAAAAGCAATGGGCAATTCAAAACTCATAGGTATAGATACCGGTTTTCGTAATTTAAATGATAAAACAAGCGGGTTTGGGAAAGGGGATTTGGTCATAGTGGCTGCTCGCCCAGCTATGGGTAAAACAGCTCTTGTACTTAATATGGCACTCAAAGCAATTGAGCGAAATGAAGGTGTTGCATTTTTCTCGCTTGAGATGCCGGCAGAACAATTGATGCTTCGTATGATCTCAGCCAAAACCTCTATACCGTTGCAAGCATTAAGAGTAGGGGATCTAAGAGATGATGAGTGGGAGAGAGTATCTTCTGCTACCCATGAATTATCACAAAAAAAACTTTTTGTTGATGATGGTGGATATGCTACCATACATCACATCAGAAGCAAACTTCGCAAGGTCAAATCTCAACATCCTGAGATCACTGTGGCTTTCATAGATTATCTCCAGCTAATGGTGGGAGATGGCAAAAGAAGCGGAGATAATCGCCAACAAGAGATTTCAGAAATTTCAAGGGGTCTTAAGCAATTAGCCAGAGAGTTACAAATGCCTATTATAGCTCTTTCACAGCTCAACAGAGGTTTGGAAAGTAGAGAAAATAAACGGCCAATGTTAAGTGATTTGCGTGAATCTGGAGCGATAGAACAAGATGCGGATATTATTTTGTTTGTTTACCGCGATGATGTTTACCGTGAATCAAAAGAAAAAGAAAAAGAGATGAAAGCCAAAGCTGAGGGCAAAGATTATAAAAGCGAATATGTACGCAAAGTAGAAGAAGAGACTGAGCTCATCATTGGCAAGCAAAGAAACGGGCCAACAGGTACGGTTAATTTGTTGTTCCAAAAAAACTTTACCCGTTTTGTTGATGCAACAATAGGTGCTAAGCATGAGATTGTTTTTGAAATGAAAGAAGCTACCATAAATATGCCGCCAATTTGATAGATGAAACTAACCAAGCCTCAAATTTTTCCAACTACCAAATCATTTTGGCTAGCCATGGCCATTCTCGCGGCCATATTAATAGCCCGTCTATTTTATTTATATATCGGATACAAAGAATTTATCACAAAGCCATTTTATTTTATATATGGCAATGTACTTAGCATGGAGCTAAAGCCAGATGCCACTTACCCTCATACTCTTTTAAAGATCCAAAGTGATGACGGATTTGAATTTTATACCAAATCTTATACTAAGCTGCCTCAAGACATAAAACGAATTCGTTTACAGATTTTTCCAAATGAAAAGATAAATTTTCCAAAATATATAAGTACTTTTTTTGTAAATGGAAAAGTTAAAGAGATAGTCCAGACAGAAAAAACATTTAGAGATGAGATAGTCTTTGGTATCATAAGCCAACATACAAATAAAAATATCAAAAGTCTATATCCCGCCATGTTCTTTAATACACCTGTGGATAAAGATCTCAGAGATACGGTTATAGTGCTTGGCATAAGTCATCTCATAGCTCTTAGTGGTTTTAATTTGAGTATATTATGGGGTGTTATATATGGAGTTTTGTGGTTGATCTACAGGCCATTGCAACAACGTTATTTTCCATATAGATATGCACTTTTTGATTTGGGTTTGGTTGCTATAATATTTTTGGGAGTTTATGTATATATGACCGATTTTTCACCATCACTTATCAGGGCATATCTTATGGTAGTGATGGGATGGGCGATTTTATTAGCCGGTTTAGAACTGGTTAGTTTTTCATTCTTGGCTCTTGTAGGTGCTTTGCTATTGGTAGTATTTCCGTCTTTGATACTCTCTCTTAGTTTTTGGTTTTCTATGGCGGGAGTTTTTTATATTTTTTTGATACTTCATTACAATAAAGAGACGAATAAACATTTAATAGCCTGGCTTTTTATACCGCTTGGTGTTTTTGCATTTATGCAGCCGATGGTGCATGGGTTTTTTGGTGCAACGTCGGTTTATCAATTATTGTCAATACCGCTCGAATTTCTTTATATTATATTTTATCCGGCAACGATGGCACTTCATTTTTTTGGATTTGGAGGAGTGTTGGATAATGCATTGTTGGCTTTATTCGCATTTCCGCCGCAAGAGACAACTGAAAGTTTGTTGCCTTGGTGGGCACTTGGTGGCTATATAGCAATTGGTTTTGGTGCAATACAATATAAATATCTATTTTTGGCTTTATGTGCTATATCATTAGGATATAGTATCTATCTCTTTACCTTTGTTTAAAAGATAACAAAATCTTGCACCGTGCAAAAAGATTGCCCATGAAAGATATATCCACAAAAAGAAAAATAGCAATATGCTCACACTGCCATATATAGTGTCATATGCTTGGTTTCTGGAAATATATATTAGAAATAGGCTTTTTGATATATACCAAATAGAAGATGCTATAAATGAACTAGTTAATGATGCCAAAGGTGTTACATGGCGATTTGGAGATACTTTATAAGCAGCAAAAAACATACCCCATGTAATGATAAATGGAAGTATACCGACTATTATTGCATGAAGCTTTAGCTCATCTTCTAAATAAAAAGAGAGATAAAACGAACTGCCAATGCCGATAGGAATTAAAATAATAAATAAAATATAAACTTTAAATGCTTTATACAAGCCTCTTTTTTTGGTCTCAAAAATATCATTTATGATATAGTCATAAGTTTTGAAAAATAAAATAATAGCAAACACGACGTAAACAAAACCTATTGCACCTAGTTCACCGGCGTTATGCAAAAAAGACTCTAAATGTTGTAAAATAATTTGTGAATTTGCAGGTATCAACACTGAGAATAGAAATATTTTTAATTGTTCGAAAAACATATCAAAAATCGGTAATAGGGTAAATATGGATATAAATACCACCATCAATGGGATAATAGCAAAAATGGTATCCCAGCTTAGACTGGAGGCATAATATCCTATCCTTCCCTCAAATAGTCTATAAAAAAAATCACGAACAAAAACATAATAGTTTTTGAGCAGTTTTTTAAAATCTTCCTCCAATATTCATCCCTTGAGATTAATTATTTATTGTGGAGGCAAGCCCCATTTTGCCTGGATTAAGGATATTGTTTGGGTCAAATGCTTTTTTGATAGACTCAAATAGTGCCAGTTCGGCTTTAGTAAAAGCGATATTCATAAACGGAGCTTTACTCATGCCAATACCGTGTTCTCCGCTAAGAGTACCACCCATATCGACAACAGTTTTAAATATCTCTTCGATAGCATGATGTCCAAGCTCAAGTTGGTTTGCATCATTTCCATCAACCATGACATTTACATGTATATTGCCATCCCCGGAATGTCCGAAGCATGGTACTTTAAAACCATATTTATCTCCTATGGCATATATGGCTTTTAGTGCATCAGGAAGTTTACTTCTCGGAACAGATATATCTTCATTGAGTTTTTTAGATCCATAAATAGTAATCGATTGCGATGCGTTTCGTCTGGCAAACCAAAGCTTGTCTCTCTCTTTGGCATCATGTGCTATTTGAAAATCACTTGCACCATTTTCTTTGAAAGAGCGTTCAAGTGTTTGTAGTTGGAATTCTACTTCTTCCATTACATTTCCGTCTACATCGCCTATAAGTAATGCACCGGCATTTGATGGTAATTCTACTTTTAATTTTTCTTTTAATGCTTGTACTACCAAGTTGTCCAAGAACTCCATCGCTACTGGGTTGGCTCCGGCTGCAAGCGATTTGAAAACAGCATTCATGGCATCTTCTACGGTAGGAAAAACTCCCATATATGCTTTTGTAAATCGCGGTTTTGGCAATAATTTAAGAGTGATCTCTGTGATGATGGCCAAAGTTCCTTCGCTAGCGATCAATATGCCTGCTACATTGTATCCTGCAACATCCTTGATTGTTCTCTTGCCAGCACGAATAATGTCTCCATTAGGCAATACTGCTCTTAGGGCCATGACATAATCTTTAGTGATGCCATATTTTGCAGCTCTCATTCCACCGGCATTTTCACTTACATTTCCACCAAGGGTAGAATATTCTTCACTTGCCGGATCTGGCGGATAAAAAAGTCCAACTTCTTCGGCGGCTCTTTGTAATTCTTTATTAATCACTCCAGGCTGCACTACTGCAACTAGATTTTGCATGTCAATCTCTATGATTTTGTTCATGTGTTTTTCCATGGCAAGCACGATACCACCACTTGCAGGCAATGCACCACCGGTAAATCCGCTTCCTGCACCTCTAGGCGTGATTACAATGCCATGTTCGTTACAATAACGAAGAATTGCACTTACATCATTTTCATCTCTAGGAAATACTACAGCATCAGGCTCATATCTTGTGCGTGTAGCATCATAACTATATGCAATTAAATGCGCTTTATCACTATATACATTCTCTAAGCCTACGATATTTTCAAAAGCTTGTATATGAGTTTTGCTGATCACCGAATTTGCTCCACATTATTATAATATTCACCTTTTGCAGTTCCGCCAAACCAGCCTGATTTTATTTTTTTAAATCTTGTAAAAAATGGATATTGTGCTTGGCTAGGAGCTTGCAATGCTTCTTGGGCAATTATTTGTTCACTTACAGGGTCATAAAGTTCTAGAGTATTTTTTTTGACGATAGCCACAAGACCTATTTGGTAAGCTCTGGCAAACGAAGCAAGGTTTTCCTTGGTTATTTCCCCATCTTTCTTTTCTGATATAAATGTTGCATATAAATCAGGATGTATCCATTTTTTATTATATTTGCTTGTTATATTTTCATATGTAGTTTCATCCGGTGCTATTAGAAGGACATTATCATATAGATATCCTCCTATCACCTTGTCTCCAGGAGCTACCTTTGTGGCAATATTTGGCAAGTTGCTGCTTTCCATAAATGGTTTATTAAGCATTTTAGTACTTCCATTGGATGAGGTTTGCACAATATATGTAGTAGCTGCTCTAAATCCTTGATCATATGTATGTATGACTATACCACTCATGCCATTCGCTGCAAATGGAGAAGATAATTGCAGTGTGTTGTTTTGCGTATTAGCAATCGTACTTTCAGTTGTGGCAGGAAAAAAATCTGCAAAAAGCGGTAAAGAGATTATTGTAACTAAAATGAATTTACGCATAAAAACATCCTTAATATTAATTTATTATAAGATTATACACGCGAAATATTAAAATTTGCCACTTTTGATTTTTTTGGCTATAATTTATCAACACTAATTGTAAACATCGGGATTAAATGAAAAGAGTTATCATTGTATTGTTGATGATTTCTTCCTTGCTTTGGAGTGCGCAAGTAACTCGAGCCAAATGGAAGTCCGGAGAAAAATTTTCTTCATATCTTCAATCTAAACATATATCATTGTCGCTTCTCAAAACTCTAGATGAACTTGAGGAGCAAGTAGTAGGAGAGATTCAGGGCGGTCAAACTTTTTATGAGCTTAAAGACGATAAAGGCACTCTTTTACAGGCCTTGATACCTATTAGTTCTACCATGCAAATTAAACTTTCAAAAGATACAAAATCAGATAAATATCGTTTTTCTATAGTACCTATAAAATTTAAAGATGAAAAATATTTTGCTAATGTGGATATATCAAAAAATCCTTGGAGTGATATATCAAAGAATACACACAATGATAAATTAACACCCCAAATAAAAAAAGCACTTAGAAATAATGCAGCAAAGCTCCAAAAAGGAGACAATATTTCATTTTTATATACACAAAAAACACTTGTAGGGTATTTGCACGGTAATCCAACTATACATGTAATCAAAATAACCAAAGGTGCTAAAGAACAGTTTATTTATGTAGATGATGACGGTATTGGTCATAAAGAACCATTTGAGACTATATCATACATGACAGATAGCACAAGAAATACTATTTTTAGTAAATCGACCCAAACATCGTTTGTGGGTAATGGAAAATTTAGTTTACCTGTGAGAAATCCTAGAGTCACTTCACCATTTTCTTATGGCAGATATCATCCAGTATTGCGGATTTATCGCCCTCATTTTGGGATAGACTTTGGGGTAAAAAGAGGTACGCCTATTATGTCAATAGACAATGGAATAGTTGTACATGTCGGATGGCTTGGTGGATATGGAAAAGCCATAAAGATTCAGCATAGTGATGGATACATGTCAATATATGGGCATTTGAGCGGATTTAGGACAACCGTAGGAGATGTAGCAAGAAAGGGAGATATCATAGGCTATAGTGGCAATACCGGCACAAGTACGGGCCCTCATTTGCATCTAGGAATATATCAAAATAATTCACCCATAGATCCAACGAGCGTAATAGGCAAAGAAGGCTCTATAGTTGATGCATTAATAGATAAAGTAACCGACGTAATAGGCGGCGAGAAAGTGGCACAAACAAAAAAAATACCTATATATAATGCCGAAAAATACCGTGATATGTTAGAGTCATATATAAAGAACAAAACTCCTTCATATGATTGGATTAAATATGAAAGCCAAAGAGCAGATGCTCAACTTGATGAGAATTTTCAATGAAAATAAGTAATTTTTCTATTCAACCATTGACAAATCCCCGTTATATATTTACTTCATTAGCCACATATCATCAAAATGGCATAAAAAAGAGTTGGGAAATCGTCAAAGCACACGATAGTGTAGCGGTATTGCTTTATCATACGACAAAAAATGCTTTTGTACTTGTAAAACAGTTTCGTCCAGCTACTTATGCCAATGCACATACAACGGGTATGAGTATAGAGCTATGTTCGGGTATAGTAGATAAAAATCTCTCACTTGAAAAAATAATCCAAGAAGAAATCGAAGAAGAGTGTGGATATGATGTAAAGCTGTCAAGTATCTCTAAGATCACTTCTTTTTATACTTCCGTAGGATTTGCAGGAAGCAAACAAACTCTTTATTACGCCGAAATTGATGAATCTATGATGGTATCATCCGGGGGCGGTATAGACCATGAGATGATAGAGGTGGTTTATCTAGATATAATAGAGGCTAAAAAATTAATGTTTGATGATGATACTATCAAAACACCAGGGCTTTTGTTTGGGTTTTCTTGGTGGTTTAATAAAAAAGGAATTAGCATTTAATAGTTGGAATCTTTCAGTTTTTCTGTTCGCTCTGAGCTTATTAAAGGATTCAAGGACAATCAATAAAATCATCTATATTTTGATAAGAGCTGAGCATTAAGGGTTCGGTTTTGTCATGTTGATATTGTTTTATGGTTACTATTATGAAATTTGATAATAAATATATTGCTATTATTTTCATAACGATATCTAAATGTAAGGTGGAGTTTGTCCAATATATTTTTAACTATATAAAGCCCAAGTCCAAATCCACTATTTCTTTTCTCTTCTTGAGAAAAAGGCTCTGTATAAAACGCAAGAGGATGCTTCAGCATTTCTCCTTGTGATATGATCTCTATGCTATTGTTTGTAGTTTTTAATAACACTTTTTTGTTAGGACTATATTTGATACCATTATCTAAGAGATTTTTGATAGCAAGGCTTAAAAGTTTTATATCTGTAAGAATAGCTTTATCGTTCATGTTTAAAACCTCACAGTTTTTATCGTTCATTAACAGTTCTTGACTTCTTTTTATTACATCAGATATGTTTGTCATTTCAAGATGTGGTATAAATCCTTGGGTAGTTACCCTCTCTACGGTTGCAAGTTCTTCTATGAGCTCGTTCATTCTCTCAAATGCACGCACTAAAATATTTTTTATCTCGGCGTCATCTATGGATTCTACTATAATCCTGCCTTTTGTAATCGGAGTTTTAAGCTCATGCATGATATTTCTCATAAAGAGATTTTTAGAAGCACTTAGATGGTTGATGTGCAATATAGCTTCGTCAAAACTTTTTGCTATTTTACCTATTTCATCATTGCTTTTATAGCTAATTCTTTTTTGCATATTTCCTTTTGCAAATGCTTGTATCTCTTTATTTAGTTTTTTTAATGGTTTGAGTTTTTTAAGGATCGCAATATATAAAAGCAGTAATATTGATATTAAAAGTATTCCAATACCAAGCCCAATCTCTAAAGTATAATTTCTTGGGCGGGCATCTTGAAGCATTATATTATGGCCCAAACGTTGTACATATATATAGTGTGCATTTGGTGTCTCAAATATTCTCACACTTCCAAGCAGAGATTGTCCGCCAAAGACAGTTTTACCTTGTTTTTCTATATCAATTTTTGCAGCTTCTAAATCTACATTCTTAACTGAAAAATCTTTGTATAGTCTATCTAATTCTTTGGGGGTTAAATCAAGTTGTATATTTGATAAAAATGCGTCTGCTATCAATTTGTAATGATACATTTCATTGAGTTTGTGTTTTTCAGTATTCCATGACCAAAATATAAAAAAAGTAATTACAACGATAGTAATCGTCAATGAAAAAAGCAGATGAACAAAAGTAGTAACTGAAAGATTTTTCATTGACGGTCTGTTAGCATATATCCTACACCACGAATAGGCTTAATGTATGATTTTTCACTATCAATTTTAGCAATTTTTTGTCGTATACGTGATATGATAACATCTATATTTTTGACTGAGCTTTCATCATCTATGTGCTCACTTTCATAAAGCAATTGTTCTCTAGAAACAGAACCATTTTTATGACGAATCAGCATAGACAATATATCAAACTCAGCAGCAGTCAGCTCAAGCATTTCATCTTTGAACATAATCATTTTAGAATTATTATCCACGACAAAAGTATGAGTTTGTGTCTTCGAAGGCTCGGCTGTGTGTGTTCTCCTAAGAATAGTTTTAATGCGAGTTACAAGTTCTCTAGGATCATAAGGTTTTGGCATATAGTCATCTGCCCCTCTCTCAAGTCCTATTATTTTATCTGTAATGTCATCTCTTGCTGATGATATAATGATCGGTATATTAGTAACATCTCTGATCTTTGAGATAACTTCTAGCCCATCCATTCCAGGTAGTGTAAGATCTAATATAATCATATCAAACTCATGTTGAGTTAAAAGTGAAAGTCCAATGAAAGGATCTTCTGCACCTATAACCTCCATATCATGCTTGGTTAAATAATTGGTAAGTATCAAAGCCAGTTCAGGGTCATCTTCTATAATTAAAATGCGTATTATAATAAATCCTTTATATACGTTTATGATATAATCAATATCCCCATAACACCATATCGGTTGAGATACACCCTCTTTTTACCATGCGCACTAAAAGCCTTCCGAACATCATCAACTGACGAAATCGGTTGGTTTCCTATCTGTATGATAACATCTCCAACTTGAAAACCTTCTTGTGCGGCTTTGCTTTTAGGGTCAATATCTATTACGACTACACCTCTTGTGCTACTAAGCCAAAGTTTTTGTCTGATTTGTGGGGTAATTATACTCAATGTCAATCCATGCAAATTTTCGGATAATACCGCAAGTGCTTTAGCTCTATCGTCAAGTATGAGAGATATATTTTGTGTATGTTTGCTTCTTTCTATGGTTAGTGCAATTTTTTCAGATGGTTGTTTATCTCCTACGAATCGTTGAAGCACAGAAGGAGATTCTACTTTTATGCCATTGATCGCTATGATCAGATCGCCTTTTTTGATACCGGCTTTGGATGCCGCACTGTTAGGTTCTACATCAGCCACTATAACTCCATATTCATGGCTATATAATTTAACTGATTTTTCATCTAAAGAAGATAGTGTGATTCCCATATAGCCTCTACTTACCTTGCCGTGCTTGATTATTTGAGTTACTATATTTTGCACCATATCCACAGGAATTGTGAATCCTATACCGTCATTGCCTCCACCTTTGGAGAATATCGCTGAATTGATGCCTATCAATACTCCTCTGCTGTCTACTAATGCACCGCCAGAGTTGCCTGGATTGATCGAAGCATCAGTTTGGATAAAATTCTCATATTGATTGATACCCATATTTTGTTTATTAAGAGCAGAAACTATCCCTTGGGTTACTGTTTCTCCAACGCCAAATGGATTGCCTATGGCAAACACCATATCTCCTACCCTGACATCTTCCATTCTGCCCATTTTGATAGGTTTTAAATTTTTTGCATCTATTTTGATGACAGCCAAATCAGTTCCTTTGTCTACCCCTATAAGTTTAGCTTTATGCTCTTTTTTGCTATCTGGCAGGGTTACTGTGATTTCGCTTGCATCGGCTATAACATGATAATTGGTAACTATTATACCATCGTTAGTCAGTATAACCCCAGAACCTGCACCTTTAGGAACACGTTCTTTTGGTGGAGATTGACGATATCTTGGATTCATAAACTGTCTAAATTGCGGATCATTGAATAGGCTTTCAAGTTCACTGGATTGCACTTTTATTTTTGTATTTATATTAACTACAGCATTCATAGAGTCTTTTAGTATGTCATTAAATGATAATATTTGATTTGATGATGGTAGGGTTCTTGCCGGACTTGGCGCAGCTTGTTCAAATTGTACTTGTTGTGCCTCGGCATTATTCACAAAATATGCTATTCCGCTCATTGCTATACCCATAGCTGCCAATAAGGTTAATGTTGTTTTGTATGATATAAAAGGTAATCTCATCGTATATAGTTCCTTTTGTATTATTTTTTTATCTTAAAGTATAATCTCGAAAGGTTAATTGAATGTAAACGCCAACGTGATATAATGTGATTTTCAAAGGAGAAATTAGTGGAATACTGGAATCATATATATGCACATTTCAATCCAATAGCATTGGATTTGGGATTTGTTAAAGTGCATTGGTATGGCATAATGTATGTATTGGCACTTGTAACAGCCCTTTTATTTGCAAAATGGATAAATCGTCATGATCATATCGGCATTCCAGAAGAGACAATAGACGGATATTTTATATGGGTAGAAATCGGTGTGATTTTAGGTGCCAGATTAGGTTATGTGCTCTTTTATGACCCGACTTATTACTATATTTTTAACCCATGGAAAATATTTAGTCCATTTGATGCCAGCGGTAATTTTGTCGGCATTAGCGGCATGAGTTATCACGGAGCGGTTATAGGCGCAGTGTTGGCTACATATTTTTATGGTCGCAGACATCCGCAGTATATATATAAATTGCTTGATATAACTGCCCTTGGTATTCCAGTAGGATATGTTTTTGGCCGTATCGGTAATTTTCTCAACCAAGAACTCGTAGGAGGCATCACCACTCAATCTTGGGGGATTTACGTTGATGGTGTGCTTCGTCATCCTTCCCAGCTATATGAAGCATTTTTAGAAGGCGTAGTGATCGCAATCATTCTTTTTGCTATTCGCCACAAAAAACCATTTGATGGAGCATTGATAGGTTGGTATGGTATGCTTTATGGAATGATGCGTTTTATAGTAGAGTTTTTTAGAATGCCTGATGTACAGCTTGGCTATGTATGTTGTGGGTGGATGAGCATGGGACAAATCATGAGTCTAGCTATGATGCTTTTCTTTTTGGGTATATATTTTGTATTAAAGAAGGTTGGAACGCAAAGGTAGAATAGTGTTGCTTAGCACAAACAATAATATCAATCGATTATATCGCCATGCTCAAAAAGGTCACCTTGACTATGTAGACTTTAAAGTTTAAAGTATTCATAGCTTTTTTGGGTTGCTATTCGTCCTCTAGCAGTTCTCTCAATAAAGCCATTTGCGATAAGGTAAGGTTCCAATACATCTTCTATAGTACCTTCATCTTCACTTAATGCCGCTCCTATAGTGCCAAGCCCCATGGGTTTGCCTTTTGCGCTCATGAGAAGCTCAAGCAGTCTGATGTCTTGTTCATCAAACCCTAAATGATTTACTCCTAGTTCATCAAGGGCATACTGAGTAGTTTTTAGTGTGATCTCATTTTCATCTGCTACTTCAGCAAAATCTCTGACTCTTTTGAGAAGTCTAAGGGCAATCCTAGGAGTCCCTCTGCTTCTTTTGGCTATCTCAAGAGCTGATTCCAGCTTTGTAGGTTTGCCAAGTTTTAGCGCGGCTTGTTCAACAATCAACGCAAGTTCATTTGGTGCGTAAAATTGCATACGAAAATGCATTCCAAATCTCTCCCTAAGAGGATTTGACAGCATACCGGCTCTAGTAGTAGCTCCTATAAGTGTAAATCTAGGCAGGTCGATCTTTACTGATTGTGCAGCAGGTCCGGAGCCTATGATAATATCCAGCCTAAAATCCTCCATTGCAGGATACAGTATCTCTTCAATAGCTGGACTCATACGATGGATCTCATCTATGAAAAGAACATCCCCTTCTTCGATATTGGTTAGCAGTGCCGCCAAATCCCCGGCTTTTTCTATCATAGGAGCTGCTGTAGTTTTGATAGATGTATTCATCTCTAAAGCTATCAAATTTGCCAGTGTGGTTTTGCCCAACCCCGGAGGACCAAAAAACAAGATATGATCCAAAGCTTCTAGGCGTTTTTTACTGGCTTCGATGAAAACTTGTAGATTTTTTTTGATTTTCTCTTGACCTATATACTCTTCCCATAGTACAGGCCTGAGAGATACCTCAATGTTACAATCGCTCTCAAATTTTTCTATCTCTACAATTCGTTGCATCTATTTTTTTATTTTTGCAGATTGCTGAAGTTTTACAATGTCTATACGATTTGTTACCGTGCCTTTTTTTACCAAAGAGTTTGCTATCGTGCTAGCAAGATATTTTTGTCTTTCTGTAATTACTGTACCTGTAAGGAGTACGCCCGCAGGCACACTTTGTGCATATATATTTGAGCCTTTAAGCTCTTTGCTATTTTTTAATGTAGTTTCAATTTTGCGGGTGAGAGTATTTGTAGCTCTATCAGGACCAGTCGAGACATTGCTTGTAGAGCATCCACTTATCAACCATGCTAAACTTATCAAAAGTATGCTCCTTATAAGTGTTCTATTCATTTACTCTCCTAATATCTAAAATTTTCATCAGGAAATATTCCATTTCTGACTTCAGAGGCATACTGTTTTATAGCATCCCTAACTTGATTGCTGCCGTTTGCATATGTCTTGACAAATTTTGGTACAAATTGTTCAAAAAGTCCAAGCAGATCGCTCCATACCAATACCTGACCATCTACATCGTTTCCTGCACCTATACCGATTGTCGGAATACTAAGGGCCTTAGTGATCTCTGTAGCCACATCAGATTTTACCCCCTCAACTATGATCGCAACCGCACCAGCTTTTTCAAGTGCCAAAGCATCAGCTATGATACTTTGTTTTTCTTCTTCACTTTTGCCTTTTACGCTATATCCACCTTCGCTCCTAGCACTTTGTGGTCTTAGTCCAACATGACCGAATACAGCTATAGCATTATCTGTTAGATGTCGCACGATATCTGCTTTTTCTTTGCCGCCTTCTATTTTTACTGCATCTGCGGAGGTTTCTTGATAAACTCTTACAGCATTTTTTAGGGCTTGTTTTTTGTCCGTATAACTGCCAAATGGCATATCAAAAAGTAAAAAACTTTTTTTTGCTCCTCTTCCTACTGCTTGTGTATGATAAATCATCTGATCAAGTGTAACGCTCAGAGTATCCGATTTGCCGGCAAAACTCATATTGAGACTATCTCCTATGAGTATTACATCAACATATTCATCGAATAAAGAGGCAAACAAAGCATCATAGGCAGTTATCATTACGATATTTTGATTGCCCTTCATGGATTGAAGAGTTTTGAGTGTAACTTTTTTATCCAAAGATACCCCTTTTTCTATTTTGACTCTATTTTATCAAAAAAAAGTATAATATCATCATTGATTTCATACACAAAAGAGAAAAATTGAAAAATTTAGTCGCATATATCACCACAGGATTTCCATCACTTGAATTTACAGTTGATGCAGCACATACTTTGCATGAGGCAGGAGTAGATAGTTTGGAGCTCGGCGTTCCATTTTCTGATCCGGTAGCCGATGGACCTATCATTGAGCATGCAAATCTGCTTTCGCTTCAAAATGGCTTCAAGATAGATCAACTGTTTAGCATCTCTAAGCAAATAGCACCCGTGATTGATACTTTGTGGATGGGGTATTTTAATTCGTTTTATCATAAAGGTTTTGATACTTTTGTAGCCGAAGCAAAGCGATCAGGTTTAAGCGGATTTATCATTCCTGATCTGCCATACGAAGAGGCAGTGCCATATCAAAAACAGATGAGAAATGCGGGTATGACACTTATCGATTTCATCGCTCCTACTGATACACCAGAACGCATAGCCATGATAGCTAAAAATGCAAAGAAATTTATCTATTTGGTGGCATATGCGGGCATCACAGGAAGCGGCAAAGCAGAATCACTAGATGACATCATATCTGGTATCCGTACTCACACAGATACTCCTATCTATGTAGGGTTTGGCGTAGATGAGAATACTGCTAAAGATAAAGTCAAAGGCGTAGATGGAGTGATAGTAGGCTCTGCGTTAGTAAAAGTACTTTTAGATACACATCTAAGTCACAAAGAAAAATTAAATAAGATCGGTTCACTTGCAAGAGAGATAAAAGAGAAAATAAACGAATAGAGCGTTTGGCCAATCAAGCAAAAAAAGCTTGATTGGCAGTAGAAATAATTATTGCTCGATATTTCTGTCAAGACTGTCTTTGATAGCAAATAGCAAAAATATGACCAAAGCACCCATAACTACTGTTACAATTTCTTGAAACATGCTGCTAAGTCCAGCAAAGAAGCCGACATTTGCCATGTCTGATAAACCACCGATGACAGCAGCTACTAAACCAACTACCACAAAGATAGTCACTACTACTTCTCCAAAACTAAGTATTGCTTCTCTAACTTGATGGGTAATAGGTTCAAAAAAACCTACAGTTTTTTCTGTGGCATTACTTAATGTTTCAGAAAAATGTACTCTCGCTTCATTTGCATCGTGAGCAAATTCTTCGATTTTTTCTTTTGCTGAAGTAGTAGCTTTTTTGGCCTTCGCCCCAAGATCGTCTGCGCTTTCTATTAGATCTTCTTTTAGTTCTTTTGCTTTGTCTTTGATGTCTGACATCTTTTATCCTTTTGAGTTTATACTTTTGTTGTACTAGAAGCTATGTTGCTACTAGATTTTTTTAACTTTTTTTGCAGCAGTGCTTGCGGTTTTACTGACAGCAGCAGTTGCTTTTTTAGCCGCAGCGCTTGTGC
>DIKI01000003.1 GCA_002424475.1 Sulfurovum sp. UBA5622
AAAGGTCGTCAGTTCAAATCTGGCTTCCGCAACCAAAATCTCCACAAATCATCAAAATATAACAATTTGCAATATTTTTAATACCATATTACTCTACATGCTATACTTGCTTATTATTTAACAAGGCAAATAAATGGCAAAGAAAAAAACTCTATTTGAATGTCAATCATGCGGATTCCAATCGCCAAGATGGATAGGCAAATGCACAAACTGCGGCACATGGGACTCTATGATGGAGCTTAGCTCTGCTCAGATAGAAATACTCAAAGAGATATCAAGCTCATCAACGTATAGTACAAAAGCTATGCCAATTACGGACATAGTCCAAGACGAATTTCATAGATTTGCAAGCGGAAGCAGTGAACTTGACCTAGTCCTTGGCGGAGGTATTGTACAAGGCTCGCTTACGCTCATCGGAGGAAGCCCTGGCATTGGCAAATCCACCCTGCTTCTCAAGATCGCAGGCAATATCGCCAAAAATAAAAAAGATGTTTTATATGTATCTGGTGAAGAATCTCTAGGACAGATAAAGCTAAGAGCAGATAGGCTTGATGCAAACAGTTCAAACCTATTTTTGCTTAGCGAGATAAACTTATCAAACATACTTAGCGAGATCATCCAAAAAAAGTACAGCTTCATAATCATAGACTCCATTCAAACCTTATACAGCGATGAACTACCCTCCTCCCCAGGATCTGTGGCTCAAGTGCGAAGCGTGACATTTGAGCTTATGCGTATAGCAAAGAGCCAAGATATACCTATATTTATCATCGGTCACATTACCAAGGATGGCTCTATAGCAGGGCCGAGAGTATTGGAGCATATGGTAGATACTGTTTTGTATTTTGAAGGAGACAGTAATAGCGAACTTAGACTTCTTAGAGGATTTAAAAACCGCTTCGGCTCTACAAATGAGGTCGGCATCTTTGAGATGAACAAAGAGGGGCTTCATGATGCCAAGACCATAGGAAGCAAGTTTTATAACAAATCAAAACTTCAAGCAGGCTCTGCTCTGACTATCTTGCTCGAGGGAAGCCGCCCAATAGTAGTAGAGATACAAGCTCTTGTTGCTGAAAGCTATGGCGGAGCTAGACGAAGCTCCACAGGATTTGACAACAACCGCCTTTCTATGCTTCTGGCATTACTAGAAAAAAAACTTGACTTACCACTTGGAACTTATGATGTGTATATTAATGTCAGCGGCGGTATCAAGATAAATGAACCTAGCGCCGATCTTGCTGTCATTGCAGCCATTCTTAGCAGTTATCGTAACCGTGAGTTAAGCAGCAAAACCGTATTTTTAGGAGAAGTCAGTCTAACAGGCGAGATACGAGATGTGAGCAATCTTTCCCTTAGACTCAAAGAGATGCAAACTCAAGGCTTCAACAAAGCCATCATCCCTGCCAAACCGCTTGAAGAATCGGCTATTAAGTGCTTTATAACCGAAGATGTCGCAAAAGTAGTAGAATGGATGTTTGAGTAAGATTTTTGAAATTAAACATTTTAATATTTCTTAAAAAGTTAATATAATAGAAATGAATAATGTTTTATTATAAAAATAGTTATAAAATATGATTTAGATATAGCACAAAGGAATAAAAATGGACAGAAGATATTTTTTGTATTATTCTACTATTGCCGCGGTATATTTATTTACAGGATGTGAGGAAAATAAAAGCAGATCATCCACAGCCTCAACTTTAAATAAACCCCCAATCCCAGAAGAAAATATGCCTAAAAATGTTGTCCCTTTTGCACAAAAACTAAAAATCCCTAGTGTTGCAAACTTTAACCAGATCAAAAAAACCGAGCTTATAGCGCAAAAAAGTCAGGTCAAAATTTTTCCAGAAAAGCAAACAGATGTACTGACGTTTAAGGGAGATCTGCCCAATCCAACTATACGAATCAACAAAGGCGATGTCTTTGATCTGGATTTTACCAACAAACTGCCTGATCAGACGATCATACATTGGCATGGAGTAATTGTACCCGAAGAGATGGATGGGCACCCCAAAGATGTTATTGATACCGATCATACCAAGCATTATCATTATCCGGTTAACCAAGATGCGGGTACATTCTGGTACCATACTCATCCGCACGGCAGGACAGGAAAAGAGATCTATTACGGATTGTCCGGGTTTTATATCATTGAAGACGAAAAAGAGAAAAAACTTAATCTTCCAAAAGGAGAATTTGAGCTGCCTTTAATGATTCAAGATAGAAGATTTAATGCAAAGTATCAATTATTTTATAAAGATGAAAAAATTCCACAAGACAATAATGGCGTAATGGGGGATGTGATACTTGTCAATGCCACACCTTTTCCTTATCATGAAGTTAAAACCGGAAAATATCGCCTCAGGATTCTTAACGCTTCAAGTGCTAGAACCTACAAGCTGGCATTTGACAATATTAAACAATTTGTTTTAATTGGAACAGATGCGGGATTGCTTGAAGAGCCTTTAAACGTAAATAGTGTGATTTTAGGTGTAGCTGAACGCATAGATATCATTGTAGACTTTAAAGACAAAGAGATTGGTGATATCGTAACACTCAAGACCCTTGGTCTTAAAGAGGCAAGCCAACTAGTTTTACATCCTGACTATCCAGGTTTTGAAGCTCCAATGGATATTATGCAGTTTCGAATAACTCAAAAAATTGATGATATTGCCATACTACCAAAAAAACTTATACCTATCCAAAGATTAAAAGCCGAAGATGCTATAAAAACCCGTACGATCACTATGGAAATGCTAGGCGATGTCTGGACTCTGGATAAAAAGCCTTATGATATGCAGCGCATAGATCAAAAAGTGAAATTAGGTACCACTGAGATATGGGAGCTTAAAAACACTATACATATGGCGCACCCATTTCATATTCATGGTGTCCGTTTTCAGGTGCTTGATAGAGATGGAAAAGTGGAGTTTCCAACTGATAAAGGATGGAAAGATACAGTAGTTGTTATGCCACTTGAAACAGTTCGTATCATTGTTCACTTTACAATGCCGGGATTATTTTTGTATCATTGTCATATACTCGAGCATGAAGATCATGCTATGATGGCAAACTTCTTAGTTGAGTAAGTGGTGACTTCTTAATAAGAAGCGCCCCACTCTATCTTCATACATATAACCTCGTCATCCTGAACTTACTTCAGGATCTCTGATTCGCTTTTTTTCTTTACTACTTTTTTCTCACATAGAGTGCAAGCACAAGAGAAAAAGTAGCACAAAACTAGCGAATAGCGGTTTTACTTCATAAAAAGTTTCTTTAGAAAAATCGTCATAATTGCAAAGACTACGGCAAATGATGATTTTCTTCCAATGTTCTTTTGCTGAGTATAGTATATTTTGCTTTTGTTTGATTTCTTGTCATTTGATTTTAAAACCTATCTTTTTAGTATATACTTGTGCCTCATCTTGTATATCTTGTATAATTGATACCGCTTGTATAACTTTTTGAAGTAATTTTCTTGTTTCTTTATCGTTTGTCTCAAGTTTTTCAAGTCTTTTTATAATATCAAAATATGGAACAGATAAATTTTTTATCTTAGTAAATGTTCGCATTATTGATATGGTGACATCAGTTGCTATTTTACTCTTTAAAATAGTTGCCAACATATAAACACCCTGTTCTGTAAAAACTTTTGGGATTGATCTTGTTTTAGAAAATTTTGCGGTCGAAAATTTCGACCGCAAAATTTCAAACTCATCACTATTAAGTTCAAAATAAAAATCTAAAGGAAATTTATCTAGATTGTTTCTAACTGCTTCGTTTATTCTCTTTGTTTCCACACCATAAAGTTCAGCCAAATCACTATCAATCATTATCTGTACTCCTCTAATGATAAAAATCTTATCATCTACAGTTACACCTTGAAGCAAACCAACATTTGTATCCATCAACACGCCCTTATATCAAATATAAAAAATCATATCATAGATAAATTCTTGGATTTAAAAATATGTCAAAATGCAATGCTTTAAACCTCTTATGATTTTAAGTGCTAAGATGTAATTATAGGAAAGTGTAGCCACGTTGACAGGAGGGGATGTATGTCATTATGAGCAAAGCGTGACAATCCATGTTTTCTGTCATTCCGTACTTAATACGGAATCCAAGAAGTTATTTTGTAGCGTTAGTATTGCATGACACCTATATTTCAGTATGATGGAAGATTATTCAACTTAAGCCCTCATTGCCATGCAGTTGCTTAAACTCAATAGTATAATTTTCTTTGTTTTGAGTTGATTTCCATACTTCGTAGTAACCTACAGAATTTACATATTTTTTCATAACATCTTGATATGATAAAGTCGAATTTAAACCCAATAAACAATGTGAAATTGCATTTGGCTTTAATTTAAAGAGATACACATTATTTTTATTAGCACTTAGACTAGCAAGTGCTTTAGCCACTGCAAACCGTATAGCCTCATCAGTAATATCCATAAGTGTTATCTCATAAAAACCTTTATCTGTAAAGGTACACCAGTCTGAATTAATTATTAAGTTCTTAATATCTTCATTTCCAAGGGTATGAATGTCAAAAATTTTAACCTTATCTGCTTGTTCAAGTCTTAGAATAATACGATGTTCTTTTTCATACATCCATTCTTCACTTTTTTGTAAAAAAATCTCATAGAGAATTCTATCTGCACCGTCAGCAATAATATGGGTGTAGTCAAAATCGAATCTATCTATTCGATATCTTGGCTGTTTTCTGTACATAACCGGTTTAGGAATTCCATCAAATATTTCATGTTCAAATAAAGCCGACGTAAATGATGGAGGAGGTTGGAATAAATTTGCAAACATTCCATTGTCAAAATCTAATGTGCAGAAGCCGGCTACTACGCCTTTATGTTCGTTAGCATAATGTGCCCACATTAATAGATTGTCTTTAGCTTCCGTGAAACTTATTACACCCATTTGATTCTTGTGTTTTTCAACGTATTTAGCAAAACTAACCTTACCGTCATCAAAATCAAAGACAGAAGAAATATCAAAGTGCTTAACAAGTTCTTTTAATCCTTTTTTGCAATAAAAAGCTTCATATGGATCATTTAATGCGGATAATTGAGTTGCTCTGATATAACCATCATCAAAAAGAGTGTAAGGTGAACTCATATATTTAAATAATGTAATCAATATCTACTCTCCACCACTTTTATCTCATCACTTGTCAGCCCATAGAGTTTATACACCATTTGGTCGACGGTTTTTTCGCACTCAGTCACCATATTTTCTAGCTTTTCTATCTCTTCTGTTATCTCTATCTTATCAACTGCATTTAGAGTGTCGAAGTGTTTTTTGTATTTCCTTATCTTCTCTTTTGCTTCCAATATCTCATCAACAAGTTCTATAAACGGTTGTTGTTCGGATTTTGAAATTTGTGGGATTGGAATTTGTTCGACAAATATTTTTGACAATTGAAAACCTACTCCAACTTGTCTAATCATAGTTTTCATATAAAAAATTAAAGCTGAAGAATTTAAGCAAGCTAATAAAAACTTTAAATTATCGCCTTCTAACATAAATGATGTTTTTTCTAATAGCATAAATTTTGCATCATATGCGAAAACATCTGGATTGTTAGCAATTTCACTAAAAACAATTTTTTCTTTTTCAAAATCTTTTATATGTGATTTGGCTGGTCTATATAAAGAATACCAGACCATCTTGCCTTGTTTTACTTCTATTTTTTGATCTAAAATATATTTATGGTTTAAAAGATATTCATAAATTGATTTGTAATTTTCAATTTTAGTTTCATCTGTGATATAAAGTAAATATTTATTATTGAATTCATATGAATATCTATTTATATCTCTTCCCTGAATGATAGGTTTAATTAAATCTTTGGATTTTGCATCTTCCCTGATAAATTTGTCTTTTAATTTTTCATCTATTATGAATACGCTATTATTACCAGTCTGAATTCCACGATAGATATTTATATTCCACTTTTTTAATGTAGTCCCAACAGCTTCTATCTTTTGTTTAATGATAAGTTCATAAGAATTTGAAAATGCAAAACTTGTCTTGCTAAGGTCTGATTGATTCATAAAAGTATAATTTTCAAGCTCAACATCAACTACTTTGAACTGATGATTTTGACTTGGAGACCCTTTTTTTAGTATAGTGATAGCACTATCTACTGTGGCATCTTCAAATATTTTAACTCCGTTAAAATCCGCTATTGCTTCTATCTCGGTACGATTTAATATATAATCTCTTAGATTTTCGCCATATTTGGCGCGGAAAAATTTATTTGAACAGATAAAGCCCGTGAATGCATTTGGCTTGAGCATGCGGATAGCTAACTCATAGAAATATACATACAGATCAGCAGTTCCTGTATAAACTTCATATTTTTGGCTAAGTGCCTCTTTTTGGTCCTTGATAGCTTCTTGTCTTACATATGGAGGATTACCGATAACAACATCGAAACAACCAATGAATTGGTTTATAGATTCCGTATCAAGTACGGAATGACTGGAGTCTTTGCAAAACGGCATATCAAGCAGGCTGTTTGCACAAACTATCTTGTCGCTTAGATTAGTAAGTGTTCTGCCCTTATGTGCTGTACGTAGCCACAGGCTAAGCCTAGCGATTTCTACTGCATCTTCGTTGATATCCACACCATAGAGATTATGTTCGAGTATCGCCGTTTCTATCTCATAGCCCAGCGTGAGGTCTTGGAATGGCAGAAGCATATCGCGAACTAAGGTATGTTCGCGTATGAGAAACTCAAGCGCTTGGTTGAGAAACGCACCACTTCCACATGCCGGGTCGAGGATCTTTAGGTTTGTTAGCCACTCGCGGTATTCTAAGATATTTTGTTTGTAGGCAAGTTGTGCTTTTGTAAGTTTTGATTTGTTTGTTTTCGATGAACCATTCAACCCTTCGACAGGCTCAGGACGAACGGATTCATCTCCTATTCCAAGCTCTGATTTTTTGTCAGTACAAAGCTTGCCTAGAGTGTTTTCTACGATGTAGCGAGTGATGTATTCTGGTGTATAAAACACTCCGTCTTTTTTGCGTTTTGAGACTTTTTTGTCGCCCTGAACTCGTTTCAGGGTCTCTTTAATGGATTCTGAATCAAGTTCAGAATGACGAGGAGTTTCAAAGCCCCGCTCCATCTCCTCGAGGTCTGTGAGCGACTGTTCAAATATATGCCCTAAAATATTAACAGATATATCGCTCATAAAGTCATAATCGCTAAGCTTTTGAGCTTCCATATCGAGATATTCATCATCTATCACCAAACTATCAAGCATCTCGTCTTTAGCAAACAGTCCACCGTTGTATTTTGAAATGTTTAGCTTTTCGTTGCCTAGGTTGATGGAGTTGAAGTATATTTTGTAGTACTCATACATGGGGTTACCCATAATGTCTTGGCTGTGGCGTGTGCGTATCTCGTGGATAGTGTTGGGGCTGAGCAATCCTCTGTCTTCAGCAAAAAGTATAAACACTATACGGTCACAAAGTTTTTGTGTGAGGCGTAAAAGTGTGGATTTGTCTGTGTTTTCATTATTTTTGACAATATTCTCAAACAAATGCGCTCTAAACGTACTAAAGTCACGATAAAGTGTCTTGCTTATCTGAGCTTCGAAGTTGGCTGATTTTTCTTTGAGACTTAGCGGCAACCCATCACGAATACTCTCATAGCAAAGTAACAAATGAAGCTTTTTGAATTCATCATAGGTGAGATTAAAAAGACTGAATTTCTCGTAAGCGGTCTTTTTGTCTATATAAAAGCGCAATTCATCAAAGTTCGATATGATGATATAGCGAGAATTGGTGTGTGAGTTGTGATAATTGAATGCTTGGACTTCAATAGCATCCAGATTTTTCGTCTTTTGGTCTTTTAGTTCTATGATACCTACGACTTGACCGTTTAGATAGATCACGCCATCGGCTTTTTTGCTATCAGTTTCGTTTTTCTTTTCTCTCTCTAGATTAAAACTGCTCGGGTCGGTACTGTCTAGCGTATATCCTAGACATGATTCAAAGATGTCTTTGAGAAATCCATCTTGATATTTTTCTTCTTTGACATCATGGACAAAGTCTATTTTGGAAAGGAATTTTTGGAAATTTACCCAACGAGTTGCGACAAGCGCCTCATCTACAGCATAATCACGTATAAGAGAAGATGAAAACAGCGCCATTGTATCCCCACAAACTATATTTATATCAATTATTTAAGTTTACCGTAATTATGCTAAACTTGCACTATGAAAATAGGAACAGATATCATAGCCATAAACAGGATAGAAAAAGCTCTTGAGAAATTTGGAGATACCTTCAAAGAGAGATTTTTATGCGAAGATGAAATAAAGCTCGCCAAAAAAGCTGCCTCCATAGCAGGATTTTGGGCTGCAAAAGAAGCTATAAGCAAAGCATTCGGGTGTGGCATAGGCGGAGAACTTGGCTTTCATGATATCATCATATCCAAAAACCACAAAGGTGCTCCATATTTCATGCTAAGCGAAAAAGCGGCTCTTAAATTCCCCCATACAAATAGTTCACTATCTATCAGTCATGACGGCGGATTTGCCATTGCTGTTGTGGTTATTAATGAGTAGTGATTGATAATTAGAATAATTGTCATCGCGAGAAGTCTTTAGACTTCATGGCGATCCATTCTTTGTGGATTGCTTCGTCACTTTGTTTCTCGAAACAACTGGATCCCCGCCTTCGCGAGGATGACAGGAAACATCATCCCCCGCCTACAAAATGCAGCAGTTCTACTTTGTTACCTTCATGGAGTATATGTGTATCCCATTTATCTTTTTTAACAATTTCCATATTTACTGCTGCTGCCATAACCTGCACTTTGACTCCAAGTGAATCTATAAGCTTGGCAATGGTTGTGCCCTGCACTATTTCTTTGGATTCTCCATTTACGATTATCGTCATTTTTAAAAATCCTATTTTTGATTTTACTATATCACAAAGAGTGTGAAAATCGTATGAAAAATTTTAATATCATTCTTCTTCGTATTTTTTAACTTGGTAAGTGAGTATTTCTGGATGTCTTGATAGGCAATTTTGATCTAAATTTGCCTTGAGACATAAACTGCCAAAAAATAGATCAAAATCAGGCAATTGCTCCCACACTTGAGGTAAATAAGTCGCTCCATACCCTCCGTATCGAAGCACAACACCATCTTTGAACGGTGTGATCTTAGTTTTTAGATCTTCGATATCTTTATACAAAACCTCTTTTGGTTCTGAGAGAATAGATACCTCTACTTTTACATTTTTAAACTCATCAGAAGTAAGTGGCATAAATCTAGGATCATGCAAAGCAGCTGATTTGGCATTTGATATAATATCTTCATATAAAGGACGGTAAGCTTGGATAGACCCTATACAGCCTCTAAGCTGCATAGAGGGAGTAGTATTGAGAGTAACGAAAGAAGCGCCATTTTGCGTAAGCTGGGGATATTTTTTTATTGCATCTTCGAGATCGAAGCTGCTTTCATATCCCAAAGCAGCCATAATAGCATTTCTAGCTAAAGACGTAACTATTTCATTCATTTTTTACTCCTTTTTTGGCAAAGTTTTTATCCCACATGGTAGTTTGCTATAGTGTTGCAATAGTGAAGTCGCACCTATATTTTTTTTCGCATATGCTAGTTGACACGGTGTGGCTCCTTGTTTATTTTTGATATCCACAGTAGCTCCATTATCTATCATAAATTGTATCATATCCGTATCGCCTCTAAATGCAGCTTGATGAAGTGAGGTCATACCATATCTGTTTGGTATATCCATATCGGCTTCCTTGTTTATGAGAAGCCTTGCAAGTTTTGTTTGATTTTGTCCTATAGCATAATGCAATGGAGTTTGGCCGTTATTATCTTGAGCATCTATATCGGCACCTTTACTTAATAGTTGTTCTACAGTTTGAGTTTGTCTCATTTTGACAGCAAGATGCAATGGTCTAATTCCAGCTTTCGAAGCTTTTTCCATGTTGTGTTTGTTTAATTGCATATTAATATGTTTTTGGTTGCCTTCATATATAGCTTGATGCAACGGTGTCCATCCGTTTACATTATCACCAAATACCCATAACGGCAAAATCAAAATCATCCATATTTTTTTCATCTATCAATCCATTTTTTTATTTAATATATCATAATATCTTTGAAATTACAAACACGCAGTAAAAGTAATTAATTTTATTTATTTTGCACACTTGGTTGCTAATAAATGCATATATAGTAAATATAATTAAAAATTCAAACTATAATATTTATATAATTTTAATTTAAATTTAATAAAAATTTAACACTCACTTAATACTAGTATATTATAGTTATAAATTATATCAATTATACAAAGGAGTGAAAATGATAAACAATACAAACAATGGTCGTAGAGATTTTATCTCTAAAGTTTTAGTTGTTGGCGCGGGAGTCATGGGTATAGTATCTATGGGCGAAGCTAAACAAAGTGGTGGGTCTAGCGGTACTACTGCGACTTTGACAAGCGAACAAAAAGACTGGCTATTGTTTATGTATCAAGAAGAAAAACTTGCTAGAGATGTATATATAACGCTTGGCAAAGTATATCCGGCAGAAAACACATTTGCCAATATACAAAACTCTGAGCAAAATCACTTGAGTGCCTGTAAAAATTTGTGTGTTAAATATGGAATAAACATTGCTGGAATCAATGAGAACGTTGTGGGTCAATTTGTATTGCCAAATCTTCAAGAGCTTTATAATACTTGTATATACGAGGGCAAAAAATCTCTTCTTGATGCAGTAAAAATAGGTGAATTGATAGAGATCACTGATATAAATGACCTGCAAAAAGCTTCAATAGGTATGCCAAGCGATGTAGTAAGTGTATTTAATAATCTAACACAAGCTAGCTATAATCACCTTGCAGCATTTCAAAGTAGAATCAAAGCGCTTTCGTGAGAATACAAGATATTGAGCCTCAAGATCTTGTATTGTTATATTATAAACTGCTATACAGTGGTGATTTGACCGGTCTTGGCAAGATCATGACGCGGTCATCTTATTTTATAACATTGGAATCTTTTGGCTTGAGTCTTTCAATAAGGAATATTGCATTTAAAAATCTATTGGAAAATATAGAAAATGATGCTTCGTCTTTAGATCAAGTAGAAGATATGCTATCAAAAGATCTGATATCACGACATTTATCGCCCAAAATAGATATTGTCAGTATCCAAGATAACGGAATAGACAGAAAAACCGTCAACTACTTAGAAGATGGCGCAAAAAAACAGCTGCATTTTTCAAAAGAAAATGGAGACTGGAAAATAAACTATTTTGCCGGGCGAAAAACAGAATGATTATTTAGACAAATGCACCATCTTAAATCTATCTCCCATTATAGTAGGAGCTAGCAAAGTTTTGATTTTATCTGCCTCTCTAGCATATCTCTCTTGTGTCGTTTGCTTGGCGAATTCTCCTAGTATATCAATAATGCCAAACCTCACTAATGCTCTAGCTTGCGTTTCATATTGATCTTTAATAAATCCAGCAGCTTCAAAAGCCTCTATGACATGAGCAAAATTTACATCATAAGTGATATCTGCTTTTTTAAAAGATTTTTCCAAATTCACTTTTTCATCAAAGAGTGGGAATGTCTGATGCTCTTCATATATGCGTATAGAAAAATCATTTCTTACATACGCCTCACCATAGTCAAAAGAGACGAAATCGCACTTAGGTAAAGTTGCTATTTCTTTAGCAAAATCTTCATATCCTACTGCGACTTCACCAACCTTGAGATGATGTTTTTCTGCCCACTGTAGCATCTTTGAAGTAGCATCTTCCCAGGATATGACGTGATCATCCACTTTTGCTATCTTGCCATCTTTGAGCAGTTCGCAAGAAAATGCATCAAAAATCTCATTTGATACTATAAATGCATAGTCAGCTTTTAGTTCAGATATAGAAGCAAAATGATGTACTTTGACTTCATCGCCAAATCTTTTATGAATGTACGATAGCTGAGCTTGTCGGATTTTGGGATGTTTTTCTACTATACCAAAGCGCATCGTTTCTAATAATTTTGGACGCACGGTATATATCCATTGTATCATATCACAAAGCAGATAACCTTGATGCGCTCCTATTTCTACCAACCATCCGTTTATTTTACTGCTGTCTTCATCTAATAATTTTAGAAGATAATTAGCAATACTTGCTCCAAAAAAAGCACTAGTACTCACAGCAGTATAAAAATCCCCGCTTTTGCCTATAGCTTTGAAATTGGTGTAATATCCATCCTCTCCATAAAGCCAATCAGTCATATATGAGCTAAAGTGCATTGCTTAAATAGACTCCAATGCTTTTTCTAATCTTACAAAGCCTTCATCTATTTCAGCATTTGTAATGGTCAGGCTAGGCAAAAATCGCACGGTATTACGTCCTGCTTTTAGTACTATGAGACCTTCGTTAAAACAAGATTTGATAACTTTGCCCTGTATGTCGGCATTTTTTGCTCGAAGTCCTCGCATTAGCCCTAATCCAGAGCTTTTTTCAAAATATTGAGTATATTTAGCTGCAATACTCTCTAATTTTGCACTAAAATACTCTATAGTTTCTGCCAATTTGTTTGAGCTGTATAGATCTTCTAAAATGTCCAAAACCGCCATACCAGCAGATGTACTTAGGTAATTACCGCCAAATGTACTGCCGTGATCGCCTGCACTAAATATATCTTTATGTGGAGTGACAACTGCACCGATCGGTACACCTCCGCCAAGACCTTTAGCTAGCGTGATAATATCTGGAGTAATACCATAAACTTGCGAAGCCAAAAACTCTCCTGTGCGATATATACCGCTTTGCACTTCATCTACTATAAGCAAAACATTTTTTTCTTTTAGTGTATTTGCTAAATATTGTATCTCATCTTTTGAAAAAGCTTCTACTCCGCCCTCGCCTTGTACAAGCTCAAGCATCACGGCTACTGTAGCATCATCAATTGCATCAATAGCATCTTGAACGCTAGGAGCGCAAACAAACCCTTCTATGTATGGAGCAAAACATGACGGATGAAAACTATCTTGACCTGTAGCCTTTACTGTTGCTAATGTTCTACCGTGAAATGAATTTTCCAAAGTTATTATTTTATATTTTTTACTATTAAATTTAATTTCGCCGTATTTTCGTGCTAATTTAATAGCACCTTCATTGGCTTCTGCGCCAGAATTGGCAAAAAATGTTGCTACATCATGCCCATAAAGCTCTGAAATTTTTTGTGCTAATTTAGCTTGGGGTTCTATTACTTGCAGATTTGATATGTGGATGATCTTGCTCGCTTGATCGCAAATCGCATTGACCAGTTTCTCATTTCCATGTCCAACTGAATTTACACCTATTCCGCTAGCAAAATCTATATAATCTTTGCCGCTCTCATCATAAAGTGTTGACCCAACACCATGAGTGAAATTGGTGTAATTTCGTCCATAAGTATGCAGTACAAACTGCTTATCCAATTCTTCTAATGTCATAATTATTCTCTTTATATAATTTTTTATGTAATTATAGCACCAGTTTTGATAGTCGCACCTTTACTTCTCCAAAGCAGGCACTATGACCTTGGTTTGATATAATTGAAGGAGTTAATCTGTTTATACCTATTGTATTTGCGGTTATCTTGACACAATCGATTCTAATATCTGTACTATTTTTTACCATAAGTGTAATTTCTCCATATTCTGAGCTTACCAATATCTCTTCATTATCGCAATAATTCAAATCAGGATGCACCCAAACTCTATCATCTATTTCAAATTGAGTGTTAATTGAGTCGTTTGATTTGCTATTTACCAACCAAAAAGAACCGTCATCACAAGATAAGCCTTGATATCCTCTAGGTCTTCTTAGTTTTTTTTGCTCGATAAAATCGTCATCATAATCATCCAAAAAGACAAATTCATCACCTCCATCTTTACCGAAACCATTGCTATATGGTAATTTCTGGCATGCTTTTGATACAAGAACACCTTCTTTTATGTCGCATTGTTTTAGCCAATAGTCTATATAATACTCTTCTTTTTCAAGCCCATCATATTTATTGATATCAAATATAGATTTTACAAATTCATACTCGCTTATTCCAAAATCGCACTCTTTGATCTTGTTGATTTGTGATACATAACTATGCCCATAGCTTAGTCTAACATCATCTTTTTCAAAAAAATTCTTTGCAGGAATGACAACATGAGCTAATCTAGATGTCTCATTTTCGTACAATCCAAAATATATAATATTTTTTACTTTTTGTAGTCTGCTTGTCACCTCGTTTGTATTTGGCATAGATTCACATGGATTTCCGCCTTGGATAATAACGCTTTCAAATTGCTCAAATGGAGTATCGACTTTTGATACTTTTTTTGCATTTACATTAAACGGATTATCAAAACCTAGTTTTGAATCGCCAAGGTAGCTCACTCCACACCCATCTTTGCCAAAAAGCCCTAGTAATGCAGCCAAAGAATCAATAGCTCTAAGGACTTGGCCGCCTATACTATATCTTTGCACTCCCGCGCCAACTAAAAACACAACTTTTTTATCTTTTAGCAAAAAAAGCATTTCGCCGATCGTATCAAGATTTGTATCAATGAGCGCTAAAAGTGCTTTGATGCGAAATGTTCTTACAAAGTCATGATATTCTTCATATTCACTTGCGTTTTTCTCAAGCCATTTTTTATCATATATCTCTTCAATAAAAACAAATCTAGCCAAAAGTACAGCTAGATAAAAATCACTTCTTGGTGCTAGTTGTACATGAAGGTCGGCTTTTTTGGCTATTTTTGTTTTAACCGGATCTATGACAATTAATTTTTTGCCTTCAATGAATGGAAGTATATGTCTGTTTGTTACGGCTATATCCCTGCCCCACACTACTACAACTTCACTTTTTTCAATTTGCTCTGGCGGCAAAGTTAGATTTATTCCTCGACCATCTATTATACCGGCATCTCCTGCCCCATCGCATAAACTACCTTTAGTTAAGTATCCGCTGGCTTTGTCTATGAGTAGATTTGTGATCTCTTGCATTACTCCTACACTGCCACTGCCTCTCCAAAGCAGGGTTTTGTCGTTTATTACACTTGCTGCATATGCCAAGGCCTCATTGATGCTTACTGGTTTGCCGTTAATTAGCGGAGTTGTTATGCGTGGTGCTTTATTTATATTAACATTTATATTTGCACAAAGAGAGCCTTTGGTTATTGGGTGAAACTTGTCGCCGCTTATATTACTGTTCTCATAGACCATACTGCATCCATCATAACAATCTAATCCACAAGCACTTTGCTTCATTGAGTTTCCGTATAGTAAAATTATTTTTTGGATTGTAACATAAAAAGAGAGAAAAAAGGTGCGACGATAAGCCGAGTTCTGTCGTGGGTAGTTATTTATCTAGGCCGTATGTCACCATATGGCTCAAGCAAAGTATTTTGCCAAGCAAGCTTGGCGATTGTGAGACTTATACCATATACTTCTTGCTACAGACAGGGTTTACCTAGCTGTCCATGTTACCACAGACACTGGTGGGCTCTTACCCCACCCTTTCACCTTTTCCGCCGAAGCGGTAGTCTACTCTCTGTTGCACTTGCCCTCAGATTACTCTGGCCACCCGTTAGGTGGAGTCTTGTCTCACTTGTAGCTCGGACTTTCCTCTACCGATAAATCGATAGCAACTACCTATCGCACCTTGGATGGAATTATAGCATAAATATCACTTTTTTGGCAATTCATAATAGATTAATTAATAATTGTTAATATAAATATAAGTATTATTACTAATGAGAAGATAACAAACTTATTTGAAAGGATTTTTTATGAAAAAAATATTTTACACAAGTTCGGCAATGTTGTTTTTAACTTTGTCGCATGGGGGAAATATAGATGAGGGCAAAAAATTATTTGAAAACAAATGTACGGCATGTCACACGGTAACTAGACCTAACACGACCGAAGCTATGAATGCATTAATAGCTCCGCCAATTCAAGGAATTATGCTTCATATGAATATGAATTTCGAAAACGACAAAAAAGCAATGATGATATTTTTGAAGGATTATGTGATGAACCCTTCAAGAGAAAAAGCACTATGCATGCCACAAAAAATCGATAGATTTGGACTGATGCCATCACTAAAAGGCACCGTGAGTCCGGAAGAACTGGATAAAATAGCAAATTATCTTTCTGCTACATATTATTAAATATCAATATGTAAATTAGAGCTTAAAACAAAGTTTTTAAGCTCCTTTCATATAAGTTAAAGCTCCTATTATGGCAGCGATTCTATCACTTTCGTTGTCAGATTTATTATATTCATCTTCTTTATAATCTATATCAAATATCATATTTTCACACATTTGTGGAAGTTTTTTATCCAAAAATGTAGTATCAAATGTGGCGTTAATAAAATCTTCATCACGAACAATTTCTCTGTGTAGAGGGATATTTGTAGGTATTCCGCTTATGATAAACTCATCCAATGCTCTTCTTGTTCTATTTACTAATGTTTCCCAATCTAATGCCCAAACGATCAATTTACCGATCATGGAATCATAGTTTGGTGGTATAACATAGTCTTTGTATGCTATAGAATCCAATCTTACACCAGGACCGCCTGGAGCAAGGTGAGTTTCAATTTTTCCTGGACTTGGAATAAAACCTTTTCGTGGATCTTCTGCGTTTATTCTAAATTCAATTGCATATCCTTTGAAATGGATCTCTTCTTGCAAAAATTTTAATCCATCGCCCATGGCAATTTGTATCATTCTTTGAATGATGTCAATTCCGGTGATAATTTCAGTCACTGGATGTTCTACTTGTACTCTGGTATTCATCTCCATGAAATAAAAATTATCATGTGCATCGACCAAAAACTCAAGTGTCCCGACACTTTCATACCCTAGTCTAAACATTGATTTTTCAGAAACTCTATAAAGCTCTCTTCTGACTTCCATTGACAGTCTGGGACTTTGTGCGATTTCAATAACTTTTTGATGACGTCTTTGGATAGAGCAATCCCTATCTCCTAAATGCACTACATTCCCATATTTATCCGCCATAACCTGAACTTCAATATGTCTTGGATTTTCTATATATTTTTCTATAAATGCATCGCCTTTACCAAAAAACTTTTCTGCTTCTTTGGAAGCGGCTAGAAACATTTCTTCAAAATCTTCTTCTTTTTTGACGATACGCATACCCCGACCGCCGCCGCCAAAAGCCGCTTTAACTATAACAGGAAAGCCTATTTCAGTTGCGATTTTTTTGGCCTCTGCAATATCTGTGATCGGATCTTCTGTACCTTCAATTACAGGTACTCCAAGTTCTTTCATGGCTGTTTTTGAAGCCATTTTATCACCAAAAAGTGATATATGTTCAGGTTTTGGACCAATAAAAGTGATATTATTATCTACACAAGCTTGAGCAAACTCAGCATTTTCGCTCAAAAAACCATATCCTGGATGTATAGCATCCGCACCAATTTCTTTTGCAATATCTATAATACGGTCATAATTTAGATATGCTTGTATCGGATCTCCATCGATAAGATAAGATTCATCAGCTTTTCTAACCCACACACCGTGTGAATCTACAGTAGAGTAAACAACAACACATTTAATTTCAAGTTCTTTACAAGCTCTAATAATCCTAAGAGCAACTTCACCCCTGTTTGCTATCAGTATTTTTTGAAAGCGTTTCATGACTATATATCCTTTTGGCTTTAGTGGCGGTATTGTACACAAAAAAAAATATTAACTTTCTTAGGATAACAATATTAAAAATAAAAAATATTAATTAAAAAAAGGAAAAAGAATACTTACAGCCCGCAGGAGCTGTAAGTTGTGGAGGTTATTAAAAATATAAAAATTTATTTATTCATAGCTTCTTTAGCATATTTTTCGCCAAGATCAAATGCTTTTAAGTTAAGTGCGTGTACTTTTTCTGGTACTTTGCTTAGCATAGTATCTATGAGTATTTGTCTATCAATAGCATTCATAAGAGTATTTGCAATAGCAAGAGCAACTACTGATTGAGTAATTACATTACCTACTTCTTCTTTGGCTATAGTAATAATAGGGATCTCTACAATATTCCATCTTTTGCGATCTTCATCTGTAGGTTTTACCAAGTTTGGCTCTACTACTATGGTACCGCCCTCTGACACACCTTTTTTGAAAAGATCAAAACTCACTTGGGCAACAGAAAGCATAAAATCAATCTCTCCGTCATTTGCATAAGGATAGAAGATTTCATTATCGTCCAGTGTAATATCAACAACAGTTGGACCGCCACGTACTTGTGAAGTATAGGTAGCTGTTTTTAATCCATAACCACCAGCCTTTATTTTAGCTTCTGCAAAAATCTCACCAGCGAGAAGAACACCTTGTCCGCCAACGCCTGTAAATCTCATTAATGTTCTAGCCATCTATATATCTCCTTACGCTTTTTTCGCAAAATCAGCTGCTGTGATATTTTTGCGTTTACCTTGATGAGCTAATCTTACTTGCTCATACATATCACTGTACTCTGGAGCGTTTTCATCATGATGCAATACGCCAGTCGGGAATAGACCTTCTCTTTCTTCTTCGCTCATTTTGTCAAATTTAGTTTTAGATACGATTATACTATCGATCCAGTCAAGATTTTCCATAGCGTTTGCCATTTTATTTTTTCTACCTAGGTTGATATGACAATTTGAAAAAATATCAAAGAAACTAAAACCTTTATGTTGGAATCCTTTGATAAATAGTTTTTCTATTTTTTTAGGATCTGTAACAGATTCTCTACCTACAAATGATGCGCCGGCAGCAATAGCTAATTTGCAAGCATCAAAGGTAGGATCGATATTACCTTTTTGCATTGTTACTGTCCAAAATCCTTTTGGAGTAGTTGGACTTGTTTGAGAATTGGTCAAACCATAGATAAAGTTATTTATAAGTATAAAATTAAGATCTATATTTCTTCTGCATCCGTGAATTGTATGGTTACCGCCGATAGCTAGTGCGTCACCATCACCTGCTATACAAAAAACTTTTTTATCTGGATTTGCAAGTTTAATTCCGGTTGCAAAAGCAATTGTTCTGCCATGCGTAGTATGCACTGTATTACAATCGATATACGAAGAGAATCTTCCAGAGCATCCAATACCTGAAACTACACACATATCATCTTTATTGTATCCAAGTTCATCGATCGCTCTTATAAATGATTTTAGGATTACACCATCACCACACCCCCAACACCAGAGTGTTGGCATTTTGTCTACTCTTAAATAATTATCATAATTAAATGCCATCTTACATTCCTTTCACTTTTTCTACAATTTCATAAGGAGAAAGTGCTCTACCATTGACTTTGAACAATCCATCAATATCTAGTCTAGCAGATGCTCTTTGTATCTCGTCTCTGTATTGACCCATATTAAGTTCAACACATAATACTTTTTGGATTTTATCTGTCCAATGTTTGATTCTTGCAGCAGGACTTGGCCATAAAGTAATTGGTCTAAACAATCCAGCCTTGATCCCAGCAGCTCTAAGATGTCTAATGGCTTCTTTTGCCGCAAGTGAGACTGAACCATAAGCAATAATTAGAAATTCTGCATCATCTAGCATATATTCTTCGTATGAATCTATCTCTTCTTGGTGAGCTTCAACTTTATTAAATAGTCTTTCAATAAGTTTACGACAAGTCTCTATCTCTTCGGTTGGAAAACCTGTGTCATTATGATGAAGTCCTGTAAAGTGATATCTATATCCTTTAAACATCGGATTAAGCACTGCCGGCTCATCTTGTGCTACACCATATGGTTTATATTCAGCAGGATCACCTGTAAATTCTTTTTTAGGTTTGATACCGGCTTTTGTATCTTCTGGAGCTGGAATCATAGCTTTACCGTGCATATGGCCCAATGTTTCATCAAGAAGTACAAATACAGGCTGCATAAATCTATCAGCAAGATTAAATGCTCTTACGGTTTCTGTGTAACACTCAGCCAAATTCCCAGCACACAAAGTAATAGATTTATAGTCACCGTGGCTTGGGTTTTTTGCTTGTGCAACGTCTCCTTGAGATACACGAGTTGGAAGACCTGTAGATGGCCCACCTCTCATGACATTTACAACCACCAATGGTACTTCAGCTATTTGAGCAAGACCAAGATTCTCAGCTTTAAGTGAAATACCAGGACCACTTGTGGCAGTCATAGCTCTTACACCACTCATAGACGCACCTATTGCACATGCAACTCCTGCAATCTCATCTTCCATTTGAATACATGTTCCGCCTATTTCTGGAAGAAGGTCGGATAGTTCATGCATAATTTCACTAGATGGAGTAATTGGATAACCACCAAAAAACTTACATCCAGCATCTATTGCAGCATGTGCTGCAAGTTCATTCCCACTTGAAATTATTTCTCTTAATGCCATACTTTTTTCTCCTTAGTAACCCGCAGGTAATCTATAATTATTATTGACGATTGCTTCTGCTCTTTGTTTTGCAGCATCAGTAAGTTTAGCAAATTTATATTCTAATTTTTCTGCTACATAAATTGCAAAATCCGGGCAAGTTAACTCACACTCTCTGCAACCAATACAAGATTCTGGCGCAATTACGCTAATCATCGCACCTAGCGTCGATGTAGGTTCTAGTTTCATGGAAAGCACACCTGCTGGACAAACATCTACACATTTATCACATGCTTTGCATCTTTTGGTATCTACCCAAACTGGTGTATTTTCAGGAGCTTTCATAATATTAGACATCCAATTCCCCTTTTAAAAATAATTTTATTGATAAGAGACGGGCTTCTCTTTCAAAGTGATGGTATTCCTATTCACTTGAGAATAGCATAACCAATTTTTAATAATGAAAGTTTGAAACCATTGTAATTGTGAAATAAAAGTACCAGTTGTTACTTTTCGTTGCACCAGAATAGTTTTGATATCGGGCAGAAAGTATAAAAAGGCAATAAATTTATGTATTTATTTTGCCGATAGCACATGAAATAAAGCTTTTAGCTTTAGTAGTAGCATTTTGGATAGTACTTAAATCTTCATCGCTCAATGGATAACCGATCGCTTTTAATATATTTCTTAATTCATCTATTTGTTCTGGTTTGACATTAAGCGTAATTTGTCTAGGCATGGTCTCTAAATTGACCTCCACATCGCCAAACTCTTTTGCTAGCTTGGTTTTGAGAGTATTTGCACACCCTTCACATTTGACATTAAGAACTTCAAAAGTTTGTTTCATGACAAATCCTTATATTCAATATATACTACTATAGCACAAAAATATAAAAAAGTTTAGAATAATTTTTTTGTTTTAGTTATTCCTGCGAAAGCAGGAATCCAATGGATCCTAGTGTCAAGCACCAGGATGACAGAATATTGTAGAATAAAATATTATTTAGAAAGGACTTCTTTTACGGCTTTGCCTATATCGGCAGGAGATACTACAACCTTAACTCCAGCAGCTTCAAGGGCATCCATTTTTTCTTTAGCAGTACCAGCACCACCGCTAACGATTGCGCCCGCATGCCCCATTCTTTTGCCTTTAGGAGCAGTTTGTCCAGCTATGAAAGCCACAACTGGTTTAGTGATATTTTCTTTAATAAAAGCAGCTGCTTGAATCTCCAAATCACCACCTATCTCACCTATCATTACGATGGCTTCAGTCTCTGGATCAGCTTCAAAAAGAGGCAATAATTGTTTATAGCTAAGACCAATTATCGGATCTCCGCCTATCCCAACTGCTGTTGAAATACCAAAACCTTCTTTACACACTTGGTTTGCACCTTCATATGTAAGAGTACCTGATTTTGAAATAAGACCAACATTTCCTTTTTTGAAAATATTACCAGGCATGATACCAATTTTACACTCTTCGGCAGTAATGATACCTGGGCAGTTTGGTCCAATAGTTTTCATATTTTTCTTTGTAGCATAAGCTTTTGCCATTTGCATGTCACGAACCGGAGCACCCTCTGTGATAATAACAGCTAGCTCAATACCTGCATCTGCTGCTTCCATAACTGCGTCAGCAACAAATGCAGGCGGAACGAATACCATAGACACAGTAGCGCCTGTTGCAGCAACGGCATCTTTAACAGTATTAAATACCGGTTTGCCAAGATGTGTCTCACCACCTTTATTTGGCGTAACACCACCAACTATCTTAGTTCCGTATGCCAAACACTGCTCAGCATGAAATGTGCCTTCGCTTCCGGTAAAACCTTGCACGATGACTTTTGTATCTTTATTAACTAAAATACTCATTAATTCTCTCCTTTTGCTGCTTTGACTGCTTTTGCTGCACCATCCGCAAGATCAGTTGCGGCGATAACGTTTGCTATATTAGCATTTCTTAAAATTTCAGCAGCTTCAGCAGCATTTGTACCATCAAGTCTAACAATTACAGGCACATGCACGTCTACCATTTTAGTAGCTTCTAAGATACCGTTTGCGATTCTATCACATCTTACTATTCCACCAAATATATTTACAAAGATTGCTTTTACGTTTGGATTTTTAAGAATTATTTCAAATCCTTTTGCAACAGTTTGTGCATTTGCTTTACCGCCAACGTCAAGAAAGTTTGCAGGAGTTCCGCCCATATAGTTGATAGTATCCATAGTACCCATCGCAAGACCTGCACCATTTACCATACAACCAATTTCACCATCAAGAGATACATAACTAAGTCCATATTCTCCAGCTTCTCTTTCATCTGCATCTTCTTCACTTATATCACGCATAGCTTCGATATCTGCATGTCTATAAAGTGCAGAATCATCAAATCCCATTTTTCCATCAAGAGCCAAAAAGTCGCCGCTACCGGTTTTGATAAGAGGGTTGATCTCGATCATTTCTGCATCATTTTCCATATAAACTTTAAAAAGCTTGGATGCAAAAGATATAAGCTTAGCTTGTTCGCCTTTATCAGTAATTCCAAGACCAAATACTAATTCTCTTCCATGAAATCCTTGAAAACCGATAGCTGGATCAACTGCTACTTTAATAATTTTCTCAGGAGTGTCATGCGCTACATCTTCGATAGCCATACCGCCTTCGGTACTAGCCATAATGACCGGCATTTCTTTTGCTCTATCTAAAACTACGCCAAGATATAGTTCATCTTTGATATCAGCACCCTCTTCTATATAAACTTTTTGAACCAATTTCCCCTCTGGTCCAGTTTGATGGGTCACAAGAGTCATCCCTAGAATTTCGTCGGCCAAAGACGCAACTTCATCTAAAGAACGGGCTAGCTTAACACCTCCACCTAATCCTCTACCGCCAGCGTGTATTTGAGCTTTTACTACCCATATATTACCGCCAAGCTCTTTTGCATTTGCAACAGCCTCTTCGGGCGTATTTGCTATAATTCCTCTAGGTGTAGGCACACCATATTTTGCGAAAATTTGTTTCGCTTGATATTCGTGTATATTCACTAGGACTCCTTCTTGATTGAATGTTTAAATTATAGAACTTTATGGGAATATTTTAAATAAAATGTGTAAAATGTGAGTCTATTTTTGGTATAAATGGTACATATCTACACACTTTTTAGCATCAAAGAAGATGCAAAGTTGCTTATAGCAACTTATGATTTATGCTTTTGCAGATATCATTTCTTCTGGTTTTACATACTTATCAAAATCTTCAGCGCTCATAAGTCCAAGAGCTATTGCTTCTTCTTTGAGTGTTGTTCCATTTTTGTGGGCAGTTTTTGCTATCTTAGCTGCATTTTCATATCCGATATATGGATTAAGAGCAGTTACAAGCATAAGTGAGTTGTGTAAATAACTCTCAATTCTTTCTTGTACCGGCTCAATTCCGACTGCACAGTTTTTATCAAAGCTTCTCATTGCATCAGCCAATAGTTTTGTTGATTGCAAGATATTATAAGCAATTACAGGTTTGAATACATTAAGTTCAAAATTACCTTGAGATGCGGCAATACCAACAGTTGTATCGTTACCCATTACTTGTACAGCTACCATAGTCATAGCTTCAGCTTGTGTTGGATTTACTTTGCCTGGCATGATAGAGCTTCCCGGCTCGTTTTCAGGGATGGTTATTTCACCTATACCACATCTAGGTCCGCTTGCTAGCCATCTGATATCGTTTGCAATTTTCATAAGATTCGCTGCAAGTGCTTTTAATGCTCCACTTAATACAACCTCAGCATCATGACCTGTAAGAGCATGGAATTTGTTTGGTTGTGATACGAAACTATAATTTTTACCCATGAAACCATTAAGGCAAGCAGATACACGCTCAGAAAACTCTGGATGAGAATTTAGACCTGTTCCTACTGCAGTTCCACCAATTGCAAGCTCTTTACAATAAACCAATGCATCATTGATCTGCTTCACATTTGTATCTAGCATTGCTACATATCCACTCAACTCTTGTCCTAATGTAAGTGGTGTAGCATCTTGTAAGTGCGTTCTTCCGATTTTAACTATATTATCAAATGCCGTAGCTTTTGCATTCAATGTAGCTCTAAGCTGCTCAATAGCTGGAAAAAGATCATCGCTAACTGCTACTACTTCGGCGATACGCATAGCCGTAGGATAAGTATCATTTGAGCTTTGACCTTTATTTACATCATCATTTGGATGGATAAGTTTATCTTTTGTAAAATCACCGCCTAAAATCTCTATAGCTTTATTAGCAACTACTTCGTTGATATTCATATTTGATTGTGTACCTGAACCAGTCTGCCAAACAACCAAAGGGAACTCTCCGTCAAGCTCTCCATTTAATACGCATTCGCAAGCTTTTACAATAGCGTTAGTTTTAGATTCATCCAATCTTCCTAGATCGTGATTGACTAGAGCACAAGCTTTTTTGAGATTTGCAAAACCATACACTACTTCACGTGGCATCTTTTCATTGCCAATTTCAAAATTTTCCAACGATCTTTGTGTCTGAGCACCCCAATATTTATCATTTGGCACTCTCACTTCACCCATGGTATCTTTTTCGATCCTTACTGACATTCTTTATTCTCCTTCAAAAAAATTTTTATTTTTTAATACTTGTATCATTTTATTTACAGATGCAACACTTTTTGCAAATCTAGCTTCTTGGTCTTCGTTAAGAGTAAGTTTGAAAATCTTTTCAGCTCCACCGGCACCAAGCACTATTGGCACACCAGAAACTACATCACTATATCCATATTCACCGTCCAAATATACCGCGCATGGGTATATTAGCTTGGTATCTTTCAGTATAGCCTCAACCATCATGGATGTTGATTTTGCAGGCGCATAATAAGCTGAACCGGTTTTTAGGTAACCTACTATTTCTGCTCCGCCATGCTTTGTTCTCTCTACTACTTCTGCAATTTCTTCATCAGTGAGTATATCAGAAAGAGGCACTCCTGCTACTGTGGAAAATTTTGGAAGAGGTACCATATCATCTCCATGACCGCCCATTACTGATGCCCTGATCTGACCTGCACCATATCCAATTTTTTCATGTATAAAATGTGCCATTCTAGCACTATCAAGAATACCGGCCATTCCAATTACTCTTTCTCTAGGGAAACCGCTTTCTTTGAATGCAACATATGTCATAACATCAAGCGGATTTGATACCATAACTATGATAGCATCAGGAGCATGGATTTTTATATCAGCTATTACATCTTTTGTAATTGCTGCATTGATCATCAACAGATCATCTCTGCTCATACCAGGCAATCTAGGACTTCCAGCTGTAATTACGATTATATCAGAATCTGCTATATCCTCTGCTACTTCAGCAACAGATACAATAGTATGCATTCTAGCTGCATTTGCTGCTTGGCTCATATCCAAAGCTTTTCCTTTGGCAGTCTCTATGTCTCTATCTCGAAGAACTACGTGATGGCATGCACCATTCATTGCTAGAATATATGCTACTGTTGCACCTACATTACCAGCTCCGATTACTGTAACTTTTTTACCTCGTTTTATCATTATTTATCCTTTGCATATTTAGGAAATTATCTTTTGTGCAAAACATCACTCATCCTACCTAAATAGTATCAATTATACTTTGCTATATAATTTGATTATTATCACTTAAAAAGTGTAAGGTCAAATTATATCATTTTAGTAACAATTTTGAGCAATTATAAATGCCAAAATTGTTATAAAATACTTTATTGATGCTTAGATAGCATCAATAATTGCGTTTAGGGTTTTAGATGGTCTCATTGCAGCATTTGTTTTGACTTCATCTGGGTGATAATAACCACCGATATCTTGTGCTTCACCTTCTATAGACATAAGCTCTTCCATTATTGTTGCTTCATTATCTTTTAGTGCTTGTGCTACAGAAGTAAATTTAGCTGAAAGTTCTTTGTCGTCACTATGAGCAAGCGCATCTGCCCAATATTGCGCTACAAAAAAGTGAGATGCTTTATTATCAGGTTCACCAGCACTTCTTCCAGGTGCTTTATTGTTATCCAGATACGCAGCATTTGCTTTGTCAAGTGCAGCCGTAAGTGCTTTTACTTTTGTATCTCCACTCTTGTCTCCTATCATTCTGAGAGACTCTGCGAGAGCCAAAAATTCACCCAAGCTATCCCATCTGAGGTGACCTTCAGCCAAGAATTGGTCAACATGTTTTGGAGCAGATCCGCCAGCGCCAGTCTCAAATACACCACCTCCTGCAAGCAATGGCACTATTGAAAGCATTTTGGCACTTGTTCCAAGTTCCAAAATTGGAAAAAGGTCTGTCAGGTAATCTCTAAGTACATTTCCTGTTACAGAAATAGTATCTAGCCCAGCTCTAACTCTTTTTAATGAGTATGCCATAGCTTCTTGTGGAGCAAGTATCAAAATTTCCAGTCCATTAGTATCATAATTTTTCAAGTATTCATTTACTTTTATGATCATGTTCGCATCATGAGCTCTTTTTTGATCGAGCCAAAATACTGCTGGAACATTTTCTATTTTAGCTCTTTCTACTGCTAATCTTACCCAGTCTTGGATAGGTATATCTTTTGCTCTGCTCATTCTCCAAATGTCACCTTTTTGGACATTGAATTCCATGAGGGTACTGCCATCGCTATCCAATACTTTTACCACACCGTCTTGGTCAATTTCAAATGTGGTTGGGTGCGAGCCGTACTCTTCAGCTTTTTGAGCCATAAGACCGACATTTGATACGCTACCCATAGTTGTAACATCAAATTGACCGTTTTTTTTGCAATCTTCAACGATTTCTTTATAAAAAGTAGCATAGGTTCTATCTGGAATTACAGCCACACACTCTTCAACTTTGCCTTCACTGTTCCACATTTTACCGCCGTCTCTGACCACAACCGGCATAGAAGCATCGATAATTATATCGTTTGATGCATGAAGATTAGTAATGCCATTATCGCTATCAACCATTGCAATATGTGGTTGCTTTGTATAAACTTCCATAATTGCTGATTCTATCTCTGCTTTTTTATCACCAGGAAGTTTTTCTAATTTTTTATAAAGATCACCTAATCCAAGGTTAGCATTAACACCGATTGCTTTAAAATCTTCTGCGTATTTTTCAAATATATCTTTGAAAAATATTTCAACAGCGTGACCAAACATAATAGGATCACTAACTTTCATCATGGTTGCTTTAAGATGAAGAGACCAAAGAATATTTTTTTCTTTTGCATCATCAAGAGTTTTTGCATAAAATGCTCTAAGTGCAGATGCTGACATAAAAGTACCGTCTAATATCTCTTTATCTACAGCGTCTATCTCTTTTAAAAGTTTGCCGTTAAGCTCTATTCTTACTTTACCGTCACCTTTTTTGATGATTGATTTTTCATTGCCATAAAAATCATTTGCATCCATATGATCAACGCAAGTTTTAGAATTATCATTAAAAGCTCTTAATTTGTGCGGATTTTTTTTTGCAAAGTTTTTAACTGCCACAGCAGCTCTTCTGTCTGAGTTACCTTCTCTAAGCACAGGATTAACAGCACTACCAAGACAAATTGAAAACTTTTCTTTCAAAGCTTTCTCTTCTTCTGTTTGCGGGTCTTCAGGAAAATCAGGGATTTTATAACCTTGTGATTGAAGTTCTGCTATGCACTCTTTGAGCTGTGGAATAGAAGCAGAAATATTTGGTAATTTAATGATGTTACATTCTGGTTTTTGTACTAGTTCTCCTAGATAAGCCAAATCATCATTTTGTTTTTGCTCTTCGGTTAAATATTCACCAAACGTAGCGATAACACGACCGGCCAAAGATATATCTTTTGTTTCGACATCCACGCCACTAGATGCACAAAATTTTTGTACTATTGGCAAAAGTGAATAAGTTGCTAATGCTGGAGCTTCATCGATTTTAGACCATATAATTTTTGGTAATGATGACATTTGTTTTTTCCTTTAAAATAATATATAATATTTTTGTATCTTAAGTGTAACACTTTTTTATCTCAAACTATATTATTTTTGGCAACAAACAAATCTTATATTGATTACGTGTTTCTATACTACACAATAATGAAGGTGATATATTTAGAAAAATTAACTATTTTCTATTTCAAAAACCCCTAATGAAATTGATTTTAATAGAAAATGTTCATTTACACTCAAAGTCGTTTCTACTACAATATCAGCGAGTTTACTTTTGATGCAAATAACCAATGGATGATTTCCAATATGCTCTTTAGCGAGGTTATAAAGTTCTTGTAAAATCATTCTATCATGATCTAGTGGTATTCCAATTGTAATTTGTTTGTATGCTACTGGGGTTTCTTCTATGATTTTTTCTTCTTTGATGAGATTTATTTTTTCTTTTTTTGTTTCTTTTAATGTGATTATCTTAATGAGGTTTAATCTTGTAAAATCCCCGTCTTTTGTAATCTTTACTTTAAAACCGATTGGTTTTGTTAGATCAAATTCATCTTTAAGCTCATTTAATTTGTCCTCAAAAAGCATTAATTCTATATTGCCATGCAAATCAAGCAGTGTTACTATGCCAAATTTAGCACCTTTTTTTGAAATCTTTTCATTGACATGCTCTATCTTGCCAACCAAAAGTGCTTGAGAGCCATTGGCAAGCTCTTCTATTTGGGAGCTTAAAGTATAATTGATATCATCTAATTGCGGTCGATATTTATCTAGAGGATGCCCAGATATATAAAATCCTAGAGACTCTTTTTCCATTTGTAACACATAAAGAGGTTCATACTCATCCATATTTGATAGTTCTATGTTTATTTGCAACATGTCTTTCTCTTCACCAAAGAGAGATCCGATAGACATTTTTTTAGCTTGAGTTGCTTTAGCAGAAGCATCTATGATCTCTTCAATTTGGCTCAACATTGCTTGTCTGGTGTAACCAAGTCCATCAAGGGCTCCCGATTTGATAAGAGCCTCTATAACCCTCTTATTTACCTTAGACGTATCTATTCTGGCTATAAAGCTACCTAATGAATCAAACTTGCCTTGCAACCTCTCTTCCAGGATAGAGTTTACGGCAATATCTCCTACACCCTTAATAGCCCCAAGACCAAACAAAATTACATCTTTACTATCTATATGGTCAGCTACAAATACCAAATCCGAACGATTGATATCTGGAGCGACCAAAGCTATATTCATTCGTTTTAATTCGTCAGCATATTTGACTATCTTGTCTGTATTGTCTTTTTCCAAAGTCAAAAGTGCTGCCATGAACTCTGTAGGATAAAAACATTTCAGATATGATGTATAAAAAGTTATCATAGCATATGCTGCAGAGTGAGATTTATTGAATCCATATCCCGCAAATTTTACGATCAAATCAAAAAGTTCTACAGCCTTAGCTTTATCAAACCCTTTTTGTTCTGCTCCATTTGCAAAGTCAGCTTGAAGCTTATCCATCTCTTCTTTGATTTTTTTACCCATTGCACGACGCACAAGATCAGCGCCACCCAAGGAAAAACCACCTATTGTTTGTACTATCTGCATAACTTGCTCTTGATAAACTATGACGCCATATGTAGGTTTCAGTATAGGCTCTAACTCTGGAAACATATATGTAATCTCAGCTCTTCCGTGTTTTCTTTCCACAAAATCATCCAACATCCCAGATTCCATAGGGCCAGGACGATAAAGAGCTAACATCGCAATGACATCTTCAAAACCAGATGGTTTAAGTTTTTTTGCCAAATCCTGCATGCCGGCTGATTCTATTTGAAACAATCCTAGAGTTTGTCCTGTGCTTATATAATCATATACTTGTTTATTATTTATATCCTCGATTGCAAAATTTATCCGTTTGCCATATCTCTTTTCTACTAATTTATTTGCTTCTTCAATAACGGTTAATGTTTTTAGACCCAAAAAGTCGAATTTGATCAAATCGACATCTTCTATATATTTACCGCTATATTGTGTAGCGACCGTATCCATGCCGGTTGGTTTAAAAAGCGGTGTTTTTTGCCACAATGGCTCATTTGATATAACAACTCCGGCAGCATGCGTGCCGGCATTTCGGTTTAGACCCTCTAAGGCTTTGGCAAATGTCCAAACTTGTGCGGATTTTTCATCATTAGCTATCAACTCGGATATCTTAGGTTCTTTCTTATATGAATTTTCCAGATCAATACCTAGCTCATCGGGAATAAGTTTGGCAAATGCATCTGCTTTAGCATAAGGTACATCAAGTACTCTTGCCACGTCTCGTATAACTCCTTTTGCTAGAAGTTTACCAAAAGTAATTATCTGAGCGACGTTTGTTCTACCATATTGTGATACTACATAATCTATAATTTCTTGTCTTCTTGCTTGGCAAAAATCCATATCTATATCGGGCATAGATACACGCTCTGGATTGAGAAATCTTTCAAAAAGAAGTCCATATGGGAGCGGGTCAATATCTGTAATTTTAAGACTGAATGCGACCAGTGAACCAGCTGCACTTCCTCGTCCAGGACCAACTGGTATACTCATCTCTTTAGCTGCTCTAACAAAATCCCAAACTATGAGCATATATCCAGGAAATTTCATCTCATTAATGATTCTAATCTCTTCTTCAAGACGTGCGTTATATAGTTCATGTTTATTTTGATCTATATATTTCAATCTTTCCTTTAAACCCTTTTTTGCTTCAAATTCAAAAAGGATTTTATCATTTTCCAAAGAGTACTCTTCATCCGGGAAAGGAAGCATGATGCCATGTAGCGATGAACGCTCACGACAAAATTTAAAATTTGGAGGTGTCGGATTGCCTAGTTCTATCTCAAGATTACATTTATTTACAATCTCATCAGTATTAGCAATAGCTTCTGGGATGTCAGCAAAAAGACTCGCCATTTGGCTAGGAGATTTGATATAAAATTCATGCACTGAATGTCTTAGACGATTTGGATCATCGTAGAGTTTATTCATAGCAATACACATAAATGCCTCATGCGCATTTGCATCTTCTTTTTTATTATAGTGAGTGTCATTGGTGGCTATGATTTTGATATCCAGTTCTTTTGATATTTGTAAAATTTGTGTATCTATACGATACTGGTCACCTATGCCATGACGCATAATTTCCAAATAAAAATCTTCACCAAAAATTTCCTTATATTCCAAGGCAACCTTTTTGGCCTCTTCATACCCTTTGGCACCAAATCCTATATTCCTATCGCTTTGGTTAAGATGCCAATTGACCTCACCTTGCAAACAGGCACTAGAACATATTAATCCTTCACTGTTATCTTTTAACAATTGTTTGTTGATACGAGGATAATAGTAAAAACCTTCCATGTAAGCTTTGGAGCTTAAGAACATTAAATTCTTATAACCTATTTCATTTTTTGCATATAGGCATAGATGAAATCTCTGTCTTACACTTTTATCACCAATTTCATCTTGATTATGCAAGTAACACTCCATGCCAATAATTGGCTTGATGCCCTCTTTTTTCATAGTAGTATAAAAGTCAATAGCACCGAACATGTTGCCATGATCAGTCATGGCAACAGCATGCATGCCTAAATTTTTCACAGTTTTTGCTAAAGCTTTTATCTTGTTTGCGCCATCAAGCAGTGAATATTCTGTATGTAGATGAAGATGTGTAAATTTTGGTTCGGACATAAATATTGGTTACCTTCTATATGATAACGGACTATATCAAAAATGAGTTAAAGAAGTGATGATACGACATAAAACCATTCCGGATAATTGGAATGGTTTTATATACCAAAATTAAGAAGATATACTATTAATAACGACACTCTCTATATCCATTATTCCAGCCATTTCTATAACCTTGGTAGCGATTATATCGATAGATATTTTTTCTTATAGTACGATGTTCACTTGACCAACATCCATCTGAATAACCTTCATAATAGTAATTGGTATTATAAGAGCTTGATCGGCATTGTCTATATCCGGCATTCCATCCGCTTCTGTAGCTATAACTGTTGTTATATTGATAGGTATTTTTTCTCCAGATACCTCTTTTGGAGCTACAACCATCTTGAACGCCATTTCTATATAGTGTATCTCTTTGGCTTCCGTAATTGTATCCGTCATAATAATACGAATCGCTGTAAACACCACCGGTCAGTTGATAAGGAGTACATCCACTCAAAATAAATGTAGCAACCACAGACATAACAAGCAAATACAATCTAGTAGATTTCATTTTAGATCCTTTTTTAGGTTTTTATCTATCCTCTCATTATAATGATATTGCATATCACTTTAAAAATAAATTAATAATAATTTATTATTTTAAATAATAAGTCAAAAATTATATAAAATATAGGCAAAAAAATATAAACTCTCAGGAAATGAGGGATACAATTGTTTGTCAAAAATCAAAGGAGTAATAAATGTCATACATAACAGATGTATTTGAATACCTGAACAGAACAAGTCCGCATCAAACAGAATTTTATCAAGCAGCCGAAGAGGTTTTAGAGTCACTCAAACCTTTAATTGAGAAATATCCAAAATACGCGAAACATAAAATCATTGAGCGAATAGTTGAGCCGGAAAGACAAATCATGTTTAGAGTAAACTGGGTCGATGACCAAGGCGAAATTCATGTAAACAAAGGTTATAGAATCGAATTTAATTCAGCTCTTGGACCATACAAAGGCGGTCTTAGATTTCATCCAAGCGTAAATGCCGGTGTTATAAAGTTTTTAGGATTTGAACAAATTTTCAAAAACTCACTCACAGGTCTTGCTATTGGTGGAGGGAAAGGCGGAAGCGACTTTAATCCAAAAGGCAAATCAGATACTGAAATTATGAGATTTTGCCAGGCATTTATGAGTGAACTATTTAGACATATCGGTGCAACTACTGACGTTCCTGCCGGAGATATTGGCGTTGGTGGCAGAGAGATAGGTTATCTGTTTGGTATGTACAAAAAATTGGCAAATAGCTATGAGGGTGTTTTGACAGGAAAATCACTTCTTTGGGGCGGATCATTGGCTAGAACTGAAGCTACTGGCTATGGTGCTGTTTACTTTGCAAAATATATGCTTGAGGATAGAAACGAAACACTAGAAGGTAAAAAATGCGTGGTATCTGGATCTGGAAACGTTGCAATATACACAATAGAAAAATTATATCATCTTGGAGCACTTCCTATTACATGTAGTGATTCAAATGGAATGATATTAGATGAAGAGGGAATCGATTTGGCACTTTTAAAAGAACTTAAAGAAGTTAAAAGAGTTAGATTGAGTGAATACGTAAAATCAAGACCAAATGCTAAATATACTCCAATCTCAGACTATCCACAAGGAAAAAATGCTGTTTGGAATGTACCATGTTTTGCTGCATTCCCTAGCGCAACACAAAATGAACTAAATCTTGAAGATGCAAAAACACTTCTTGCAAATGGTTGTATATGTGTTAGTGAAGGAGCAAATATGCCATCAACAGCTGATGCGGTACATGAATTTGTAAAATCAAAAATATGCTATGGCCCAGGAAAAGCAGCTAATGCTGGTGGTGTGGCCACAAGTCAACTAGAAATGGCACAAAATGCTTCTATGCAAAGCTGGAGTTTTGAAAAAGTAGATGCTAAACTAGCAGATATTATGAAACATATTTATGTAGCTGCAAGTACTACTGCTGCAGAATTCGGTGAACCTACAAATCTAGTCTTAGGAGCTAATATAGCCGGATTTAGAAAAGTAGCTGATGCTATGATAGAGCAAGGATTGGTATAAGAAACTGATACAAGGGATATGCTAAGCTAATTAGCTTAGCAATAGCCTTTGTTTATTATAATTTTGAAATATAATTTGCTACTTCTTTAATTGAAGCGTCATCAAGACCTTTAACCATGTTTTTCATAGCACCACCCATTCCATACATATTAAGAGTACCTGATTTGTAGCCTTGAATTTGTTTTGTGGTTGTAGCTGCATCTTGCCCTGCAATAATTTTAGATTTTCCTAATGCAGATTTCTCACCATGCACACCATGACAACTGGCACATTTACTTGCATATATTGATGCTCCATCAGCCATTAGCATTGAAGAAACAGCTAACAATGTGATTAAATATTTTTTTTTCATAAGTTAAACCTTTTGATTTACTGAAAATTACTTACAGAGATACCATAATAGTATCCCATGTAAAAATTAGCAGCTTGGTACGTTACCTGAATCAGAAGCATACTCATAAGAAAAATCATAAAGATCATTTGTCCATTTTTCATCATAACCAGCAGCAGCTTTAGGGCAGATTTTTTTCACTTCTGCACCAAATTTACCAGCACCCTTGATAGATTCCCATTGGTCTTGTGTATGTTTAGCAGCAAATTTTGCACCAGTCATTCCACAAGGAGCTTTAAGCTTTTTAGAGAATATTTTTTGACCTTTTGATGCGTCAGCCGAAGCTGTTGTTGCAACTAATGTCATTCCAAGTAATGCAGCAACTGCAAAAGTAGTTAATTTTTTCATTGTTTTTATCCTTTTGAATTTTAGATAGTCGCATTGTAGCATAACAATTGTGAGAGTATCGTGAAAAGAATAAATATCAAATATACAAGCTAATTATTTCAACCGTCCAATTACTTTATGCTTTTTCCAATATATATCTATGGCTTTTTTTAATTCATCTTCTTTGATCTTTGAATGATGATCTATGCCGTAATGATTTAAAAATGCGATTGGCATAACAGAAATGTCTTTTGCCGGATATTTAAAATAATGGTCAAGTCCTACTTTGACATTATTTTCTCCTCCATATGCAGCAAGATAACGCATAAATATATCACGTAAAGAATAAGGCAACAATGCATGACATTTTATACAGTTGCTTTCGTATGCATCTGCAGCATGAGACGACAATACCATAGCACATAATAATATAAATATTCTTACCATTTTATAATAACTACAGTTCCTTCGTTTGGTTTGGATTTGATCTCTATTTTCATATTATACTCTTCAATGATTTTTTTAATAATGCTAAGCCCAATACCAAAACCGCCTTCGCTTTGATTAAATCTTATATATCTATCAAAAACAAAAGGTATTTTGGCCATTTCAATACCAATACCAGTGTCACCTATGGTAAGCATATTTTGTCTTAGGGTTATATGTATAATTCCTTTTCTGTTGTTATATTTTATAGCATTTGATAAAAGATTATCTATGACTCTCGTCCATTTATGGCGATTGATATGAATATAACTTTTTTTTAGATCAAGAACAAAAGTTATATCTTTCGTTTTTGCCAAAATATCAAAATATTCTACACGATTTTCTATCAAAGCTTTTGTTTCGACATTTTCATCATTTTTGTGCATATCATGTTCTAGGGTAAGATATGTTAAATCTTGATATAGTTGTGACACGGTTTTGGCTGCTATGTTTATACGATTGATTTTCTTTTTATTATCTTCACCTATAGATGACTTGTCTATCATTTCAATGTTTGCCAAGATCGTACTTAACGGGGTATTTAACTCGTGCGTAGTGTCTTTTATAAATCTATCTAAAAGTAATAAAGAAGACCTCATAGGGTTTAAAAAAAGATTTGCAATATAAAATCCTACTATTGTAAAAAAAACAATAGCCAATCCACCAAAAATAAATATATTTTCCCATGCTTCTTTTCGCCATTCACCATCATCAGGAATTTCCAAGAAAAGATATTTTGCCCCTAGATAATATTCAAACAATGTTTTAACAAAATGGATTTTATTATCATAGGTTATATACATATCTGTGTTAAAATCAATGTCATCACTCTCTAGAAGAGAGAATATTTTCACATATTCCAAATCATAAATTGCGCTTTTAAATCTAGGATCTCTTGGATATGTATTTTGAGCTGGAAATGTATTATGTAGTACTTTTAGTTTTTTGATCTGTTCATATGCATAATCTGATAGCATATCTCTTTTGCTTAAGAACATCATTTTTTCTTGGTTTTGATAATAAAAAAGCGAAATCAATACGATAATGCTCATCATCATCAGAACATAAAGTGTCAAAAATCTAAATAAAGACTTTTTTTCACTCGCAAGTAATGAATTTGTAGCCTTGTTTTTTGATACTTGCAATACAATCCTTCCCTATGATTTTTCTAAGATTTTTTATATAAGTTCTAAGAGCTGTATCACTTGGTTCTTCATCATAATCCCATAAATATTCATATATTCTCTCATGAGATAATATTTCGCCGACATGCTGCATAAATAGCTTCAATAGCTTTGCTTCTTTGTTGCCCAAAGATATATGCTCACCCCTAATTACCAGATCATTATTGTCAATGTCGTATTCGATTTCTTTTGCAATATACATCGTAGATTTTACTTCGTGATAAAATTCTCTTCTTAAAAGTGTTTCTATGCGGATCAGAAGTTCTTTTAGTTCAAATGGCTTTCTTATATAATCGTCACATCCGCTATTAAAACCTTTTTCTAAATCATCAACGCTATCCAATGATGTAATAAAAATTGCTGGGGCTACCACATTGTTTTCCCTAGCTTCTTTTAGCAGTTTAAACCCATTTATATTTGGCACATTAACATCCAAAAGCAATAGATCATATCTGGTTTCATACAATTTGTCTTGTGCTTCAAGTCCATCGAATGCAGTATCCACAAAATAACCTTTTGACTCTAAAAATTCTACAATAGTATCATTTAGATTACTATCATCCTCGAGAAGCAATATCCTAATCTTACGAGTTTTATCCATCCCCAACCTACCTACGATTTGTTGATTTATTATAGCGTATTTGTAATGAAATCTTATTACAAATATCATTTTTATATTTTAATATGATATTTTAACATTCATTTAACACTTTTAATATCATTTTAACAATAAATGATTATAGTTTGTTATTGAAATCACCACAGAGGTAAAAAATATATGAATTATATTGAGTTATTGGCTATTTTAGGTACTGCTTTTATGATAGGATTTGGACACTGCATAGGAATGTGTGGAGGTATAGTAATAGCATACAGTACTGCCAAAATAGATGAAAAAGCATCTTGGGCAAAACAAAGCTTTTCTCACTTGGCATATAATTTTGGCAGAGTTACGACATATATAATCATGGGCGCCATCTTCGGTCTTCTTGGCAAAGTATTTGCATTTACAATGACTACAAAGGGAATATTGTTCATTGCTACTGGAATACTTATGATCATAGCTGGATTTTCTATAATCGGAGGAGGTAAATTTCTAAATTCAGCAAATTGGTCCATATCTAAACAAGGATGGTTTCAAAATTCATTTAAAGCATTATTGATTAGCAAAACACCTGCTAGTTTTTATATACTAGGGATGTTAAATGGTCTTATCCCATGTGGCCCCGTATATGCGTTTGCCATAGTAGCAGCAAGTACTGCAAATCCACTCTATGGGGCAATGGTAATGTTTATCTTTGGTCTAGGCACTATGCCTTCACTATTATTTTTGGGTTCATTGGCAAAGTTTATCCAAAGGGGTGGATGGAGAACGACCATGACAAAAATAGGAGCTTTGATGATAATGCTATATGGTGCTTGGACACTATTTAAGGGATATAATTTTATTTCACGTCCTGAAATGATGGGTCAGAAAATGGAAAAAATGCAACAACAATATCATATACCTGAATTTACAAAAGATATTTAAAAAATATTATGGATATTTAAAAAAGAAATTACAAAGCAGGTTTTTTAAAAAACCTGCTTTGTAATTAAAATATTTTTATAGTTTTGGACCTGCTGAAGCATAATCAAACTCATTGCCATTGTCGTCGTAGCGATGAAAATTTTCCATAAACATAACAGCAAGTTTACGTAGCATTGAGTCATATTCTTCTTTGTTTTCCCAAGTGTTGCGAGGATTTAGCACAGCAGTTTCAACGCCAGGCAATGCTTTTGGTATAGCAAGATCGAAAATATCCAAAGAATCAAACTCAGCTTGTAATATATTACCATTCAAAATAGCATCTATACATGCTCTAGTATTTTTAATGCTCATTCTTTTGCCTGCACCATACGATCCGCCAGTCCATCCGGTATTCAATAGATAAACATTAACACCATGGGAATCTATTTTTTCTCCAAGCAATTTAGCATATCTTGTAGGATGGAGTGGTAAAAATGCCTCTCCAAAACATGCTGAAAAAGTAGCGACCGGTTCTTTGATCCCCAATTCTGTTCCAGCAACTTTAGCAGTGTAACCGCTAAGAAAATAGTACATTGCTTGTTCTTTTGTCAGTTTACTCACAGGAGGCAATACGCCAAATGCATCTGCAGTTAGAAATATTATATTGGTAGGATGACCTGCTTGTAGATTTTCTTGATAATTGTCTATATGCTCAATAGGATAAGAGACTCTAGTATTTTCTGTCTTGGTATCATCGCTGTAATTAATAATCCCACTACTGTCACATACTACGTTTTCCAAAAGAGCATTTTTTCTTATTGCAGCATAGATCTCTGGTTCGCTTGATGGATCTAGATTGATTACTTTTGCGTAACATCCGCCCTCAAAATTAAATACACCACTCTCATCCCATCCATGCTCATCATCCCCGATTAATGCACGATGTGGATCAGTTGATAAGGTTGTTTTTCCTGTACCAGAAAGTCCAAAAAATAGGCATACATCACCTTCTTTACCAACATTTGCCGAACAATGCATTGGCAGCTTATTTTCTAGAGGAAGCCAATAATTCATCATAGAAAATATGCCTTTTTTCATCTCGCCGCCATACCAAGTTCCGCCGATTATAGACATATTGTCTTCTATGTTAAATATGATAAAAACATCAGAATTTAATCCATGTTCTTTATATTTTTCATTGACTGTTTTGCAAGCATTCAAAACAATAAAATCTGGTTCAAAATCTTCTAGCTCTGCTTCTGTAGGGCGAATAAACATATTTTTAACAAAATGCGCTTGCCATGCGACTTCCGATACAAATCGAATTTTTTTACGACTCTGAAGACTAGCTCCTGCATAAACATCCATCACATATATCGATGTACCCGATAGTTGTTCCTTGCTAAGCTCTAGCAGCTCATCATATATCTCTTTTTCGATCGGTTTATTTACATTGCCCCACGCAATTTCATACTCCGATGGCGGTTGTTTGACAAAATATTTGTCTTTCGGGCTTCTACCGGTAAAAATACCCGTATCACACATCGCTGTTCCATTATCGGAAAGTTTGCATTCCAATTGATTGACTTCATGTGTTTGCAATGTATCATAATCTAAATTATAATATACATTCTGAATGTCTTTAAGCCCTAATTTTTCAAGCCCCTTGGGTAACTTGGTGTCCATATTTTCCTCTTTATAAAAAATCAAAAAGAAGTAAAAGTTTATAAAATATCTTTTACTTCAAACGCTAACTTCTTTAATATACCAATTGTTTATTATATTATACTATTCCAAAGAAGCCAAAAGTTGACCATCTTGAACTGCATCGTTTAGTGCAACATTAATAGAAGCTATTACGCCATCTTTTGGAGCAAGAATATCAATTTCCATTTTCATAGCTTCAAGTATCATAATTTTTTGGCCTTCAGTTACGCTATCACCAACATTAACTAAAATTTGCCATACATTACCAGGCGTTTGAGAGTTTATCTTAACGCTCCCTGCAGCATTACTGCCAGTGCTAGCCACAGGAGTAGTAGTACTCTCTTTTGCAACTTCTTTAATCTGGATATCAGCATTGCCCTCTGCTACCTGCACACTATATTTTTTACCGTCAACCATGACTGTATAATTCCCGCTCATGTCACCTCCTTGTGTAGTTGTATATTTACCTTTTCTGACCATTAATGGTCCTTCGCCTTTTAGGAAGGCTATACCTTTTTTATCGCATGATGCTGCTATAAAAATATTTTCATCTGTAGTTTTGATACTTTCATCTTCAAGCACTTTTGTCCAATAAGCAATTGATTTGGTTTCATCTCTATCTGCTATATCCAAAGGATTTTCAGTTGTTGGTTCAAGTTTTAACTGTTCACTAGCTAGCTTAATGATCTCGCTATCTGCCGGCACTGGAGTTTTACCAAAATATCCAAGTACCATACGACCATATCCAGGAGCAATTTGTTTCCATGGACCAAACATGACATTTGAATAAGCTTGTTGCCAATAAAACTGACTTACAGGAGTTACTGAAGTACCGTATCCTCCTCGTTCTACTACTTCTTTCATAGCTAGTATTACTTCATCAAACTTATCAAGATTTCCTGCATCTCTCATCATTTGAGTATTAGCTGTCAAAGCGCCTCCTGGCATAGGAGAGAAAGGAATAATAGGAGAAACTTGAGTAGCTTCAGGCGGTATCATATAATCTTTTAGACAACTTGCCAATGTTTCTTCGTATTTTAGAATTTTTAGAACATCTAAATCACCGAGGTTATAATCTGAACCTTTAGTAGCATGTATCATAGTAAGAATATCAGGTTGACTTGTTCCTCCACTAACAGGAGCTGCTGCTAGATCTATACCATTAGCACCTGCTTCAAGAGCTGCAAGATAAGAAGCTACACTTACTCCGGCAGTTTCATGTGTATGGAATCTAAGATGTACGCTTTCACCCAAAAGTTTTCTTGCCATTGCTATAGTTTCAAAAACCTTGTGTGGATTTGATGTACCACTAGCATCTTTGAAGCAAACGCTATCAAAACTTGTGCCGCTGTCCAAGATATTTCTTAATGTTTTTTCATAAAAAGCCACATCGTGAGCACCTGTACATCCTGGAGGTAAATCCATCATAGTCACTACTACTTCATGATTCATGCCATATTTTTTGATGCATTCAGCGCTATATATGAGGTTATTGACATCATTAAGGGCATCAAAGTTTCTCACTGTTGAAGTACCATGTTTGGCAAACATTTTGGCAAACAAATCTACCATCTCTCTACTGCCAGTATCAAGCATAACAGTATTTATGCCTCGAGACAGTACTTGCAAATTTGCTTTTGGACCAACTATTTCTCTAAATTGATCCATCATATCAAATGCATTTTCTCTTAAATAGAAGAAAAGAGATTGGAATCTAGCTCCTCCACCAAATTCGAAATGATTAATGCCAGCTTTTTTTGCAGCTTCTACTGCAGGAAAAAAATCTTCCATAAGTACACGACCACCAAAAACGGATTGAAATCCGTCTCTGAAAGTAGTGTCCATAATATCAATATATTTTTTAGCCATCTAACGGTACCTTTGACTTTTCTTTTTTTTATACTAAAATACTTGTATTTTTAGTATTATGTTTCAAAATATCTCAATTGATATTTTGGTGTGAGATTGTAAACTACTTTTACTTACTCCTAAGTTAAAAAAAAGATTATCTTCTTTTTTTACGACGATTTTGCTTATTTGTAGCAACTTGATCAATATTATAGCTTGCCATCAAGTCTTTTACTTCAGATTCATCAAAACCAATATTTCCACCAAAACCACCAGATTCTCTAGCTAAATAATAACTCAAAAGTTTCTCTAGGATCAAATCTCTATCATTTAACATATAGGATTCCAACATGATCTTAGCTTCAGAAGTAGTATTGATTGAAGATATGTTTGTCATAATTGCCTCATAATCTTCATGCTGCATAGCATAGCTATTTTCTATAGTAGCCAATCTCATGTCTGCTCCTACTTCTTTTTGGATACGTTGAAGCTCTTTGAATTCCTCAGTGGAAACCAATGTAATAGCTTGGCCGCTTTTGCCTGCTCTGCCCGTACGTCCAATTCTATGTACATAGCTTTGCGGATCAAAAGGTATGTGATAATTAAATACATGGCTTACGCCTTTGACATCTAGCCCTCTTGCTGCCACATCTGTTGCTACGAGAATTTTAACTTCACCTCTTCTGTATGCTTTAATAACAGAATCTCTATCGTCTTGTTCCAAATCACCATGTAATCCTTTGACGCTAAAACCAAGAGCTTCGAGATGTTCACTTAGTCTATCTACTTCTCTTTTCATACGACAAAATATAATACATTTTTCCGTATCTTCGGTTTCAAGCAATTTAACTATGGCTTCATCCCTTTGGTTTTCTTCTATCACATAATATCGCTGTTCTATTATACTATTGACCGTTTCAGCTTCATTGACAACTGAGACAAACTCTGGACGATAAAGTATATTTTCTGCCAAATCTTTGATAGGTTCTGGCATAGTGGCTGAAAACAGAAGTGTTTGTCTATTTTGAGGTATGTATTCAAAGATCTCTTTAATATCATCTAAAAAGCCCATATCTAGCATCTCGTCTGCTTCATCTAGAACTACGATTTCTGGATTAAAGGTATCTATTTTACCTTTTTTGTATAGATCTTTGAGTCTGCCTGGTGTTGCTACTACTATTTGCACGCCCTTATGTATAAGTGCAATTTGTCTACCATATCCAACACCTCCATAAACAGTCAATGTGCGAATACCTGCAAAACGACCAAGGTGATAAAGCTCATCACTAACCTGGGTTGCTAGTTCTCTAGTGGGTGTAATGATTAAAGCTCTTTCGCAACTGCCTTTGGCAATTTTATCAAGTATTGGTAAACCAAATGCCGCTGTTTTACCTGTACCGGTGTAGGCTTGACCCACCATATCCTTGCCGTCTTCTATTATAGGAATAGCCATCTTCTGTATAGGACTAGGTTCACTAAATCCTGCAATTCTGACACCCTTTGCAATATCTGGGTGAAAATTAAATTCATTAAAATTCATACATAACCTTTCAAGTTCATCTCTTTGAACTTAATAAAACCTCACCAATGAGGCTCTATAAATCCAGTAGTTGATCAATTCTGTACTACAAAAAACCAAAATGCCAAGCCAACAACAATGCGGTATATACCAAAAACCACAAAAGTATGGCGAGTAAGGAATTGCATCATCCATTTGACCGTAATCAAAGCCACCACAAATGCCGTCACAAAACCTATGGCTACCAAAGAATAGTCATCTACAACCATCATGGATCTATTTTTATACAAGTCATATGCCGTAGCTATAAACATGGTTGGGATGGCCAAAAGAAACGAAAATTCAGCTGCACTTTTACGTGAAAGTCCCGCAAAAATTCCACCGAGCATAGTCATGCCGGATCTGCTTGTTCCTGGGACCATTGAGATGCTTTGAAATAATCCTATCATAAACGACTCTTTGATAGTAAGACCCTCGACTGTTTTATCTTTTGAATCATCTCGATTACGATGTAAGTACTCAACGACCAAAAACACAATACCGCCAATGACAAGCATCACGGCCACTGTCTCTACGCCAAATAGTGATTTTATGGTCTTGTAAAATAAAAAGCCAAATACTGCCGTAGGCAAAAATGCAACAGCTATCTTGAGCCACAATGCTCTATCTACCAATAGTTTTTGAGCAAACAAAAACAACACCGCCAATATACTGCCTAATTGTATAGAGACTTCGAATGCTTTGTGAGCATCGGTCTGCTTTAATCCCAAGAGATCAGAAACCAAGATGAGATGTCCTGTGCTTGATATAGGCAGAAATTCGGTTAAGCCTTCAAGCGTACCCAAGATTAACGCGTCTAAAATTGTCATTTAAATTCCTAAAAACTATAATATAATTAACATAGTCCCCTGAAAAACTAAAAAAATTTCAGAGCAACTATTTGTGAGAATACTCACATCGAAGAATAATTTTTTGACAAGATCAAGAAACCAAGAATTATTAAAATTGCTCAATGCATATTTGCAAAATAACTATTCTCTCTTGCCAAGAGTATTTCTGGCACACCGCTATCTACAAGCTCTCCATGCTCAAGCACAAAAATCATATCAGCATTTTGTATGGTACTTGGTCTATGTGCAATAGTTATAACTGTTTTTTGTGCCAAAAAATGAGATAATGCCTTAAATAGTCTTATCTCTGTATGAGTATCAAGCGCAGAAGTTGATTCGTCAAATATAACCACTTTTGGATCACTGAGAATCATCCTGGCAATCGCAACTCTTTGTCTTTGACCGCCACTGAGCTTGATACCGTCTCGTCCAACTTTAGTATCCAAACCATTTTCAAGTTTGACTACTACATCATCTAATTGAGCAATGGTTAGTGCTTGATGAATTTCTTCATCACTATAAGGATGTCCCAATGTCAAATTAAATCGTATTGTATCATGAAAAAGTTTAGGATGTTGCAATATAAGATGTATATTTTCCCGTATTGTCGATAATGCGATATTTTTTGAAGGGATACCGTCATAATATATCTCTCCACTGTCCGTGTGATAAAATCCAACTATTAAATTCGCCAAAGTAGTCTTACCACTGCCACTGGCACCAACTATAGCTATCTTTTGACCTGTTTCAAATTTCATATTGATATTTCTTAATATTTGTTTGCCTTCTTTGTATGAAAATGAGACATTTTTTAGCTTGATGTCTATACTATCTTTACCTTCAAATGGATTTTGTGCATTGGGTATTGACCTCTCCTGCTCCAACGCAAAGATACTGTTTATCCTTCCGCAAGCTGCTTTGGCAGTAGATAGGGCATATTGGAAATTGATGATATCTTGAGTCGGTCCTACCATGACCCATAGATAAGAAAAAATCGCGAGCATAAGTCCTACGCTAAGATCACTGTATGCAACAGCTAAGATGCTCACAGCTCTAAATACTTCGTATCCATTTAAAAATATAAGAAAAGACCACCTCATTGCCACTTCGCTTTTATATCCGTATGCTATAGCATGGTTTTTAAGTTCATCTGCTTTGATAGTAGTTTTATCAAAGAAATATTCTTCTTTATTGGTAGCTTTGATCTGATGAAAAAGCTCCAAAGTTTCAGAGAGGCTGCCTTGAAACTCTTCTATAGCTCTATTCTCTTCTTTTTTGAGCATACCAATATTGCGTGAAAGCTTAGCCGTAAAAAATACGACTATTGGATTTGTAATAAGTATAAAAAGTGCAAGCTGCCAATGGATCCACAAAAGAACCATACTTGAAAATAACAGCGTAAGTATAGCAATGACTAGTTTGCTGATCGTCGTACTTATAAATCCATCGATAGTCTCTATATCAGTAACCAGCTTGGATGTGATAGAGCCTACGCTAAAATTCTCATATTCTTTTAATGAAACTCTTTTGAGATGATCCAATAGAGATACGCGTAGTTTGTAACTAATTTTTTTAGATATTGTTGCAAAAATCTTAGACTGTATGATACCAAGCATGGCTGATAATATACGAAACAGTATAATAATAGATAGTACAAAGAGTACATATCCGCCAACGCTCATATCTCCTAAATATTTAGAGACAAAGAGCGTCAATCTAGGCTCTTTGTGCAACAATAATTCATCGACCAAAAGAGGAATAAAAAGAGGGACAATAGCTACAAGCAAGGTAGATATTATAGCTACTACCTGCCCCCAAAAAAGCAGTTTTTTAAACTTGAATATATCTCTAAATAGTGAAGAAATATTGCACAACATTATAGAGAATCAACTATATCCAAAACAAGGGTTAGATCTCTATCATCGATAGTATGAGAAGCAGCCTCTTTTAATATTGGTTTGGCACAAAATGCGATGCGAGTACCGGCAAGTGCAAACATACTAAGATCATTTGCCCCGTCTCCTACTGCAATAGTATCTTCGACGCTTACTCCCAATAATCCTTGCAGTCGCAAAAGCATCTCTCCTTTTGACGAGCCAAACATCATCTCGCCGCCTACTATGCCGGTAAGAATTCCGTCTTCATGATGCAAAGTATTTGCAAAATCAGCATCAAGCCCGAGTATATTTACAGCATGAGCAGTAGCATTGCGAAATCCGCCAGAAAAGCATACTACTTTATATCCTCTGCTTTTGAGCCCTTCCACACACTCTACGGCCCCATTCACAAACGGTAAAGACGTACAGATCTCATCTACTTTACTTTTTGGCAATCCTTTTAGGAGAGCAACTCTTTTGACCAATGAAGCAAAAAAATCCAATCTTCCTTCCATGGCTTCGTGAGTAATAGCAGCTACTTCAGCTTCTAACCCAAGCTCTGCAGCTAAAAAATCTATAGTTTCTCCGTCCATAAGTGTAGAATCAAAATCAAAAACAGCTAACTTCAAAAATATTCCTTCATATTTATAAATATTTAATACGATTTTACAAGTAAAATTTAGCTAAGATTGTATCAAATTATTGCTAAGAAGATGGACCCAGTATTTTTAGATCAAAGTGATCCATGCTTTGGTCACAAGATAGCAAAAATCTAATACAAAGAATGACAAATGATATTTGATGCCTTTTGCGCCACCCTGTGCAGCTCGAAACCTTTTATTACTGTAGAAGTTACGCCTCCGCATGGAGCTTCTATGGATAATATCATAGAACAGATCAGAGATTTTGATCTAGATACCAAAGTCACTGGCTTTACCACTACTGATAATCCTCTGGCCAAGCTAAAAATGGACGCTGTGCTAGCTGCTGTCAAGCTGCAGCAAAAGTTTGCCAAACCTGTAATTGCCACCATGAGCATGAGGGACAAAAATAAACTCTCACTCCAATCAACCTTGCTTGGTGCAAATGATTTTGATATTAGATGTATATTGGCCCTGACAGGGGACCCTGCCAAATATTCTGATCAGCCGGAAGTCAAAGGCGTATTAGAGAGAGATTCAACTCTACTGCTAAGTATCATTCACCATCTAAATAGCGGCACTGATTATAGCAAAAAGCCGCTACGCCCTGCCCCTAAGCCTATCTATCCGTTCGCGGTGAGCAATGCATATGCCAAAGACCCTAAGACCCTTCAAAAAAGAATGGTCAAAAAACTTGATTATGGTGCTAGAGCCATCATTACCCAACCGATATATGATATAGATAATGCCAAACTCTTGCTAGAACTCTTTGAAAATGCAAAAACCGAAAGTGTCCGTCAAACTGCCAAAGAAGCCCAGCTCATACTTGGCCAGTTTCCTGTGGTGAGCGCTAAGACGGCTAATTTCATAGATGAACATGTACCTGGTATCTCTGTACCAAAATCTATAATAGATGAGATGAACCTAGCTAGCATGGATGGAAACGAGAGAGAATACGAAGTTGGATTTGGACTATCAAAAGTAGTTTATGATGCTGTTATGGCATTGCATCCAAAAGTGCATCTCATGACACACAATAGATTTGATCTGTGTAGTGAATTGATAGGGTAATAGATGAATCTAGTCATCAAGCAACTTTTAGGTGATGACAAAATTACTCAAGATGAGTATGATATTTTATTTGAGGATAAATCCAATTGGCTGAAAAAAGAATATTTAAAAAAAGAAATCTATGATTCTGATGATTCAGTTTTTCACGCTAAGTTCGAAGAAACTACACATCAATATAGATTTTATCCAGATACTTTAAACAAAATAATTGATTTGCAAAAAGAGTCTAATAAAATTGATTTAAGTTATTTGATTTTTTTAAACTTTGACTTTATAAGACATATAGACCTATTAAATTTTAAAGAAAATATTAGCTTTTCAAACTGTAAATTTTATGGATCTACTTCATTTATGAATACCTGTTTTGAAAAAAAAGTTTATTTTGATAATGCTACTTTTTTTGGCGAAACTGATTTTAGCTTTACAACTTTTAAGATGGGTGGTAGTTTTATAAAGACCAATTTTCGCGAGAATGCTTTTTTTAATGATGGAACTTATACAAGTGATATTGTTCCAAATTTAAGTGAAATGTATTTTAGAGGTTCATATTTTGAAAAAATTATTGATTTTTCAAATTCTAGTTTTGACAAACTAGATCTCACTAATACTTTTATGAATATAACAAATTTTAATAGCATTAAAAATTCTAATTCAAATAAAACTTTTATAAAAATATTTGCAAATAGAGAAACTGCAAGAATCATTAAATCACACTATGAAAAACAAAACAATATCTTAGAGGCAAATAAGTATTTTGTAATAGAACAAGAGAAATATATAGATGAATTAAAAAAAAATCAAGACAATAAAACCGAAGGCAATAAATGGGTTAAACTCATACCGCTTCGTCTAAACAAATTGGTTTCAAACTTTGGCACAGATTGGGTAAGAGCAATTTTATTTCTCATGATATTTGGATTTTTTTCACTTTTTATATTTATGAGCTTAAGGTATTCTCTTTTTACTTTTCCGCATGAATTTTATATGGGAGAAGGTTGGCATAAAGACTTTGATTGGTTTAATATATTTATGAGTTTAATCATTTTATTGTTTGCATATAGATTGTCATTTATTCCAGCAAAAATCAAATATTTCTATATTTTTTTTATTGTATTTATTTTAATAGGCTCGTATGGCTTATTTTTCGATTCAAGTTTTCAAAACATTATTTCAAAACTTATCAATCCTATTAATGCTTTCAAAGATGATGATACATTTAACGGGTATGAGGCATTTGGTATGTTAGTGAGAATTGTATCTGCGACTATTATCTATCAAATCATAGTCGCCTTTCGTCAAAATACTAGACGAAGTTAAAATACGAAGCAATCCAAAAAGAGAAGATAGTCACGGGCTAAAAGCCCTCACTATAACGAGCAACTAGCGTCATTCTGAGGCATAAAATGCCGTAAGAATCTAACTAAATAACATTGCAAAGTAAAAACACCAAATTGTCTACGTCTACTTTATTAACCAGTAGGGTAATAATTAGATAAATATTATTTTTAAATAAGAATCTTCTGATATACTTCGCGAAAATTTCACGGAGCAAACCTTGACATCACTTAACAATTTTAGAATGATCAACACTATAGAGGGATACTCTTTTATAATCTTGGTATTTATTGCTATGCCGCTCAAATATTATTTTGGCTATCCAATGGCCACCAAAATAGCCGGTATGATTCATGGAGCATTATTTACATGGTTTGTCTATCAACTCTTGAAATCAAAAAATGAAGTGCCTCTCACTACCAAAGAGAGCTGTTTTTATTTCTTACTTTCTCTCATTCCATTTGGAAGCTTTTATACTGAAAAGCTTTGCAAAGCAAAAATCAAATTAATCACACTAAGCTAATGCTTTACGGCAAGCATCTCTATGCTCTTTTGGGATATATTTAAATATCTTGCCATACTGTTTGGCTGCGGCTATGCAGATCTCTTCGCTTCTGCGTGATTTTGGTACAAATTCCAGAGCTAAACCGTCGTTTTGTACTGCTGCTAGACAAACTTCATGAGTTTTTGAAGATTTGGGCGCATATGCGAGTAAACTGCCATCTTGTGCAACCGCAGCCAAACAAACCATAGGAATTCTAAATTCATTATCCAGATCCAAAAACACCCAGCGATTTTTCTTGACTGCTTCTGCACATAATATGTTGGTTTTGAATGCTCTAGGTACATAGTGTAAAGCCATAGGGTTTTGCTTAACAGCCTCCAGGCACATAGTAGCCCCTTTGAGATTTTTTGGAACATATTTTAGTGCTAAGCCATTATGCTTGACAGCTTCTAGACACACTTCTTTTGTTCTAAATGATTTTGGGACATACTTGAGTGCCAAACCAATTTGCTTGACTGCTGCAAGATACAAAGATTCGTCTTTTAGTTTGGTATATGCCAAGGCTAAACCGTCTTGTTTTACAGCAGCTTTACATAACTCTTCTGTTTTTATAGATTTTGGCACAAACTCCAAAGCCAAACCGTTTTGTTTAACCGCTTCTAGACATAATATCTCGTTTTTAAGAATTCTTGGAACAAATTCAATTGCTAAACCATCTTCTACAACGGCAACAAGACATATCGCTTCGCTTTTGATGGCTTTTGGAACATATTCAAGAGCCAAACCGTTTTGCTTAACCGCTTCTAGACAACAAACATCTGTTTTTCTTTTGTTTGGAACATATTCAAGAGCCAAACCGTTTTGCTTAATAGCCAAAGAGATGACTTCATGTGTCAAAAGCGATTGCGAGATTTTTTTCAATGATAAACCATTTTTTGTAACAGCAGCAATTGCATCTTCTATAGTATTGATTTTCATTTTTTATCCTTCAAGAGATAATTTAAAGCAATTTAAAATAAATTATATCATGATTTGATAACATAATAAATACAATATTAAAATTATTTGTTTTTTTAATGTATTTTTGAGAAAACAATATTACCATTTTGAATCATAGCAACTTTTTTTTGACACGCTAAAGATGGTAATGATATGTATTTGCCTATATTAACCGCTTGGTGAAAGTGTCCTTCTATCACGAGATCTACATCTTTATAATGACTCATAATCGCTTTAACCTTTTGTTCAAAATCTGGCATCTTGAAGCAAATGATCTTTGAAGGCAGTTTATTCATTTGATAGTTTATGATCTTTTTCTCAAAAGGTTTTAATATATTTAAAGTTATTTTGTTTCTAAGCAGATTACAATACACCCCATACCCAAATCCAGTTTCGTACTTGTCTCCATGGGAAAGTGCGACTCTCTTTGTGCCCAACTTCATAACAACTGGCTGCTCATCTCTGGAATATACATTAATATGAGGGAAAATTTTTTTAATACAAAAGTCATGATTGCCCTCAAAATAGTGTATTTCTATTTTTTGAGAAAGTTTTTGAAGCAAGTTCACGGCTTCATTGGAAAATGTCACAATGTAATCATTGTATCCAAACAACAGATCAAAAACATCCCCCATCAAAAAAAGCTGAGAAGTAGTTAGCTCGCCATTATCTAGCTTCTGTAGAAGTTTGATAAATTCATCCCCGTGATGTGGATAATGTGCGTCAGCTATAAATAAAGCACCTTCTTTGATCTCAGTCATGCTGTTTCTTATGGGACATATGCCAACTTTGGCAATCCAGCACTCTCATCTAGTCCGCACATAATATTTGCTGCGGCCAACGCTTGTGAGCTTGCTCCTCTTAAGAGATTGTCAATGCTGCTACTTACAAAAAGCGCATTGCCCTCTCTTGCTGCAAAAATATCACAAAAATGAGTACCAGATACACTTTTGGTATCTACCGGTTTTTCTCTGATACGCACAAAAGGTTCGTTTGCATAATGATTCTTTAATACCTCAAGCGGATCTATATCGCTTTTGAGTGTCGCGTATACACTTACTAGCTCTCCTCTTGTCATTGGCACAAGGTGAGGAACAAAATGTACGTTTATATCTACTTTGTGAATATCGGCTATTTTTTCTGCAATTTCTGGAGCATGACGATGTTTGAGTGGATTATATGCAAATATATTGTCATTAATACTCACAAAATGTGTAGTTTCCGTACAATTCTTGCCAGCACCGCTCACTCCAGATTTGGCATCTATAAATAATGGTGCATTTGTATCTATATATGGAATAAACGGCAAGATGCCAAGTAATGTAGCAGTAGGATAACATCCAGGACTTGCCACAAGCTTAGCGCTCTTTATATCATCACGGTAATACTCTATTAGTCCATAGATGCCTTTGTGAGCATTTGGGGCATCTTCGTGTAGGCAATAATGTTTTTCATATGTTTCTTGCAAGAGACGATAATCAGCAGAGAGATCAATAACTTTAACATCACTTTCCCAAAGTTTTTTTGCAAATCCCATGGAAGCTTTGTGTGGAAGAGCTAAAAACACTACATCACAATGTACTTTAATATCATCAGGAGAAGCTTTGTCTATTGCCATTGTGATCACACCTTGCAGTGCAGGATGAATAGATTCTACCATATTATCGCCTGTGGTTGTAGCCAAATATGTAAGCTTAAAAGTTGGATGGGTCAAAATAAGCTTTATTAATTCCAACCCTGTATATCCGCTTACCCCTACTATCCCAACTCTCATTATTTATCCTTGATACAAATCTCTTCATAGCATACTGTCGTTATCTCATAGCATTTCTGTCCGCTAGGCAACGATACCTCTATCTCATCACCCTCTTCTTTGCCCATAAGTGCTTTTGCCAAAGGAGAAAAAAGAGAGATTAGTCCATGAGCAGGACTGGACTCTTGGGTTCCTACAATGGTATATTTAATAATATTCTCACTATCCTGATCTACAAGTTCCACGGTAGATCCAAAGCAAATTCTAGTATGTGTCAAAGTAGATGGATCTATGATCTGTGCACGTGAGAGCAGATCACCAACTTCTATGATCCGTGCCTCCATAAGCCCCTGTTTCTCTTTGGCAGCATGATACTCTGCGTTCTCTTTTAGGTCTCCCAAAGCTCTAGCTTCATCTATAACTCTAGCTATCTCATTTCTCTCTACTGTTTTGAGGTGTTCTAGTTCTTTGGTCAACTTTTGATATGTAGCATGAAGCATTGGTTCTTTTTGCACGATTATTCCTATGTGATAATTTATGGAAGCCAATGACAACCATTTATTTAGTATATTATACCAAAAAGGCTATAATAGCGTTTGAATTTTTACAAAGAGTTATAATGAAACATATACTTGTTACCAATGATGATGGTTTTGAATCAAAAGGATTACATGAATTAGTAGAAGCATTGAGGCCTTTAGGTAGAGTGATAGTAGTAGCTCCAACCGTAGAGAAATCAGCTTGTGGGCACTCTCTTACTCTCACTAGACCGCTAAGATTTGTCGAGCTTGGTAATGATTTTTTCAAGCTCGACGATGGTACGCCCACTGATTGCGTATTTTTGGCCCTCAATAAATTATTTAATGAAGGCTGCAAACCAGACTTAATAATTTCCGGCATAAACAAAGGTTCCAATATGGGAGAAGACATCACATATTCCGGCACCGCTGCTGCTGCAATGGAAGCTGTATTACAGGGCATTCCAGCAATGGCTGTATCACAAGTTTGCCATGGTCAATGTCAAAATATAGATGATTTCGGTTATGAACTGGCTAAAAATACCGTTACTACCTTGGCAAAACGTATCTTAGAAAATGGTTTTCCGCTAGGTAGTAGAAAATTTCTCAATGTCAATATCCCTCCTATATCTTCTGAGCTGTGCAATGGACTAATGATCACTCGTGCCGGCAAACGATTATATGGCAATGATGCAGCAGTCCACAATAATCCCAGAGGTATAGAGCATTATTGGATAGGTTTGCCTAGACTTGATTGGGAACAAACCGAAGGTGAGATGAGCGATTTTGATGCTATAGACCAAGGATTTGTATCTATTACCCCGGTTCATCTGGATATGACCAGTCATATGGATATTGAAACTTTAAAGCAGTGGTTATGAGATTTGATAGATGTCGCAAGCTTTTTGGAGAAGAAAAATTTGACAAGCTTCATAATGCCTCTGTACTAATACTTGGAGTTGGCGGAGTAGGAAGCTATGCTCTTGATTGCCTATATCGAAGTGGTGTTAGACATATTACTATAATTGATCATGATGTTTATGATGAAAGTAATAAAAATAGGCAGATAGGCTCTGAAGCAATTGGCGAATTAAAAACTGAAAGGCTAAAAGAGTTATATCCAGGCATCATTGCTATAAATCAAAAAATGGATATTGCATGGGTGAAAGATTTTGATTTTACACCATATGACATAGTCATAGACTCATGTGATACAACAAAAGTTAAAATAGAAATAGCAAAGAAATGTTTTCGTAAACTTATAATGGCTGTAGGCTCTGCTAAAAGATATGATGCCAGCAAAATATCTGTGGCATCCATATGGAAAACTCAAGGAGAAGCATTGGCAAATAAAATGCGAAGGGAGCTAAAAAAAGCTAAATTCGATCGTAATTTTACAGTTGTGTTTTCCACAGAAGAGGCAAATTGCAAAGAGAAAGGCTCATGCGTAGCAGTTACTGGTGCGTTTGGCCTCGCAGTTTGCTCTGAAGCAATCAAAAAAATCGTCGACATACCAAAAAAAGGGCGAACTTAAAGCATAAAATATTATTTTTTTAGGCTGTCTCTGATCTCGCGAAGCAATAGTATAGTCTCTTCAGGAATATCTTCTTCAGCTGATTCTGATGTTGTTATAATTTTATTATAGGCTTTAATTGATATGAATATCACAAATCCCAAGATCACAAATGAAAGAACGTCATTTATAAACGCTCCATACTTGATCACTGGAGCTCCAGCTTTAGCTGCAATATTCAACGTAGCATAGCTATTACCATCAAGTGATACATATAATTGTGCAAAATCAACTTGACCAAGCAACATGCCAACCGGTGGCATAATGATATTATCAACGAGAGATTTGACTACAGTTGAAAAAGCGGCACCAAAGATAAAGCCTATTGCCATATCTATCATGTTGCCTCTAATAAGGAATTTTTTAAACTCTTTAAGCATCTGTATCCTTGTTTCTCATGTTTCTTTTGAAACTAGCCAATATGGTCAAAAATCCTGCTGCCACTACTGCTACATATATCCACTCTGGGATTGGCATAGGATCTCCGGCTGCATATGAATGCAATCCAGACAAATAGTAATTGACCCCAAAATATGTCATAAGCACTGTACTGTATGCCCATACAGCAGCTACATTATAAGCATACAAGCCTTTTAGTTTTGGTATAAATCTCAAGTGCAACACAGCAGCATATATGAGTATAGTCACAGCTGCCCATGTCTCTTTTGGATCCCAGCCCCAATATCTGCCCCAGCTTTCATTTGCCCATACGCCACCTAGGAAGTTACCTATAGTAAATACTACAAGTCCTATCAATAGTGACATTTCCGAAAGTGCTGATAATTCTTTGATAGATTTATCTATATTTGGTCTATTTTGGCTTCTAAATATAAAAAGGATCAAAGTTAGCAAAGAAAGTATAAACCCAAGACCAAAGAAACCGTCTCCTGAAACTATTAGTGCTACATGTATCATTAGCCAATATGATTTAAGTACCGGTACAAGCGGAGTAATTTCTGGATTCATAAAATTCAAATGTGCTACACCCATAGTAGCACCAGCCAATAATGCCGTAGCTGCTAATGTAAATAAGCTTTTACGGCCCAACAATAATCCAGCCAATACTGTGGTTGCTGCTATAAAGACGACTGATTCATAAGCATTACTCCAAGGAGCATGATCGGAGATATACCATCTAAGGCCAAGCCCTACTAGATGTATTACAAAACCGATACTCAAAAGTACTACAGCGCCTTTCATAATCCAACCTATAAACGGCAGTGGTCTAAGTATATGCGCAAATGCTGCAACTATAAGCAAAACTCCTAGCAATATATAGAATGGAACAAGCTTGGCAAATAGCCCATAGTGATTATATGCTATCTCAAAATCAATATGTCTTGCACTTGGTATTACTTTTGCACCGAATATATCTTGAAACTTAACTATAAGTCCTAGACTATCATTAGCTTTATCCCAGTTGCCGCTACTTGAAGCATTTACTAATTGAGAAAAATAGTTTGCAGTGATCATCTGAACCATTTGACCCTCTTTTTGAGGAAATGACTTCATTGCATTCAATGGAGAAAACCATGCATTATTTGGGTCCTGTGGTTTTGGAAATACCTTAAAGAAATCTCCCATATATGTCATATAAGCAACATTTAGTCTCTCGTCGGCCTTAATAAGTTCTTTGTCGTATTGGGTCTTTTCTAATGGAGCTTTTTGATTTGCCTTTTGCACAGCGTCAAAAAGTTTGTATTGTTGTGCTTGATTAAAAAAATCAGTAAATTTGGCATATTTGGCATCTTCGCTCAAACCTAAATCTTTTGCAATTTGCGGATGACCTATTTGTATCATAGGAATAGTTTGAAACTCCTCTGGTTTTAGCATCATGCCCAAAAATAGTTCACTTGCATCTGCTCCAAACATAGTTGTTTTACCAGTAATCTTGGATACAACTTCTGTTGCCATGGTATCGATTGGTTTCATACGTCCTTGGCCGTCTTGGACCACAAGTCGTTTAAATTTTTCAATATGCTGTTTATCAAATTTTGGAAGAGAAGCATTGACATCAGCAGCCTTTAACGGCGTATAAATAAATGCACCCATTATTACTAGAGCAATGCTTAATTGTTGCAAGGACTTTGTGTCTGTGAGTAACTTTTGAAATCTTCCGTTTTTTGCAAAAAGAGCCCATATCATACCAAGAGACAAAAGCAGATACCCCAAATATGTCATATTTGTTCCTGGATCATGATTTACTGAGAGTATAGTGCCTTTTTCATCTGGGTCATAAGATGTTTGGAACAATCTATAATCACGATAATCCAATACATGGTTCATATAAATAGAATAAGGCATTGTAACGTTATTTTCTTTATCGGTAAGTATGACATCACTTGCATATGATGATGGTGTCATAGACCCTGGATAGCGATCAAGCTTGAAATCTTTTAAAAATATTTCAAAAGGAAGTTCTATCACTTTTGCACCTATTCTCATAGATATCTCGACTCCATTGAGTTCTATGCTTTTTATATCACCTGGCGTACCTTGCGTTGGAGCAAATTCTACACTCGTAGATTTATCTCCTACTTTTATATCCATATTGACATATTCCGGCTTACTGGCTATTGGTTTGAGACCCTTTGAGGTTTTTACAAATTTTGCTTTAGGATAGACAGCTTTAAGAACAATGGCATTGCTATCAAATCTATATAACTTTCTTTGCTCAAATTTGTTTTGACCTGCACTTAGTGTGCCCTCGTTTTGGTCATCCATATTTAGTGTCATTGCTTCGCTTGGAAAGTTTGCCATCAAGCCTTCTTGGCCATCTTTGATTGCAAATGCATCAGGATTGGTTTCGTTTGTATCATATGATATGATCATGCCGCCCACAGTTTTAGATTCACCTTTCTGAATGTATACTGATTCTCCTGCACCACTGGCGCTACTCACCATAAGCTCAAGCATTTTAACACCATCTGTGGCATTTTGTTCTAACTTGTACTCTACTTGTGGCAAATATTCTTTGAGAACAATAGAAACTTTTTTGTCTCCTATCTGTAGCGACTTATCAAAATTATTACTAAACAGAGACGAAAGTCTTAAAGGATATTCTTCATATACTTCTTGCTTTCCGTCAGTAGCTTGTATTTGAATATAAGTATCCATAGAAAGCATTTGATTGGTTGCGCTATTTTCTCTGACTGATAATTTGCCCTCATATCCTACATGGCGAGTAAGCAAAGCCCCTAATGCAATAACTACAAAAGATAGATGAAATAAAAATACCGGCATTTTATGCTTGTACGATTTATAATTTGACATCTGATAAACCAAAATAGCTATAAAATAAAATAAAAACAGCTCAAACCATTTAGTTTTATATATCAAAGCCTGAACTGTACCGGTGCCATAATCATTTTCAATAAATGTCGCACCACCTATAATGACACCAAAAAGTATCATCATCACAACAGCCATTTTCATAGAAAAAAGTTTTTTTATTATATTCATCAAATTCCTTAGTGTTCGAAAAGGATATTGTATTCTCAAAAACTTTAAATTAGGATAATAAATGTCCAATTATTTTAATTGTTAGATTTAATCCTTCTCATGCTAGACTTTCGCTTATGAAAACTAAAATAGACAATTTCTGGGAAACAAAACAGCTAACTGAGCTTACTCATGAAGAATGGGAGGCGTTATGCGATGGATGCGGGCTATGTTGTGTGCATAGACTCGTGTGTGATGATGATAGCATTGTTGCCACTAATGTTGTATGCAAATGTTTTGATATAGAGCATGGTGGATGCAAAGATTACCCTAATCGTTTTGAGATAGTACCAGAATGTATGCAGCTGACATTAAAAAGAGTCAAAGAGTTTGATTGGCTGCCGGAGACTTGCGCTTATCGTCTACACTATGCAGGCAAGCCACTGCCATCATGGCATCCGCTTATTAGCGGTACCAAAGAAAGCGTAAGGATATATGGCGTGAACTCCATAAATCACATAGAAGAGACAGACGATATCATACTAGAAGACCATATCGTCGATTGGTAATATATTTTCTCATCTTCTAATATACCACAAAGATCATTTTCTGCCGAATGGATTATCACTTCTATTTTTTGGTTTTTTTGTTTCATCAAAATTTGGTTTTTGGGTAGAAAAAACACCTGCCTTATAAAGCACACATCCTTTGCAACCAGGATCGCATTTATGCTTCAATAAATTGCACCAATCTAGCTCTTTATTATTTCTGCCTAGATGCTGACATCCCCATCCACTACCCATTATAATTCTCCATGATTATCATATATTCTCATAATATTGTATTCACAAAAACTTTAATTAATAATCCTACTTCAACTCTCCCCAGTTGTCTCCTATACTAACAGAGCATTCAAGCGGCACATCAAGTTCATATATATTCTCCATCGCATAAGCAAAACGCTTGCTAAGCTCCTGGGCCTTTGAAGCCTCAATCTCAAATATAAGTTCATCGTGGATTTGTAGCAGCAATCTGGCATCCAAATTCTCATCAATTATCATGCTGTCTATCTCATTCATGGAGAGTTTGATGAGATCTGCTGCGCTTCCTTGAAATACGGTATTGACCCCTTCTCTTAAATATGCAGCCTTTTCCATCCCGCTAGCAGATTCGTAATCGAAAAAGCGTCTGCGACCAAGCAGTGTTTCTACATACCCGATATTGATTATCTCTTTTTGGATAGATTCCAAAAAATTTCTGACAGTAGGAAATGACGCGAAATAGCTAGCTATTATATTTTTGGCTTCTCCGGGAGATATGCCAAGTGCGGCCGAGAGTTTCTTTGGTCCCATGCCATAAAGTAGGCCAAAATTAATTGACTTGGCTACATTTCTTTTTTCTTTTGCCAACTCTTCACCAAAAAGCTTGAGTGATGTAGCATGATGGATATCTTCGCGATTATTAAATGCGGCATTCAGAGCTTTATCTCCAGAAAAATGTGCCAAGAGTCGTAATTCTATTTGAGAATAGTCTATACCAACAAGCTTATACCCTTCTTTGGCTATAAATGATTCTCTGATACTTCTTCCTAGTTCTGTTCGAACCGGAATATTTTGGAGATTTGGATCTTTTGAGCTCAGCCTTCCCGTAGCTGTACCTGTTTGCAAAAATGATGTATATATCCTGCGGTCGGCATCTTTCTTACCTAGAATATATAATGGCTGAGCATAAGTAGATAGCAATTTAGAATATTCGCGATACAAAAGCAGCTTTTCTATGACAGGATGCTCGCCTTTTAACTCTTCTAATACTGATTCGTTTGTGCTGTAGCCGGTCTTGGTCTTCTTGCCACCCTTCAAGCCTAATTGCCCAAAAAGCACAGTGCCAAGCTGTTGAGTGGAACGAATATTGAATTCATTGCCGCTAAGAGTATATATCTCTTTAGTGAGATCTTCAAGCATAGCGCTAAGATTGCTTGTCAGAGCTTGGAGTTTGTCTAAATCCACCTTGATACCCTCACTCTCCATACGAATGAGAACATTTATAAACGGATATTCTACCGCTTTAGCCTCATTAATCAGCATATCCAAAGAAGCTAATTCCATTTTTTTAATAAGCGTATTATAAAGCCGGTACGTCATCCATGCATCTTCGGCGGCATAAAATGTAGCCTCTTCTATAGATACGCTCGAGAAGTTTTCACCCTTTTTTACAGTATCTTTAAATGAAAGCATCTCATAGCCAAAAAACTCTTTTGCCAAAGTATCCAATCCAACCCTGCTTGATGGATTACTTAACCATGCCAGCAGCATAGTATCAGCAAATGGTTCTACGGGAGTGAAGTTATAACGATTATATAGCAAACCTAGATCAAACTTTAGGTTTTGCCCTACTGTCTTGCATGACAATATTTTTTTGATAGCTCTGAGTGCATCGCCCAAGCTTACCTGTTCACCAACACCTAGATAGCTATGTGCTACAGGCACATAGTATGCTTTGTTCTCATCAGTGCAAAAGCTAAAGCCTACTAAATTTGCCTCCTTGGTATCCAATCCTGTTGTTTCCGTATCAAATGCTACTAAGGTTTCTATGGTCAGCTTTGAGGTAATATTTTCTAATTTCTCTACAGTATCTAGTGTAATGGCTTCAAATTTAGATATTAATGATTGATTATTTGTTTGTGGTTTTTCATTTGTAGCTTTTGATAAACTTGCATTATTTGATGCCAAACCATTGCCATTCATTTGAGCTTTTTTGATAGCTTGTTTCATTTCATATTTTTCAAATTCGCTTGCCAAGACGGATAGATAGTTTCTGTCCTCAAACCTATACTTATCCCAATTACAATTCTCTACCACATCTGTTTTCATGGTTACAAGCTCTCTGGACAAAAAAGCTTGCTCCTTGCCTTCTAATAATAGCTTTTGAATGCGTGGTGTTCCGGCATTTTCAATATCTTCATAAATGGCTTCAAGTGTATGATAACGATTTATAAGATCACTAGCACCTTTTTGCCCTATACCCTTGATCCCTGGAACATTATCCGAACTATCGCCCAAAATAGCTTGGAAATTGGTAAAATCGCGCGGATGTACACCAAATTTAGCTACACATCCAGCCTCGTCTATATCGACTTTCTTTACTGAATCATGAAGTACCACTATCCCATCATCTACGAGTTGATACAGGTCTTTATCATGAGATATGATACGTACTTTGATTCCATCTGCTTTGGCTTTGGTTGTGATTGTAGCAATAATATCATCGGCTTCATATCTATCTAATGCCAAATTTGCAAAACCCATTTGTTCTATCCATTTTATAGCTACAGGAAGTTGAAGTATCAAATCTTCCGGTGGTGGCTGGCGGTTCGCTTTATACTGGCTGTATAATTCATTACGGAAAGTATCTCCTTTGCTATCAAGAGCAAAAACTATATAATCCGTACTATGATTGCGATGAAGAGAGTCAATGAGATTAATAAACCCTGTGAGCAAACCGGTAGGAAAGCCTTCTGAATTTCGTAATGGCGGTAATGCATAATAAGATCGAAAAAAGAAACCGAAGGTGTCTATTATAGTAATTGTAGTCATAAAAAAAGAGTTCCTTCTTTGTATTGTTATTTGAATGCTCAAATTTTTAGCAGACTAATCTTGGATCGGTCTGCTTTTAAGAGATTTGTTTTGTTTTGTAGTTTTTAATTATATCAAGTTTTATCTATAAAACCCCATCTTCTTTTGATAGATACTCTCCTGTATAACTACCGGTTTGCTTATAATCTAGTGCCATTTTTCGTGGAGTTCCAGTAGCAATAATCAATCCACCTTTATTGCCACCCTCTGGTCCCATATCAATGATATAATCTGCATTTTTTATCATATCTAAATTATGCTCGATGACTACGACACTATTCCCGAGCTCTACTAGATGATGCAGCACTCCAGTGAGTCTATCCACATCAGCAAAATGAAGTCCGGTTGTCGGTTCATCTAAGATATACAAAGTATTGCCCGTATCTTTGCGGCTAAGCTCTTTGCTCAATTTTATACGTTGGGCTTCACCACCACTTAAAGTTGTAGCATTTTGTCCCAATTTGATATATCCAAGCCCTACTGCTTCAAGAGTACGCAATTTTGTAGCAATCATTGGTACGGCCTTAAAGAATTCAAGAGCTTGTGTAACGCTCATATCTAATACATCTGCTATATTTTTGCCTTTGTACATTACTTCTAATGTCTGCGCATTATATCTCTTGCCGTTACAAGCATCGCACTGCACCATTACATCTGGTAGAAAGTGCATCTCTATTTTTATCTCTCCGTCTCCTTGGCATTTTTCACATCTACCGCCTTTGACATTGAAAGAAAATCTGCCAACTTGATAACCTCGTATTTCAGCCTCTTTTGTTTTGACAAATAGCTTTCTTATTTCATCCATCATACCTGTGTAAGTAGCCGGATTACTTCGCGGGGTCCTCCCGATTGGATTTTGATCTAGATATATTACTTTATCTAGCTGTTCAAGACCCAATATTTCTACCCCGTCAACTTTGGTCACTTTTGTCGCACGATTTAGCATCTCAAGGGCTGTTGGAAGAAGCGTTTGCAACACAAGTGAACTCTTTCCGCTGCCGCTCACACCTGTTATGCAAACAAAATTTCCAAGAGGGATTTTGGCCGATAGAGATAAAATATTATTGATACTTACATTGTTTATCTCTATCCATCTCTCTTGAGGTCTATCGTGAGGATAATATATCTTTTTTCTGCCAAATAGATAATCTGCAGTGAGGGTTTTGGCTTTTTTGAGCTCAGTAAGGGTCCCAGCAAAGATGATCTCTCCGCCATACTCTCCAGCCCCTGGGCCGATATCGATTATATAGTCAGCATTCATAATAGTTTCTTTGTCATGTTCTACCACGATGACGCTATTGCCTTTGGATTGTAAAGATTTCAAAGTACGAATGAGTTTCATGGTATCTCTTTCATGAAGTCCGATACTAGGTTCATCCAATACATACATGACTCCAGTAAGTCCGGAGCCTATCTGCGATGCTATTCTTATCCGTTGAGCTTCTCCGCCTGAAATAGTCCTGGCGTCACGGCTAAGAGTCAAATATGAAAGTCCTACATCGTACAAGAAAAATAATCTCTCATTGATCTCTCTTAAAATCGGCTCTGCAATTTGTTTTTGCTGCGCGGTCAAAAAAGAAAAATTATTATCATCTTTGAAAAATTTATAACTCTCCTCTATAGGCATATCTATGATAGATGCTATATTATGCTCACCTATTCTAACAGCCAAAGATGCAGGTGAGAGACGATGCCCATCACATCTGTCACATTTTTTTTCTGTCATATATTCTGCTAAGTCTCTTTCATCTTTGAACATATCATAAGCAATTTTAACGATGCCGGGCCATTCTCTCTTGATAGGATGATGTTTCCATATAAATTTTACTTCTCCTGCACTACCATAAAGTATCGCCTTCTTTTCATGCTCTTCTAACTCTTCATAAGGAATATTTATATCTATCCCTTGAGATTCGCAAAAAGCATTTAGAAACTTCGCATAATAGCTTTTATTAAATCCATATACTATCTTTATAGCACCCTTATCGATACTAAGAGATCCATCTATAATTTTCTTTATATCCAAAACATATCTGATGCCAAGACCATCGCATACATTACATGCACCTTTTGGGGAATTAAATGAAAAACTAACAGGCTCTAATGGTTCAAAACTGATCTTACAATCAAAACATGCCAAATGTTCTGAATAGTGAATATGGTGTGACTCCAGTCCCACTTCTTCAGGGTTAAGGATTTCTATCTCGACTTCACCATAACTCTCTTTTAATGCTTTTTCGACATCTTGCCCTATTCTCTCACGACTGTCTTCGTTGACAACAACTCTATCTATAACAGCTTTGATAGTATGTTTTTTGGTCTTGCCAAGCTCAATCTCTTCATCAAGACGCACCATTACTCCATCTACCATTGCTCTCACATAACCTTTATGGCGTAATGATTCCAGCATTTCGGTAAAAGAGCCTTTTTTCTCTTTGACCAATGGGGCTAAGATAACTACTTTAGTTTCGAGCGGGAGCTTGAGAACTTCTGCTATGATATCACTAGCACTCATAGATGAGACAGGTTTGCCACATTCATTACAATACTGTTTACCAACTCTAGCAAACAGAAGCCTTATATAATCATAAATCTCAGTAATGGTCCCAACAGTAGAGCGAGGATTTTTAGAAGTAGTTTTTTGATCTATCGCAATTGCGGGAGTAAGACCTTCAATTTTATCAACCTCAGGTTTGCCTACCTTACCAAGAAATTGTCTGGCATAACTAGACAATGACTCTATATAGCGTCTTTGTCCTTCTGCATAAAGAGTGGAAAAAGCCAGGGTAGATTTACCGCTACCGCTTAGCCCTGTCACAACCACCAATTTATTTTTTGGAATTTCAAGAGAAATATTTTTGAGATTATTTTCTCTTGCTCCAAATACTTTAATACTATTCATACTCAACCTAAAATTAATTTATTTAATGTAATTGCCAATATAATGACATAAAAGATAACCAAAATTCGCTTATAATGTTTAATATGCATTTTATGCATAAGCCAAATGCCTATCCAAATCCCAGCCAAAGAGCCAAGAGCCATCAAGGCACCTGCTTGAAAATTTATCATTCCAAAAGACGATAATGTAACAAAAGACGAAACAGATGTAAACATCACATAAAATAGTCCGACAGCAGATGCTTTTTTGAGCGAAAATCCAAGAAAACTAACCAATATCGGTGTCATTAGTATGGAACCGCCAACTCCAAGCATACCGGAAAATACCCCTATACCTCCACCTACAAGCATGTACAGGGGACGATTTACAATCTCTTTGTGTGTTGGTTCAGGATTGGACATAAACAGTTTTACTAGAGTGAAAATTACCAAAGAAAGAAAAAACCACTCCAATAAAGATGCATTTAGCACTTTAACCAAATATCCACCAACAACTGCTCCAACTATTCCTCCAAAACCGAAATATTTAATTTCACTCGCATCATAGGTTTGTTGTTTGCGATGTATCAAAAAAGCTGTGAATGAGCCTACTAACATTTGCATAACAGAGATACCGATTGCTTCTTTGATGCCAAACCCCATATATAGAAGTATTGGCACACTTACAGTACCTCCGCCTATACCAAAAAAGCCAGAAAGAATACCGACGAAAACACCAAGTGATATAAGCATTATTTCCATCTGCAGTCTTCTCCTAAAATTTAATTGCCTAGAGCAAAAAATAAGACAATAGTATATCATATTTTGAAGTTTTTGCAGTTTTAGAGTACAATTGCACATTTAAAAAACAAACGAGGTTAATAAATGCGTATATTTTATATAATAATGATCACAATTTCTATCATATTTACCGGATGCGGTACTAAACAAACTCCACCGGTACAAACAATAGTTAAAAAGAAACCTAAAATAGCTCTTGCACTAGGAGGCGGCGCCGCAAAAGGCTTTGCACACATTGGAGTTATAAAAGTGCTGGAACAAAACGGTATCAAACCTGACATTATTACCGGTACAAGTGCCGGCTCGATCATTGGGAGCTTTTACGCATCTGGAATGAACAGCATTGAACTACAACAAAAAGCAATAGACCTTGAATCAGATGGACTAATGGATTTCACACTCTCCACGAGCGGCTTTATAAAAGGTGAAGCATTACAAAACTTTATCAACAGATCAGTCAACCACAAACAAATTCAAAATCTTAAAATTCCTCTTGGAATAGTTGCAACCAATAAAGATACGGGTGCAACTGCGGTATTTAGATTTGGCAATACGGGACAAGCCGTCAGGGCAAGCGCAAGTGTGCCAAATATTTTTCAACCTGTCAAAATAGGAAATAGTTATTATGTCGACGGTGGATTAACTCAGCCTGTTCCGGTAACTGCTGCAAAACAAATGGGTGCAGATATAGTAATCGCCGTTGACATATCTGCAAAACCAAAAAGCGGGGTAAGCGGACTGCTCTCTACCCTGGATCAAACTATCAATATCATGAGCCAAGTTGCGCTCACAAATGAGCTCAAAAAAGCCAATGTTGTTATCAAGCCGAATTTAGAAAGGTTAAGTTCGGTTTCATTTGATTCAAAACATCAAGCGATTCTAGAAGGGGAAAAGGCTGCGATTAAAATGCTGCCTGCGATCAAAAAAACTATTGCATCTTTTAAATAGTGATGCGATAGTTTTTATGGCAATTATTATTTAAATGATTTTTTAAGACTTTGCGTGATTGCGCTAGGGACGGTCGCAATGGTCATAAACTCTGTCATTGTAAGCAATGGATAACTAATCGCAATTAGATATTTTGCATTTAAAGCCTTAGCTTTCCCATTTTCTATCAACACTGCCCATGGTAAAATCTCACTGTTTTGTACGCCTATTTTTTTCACAAAGCTGCTTGTTCGCTTGTCAATTTTCATAAATGCAACATAACTGTCTTTGCTAATTTGTACAACACTTATTATGTCTTTCGATGCTTTTGCTTTGTCTACTAGCTTATCGGTGGGTGCATCTGCTATTATGTCCATATCATTATAATATGGCATACCAACCATAAAATGATATTTAGGCAGATCAGCAAAAGCATAAGCATCTTCAGAGTCTTTTAACACACCAAAAACCTTTTCTAGGGATGAAAGTGTATCTGTGGCATGTGCATGATTATAGTTTGATCCCAAAAATGCTGCTCCAAAATATATAGGATTAGCAATATGAATTTGATTGTTCTCTTCATCAATAAGCATGCGTCCAACACCGGCAAAACCGGCATTATTTTTATTTGCATCTGCCTTCATTGTTGCATTGGTGTATAGAATAGTTGTACCTTTGTCAAATGACGGATAAATTCCAACCACTTCAAATCCGGCTATAGCAAGCTTCTCTTTTGCAGATTGCACATCAACATATTTGCCTATTTTGTATGCTGATACTATTTTTGGCGTATCTGCAAAACTAAAATTAAAAACCATAATAAGTGTTAAAAATATAAAAGTTATAAATTTACTCATATTTCTTTTGCTCCTAATTCGATCATTATTTTCGTAATCTCTTTATCCAAAGCATACAAAGAATCTACCATTTTTTTATCTTTCAAGTCCATAACCGCATCCCACGTAGAAAGACGAGGCATTCCGACCATAAGCTTATTTGAATTTTTATCTATGTACATATACATTGAACAAGGTGCAAATACACCTGCGTCTGGACGACCTTGATTGAAAATTCCTTCAGAAAAACGAAAATGACACAATGAATAAACCCAATAAGCATCAAAACGATCAAATTTCATACCTTCGGCTTCCATTTCATCTTTGATATTTTTAAAACCGGCGATTATGTATTTATTTTCTTCAAATTTCTTTTCAAATTTAGCTTGAAAATCACTTGTAAATTCCTCGACTCCATTTGCTCTATCAAATGGAACCTCAAATGTCATCATAGGTTTATCAGGAAGTGCTTTATAGTCTAATATTTTAATGTTTGAGCCGATATTCTTTTGGGTCATTGCATCTAATTTGGCAAATGAACCTATGAATTTAAAACGAACATTTTGATCCTTTACGCCTGCAATATCGAGCATAGTCTCTGGCATGACATGACCTACATAAGTTATATTTTCACCCTTTGTCTTATATACTAAGAAATTAAATGGAGTAAATGCTCCTAGTGTTGGTTCTTTTTCCAGTAGAGGCTCAACGATCTTATTGTTTGCAATAGAAAAAAATCCGATGTTATCTAGTGTTTCTTTAAAACTACTGTCATATTCATCATTTTTTATCTTGACGCCTTTTACTGTTTTGTATTCATTCCCCCATTTAACTTTATAAGCATCATTGATCCTTCCATGTGAATCAGTCAGAACAAAACCTATTGTACTAATTTGATTATTGACCATATCCATAAAGGCTTCTTCTTTATCACCGTTTCCAATAAAAAACTTAACTCCCTGCGCACCAAATGTTAATGATGTAACAAGTGATAATGTACATATACCCACGAACAATTTATCGAACATTTACTCTCCTGATGTTTTGTTGCATATCTGCTACAAATGAAATTTTAATCAAAATTAACTATATAATAAGTATCATTATTTTTTAATAAAATAAAATCTTTATTATAATAAATAAACTTTTTTAATACCAAAATATAAAAACAAATAAGGTTAATCAATTTAATTGACTTGATTTATCAACAAAATATTGTCACTGAAAAATTGCGCGGAAAGAAAGTAAGAAACTGGATTTGCATAAATAATATACAAACCCAAATATGAAGAAAAATTAATTAGTTAACAAAAATCACTGAGAGTACTTGTTTTGACCTTATCATGACTCTGGATGCCCATAAGTTGTTTGACAATCGCAAGTCCGAAACAAATTGCAGTTCCTGGTCCTCTGGAAGTCATAACCTTACCATCAGTAACAACTTTTTCTTTGTCTGTATAACCATCATGTCGTATTTGATCTTGTATGGTAGGATATGATGTATAGTTATGGCTTAGTACTCCTGCTTTGTGTAGTGCCAACGGAGCAGCGCAAATAGCACCGATCCATTTATCTTTTAGTTTAAATTCTTTAAGCAGTTCTTGGACTTTATGATTAGCAACCAATCTATTTGTACCTTCGTGACCTCCCGGCAAAACTATCATGTCAAAATCATCAGAATTTACACTTAATAAGGAGACGTCTGCTTGTACCGTAATACCATGCGCCCCAGTGACTAGATCAGAAGGAAATTCATCATCTAGATAAGCGGTTTTTACATCAATGCCGCCTCTGCGCATAATATCAATAATGTTTATAGCCTCAATCTCTTCAAAACCGGTTGCCAAAGGCACTAAAACAGTTGCCATATTGCTCCTTTAAGGAATTATTTTGCTTTTTCTAGGTATTTGCCCTCAACGGTATCAACTTTGATCATTTCACCTTCTAGGATGTGAAATGGTACCTGCACCACTGCTCCGCTTTCTAAGGTAGCCGGTTTTTTACCGCCTTGGCTATCACCTTTGAAGTTTGGTGGAGTTTCTACTACTTTAAGTACCACGGTTTGAGGGATTTCAACAGAAATTGCTTTACCGTTATGGAACAGAATATCAGCTTCCATACCATCTATCATGAAGCTAAAAGTATCTTCGCCTACTTGCTCGTGTGTAAGTCCGATTTGCTCGTATGTAGTAGTATCCATAAATTGTAAAAATTGTCCATCATCATACAAATACTGCATAGTTTTTTGTTCCAATGCCGGCACTTCAAATTTATCCCCGGCATGTACTGTTTTTTCTATTACTTTGCCGGTAGCAAGATTTTTTATCTTAGTGCGAACGAACGCAGCACCTTTTCCAGGCTTGACATGTTGAAACTCTACCACTCTATATGGGTTACCGTCTATTTCTAATCTAGCGCCTTTTTTAATCTCACCCATTCCTATTGTAGCCATCACTACTCCTTGTAAAAATTTATTAATTATATCAAATGGTTGGTTAAAAGAGAGAAAATTAGATTTTTGGCTTATAGAAGAATTGTAATATTGAATTTAGTTTGGCATCTCTGCCTTGTCATAGCGAACAAAGTGTGGCAATCCAAAAAGAGTGGACTGCCACGACTTCCGTAAAGTCTCGCAGTAACAAATATATTATTTCGTTATCGAAATATTTTCTTTTACGTCACAAGCCTCTGGCTCAAAATCCATTGCTTTAGCATTATCCATCAATATAGGCACAAAGAGCAATGATACAAACACAGCCGCAACAGTTCCAGAAATTAGAGCAACTCCCAGTCCACCAAATATTGGGTCACTGGCTAGCAATGCAGAACCAAGTATAATCGCAACGGCAGTTAAAGCTATTGGTTTAGCTCTTGTAGCAGCCGCTACAGCTATAGCTCTTCTTTTTTGCATGCCTTGGCACTCCATGAGAGATTTCGCAAAATCTATGAGTAGAAGCGAATTTCTAGAACTTATCCCCATAAGGGCAATAAATCCAATCAGAGATGTAGCTGTCAAAAAGAATGTATCTCTTGTGACTAGATCTGCTACAAAATGCCCTACAATTACGCCTATAAGAGACAAAAACGAGCCTAGCAAAACTATACCACTTAGTGTAAAACTCTTATAGTAAACTACCAAAAGTAAGAAAATAAGAACTAATGCTGAAATGAATGCACCACCTAGATCTCTGAAAGTATCAAGTGTTACTTTCATCTCTCCATCCCATCTAAGTAAAAACTTTTCTCCTGTTTTTTTGTCTTTTAAATTAAGATCGAACATATATGTCGACATACCCGGTACTTTGGTGACTTCATAATCTTTTGAAAAATGTTCTATCATTTTGCTTCTTGCATCCAATAGTGGATAGACTTGAGACACCATATCTGTTTCAGCCACTACATTTATCATGCGATTTAGATCTTTATGCATGATTACCGGATTGGAATCAACTTTTTCTAGAGTAACTAATTCTATAACGGATATCATGGAGCCTGTAGGGCTCATGAGATTAAGAGAAGACAATTTATTTTGTACTTCTATCTCACTTGCTGATGCCATACTTTTACTCTCTTTATCCAATGATAAAAATATAGGAATCTGATCGGCATAATCTTTTGTATTTTTTTCTCCTATGACCATACCTTCAAATGCCAAATAAAGTATATTGTTAAGCTGCTCTACACTTACTCCACTTTGGGCAATTCTCTCTTTGTCCGGCACAAGTTGATATTGTTGATACAATTTATCTCCTACAATATCTACATCAACAAGTCCTTCAGTGGAGCTAAGGATCTTCACCACTTGAGAAGATAAATTTCTCACTTTTGGCATGTTATCACCGTAAATTTCAACCACAATTGAAGCCATAGTCGGAGGACCAGCTGGTTGTTCAATAAATTTAATGGATGTGTTTTTTATTATACTTTCGCATTGTTTTTGCACAACTGGTCTCAAGCGTTGTACCATAAGATATGTCGGTTCATCCCTATCGTGTTTATCTGTCAAATTGACTGAAATTTCAGCTACATTTTCTGCTTGCTTCATTCCAGAACCTTTGACCAATCCGGCATAATCCAGTGGCAGTCCTTGACCAAGAAAAAGTTCAATATTCATGACTTCTTTCTCTTTTTTAAACAGATCAATTACACATTGACTTACTTTATTAGTTTGGTCTATTGATGTGCCCGATGGAGCATCAACATATACAGAAAATGTATTGTCACTTTTGCCTGGTAACATTTTGGCTAATACAATCTTTGTAGGAAACATAAGCAATGACAGCACAAATGCAACGGCAGTCAAAACCAAAACCATCTTTTTTTTCTTAGGATTATCCAATATGCCAAAGACAAAATTTTCAAACTTATTCATCATTTTGTCTCCTTGTGCGTACTTTTATGTGTCGGTTTTTTGAGTAATTTCAAACTCAAATATGGTGTAAATATATATGCCACAAATAATGATGCTACAAGAGCAACAGGAACATTATATGGGATAGGCTTCATAAATGAGCCCATCATACCCCCAACAAATGCCATAGGCACCATTGTCAAAATAATAGCAAGTGTAGCAATATTTGTCGGCGGTCCGATCTCATCTGTTGCTTCTATTAGCAGCTCTTCCATGCTTTGGTTTTCTGATGTATGGCTATGAAGATGTCTATGGATATTTTCTATAACTATAATAGCTGCATCAACCAAAAGCCCAAGTGAGAGTAAAAACGCAAATAGAGTAATTCTATTAATAGTTTGTCCTCCCAAGTAAGCCACAAAAAGCGTGATTGCCAAAATTGCAGGGACCGTAAAAGTAACTATAAGTGATTCTCTCCAGCCAAGAGCAAATATAAGCATGAGTGAAATAATAATAATTGTGATAATCAAATGGTGCATAAGCTCATTTACCGCATTGTCTGCTCTAATACCATAGTTTCTAGTAATTACATATCCTATGCCAGCATCGTTTAGCATCTTCTCATTTTTTTTGAATACCTCAAGCACATCATTGGAAACATTAACCGCATTGGTACCGGCTAATTTTGATATGCTCAATGTTGTTTGAGGATATTGTTGACTCATATTTGAACTATTTTCATCACGGAACATAATAGTGGCATTTTTATAGTTTTGTATATCTACGCCTTCAGTGATAGTAGCAACATCTTTTAGATAAATCAGCGACCCGCCGTAATCTGCCACGGCAATATTACCCACATCCTCTACGCTCTCGATTGCATTTTTTACACCCACTACGACCATCCCGCCATCATCGGTACGGCTTTTTACGCTCGGAGCGCTATTGGCTACAGATTTAACTCCTTGCATTATTTGACCCAGAGACAGATAATATCCGCTGAGCTTATTGAGATCAACTTGTACATTATATTGGGCTCTATGGTCACCTTTTAGTGTGGTTTTAGATACACTATTTATACCATTAAGTTCTTGCTGGATAGAGCGAACTTTATTATAAAGTTGTACTTGATTTACTTTTTGAGGGTCTTTGGCATAAAAGGCAACTGTTACAATAGGGATATCTATATCTATATCAAAAGGCTTGATAAGTGGCTGCATTGCGCCTTTTGGTAATTCATCCATATTTTGCATAACTTTGTCATAAAGCTTCAAATTTGAATCTTCTCTATTTTGACCAATGAAATACATAACATTAACTATACCAACATTGTCCATGGCCATGCCTTGGATATGCTCTATGCCTTTGATTTCTCTGAGTTTTCTTTCCAGTGGGTTAACAATAACTTTTTCTACCTCACTAGCTGTAGCTCCAGGCATCGCAACCATTACAGTTCCGCCTGATATTGCTATTTGTGGATCTTCTTCTCTTGGCATTATATTGAGTGCCAAATACCCCATAAAAAGCAAAAATACACCCAAAAGTGCTGTTAATGGATTTTTTAAAAAACCTCTAGCTAAACGGCCGGCTATATCTTTTGTTTCATATACCTCGTGTTGTTCTTTCATGATCATCACTTTTATACAGGAATAATAACTTTAGCATACATACCAGGATAAATCTGAACGTCGCCTTTGTTAAATTTGATTTTGATAGTAAATTTGTGGGTCATTGGATTTGATGATGGAATGATAGCGCTAATGCTTCCGGTTGTTTTTAATCCTGCAGATGGGATCTCTACTTTGACCGTTTTGCCGATTTTAATATGACGCAAGCTGCTTTCGCTGACTTCTACTACGATTCTAAGTTTGCTCAAGTCTGTCAATATAATCGTAGGCATCCCTGGAGCTATCATCTCGCCTTGGTTGATCTTCTTGGCTATGATTATTCCGTCATTTGGAGCTCTAACATTTAGATACTCGTCTTGTCCTTGTGAAATTTTAAGCATTTCTCGTTGATTTTTAGCAGCAAGTCTTAAATTTTCAAGGTCATATCTTGATACCATACCCTTTTCATATAATCTTTCATGTCTTGCCAAATTGGTAAGTATATTATTTAATTGGTTTCTGTTCATTTGTTCAGATGCGCTTGTTTCTGTTGGGTCTATTACGTAAAGCAATTGTCCTTTTTTGACAAAATCACCCTCAGATACCAGCATCTTTTTAACATAGCCCATATTACGGCTTGAGAGCATCTTTTGATTATCTGATATTACACTGCCGCTTAAGCTCAGATTAGCTCCGAAACTATATATCGATGTTATTAAAAATATAATTGCTAATTTTAAATTCATTATTATTCTCCTTTTTTGGTTAAACTATCTAGTTCAAATACTTTAGCATTGTATGTATTTTTGGTAGTAAGCAACTTCAAAAGCACTTCAAGCTCTTTTGATTGTTTGACCAAAACATCACCTATGGAAATCATACCCTCTTTGTATTTTGCCAAATAATTTTCATACACTTTCGAAGCGTAAGTCAATCTTTTTTCATCACTTCTCACCATTTCAAATGCACTTAATGCTTCCGTTTGCAACTGTTTTGCTTTTAACTCTGTTCCGCTTTTCGCAAGCTCTACTTGTGTCATGGTTTTGAGGTGTTCTAATTTTGCTTTTTCCAAATTTATCTTATCAGAAAACCCGTTAAATATATTCCAAGTAGCTTGCACCCCGACAGTGTAAAAATCTTTTTCTGAAAAATCATTGAAAATTACATTATCCGCGCTGCCGTATTCTGCAAATCCACCGATCATTGGCAAAAATGCAGCTCTTTGGACCCAAACGGCATTTTCGGTAATTTGCAGACCCAAAAGTGCTTTTTGTGTATCAAAACTATCATTTTCTATTTCTTCTTTTGATGGCATATTAAGCGGAGCCATTTCATCGATGTTTTTAATGGATTCAACTTCTTCGTTCAACAAAAATGAAAGATATTGATATGCAAGTTCACGATTAAGTTTAGCTTGGATGAGCAAACTGTCAGCTTCAGCTTTGTGTGCTTGAACTTCAAGCAGATCGGTCCCAATGGCATAACCTTCTTTGACCATCTCCTTTACTATACTTTCTAAGCGAGAGATATTTTTGGTAATTTTAGATAGATTTTTTATATAATTTTCTACAAGAGTTATGTCATAAAAAGTTTTTTTGGTTTCATAAACTTTTCGAGCAATTACTTTATCTTTATCTATCTTGCTCATTTCATACATATCGTGTGCTATACGGCTATAATGAGTGATCTTGCCACCGGTAAACAATGGAATGGAATAAGTAAATTTGGTAGAATAATGATTTCTAGCGTCCGGATAATTAAGATTATGTGGAGCAATAGACGTGTCAAAGCCACTAAGAATAAATTCTTCAGCACCAAAATCGTTAAATGTTGCTTCTCTGCTTTGGACTTTAAACCCAAATACATTCCCTGCATCATTTGACCTTACGGCACTCAACGTAGCATCTAATTTACCAAGGCGGGTTGCCATAGGAAGTTTGGATTCTAATAATTTCATCTGTTCATCAAATTTTGCTATTTTGATTTCAAGATTTTTTTCTTCAAGCATGGCTAATGCTTCTTTAAGCTCAAGATTTGTTACATTTCCAAAAAGTGGAAAAGCAACGCACATGAGTATGAGATAGATTCTCATCTTCATGTTTGCTCCTTAGATATAAAATATAGTTAAAAAATTGGTAGGGATATTATAACCAATTTTACTAATAAAAAAAGGTTATAATATATATTTGATGGTTATAAGGTTGCCGATGCTACGCTAATACACGCTTGAAGTTGAGATAATTCTTCAAGCAGATCTTTGCTCACAGCTCCATCAACACGAACAACAGCAAGAGCTTGCTGTTTGCTATCTCTTCCTAGTCTAAAATCTGAAATATTAAGATTATGTTGTGCAATAATGCGACCAACATCACCGATGACACCTGGAGTATCTGTATTTCTAAAGAAAATCATTACTCCTTTTGGTCCAAAATCCATTGTATAATCATCTACTTCAATAATTCGTTGTACTTTACCATCGTATACGGTACCAGCTAAGCGAAGTGTACCGTTTTTGGTAGTAAGTTTTAGACTTATTTTATTTGTAAATCCACTCGTATTTGGTTTGGTTTCTTTGACTATCTCAATTCCTCTATCTTTGGCGACAAATTCGGCGTTTACATAGTTAACCTGATCGGCCAATGATTCAGTCAATACTCCAACAGTCGCGAAAGTACCTAATGATTCAACAAAAGGTGCAATATCGCCCTCAGCTATAACTTTAATTGATTTAACGGCACTTTTTGTTATTTGAGCACTCAAATGCCCCATTTTTTGGGTCAATTCCAAATATGGTTTCACAAAATCCGGCAATTCGTTTTCTTTTATAGGCAAATTTAATGCATTTGGGTAAGCAATCCCTTTAGCTGCCAAAATTGCATTTTCAGCTGCTTGGATTGCTATATTTTCTTGTGATTCAAGTGTATTTGCACCCAAATGCGGTGTAACGGTAACATTATTCAAATCTAACAAAGGATGATCGGTAGCCGGTTCTTTGTCAAAGACATCGATTCCTGCCATAGCAATTTTACCAGACTTCAAACCTTCAAGCAGTGCTGCTTCTTCATACAATCCGCCTCTAGCACAATTGATAAGAATGACACCGTCTTTCATCTGGGCAATCTCTTTTTTACCGATCATACCTATAGTTTCTTCTGTTTTTGGAGTATGAATTGTAATGATATCACATGATAAAATATCATTAAAATTAGTAGTGTACGCAATATCAACATTTGTTGCTTTTGATGAATCTATATATGGATCATATGCCACAACATCCATTTCAAAAGCTTTAGCTCTTACTCCAACACGAGAACCAATATTGCCAAAACCAATAATACCCAGTTTTTTGTCTTTGAGTTCCGTGCCATACCAATCCTGTCTTCTCCAAACACGATCGATTTTAAGATTATTATGAGCATACGGAAATTGACGAACACAAGAAAGCATGTGAGTCATTGTAAGCTCAACTGCTGCAATTGTGTTTGCAGTAGGAACGTTCATTACTACTATTCCTCGTTTACTGCATCCATCAATATCGACATTATCAACGCCAACTCCAGCTCTTACTACTGCTGTAAGTTTTACAGCTTTTACTAACAATGCTTCATCAACATCGGTAGAACTACGAGTAATAGCGACATCAGCAAGTGGTAATATCTCATTTATAAGTTTGTCTTTTGGCTCATCAGATGCATTGATCATCATGATATCAGGATCTTGAAATAAAAGCTTCAGACCATTTTCATGAATATGATCACACACTACAATAGTTTTTTTTGACATCTCTTGACCTCTATTTTTTTAGTTGGTCTTTAAAAACATCACCAAGAGTCATGCTATCATCTTGTTTACTGTTTACTTTAGCTACAGCATCTTTTTCTTGTTGACGTTCAAGTCTTTTGACAGAAACGCGAATTTTATCATTTGCTTGATCAAGCAATACGATAACACCTTGGATCTCTTGTCCTTTTTCTATCTCTTCGAAATTTAATGGAGCAAGATCTTCTGTGCGGATAAGAGCATCTACTTTATCGCCTAATGCAATGAATACACCAAAATCTTTTTTATCTTTAACAGTACCAGTAACAATATCACCTACTTTATGCTCTAGTGCAAACTTTTTGAGTGGTGAATCTTCCAATGCTTTTTTGCTTAATGAAATTTTGCTTGTTTTAGTATCAATATTGATAATCTTAACTTCTACTTCGTCGCCAACATGAAATGTATTTTTTGCATTGATAGATTTATCCCAAGAAATCTCTTGATTATGCAACAATCCTTCAATTGCTCCAATTTTGATAAATGCACCAAAATCAGTTACAGATGTTACAGCACCTTTGACAATATCGCCAACTTTATGTGATGTTGCAAATGCATCAATAGGTTTATCAACCAAGTTTTTCAAACTTACTCTAAGTCTTTTTTTCTCTTTATCAATTTCGATTACTTCTACTTTGATACTATCTCCGATAGTAAGATAATCACTAGGATGTTTCACATTTTTATCCCATGAAATTTCAGAAACATGCAAAAATGCTTCCAAATCCTCTCCTAGATCAACAAAAGCACCATAAGCCTCTATATTACTAATAGTTGCAGTTGCAGTATCACCTACTGAAATGATGTTGCCTATTTCTTTCCATGGATCATTATGAGCATTTTTAATTGAAAGTGAAAGATGTTTTTTCTTTTTATCATACTCAAGTGCAATTACATTTACTTTATCACCCTCTTTATAATATTTAGATGGGTTTACTGGGCCTTTATGAGAAATATGAGAATAATGAACAAGTCCATCAACACCGCCAACATCAACAAAAATACCATAGCTGGTAATCATTTTAATGGTACCTTCTACGATTATTTTATCTTCTAGAAGTTTATTGGCTATTTCATCAATTTTATTGCCTTCTCTATCTATAAGTTCTTTTCTAGATACTACAACAGAACCTTTTTCTTTATCTACTTTAGTAATAATTGCTTTTACTTTTTTACCGATAGCATCGTTTTTTTGATTAAGATATGACAGTGTTCTTGGCATGAAAAATTCAAGTCCATCACACTCTATTATATATCCGCCTTTATTTTTCTTGGCTATCATGCCCTCTATAAGATACTCTTGTGTATCATCATAACTTTCAATAAACGCATTTAGCGCTGCACGTTTTTTTGCCAATTCATATGAAACGATAGGTCGTTCACCTCTTGCACCAGTTACAACGACATTTATATTGTCTCCCTCGCTAAACGCAAGAGTACCGTCACTGTTTCTCAATTGATCCAAAGAGATAACCGCCTCTTTTTTTCGTCCAATATCAATTAATGCTTGATTATCGCTTTCATTGATCTTAACAATTTTACCTTCAATCAAATCATTACTTGATTCTTCTCTTTTGAAAGATTCTTCGAGCATTGCTCCAAAATCTACATCTTCTATTTCGATATCTTCGAACTTCATACCGTTTCCTTATTATTTGCCTAATGTGACGATATTATACAATAAATATTTTAAAGTACTTAATGCTATTTTATAGCAATTTTTTCTATAACTTTAATTACTTCATGCACAACCCAATCAGGGGTAGAAGCACCGGCTGAAATGCCGCACAGCATCTTTTTGTCAAACCAATTACTATTTAGTTCAGATGAATTTTCTATTAGATAACTATCTTCGCAATATGATTTACATATAGAATGAAGCTGTTTGGTGTTAGAAGAATGCTTACCACCTATTACAATCATCACATCTGCTCTTTTTGCTAGAGAAGCTGCTGCATCTTGGTTTTCAAATGTTGCATTGCATATCGTATTAAAAACTCTTACTTCTTTGCATGTAAACATTAAAGAATTAACGATTCTGGTAAAATCTTCTGGTTTTCTTGTCGTCTGAGCCACTACAGCTATCTTATTTCTGAGATGAAGCGATAATGCTTCTTGTTCGTTTGAAACCACAAACACTCTAGAAGGATCAACTCCGTAACTCATAACACCTTTTATCTCGGGATGACTTATATCTCCAAAAATTACAATATCATAGCCATCCAAGCTCATTTTTTGCACTATTTGTTGTGGTGTTGTTACGTATGGACACGTTGCATCAATAATTATATTATTTTGTTCTTTTAAAATTTGAAGTTCATGTTTTGGGATACCATGCGTTCGAATAACTACAGATTCATTTGGCGCTACATCACTCAATTGTTCGGCTAAGTCTATATTATATCCTGCTTTTAGTCTATTTATCTCATCTTTATTATGGATTAGCGGACCATATGTTTTGCTGTTTGGATGCTCTTCTGCTATCTTGATAGCTCTTTTGACTCCGAAACAAAACCCATACGAAGATGCTAACTCTATTTCCATCAAAAAACCTTAGTAATAGTTTTTAAAATATCAAAGAAGTTTGGAAATGATGTATCTATGCATTCTATATCTTCTATATCCATACCACACAAGAGTCCTGCAATTGCAAAACTCATAGCTATGCGATGATCACCATAACTATTGATAGTAGCTTGCTTTAAAGTACCGCCTATGATTTCATAGCCATCTTCAAATTCTACACACTCTATACCGCATGCTTTTAATCCGTTCAATACTGAGCTTATGCGATCACTCTCTTTTGCACGAAGTTCTTTTGCATCAGTCACTTTGCTTGTACCATCAGCTACTGCCATGGCTATTGAAAGTGCAGGCAGCTCATCAATAAGCCATGCTATGTTTTGATCGACGTTCACTGCTTTTAATTTGCCATTGTACGAGATTTTAATATCTCCTATTGGCTCATATATATCTTCTTTGAGTATATATTTTATATCAGTCCCCATACGCTCAAGAACTTTATATGCTTCTATTCTTGTGGGATTGAGTGTTATATTCTTAAGATACACTTTTGCATTAGGTATAACGGCTGCAGCTACAGCAAAGAAAAAACCGCTCGACGGATCACTTGGCACAGTAATATCAAGAGGATTTAGTGGTTTATTTAGTGGATGGATTTCTATCCATCCGTCATTATTTACCTCAAGTCTTGCACCCATACCGCGAAGCATTCGCTCTGTATGATCTCTAGAGAGTAGATTTTCTTTGTAATAACTGATATCATCTGCTTTTAATGCTGCTAAGATCATTGCGGATTTTACTTGGGCTGAATCAATCGTGGAGTGATACCTAAATGCCTTTAGTTTACCGCCTCGTATAAATAGTGGAGCTTGATTACCATTTTTTCTACCGTCGATCTTGGCACCTATGCTGCGTAAAGGATCTACCACTCTTTTCATTGGACGAGAGCGAAGGTATTTATCTCCTGTAAGCACGAATGCGCCGTCAATTCCTGCTAATAATCCGCAATAAAGACGCATACCAGTCCCAGCGTTGCCACAATCAAGGACATCATCGGCTTCTTCTAGCTGTGATGGTGGAATTATAGTTATATTGCTTTCATTTTGGATGACATTTGCACCCAGCATTGATGCAATTTTGAGTGAATTAAGCGTATCTTCTGCTTGTAAATAATTTCTTATTATTGAGGGCTTATCACTAAGCAGTGAAAACATAGCACATCTGTGAGATATTGACTTATCAGATGCTATATCGTCACATACTATATCAAAACCGCCAGCAACAGAAGCAATATTTACTTTTTTCATCTCAATGTTGCCCCAAAATTGGCTTGGAGTGTCAAGAGAATATCGCCGGTGACATTTTCTATTGCTTCTTCGTCGAGCGTATTTGCTAGAGATTGGATAAATAATCTAATGGTTAAACTAACGTTATTGCCGAATGATTCGTCTTCATAAATATCCACAGGATAAACACTTCGCAATATTGGCAATGATAATGCATCAATGGTATTCTTTACTTGTGAATATGCGATTTCTTTTGAAATAAGAACGCTCAAATCCTTATAAACACCCTGATAATTTGAAATTGGATTTGCTAAAATATGTTTTGGCATTAGAGCCTCAAAATCTAATTCCGCAATAAAAGTATCATATAGCCCCAACTCTTCTTGTGCTACTGGGTGCAGCTTGCTTACATATCCGCAAACATTATCATTAATCAAAATATTAGCAGATTGATATGGGTGTATGAGTTTATTTGCATGATTGCACTCTTCTAGTCCAAAACCACCCAAAACAAATCCAAGTTTTTGCAAAAATAAAGGCATATTCATCATTGATGGCTTACCATGATTTATTACAGATTCTAGCTCCCCTTGCCCACTCCAAACAAATGCTATTTTTTCTTTCTCATTTCTTTTTGCATCAAATACTGTACCAATTTCAAACAATGGGATTGATTTTTTTGTGTAATTGATATTTCTCTTGGCAGAAAGCAACAAATTAATAAGAAGTGTTGAACGCAAAGCATTCATCTCTTGGACTATAGGATTAAGCAATGCGCCATTACTGTCTGTGATTTCAAAACCATATTGTTCTAAGAGCGTACTGTCTGAAAAAACATAACTTATGCTCTCAAAAAATCCTACCGACACTGCACGGTTTCTAATTGTTTTCTTGGCTCTGTATGCTGTTATTGAACTATTGACATGATAATGTTCTTTAAAACATAAAGGTTTTGATTCTATTTGACCTATGCCAATTATACGCACAACCTCTTCGGCGATATCTTGAATATGGGAGATATCTGGTCTAAACGCAGGCGCTATAACTGCAATAGCATCATCTCCAACGTTTATTACTTTAAATCCTAATCTTTGAAGCACATTTGTAATTATTGTTTTTTCAATTTCTTGTCCAATAATAGAGTGTAACTCTTTTATGTCCACCAAGATGGTCTTATCTTCTTTGCTAGGTTCATGGCTTAATGTACCTTCATAGATATCCAAAATATCATATTTCTCAAAAAGATCAATAGCTACCAACAAACCAAATGCAAAATCCGGATTACTGCCTCTTGAAGTATTGTAATAAATAGCATCTTTTTGGATTTTGATATCGCCGATCATTTCATTAAGTGTATCAGGATGAATATGGCTTGCGATTAAAACTATTTGACCATCTTGAGAAGTTGGTTTGCTTTTTGGCTCTTGATAAACACCGACTACTGATGCTGTATTTGTAGAGCCTGATATCTTAATAAGTTTATCTTCATCAGATTTTAATTCTATGATTATTTTGCCATCGCTATTTCTAAAGAAATCGGCATCATATGCTTGCAAAATAACACCGGTGGTATGCAATAAATATTCTAATGCATCATCTAGTTTATTTTTGCTAGGTATGTTTATAATTGCTAAGCGAATATAAACTATCAATGGCAATGCGCTATCTTCTTTTTGTATGGCAAGATGACAGTTTATATGCGCATCAATATCGGTATTTACATTTAGTGATGCTTCTCTAGAAATTCCCAATTTTACTTTTTTGTTATGTCTAATAGCCTTGTATTCCACAAGACTTTTGCTCAAAGCTGCACTCAAATCTCTAGCAACACCATAAATACTTAGACAATCTCCGCGATTAGGCGTAAGTTCTAATTCAAAAATAGTATCATTAACCGTATCATATTCGCACAGCTCACGACCAGGCTCTAACTCGCCTATACTGTCATCCAATATCATTATGCCGCTGCCGATATTTGGAAGTCCGAGCTCACTGGCTGAACATATCATGCCATCGCTTTCAATACCCCTAAGCTTGGCTGGTTTGATCTCTAATCCATCTGGCAATATAGCCCCAACAGTGGCAACCGCAACATATGTAGCATTTACAACATTTGCCGCCCCGCATACTATTTGTCTTGTGCCCAACCCGATATCAACCTGACATACGTTCAATTTGTCTGCATCTGGATGTTTTTCACAAGAAAGTATCCGCCCAACAACTACTCTTTTTGGTATCAAAACCTCTTCCATACGGCCAACTTCAAGTCCTATAGCATTAAAGGTCTCATAAAGCGTATCATTTGTAATTTCTTTTAGGTCAATAAATTCATTTAACCAACTTTTTGTTACTATCATCTAAACTGCTCCAACAAACGAATATCACCCTCAAATAAAGATCTTAAATCAGGAATTTTATGCAATAACATAGCAAATCTTTCCACTCCCAGGCCAAAAGCATATCCGCTTACATCATCATAATCAACGGCTTTAAATACATTTGGATCAACAATCCCACAACCTAAAACTTCTAGCCATCCAGTATGAGAGCAGACTCTGCATCCATCGCCTTTACAAAAAATACATGAGATATCTACTTCAGCGGAAGGTTCTGTGAATGGAAAGAAACTTGGGCGGAAACGAACTTCAACCTCACCAAACATAAAATGTAAAAACTCAGTCAACATAAATTTTAAATTGGCAAAACTTACTTCGCCTTTATGCTGCACCACTAGTCCTTCAACCTGATGGAACATCGGGGTATGGGTAAGATCATAATCTCTACGAAATACAGAACCAGGAGCGATCATGCGGATCGGCGGCTTAGAGGATAGCATTTTTCTAATTTGCACAGGTGAAGTGTGAGTACGCAACAAAGATCCATCAGCAAAATAAAATGTATCTTGCATATCTCTAGCCGGATGATGTTTTGGGAGGTTCAATGCTTCAAAATTATGAAAATCATCTTCTATCATAGGCCCTTTTTCGACAGAAAAATCAAGTGATACAAAATACTCTATAATTTTATCCATAGTCTCCATAACTGGATGCAGTGCGCCTATATTTGGAGTCGTATTATATAGTGAAAGATCTATTTTCTCATCTTTTAATTTTGCTTCTATCAATGTTGATTTTATAGCATCATAATGCGTATCGAAAGTTTCTTGCAATTTTTCTTTAGCAAGATTTAACCCTTGAGCAAAATTCTTTTTCTCTTCTGCATTAAGTGTTGCCAGCTTGGCAAACTCTTTAGTTAAAACACCCTTTTTACCAAAAATATCTACTCTAACTTTTTCTAGTTCTTCTAGTGTAGTACATGACGTTATACTATCTTCTAATATAGTTAATTCTTCCATATGTCCTCAATTCTAACACCTATAAATATAGGCTACATTGAAATGATTTTACCTTATTATTGCTGACAATATGATTGTTTGTGGTCACAAATGTGTTATAATCATACAAATAGAAATAAATAAAAGGGATTCGCATATGTGTATATTTTGTAAGATTATCAAAGGGGAAATTCCAAATAATACGGTTCATGAAAATGAAAATTTTTTAGCCTTTCACGATATTTATCCAAAAGCTCCTGTCCATATAGTTATTATCCCAAAAATACATATATCGTGTTTTCAGGAGGTTACTCCTGAAATTATGGCTGGCATGACTGCTTTCATACAGGAAGTTACTACAAAAACTGGGCTTGATAATACAGGATTTAGACTTATAACCAATAACGGCAAAGATGGCGGACAGGAAATATACCATTTACATTTTCACTTGCTAGGTGGCGGCAAACTGAAATGGGAATATCAACACGATAATCCACATAAAAGTGTATAAAAATTAATTTTTATACACTTTTATTTAATACCTTCTACCCATTTTTGCATTTTTTCTATCTGCTCTAGAGTTCTAGCGGTCGCAGTACCGCCTTCTGAGGTGCGGGCATTCATAGAGGAGCGGTTATTTAATACGGCCATTACGTCTTCTTGTATACGACTCTCTACACTCTGAAGGTCACTCAATGACAACTCAGATATATCTACTCCATTTTCTTCAGCCAGATTAACTATATTTCCTACTATATGATAAGCATCACGAAATGGTAAGCCTATTTTTCTCACCAAATAATCAGCCAGATCAGTTGCACTCAGATGTCCCACCAAGCATGCGCTTTCCATGCGAGAACTATTGATTATCATCTGCTCTATCATCTCATCAAGTACCATGATTGAAAGCTTTGCCGTGTTTACACTATCAAATACGCCTTCTTTATCCTCTTGCATATCTTTATTATATGCCAAAGGCAAACCTTTCATGACCGTTAGCAATGCTATAAGATTACCATTTACTCTGCCTGTTTTGCCGCGAAGCAACTCTGGAATATCCGGATTTTTCTTTTGTGGCATAATAGAGCTTCCGGTAGAATGTCTGTCAGATAACGTAATCCAGCGAAACTCACTGCTGCTCCAGAGTATCAACTCTTCACTAAGACGACTAATGTGCATCATCATTGTAGATATATTAAATAAAATTTCAAGTGCAAAATCTCTATCACTTACCGTATCAAGACAATTGGATGTTGCGGCCTTAAAGCCAAGAGCTGAAGCTGTCATTTGACGATCTATTGGATATGGGGTTCCAGCTAGTGCAGCACAACCGATAGGAGAAAAATTATTTCTTTCATAACTGCTCATAAATCTTTCATAATCACGCTTAAACATATTAGCGTAAGCCATCATGTGGTACCCGAAATTGATAGGCTGTGCATGCTGCAGATGCGTCATTCCAGGCAATAGCGTATTGGTATGGTTTTTGGAAATATTTATAAAAGTGGATATAAGTTTTGCCAGCAAAGACATTATCTCTTTGGTTTGTCGCTGCACGAAAAGTCTGAAATCAAGTGCAACTTGGTCATTTCTGCTTCTTGCCGTATGAAGTCTTTTGCCTGCATCGCCTATCTTGGCTGTCAAGCGACCCTCAATTGCCATATGAATATCTTCATCATCTCCTTCAAGCGTCCAAGAACCTGACTCAATTTCTTTAAGAATCAGATCAAGTCCACTTGTAATACTTGACAAATCATCATTGGAAATAATACCCTGATGAGCCAACATAGCAGCATGAGCTTTGGAGCCTTCTATATCTTCAAGATAAAGTGCCTTATCAAAAGGGAATGAATTGTTTAGCTCTTTTAATAGTTGCGAACTCTCTGTGCCGATTCTAGCTGATGCAATTTTTTTTGCCATATTAAAATATCCTTGAAAAACAATATATATATTTTATCGAATTGTATATTTATACTTGTTTGATTTTTTTCTTAAAGGTAATTAAATTTTAAAAAACAAAATAGATTATTTATTCGTATTCTTTATGATTCAAATTCAAAAAAATATAGATATAATATTATAAAATTTATATATATAAGGATTTGCTATGAAAAAAGAACTAATGTACGGGATCATCGGACTGCTGATCGGAGCGGTTATAGCTATCGTGGCAGCCACACTTGTTGTCAATAACAACAATACGGGCATGATGAAGATGATGGGCATGTATACCTCAGATAATTATACGGCTAGCACGATGATGAGTAAAAACGATATGTCGATGGGTCAAATGATGGCCGGCTTGCAAGGCAAAACAGGCGACAATTTCGATAAAGCATTCTTAAGCGAAATGATCATGCACCACCAAGGTGCGATCAATATGGCCAACCTTGCCAAAACCAATGCCAAGCACGACGAGATTAAAAACATGGCCAATGACATTGTGATAGCTCAAACCAAAGAAATTAACCAGATGCAGACTTGGCAGACTGATTGGGGTTACTAGAATACGGTGCATAGTTAGTTTGGTTTCAATAGGATTGATAAATAATTTATTGCAATTAAAAATATCCTTGAAAAAACAAAATAGATGATTTATTCATATTTTTTATGATGCAAATTCAAAAAAATATAGATATAATATTATAAAATTCATACAAAGGCAGATTCAAATGAATGCAAGAAAAGTCTTTATCATTGTATTGTTGTTAAGCTATACAAACACATTTGCTGATACTAACGCAACAATCCAAAACGATTCTACCAAATCGTCAATGATTAGCACAACAGAATCTAACACAACAAATGAAATCAGCACAAATATTGGTGATACAACTTCCTTTGATGAGGAGTTTGGAGATGTTAACAAAACTGCTGTTTTTGATCCATTTAGCGGATATAATAAGTTTATGACAAATGTAAATGATAAATTTTACAAAAATATTGCAGAACCGATAGCTATGGGCTATTCCAAAATACTGCCTGAAAAAGCTAGGATTTCGGTAAATAATTTTATTCACCATTTACGTTTTCCGATAAGATTGGCAAATAATTTATTGCAATTTAAAATTAAAAATTCTGCTGAGGAAACAGGAAGATTTGTAGTAAATACCATTTTTGGGCTAGGTGGTTTTTTTGATCCTGCCAAGACAGACCTTGGATGGGAACGACACGATGAAGATCTTGGTCAAACACTAGGTTTTTATGGTTTACCAGAAGGTCCATATATTGTATTACCAATTCTAGGATCTTCTAACTTGCGAGATACGGTTGGTTTGGCCGGCGATACTTATATAAGTCCGCTTAATAGCGCAGATGCAGATAATATTTGGTATAAAATACCACAAAATACCACACAAGATATCTTGATCGGCGGTGTAGAAGTAATCAATAAAACATCTTTGCATTTAGGCGAATACGATTTGATCAAAAAAGACGCTTTGGATCTATATGCATTTTTACGGGATGCATATACTCAACAAAGAAGACAAAAAATAAAGGAATAATTTGTGATAAAAATAAATAAACTACTTAAAATATTTTTGATATTGGCAACGTTTGGCACCCAATCTTTTGCTTTAAGACAAAATGAAATTGAACCCGTCATGCATAGCAAAATAGAAAAGGTGTTAACCGTATTAAGGAAAAAAGAATCAAATACAATAAGAGGACAAGAAATTATTCGTACAATGGATCCTGTTTTTGATTATTCTCTTATGTCAAAATTGGCTTTAAGCAGCAAAACCTGGGACTCAATTACTCCAACGCAACAAAAAGAGTTTAGAAAGCTATTTATAACAAGGCTCAAACAGTCATATCTTGATAAACTTGATCTTTATAACAATCAAAAAGTGATATACAAGGGTGTAAAACCTTATCAAAAAGGCAGATTACAACTACAAACTGAGGTTGTTGGCAAAGATGAGACATACAAAATAAATTACAATTTTCACAATAGCAAAAATAGTGGTGATTGGCTCATATATGATGTAGAATTAGCAGGTGTTAGTATCATTCAAACATATCGTCAACAATTCGCTGGGCTTTTAAAAGAAAAAAGTTTTGATGAAGTATTGACTCAACTAAGAGAGAACCAGCCACTAAAAGCAAAAAAATCATAAGCAGCGATATTGTATAATATGCCTAACTGTTCTAAAGGATAAACTACGAATCCTCACACGCATGAAATAAAACTTATTTTATTTAGCTTTATAGCTCTTATAGTATTTGGCTCTGTATTGCTAATGTTGCCGTTCGCTCACAACGGTGAATTAAAATTTATAGATGCACTATTTACATCTACTTCTGCTACTTGTGTTACAGGACTGATTGTCAAAGACACTGCTACTGATTTTACAATGTTTGGACAATTGGTTATAATGCTTCTTATACAAATAGGTGGGTTAGGATATATGACTGCTGTAACATTTCTAACAGTCATGCGTCGACAAAAATTGGCACACAGAGATCGAGTGTTATTGCAAGAATCTCTAAATTATCCAGGCATGGAAGGATTGGTTAGATTTTTAAAGATAGTAGTTGCCTCAATTGCAATTATCGAAGTTGGCGGTATTATCATCTTAACTCTTCGTTTTTGGGCAGATATGCCTTTTGGAAAAGCATTATGGTTTGGTACTTTTCATGCCGTCTCTGCTTTTAATAATGCGGGTTTTTCACTATTTAGTGATAACCTTATGGGCTATAGTAAAGATATTGTTATTAATATTACGATTCCATTTTTGATTATATTAGGGGGAGTGGGATATTTTGTAATTATAGAATTTTCAAACTATTATAAAAAAGAATTAAATCGTCTATCTACTCATACTAAAATAGTATTAACAATGTATATATTATTGATTATTCTTGGTATGTTTTTGCTGCTTTCATTAGAATGGGATCATGCTTTTAAAGATATGTCATTTTATCACAAAATAATGGCTGCCTGGTTTGCCTCTGTAAACTATCGTACGGCTGGATTTAACACCATTGATCTATCTACATTGACAGATTCCAACCTTTTTTTTGGAACTTTTTTTATGATGACAGGAGGAGCTCCGGGAGGAACTGCCGGAGGACTTAAGGTCACTACGGTAGCATTGGCGATCTTGGGCATGTGGTATACTCTTAGAGGTGATACGCATGTACATATTTTTCACCGTTCAATTCCATCATATCAAATCAATAAAGCATATACAATAATTTTTATAGCATCAGCTTATATTGTACTCTCCACAGTTATATTGAGTGAAGTTGATGGATTACCATTTTTGCGTACTGTATTTGAGGCTACTTCGGCATTTGGAACCGTTGGGCTATCTACAGGCAATGGAGGAGTACTCAGCTATAGTGCCTTGTTTAGTGATGCAGGTAAAATAAACATCATGCTGCTTATGCTAATGGGACGTATAGGCGTCTTTGCATTTACTATAGCCATTATTGGCAAGGCGGCTCAAAGTCGTATCAAATACGCTGAAGGAAGGATAATAATATGAAAAGTTTTGCAGTAATTGGGCTCGGAAAATTTGGATTTCATGTTGCCAAGGGATTGGCACAGCAAGGCAAAAGTGTCATAGCAGCAGATATAAATGAGGATCAAATAAGAGAAATAAACGAATATGTGCAAGATGCTATTATTTTAGATTCCACAGACATGCATGCTCTAAATGAAGCTGGTATTGGACAAGTTGATGTAGCTATTGTTAGTATAGGAGAAAATATAGAAGCCAGTATCTTGACTGTAATGGCACTCAAGGAGATAGGAGTGCAAACAGTTATTGCCAAAGCAATTACTCGTGTCCATGGTCAAATTTTATCCAAAATCGGTGCTTCAAAAGTCGTATATCCAGAGATGGAAACAGCTAAAAAAATAGTTAAAAAAATGGTTGCAAATATGTACTATGAAACTATTGACCTTTCTATTACTATGAAGTTAGCCAAATTAACAGTACCAAACTTTTGGGTTGGCACCTCTATATTGTCTTCTACATTTGAAGCTGATTACCATGTTAAACCAATTGCATACAAACATCAAGGCAAATGGCATACTAAATTTGAAAATGATGACATACTGGAAAATGATGACATTTTGGTTGTATTGGGAGACAATACAAATATTGAAGCATTGAGCAAAAAAGTTTAATACAATATTAAACTTTTCGCCATTTAAATTATCTACTTGATACGCGGTAAGGTACGGGCTTATAGCCATCTTGCATTAGTTTCATCATACCGCCTTGAAGATTAATGACGTTATAGTCTTTTTGATCCAAAAATGGGGCTATAGCTGTTGTCCTAGAACCTGTGCGGCAAATGATCGCAAATGTCTCATTTTTCTTGACTATTTTATTAAGTCTAACAAGAAAAGCATCCTCTTTTGCTTCACCTTTTTCATTAAAAAACATAATTGGATATGCACCTTTAACTATGCCAGTTTGTGCCCACTCTGCAGGTGTACGAATATCTATAATTTTAATAGGTTTATTTAAAAATGCTTTTGTTACAGCCACATTGGTAACATCTGCATTGGAAATGCCAAGCAAAGCCAGCATAAATAGCATTATTTTTTTCATATAAGAATTCCTTTTATAGTTTATAATTTTAAAAAAGGAATTCTAGCCAAAAAATGTTAATCAGAAGTTAACATTTGCAATTAGCTTATATGTAATCTTTTGCTTTCTTCCTATTACACCAAAAGATAACATGAAGAAAGCGATTAAGTGACAGCTATTATAAAATATCTTTAAAAAATTAAATAATTTTTTATTTTAGCACGGAGATGGTCTATTAAGACACTCATTTGCTTTTTCTGGCGTGCAAGTCTGAACAAGCAATATGCGAGCTTCACTTTCTAATTGTTGAGCTTGCATCTCAATTCCTTGTGCTTGTCTTAAAGAGGCATCTTCTGCGGCAAGTTCGCCAGCTAACATACTAACAACTCCTAGTGCTATAACTGCTGCTGCTGCTATTCCAACTGCAATATATAGTCCAACAAAAGGAATGAAAGCAGCTGCCACAGCTGCTGCAACCAAGCCAACATGAATTGCCGTTGCCGCAACAAGTCTTCGAGATGTGCTATCAACTCTTGCTTGAAACAATGCTACTTGATTTTTTGCACGACATATTTCAATGCGACTCTCTTCCCATTGTTGACAGGCAGCATCACATTTAACATCAGAACTATTTGTGGCGTCAATTCCTACTGGTTGATTTTGACTACCAACAACTATACCTATAACTAATCCGGCAACCAACCATATTGCTAAAAAGATTACTCCTAATAACATCAATTCTCCTTTGTTTATTGTAAAATTGTTGAAACGGCGAACCATAATATCTAATTGCCTATTGACATTATATTATACATAATAATGTTCAAAAATAATAATATTTTATTATTTTTGTTAAATTATAAAACTATTTAAAATAAAAGAATATTAAATATCAATTTTATATTGCAGGGAGTAAGTATTAGTTTTCTCTCATTCCCATTGTCTTTATGAGAACGCATACTTCAATGATAATTGTACTATATTTTTAAATAATAAGATTTTTATGAGAGTTTTATTGTTAGGATTTTATGAATTTCCGTCTACGCAGGAATGACGGCTAAATGCCGTCAATGGATTGCTTCTTCACTACGTTCATTGCGATGACAAATTATTTTAATGCAAAAAGTGTCTAATACCTGTGAAATACATAGAGATTCCATGCTCATTGGCGGCTTCTATTACTTCTGTATCCCTAACACTTCCACCTGGTTGAATGATAGCTTTTACGCCTGCACTCGCAGCTGCATCTACGCTATCTCTAAATGGAAAAAATGCTTCACTTGCCATACAAGCTCCACTCACATCAAGTCCCATGCTAGTAGCTTTTTTCAAAGCACATTGCGCCGCGTCTACTCTGCTTGTCATACCCATGCCTACAGCTACCATTGCTGAATTTTTAACATATACTACACAATTTGATTTTGTAAGTGCAGCTATTTTCCAAGCTATTTCTAGATCTTTTATTTCCTGCTCGCTAGCTGTTGCAGAGCTTTTTTGCTCAGCATTTGCTACTTCATCAGTACTTACTCTATCGCTCTCTTGATAAACAAATCCACCTTCTATATGTTTGAAATCTATACTGTCTTGCGGATTTATCAAACATGTGCCGCCTTGAGCAAATAATTTCAATCTTTTTTTGACGGCAAATAATTCAAGAGCCTCAGGTGTAAAATCTGCTGCCATGATAACTTCTAAGAACATTTCATTCATCTTGGTAGCCAATGCTTCATCCACGATGCCATTTACTGCTACTACGCCGCCAAAAGCTGAAATGCTGTCACATTTAAGTGCTTCGGTATAAGAATCAAGCAAATTGTCTCTTAGTGCAAAACCACATGGATTGCCATGCTTGACTATACAAACTGCAGGTGCATCACCGAAACTAGAAGCTATTTTCAAAGCACCGTTGACGTCTGTTAGATTATTGAAACTTGCTTCGCCTTGAAGCTGTTTGAAATGTTTATCAAAGAAATTTTCAAACTGATACAAAGCCCCTTTTTGGTGTGGATTTTCTCCATATCTAGTATCAAATACTTTTTTACCGACTATAAATTGGTGGTCACCAAAACCATTATTAAATCTGCTATTCATGTAGTTAGCTATCATACTGTCATATGCTGCGGTATGCTCAAAAGCTTTTATCATAAGTTCACGTCTAAGCTCCAAGCCGTCTTTTTGATTACTTATATTTTCAAGTACTCTTTCATAATCAGTACTATCTGTAACTATATATACACTCTCAAAGTTCTTGGCTGCACTGCGAACCATCGCTGGACCACCGATATCTATATTTTCTATGATCTCTTCAAAATCATCGGTTCTATCTATAGTAGCTTTGAAAGGATATAGGTTTACACATACAAGGTCAATACCTTCAACGCCAAGTTCATTTGCTTGTGCCAAATGAGCTTCGTCATTTCTTTTATGCAGTATGCCTCCATGGATAAAAGGATTTAATGTTTTTACGCGTCCTTCAAAACATTCTGGAAATTTTGTCACTTCACTAGCCTCTACGACTTTAACTCTAGCATCTTGTAATGTTTTGTGTGTACCGCCTGTACTTATTATTTCAAATCCTAATGCCTCTAATCCCTGTGCAAACTCTACAATACCGCTCTTGTCACTAACGCTTAATAATGCTCTCATATACTTTCTTTTACTCTCTTTATTATAAATCTTGTTCTATCGTTTTTTTGAATGTATCAAAATAGATACTTTGAAGTTGTTTGACTGTCATGCTTACATCATTGAGAGTGAAATTATCTCCCTTGATACTTCCTATTGCATCGATATGCAGGCCAAGGTCACTTGCCATTTTAACTACATCATTTACATGTTCTGGTGCTACTTCAAAAACAGCTCTGCTTTGGCTTTCATCAAAAATCTCATTTGTATTGTTCAATTTGATATTAGCTTCTACTCCAAGACCTGAGATGGCTGACATCTTAGCTAATGCTATTGCCACACCACCCATACCTAAATCTTTTGCTGACTCTAAAAGTCCTTTTTTGTTTGCATTAATTACAAAATCCCAAAGCCTAAGCTCAGTAGTATAATCTATCTCTCCGATCTTGCCGGTTGTTTCTCCAAAAAGCTCTTTGATATAAAGAGAGCCGCCAAATTCCCCTTTTGTTTGACCTACCATCAAAAGCGTATTGCCTTCTTTTTGAAATGAACTTTGCAATACTTTATTGCAGTCATCGTTTAGTCCTACCATGGCAATAGCAGGTGTAGGGAAAACGCTTACTCCGTTTGTCTCATTGTATAAAGATACATTTCCGCTTACAACTGGAGTATTAAGAGTTGCACAAGCCTCTTTGATACCTTCACACGCTTGAGCAAACTGCCACATAACTTCAGGATTCTCTGGATTACCGAAGTTTAGACAATCCGTAATTGCAAGTGGTCGCGCACCGCTCATGGCGACATTTCTTCCGCTCTCAATTACTGCCAATGCTGCACCTTTAAAAGGATCTATATAACAATAGCGTGGGTTACAATCCGCACTCATCGCAATTGCTTTATCGTTTTGCTTGATGCGGATGACACTAGCATCAAGACTGCCAGGGCGTTTAATGGTGTTAGTTTGAACCATAGAATCATACTGTTCATATATCCATGCTTTATCTACAACTTCCAAAGAAGATAATAACTTCTCAAATGCTTCTTGATTTGTCACGACCGGATAGTCTGAAATATTTTTGGCATTAACTGCGTCTAAATAAGATGGTCTAAGCGTAGGTCTATCTAATATAGGTGCTTCTTCGCTCACAGGAGCTATTGGCATATCTGCACATTTTTCTCCATACCAAAAGAGCTCCATCCTGCCAGTATCGGTCACTTCTCCGATGACTGCTGCGTCCAATCCCCATTTTTCAAATATATCGATAATGGCTTGTTCGCTTCCTTGTTTAGCACATATTAGCATTCTCTCTTGAGATTCACTTAGCATGAAATCATATGGACTCATCCCCTCTTCACGTGCGGGTACTTTATCTAAGTTCATTATCATCCCAGCCCCTGTCTTGCCTGCCATCTCAAATGACGAACTTGTAAGCCCTGCAGCTCCCATGTCTTGGATACCTACTACATGATCAGTAGCGAACAGTTCCAAACATGCCTCAAGAAGCAATTTTTCCGTAAACGGATCACCCACTTGCACAGTAGGACGAAGTGATTTACTCTCTTCGGTGAAACTATCACTACTCATAACAGCTCCACCTAGCCCATCGCGACCAGTTTTTGAACCTACATATATGACAGGATTACCTATGCCCTTTGCAACTCCTAGAAAAATATCTTCATGTTTGACAAGACCAAGTGCAAATGCATTTACCAAAATATTGCCATTATAGCTATCATCAAAACTAACTTCTCCGCCAACAGTAGGAACACCCATACAGTTACCATAACTTCCAATACCCTCTACTACCCCACGCACTAGATGTCTTTGGTATTTATTGATATTATCGCTACCTTTGATGCTTCCGAAACGAAGAGAATTTAAGTTTGCCACAGGTCTAGCTCCCATAGTAAATACATCTCTAAGTATTCCTCCTACGCCAGTAGCAGCTCCTTGAAATGGCTCTATATAGCTAGGATGATTATGACTTTCCATCTTGAATACTGCCGCGACACCGTCACCTACATCTATTACTCCTGCATTTTCACCTGGTCCTTGGATAACCCATGGAGCTTTGGTAGGGAAACCATTAAGGTATTTTTTACTAGATTTGTATGAACAGTGCTCGCTCCACATAGCAGAAAATATACCGATTTCAACTATATTTGGCTCACGATGCAAAATCTCTTTGATATGCTCATACTCAGCAGGGCTTAGTTTGTGTGACTTGAGCACACTTTCGATATTTTCTATGGCTGACATAAAAATATTCCTTTTTAGAATAATAAAATAGGGTTACATTATAGTAAAAAAGTACTAAAAATGTGATGAAATGGGCGAAATGAGAATGGTTTACAAAATACAAATCATCATAGAACATATATGAAATCAAAATCTCATCTCCAAGAAACACCGAAAGATATTCCGAATTTTATAATTAAATCTACTTTCTAAAATTAGCAACTAACCACTCCAAAAGCGACAAAAAGCTACAATTTTATAATTTAATAAAAGGTACGATATGTCTCAAATCCTCTCTATGCTTACTCTTCAACAACAACTTAATGATACAACGAACGGCACATGCTGGGAAGATGGTATCACCAAGCAAGGCAAGCCGATAGATTGGAGACGATGTATATATCTAGAGTGTGCTGAGCTGGTAGAATCCTATCCATGGAAACACTGGAAAAATATAGATGCCCCGGCGGATACTGAAAACATCAAGATAGAGGTAGTAGATATCTGGCACTTTGTGATGAGCGAGGTGCTGCGGCTAAATGCGAGTAGTCACAAATTATCTATGGAAGAATTGGCTGGCAAAATCTCTTCATTGCCTAACTTTGATATACTTAAAGAGCCTGCTAGTAATATCTCCGATAGATACTTTGATCAGATCGCAACTATAGAAAAGTTTATAAAAAGCGTATTTATTGATGAAAGCCTAGAAGAAATGACAAGCTTATATTTCGAAGTTGTACTTCAATCAGGACTAAATCTAGATAGTTTATACCAGCTGTATATAGGCAAAAATATACTTAATAAATTTCGACAAGACCATGGATACAAAGATGGCAGCTATATCAAAGTATGGAACGGCAAGGAAGACAACGTAGTGATGCAAAATCTGCTTGCTGACAATCCATCGATTACTCCAAATGAATTATATGAAGCATTAAAAACGCAATATCCTAAACAATAAATTTGTTTTTGGGTTGTTTTTTAACTATTTCCCAAACGTCCTAAAAAGCCTTGCGGCCACAGTGCCATTATTATCTACAGATACTTCTGAAGCTATACGGATATTTTTAACGCTATCAAATCCACATTCATCACCACACATCATTGCCCCAACCAAATAATATTTACCCTTAGGTATATTTTTGAATATAAAACGACCATCATCGTTGGCAGTGGTAAACCTCAAATACTTATACAGTCTATCATCTGCACTATTCATACGATTGCCTTGCAAATAGTTTTCGTTGTACCATTGTTTGGAATATGAAGTATATGGATTTAGATACAATCTTGCATTAGAACCTACAATTCTTCTGCCATTACTCGTTTGAATAGCAATTTGACCATATATAACTGAATGGCCCCTACTAGAAAGTTTTTTGTATTCTTTTGATGGAAAAGTAATGTGTTTTACAATTTTCTTATTTTCTTGGCTGGCATCATTCATATTGAATTGATTTTTTAGATCAGAGATATCTATACAATCTTCATCTTGACAATATTTTGGCGGCCAATTTTGTTCAAATTTTTCCAACTGCGTAGATGGTGGCATTGGTATAACAGGCGCCTTGGCTGGCTTTGGTTCTTTTGTGCATCCAAAAAACATAAATATTAAAAAAATAAATGGAAAAACTTTTAACACTTTAAATCCTAAAAATTAATTATTGATATTATATCAAATTTTTTACGTCATTTGCCCAGACAAAACTCTCCAAACATCTTATCTAAAACATCTTCATTTTCATATGGTTTAGAAATCGATGAAATTGCTTTTATGGCTTCAGTAAGATGGTAAGCAAAAAACTCCAATTCACCTTTTTGCAAAGGAAGTTTGGCTTCTTTAATGGCTTCTAATGAATTTTGGACTGCTTGGATTTGTCTAGTTGAAACCAACATCAGCTCATCTCCGCTTGAAATGCTGTCTATTAAAGCTTGTAATTTGTCCAATAAGACAGAAAAATCAGATTTAACACTCATATTGATGATATCTACTGAATCTAAAAAAGGATCATATAGCTCTCTATTCAAATCTGCTTTATTAATTACTGTCAGCAAATGCTTTGAGTCGTCAAGCTCTTTTATCATTGATGCTATGCGCTCATCTTCTTCATCCCACTTTTTACTTCCATCAAAAAGTGCAATGATGATATCTGCTTCATTCAAAGATGCAATTGAACGCTCAACCCCAATTTTTTCTATCTCATCGTTTGCCTCACGAATACCTGCTGTGTCAATAAGACGAATTACATGCGAACCTATACGAACCTGCTCTTCGATAGTATCTCTAGTAGTACCGGCTATGTCACTTACGATCGCTCTATCATAACTAAGCAGTGCATTTAGTAGTGAACTTTTACCTACATTTGGTTTGCCAATTATAGCAACTCTAAAACCTTCTATTAAACCTTTTCTACGATTACTACTATCTAATAATTCAATCAATTTATATTCTAAGTTATCTAGTTTATTTGAAAGAGAATCCAAAATATCTGTTGGCAAATCTTCTTCTGCATAATCGATCATTACTTCAGTGTGGGCCGATGCAAGAAGCAGCATATCTCTACTCTCTTCAACAAAAACTGCCAAAGAGCCTTTGAGTTGACGTGCAAGTATCTTTGCTGCATCAATACTTTTTGCTTCTATCAATTTGGCTATTGCTTCAGCTTGAGTCAGGTCTATCTTGCCGTTTAAAAAAGCTCTTTTGCTATATTCTCCAGGAGCAGCTAGTCTAGCTCCGTAACTAAGTGCGATTTGTATAACTTCTTGGGCTACAATAATTCCCCCATGGCATTGGAATTCTACTACGTCTTCGCCAGTAAAACTTTTTGGTGATTGAAAGTAGATAATTATTGCTTGGTCCATAAGAGCATTATCGGCATTATACAGGGATGCTAGATGAGCATATCTTGGAGTAATATTTGTTTTGCGAGCAATGCGCTTGGCAATATTTAGTGCTTCGCTGCCGCTAAGTCTCACGATGGCTATAGAACCAACTCCGTGTGCTGTAGCAATAGCAACTATAGTATCATTCATTATGTTTTTTGGATAAAATCATTGATCACTATGTATTTGTTGCCATCTTTATTGGTCTTAATAGCAACATACTTATTAGGAAATTCTTCTCTAAGCTGTTCAAGAGCAATTTGGACCAATATACCATCAAGTGGTCTAGTCTTACCTCTGCCGCCACGATACACTGCTTCTATGACAGGTTTAATTGTATAGCATATCATCTCTTGTTGAGATGTCAAGAAACGAGCAATTTCTAATTTGACAAAAAGTTCATATTTAGAATATAGCCAATTGAATATCATATAGGATAATGCATTATATCTATACCCCTCTTTGCCTATAAGCAATGCTGCATCTTCGCCATCAACAAAGATCAAAGCTGTATGATCTATAACATCTACTTCTACTACATCAATAGCAAAACAACTAGTTGCAAAAAGTTTTTTTAATTGATTTTCGATCTCTAGTGCCAAAGAAGGATTTGTTATCGGCTCTGGCATAGATCCACTACACTTAGTATCATTATAGCTAGTAGGCAACTCTTCTTTGTTTTGGAAAAATTGATCATTTACTACATCATCATATTGTCTTAGATGGCTGCTTGTATCAGATCTTGAAGGCATTGTTTGTTTTGAAGTTTCTTTTAGACTTGTCTGTATAGCAGGTTGTCTTGATGGGGTAGATACTTTTGTGGCTTGAGTATGTTTTGTAGGTTCAATAATAATTGGTTCGTTTTTAATGCTATCAATCTTTTTAACATTATTATCCAAAGCTATATCAGCCACGATAATGGCATTTTTTTTACCAAAGCCCAAAAGTCCTTTAGATGGATATTGTATTACCTCGCAATGTAATTGCAATAGCGAACATCCAAAAAACTGAGAGGCTTTTGCATATGCATCTTCGAGTGTTTCTGCCTCAATCCTTTGCATTATTTATCCTTATGGTGATGCGCGTCAATATCAGCTTGTTTATGTTTTTCATAAGCTAAATTGACATAATATTGCTGTCCGATTGACAAAATATTATTTGTAAGCCAATAGAGTACCAAGCCTGCTGGAAAGGTAATAAAGAAAAATGTCATCAATATCGGGAAAAATTTAAAAATTTTCTCTTGAAGAGGATCCGTAAAATTTGATGGTGTAATACGTTGTTGATACCACATAGTGGCACCCATCAATAGTGGCAATACAAAATACGGATCCATTTTTGACAGATCATGTATCCATAATGCCCATGGTGCTCCTTGAAGTTCATCGGCATTGAGAAGCACACGATAAAGAGCAAAGAATATCGGTATTTGCATCAAAAGTGGAAGACACCCGCCAAATGGATTTGCTCCATTTTTTTTGTATAATTCCATCATTTTCATATTCATCTTGGCCGGATCATCTTTGAATTTGTCTTTGATATCTTTCATTTTAGGAGCTAGATCTTTTAGCTTTTGCATAGAAAGCATACCTTTATAAGATGGCCAAAATAGTACCAATTTGATAAAAATAGTAAAGATAACTATAGCCCATCCCCAGTTACCTACATAACTATTGATCTCTTGAATTAACCAAAAAAATGGTTTTGCAAGCCATGTGAACCAACCATACTCAATTACATTAGTTAATTTTGGAGAGATGGCTTCAAGCATTTTATAATCTTTTGGTCCTATATATCCGCCAAGTTCCATATTTTGCGTGCCGCTTATAAAAATAAGCGGATTATCATTAGCTTCTTTAATAAGAGATGCATTCATGCCTTGTTTAAGATCAAAAAGCAAAGATGTATAATATCTATCAAAAGCAGATGCTATAGTAGCACCTTTGAAGCTTTCTCCACCCACCGCATCACCATCTTCTATAATAGCAATTGTATTATCTGCTTCATTTATCAATGCACCTTTTACAACCATGTATTGAGTCGTATCAGCTACTGGTCTATATCCAGGGGTAATAAAATATGATACTGGGCTTGAAGTTACGATCTTTATATTATATTCGCCGGTAGGCTTGAATGTGATAGTTTTTGTTATAGTAGTAGATAAAAGTTTTTGTGTAAGTATTACACTTTGTTCGCCAGTTTTTAAATCCAATGCAGACTTATCAGCAGTGTATGGTGTTTTGAATGCTTCATCATTCAAAACATTGTCACTAAAGCGTACTTCTAGTGGTTTTACCTCTTTTGGATCAAACAATTTAAGAGCGGAACCATCTTCGTTTTTATATTTTGACTCAAGCAATGTCATTTGAGATATGCGACCCATATTATCTATCGATAAAATAAATCTATCAGAATTAACCGTTACCAATGAGGCTGCATCTGCTACTATAGGTGCAGTTACTGCAGTAGCATTTGAGGTATTATTTATTATAGGTGTAGCTTTATTTTGAATAGTTGCATTTTGTTGTTTTGCAGGCTGTGAAGCAGTTTGAGAATTTGGTATTAAATAACTATAACCGATAAAAACCAAAATAGAAAGAAATAATGCTAGAAGAAGTCGTTTACTAAGATCCTGTTGTTCCACGAGGTGTGCCTTTGTGTGAAAAATTATAATATCAAAGAGCTTTTCTTTAATGTATTGTCAAATGTCTTACCCAATACCTCGAAAGTTTCTTTGAGTAGTGCAGGTTTGGCTACCAATACATAGTCGCCCTTTTTAAAATGAGGCAAATTGGCTATAAACAAAGCTCTAAGTAACCTTTTGGCCCTATTTCTATGTACTGCATTGCCTACTTTTTTACCGGCTACAAACCCTATATTATACCCTGTAGATTCTTTATAAAAAAGTACATAATAAGGAGTGTGCCAAACTTTTGATGCCTTTAAATAGATGTTATTGAACTCAGCCGTTGTACGGATGCGCTCAAAATGCTTTATGCGGCTAATCTTTTTCTACCCTTAGCTCTTCTAGCAGCAATTACTTTACGACCATTTTTTGTTTTCATTCTAGCTCTAAAACCATGAGTTCTTTTACGTGGTGTTTTGTGTGGTTGGTAAGTTCTTTTCATAAGAAATATCCTTGTTGATAATGATAATAACCCTACTAAAAGGGTTTAGTAAGCGCGATTGTACACTAATATGACTTTGAAAAGATTTAAAATATAACTTTTGATAATTGGTATTTTAAAACTATACGCTAGATTTGTTTCTTTATATACACATTGTTTTTATATTAATATATTTATTAAGAAGGTAGATGTCACAAGGCCTGGCAAATCTATATTATAAAATCCATGATATAATTCGCTTCATGAATAAGATTACAAATATAAACAACCTACCATCTCCTTGCTGGCTCCTTGAAGCTAAACTTCTCAAAAAAAATATGGCTATTTTTGAGCATATTCAAAATGAAAGCGAAGCAAAGATACTCCTAGCTCTCAAAGGCTATGCATTATGGAAGAGCTTTGATTTGATGCGCCCTACACTGCACGGATGTTGTGCAAGTGGGCTGTATGAAGCTAAGTTGGCTCATGAAGAGTTTGGCAAAGAAGTGCATACATACTCTCCTGCATTTAAAGATAGTGATATAGAAGAGATTGCCAGCATATCTCATCATCTAGTCTTTAATTCTCCAGCTCAATTTCATCGTTTTGCCAAACAAGCACTTGATATTAATCCATCTATATCACTGGGTCTAAGAGTCAATCCGGAGTACTCACAGTCTCCGAAAGAGATGTATAATCCTTGCGGACTTTATTCTAGACTAGGTACTACGATAGCAAATTTTGATGAAAGCATCATGGAGCATTGTGAAGGACTTCATTTTCATGCCCTGTGCGAACAAGATAGCGATGCTCTAGCTGGAGTACTGGAGAGCTTTGAAGATAAATTTGGCTCATATATACCTAGACTTAAATGGGTTAATTTTGGTGGAGGTCATCACATAACTAGAAAAGATTATGATATAGAAAAACTCATAACACTTATAAAAGCGTTTAAGTCCAAGCATAATAATATAGAAGTATATCTAGAACCAGGAGAGGCTACTGGATGGGAAACTGGTGGATTACACACAACAGTGCTTGACATCGTGCATAATGGGATAGACATAGCTATTCTGGATAGTTCGGCAGAAGCACATATGCCCGATACAATACTTATGCCTTATCGTGCTGAAGTTAGAGGTGCTGGACAAGCTGGCGAAAAAGCTTACACATATCGCCTTGGAGGCAATACGTGTTTGGCTGGAGATATCATGGGTGATTATAGCTTTGATAAGCCGCTGCAAATTGGTGATAAGATCATATTTGAAGACCAGATGCACTACACTATGGTCAAAGCAACCACTTTTAACGGTATACCGCTTCCAAGCATAGCAATAGAATATGAGGACGGCACCATAGAAGTAGTACGAGAATTCGGATACGAAGAATTCAAAGACAGATTGTCATAAAAGCATCTACTTTGATGCGTTATCTTCTTCCCTTCCAAATAATTGACTAAAATTTTTGAATTCTTTTTTATAAACGATATCTACACTGCTTGACTCTTGGCTTACGGTAATTATACCTTCTATATTGGGAGTAAATTCGTATTTTAGTTTTGCTTTTGAAACATCATCATTCGCATAGATCAAAGTAGTGCGTTTGCCGATTTTTTTGCCTACTTCTACACTATTATCGGCTCCAAATACCAGATGATCAACTTGCAAACCAATATCTGATAAAATAGATTTTGCCATTATTCCACCCATCATCTTCATCATCTCTTCTTCGCTATACTTACCTGACTGCATCTCTGAATCAAACATGATAACAGCCAGAATCTGCTCTCTTGTTAGCTTTGGAGTAGAAGAGAAATTTACCAATGGATTTCCAGGAGTCCCAGCAATATTGACTCTGATTGTATGATTCGGAGCTCTATATGTAGCTTGAAGATCTAATTGTGGTCTATTGGCATCTCCTGTAAAATACATATAACTTGTTTCCGCATTGAATCTTTTGCCTCCAAAAATATAGTATCCTCCTCGTGGTATAGTAACCAAACCAAAAACCATCAAAGGCTCATTTGGTAATTTTTCTAAACTCAAATCTAGTGTAGAATTAAAACTGGAATCACTTTGTTTGTATCTCAATGGTGCCTTTGATACCACTTTAACAGAAAGCGATAAATTATCTACAAATGACGACGAGGTTTTTTGTTTTAAATCTTGGATAATAATGATATCACTATCACTAGGAAATGTTTTTTGACCAAAATAGTACAATATGTCTCCATCAAGGACAACAATATTGCCTTTGATATTAACATTATTATTATCTATAGTAGCCAATAGTGATGCGTCAAGCTTCACGGATGCAATTTCATGCGGAATAAGCAAATTATTTGCGTTGATATTAAAATTTCCTTTTTTTGTAAGGAGGTTATATGTACCATCTACTTTAGCTTGATCATTTACCCATAATGAACCAAGTTTAACTGTTCCTTTATTTATATCAATAACTGACTGTTTGGTGCTAAAATATTTAAGTTTATCATACACAAAATTATAATTGCTAACAGAAAAAACTGACTCTACAAAACTGAGCTTGGCGCTTAACTTTTCTATTGGTTTTTGATTTCTTGAGGTTTCTCCAAAATATATTTTAGATGAAAGGAGGGAAATATCACCTTTTGCAAGATTATCGATAGTGGCATCAACGGCTAAATCTCCACGCAATGGCGGAGGTGTATAATTGACAAATTTATCCAATACACTTAGAGCATTTTCTATAGATGATGTTTTCGATTTTATTTTTAATATGCCTGTTGTGCTACCTGTGATCTCACTTTGTAACTCTCCTATGGAAAATGTACCATCTAATGTTTTTGGCGTATTTGCATATCTTAATTTAGTTGATAACTCTTTAGCAGTAATATCTATATTGGTATAGTCTTTTTCTAGTCCGATGTTGACTTTTGAGCCGGACAGTGCATCCCACTTGATAGTTGGAAACAGTTTTCTAAGAATTGAATTTTGAGGTACATTTGCTAATGTGTCTATAGTCCAAATAGTTTGATCATTTACTATTTTTCCTGTTGCATCTACTAAGTCTGATTTAAACTCAGTATCAAATGTAGTAAAAAATGGTGATTTAAAACTAACCGGTGCCTTGATAGATGCAATGCCTTTGGCATTTTCAATAGTCTTTGGTAACTCAAACCACTCTTTGATCGGCATTTGTTTTTTAGATTCTGCTGTAAGCATACCGCCCTTAAACCCATCTGATTTAAACAATCCTTTAAAATCCTTGGTATCTATAGTTGCATCAAAACTATTTTTATCACCTTTGTATATTACTTTTGTATCGGTTAAAACTTGAAGCAATTTAGGATGCAAATTTGTCATATTCTTGGCATTGGCAGTACCTAAATAAGTTGTATTTTGATCTTTGCCGACAAAGACCGTACTAGTTAGTAAAATATGAGGTGCATAGTGACTCTTGGCAACAGCGTTTGAAGTAATTACAGTTTTTTTTGTTTTTGAGCTATAAAAGACTTTAGAATTTAATAACATTACATCCAAATTACTGGTGGTATTTCTGTCTTTGAATATCTTATTGCCTTTCGTATGAGCAAATACCGTAAGTCCTTGTTTTGAAACATTAAAATCATCTATAATTGCATGATTTACCTGCATGGCGTCAATAGGTATATTATATCTATCATAATATATTTGATTTACCGTGAGATCTCCGCTTCCTTTGAAATCCATGCCGCCTAGTGCTTGGGCTTTGAGATTTATCTTGCCGTAATTTAGATCTGTTTTAAAATCAATATATCCTTTTTTGAAACTGCTAGCATATAGATCAAAGAAGACTTCATCTATCTTTGCTTCCATGCGATTAAATCTATAATGTTTATAAGTATAAGATGTGGTTGTTATGTTGCCTTCTTGTATGATCAAGCCAAAATCAATCTTTTCTTTTGTTGTATTTGCATCAGTTTTAAATGATTTAACGAGCGCAGTAAAATTTGTTATATTAAGATCAGAAATAGATACAGAGTGCAAGACGATCTTTCTTTCCAATAATGACAATGGACTCCATCTCACATTTAAATTGGCAGCTAATGGTTTATTCTCATATGTTATTTGCTTGATATTTACACCTTTGAGCAAATCTCCTGTAATAGACCCATATACAATTTTGTGGGATTTTAGCCAATCTTGCGTCAATTTTTCTATAACAGCAGGTGTATTTGCCAATACAGTAAAAAGCACCATCAAAACAACCGCTAAAACCATTCCTAAAAATAATATTTTTTTCAAAATGATTGTCCCAATTGAAATTGAATGTTGTACTGCGAGGTATCGCGAACATTGGTACCCACATCTAATTTGAGCGGGCCTACTGGAGTTATATATCTAATACCTATACCGGCCGAGGTAATAATATCGCTAGAAAAATCATAGCTCTTTGCGCTCAGCATTGTATTGTCAGTAAATATGGCTCCATAAATATTTTCTTTTATAGGATAGTTCAGTTCAAATGTAAGATTTGCCATACTTAAAGCACCATCAACTGAATATTGCACAGGAGAGCTAATAACTCCTAATTCGTTGTAACCATATGCGCGGTTACTGAATGAGCCTCCGCCAAAAAATAGTTTTGATTCCGGTAAAAGGTTAGAGATCTCTTCTATTGTGCCTATCTTGCCTACAGTTGCAAAAGTAATATTATTCCATGTATAAATCCCTCTAGCTTCAAAAAGCATCTTGATGTAATCACTGGCGTCAACACTGTATGGTATACCATATTCCAAATAACCGGAGAAATAATATCCATTTTGTGGATCTAATCTATCATCTCTAGCATCATAAACAACTTGAAAATATGGATAGTAAAGAACGAAATTTCCGTATATAACACCTGGCTCAGGTACGGTCAAAACTGATATATTGATATTTTCTGCTGCCATTCCTGCTTTAAGAAAAAGCTTATCAAATTGATAAGCTGCAAATGCTTTCAAATACTCTTTTTCTTCTTTGAACCCTTCATATTCTAAATTTGAATATCCGCCATTAATGCCTAAATCAAGATAGTAATTTTTGTAATTAATTAAAGATGGTCTAAAAAAATCTATATCATACAATTGTTCTTTTTTAGAATAATTACCTGTCAAGATAAGTTTTTGGGCATTACCAAAAAAGTTTCTCTTCACAAGCTGTGCTTGAACTCTTGCTCCAGCATAACTATCATATCCTATACCGCCACTAAAATAGTATGGATTTTCTAATAGCTTAAGAGTAATATCAACAGGGACGACATTATATATTTTACGATCTGCATTTATAAGAATACTGTCAAATGCCTCTAGATCTTCTAGCCGTTGATAGGTTGCCTTGATCTTCTCTGTACTAAATTGCTCACCCTTAAGTGCCTCTACTCGTGAAAGCACTACAGCATCACTGACCTCTTCTGCTCCTTTAATAGTAGTATCGCCAAATGTACAGATCTCTCCTTTTTTTAGTTTATATATTAAATCAGCCTTGTGGGTTTCAATGTCTACATATGCTTTCGTATCTAGATCATAACTGCAATAGCCATCGGATAACAATTTGGCAATAATTGCATTTTTGCTTTTGACGAATTGTTTTGGTTTGAAAATATCTCTCTCTTTGAATGCAATAAAAGGAGTAATATCATAATCGCTTTCTATATAAATAGAAGAGATTTTTACTGGTTCATTTTCGTTAATTAGGATTCTAACAGAACTGTTATTTTCACCTATAGTATAAGTAGCATTATAATAACCCTCTGAGTCAAAAAAGCTTTTGAGTGTTTGCGGCAATGATTTGATAAGCTCGACATGAATACGCGGTGTGCTATCCCTCCAAAATCTCAGCCAATCTCTTGTTTTAACATCCAGTGCTTCTTCTATCTCATCAATAGAAATTTGAGTTGCACCCAAAATCTCTATAGTCTTTGTCTCTTCTATAACCTCTTCTTCTGCTAAACCAAGTAAGGATATGGCAAAAAAAACAAAAACAATATTACGCATTATGCACAATCCAACCCATTATAGTTATTCTCAATGGATATTCTAATCAGCCATTGTGAACTATTTGTGTTATGCACGGATTTGACCATTGCCATATATTTTATATTTATATGTAGTTAGCTCATTGATACCCATTGGACCTCTAGCATGAAGTTTGTTAGTTGATATGCCAACTTCGGCTCCAAATCCAAATACAGCACCGTCGGTAAAACGAGTGCTTGCATTGACATATACACAAGCAGCATCAACTTGATCTAGAAAATATTCTGCAATTGTATAATTTTCAGTCACTATAGCTTCTGAATGACCAGAGCCAAAACGTCGTATGTGCGCTATGGCTTCATCAACACCATCTACCACCTTGATGTTTAATGTATTTGCTAAATATTCCGTATCGAAATCAACTTCGGTAGCTAGCTCCATATCTATAATTTCTTGAACTTCAGGGTCGCCTTTGAGTTGAGTACCTTTATCCATAAAAGCATCATAAAGGTCTAATAACATATCTTTTGCAATATTTTTATCCAATATAAGTGTTTCCATAGCATTGCAAACCCCTGGTCTTTGACACTTGGCATTGATAGCAATTGCTATTGCTTTTTGTTTATTGGCATCATTGTGAATATATACATGACACAATCCTTTGTCATGCTTGACTACAGGCACAGATGAATTTTGGGAGATAAAACGAATGAGCGCTTCTCCTCCTCTTGGCACTACTAGATCTACGTATCTATCCATTTTTATAAGATTTGCAACGCCTTCTCTTGAGTTGTCAGAAAGCAAAGAAATAATAGCTTTTGGCAAATTGTTTAATTCCAAAACCTCTTGGAGTATGGTCGATATGATGCGGTTGGAATATTCGGCCTCTTTACCACCTTTAAGTATTGCTACATTCCCGCTCTTGAAACATAATGCACCTACATCGGATGTTACATTTGGGCGGGATTCGTAAATGACGGCAACCACCCCTATAGGAACTGATACTTTTTCTATGCGTAAATTATCATCATTTACCCAGCCTTCCAATACTCTGCCGACCGGTTCTTTTAAAGATGCAATTTCACGTAATGAAGTTGCCATGGATTTGATGCGTTTTTCATCCAAAAGCAATCTGTCAAGCATTGCACTATCTAGCCCGCCATCTTTGCCCAGTTTCATATCTTTATTATTTTCATCAATAATACGAGATTTGTTGTTTTCAATTGCATCGGCCATTTGCAACAATATGTGATTTTTTTGCTTACTAGAAAGTGTTGCAATGATAGGTGCACAATGTTTTGATTGTTGTAAATATGACTCCATAGTCATCATCCTTGATTATAAAATATGATTTTTTTATATTATGACATATAGCTATGAAGTATTAGCTTATCTCTCTAAAATTCTCATACAATCCAAGATGCTACAAAACCTATAAGTCCGCCAAAGACACCGCCCCAGACCACAAGCCATCCGAGATGCTCATCGATTAGTGTTTTTACAAGCTCTTTAATCATTTGCGGTGTCAGTTCATCTAATCTTTTTGATACTATATTGTCTATAGAGCATATAAGGTCATTTTGAAGTGAACTTTTTTGTAAATGTTCTTGTAAATTTTCATGAAATGCTTGCGACTTAACCAAAGAAATCAATGCTGCTTTTAACTTTTCATTAAATGACTCTTTGTATGAATCAATCAGACTCTCACCACCGAACATGGAGAGCATTCCTCCTATTTTTGACTCCATTACAGTAGCTTTTACAGCTTCAAATGCCGGGGAAATATCGGCTCTTTCTATCATCGGAGATAGATCTATTTTCATCTCTTCATTCATTAAAAAATTTTGTATATTTTGTTGACTAAAAAACTGTCCCATGACCATCTTGTGAATCGAGCTTTTAAAAGCTTCAAAATTTTGTTCTATTACACCAGAACCATACAACAGCGGTACTTTTTCAAACAGCATATATATTGCCAACCAATTGGTCAATGCACCGGATAATGCATACAGGCCGGTATCTAATGTATGTTTATATAAAAATGGTGGCACAACAAACGATATGGCTATAAATAAAATTGCTATGATATTTGTCATAAGAGATTTAGATATCTGCATTTGAATCCTCAACTATTAATTTATACTGTAATATTATCATAACGGCGCTATAAAAGTGGTTTTAAATGATGTTTGGCTATAATAAAAACCATTTAATTATGTGACAAACACAAGGAAAACAATGCGATTTGAAACAGTCATCGGACTTGAAGTACATGTACAACTAAATACAAAATCTAAGATCTTCTGCTCCTGCCCTACCAGTTTTGCAGAGCATCAAAATACCAATACTTGCCCGGTATGTCTAGCTTTGCCGGGTGCATTGCCGGTGCTTAATCTTGAAGCAGTTAAAAAAGCTATGCTGTTTGGAAACGCGGTTAATGCTACAGTCAATCAAAAATCTATATTTAACCGAAAAAGTTATTTTTACCCTGATAGTCCTATGGCTTATCAAATTTCTCAATTTGATATTCCAATAGTTGAGCATGGCGAACTTTTCGTTGATCTCGAAGATGGATCAAGTAAAAGAATAGGAATTACCAGAGCTCACTTAGAAGCAGATGCCGGTAAAAATATCCATGATGGATCTATTTCAAAAGTAGACCTAAACCGCGCAGGCACCCCATTGCTTGAAATCGTATCAGAGCCGGAAATGAGAAGCAGCGAAGAGGCTGTGGCATACCTTAGAAAACTTCATTCAATAGTAAGATACCTTGATATCAGTGATGCAAACATGCAAGAAGGGTCTTTTCGCTGTGATGTTAACGTGTCCATCCGCCCTGAAGGTCAAGAAGAATTTGGTACTAGAGTGGAGATAAAAAATATCAACTCATTCCGTTTTGTAGCAGCAGCAATAGCTTACGAAGTTGCAAGACAAACAGAGGCTTATGAAGATGGCATTTATGAGAGTGAAGTCTATCAAGAAACTAGACTTTGGGATGTGGCCAAAAATGCAACAAAAAGCATGAGAGGCAAAGAAGATAGCGCTGATTATCGTTATTTCCCAGATCCTGATTTACGTCCTGTGCTTGTGAGCGAAGAGATGATGGAAGAAGCCAAACACATACCTGAACTTCCTGATGCAAAAGTAGCGAGATATATACAAGAGCTTGGTATTAAAAAAGATGATGCTTTAGTAATTACAGCGCTCAAAGAGATGGCATACTATTTTGAAGAGATGCTAAAAAGCAATATAAATCCAAAAAGTGCGGTTACTTGGCTCACCTCCGAACTGCTTGGCAGACTCAATAAAGCCGGACTTGACATAACCGCTTCTCCTGTAGATGCTGCTACTATAGCAACACTTATAAGTAAAATAGAAAGTGACGCGGTTTCCGGAAAAGGTGCAAAAGACGTACTTGACTATATGATGGAAAATGATGAGCGAAATATTGATACTATTATTGATAAGCTAGGTCTAGCTCAAGTAAGTGATGATGGAGCGATATTGGCAATTATTGAGGCTGTACTAAATGATAATCAAGACAAAGTAAATGAATATAAAAGCGGTAAAGATAAATTATTCGGATTTTTTGTAGGAGAAACCATGAAACGAAGCAAAGGCTCGGCAAATCCAGCCAAAGTCAATGCTTTGCTCAAAGAAAAACTATCTTAAAGGCATAATGTGTTTTCAAAGTATATAGTCAAACTTGCTTTTGGATTGTACAATTCCAATAGATACAATAATACTAAAAAGTTTTTTTATGACATACTTGAAAATCCAAACTACAACTATAAAAAAATTGTTGATATTTTTTTAATTATTTTAATATTCTCCTCAATTATAGAATTGATATATAGCATCAAAAATAGTGTACCTATGTGGATGCATATTTTCGATTATTATATTGTCACTATTATTTTTGGGGTAGAATATATACTAAGACTATGGATACATGGCGATATGCATAAAATAATTATCAAAGAATATGAAACATCGCAATTCCTAAAATCAAAATTTAATTTTTATACGACACTGCTTAAAGTTTTAAATGAAAAATGGAACTATGTCATATCTCCAGCTGCCATTATAGATCTTGTTGCAATTATGCCGACTTATAGAGAGTTTAGAATTTTACGTATATTTAAATTACTTAGATACACAAAGAGTATCGGTCAATTTATAAATGTTCTTAAAACTAAACGATTTGAGCTTATGACTCTTTTTTTACTTCTAATATTTCTCATAGGTACTGCAGGAGTTGCTATGTATGCAACAGAAGGGAATATCAATAAAAATATTAATTCTCTCTTTGATGCGGTATATTGGGCATTGATAACTACTTCTACGGTAGGATACGGTGATATCGCTCCGGTAACCACGATTGGTAGAGTAATCTCAATGATCACAATAATTAATGGTTTAGTACTAATAGCATTTGCCACATCGGTCATAGTATCGGCTTTTTTAGAAAAACTAAATGAGATAAAAGATAATAGAACCATAGAAACCATTAACAAAGAAGGTAGATTTGTCATAATTTGCGGATATGGGCAAATGGTTAAAATGCTTCTAGAACAAAATAATTTTGATAATAAATATGTCATACTAGAAAAAGACCCTGATATTACGCATCAAATTACCAAGGAAGGCTTTCATGCAATTACCGATGATGCAAGCAGACATGATGTATTAGCTAAATTTAATATCCAATATGCCGATATATCAGTGTTGTGCCTAGGAAATAACGATGTAGAAAATATATATATCACTTTAAATGCGAAAAGCTTATCCAAAGAGATAAAAGTCATAGCAAGAGCAAGTGATCAATCTATGAAAAAGAAGTTTACTCTAGCAGGCGCTGATCATATTATTATACCAAATCAAACAGCCAATATAATGCTATTAACTTCCATAAACCAACCTGCTGTTTATAACGTCTTGCACGCAATGCTCACGGGGAAAAATGCTGCATACTTAGATGAGATAAAGGTATTAGCATATGATAAGCTAGTAGGCAAAAGCATCCAGGAACTGGAATTTAAAACCAAAAAATTATTACTTATTGGCATACAAAGACAAAACCATGGTGATTTTATATTCAATCCACCCGCTTCTACGATCTTGTTGCCAAATGATATCTTGCTTATCATGGGTCTAAAAATTAGTGTCGAACATTTTGTCAATACATTTCAGCGAGGTTTAGTGTGAAAAACAAAAAACAAGCATGGATATTTGGCTATAACAAACAATCCAAATCTATCGCCGCTTCTTTAGTGGCTGAAAATTTTATAATTACGATTATAGAAAATGATGAAAAAAAATTTCAAGATGCCCTATCTGATGGCTACAAGAATAGTGTACTTATAGATGTCACCGAAGACTTAGAGCTTGAGAAGCTTGATATCAAGCAAAATGATTGGATACTGTGTTTAATGCAAGATGAACACCTAAATGTTTTTCTTACACTCTCTTTGCGCTCGTATTGCACTTGTAATAAAATAGTTGCCATATCTCATTCTATATATTCGACTCAAAAACTTAAAATGGCAGGAGCAAATGAAGTTATAGATATCTATCAAGTAAGTGCCAATAGAATTCATAGTATATTTGAAAAACCAATTGTTACCAAGTTAATGGACAATTTTATATCTACTACCCATGAAATCTCATTTAAAGAGTTTACAATTCCAAAAAATTCTTTTTTGGATGGCATGGTTATTGATGAAGTAGATTTTGATAAATTTGGTGTTATTTTTACAGGCATGATCGACAAAGAACTTGGAAATGAATTTATATTTGCGGCTACGAACATAAATCATAAACTCGATAGTGAGGATATTATTATATGCATAGGCAAAGATGAAGATCTAGCAAAATTTGAAAAGTATTTACACAAGGATATTAGATGAAAATAGCTATAATTGGAGCAGGTAAATGGGGAACTGCACTCTATCATGCTTTTAGTCAAAATAATGAAGTTGTGATCACTTCACGAACGCCAAAAGATATACAGAATTTTGTCAGCCTAGAAGAAGCACTAAGATTCCCATATTTGATAATGGCTATTCCGGCCCAATCTGTAAGAAGCTGGATGGAAGAAAACTTCAAAGACTATAATCAATCCTTGTTAATAGCTGCCAAGGGGATAGAAGTGATTAGCGGGGCATTTTTAAATGAAGTTTATGAATCATTCATACCCAAAGATAGACTAGCTTTCCTGTCTGGCCCTTCATTTGCAGCAGAAGTAATACGATCTCTTCCAACAGCACTTGTAGTAAGCTCCACAAATCAAGAATTGGCTCAGAAATTTGTGCATGCTATGCCGAGCTTTATAAAAGGATATGTCAGTGATGATGTAGCAGGAGAGGAGATAGCCGGTGCTTACAAAAATGTCATAGCCATAGCTGGCGGGGTTTGCGATGGACTAAAGCTGGGCAATAATGCCAGAGCAGCATTGCTGGCTCGAGGTCTAGTGGAGATGAGTCGCTTTGGAGAAACATTTGGAGCCAAAAAAGATACTTTTTTATCTTTAGGTGGAGCTGGGGATCTATTTTTGACTGCCAGTTCAACACTCTCGCGTAACTATCGCGTAGGCATAGGACTAGCTGAAGGCAAATCTCTAGACGATATATTGGGTGAACTTGGAGAAGTAGCCGAAGGCGTGCCTACAGCAAGCGCATTGTATCGCATATCTCAGGCAAATGGTGTTTATCTTCCTATAGCAAAAGAAGTCTATCTGATGCTAAATAGCGGAAAAGACCCGCTTAAAAGCGTGCATGATTTATTAAGTTAAAACGATCTATTTAGAATTTATACTCAAATATATTTTTATACCTGCTGTACTTGTCAATATCATAATGCCAAGCAGTATAAAAAAATATTGCAGCCCAAAATATTCAACGAATGGATGAAACAATAATGGGGAAACAAATTGCCCTGCAAACAAAGCACCGGTTAGATAGCCAGATGCCTTAATACGCTTAGTATGGTGCGAAACATGCAGCATCCAAGCTGTCGTAGATGTCATCAACAATCCGCCTCCAAATCCCATAATTGGAGATGTGACAAAAAAGAGATATACATTTGATATATTTCCAATTGCCACAAAACCAAGCGCTAAAATAGCAAGTCCCAAAAGATATATTTCACCAAAATCCATATGTTTTTTAAACTTTGAGAAACTTAAAGCTCCAATGGCATTTGAAGCCATTGCCGATGAGATAATGAGTCCTGTTAATGTTCCGCTTGCACCAAAATGGTTGATCATCAAAAATGGCATTTGTGTAGGCAAAACATAAAAAACAACCATAAGCAAAAATGCCAAGATGTACACATATATCAAATTGCCGGATATTTCAACTTCCCGCTCATCTATATGAATTTTTTTGGGTTCATCTAAAAAAAGAGTAACCATTGGCAATACAGCCAATCCTATTAGATAGATACCAAATGGATATCTCCATCCAAAATCACTAAGTACTCCGCCTCCAGTGATAAAAAATATACCTCCAATAGAAATAAATGCACTTTGAATACCCATAAATTTATGGCGAGATTCATTGGAAAAATAATATCCGATAAGTGTTGTTCCGACTATCATAATGATAGCAATTGATATACCCAGCAACATCCTAGAAAACAGCAGAGCATATATACTATGCAGATACAAGCCTGCGCTTCCAGCAATTGCGAATAAGATTAGCGCAAATATTGCATTTTTTACAACAGAGGTATGGTGTATAAAATGACCCAAAAATGGAGCTAATACAGCAATTGCAAGTGATGGGATCGTTATCATGAGCCTTGAGAGCAATTCTATATTGTCTATTTGCTTAAAATGCTCACCTAGATGCGGCAAAGAAGTCACAATTGCAGCATTTGACATAACTCCAAGCATAGCTAATAAAAGTAAAGTTATTTTGGTATTTTTATCTGGATTTTTCATTTTACCCAATATAATTATATTTTATGCCATTATACTCTTTTTTGCACGGCTATTAATTTTACTATTGCAAACTTTATGATACTTATGCGAAATAACGAATAGATGCAAATCCAAGCGCACCTTGCTTTTTGCATTCATTTATCTCTTCTTGTCCCAATATGCCCCCTAGTGCAATCACTGGTATTTTCAATCTATCGCAAGCTTCTTTTAGTATATTTAGACCTATAGGTTCGCCTTTATTTGGGGTGCTAAATATAGGGCTAATAGTTACCATATCTGCTCCTAGATCTTGAGCTGTAATGGCTTCTTGCAAAGAATGGGTACTGACTATAACAAATAGGTTATTTGCTTTAGCAAGAGAAACTAGAGAGAATTGATCGCTTCTCAAATGCACACCATCTGCTCCTAGTGCAACAGCCAATTCCACATCACCATGAAGTAAAATTTTGTCGAATGAATATTTGCGTGCTTCTTGCAAGAAAATATCGGCATTAGAACTATAATTCGGATTTGATTTGTCACGATAAAGTATCATAGAAGCTTTTGAGGAAAATCTCTTTAGAGATTCCTCAAGATTATTAAAATCTAATGTGAAGGGATCACTTATAGCATAAGCAATCATTTTTTATTGCTTAATGATGATCGTCTTCACTTACCACTACTGCACCAGCAAGGTAAACATAAGTCAATATCATAAAGATAAAAGTTTGAAGTATTGCTGAGAAAGTAAGCAATACATATGCCGGTAATGGCATAAACCAAGGGGCTAGCATCAAAAGAACCCACAAGAACAAATCATCACCTTTGATATTACCAAAAAGACGGAAAGACAAAGAAATAATACGAGATATGTGTGATACGATCTCGATAGGAAACATCAAAGGGGCAAGCAATTTAACCGGTCCTGCAAAGTGAGCAAAATATTTTACAAATCCTTGCTCTCTTATACCTTCAAAATTATAATATACAAACACGATAAGTGCCAATACTAAAGTAACATTGATATTTGAAGTTGGAGATTCAAATCCAGGAATGATACCGACTACGTTTGAAAAAAATACAAAAAGCCCAATAGTAGCAACCAAAGGAAGATATTTTCTAGCCAGATCCTCACCTATTACATCTTTACCCATAGAGATAACACCGCCAAGGTATGCTTCCATTATATTTTGTGAACCAGTCGGAACAAGCTGCATGCTCTTTGTTGCAAAAAACGATACTAAAAGCACAAGTGCCAAAACTAAAAAAATATGAGCTATGATCATAGCATCACCATGACCCACTACCGCACCAAAATAGGTAAATACACCTTCCATACTCAGACCTTCAAAAAAATTTGTAATAATTGTACAAAAAAGGTGCTAAATAGCTCTTTAAATATGTTAATTTACGGCTATTTTTTCTAAAATTTGAGATATTTGATTCTCTTGTCCTAGTCGATATATAGCAAAATCATATTTAATGGGATCTTTATCATCAAATTTTCTTAATTGTCCAGTGAGTTCGATGACTGCTCTCATGTCATATGTTTTTCGCTTTAGAAGTCCTAACTTTTGAGAAAGATGGAATGTATGCGTATCAAGCGGCATGAGCAAATGTGCTTTATCTATCTTATTCCAAAGTCCCATATCAAGATTATCTTTACGTACCATCCAACGAAAATACATCATGTACCTCTTGTATGGACTAGATATTTTTAAAGCAGGAATTTGACCTATTAAAAAATCATATCCTTGTGTATTGTGCTGAGTAAATACAGAGCGGATCGTTCTTATAAGATTTGTTAACCCCTCAATTACATCACCGTCTTTTTTATATCCATTAAAAACTATATTTTCTATGCTGTCTATCTGTTTTAACCTCTTGAGCGCAATAAAAAGTGCTATGACATCATCTGGTTTTTGAAAACGATAATAGTGCTTTTGAAGTTTTGCTGATATCTCTTGTTCTGAGCATTCTAGAAGCGAAAAATCTAATGAATTTAAAAATTTTACGATCAATTTGGCATTACCATATGCAAACAATGCACATACTAGGGCTATACTTTCATCTTGGTGCTTAGAAGCAACCATAAGAGGATCAGGCTTCTCTTCGCATAATTCACAAGCACTGTTTCGCATCTCAATTTCATTGTCTAAAATTATTTTTAATTTATCTAAATACATATTTGCCATTTTAACTTTTTTTGCATTGTGGGCAATGGCCATGAATAATTATATTATCAATTTCATAGTCAACCAATGATGCATACGGCATCATATACAAACACTCAATTCTATTGCATTGCGTACATACAAAATGACTATGGAATGTGTCATGGAGTTCATAGTATCTTTTTTTATCATTTGATTCAAAGCTATTTACTATACCTTTCTCTTCGAAAGTAGACATATTGCGATAGAATGTAGCCTTGTCCATAGATATTTCATCTTTGATATCTTCATAACACACCGGCTTTTTATAACTGCTAAATATATCAAACAATTCTTTTCTGGCAATTGTTAATTTGAGCTGCTTATCATGCAGTAGATTTTCTATATTCATTATGGGATTATAGCTCAAAAAAACCTAAATTTGACAAATTAACTTCACCAAAGATAAAACTAAGAATTAACTGCCAAGCCTAATAATATTTCTTGTAATTTTTCTACCGAATTCACTGCACTATCATGTTTACTAAAGCCCCAAGAGACCATAATATAATCCATTCCTGCCCTGATGGCTGCCATTTGGTCTCTCTCTCCATCTCCTACAAATAGGGCATGTTCTGTTTCCAAGGAGAAAAGCTCTGTTATTCTCTCTAGCATCTGCGGGGAAGGTTTGCCCTCTTTGACATCATCATAGCAAACCACCGCATCAAAACAATCGTGTATATCAAGATGCGCCAAAGATTCTATGGCTGACTTGCGATATGCATTTGTTGCAACTGCGAGTTTAAAATCATTTTCTTTAAGTGATCGTAGCAACTCTTTAATGCCATCATATAATACAAGTTCTCTATGATGGTTTGCACTATAATAACTAGAAAACCATTTCTGATGCTCTGGCATGAAATGTTTGCTTTTATAAAAATATTGAGCTGAATTGACACTATGGTCATTTATTTTGGACAAAATATCCATATGTTCCAAAGGAGGAAGATGCAACTGCTCTCTGACATGGTTGATAGCATTAGACAGAGCCCTTGAGCTATCTACTAGGGTGCCATCCATATCAAAAATAATTGCCTTTTTTAGCACGAAACCTTTCCTATTACTTCACCAAAGGCTACATGTTGTCCTGTTTGGATATTTCCATAGTATAATGTATCTATTTGACTTAACATTACTATCGTAGAACCCATTTCAAACCAACCAAACAAATCGCCCTTTTTCATATTGATATCATCATAAATATAATGATTTATCTCACGTGAATCAACATTTGTCTGAACTCTCTCATCAAAGGTCAAAGTCATGCTCCCTACATTCAAAGCTCCGACCAATATGATAAACATTTTTTTGCCGTCACATACTTCACACTCTAGTATGATCCTTTCATTTTCTATAAAAAGGTTTGCTTTGTTTTTGAGCAGAGGCATATTTACCGGATATAAGGCTCCTGGAATATGTGTAGCGCTTTTTATACACATATCAAGAGGTGCGTGATAACGATGGTAATCTCTTGGAGATAGATAAAAATTGGCATAACATCCATCTTTTAATGTTTCTATATGGTCTTGATAATGATCTCCCAAAAGTTTTTCTATAGAATAACTCATCCCTTTGATTTGATAAGCTTTTCCATCTGTGATATTACCAAAATCAGTAATAAGAGAATCTACAGGCGATATGACCTCTGTCTGGTCTTTTGAGATCTCCGTAGGAGCTTTAATGGCTCTAGTGAAAAGCTTATTAAGTGTTGGATAAGAACTGGGCTCATTAAAACGGCTCATATCAAGCCCCATCAAATTAACATATGATTTGTTTATAAATGATTGCACCGGAGACGGAAACTGAGCTTGGGCAAATTTGCCAAAAAGTTGTGAAATGATAGAAGTTAATGGTTTATTGGACATCTGTGACCTTGTTGTAAAATTCTAATGCTTCTTTCATAAGAGCAATATGATAGTTTTCTTGATAATTAACAAAATCAAAAAATCTAGCAAGCTCTTTACTCTCATCGGATACTGCATTGGATAAACGTTTGCACTCCTCCTTGGCTAAAAGCTCTTCATTGATGCCATTTTCAAAAAATGCAACTATATCTTCTACTACATAAAGCTCTTTTGCTATAGTGCGAGGCACTCCAAGTATCCCCATGTCTGCCATCATTTGCCCAAAACGGTTGAGATGAAAAAAGCTCTCATCAATAAGTATCTGGAAAATACGTACCAAATTGACATCACTGCTATGAGCTTTAAGATAATTATAAATCATGATAAGCTCGTATTCTTTATAACTCTCTTCAAACAAAAATAAAGTCAATGCATCCGTAGCTTCGTTGCTAAGTTTAATTCCTTTTAGGGTTCGTTGCATATCAAAAGCGCTCACAGGTTCGTCCGGAATATTTTTGAGTGTAAATATAAAATATTCCATATCTCTTGAAATGCGCGATGACAATGCGTCATCATCACAAACAACCAACTGCAACCCTATGCGATTGAGTCTGGCGATAATATCTTGCAGTATGGTATTAAGGTTATCTACTTTAACCGGGATCATATTTCTTTCATAATCATATGAAACGTCATTTTTGATACAATAATTTTCTATCCATGTGAAATGACGGAACATTATTTCTGAAAAATCAAACAAAGTCTGTTTTGTGGTTGTATTGTTGCTCATAAAAGCGCTCATAAGTGTCTCAAGCCAAACCTCATGAACTTGAACCAATAATCTATTCATTTATATCTACTCCTTGTGGTGTGCAATTTTGGGAAATTTTATAAGTAATCATGGGGAAATCAGTATCTTTTTGTCTCTCTTTGTATGTATCCATGGCTGCTTGAAGAGCAAGTGCTACCATTTCTGAACATGCAGCCTCTTCAGGCGGAATACTATCAAGCATACCCAAAGTCGTACTCACCAAAGCTTCTGTTCTGCCAAAATCAAGCCCTCTTGCTTCAGTGGTAATGATCGAGCCCGCTAGCACGGTTGTCATACATCCTATAGCCTGAAAACGAATATCTTCTATGACAAAAACATTATTTCTATTTGATACACTCAAAAAAACAATGACCTTCTCACCATTGTGAGGATTTTTGCCTATGCCTTCGGCGTTGCTATGCTCGAGTACCCCATAATTTTTTGGATTCATCATATGTTCCAATAAAACCGCGTCCATATCCTATATCCCCCCAATACTTAAGTTTACGATTATATCCTATTTTCTTTAGGACATATATAAAAAACCTTATACAATTTTTATTTTAGGAAAATTTTATACTGTTAAAGCAATACAAATAGTGTAAGCCTTCTTGTAATTTAAGCAAAAACTTCATCTTTTGAGGTCAACTAAACAGAGCTTTTATGGGTCATATTAGTTATAATGTTGTTTTTGAGGTAAAGCAGCATGGCAAAATATATATTATTTGATACAGAAACAACAGGCAACGGCATAGATGATCGCATCATACAAATAGGCGGTATGATAATACATGACAAAGACAATATTGAAGTATTTGACGAATTATGCAGCACCATTATACCTATCAGCATAGAAGCAATGGCTGTGCATCATATCACTCCAGAACAGCTCACTGGCAAGCCTCCATTTATACAAAGCAACTTTTTGAGCGAACTTGAAAAATACAATGAGCCAAGCAACTTTCTAATAGCCCATAACATAAATTTTGATCTGGATATGCTCAAAAAAGAGGGATTTGAAAACTCTTACACGCTTATTGATACTCTCAGATGTGCCAAACATCTACTAAGCGACCAAAATTCTCATGCTCTGCAATATCTTAGATATTCTCTAGGATTATATAAAAATGAAATAGCTGAAGCGGCCAAGCTTGGTGTGGTCATCAAAGCTCACGATGCTATAGGTGATGTTTTGGTAATGAAACTACTTTTATCAAGACTGGTCGAACAAACCAAAGAGCAGTTTGGAGCCGTGGATATCATGTCAACTTTAGCAAAACTGACTATAACTCCTGTGCTGCTTAGCATCTTCAAATTTGGAAAATACAAAGACAGATCTATAGAAGATATAGCTAGAGAAGATCTAAAATATATTGAATGGATGAGAAAAAATCTAGAGCTCGATGAGGATATGCGCTATACTCTTGATTATTATCTTCATTAGGATATTTACCTAGCAATAAGGTATCGGATCTTTTGCTTCTGCTGTTTCAAATCCTTTGAGACGCAAACGGCAACTATCACAAACTCCACACGCTTTTTCGCTATTTTTATAACAACTCCAAGTACATTCTAATGGTACGCCAAGCTCTAAGGCTTTGAGCACTATATCTTTTTTTGATAAATGGACAAGCGGCATACGGATAGATATATTGGTCTCTTTTTTTGTGCCGAGATTTATGGCGTGCTGCATCTGCGTGATATATTCTTCGGTGCAATCGGGATATCCACTGCTATCTTCTTCTACTACACCGATATAGATAGCCGCTGCGCCCTCTTTCTCTGCGATCGAAGCTGCAATGGATAAAAATATACCATTCCTAAAAGGTACATAAGTAATAGGCACTCCTGATTCTATGCCGCCGGTTGGTACCTCTATGGAACTATCTGTCAAAGCTGACGCACCAATATCTGCAAAAAATGGCAAATCTATCTCATAAACGCGGCTTATACCGAGTGCTTTTGTAACATCCCTAAAGGCTTTTAGCTCTCTTTGTTCCGTTCTCTGCAGGTAATTGAAATGTACTCCTATGACCGCATATCCATCGTTTTGGGCTATTTTTGCACTAAGAGCACTATCCATACCACCAGAAATAACACAAACAGCTAACCGACTCAATAATGCCCCTTTGATACTTTTTATGGTATTTTACCAATATTTTTGATAAAATGACACTTATGATAGAAATAGAAAATCAAACTGACACCCAAATAGATACTTCGAAACTTGAGATGATTGCAGATAAATTATCCGATAAGGATATTGAGCTAATTCTCACTGATAATAAAATTATACAAGAACTCAATAAAGAATATAGACAAAAAGATACACCAACCGATGTGCTCAGCTTTCCTCTAGAGTCCATAAGCCCTCATGAACCGGCAGGCTCAATAGTAATATCATTAGAATATGCAAAAAAAATAGCAGATGAGCTAGGTCATGCCTTGGATGAAGAGGTATCATTATTGCTAATACACGGTTTGCTTCACCTGCAAGGCTTTGACCATGAAGTCGATAATGGCGAGATGAGGGAAAAAGAAAGTTATTGGATAGAATATTTTAAACTGCCAAAAAGCCTTATTGTAAGAAATGAGATCTAAACTAATTTACTCTCAAATTAGTTTTTTTAACGGTTGTATCTTTGTTGCCCGTATTGCTTATTGGCGGAACGATCGCAGCAGCAGCTGAATTTTTAAAATATCTATTAGCATAAAGCCAGCGATAGATATCAGCAGCAATTGGACCAGCAGAAGAACCACCATGCCCGCCATGCTCTACAAGTACCGTTACGATCACTTCAGGGTTTCCATAGGGAGCATAAGTAGTGATCCAGGCATGTGAACGATGATAATATTCCATCTCTTCTTCTTTCATGCGTACCTTTTCACTTCTTGATATTCCTACGACTTGTGATGTTCCTGTTTTTCCAGCTACGGCTATAGGTACATTTTTACCAAAGATCGATACGGCAGTTCCGCCTGGAGCATTACATACATCATACATTCCGGCACGAATTTCGCTAAGATATTTTGGATTATATTGTACATATTTTTGTTGTGGTTTTATAGTCTTATTTCCGAGTTTGCTCGCAAAAATAGGAGTCGGCAAGTTTGAAGTAGCGATTAGCGATGTATATCTGGCTAATTGCAATGGCGTTACCAGCATATATCCTTGGCCTATTGAAGTATTGACAGTCTCACCTGGGTACCAAGGCTGATTGTATCTTTTTTTCTTCCACTGGGAATCCGGAATGATTCCAACAGATTCACCATACATATCAACTTCTGTTGGGCCGCCAAGACCGGTTTTTTTAAGCGCCGGAGCGATTTTATCTACCCCTGTAACTAAACTTTTCTTATAAAAATAGACATCAACACTCTCTTTGATAGCTTTTCTTAGATTTACTATGCCATGTCCGTCACTTTTCCAATCTCTAAATACTTGACCGCTTTTACCGACTCTAATTGCACCAGGACAATATTCTGATATATCAAGGATGCCCGGTTTTGCCTCATTCATAGCCAGCGCCATACCCATCTTAATAGTAGACCCAGGGGGGTATGTACCATATAAAAATTTATTGGTAAATGGATGATCCAGATTAGTCTGAAGTATATTCCAATCCTTTTTACTAATGCCGCTGACAAATAAATTTGGATCATAGCTAGGTGTACTAACGGCTGCTAGAATTTCACCTGTCGGCTTCATAACCACTACAGCTCCTGCATCACTACCAAAACGTTCATAGATCATTTTTTGCAATTCTACATCAAGATTGAGTACAATATTTTGGTTTTCTTTCGGCGGTATTCTTCTTAAGATTTCTATTTCTTCATTGGTTGCAGTTACTTTACTTACGATAGATCCAGGTTCGCCCTGCAAAAAAGTATTATAATAACTCTCGATTCCACTCTTGCCTGTCTTGCCTATAATTTCAGCTATTTTATCTTTTTTATTTTCTTTTTCATTTGTTTTGCCTATATAGCCTATCACGTGTGAAGCATAATTGCTATATGGATAAAATCTTTTATTTTCGGTCTCTACTAAAATATTTTCATTCAAACTTAGTCTTGGGTATGCGCTTATCATCTTGTCATATTGTATAAAATTGACTACTTTTATAAAATTATGATTATAGTACGAATTCTCTTTTTTGTACACTTTCAAGATCATCTCTTTATCAAGTTCTGGAAATGTTTTTATTAATTGCTTGACAACATTTTTGAACTCTTTGCCTTGTGTATCTAAGTGTGGTGCGATAGATACGGAAAATCCTATCTGATTCATAGCCAGTAATTTTCCACGGGAATCTATTATCTCACCGCGTGCTGGCTTAATATAATATGCCTTTTCAGTATTTGCCTTGGCCAACTCTTCATAGTAATAATTTGATTTTATACTCAAATAATAGAGTCTGGCAAAAAGAATTATCCAAATAATGGCAAAAAGCCACAATACTATCTTATTTCTCGTTATAGTCATAAAACACCATCAATAAAATATCTATTACAAATGAAAAAAATAGTAACCAAGTAAAATTAATATCATGATTTAAAGTAAAAAATATCAAATCATCAATAAATAGCACAATGAAATAGGTCAGATATATAAATATCACACTTAATACGGGAATAAATGATTTGTTATGCGTCCATCCTTTGATCTTTGGGAAAATTAAAAGATAAAAAAGCAATACGGCAATAATACTGCCAAAAAGAGGCATTGAAAGGTTGATATCTAAATTTAAAAGATAAAAACCTGAGATTATGATCATTGGTGTATTATGAGCACGAATACCAGTCATTAGAACATAACCTGCCACCCCGAAAAAAAACGGCAAGAAACTGTGAACTGATATAAGCATAGGATATACAATTGCAAAAATTGTCAGAAATATACGCCATTTATAGCTTATGTTATATTTAGCTTTTTGATAATACCCTCTATGTATCATTGCTAAGCTCCCTTATTCTCTAATAAGGAATATATGAGTGCTACTTCATTACAAACTGGGAAATGGATGCACTTGATACAATCTGCCCAGATTTTGTGCTCTGGGATCTCTTCTTTTTTTATCTCTTTAAATCCTAGTTGCTCAAAAAACTTTGGCACATACGTTAATACTAACACATCTTGCTCAATGCCTATAGCTCTAGCTTCATCAAGGCAGAAAGAGACCATTTGCGTACCGATGCCTTTAGCTCTGTAATTTGGATGTACGATCAGGCTTCTAATCTCTGCAAGTCTTTTAGAGTGAATATGAAGCGCTGTGTATCCTACCAGTAAATCGCCATCTTTTGCCAAGACGTAAGATCTGATATTTGTTGCCACTTCATCTTCACTTCTTGCCAAGATTACGCCTGAACTTACATCATCTTTTACCAATTCTTGCATTGATGCGATATCGCTGAGTTTTGCTTTTTGTATTGTGATCACGCTTCAATCCCAAATATAGTATAAAGAATTTTTTTGTGCAATGGGTCAATGGTATGAGATTTTAAATTACTAAACATAATAGCATTTGGAAACTCTTTTTTCAAAGCTGCTCTCTCTTTTTGATTCAATTTATCCATCTTAGTAAAGACTGTAACTAATGCTTGATCCGGACGTACAATTTTTTGTAAGTTCAAATAAACATCTTCATCTATTTCTGTTCTTGGATGTCTAGCATCTCTTAGGTGCACAAAAAGTCGGATCGAAACACGATGCCGGATAAACTCCAAAAGATTATGCTGCCACGCTTCTTTCAGTGTTTTTGATACCTTTGCATATCCAAATCCAGGCAAATCAACCAAACGTAAAGGATACTCTTGCACCTCGTCTTTGTAAACTATGTCAAAAAAATTAATTAATTGTGTTTTACCTGGAGTCGAAGAGCTTTTGGCTAAACTTTTTCTATTTACCAGCGTATTGATAGTAGAACTTTTACCTACATTCGAACGCCCCAAAAATACAACTTCACTACGATCTTCTGGCAAACTGTCGGATATGCCTTGTGCTGATTTTATAAACTCTGCATGAGTTACTTTTGGCATGCTCACTTTGATTTCCCTGATTTTTGATCTAGTTGAAAAATAAATTTAACCGGTTTTTTAGTCTGGCTTTTTACACTTGCATTACCGCTTTTGAGATCTACGTTTATAATATCTCCGGTTAGATGTCTTTTGTTGGCAAGATCATCAACTACAGCATTGCCCTGCATCAGATACCTAGACTCTTTTGGCCAATGTTTAAACACTTGTGCACTGCCCTTATAGTGTGCTTTTGGGTCTTGTATCTCAAATGTTGCATTGCCTTTGGCTTCGTATAATCTTGTTTGATTGGCATCGTCAAAAAATACAATGGCTTCATTTGCCTTCATCCAATTATGTGTATCTTGCCAAATATGAACATTACCGCTAAATTTAACTTCTTTTTTTGTTCCGCTTGCCTCGACAGAGTCTGCTGTAACTTCTATTTTTTGGGCAAAAAGCAATGTAGAGATAATTGACAACAGTAAAAATCTAACTACCAAATGCATTATATTTAACCCCTAAAAATTTTCGATATTATATCATAGCATATATATAGAATCTATATTTTTTATTTTAACAGCCAAAAAACCATATTAATTGCTATTGCAAACAAATAGATCGATCAAATAACTTATTTTTTCTCTTCATTGAATATAACAGCGTGGATCTTTTGACTTTTTGCCTCTTCTTTTTGTAAATCATAATCCAATTTTGCACCGCTAAATGTATTTTTTCCCATAGTAGCTACAAACGGAGTGGGAGATGAAAATGTTTTGTTTTTAGGATTATACAGGGCCTCTTGCGTACTATACACAAAGCCTCCTTTTTGATGTATCTTTACATCACCTTTTAAAATTATATTATCCTTGGTATATATTCCTTTGTTTGCAACAATTTCATTTTCACCTAGTTTTTTATAAGTGATGTGTTCCAAAGTCAATATACCGTTTTCTTGCTTTCCGGACTTGGCGAATGCTTGGCTCACAACAGCAGTTGTATTTACTTCGGTTAAAACCATATTGGAAAATTCCAATTCTTTACTATCGCCCTTTGGTCTTGTAATATCTTGAAATTTTAAAGTAAATGATAATCCAATAGTAGCAACTATAGCTAATACTACTATCCATTCGATTTTTACTACCATTGTGCTATAAATTTCTCCCAAAGTCCTTCTTCTTTGACAATGTGTTCTATCATTTCTCTTATAGCTCCATCACCACCATTGGTATTAAGCTTGACATCAACTGTCTTTAGAACATATTCATTTGCATCTGCCGGAGCAAAAGAGAGCCCTGCTGCTGCTATCATGCTTAGATCATTAAAATCATCACCTATTGCGGCTACTTGAGACTGAACTAGTGACAGATCGGCCATCAAGGATACTAATACTTCATTTTTATTCTTGACACCTTCAAAAAAGTATTTGATTCGAAGCTCTTTTGCTCGTCTAGCGATAACTTCCGAACGACGCCCTGTAATAATAGCCACCTCTTTACCGAGTCCAATCCAACCATCAATTCCCAGTCCATCTTTGACATTAAAAGATTTTACCTCATCGCCGCTTGCACTGTATGTGATCTTCCCATCTGTCATAGTTCCATCAACATCAAGTACCAATAATTCTATACTCATAGCACACCTTTTGTGCTAGGAATCCCTGCATTTTCATTTATAGCTACTGCTCTGCGCAGTGCCACGGCCAATGCTTTAAAAGCTGCTTCTATGATATGATGCTTATTTGTACCTCTATGATATGTCAGGTGCAAGGTAATTGGCAAATTCATAGCAAATGCTCTGAAAAATTCCTCAACAAGCTCCACATCAAAATCACCCACTTTACCGCCTATTGGCAGTTCAAATACCAAATAACCACGATTTGATATATCAATATCACATCCTACGCTTGCTTCATCCATAACCACTATAGCATTGCCGTATCTCTCAATATTTTGCACCGGATATATAGCTTGATGTAGAGCTTTAGCTAACACTATTGCTATATCTTCTACGCTATGATGGTCATCTATATGAGTATCGCCATCGCAAGATACTTCTAGATCTATATGCGCATGTCTTCCAAATGCATCAAGCATATGATCCAAAAAGCCAACTCCTGTTGATATGTTTGTCTCTCCACTGCCGTAAAGATTTAATCTGACTGTTATATCAGTCTCTTTTGTGGTTCTTTTTACCTCTATCATAATCCCTCCTATCCTCTAATAATTATTGCATTTGCTATGCCATGATCTGCCATAAAATTTCTAGCTTCGTCTTCTGATACAAACCCCATAACAAACACACGATACAAAGCACTACCATCAGCCGTATCAAACCGCTTTACTATAGGTTTATACTTTGGATCCAAAGATGCATATTTATCTTTGGTTTTGAGTGCTCCTTGTTCAATCCTAAATGCTCCTACTTGTATACCGAAGTTGTCAAGCAAGATTTTTTTTGGAGAATTATCGGCAAAATTCGTATTTACCCTTATATCAATGGTCGGCTTAGCAGGTCTGCTGTTAAAACTGACAGCTTCTATCTTTACTCTTGCCAACCCTGTCTTATCTAGCCCCAATGCTTTGCCTGTTGCATAACTACAGTCGATTATCCTGTCATCTTTGAATGGACCTCTGTCGTTTATGCGGGCTGTTTGTGTTTTGCCATTGTCAAGATTTGTTATTTTTACCACAGTATCCATGGGCCAGGTTTTGTGTGCGGCCGTAAAATCATACATATCATACATTTCACCGCTGCTGGTATATTTGCCATGAAAATCTGGACCATACCAGCTGGCAACTCCGCTCATTGTTTCACCTGCCTCGATGTAAGTCGGGCTATATGTCTTGCCAAGCGCATTATAACTTCTCATCGTGGTTTTATGCCTATCTTGACTTGTAATAAATGGTCGTTTTTTATTCCATCCGTATGTGCCAACAGAAGAAGAACATCCCGTAAGCCATAATACACTTACTGTTATACAAAATCCCACAAAAAGTCTATGTGACAAGGCAAACTCCAAATATCATAATTTTATAGTTAAATTATCTCTTTATTTGACTTTAATTTGGCTTTCTATCTATTTAAATCCCAAAAAGCCTATGTGCATTTTGGGTAGTAATAGTCGCCGTATCTTCTAAACTCATATCGCTCAAATCTGCCATCTTCTTGGCAATAAAAGTACAATAACCAGGCTCATTACGCTCGCCCCTATGAGGATGCGGAGTCAAGTATGGAGCATCAGTTTCGATGAGCAATCTATCTGTTGGGATTTTAGGATAAACCTCCACTAGTTTTCTGGCATTTTGAAATGTCAGCACTCCGCCTATGCCAAAATAAAAGTTATGCTTTGCAAGTTTGAGTAATTCATGATCTGCATTATAGCAGTGCAAAACACCACCCTTTTCCCCGCTAAACTGCTCTAATATCTCTAAACAATCATGTGATGCATCCCTTATATGAACTATGAGCGGTTTTTCATACTTTTTGGCTAGATCTATTTGGTCCAAGAACACCTCTTTTTGAAGTGCTTTTTCAGCCTTTATCTCTTCGTCAAGTTCTGGCAATCGATAATAATCCAGTCCGCACTCACCGACAGCTACGCACTTTGGATGGACAATGTACTTTGCCAATAATGCCCTATCATAATTTATAGCGTCATATGGGTGTACACCTACGGCAAAATAGACCTCATCAAATCTCTCGCTTATAGATATCGCTTTGCTTAGCGTAGTTGGATCTGCCCCCGGGATAATAAACTTCTCTACTCCATTACTTATGGCTCTAGCTATGACCTCATCTATATCATCATAGCGATTATCATCCAAATGACAGTGTGTATCTATGATCATCTATTCCTCTTTACCGATTTTATTGAATGCAATTTTATCATATTTTGTTTGCAGCATTATTTTGACTACAACAATAACATATCTAGTAATGTCAATTATATTTATTGTTACCAAACATTTGACAAACATAAATTAATAATAGTATAATAGAATTTCAAATATCTTAACATAGGAGTTCGTTATGCTATTAACTAAATTTGACCCAATGAAAGATTTTAGAGACTTAGAGGAAAGAATGATGACAGCTTTTCAAATGCCATCAAAGAATACTCTTATGAACGTAAATGGTTGGACACCATCGGTAAATACTAGAGAAGATAAGAATGCTTATCATATAGAAGTAGATCTTCCTGGAGTAAAAAAAGAAGATATTCATGTCGATTGCAAAGATAATATTTTGACTATTTCAGGTGAGCGAAAGACCAAAAGCGAAGTGAATGAAAAAGACTATCACAAAGTAGAAAGTTTTTATGGAAGTTTTCAAAGAAGTTTCACTTTGCCTGAAAATGCAGATGCTGACAATATCGACGCAAATTCAAAAAATGGTATGCTAGAGATCATGATACCAAAATCAAAAAAGGCAAAAAAAGAGACCAAAAAAATCGAAGTTAAATAAACTTCATATCTGGGGTCTCCCCCATAATATCTAGCAAAGTAGAGCAATAATGATAATATCAAACATAGAGATTGCTGCTATCTTTGATCAATTGGCCGACCTACTCGAAATAAAAGGCGAAAATCCTTTTAAAGTTATAGCATATAGAAATGCTGTACGTACTATCGAAAACATGGGCACTGATCTATCAAAAATGCTGCAAGACAATGTTGATCTCTCCGAGCTTCCCACAATTGGAGAGCGTATTGCTCAAAAGATCAAAGAGATCGTAAATACCGGCAAACTTTCTAAACTAGAAGACCTAAAACGATCTTTTCCTCCTCATCTGCTTGATTTGCTAAATATAAAAGGCATCGGTCCAAAAAGAACCAAGATACTCTACGAAAATCTTCAAATAAACTCTTTGGAAGAATTAAAAAAAGCTGCTCTGGCTCACAAGATAAGAGACTTAGAAGGCTTTGATGAGAAACTAGAACAGATGATATTAGAAGGAACTCTTTTGCTAAAAAAAGAGGGCAAACGCTTCTTGTACTCTGTCGCCGAGCCACACGTCAATGACATAATGACATATATGAAAAACTCCAAACAAGTCTCAAAGGTGATAATGGCAGGCAGCTTTAGAAGAAAAAAAGAGACCATTGGAGATCTTGATCTGCTTGTAACTTCTAATGATCCTGTTCTTGTGATAGACTATTTTATACAGTACCCCGATATTAAAGAGGTTATTTCGCAAGGCATTACAAAATCAACCGTGATATTAAATAACGATTTGCAAGTAGATCTCAGATGTGTACCAGAAGAGAGCTATGGTGCGACTTTACATTATTTTACAGGCTCAAAATCCCACAACGTCACCATAAGGAAAATGGCGATAGAAATGGGGTTGAAAGTCAATGAGTACGGAATATTCAAAGGAAAAGACCAAATAGCAGGTGCAACCGAAGAAGATATGTACAAAACCGTAGGGCTTAGCTATATCGAGCCAGAACTGAGAGAAAACAGAGGCGAACTAGAAGCAGCCGCAGATGGAAAGCTTCCCGATCTAGTCAACATAAAAGATATCAAGGGCGACCTGCATACACATACAACTTATAGCGATGGCCGAAACAGCATCGCAGAAATGGCACAAGCGGCAAAGAAGCTTGGATATGAATATATGGCCATCACTGACCATTCAAAACATCTAGCCATATATAACGGCATGGATGAAAAGAAAATAAGACAACAGCTAGAAGAAATAGACAAGATAAATGAAAAACTAGACGGCTTCACACTTCTTAAGAGCATTGAGGTCGATATCCTTGAAGACGGCAAACTAGCTCTAAGCAACAATATACTTAAAGAGCTGGATCTTGTGGTTGGAGGCATGCATGACAAATTAGCCCTCGCCCAAGACAAGCAGACAAAAAGAATACTAAAAGCAATGGATAATCCATATTTTAATATCCTAGCTCACCCTACTAGCAGACTTATAAGCGAGAGAGAAGCCTGTGATATCGATATGCAACTGCTATTTAAAGAGGTCAAAGCAAGAGGATGCTTTTTGGAGATAAACGCACAGCCAAAACGGCTTGATCTTAATGATATATATGCAAAATATGCCAAAGAAGCGGGTGTGAAATTTGCCATATCCACTGATGCTCATAATATCTCAACTTTAAAATATATGAAATATGGCGTCTTCCAAGCCAGACGCGGCTGGATCGAAAAAAAGGATACTATAAATACACTTTCTTTAGATGAGCTCAAAAAAGCACTATGCAGAATATAAAAAAACTCTCATATCTCCTCATAATCCAATTCATACATATACTCTCCAAAGTTGTGTTCTAACATATGTTCTATCTTTTCTTTGTATTGCGCTGTGCTCTTGGAATCATGAGAGAGGAACACAAACGCCACATCGGCTTCCTTGGCATACTCGCCGCTGACATCAAGCACCGAGACATTAAATGCTTTGAGCTTTTCTTTGAGGCTATTTAGGACACTTCTGCGGCCTTTAAGCGAAGAGACATAAGGCAGCTCCATATGGATATGACAGTGGCAAATGATCATATTTTTCTCCTATACTAATAACATATTATACACCCTACAGCACCTTCTAATACGCTTTTAGATACTATTGCGCCCTATTTTATATCTTCTATTGTCTTGCTTTGTGAATTTTTATTCGTTTTTTAAGTTATTTTGTCCCAATAAACGATTGTCAAGAGAGATTGATATATTGAATATATTCAAGGAGTTTTAATGCTATTATTATCCACCAAAGAAGAGTGGTTTGGCAATATCAGAGGAGATATCCTGGCCGGTATCGTAGTCGCACTCGCCCTCATACCTGAAGCGATCGCCTTTTCTATTATCGCAGGGGTTGATCCCAAAGTCGGACTGTACGCCTCTTTTTGTATCGCAACAGTCATTGCATTTGTAGGAGGGCGTGCCGGCATGATCTCGGCAGCCACCGGCGCTATGGCCCTACTAATGGTGACATTGGTCAAAGAACACGGATTGCAATATCTTCTTGCAGCTACGATTCTTACGGGTATTTTACAAATTATGGCAGGCTACTTGAAACTTGGTATATTGATGAGCTTCGTCTCACGTACAGTCGTCATTGGATTTGTTAATGCATTGGCGATCTTGATCTTTATGGCGCAGCTTCCTGAGCTGACGAATGTGACATGGCATGTCTATGCACTCACCGCAGCAGGACTTGCCATTATATACCTATTTCCCTACCTTCCCGTAATCGGCAAGGTTATCCCTTCACCGCTAGTGACCATCATTGTCCTCACGTTAGTTACAGTGACACTAGGTATCGATGTGCGCACCGTAGGCGATATGGGAGCTATGCCAGACACTCTACCGATATTTTTGTGGCCAGAAGTTCCGCTCAATTTTGAGACACTTTCTATCATTTTCCCGTATTCAGCCGCGCTTGCTGCTGTGGGGTTGCTTGAGTCATTTATGACAGCTACCATTGTAGATGATATGACCGATACAGACAGCAACAAAAACCGCGAGGCCAAAGGACAAGGCATAGCCAACATAGCTAGCGGCTGCATCGGCGGAATGGCAGGATGTGCCATGATAGGACAATCTGTTATCAATGTCAAATCAGGTGGACGCGGGCGTCTCTCTACGCTTACCGCGGGGGTATTGCTTCTATTGATGGTAGTATTTATGAGCGATATTATCAAGCTTATCCCTATGGCAGCACTAGTTGCTGTTATGATCATGGTATCTATAGGGACGTTTAGCTGGCCTTCGGTCAAAGGACTTAAAACTCTTCCTTTATCAACAAATCTAGTTATGATCACGACTACTGCTGTTGTCGTAGCGACTCACAACCTAGCCCTTGGGGTACTTAGCGGGGTGTTACTGGCATCGCTTTTCTTTGCAAACAAGATCAGCCATTTCATGTATTGTGAAAAGTCGTTTGAAGAGGCTAGCGATACTCGCATTTATAAATTTGTCGGGCAGATATTCTTTAACTCTGCAGATCGTTTTGCAGATGCATTTGACTACCGCGAAGATGTAAAACGCGTAATTATTGATATGTCACATGCTCACTTTTGGGATATTACCGCTGTTTATGCACTAGACAAAGCGGTCATCAAGCTTCGCAACATGGGTAAAAATGTAGAGGTTGTCGGACAAAATCAAGCGACTAGAACTATCATCGACCGTTTTGGTATCCACGACAAACCTGCAGAGATAGAAAAAGTAATGGGAGGGCATTAAGCCTTCCTATTGATGTACAATCTGCTTTTTGACAAACATACCTCTAAAATTAAAAAGCATAAATGCAAGTACAATAGCCATACCCCCTACTCCTACAAACAAAATATCACTTCCATAATTATCCCATATCATGCCTGCTGCTACAAGCGAAATAAGAGTGGCTAGGCCTACAAATAAATAATATACTCCATACGCAGTAGCTTTTAGTTTCTCTGGTGCGACATCCGAGATGATGGCTTTTGCCAAAGCATTAAACCCGCCTGCAAAAAATCCATATATCCCAAATCCAATCCATGAGCCTAATGGCAAGTTTGTGGCCATCATCAAGGCTGCTGCTCCAAAAGCTGCATAAACGACAGCCAAAAGTGCCGCTTTGCCATGTTTGTCTGCTAGTTTTCCGATAGGAATAGCAAATATTGATTGCGTTACATTGTACAATGCATATGCAAGTGGTATCATGAGTATAGATATACCATCACTGCTTGCTTTTAATATCATAAATGAATAATTCATAGCGACCAAGCTAAACATTGTTTGGAATACTACTAGCATATAAAACTCTTTTGGCAATGCTGATGGCCTAAAACTCTTCGCAGGAGATGGTTCGAACGAAACATCGCTCACAAAATAGATAAGGATAACTAGAGCTATCATCCCAGGCACAAAACTAAGAGCAAATATGAGGCGAAAAGATGCTTCACTCTCTCCTAAATACCACAAAAGCAAAAATGTGGCCAAAGAACCAGCAACCGCACCTGCACTATCCATCATCTTGTGAAATCCAAATACGAAACCGCTTGATTTTTTGTGGGTAAACGCGGATATGAGAGCATCTCTAGGTGCAGCGCGTATTCCCTTGCCTATCCTGTCTCCTAGGCGCACTACTCCTATCATCAATGAACTTGCGGCAAAAAATGCCAACGGCTTAATGATATTTGACAACCCATACCCGATAACAGTGATCTTCTTTCTACTTCCAAGGCGATCTGAGATAAATCCTGAAAATGCAATCAAAAGTGCTACACCAAACTCTGCAATACCTTCTATGAGACCAATCTCGCCTTTGGTGGCATGTAAATATCTATCTAAAAATATAGGCAAAAGCGGCAATATCATCTCTGTAGCAAAATCAGTAAAAAAGCTATTTGTCCCAAGGGCAACTATGTTTTTATTGATGGGATTATTTTCAGATGTTATATTCTCTTGAGGCACTTTATTCTCCTATGATAAACCGATAATATATTATATCACCAAATAAATAGCAAAAAACAAAAATAAATAATAATTATGTAAATATATAAATATTTTATGATTGCTTAAGGGTAATTGGAGTAGATTTAGATTATAAAATATTCAAGGAGCACAAAATGGGTATCATAGCAACGTTGATCGTAGGTTTGATTGCAGGGTGGCTTGCAGGTCTTATGATGAAAGGTCACGGATTTGGAATTATTGGCGACATAGTAGTTGGTATCATTGGTGCTTTTTTGGGTGGATACATCTTACCTGCTATTGGATTTACCCCTGGTGGTGGAATGATCTCGGCCATCATCACGGCTACTATAGGTGCTGTGATCTTGCTATTTATTATTAGCTTGTTCAAAAGAGGCTGATGCGGCTCAGCTATCTATTTTACTTAAATACTACAAAGGAGGAGATCATATGAAATTTATAACATCTCTAATCCTGTATTTTTTCGTTGGATTAGTCGCGATCAATGCGGATAGCAATCATAAAGTGGTCTTCGATCTGACAAACGGTCAAAATAATATGATTGAAAAAACATTGTATCATACTATCAAAAACATTAAATCATATTATAGAACCAATCATAAAGATATCGATGTGGCCGTAGTGATATCCGGAGACTCGTATAAATATTTTATCAAAGATCTCAAAAATTCTCCATACAGCGATGATGCGGATATCGTTGCAATGCAACCCAAGCTAGAACCAAAATTACAAGAATTGCATGACAAATTTAAGGTAGAATTTTATATGTGCTCATTCGGTATGCAAAGCAGGGATATATCCGAAGAGTCGCTTTATGATTTTGTGGAAGCAGACAAAACAAAGAGCATTTACCTCATAGAATTGCAAAATGACGGTTATGCATATATGCCTATCCACTAGCCATCATTGTTGTTATCAATATGTAATACTTTTTTGATAAATTTTCAATTGTTCCTATATCCCCATAGTAGGAACAATAATACTATTCTTCTGTTCTCATGCGGCCCACATGAGAATATCTATATTTTCCTCGTTCCCATTTATCCTTTTTGGGAACGTATTATATATTGTTACATTCATCACTACTCAAACAATCATTGATATTTTTAGGAGAAGGATATAAAAAGATAAATTAAGTACATTATGCATATAATCTTTAAAGTAAATATATCAAGGAAAAATAATGAAAAACATACTTATTATCAATGGTCATCAATATTATCCAAACATCGCAGAAGGAAAATTGACACAGTTTTACATAGACAGTGCAAATGAATTTTGTAACCAACATGGCTTTAATGTTAAAAACTCAAAAGTTGAGAGTAGCTACGACATTCAAGAAGAACTAGAAAAGTTTGCATGGGCAGATATCATACTCTTTCAATATCCTATTTATTGGATGGGCGTACCATGGATTACCAAAAAGTATATTGATGAGATATTTTCTGCTGGCAAAGATACTGTGACATATACAAGCGATGGCAGAAGCATAAGTGATGCTTCTAAAAAATATGGAAGCGGTGGCTTGATGCAAGGCAAATACTATATGTTATCTTTGACTTATAATTGCCCTATTTCGGAGTTTGACAACAAAGATGGGTTTTTTGATGGATTAAGCCTCGATGAAGCCAATGTCGCGACACATAAAACATTTCAGTTCTGTGGAGCGAAACCACTCGAGACATACTCTGTGCATGATGTCTTCAAGGGCGATTTGAACTTAGAGTATGAAAAAGTGAGATTTTTATCGCACTTAGAGAAATATTTGGGATAGTAAAAAACATTTTTTCTCCTTGATATGAGAATCGTATGCATATATCGTACCGATATAACTTTCTCATATGCATTTATTATATTTTACTTAAATAATTTTCACAATACAAAATATTTACTATTATATAAGTTTATATCGATATACTTTCAATCTATTATGTCGTTTTCTTATCTATAATTCAATCAAATTTATTTATATTTACCACGAACTAGAATAGCTTGATAGCTCGTTGGTCTCACATCCAAAAGATATGTGTTAATATCCATCTTTTGCTATCAATAAAAATACAAGGAGAAAAATATGTCAATACATAATATTTCAATAAAAACAAGACTCAAAGTTTTGATCAGACTTTTGCGCAACAACGAACTATTTGATGTCGCATGTTCTAAATCAGGACTGGCGATCAATGATGCCAAAAAACTTTTAGATCGACACTATGTGATAAGCAGATAATGCTTATCACCCCCCCCACTTTCTACACAAATTAAATTACTATTTTCATTTCGCCTCGTCATCCTCGCGAAGGCGGGGATCCACAATATCTGAAAATAAGTAGTCTGTTCCTGTTAATCCAGCTCTTCAATTCCAATATGCTTCAAATACTGATATGTTCCATCATAATATTTTTTATTACGTGTGTGATCTATCCCATCACCTTCAGGAATATAGATTACCATACCCTGTCGTGCTCTCGTAAGTAGTACTCTATACGAATTTTTTAAATAATTTCTATCTGTTTCACTATTAATATTTTGAAACTTTGTGCCTTTAAAAGATTGATGATTCCATCTATTTTCATCAAAATAAAAATTTTCACCCCAAACCATACAAGCCCAATCGATTTCTAAGCCTTGTATATCAAATTCAGTTGCAATATCTTCAAAAAAATAGGAAGATCGAACATCATCTTTATCATTGAGAAACCAATACTCCACTGCTATTTCATTTTTTACATCAATTCCGTATGGTCTTAATCTTTTAGCCCCTGAAGAAGCAACAAGGCCAAAGCGTTCTGAGCCTCTTGATTTTTCAATAAGCCATTGCTTTGCTCGGTTAAAATCTCTAGTAATAAAAAGTGGATAATCATTTTTAATTTCTGAGTAAAGTTTTTTTGCCTCATCGCCATTTAACTCTAACAAATTGTGCATGAAGTCTGATAATTTTTCCGATCTAAATGAACGGACCGAAACAGATAGGTGTAAATCATGCATTTCATTTCCATTCTCATTAAGCCACATCTTACTAATCTCATTCGAAATATAATTTGTATTTTCGGTAATCAAAGATGAATAATAAATTTTCCAATCACTAAAATGATTTCTCAAAGCTTCTGTCCATTCTTGTAAACCTGCTTCGCCTGTATTAATTTCTTGTCCACCACCAATTAAACAAATAATTGTACACCAATCTTCGTGTCTGTTCATAACATCAATCAAAAATTCAGGCTCAGACATATCAAAATCATCTATACCTTTTTTTCGTTTCATGAATGAACTGGCTTGCCCTTTGGTCCAAGCTCTTTGAGCCTCATCAAATACAACTACTTTTTCAATAGGAGCCTTTTTTGAAATCAAATTATCATCTCTAAAATGGTGAATATTTTGAATAAATGCATTAGCTTTAATAGCAGCTTGTTTTTTTGTCAAATTTTTATTATTGCTAACTTCGTATCTCACTAATGCTTCTCTAAGTACGGCAACTAATGGACCATTTCCAGAGAGAAAAACTGCATGTTCATCTAAATCAGCTTTCATTCTTTCATTAGCGATATTTAATCCGGCGAGCGTTTTACCGGCCCCAGGAACACCGGTTACAAAACAAATAGATTTTTTATTACTAGTCTTTGAAGATTCGATAATTTCATTAATACAGTCTGTTGTTTTACTGAGGTTGATTGTTCCAGAGTCTGAACGAGAGATTTCCTGTACATTGTGCCCTCGATAAAGTGCTTGAGCCGCTTCAATGATAGTAGGTGTTGGCTTATAGATGCTTGATGCCCAATCATTTGGTTCAATCAAATGATTAGAAGAAAATTCCAAACATAGAGAAATGATTTCACTTAAATTGCTTTCGTTTGCAAACAGTGGAGTAAATAAATTATCTTGATATCTTGACACTATATTTTCTTTAGCTGGCGCTTGTGTTGATATTAATATGGGGATTAATTTCGCTTTATGGCTGCCTTCATGAAAATTTTTTAGGTCCAATGCATAATCAACAACTTGTTCGATTGCATGTTTTTGATAGTTTGTATCACCTACTTTAAATTCAAGCACAAAAACGAGATCGTTAATTATTAAGATATTATCAACCCTTTTCCCCATTCTTGGGATTGAAAACTCAAAAAAGAGATGTCCATTTTTAAAGAGATTTAACTGATCTTGTAAGATTGTAATTTGTTTGAGCCATGCATTTTTTTGTAGTTCTTCGAGGGCATGAGAATGTTTCTGTGTCAATTGTCCTAAAATTGCATTACTATCACTTTGTAAAAAATCATAAATAGTATCTGAATAATAAGCTCTCATGTTGATGGTTTATGCTCTTTTTGAATTCTACGTAGATTTATCACAAATTTCCCTTTATTACTGAAAATATTGTATCGAAATTTCGTTAGTTAGTAAATGATTTGATGATAAAATTGTGTGATTGTATTATATACATAGTAGGTAAGGTGCAGACTACTTTTAACAGACCTCCCAATGCCCTCTTGTGCCGCCGACTCGTACTATTATGCCTGTTGTCTTTAATTTAGCTAGATTCTCCTCAATCTTTCTCTTTGATATACCAACTATTTCTGATAGCTTAGCAGCTGATATTTTCTTATCAAGTCGTATTTGCTCTACTATCGTTAGCTGATTTTCAGTTAGATTACCGACCTTATTACCGACCTTATTACCGACCTTATATAGTGACTCCAAAATGCTCTCAAGCATAAATTCTACAAATACTGTACTCTCTCCTTCACTTCCGCAAACTTCCAAAGCCTTATAATACTCACTTTGTCTATCTCTCACAATACTTTCAACTGGTACTACACCAAAAAACTCTTTCCAGCTATAAAGTATCAAACTTTGCCAAAATCTTCCTATTCTACCATTGCCATCCACAAATGGATGTATAAATTCAAACTCATAATGAAATACAGAACTTATAATAAGAGGGTGTTCGTCACTATTTTTTAGCCACTCAAATAAATCCCCCATAAGTTTTGGCACATTATCTTGTGGCGGTGCTACATGAACAACTCCACTTTTACCACCAACTCCAACATTACTTGTTCTGTATTGTCCAGCATTTTTGAGAAGCTCATTCATTAATATTTTATGAGCTTTTAATAAATCTGTTTCTTTTTTACAATCCAAAGTATCCATATTATTATATAGCTTAATGGCACCATTTGCTTCTGCGATTTCACTAACAGTGCCCAAAACTCTTTTACCTTCAAAAATAGCTGTTATTTTTTCTTCTGTAAGGGTATTGCCTTCTATTTGCAGAGTGCCTGTGATAGTTTTAATTTTATTTATTTTTCGAAGTTTTGGTAAATTTGATTTATGCTCAAATACTTCAAGTATTCCTACATTTTCACTAATTTTACTTATTAAATCAATAATTTTAGAAGTTATTATATACGGTGGTTTATAGCTCATATCACCCTCTCCTTACTTCTCAAAAAGCCTCGATTGTGACTTGTTGCAAGATCAATACAATATTATATATAAATTAACCAAAGTTTAAAATACAAAATTATACTAGCAGAACAAAAGTGTTAAAAAAAATAAAAAAATTATGTGATTGTATTATATAATAGCAGGTGGCGGACAGTGAGGGATTCGAACCCTCGGTACAGTTTCCCGTACGCATCCTTAGCAGGGATGTGGTTTCAGCCAACTCACCCAACTGTCCGTGTTTTTGTGGATGTGATTATACTTGGTTAGACTTAAATGGAAGCTTAAATAACCTGTGAAATTTAAATAAAAAACTTAAAAATTTATAGTATGATTACAAAGACTATAAATCAAAGGGGGAATTGATGGGTAAATATACACCGCTTATCATCTTGGCTATTTTCGCAGTAGCTTTCTATATAATGGGCAAAGGCATGAGTAATGTAATAAACATGACAAAACCTGCTCAAGAACAATCAAGCTCTGAGCCTAAAACGAATCCATAACTTTCAATATCTTTTCGACTTTCAAAGCCGGATCTGCATCTTTGTAGATCGGTCTTCCGACCACAGGAAAGTCGACTTTTTCTTCATGCGCTAGCTGCAAGGTAGCTACGCGGCTTTGATCTCCTGCATCTTCGCCAAACGGACGGATACCGGGGCAAAGTGTGAGGAAATCATCCGATGTGATCTCTTTTATCGCCCTGCTCTCAAATGTACTACACACTACTCCATCAAGCCCGTTTTCATAACTCATTCGCGCAAACTGTGCGGCTTTTTCTATGATGCTTTTTTCATATATGGATTTGAAATTATCTTCATCAAAGGATGTAAGAGCGGTCACTGCTAGCACCAAAGGTCTATTTGGCATATTTGATAATCTCTCCATAACAGCCTTCATAGCTGCACTCCCCGCACTCGCATGGATATTGAACATATCCACGCCAAGATGAGCTATCTCTTCTGCTGCATCAGCCATAGTGTTTGGTATATCATAAAGCTTGAGATCCAAAAATATCTTTGCTTGTGGATTGATGGCTTTGATCTCATCAATGAAATCTCTACCGTCTCGTATGAAGGTGCGAAAACCAACTTTTAGCCACAATGGATAGTCACATGTAGCTCGTACTAGAGCAAGATTTTGGGATGTTGATGGCAAATCAAGAGCAACACATAATTGCATAAATAGACCCTTTTAGGTAATAATAGGTATAATGATAACCTAATTTGACTAAAGGATAAAAACCCATGTTTGGTAAAAAACTAAAAGCTTATAATCTAACTACTGATGAGCTATCAACTCTTCAATATGCTAAGATCACTACAGATAAAGGTGTAATGTGGGTCAAACTATACCCTGATGAGACGCCAAATACTGTAGCAAACTTTGCTCACTTGGCTGAAGATGGATTTTATGATAATTTGAAATTTCACCGTGTAATAGCCGGCTTTATGGCGCAAGGCGGATGTCCTCATTCTGGACCAACCGGTAATGCTAGAATGGCTGGCACAGGCGGGCCAGGCTGGGCTATTGAGTGCGAAACTGATACTGCTAAGCACAGACACGCTAGAGGTGCACTATCTATGGCACACGCAGGACGTAATACAGGTGGCAGCCAGTTTTTTATCACTTTTGTACCGACTCCGCATCTTGACGGCGTACACACTGTTTTTGGCGGTATCGAAGAAGAAGATGTTGAGAGCTTCATGACCCTTGACAGCATCGCACAAAATGATATAATTGAATCAATAGAGATTTTTGCTACACGTTCATAATTATTGAAACTAAGGAGATAAGATGTATGGATTTTATCGTATATCAGTCGCAGTTCCTGAGCTATTCTTGGCAAATACGACCAAAAATGCACAAAATATCATAGATCTTATCTCTAGCTCACCGGATTCTAGCATTTTGCTGTTTCCGGAACTATGCCTCACTGGATACAGCGTAGGCGATCTCTTTTTCAATCAAAATCTATATGACAATCAAACAAATGCCCTGCAAGATATTCTAAAATCTACCAAAAACAATAACACTATCATAGTAATCGGTATGGCAATCCTTGATGCCAATCGTTTATATAATTGTGCAGTGGTTTTGCAGCAAGGTGAGATACTAGGAGTTGTGCCAAAAACCTACCTGCCAAACAAAAAAGAATTTTATGAAAAACGCCATTTTACGAGCGGCAAAGATTGCATAGATCATACTATAGAATTATGCGGACAAGAAGTGCCATTTGGCGTGGATCTGCTCTTCAAAGATGAATATGATCTGTGTTTTGGGATAGAGATATGCGAGGATTTGTGGGCGCTCACACCTCCTAGCAATCAAATGGCCACAAACGGTGCGACACTGATACTAAATCTATCAGCTAGTAATGAGCTTATAGGCAAATCATCATATCGCCAAAGCTTGGTAGAAACCCAAAGTGCCAGAGCCATGTGTGCTTATGCATACTCTTCTAGCGGCGTAGGAGAATCCACAGGAGATACGGTATTTGGCGGTGATGGCATGATAGCAGAGTATGGCTCCTTGCTAGCAAGAACTGGGAGATTTGAGAGCAAAAGTCAACTCATATCTGCTGAGGTGGACCTGCAAAAATTAGCATGGCTTAGGCTGAGCGAAACATCTTTTGGAGATGGGGATAGAACTGCAACTAGAAATATCAAATGCGCTACTCCTCCGATGCCAGACAAGCTAACAAGAGCTATTGATCAAAATCCGTTCGTACCATCCAATCCTATGCTCAAAAACGAGAGATGCACCGAGATAGTCCATATTCTCAGCCATGGGCTAATAGGCCGTATGCAAAGAGCTCGTATCAAAAAAGCAGTCATAGGCATATCAGGAGGACTCGATTCCACTCTGGCACTACTAGCAGTCAATCATGCGTTTGATATGATGAAATGGGATAAAAGCGACATAATAGCCATAACTATGCCTGGATTTGGTACTACAAGCCGTACAAAAAACAATGCCGTATTGTTGTGTGAAGCTCTGGGCCTAAATCCAAGAGAGATACCGATCAGTGATATTGCTCTGGGGGAATTTGAGGCTATCGGTCATGATAAAGACCAACACGATGTGACATATGAAAACGTACAAGCTAGGATCCGCACATCCACACTCATGAACATAGCCAATAAAGAAGGCGGTTTAGTGATTGGTACAGGAGATATGAGCGAAATTGCCCTTGGGTGGAATACATATAATGGTGACCATATGAGCATGTATGGACTCAATAGCGGAATACCAAAAACTCTCATCAAGTATCTCATAGAATATTTCCAAGATGATAAAAAAATCACAGATATCTTGGAAGACATACTAGATACCCCTGTATCTCCGGAGCTTTTGCCGTCCAGTGAAGACACAATCACACAAGAGACTGAAAAGCTGATTGGTCCTTATGAATTGCATGATTTTTTCTTGTACCATATGCTCAAATACGGTGCTAGACCAAGCAAAATACTGTTTTTGGCTACTCATGCCTATGAAGGAAAATACGATAAAGATACTATTAAAAAATGGCTCAGATTATTTTTAACTAGATTTTTTACTCAACAATTCAAGCGCAATGCAATGCCCGATGGTCCAAAGGTAGGTATGATAAGCCTAAATCCAAGAGCTGATTGGCGTATGCCAAGTGATGCTGACCTTAGCGAATGGCTTAAGGATTTAGAGTAAATTATTCGTCATATCTCTTTTTTTGGAGATATTCGTAGATAGCTTTTGCCTCTTGGGGTGTGAGAGAGTATGTAGGCATTACATCATGGGTCTTGTTAATGCTGCTAATGATGTCTTGCAAGCTTTTTGTATTGATATTTGGACTATGGATCTCGTTCAAGATATCTTTTTTGGTTTTTTTATCTTTTTTATAATATTGACCTATGAATTTACCTTCACCTTTTTTGCCATGACATTTAGCGCAGCTAATGCCCCTAGGGTTGTCATAGAGCATTTCTCCATATTCGTAAGTCGACATGAAATCTTCTTGTGCCATCAAAAACAGAGGGATCAAAAACAATTGCCATTTTATCAATTCCATTCTCCTAAACAAATTTCGATATAATATCAAAAACAATGTAAAGAGAGTATGATGCAACTCATTGACGGAAAAGCACTAGCAAACAAAATACATACCCAGATAGCTTCAAAGGTAACAAAGCTAAAAGAAGAAAAAAACATTATCCCTGGACTTGCAGTGATACTGGTAGGTGACAATGCAGCTAGCCATGCTTATGTAAAAATGAAAGCTAAAGCTTGCAAAGAGGTTGGATTTTATAGCATAGTCCACGAAATGCCATCGACTATTACGCAAGAAGAGATACTAGCCACTATCAATATGATGAATCACAATCCGCATATCGATGGGATTTTAGTACAACTGCCGCTTCCTAAGCATATCGATACAAATCAGATTTTGGAAGTCATAAATCCACGCAAAGACGTAGATGGATTCCATCCATACAATGTAGGACGTTTGGTGTCTGGACTTGATAGTTTTGTGGCGTGTACTCCGCTTGGTGTCATGAAGATGTTCGAAGAGTACAACATTGACCTTCAAGGCAAAGATGTTTGTGTAGTTGGAGCTAGTAATATAGTAGGTAAGCCGATGGCAAATTTACTAATTAATGCAAATGCAACTGTCACAGTTACTCATATTTTTACAAAAGATCTAGCTTCTCATACACGCAAAGCAGACATTGTCATAGTAGGTACAGGTGTGCCTAAACTTATCAAAAAAGATATGGTCAAAGATGGAGCAATAGTCATAGATATCGGCATAAATAAGCTAGAAGACGGCTCTATCGTAGGAGATGTAGATTTCGCCCAAGTCGCTCCAATATGCTCATACATCACGCCTGTGCCTGGCGGTGTGGGTCCTATGACCATTGCTATGCTGCTTTCAAATACACTCGACGCTGCTGCACAAAGAGAAACCGTATGAAAAGACTATTTAACTCATTTTATAGATTTTCAAGCACATGGACAGGTACGGTAATTATCGTACTATTTCTTATATTTTTCGTAGCACAATCTTTTGTAATACCAAGCGGTTCTATGAAAAGAAGTCTTTTAATAGGAGATTTTCTATTTGCCAAAAAATTTAGTTACGGTGTGCCTATTCCACATCTGCCATGGCTAGAGATCCCTTTGTTGCCTGATTTTAAAGGCAATGGACACCTGATCACCGGAGAAGGTCCAAAAAGGGGAGAAGTTGTCATATTTCGCAATCCACGAACTCCCAAAGTTCATTTTGTAAAAAGATGTGTGGCTGTAGGCGAAGATGAGCTTATATATGTTGATAGAGAACTATATATCCGTCCTCATGAAGGAGACGAATATATAAAGCAAAATTATAAACCAGAACAAATAATTACTATCAATGAAAAATTATGGGTAAAAGATCCTTACAAAGATATATACCCAGGTATCAACTACACACCAGAGATGGAATATCCTGTTTTTGAGATACTTCTTCAAATGTCAGATACAATGGATATGAAACCTATCTTGGCTGAAGGATTGGATGCTCCTAGTTATGAAATTGACGGCAATGAAATAAATGCTCTATATAGAAAAGTACCAAAAGACAACTATTATATGATAGGCGATAATCGTGAAAATTCAAACGATAGCAGATTTTGGGGGCCGGTGCCATATAGTTTAATAGTTGGCAAGCCATGGCTGATATACTTTAGTATAGAACATCGCAGCTATGAGAATATCCTAAGCACAGAAAATGGCAAAGATCATGCTACCCTCAAAAGAGTATGCGGCAATGTGGATATCAATTCGCCTGAGTGTGCCGCTTTGTGGGAAAAAGAACGCTTCAAGATCAGATGGCACCGCATAGGGCAATTTATAGAAACAATTGAAAAAGAGGCTCCTTCAGAATGACTTTAGAACTAGAAATAGTCAAAATTATAGCTATTATACTTGCCCTTTTGCTAGCTATCATCGGTCATGAGATCATGCATGGATGGACTGCATATCGTTTCGGGGACAATACAGCCAAAAACCAAGGAAGGCTAAGCATAAATCCTATAAAACATATAGATCCGATTGGCTCTTTACTGTTACCAGGATTTTTATTTGTAGTAGGTTCACCTTTTTTGTTTGGCTGGGCAAAGCCGGTGCCAGTAGATATGCACACGGTAATTAGAAATCGCGGTACCAAAGGAGCTATAGGCGTATCACTAGCCGGTATAAGCTATAATTTTGCTTTGGTAGCTATATTTGCTTTTATCTATTCTATGATGGGAGAACCTTCTAACTTATTAGGCATCTTTATATCTATCTTTATCATGCAAAGCATCATAATAAATGCTGTCCTTGGTTTTTTTAACCTTTGGCCTATCCCTCCATTGGATGGTTCTCAAGCACTCAGATATTTTGCTCTGGGTAAAAAGTGGTATGGTATGGTTGCATGGCTGGATAAGGTCTATCCATATGGAATGTTTATACTCATTGCGATCATAGCGACACCTATTGCTTCATATGTATTCAAGCCATTACTCTGGCTTTTAGCTCAAATTTTACAATAAGGAACATAGATGAAATTCTATATTGCGACTGACCATGCCGGTTTTCCTCTCAAAGCATTTGTCATTGACTATTTAACAAACAAAGGTCATGAAACTGTAGATTTGGGACCTGCAAGTGATGCTAGAGTAGATTATCCTGATCTAGCTCAAAAATGTGCCAATGCCGTTATGTCAGATAACGGGAGTTTTGGTATCTTAATATGCGGTACTGGTATCGGTATCTCGATTGCGGCCAATAAAATAAAAGGTATTAGAGCAGCATTATGTCACGATGCGTACACAGCAAGTATGTCAAGAGCCCATAATGATGCCAATATTCTCTGTTTTGGCGAGAGAGTTGTAGGCAAAGGCGTGATTGAAAGCATGCTTGATGCATTTTGCAATACATCTTTTGAAGGCGGAAGACATGCTAATAGAGTTGGAAAGATAGAAGATTGTTGTTCTATCGGCAGATTTGAAGAATAAAGGAGTTTATATGAGTCAAGAGTTAACAGCACAAGAGAGATCTATTCTTTTGGGTCATATCAGAGACATACCTGATTTTCCAAAACCTGATATTGTATTTAAAGACATTACACCACTGCTTGGTTCACCAGAAGCTTTGAATATACTCATGGATCATCTAACCAACCGCTATTTGGGTTATGAGCTTGATTATATAGCCGGCATAGATGCTAGGGGTTTTATATTTGGCAGCATATTGGCAGATAGACTAGGTGTAGGATTTGTGCCTGTACGCAAAAAAAATAAACTTCCATACACTACCGTAGCACAAAAATACTCTCTTGAGTATGGCTTCGATGAAGTCGAGATACATATAGACGCTTTTGGAGAGACCAAAGGAGCCAAAGTACTGCTCATAGATGACCTTATAGCTACAGGCGGCACAGCTAAAGCAGCTAATGAACTTATAGATAAAGTAGGTGCCAATTGTGTAGAGACATGCTTTATCATAGAACTAGAATTTTTAAATGGGAAAGAGAAATTTGAAAATCAATCAATCTACAGTGTGCTCAAATTTTAATCATCCAATTTTTATCAATTGAGGTATGATAGCTTCATACAAAGGAGCTATCATGAAAGAGTTTATAGATATTTATAGACAAAATACAAATGAAATAGAACAATTTGTTCGAGAAACATTAGAAAATACAGGCGATCTAAGACGCCACAAAAACAATGATTTCAAAAAATTATTTGAGATTTTTCCATCATTGGAACTGGTATATATCATTGATTCTAAAACAAATATACAAACTTCTCCGAATCTATATCGTCACAAAACTACACACATTGCAACTGGCAGAGACAGAAGCTACCTGCTCAAAAACATTTCTCTAAAAAATAATGAAATATCAATAACAAAACCTTATGTTAGCAGTGCCACAGGCAACACATGCATCACTGCAATCAAGCAAGAAGGTGACGAGATACTCTTTTTTGATTTTGATCTAGCAAATTTATTGCAAAAATTAGGTTTTTTGGAGCTCCATAGCCAATTAAATATCATAAATAAAAGTTTTTATGTAGGGGCAGGTTTTTCCATGGTTATTTTGGCTACTTTTACTATAGGGTATGCTTTGGTAAGTTTTTTTCATACATTATTGTTCGAAGCAAATTTTTCTATAGAGGCAATTTTCAAACCGGTCGTTGCACTAACTCTGGGCTTGGCTATTTTTGATTTGGCAAAAACTATTTTAGAACAAGAGGTTTTTTTCAAAAGTTACGGTAAAAATACAAAAAACGAATATAGACTGCTCATTAAATTTTTGATAACCATCATTATCGCTCTGCTTATTGAGGCATTGATGGTAGTTTTCAAAATCGCAATATCAGATTATACACAACTAATAAATGCATTTTATCTGATCTTGGGAGTTTCTGCTATTATAATAGCTCTGTCTGTTTTTGTCTATTTAAGCCAAAAGGCAAACTGCTATGATTTAAAATGATGAGGATTGCATAAAAATCTAAAACTATTTTTTTTCACAACTCCAAAAGAAGTAAGAGGAGTATTGGTTTGCTTTGAAATTTGATCCAGCATCGGCAAATATTCTGGGTCAAAGCCTATTAGCATTTCGTACTCCTCTCCACTGCTGCCAATGCTTTCATCAATATCACCGAAAAGCTCCAATCCGATATTATTAGCGTCCAAAAGTTTATTTGTATCACAAAATAACCCATCTGATATATCCATGCCGACTCTTAGATACTCTCTTGATCTTTCAATAAATTCCCAACGCAGCACAGGTTCATAAAATTTTGAATTTGATTCTATAGTTTCACCGGCAAAAAGTCTTTGCAGATCTTTTTTGCTAGATCCAAGCTCTCCGGTATATGCCAAAATATCACCCTCTTTTAATCCTTTTCTGAGTAGAGGATTATTACTTTTTGAAATAATTGTAATAGAGATAGTTAGCTTATCAGCCGAGATAGTATCTCCACCTATAATCTCACATCCAAACTCTTTTGCACAATTTCTAAGTGCATTTGAGAGCTCTTCGATTTCGCTTGTTTTAATATCTTTTGGCAAAGAAAGTGCTACAAGTGCATAAAGAGGTTTGGCATTCATAGCAATTGCATCAGAGAGATTTACAAGCATTGCTTTCCTGCCTATTTGTGCCATACTCATCCATGAACGCTTGAAATGAACGTCTTCAAAAAAAGTATCAACACTATAACAAATATCACCGATTAACGCCGCATCATCACCAATATAAGATGAATTAAACCTTGATATAATGTATGCTTCTAAATCTATCAATTTTTCTCCTGATGAAAAAATTTTCTTGTAAAATTGTAACACATATCTGGTTGTTTGCTGTTTTGTTTTGGTACTTTAACAAACTAATACGAAAGAAGAGATATAATTTAAACAAATTTGTAAAAAAGGATACAGTGGAAATGGATGTTAAAATCTACGAATATGATGTGGTTGTAGTAGGTGCTGGACTAGCTGGACTAGCAGCAGCAAGAGAAACAACTGCAGCAGGGAAAAAAACAGCTGTAATTACTAAGCTTCACCCGCTTAGAAGCCACTCTGGCGCTGCACAAGGCGGGATCAATGCAGCTCTAGGGGAGGGAGACTCTGTTGAGCTACATGCTTTTGATACCATAAAAGGAAGTGACTACTTAGCAGACCAAGACTGTGTCGAGCTTATGTGTAACAAAGCTCCAGAAACCATTAGATGGGCAGAACATATGGGTGCTTTATTTTCTAGAGATGAAAAAGGCGATATAGCTATTAGACCATTTGGCGGTCAAAGTAAACCAAGAGCATGTTACGCAAAAGATAGAACAGGACTTACTCTTCTTCAAACAATGTATGAGCAGGCTCATCGTGTAGGTGTTGAAGTTTTTGATGAATGGTATGTAGCAGACTTGATATATAAAGACGGCAAAGTTTCAGGAGTAGCTGCATTTAATATTAGAAATAGTGAAATGGCTATTTTTAGAGCAAAAGCTACTATGTTTGCTACCGGCGGTTACGGAAGAGCATTCAAGATCAACTCTAATGCCCATGCAAATACAGGAGATGCATTGTCAATAGTTGCACGACATGGCTTACCTCTTGAGGATATGGAATTTGTACAATTCCACCCAAGCGGACTTGGCGGATCTGGTATTCTTATATCAGAAGCAGCTAGAGGAGAGGGCGGAAGACTATTTAACTCAAAAGGCGAAAGATTCATGGAGAAATATGCTCCAAACGCCATGGAACTAGCTTCTAGAGATGTAGTAAGTAGAGCTATCATGCAAGAGATCAGAGAAGGCAAAGGCGTAGGCCCAAATAAAGACGCTGTTTATATAGATCTTACCCATCTTGATCCACAAATTATCCTTACAAAATTACCGGAACTTAGAGAACTTGCTATCACATTCCTGGGGCAAGACATGTTAAAAGAACCTATTATGATAGCAGCAACCGGTCACTACTCCATGGGCGGTATTCCTGTAGATATCAACTGTCACGTACGTAAAAATCCAAAAGAGTTAGTTAGCGGATTTTATGCCGCTGGTGAGTGCAGCTGTGTGAGCGTTCACGGTGCGAATCGTCTAGGTGCAAACTCTGTACTAGAAGCACTGCTTTTTGGTAGACATGCAGGAGAAAGCATCCTAAAAGATCTGGACAACTTAAATCCGGATGAAGTAACTGTAGCTGATGGCGATACTATGATAGCTGAATACACTTGGGTCAAAACTAACAATGGGAACGAACATGTTCCAACATTGAGATCTGAACTTCAAGAGAGCATGACAAATAATGCCGGTGTATTTAGAACAGCTTCATCACTTGAAAAACAAAAGAAAATCTTATTGGGACTTCATAAACGATACAAAAATATACGCATAAGCGACAAAAGCTCTGTATACAATACCGAACTTCAAGAAGCTATCGAGCTTGGCCATATGTTGGATTATTCACTTTTCATCGTTGAAGGCGCACTTGCTAGACAAGAAAGCCGTGGGGCTCACTTCAGGGAAGATTTCCCGACTAGGGACGATGTCAAATTCCTTAAGCATACTTATGCTTACATGGACAATGATTACAATATTACTCAAGAATATGCCGATGTAGTACTTGGCAAGTTTGAAGTCAAAGAAAGAACATACTAAGGAGCCTATGATGAGTAACACAAAAAAAATTACCATAAAAGCATTTAGGTTTAATGCTGAGACAGATTATCTGCCTTATTACAAAAGCTACGAGATGGAAGTAGGCAAAGATGAACTGGTACTTGACCTGCTAAACAGAATCAAATGGGAGCATGATGGTTCTTTCTCATATAGAAGATCATGCAGACACGGTATTTGCGGAGCATGCGGTATCAAAGTCAATGGCAAGCCTGTATTATCATGCAAAGAAAATGCATATGATATGATAGATCTTTTTGGGGACGAATTGATCTTTGAACCACAAAGCAAAAAAAGAGCTATCAAGGATATGATCATTGACAAAGGCGACTTTTGGGATAAACATGCTGTGGTCAAACCTTACGTTGAAGGTATCGTAGATGAACATCCTACACATGAGACCAACATGTCCCAAGAAGAGGTAGAAAATGTATTGAATGCAGATTATTGTATCCAATGCGGAAACTGTCATTATGCATGTCCTGCACTTGAAGTTAACGAAGAATTTTTTGGGCCTGCAGCATTTGTAGCAGCTTACAGATTTACTGTGGACCCAAGAGATAATGCCGGAAAAGAGAGACTTGAAATGACAAGTCAAATCGGACCTGGCGTATGGGATTGTGTAAAATGCTTTGAATGTGCCGAAGCTTGTCCGAAAGATATCATTCCGATAGAAAAAATCACAAGACTTCATAATCTACAATTCGAACACCATGTAGCTCAAAGCAATATAGCCACTCGTCATGCCGAAGGATTTGTAAGAAGCATCAAAAAACACGGCTTCTTGGATGAAGCCGATATAGTCAAATACTCTGAAGGCAACATTGGTGTACTAAAACACTTAGGAGATGCTATTGCTATGATGAAAGCGGGCAAAATCCATATAACAGATCAGATCCCGTTTATGGGCAACATGCCAAAATCTAAAAATCTTGATGAGATTCAAAAACTTGTCAAAATATCACAAACCAACAAACTATAAGGAAAAGCCCATGAGTCAATTAAGATACGCCCTATACACCGGATGTACTGCCAAAGAATCAACCCCTGAGCTACTTTCCTCTACTTTGGCTGTAGCCAAAAAATTGGATATTGAACTTATCATACTTGAAGAAGCTAGCTGCTGCGGTGCCAGTCATTTACAAGATTTTGATCCGTTTTTATCTCATGTGTTGAATGCTAGAAATATTTGTTATGCAGAAAAACTAGGCCTTACAATGGTAACACTATGCAACACATGCCAAATCAATCTTGCAATGACAAAAGAAAAATTAGCTCATGATGCAGATTATAGAGCCAAAGTCAATGAAAAACTTGCCGAAGTTGGACTTAAATATCAAGGTTCAGTAGAGATCAAACACTTCTTATATGCATTGATAGATGACTTTGGACTAGAAAATATCAAAGCAAAAGTCGAAGTACCTTTGAGCAATTTCAACATAGCACCGTTTTATGGATGCCACAATATAAGACCATCAGAGCTTCATCACAAAAGCAATGGTGGAGAAAATCCGTACAACCCTACTTCACTAGATCGTCTCATAGATGCTCTTGAAGGTTATCCGGTAAATTATGCCAGCAAAAATAAATGTTGTGGTTTCCATGTGGATTTGCAAGCTCCACACACGAGTAATGCTCTTACGGGCACTGCTTTGCTTGATGCTATTGATAACAATGCAGATATTATGGTAACGCCGTGTCCGCTTTGTCATTTGAATATGGATATCAAACAAAGAAGTGCCGGCAAACAAGCTGGACGTGATATCTCTATACCTGTATTGCATATGCCTCAAATGGTTGCTCTTGCACTTGGCTGTACATATGAAGAGATCGGGCTTAAATATCATGTTAGCAATGCAAAAAAAGTATTAGCACAAGCTACAAACTAAATACCTGATTGCCGCAAACCGTGGCGATCAACTCATTCTATAAGAACACATACTATCCTAAAGTATATAATTTAAATCACAATTATTCATAATCTCACTCCAACTTACGTTAAAATTCTTCTTGATAAACTGGGACTTGTGTGGCAATGTGCAACTTGAACAATCTTGATGAATAGTATCCTCTGATTCAAACGATTTACCCAAATTTTTTGTGCATAAACTATAAACCACCCTATTTTCTTTGATTTCGATGCCATCATCATTAAACCTAAAATGTGGACATCCACACATATAGCAATTAAGATTTTTCACATCGTGGCATTTGGAGTTTGAAGCATATAATGGACAAAAATCTGGATGTTTTGTGCGCATATTTTCATAGTCAAAATATTCAATTATTTCATCTTGACTTTTTTCCCTAAGCTTCTCCACGATAGCTTTGTGTTTAGCTGCGTGCTCTTTGTACCATTGTATGTATTTCATATGATATTGTATCGTATTTGAGGCTATAAGCACCCTTTGGATATAATAATAACAATTATATCAAACCACAAGAGATGACAACAATATGAGCGACAATAACAAAAAAGTTTACGATCCAAAAGAGATAGAAAACTCTTTTTATCCTATCTGGGAAGATAGAGGATATTTTGAGATAGATGGCAATGAATCTATCCAAGAAAACGGCAAAAATTTTGCCATCATGATGCCACCACCGAATGTTACAGGAAGCTTGCATATTGGTCATGCACTTACTTTTACACTCCAAGACATAATCGTTAGATTTAAGCGAATGGATGGATACAAAACCCTTTGGCAGCCGGGAGTTGACCATGCAGGTATTGCTACTCAAAACGTAGTCGAAAAACAACTTATTTCTGAAGGCACTACCAAAGAAGCTATCGGCAGAGATGCGTTTTTGGAAAGAGCTTGGTTGCAAAAAGAAAATTCGAACAATACCATTACAGCCCAGTTACGCAAACTAGGAGTTTCCCCTGCATGGAAGCGAGAGAGATTCACCATGGATGAAGGACTTGCAAATGCGGTCAAAAAAGCTTTTAAACAAATGTATGATGAAGGCTATATAGTACGCGGAAACTATATGATCAACTGGTGTACTCATGATGGAGCATTGTCCGATATAGAAGTAGAATACGAAGAGCATGCGGGCAAACTCTATCATATTCGTTACCCGCTAAGCGATGGTTCTGGGAACTTGATAGTTGCTACTACTAGACCGGAAACTTATTTTGGAGATACTGCTGTAATGGTACATCCAGAAGACAAAAGATACGCTCATCTTATAGGCAAAGAGGTTACGTTGCCGCTTATTGGTAGAAATATCAAGATAATAGCTGATGAGCATGTTGATATGGAGTTTGGTACCGGTGTGGTTAAAGTAACTCCTGCGCATGATCCAAACGACTACGAAGTAGGCAAGAGACATGATTTGGAATTTATCACAATATTTGACGAACAAGGTATGTTAAATGAGCATTGTGGAGAATTTGCCGGCCTAGAACGTTTAGATGCTAGGGCAAAAATCGTTGAAAAACTCGAACTCGAAGGATTTATAGAAAAAATAGAAGAGCATATCCACCAAGTAGGCCACTGCTATAGATGCGGGAATGTAGTAGAACCGTATATATCGAAACAATGGTTTGTAAAGAAAGAATTTGCTGCAAATGCCATCAAAAAAGTAAATGATGGAGAAGCTAAATTCTTTCCTGCTCACTGGATTAATAGCTACAATGCATGGATGAGTGAACTGAGAGACTGGTGTATTTCTCGTCAGCTTTGGTGGGGACATCAAATTCCTGTAATTTACTGCGATGATTGCGGCAAGGAAAGTGTATTTGACGGCGATGTACCGACTTCTTGTCCTCATTGCCAAAGCAAAAAGATACACCAAGACCCAGACGTCCTTGATACCTGGTTTAGTTCGGGTTTATGGCCTTTTTCTACACTAGGATGGGGCAATGACGATATTTACAAAGGCATCAAATGGAATGAAGGTGATATGAACGACTTTTATCCAAATAGCTTGCTTATTACCGGATTTGATATCTTGTTCTTCTGGGTAGCTAGAATGCTCATGATGGGTGAAAATCTAACAGGCAAACTGCCATTTAATGATATATATCTTCATGCGCTTGTCAAAGACGAACACGGCAATAAAATGAGTAAGTCCAAAGGCAATGTCATAGATCCTCTTGATATGATAGAAAAATACTCTACAGATGCCTTGCGTTTCACTCTTGCCGTACTTGCAGTTCAAGGACGTGATATAAAACTCAGTGAAGACAAACTCGAGCAAAGCCGCAACTTTACTAACAAGCTCTTTAATGCTGCGAATTTCTTGCAACTAAATCAAGATAGTTTTGAAGACCTGAACAGCAACAATATCAAGACGCCTCTTGGAAAATATATGTTATCACGCTTCTATTTGGCTATAAATGAAACTAGAGAATTTTTGGAAGTTTATAGATTTAATGACGCTGCAACTACACTTTATCGTTTCTTGTGGGGTGAGTTTTGTGACTGGGGAATCGAGCTTAGCAAAGCAAGCAAAGAGAGTGTCGGCGAAATGGGAAGTATATTCAAAGAATCATTAAAACTGCTTCACCCGTTTATGCCGTTTATCACTGAATATCTGTACCATAGGTTATCAGCTACTTCATTGGAAGACACTCAGTCTATTATGGTCTCAAATTATCCAAAAACAGGTGGGCTGGATAATGAAATAATGCAACAATTTGAACAGATCATAGAAGCAATCGTTTCAGTCAGAAGATGCAAAACCCTTATAGAACAAGGCAACCAAAAGATAGAAAAAGCCTACATAAGAATAGGAAAATCTGCTGATACGCAACTTATGAAACCGTTTATTGAGAAACTTGCCAAAGTGGAATCTATCGAATTTGTAAATGAGAGCCTAGACAAATGCGTCAAGGATGTATCAGATACATTAGAGAGTATGATCGCTACGGAAAATATCGATTTATCTCCTATAATTCAAAAGCTTGAAAAACAAAAAGAAAAATTAGATAAAGAAATAGCCAAACTAAGCGGTATGTTAAATAATGAAAGATTTGTAGCCAATGCTCCTGAATCTGTAATAGCAGAAAACAAAACAGCCCTAAATGATGCCGAATCGAAAGTGGCCAAAATAATAGACGAACTTAATAACCTAACAAAATAAGCTAATGCTTATTTTGTGAAAAATGCATAATCAATTTTATAACTATCATAATGCCAACCCCTTCTATCATGGCTGCCAAGACAAAAGCATAATAATCATACATTGAAATAGCTCGTGAATTAATAGCAATAGTAGCAATAGCTATTAAAAATGTCAAAGGCATGGAATCGCCAAATGCGAAAAGTATAGTTTCTCTAAAGCCGAGATATTTATAATACGAAACAAATGAACTAATCATCCTAACACTTATCATGGCTGCAATGATCAGCATTGCATGCTCGATAATTTCCGGCTTAAATACTACGTCCAAATCTAATGTTGTCCCAACGTATACAAAAAACAAAGGCACTAAAAAACCAAATCCGACAGCATTAAGGGTTTCAGGAAGTTCTGTTTTGTGTTTAAAGAAATTACCTATAAAAACACCCGCTACGAACGCACCTAGTACCATATCTATACCATGATACTGCATAGCTGCGATTAATACAAAAAATAAAGCCATTGATACGCGGATATCTTGCCCCATATTATCATTTTCCGGCATGATTATCTTACGAAGTTCCGGAAACCACCACAATACAACACCTACGAATCTAAAGAAATAATATATAACAATAAGTATCAAAATTAAAGTAGCTATACTTTTATAAAACCCTATTCCCCATCCATCTGCAATCAAAGCATCAAAAATGACTAAAGCCGTAATACTAATAAGCTCTCCGATTACACCTATTGTAAGTGCTAATTCTAACCATTTATGCTGTTTTCCATGCTCATTGATAAGAGCCATAATCATGCCCAAAGAAACGATTGGGATTGCGACTATATACACAGGATTTAATTTAAAAACGATATACAATAAAAACGATAGGCCATACAAGATACCAAAATATAACAAAACATTTTTAAACAATTTATCCTTAAAGTGAATAAACTTTCTCAGGTCTATCTCCAAGCCAGCCAAAAACATGAGATAAAAAAAACCGATTTTAGCAATAGTTTTGAAAATATCATTATCATTATCTAGATATCCTATCCATACTGCAATAGTGCCAAGCGCAATCTCTACAACAGCTATAGGAATCTTCGTAACTCTTGAAAAAATAGGAGCTAGCACTATCAAAAAAGCAAGTTGCGACAAGAAAGCTAGATTTTGCATTATAATCCTATATTAAATTATTTGATATTGTAGCCAAATCCCTCTTAAGCACTAAGTTGTATTGTATGCAACAATTACTACACAAAATTTTTGATATATTATATTTTATGATACAATAAATTTATGATGCTGACATTATATAAAGGAGAGCAAGATGAAAAAGATAATATTCTTTTCTCTAGTTATAATAATTTCCATGGTTTTAAGCGGATGCGCAACAAATGAAAATTTTGTAAAGCAACATAACGAATGGATTGGCAAAAATATAAATGATTATATAGCCCGGTCAGGATATCCAGATAACTCTTATGAGATACCAAACGGCAACAAAGTTTATGTCTATACAAAAACTAGAAGCTATGTATTTCCTAGACATACAATAGGATATGGATATTTTGGAATAAGAGGAAGATACTTAGGAGGATTTTATCCTGGAATGTTTGGGTATGATGAAATTATTGAAACTTGCACGGTATATATAGAGGCTAATAAAAAAGGTACAATTGTCAAATGGGGAGCCAAAGGTAATAACTGCATAGCAGATGAACCCAAAAAATGATATTACCGAATAATTCTATTGTGTTGATAGCAAACTAAATATAATTTATTCTTCGAAAATAATAATATCATAGTTATTTTTAGGCACTATTGCTTTGCTGGCATGTACAGAGCCTTGTCTGTTTACCTTACTTAATTCTTCACGTAATTGGGCAATCTCTTCTTTTGCACTGTCAAGCTGCTCTTTTAGCTGCAGCACGATATCCACACCTGCCAAATTAACACCCATTTGACGCGTTAAACGCAAAATAAGCTTCATTCTATCAATATCCCTTCTCGAATACAGACGCATCTTGCCTTGAGTACGAGATGGCTCCAATAGCCCTTCTCTTTCGTATTGCCTTAAAGTCTGCGGATGGATGTCTAAGATATTAGCGACTATTGATATTAAATATACGGGTTCATCATAACTATGCATAGTTCATACTCCTTAAAGTTTTTCTTGGAGTGCTTTTTTCAAATCCAAATCCAATGAATCTATATTTGGCAAAATAACATTTGCAATCAAATACAGATCACCTCTTAATGCAGTTTTTCTATCAACCACACCTTTTCCTTTGAGTCTAAATTTTTGACCGTTTTTTGTATTTTGAGGAACTTTCAAAGAGACTGTTTTTTCTGGAGTAACAACATCAACAGCACCTCCAAAAAGTGCCTCTTTAAGAGGCAGATCAAAAGTCTTATATAGATCATCACCTTTACGCTCATATTCATTGGATTGAGCTATATCTATTTTTATAAGCAGATCACCCACTTGTGTGCCGCTTCGTTTGCCTTTGCTTTTTACTCTTAGGGTTTCTCCGCTTTTTATACCTGCCGGGATCTTGACATCAAAACTTTGTCCGGCAGCACTCACCATATGTTTACCGCCCAAAATCGAGGTAATAAACGGTATGGTTATCTTGGTTTGGATATCTAGATCTATGCCTCCGCCGAACCCACCAAAACCGCCAAAACCGCCGAAATTACCAAAACCTCCGGCACTTCGGCCGCCGCCCCCAAACATACCTCGAAGCAGTTCTTCGATATCAATATTGGCACCTTGGCCTCTAGCAAAATCATGAAAATTTTGTCCACCAAACATTTGATCGCCATATTGATCGTATTGTGCTTTTTTTTCTGCATCACTCAATACTTCATATGCTGCATTTATCTCTTTAAATTTTTCTTGAGCTTCTGCTTCTTTATTTATATCAGGATGATATTTGCGTGCTAATTTTCTATACGCTTTTTTAATCTCTTCGGGGCTGGCATTTTCGCTAACTCCTAGTGTCTCATATAAACTTTTTGACATTTAATGTCCTTGATCTTAAATAATAATTAATCAAATTATATCAAAAAAGCTTAGTCCTTGTCAATCAACTTTAAGAACAATATTGTTCCACTCGTCGTTCCAGCAAAAGTAGAAATAAGTGCTCCTCGTTCCCATCGTCTCGATGGGAATGCATACTTGAGTGGTGATTTGATTATACAAACGAGCTAATCTAGCTGTTTCTCAAGCTCTGCTAAAAATCTAGTATTATTCATTGAACCATGAAACAAATGGATAAGAAGAATATGTACTTTTAGTAAAAAAGCAAATTCCAGTATTGTTTCGACATTTGGTTTCAGTGATTTATTAAGATTTACACTAAATATTTGTTGATTTTCTTTTTTATCTAATATCAGTTCGATACGAGGTTCAGATATGTCAACTTCTGAGTGAACAGCATTGCCACCAGTTGAATTAGTGGAATAAAAATAAATCTCTCTTAAACTCATAAGTTGAGAGACAAAGCTTTCTCCTATAGAAACAAAAGCTGTAACTAAATCAAAATACACATCAACATCATGAACATCAGGGATTTCATAATGATGTTCCAATCTATTTCTAAATACATTTAATTTTTCTAATGAACGCGCATTAAATATACCTGCTTGACTAAAGAAACCAAGCTTTCTATCTATTCCTAATTTCTTTTTTCTATACAAGTCATCTAACTTTAGAAATGTTAGTAAAAAATCAAGTTCACAATCCGTAGCACGTTTTAAATTTGAAGTTGCATTAACTAATCTATATGATGTCAAGTCACCTTTTAAATCATTTTCTGCAAAAGCAATAAAATCACGAGGAGTAAGTTCAAAAGTAGGTAAGTCTACATTTAAGCCACCACCACCATCAGATTCAATATTATGAATATTTAAATTAAACCAATCGAAAATTTCTTTTTTCATAAAGAGCCTTAAATAATATTTTGTGCCAATTCATTTGAAAGATAACGTTTAAAATGAGCCAATAAATTGACCTCAGGGTAATTTATTGGCTCCACTGATTTGTTATGTAACATAGCTAATCTGCTCCAGGTAAATACCTGTCTTAGATTGAATGATTTCAGCCAACACATTACCTCGAAATTCGGAGGATTTAAAGCTACATTCTATCAAACGGATAAGTTCCAAATCATTTTCAGGAAACAATCTTACGGTGACTTCGCATTTGGCAGTAATCAAATTACATCTGCTTTGTTGAAGCGCATCTTCAAAGTCTTTTTTGATGGCAAGATCAACAGGCTTATCAAATGCTAAGGCATAACCTAGTTGTTCAGCAATGCCGGCATAATCCTTATCTCTTAGCTGTTGGCAAAGGCTAAATCCCATTTCTTCGAAGTTTGTGTTTTCCATTACCTTATATCTTTCAAGTAGTTACATAACTAATTTATTCAACAAACATTATATAACAAACAGCTTGATAATTACTAGATAAACGAGCAGTATAAATGTTTGTGAAAATGATAAAAAATTGCATATTTGTTTATTTTGCAAACACCGTGACTTTTTCAAAGTCTTCTATTGCTATATTTTATCATTCTGAGAACACGAAGTGTTTGAGAGAATCTAAAAAAGAGATCTTCACGAAGTCTAAAGACTTCTCAAGATGACAGTCATTGCGAGCGAAGCGAAGTAATCTATATAATCAATAATTTAAAACACGTTCGTGGTGAGCTTGTCGAACCATAACGATTTAATTTTTGCTGTTCTTATGCTTCGATAAACTCAGCATGAACGGGTTTATTTTGCGTACCAAACTCTATGTGTTACAAAATGAAGCATAAAAAGAAGTAAAAGAAACCAAATAACAATAATAAAAAATATGGGGGAAAATAATAAAAAAGAAGTTATTCTCAATGTGGCAGCGACCTACTTTCCCATACCAGACAGGTATAGTATCATCGGCGATGGGAGGCTTAACTTCCAGGTTCGGAATGGAGCTGGGTGTGACCCTCCCTCTAGCCCCACCACAAAGAGAAGCAAATACACCTTGGTGTGCTTGATTCTCTCAGCATTAGAGAAGAGAAACTTAACATGGTTAAGAGTCTAAATAATGTTTAAGTTACAATTTATGTACTTTCATTGCACTTAATAAGGTAGTACCTTATGGCGAATAGTATAAATACGAATGATCTATTAGTACTGGTCAGCTAAATGACTTTCATCACTTACACACCCAGCCTATCAACGCAGTAGTCTTCTGCGGATCTTAAGGGATGATTCATCTTGAAGTTGGCTTCCCGCTTAG
>DIKI01000001.1:0-315827 GCA_002424475.1 Sulfurovum sp. UBA5622
CCTTACCGCTTGGCTATACCCCAACAATTAACTTAAAGCTCATTGCTAATGTGGATGGCATTATAGCCCAAAACTAATAAAATGTCAATACCTTTTTGTGAACTTTTTTTAAAAACTTAAAAATTGAAGCGAGAAAAGGTATAATAATAACCAAGAAATACCTATAACAAAACAGAATAAGAGGATATATAAATGAGAGAATCTATCAAGAGGGTAGAAGATGCAATAAATGCCATTAAACACGGGAAAATGGTAGTCATGATGGATGATGAAGACCGTGAAAATGAAGGGGACTTGGTATATGCTGCAACTTTTAGTACTCCTGAGCTTGTAAACTTTATGGCAAAAGAGGCCAGAGGGCTTATTTGTGCACCATTAACTGCAAATATAGCTACACATCTAGAATTATTGCCTATGGTAAAGAATAATGATTCTAATCATGAAACAGCTTTTACGGTCTCTATCGACTTGGTTAGCGCAAGTACTGGAATATCTGCGTTGGAGAGAAGTGACTGCATACAAAGATTGGTTCATCCTATGGCAAACAAAAAAGATTTTGTGCGCCCTGGTCATATTTTTCCACTCATTGCAAAAGATGGCGGTGTGCTAGTACGTACCGGCCATACAGAAGGTTCTGTAGATCTGTGCAAGCTTTCAGGTGTTGCACCGGTTGCGGTTATTTGTGAAATTATCAAAGATGACGGCACTATGGCACGAAAAGATGATCTTGAGATATTTGCACAAAAGCATAATCTGCCGATCATATATATATCAGATATAGTAGAGTATCGTCTAGCCAATGAGCAATTGGTACATCGCACTTTGGAAGAAGATGCCGAGATCAATGGAGCAAAAGTAACATTGATACATTATGAAGACCATTTAGGCAGAAAACACAAAGTCATACAATTTTACAAGATCCACGAACTTTCAAATGTTAAATTTCATAATATAGGACTTGATAGTGATCTATTATTATCTCCAAAGCGCTTTGAAATATTGATGCATGGAATTGATTATCTAAAAGCAAATGGCGGGGTACTTGTCTTTTTGGATACCAAGACGATATCTCACGAACAAGCAAAAGAGTTTGGTATTGGTGCTCAAATCCTAAAAGACCTTGGCATATCTCAAATCCGTCTTTTGGCAACAAATGCTGAAACTGAATTTGTTGGCTTGAGCGGTTTTGGTCTTGATGTTGTACAAAAAGTTATATTGACATAAATTAGAAAAATGTTTAAAAATAAAACAATTACTTCTACATATATTTGGGGATTAATTGTAATGTTTTTATTCGTTTTGCTGTTTGTAGTGCTTTTGATCTATGAAGAATATAATGATTTTGATAGAGAAGCAAAAGTTTTACGCAGCAACTATGTAACGACATTGCAGCATGAACAAAACATTAGTATTAATAAAAAAATAGATATTGAAGCCGAGATAGCCCAAAGAAAACAAGCGCTGAAAAAAAGATTGATAAAGCTAATGATGGAGATATTGTCTCTAGGCGTTATAATATTTGGTTTTGCGCTTATTTGGGCTTGGATAGTACACTATATTATTACTAAACAAGTAAGCACTTTTCAGGATTTCTTCGGACGAGCAGCCAAAGAGCATATATTGATCGATGAAAATGAAATGGTGCTCAGTGAATTCAAAAGTATGGTCGGTAATGTCAATAGTATGGTCGATGAGATCCACAAACGCAAAAACAAACTCAGAGATATAAATGTATTATTGGAGAAAAAAGTAAAACAAAAAACAAAAGACCTATCTGAAAAAAACATATTGCTAGAGCAGGCCAAAAGCTACAGCGAATCTTTGGTAAAAGCGCAAGACAGCTTCATTAAACATTCTATACATGAGATCAATACACCATTGGCGGTTATTTTGATGCATTTAGATATATATAAAATGAAATATGATGAAAATGAATATATATCAAAAGTAGAAGCAGCCACAAAAATGATCGCGACTATATATGATGATTTGACATATATGGTAAAAAGAGATCGCATGGAGTACAAAAAGGAGTGGCTTGATATGAGTGATTTTTTATACCAGCGTATTGATTTTTTTAGCGAGATAGCAAAAGCCAATAATCACACCATCATTTCTGATATTCAAAACGACGTAATGTTATATTTTAATCCGCTTGAATTGCAACGGCTAATAGATAATAACCTATCAAATGCAATCAAATATGCGAAAAAAGAAAGTGATATCATAATCGTGTTGCATCAAAATAAACAAAATATTATTCTTGAATTTGTGACAGTTTCTCAGAAAAAGATAGAAGATGTAGAAAAGATCTTTTATCCTTTTCATCGTGAGGAAAGCAGCGAATTGGGACTGGGTCTGGGTTTGGAAATAGTTCGTCTTATTTGTGACAAAGAATCTATCAAGATAGTAGTAGATTCAACAGAAATTGCCACAAAATTTGCTTACTATTTTTCACGAACAAAGGAAAATGTATGAGAGTATTGCTATTAGAAGATGAGCCGATGTTGCAAAGTGCTATAGTGGAGTATCTGCAAGAGACAGGATATGATGTAGAGGCATTTGAAGATGGGCTTGAAGCATATAAGCACATTATACCGCATCGCTATGATCTTTTTATCTTTGATATCAATACACCATCTATAGATGGATTGAGCTTGCTTCAAAAGCTCCAAAATGATAAAATCTTTGTACCTACGATTTTTATAAGTGCAATTACGCAAATAGAACAGATATCCCAAGCATATGAATTGGGGTGTTATGATTATCTCAAAAAACCTTTTCATCTCAAAGAATTGACATTGCATATCGAAAGACTCATAAAAAAAGGCGATATATGTACAAAGCATCATGTTAAAATAAGCAAAATGTACACTTATGATCTTGATGATAAACGATTACTTTTTGATGGTGAAGAGCAATCTCTTACATTAAAACAAGCGCAAATCATTGAATTATTGGCACTAAATAATCATAAAATTGTTGATTTTGATCAATTACGCTATGGCGTATGGGATCGTAGCGATATTGATAATGCCACCATTCGAGCAGAAATGCATCGTGTCAGAGAAATTTTAAAAGAAGACATTATTGAAACGGTCAAAGGAGTTGGATATCGTCTAAAAAGTACATTTTTAACATAAAATGTCACTAAAAGTTACACTTAAAATATTTTTTTAATATTTTTCATCAAAAAAACCTCATGCTATGTTAATGCTATGATGTTCCTTCATAATTATCCTGTGAAACTTTATAAAAGGAGATTAGGGATGCACAAAATTCATTTGAGTTTGTTAACCGCATTGTTGCTCACAAGTAGTATTGCAATGGGTGATACTATTGATGAAGCATTTGCCAATGGCAAATTTTCAGGACAGTTTAGAACATTTTATATTGACCGTACCTATAGCGGTATTTTAGAGAATAATCGTAATTCTTTAGCAATCGGGGGAAGCTTGGGTTACGAGACGGCTGCTTGGTATGATCTTAGCTTAGGCGCCAGATTTTACAGCACCAACTTCATGGAAATTCATGGAAATGATCCACGTACGACAGATAGTTATGATCCATCATTATTTGGTAATAATTTTGAATCTTATACATTTATAGGAGAGCTATATGCTAACTATAAAATAAACAATACGAATATCAAAATAGGTCGTCAAAAACTTGACACGCCATTAGCGGGCGCTGATGACGCACGAATGCTGCCTAGCCTTTTTGAGGCTGTAGTAGTTAGCAATACCGATATCAAAGATACTACGCTCATAGCAGCTCATGTTACCAAAGAAAGTGTCGGTACTTTTGGAAACGCGTATGCTCCAGCAGGTCCTTTGGGCTTGCAAAGTGGCTATGGACTTGGTTTTGCAGATGCAACCAGCGGAAGATTCCGTGATATGGGCGCTGTGGCTCTTGGCGGTGATGTCAATACAGATGGCGTAACAGCAATTGCAGCCATATATAGTGGTATGCCTGGGCTTAAACTTCAAGCATGGGATTACTACGCATATGATATCTTAAATGCCATCTATCTTCAGGCTGATTATGGATGGAATGCTACAGAATCACTTAAATTAAATGCTTCTGCGCAGTATATCAATGAATCTGATGTGGGCGATAGACTTGCAGGAAATGTAGACAGTAACTTTTGGGCTGCCAAATTTGGCGCTAATTATGGTGATATGAGTGTTTATGCAGCTTATTCACAAACAGGATCAAGTGATAATAGTCCTGCAACAAAAGGCGGTATAATTACTCCATGGGGCGGTATGCCTGCATTCACGCAAGCTATGGCAACTAGACATCAATTTTTTGCAGACACTGATGCATGGAAAGTAGGGGCAAGCTATAATTTCAAAAATTTGGGACTTCCGCTATTGGCCTCTGTTTACTATACCTCGTTTGATATTGGTGCGGATAACACATATACCAATACGGCATTCGAAGCATCAGAGAGTGGGTTTGATTTTACTTATACTCTTGCAAAAAATACCGAGATCAGGCTAAGAGCAAACTATCCGATAGATTTCAAGCCAGGTCTAGATTGGGATGAATATAGAGTGATATTTAACTATAATTTTTAAAAGGATAAAAAATGAAACAAGATATTGTAAAACAGATTATTTCTAATCCAAAATATCAAGAATTAGTGTCAAAACGAAGTAAATTCGCATGGACACTCTCAATTGTGATTTTGGTTGTGTATTATGCATTTGTATTGGTTATAGCATTTGATCCGGCTTTATTAGGAGCAAAAATCGGTGCTGGCGTAATAAGCGTAGGGATTCCTGTTGGAATGGGCATTATTGTCCTTTCTTTTCTATTGACAGGCGTTTATGTAAGAAGAGCTAACAGTGAATTTGAAGCTCTTACTCAAGATATTAAAAATTCACTCAAATAAAGGAAATTTATGAAGAAGATACTTTTTTTATTTTTAGCACTCAGCCTTGCAGTGTTTGGTGCTGAAGCTCTTACCGGGGAAGTGCAAAAGCAACCTCTCAATATTTCCGCAATTATAATGTTCCTTGTTTTTGTTGCTGGTACTTTAGGGATTACATATTGGGCGGCTAAACGCACTAAAACAGCAAAGGATTTTTATACAGCAGGCGGCGGGATCACTGGTTTTCAAAATGGTTTAGCAATTGCGGGAGATTATATGTCCGCTGCATCTTTTTTGGGAATTTCGGCATTGGTTTATGGAGCAGGATTTGATGGACTCATCTATTCTATAGGATTTTTGGTAGGATGGCCATTGATTTTATTCTTGGTATCTGAGAGACTTCGCAATCTTGGTAAATATACATTTGCCGATGTAGTTGCATATCGTTTACAGCAAATACCTATACGAACGCTCGCTGCTGCTGGATCGATTACAACAGTTATTATTTATCTGATCGCACAAATGGTCGGGGCTGGTAAATTGATACAATTACTATTCGGACTTCCTTATTCGTGGGCAGTAATCATTGTTGGAACACTTATGGTTTTGTATGTTACATTTGGTGGAATGCTGGCAACTACTTGGGTGCAGATCATTAAGGCTGTTTTACTTCTTTGTGGAGCTTCATTTATCGCACTCGCGGTATTAATGCAATTTAATTTTAGTTTTGAATCACTCTTTGCCAGTGCGGTAAGTGTTCATCCAAAACATGACGCTATTATGAGTCCCGGCGGACTTGTGCCCGATGCATTTTCAGCGGTTTCGCTCGGACTTGGTTTGATGTTGGGAACTGCTGGTTTACCTCATATCTTGATGAGATTTTTTACAGTAGCTGATGCAAAAGAAGCACGTAAATCTGTTTTTGTTGCTACAGGATTTATCGGGTATTTTTATATCCTTACTTTTATCATTGGATTTGGTGCGATTGTAATGGTACTTAACAACCCACAATATCTTGACGTTGCCAAACAAGCAGTAGAAGGCGGAGCACCGATTTTGGGTGGTGACAATATGGCAGCAATTCATTTATCACATGCTGTAGGAGGCAACTTTTTCCTAGGCTTTATCTCAGCTGTTGCTTTTGCAACTATTTTGGCTGTTGTATCGGGCTTGACACTTGCTGGTGCATCTGCAATTTCACATGATTTGTATGCAAACGTCTTTATGCGTGGTAAAATTGATGAAGCTAATGAAATGAAAATTTCAAAAATTGCTACAATTGCTTTGGGGATAATTGCTATTTTCCTAGGTATTGTTTTTGAAAAACAAAATATTGCTTTCATGGTAGGTCTTGCATTTGCAATTGCTGCATCTGCTAACTTCCCGGTACTTTTCCTTGCAATGTTTTGGAAAAAACTAACTACAAGAGGAGCAGTGATCGGTGGAGCATTAGGACTTATTACGGCGATTGTCTTGGTGGTTTTGAGCCCAATAGTTTGGGTAGATGTATTTAAAAATGCAGAGGCTATCTTCCCTTCTAAGTATCCTGCACTTATTTCTGTTACTGTAGCATTTGTAGCTATTTGGTTCTTCTCGATAACAGATAAAAGCGAAACAGCAGCTAAAGAAATTGAAGCGTTCGATGCACAAGACATTCGTTCGCAAACCGGTATCGGTGCTGAGGGTGCATCGTCGCATTAACCCAATTAGTCAGAGTCCAAAGCGGGCTTTGACACAAAGGAGTCAGTCTTAATGATGGAATTGTTAAAAAACTTACAAGCATATCCGCCTTTTTCTTTATTGGATATTGAAGCAATTAAAGAATTTGAATATGCTGGTCAGATTGCATACTATCCCTCTGAAACGATATTAGTAGAAGTCGGTCATGCGTTTGAAATGCTATACATAATCATAAAAGGTCGTGTAGAGGCATATCACGATGATGAGCTTATTAATGTATATGATAATCATGATTCTTTTGGGGGGATCGAGCACCTCAAACAACATCCATCCAATGAGCGCTACATCGTTAGTGAAGAGTTAATCTGCTATGAGATCCCAAAACATATTTTTCTCGCTGTTTGCGAAAAGAATCATGCGTTTAGGGATTATTTTATTACTTCATTGGTAGATCGTGCAGATCTACTAAAAGAGAAACAAGAATATGCTTCCATGAGTGATTTGATGATAGCGCGATTAGAAAAAAATCTCTTACATGATGTATGTATCGTAGAATATAAGACAAACATCAAAGAGGCACTTGAAAAGATGGAAGCACAAAAAGTTAGTGCACTTCTTGTGCGAAATCACGAAGGATATGGCATTGTAACAGATACCAACCTGCGCCAATACATTTTACATAAAGACGAGCAAGAAATTAAGACCATCGGACAAATACAAACTAATCCAATAATTACTATACAAGAGGGAGAATTGTTATTTAATGTGCTTTTGCTTATGACTCAACATTCTATCAAGCACCTTCCTGTTTTGAATGACAAATCCGAGCCAATAGGCATACTTGAGCTTATTGATCTGGTGAGTTTTTTTTCTAATCAAACTCATCTTATTACAGTTCAAATTGAGAGTGCAACTACTCTGGAAGCTACTATTGAAGCTTCCAAACGTGTGATGGTAATGATCGGAGCTTTGCATTCAAGGGGAGTTAAAAGTCGTTATATAGCCAAGTTAGTCTCAGAAATCAATAAAAAAATATATACAAAACTTTTTTATTTTATAGTACCAAAGGAATGGCATGAATATTGCGCTTTGATACTTTTGGGAAGCGAAGGAAGAGGAGAACAGATTTTACGTACGGATCAAGATAATGCTTTTATATTTGCAGATGGATTTGTACCTAATGATGTAGAGAAAATATCGCTTTCGTTTATTGAAGCATTAGATGCTATTGGGTTTCCAAGATGCGAAGGCAACGTAATGGTCATAAACCCTAAATGGAGACAGCATGTTGCGGAGTATATTGAATTATTTGATATCTGGGTGGAGCACTCCACTCCAAATTACCTAATAGATATGGCGATCTTTTTTGATTCAATTTGTGTAGCAGGCAAGCAATCATTGCATACAGATCTTAGGGAAGTATTGATATATAAAGTGCAACAATATCCTATACTAATAAGGCATTTTGCTAAATCTATAGAAAATTTTGATTCGGCATTGGGTCTTTTTTCGCAATTTTTGACTTTGCATAAAGAGCATAAAAATGAGATCGATATAAAAAAAACAGCTCTTTTTCCAATGATTCACGGCATAAGAGCTCTTGCTTTGGAACAAGGTATTGGGGCAACAAATACATATGAGCGTATCAAAGAACTTAATAATAATGGTTTTTTAAGTAGAGAGGATGCGCAAGACATGATAGAAGCTTTGGAGGTCATTAATACTTTGAGGCTGCATACGCAACTCAAACAGTATAATTCTAAAAAACCTATAAGCAATTATATTTCATTGGTTGAATTAGGCAAAATGGAACGTGATTTACTAAAGGACGCACTCAAAACGGTAGCGCATTTTAGAAAAATCGTTTCTTATCATTTTCAACTATCTATGGTGGGATGATGTTTAGTTCATTTAAAAATTATTGGCAAAAAAAAGGGCTCAAAGACGAGCGTTTCACTTTTTTATTTGATGATCCACCGCCGGATGAATTTGTGGTATTTGATACAGAGACCACGGGGCTTGATTCCAAAAAAGATAATATTGTCTCTATTGGAGCAGTAAAAATCAAAGGCAATAAAATATTGACCAATGAGGCATTGCACATTTATATCAAGCAAGAAAGCCTTATCTCTCAAGAGAGTATAAAGGTTCACAGAATAAGAAATTGCGATTTAGAAGGCGCTATTACCATAGAAGAAGGAATAGAGCGATTTTTGTATTTTACTAGAAATCGCACACTGGTAGGATATTATCTAGAGTTTGATGTCGCGATGATCAATCGTTACATGAAACCGATGTTGGGCATAAATTTGCCAAACAAACAACAAGATGTGTCCGCAATTTATTATGATAAAAAAATATCATTGATTCCGCAAGGAAATATAGACCTGAGGTTTGATACAATTTTGGACACCTTAGCATTGCCAAGGTTACAATGTCATGATGCGCTTAATGATGCCATAATGACAGCCATGATGTATCTTAAATTACAACATAGTCATTCACTACGATAACAAGGAGAACAGAAGTGTTAGAAGAAAAATATTACCCAAATAAAGAACATATGCCATTTGCAGCAATAAAGAGCATGGAAGAATATAATGCTCTTATGAATGAAGCAATGGATGATTATGAAGGGTATTGGGGCCGCTTTGCGAAAGAAAAAATTGATTGGTTTAAACCTTTTGATAAAGTATTAAATGAATCAGAGGCACCTTTTTATAAATGGTTTGAGGGTGGAGAGCTTAATGTTGCCCATCAATGCGTAGATAGACACATCGCTACAAAGAAAAACAAAGCAGCTATTATATTTGAAGGGGATAATGGAGATCAAAAAATTATTACCTATCGTGAACTTTCATACGAAGTAAATAAAACCGCAAATATGTTCAAAAACCAATTTGACATTAAAAAAGGCGATAGAGTAGTGCTTTATATGCCTATGATCCCAGAAGCAGCTATCAGTATGCTGGCATGTGCGAAGATAGGTGCTATCCACTCCGTGGTTTTTGGTGGATTTAGCGCAGAAGCACTTAAAGATAGAATTATAGACGCAGAGGCAAAACTAGTAGTTACTGCCGATGGAGCATTTCGTAAAGGCTCTCCATATATGCTTAAGCCTGTGGTAGACGATGCATTACAAAGTGGATGCGAATGTGTCAAAGCGGTATGTGTGGTAGAGAGAAACGGTGAAGATGTCAACTGGGTAGAAGGTAGAGATTATTCATACAATGAACTTATCAAAAATGAATCATCTGTTTGTGAAAGTGAAATTATGAATAGCGAAGATCCTCTATTTTTGCTCTACACAAGCGGAAGTACTGGAAAACCAAAAGGTGTACAACATAGTAGTGCAGGATATATTCTTTGGGCACAAATGACTATGGAGTGGGTGTTTGACCTTAAAGATAATGATACGTATTGGTGTACAGCTGATGTGGGCTGGATCACAGGACATACTTATATAGTTTATGGACCTTTGGCTGCAGGGGCAACTACTGTGATGTTTGAAGGTGTACCTACTTTCCCTGATGCTGGAAGATGCTGGAAGATGGTAGAAGAGTATCAAATAAATCAATTCTATACTGCACCTACTGCTATTAGATTGCTTCACAAAATGGGAGCTGATGAACCTAAAAAATACAATCTATCAAGCCTAAGAATTTTAGGAACAGTAGGAGAACCGATAGATCCAGCTGCATGGAAATGGTATTATGACGAAATAGGCGGTGGTAAATGTGCTATTGTTGATACATATTGGCAGACAGAAACAGGCGGACACATGATATCTCCGCTTCCATTCGCGACTCCTATAAAGCCTGCATGTGCTACATTCCCGCTTCCTGGCATAATGGCAGAGATCTTAGATGAGGATGGACATCCGGCTCCAGTTGGAGAGAAAGGATTCATGTGTATCACAAAACCATGGCCGAGTATGATAAGAACAATTTGGGGTGATCCTGATAGATTCGTAAAATCATATTTTGGAGATTGTAAAAAAGATGGAAAACCTGTCTATTTTACAGGTGACGGTGCAATGATCGACGAAGAGGGATATATGACAATCACTGGTAGAACAGATGATGTTATTAATGTAAGCGGTCATCGCATGGGTACAGCGGAAGTAGAAGCAGCTATCAAAAAACATGCTGCAGTTGCAGCAGTAGCTGTAGTTGGCAAGCCTCATCCGATAAAAGGAGAGGGGATTTTTGCTTATGTTGTGCTCAAAAATGAAGATACCATGGCTGAAGAAATGGCATTGGTCAAAGAGATAAATAGTTTTATAAGACAAGAAATCGGCGCTATAGCAGTATGCGATGATGTAGTATTTGTACCCGATCTTCCAAAAACTAGATCAGGCAAAATAATGAGAAGAATATTGCGTTCTATAGTCAAGGGAGAGGCTATCACACAAGATACCTCAACACTAGAAGATCCAAGTATAGTAGCCAAAATAGAGTCAATAGTAAATTCTTGTGTATTGTAATTTTCAAGCTACAATACATATATAATATGACGAAAGCTGCCCTAGTTGCTAGGGCAAAGCGTCATATAACTGTTTAATTTTTTTAAAATCTTCCCAAGCTTCATATTTATGTGACGGATTTCTAAGCAGATAACTCGGATGATAAGTAGGTATGATTGTATAACCATTTTTTTCTATTGCAATACCTCTAATTTTTGACATTTTAGTTTCATCTCCTGTGAGATAGTGATATGCAATGCCACCCAAAGCTACTACTATTTTTGGCTTGATCAGCTCTATCTGTTTATATAGATAAGGCAGACAGGTATGGGCTTCTATAGAGTTTGGTTCACGATTTTTCGGAGGATGGCATTTGACTATATTGGTAATATATGTATCTTCTTTTGATATATTTAGAACATTGGTTATGATCTTATCAAGTATTTCACCGCTCCGTCCTACAAATGGTTTGCCTGATACATCTTCGCTGCTACCGGGGGCTTCTCCAACAAAAAGTATCTTGGCATTTATATTGCCTTCACCAAAAACCACATTTTTACGATGCTTGCTAAGTTCGCACAAATGGCAATTCTTAGTTTGTTTTTTTAGTTCTTGCATATTTTGTGGTAATTGCAAAGATATCTCGTCTTCTTTGTATGGAGAAATATCGCTATAGTCATATCCTAATAAACGAAGTGTATATAATTGTTTTAATTGTAATGCATTGTAGAGGTTTTTCATAATCGTATTGTATCTAATTTAGATTTATCGAGAGAATATGTGATTGCAAAAAGAAGAGCATAGGCTCTCTTGGAAAAAGAGTTTATGCCTCTACTGTAACTTCTATAGGAGCACCTTCACAGATGCCGTGTTTTTTCTGGTTTCCATTGTCTCCAATAGAAATCCATACTTTACGATATTGATGAATAATTTTGGATAATAAGCTCGTATATGCGTTTCCATCGAGGACGATGAGAGCGAGAGTAGACATATAAAATAAAGGCCGGGCACTATCAAATGTCAAATAAAGTGTATGAGGCATCGCCTATAATGCTATAATAATAGGTATATTATTCCAAGGAATGCATAATGAAACATCTATGGCTAATTCTCATTGTCCTACTCACAGGCTGTGTCGAAAGACCAAAACATGCGACACCGGTGGATCATTTTCAACTCGACCGCTATCTTGGTACCTGGTATGAGATCGCACGGCTTGACCACTCCTTTGAGCGTGGGCTGGAGAAGATCACCGCAACCTACTCCCTGCGTGAAGACGGCGGAGTTAAGGTCATCAACCGGGGATTTGATACAAAGAACAAAAGGTGGAAAGAGGCAGAAGGCAAAGCCTATTTTGTAGAAAATACCGATACCGGATTTTTAAAAGTCTCTTTTTTCGGACCGTTTTACGGCGCATATGTCGTCATGGATACAGACTATGAGAGTTACGCAATGATCAGCGGGCCGGATCACTCTTACTTCTGGATACTCTCACGTACCCCACAACTCGATCAGGAAACCAAGTCCCGTCTAATCCAAAAGGCCAAAGAAGCAGGCTTTGAGACTGAGAAGCTAATCTTTGTTAGTCACAAATAAAAAAGTGTAAAAATTAAATGAGAGTTAACACTCAAAGAGCTTGCCGGAATGATCTATACTCATCCTGCCATCTCGGAAATTATAAGAAATTTTTGATGTTAATTGAAGAGTAAACAAGAAAGAGCAAATGCTCTTTCTTGTTTGTAGTAAGATGGTGATTTGGATTAAGCCTCTACTGTAACTTCTACAGGAGTACCTTCCCAGATACCGTGTTTTGTGCAATATCCTTGTGCGACAAGGTTAAGTTTTTTACCCATTGGGATGATAGTAAAGGTAGTAGTGTTGTGTGCTTTAACATTACCTAAAGTGCCAGGCACATATGTAGCTTCAGCAAGTTTTGTTTCTCCATCAAAAAGTGCTACTGATTGGATATAATGATCAAAATCATCCGGATGAGTATATTCGTTACCCATTTTGACAGTTACTTCAAATGGCTCACCGGCTTTTGTAGTTTTCGCACAGTGTATGAATGGTGAATGTCTGTCAATAAGGTCTTTTTTTGCTTCTCTTTCTACTGTATCTATATCTACATATTTATTTATTTTTGGCATATTATTTCCTTTTAAATGTTTTTATAAAATCATTATAACATAAAAAATAATAAAATTAAGATAAATTTTGTCCTAATTTTAACAAACTATATTTTTATGCCAAATATGAACAACAATAATCAGTAACTGTAATCACTTCAAGAGAAAATTTACTATTTGCAGGTACATTAAAAGTAGCAGGGGCAGTAATATCTATCCAATCATCATTTTGTGGAAGCTTAACTCTAAGTTTACCGCTTTGTATCTCCATTTCTTCGGCACTGTCTGTTCCAAACTCATAATCACCAGGCAACATAATACCTAGTGTTTTTTTGGTACCGTCTGGAAATACGATAGAGCGAGACGTAACCTTGCCGTCAAAATAAATATTAGCCTCTTTTATTACATCCACTTTAGAAAAAATCATTTTTTATTTACCTTTTATTTTTATTTTAGAAGCAATGTAGCTATAAGATCAAATTCATAATAGTTTGATGAATATCTTGTAACGCCGGCTTCTATGAATTGTGTTTTAGTGATTTGTCTATCCCATAATCTATATGATAATTTTTTAAACCAATCTTTTTCTTCTCTTGTTTCAAGATTTATCTTATTGTACTTAGGATCTTGTTTTACTGCCGAAGCAACTTGTTCTAGTTTCTCATCAAAAGCTTTTTGTTTTGTTTCTGATACTCTTTCAGAACTATTAGACATATAAGTCGTATCCAATTGAGGAGCACACCCTTGCATAACTGCAACAATAAATACAAAAATACTTAAAACACTTATATTTTTCAAGTTTTATCCTTTGAGTATATTTTCTGGAATTATAACATAATTAATTAATATTATATATAAATTTGTTATTAATCCTATCTTTGATAACATTTTTATAATTATCAAAACATCCATTCATAGCAATGAATACCCCATGATCGTCAAGAGATATTGCATATCCTATTGCAGAAGCAAAATTTGCTGTTGCTTCAACAGGGTCAATGCTAAACGGTACCATGGCTCCTGTCAAAACTATTTTGTGAGGCAAAGCGGCCTTGGCTAAAACCTCGGCACTCAGATGCATAGTGTCTGTACCATGAATAACAATAATTTTATCAAAGGAAGAATGAGATTTGATAGTTTTGAGCAGTAATATTCTATCATTGTCATCGAAATCTAGACTATCTTTGCCGATTATATCTACAACATTGATTTCGCATAACCATTTCTTCGTAATTTCCTTTATGGTATTTGAAAATTTATCTACTTCTAACAAACCATTTGTTGGGTTATAATATTTATTAAATGTTCCGCCGGTATTTATGCATAAAATATTCTTCATTGTTCCCATTGTTTTTTGTCTTTTATATGAATAATGGTAATATATCATAAAAATTTTTATACGGAGATATAGTTTATGATTATGCAAGGCAAAAAAGGTGTTATATTAGGAATCGCTAATAAAAAATCAATAGCTTACGGTATCGCAAAAGCTTGTAGAGAGCAGGGCGCTGAAGTGGCAATTACTTTTTTAAATGAAAGATTCGAAGAAAAATTAGCTCCTGTGGCAGAAGAACTTGCATGCGCAAATAGATTTTATCCATGTGACGTAAGCAAGCCAGAAGAGATAGTTGCCCTTAGAGAATCATTGGCTCGTGATTTTGGTGAGATCGATTTTGTAGTACATTCTATCGCTTTTGCTCCAAAAGAGGGCTTGAGCGGTCGTTTTGTGGATATCTCCAAAGAAGCTTTTGATATAGCTATGGATATATCTGTTTATTCGCTCATAGAGGTCACTAGAGAATTAAAACCGATCTTGTCAAAAAACTCTTCCGTTTTGACTCTTAGCTATTATGGCGGAGTTAAATATATACCAAACTATAACCTAATGGGTATAGCAAAAGCAGCTTTAGAGATGACCACAAAATATCTAGCTGAAGATCTTGGAAAAGACGGTATCAGAGTCAATGCCATTAGTGCAGGTCCTATCAAAACTTTGGCAGCAGCAGGAATCGGCGAATTTGGGTTTATGCTCAAATGGAATGCGGCTCATGCTCCGCTTAAACAAAATATAACTATAGAGCAAGTAGGCAATAGTGGTATGTATTTGCTCTCAGATTTGAGCAGCGGCGTAACTGGAGAGATACATTATGTAGACGGCGGATATAATATCATGGGTATGCCTGCTACGAAATTTGACGAAAATGGCAAGGTTAAGCTTGCTTGGAATGGTGAGAATTAATCATTGCAAGATTCTCAAAACTACAAAAATAAAAAAGCAGCATTTGCAAAGATGTTGACTTTGTACGGTCGCAATGCCGTACTAGAAGCACTTTTGGAAGACAGTGTCGTCCCATTTAAGCTTCATCTTTCTACTTCCAATCAGAAAGCACCTATATTGGACCAAATGCAAGAAATTGCACAAAAAAAAGGTGTACAGATATGCTTTCATGACAAACTTTCATTATCTCGTATCTCCAAAAATGCCAAGCAAGACCAAGGCGTGGCACTCGATATAAAAATGGATAGTTTTATAGATGAAGATGAATTTATAGCAAATAATATTAATTATACTATTATAGCTTTGGACGGCATATCTAATCCTCAAAATTTAGGTATGATCATACGCTCTGCGGCTGCTGGGAGCATTGACGCTATAATTTTGCCCAAAAAGGGAGCATCGTCCATTACTCCTCTTGTTATTAAAGCAAGCGTTGGAACACTCTTTAAGATACCTATAATAAATAGTAACTCTCTAACTAATACTCTAAAGAAATTTCAAGACAATGATGCTAAACTTTATACTCTATCATCTTATGCCAAAAAGAGCTACAAAGAAGTAAAATACAACAACAAGAGTATATTTATCTTGGGCAATGAGACAAATGGGGTATGTAAAGAGATAGAACGATTAAGTGATGAGAATATATCTATACCTATGCGTAGAGGCGTAGAGTCACTTAATGTCGCAGTGACAGCGTCACTGTTGGCTTTTATGTAATTTGGTTTTATTTTTTGAGCATATAGTTAAATATTCAAAATATTTAGTGCATCTCGGTAAATTGGTTCATCTATAAATCCGTATCTATCATCCATGAAGCCATTTATGCCTTTTGATGAGCTAAGTTCAAAAATTTCTTTTATATATTTGGCTCTTTGGATTTCTGCATTATCTATGTCAAAAACTTCATTGGCAATAATTGCTTGTTTTGGACCCATGCAGGCTTTGCCGGCAAATCCAAGTGATTTTTCGTATTCGCACCATTTACGAAACTCATCTGCATTATTGTAATCTTGATACATGAATGAAACCGGGTGGATGTTTACTATTTTACAGTCTATGAGAAATTTAGCAAGGATATAATCTATAGTAGGATTGGCAATTTTAACAAGAGATTGCGGCAGATTAAGGGATGCCAGCAAGTCTAGTATCCCAAGGTTTGCCGTAGTTATGCGATCGTCAATTTTGAGTGCCCTTATATCAGCAAAAGCTTCTTTGGTTTCTAATGAAAAATGAAGCTTATGATCTTGATCTAAAATTTTTAGAGCTGACTCGAGCTCTTTTGGACTTTTAACTTTGGCAAGCCTAATCGCATCAAAACCAAAATCATTCAAGAATTCTATATCTTCTTTACCGCCCTCATCGAAAGGGTTTGTGCGAATAACTATAAAACTTTTTGAATTTTTTAAATGGGATAAAAATAGAGCTATATTGTAAAGTGCCTCTTTTTTTCTTGATGGTGCAATGGCATCTTCGAGATTTAGTGTGACTACGTCAGCTATGTTTTCATCAAGAGTATTTAAATGTTTTAAATTGAGTGGATTTAGCATCATATTTGAGCGATGGAGTTTGTTTGTATGAGCTATTTTCTTTTTATTTCCAAATAGTTTCTTTTTTTCTTCTATGCTTTTGCTTTCGAATATGCTCAAATCATCAAATATCATCCAATCTCTTTCAATCTAGCTAAAATGGTATTGATAGTATAATACAACAATTTTAAAAACCAGGGTAACGTATATGAGAATTCTCATAAGTGTAATATTATTTTTGAATATAATTTACGCGGATAATTTTATAATAGCAAATAAGTCTTGCAAAGCCAGTAATAATCTCAAAGCCACCAAAAACTCGGGCAATATCTCGGTAGTTCCGACTCAAAGATATAGAGTATTAGACGAAAAACCAAACAGTGTATATATTGATGTCCCATATGCATCTCCAAGAGGCAGATGGGTGGACAAAAACTGTTTTGATATTGATAGAATATCTGCTGAATATAAAAAGAATATTACGGTAAAAAACAAAACAGCCTCACAATTTATTTTATCGCTCAGTTGGCATGATGCTTTTTGTGAAACGCATAGAAATAAAAAAGAGTGCAAACGAAATATATTTGACAATAAAGAGCATGGCTTCGTGCTTCACGGACTTTGGCCACAGCCAAAAAGCAGAGCTTATTGCGGTGTAGATAAAAAGATCGTAGGCATGGACAGAAATAAACAATGGTCCAGATTGCCAGAACTTGGTCTGTCACAAAAAACCAAACAAGGATTATATGATGTGATGCCTGCTGCTATCTCTGGATTGGAAAAACATGAATGGATCAAACACGGTACTTGCAGCGGTATGAGCAAGAATGAATATTTTACCAAATCGGTAAACTACACAAAACAATTTAACAGTTCAACTTTAGCAATATACATAAATGCAAATAGAGGGAAAAGAATAATATTAAAAGATATAAGAAAATTAGCTGACAGATCTTTTGGCATGCAAAGCGGAGAGAGAATTGAAATGGTATGCAGTGGTGGTTTGATTACAGAAATCAGGCTAAGTGCAGGAGGAGATAATAGTATTTCTTTGGTTAATGCATTAAAAAGTGGTACTAAAATCAAATCATCTTGCCATGCAGGCATTATAGACAAGGCAGGTTGGTAATGAAAAGTTTAGATTCAGTGTGTAAGTTGTTAGAAAATAGAAATGTATTTCTCACAGGTGGAGCAGGGGTAGGCAAAAGCTATATGACTTCACAGATCATAGAACATTATAAAAATAAAGATAAAAACGTAGTTACTCTAGGTTCAACAGGTGTCAGTGCCGTTGCCATTGGCGGTGTGACTGTGCATAGTTTTTTTATCTTTGGGATCTCAAATAGCTTTGAAGAGCTTGAAATAAACGACAAAAAAGCTAAACACAGACTAGGCGAACTCAAAAAAATTATTGCTTTGACTGATTTGATAATAATAGATGAGATTTCAATGGTCAGTACGTCATTGCTTGATATGATAGCTTATAGATTAGAAAGTATGGGATATAACGGTAAGGTATTATTTGTAGGAGATTTCTTTCAGCTTCCTCCTGTAGTCAAGTATGCTCCAAGAGTGGGGCTTTTTGAAGAATTATTGTATGCTTTTGAGAGCAGTGCATGGGAAAACTTTAATCCGGTTTTGGTAGAATTAACACAAATGCATCGTACTGATGACGTTTATTTTACTCAGATTTTATCCAAGATACGTCAAGGTATTTGTGATGGAGAAGTCTTGGAATATCTAAAATCATTACAATCAAACGACACAAATCCAAAAGCCACATATTTGTTTGGTAAAAACAATGAAGTAGAACATATGAATCATCAAAAACTTCAGGAACTGTCGTCAAAAGAAGTTATGTTGGTGGCAAACCACAAAAATCTAGAAAAAGTACACGAAAAAAGACTAGAGACTTGGCAAAAAGTATTGCCTGTACCAAATATGCTTACACTCAAAGTTGGAGCGCCTGTATTGTTTTGTGTAAATAAATGGGGTAAATTCGCTAATGGCGAAAGAGGAGTGATAAAAGAGATAAATAGTGACTCTATAATCGTAGAAAAAGACGATGCTCTTGTGAAGGTTGAGCCACATGTATTTGAACTGACGGAAATTCATCCAAATAAAGATGGAAAACTACAATCAATTACACTTGCTACACTAGCACAATTCCCGCTTAGATTAGCATATGCCATTACTATACATAAGTCCCAAGGCATGAGTATAGAGCATTTGGTTTGCAATGTGGATAATATATTTGCTCCAAGCCAGTTCTATGTAGCTATATCTCGAGCTACTAATCCAAAATATCTGAAAATAGATTTTAATAGAGGTAATTTTGAATCATATGCAAATCGCATAATCAATGTAGATAATCGAGTAAAAGAGTATTACAACTCTATATTATGATATAAGTGTAATACTTCCGGCTAAATCAACTTTGATAGTGGAGTGATAAAATACGACTATGTCCCCATCAAGTTCTATAAGGTTATGACTGCTTTCTAGTTTTTTTCTAAACGGCACTACTTCTCCATAGAAATTACCGAATTTTTTTATCTTTTTTAGTGGTGTAAAAATAAAAAAACGATGCTTGGATAACAATTCAAACGGTGTCATAATGATGTGCAAAGGCAATAAATATATTAATGATATAAGATACTTGATCATACCGTTTTTTATGATACCAAAGCGAAGAGTTTCTGATAGCAGTATATGTCGCAAATCCCCCATATTTCCTGCAGAAAATAAAAAAATCTCATCATTTAGCTTATAAATAGGTTGAGATATTTTTTTGACTTTTTTATTGTTTGATAATTTGCGCAGTACGTCTTCCATTATCGGGAGTCTATTTATTTTGGAGATGACATTAAAAGATCCGGCAGTATCTATGATAAAATTTGGATTGTGCTGATTATAGTAAAAAAACTGCACAACTCTTCTGATGGCCCCATCTCCGCCATGAACAATGATGTAATTATATTGCTCTATATCTGATAATGTTTTTAGATCTTTGAAACTTACAGATGTTATATCTAATCCGTCAAATTTTACTTTTCTGTCAACGGAGAGTATTTTCATTGTTTCGTTTCAGTAGGATATTTTGCATCATAGGCGCTTATGGCTCCTTCTAATACTTCTTTGAAATTAGTTTCATCTTTACCGCCTATCATCGGCTCTATAAGTTGTTCATTATTGCTATCAATAAAATATACAGTTGGCGTTCCAAACGGTGCCTCTAACCCTTTTGGTAATTGTCCTGCTTTGCTAATATCAATAAATATTACATTAAATTTACTTGACAAAAGAGTCTTTATTGCCTCTCTTTGCATAACAGCTTTAAGCCTTTCGCATGCACCACAACCATGTTGAGTAACAAATATCATGTTTATTTTACCTGATACGGTTTTTATATCTTGAGACGACAAATTTTCGGATGCTACGGCAGTTTTGTTTTCATTTGCAGTATCACTGCAAGATGTTATCGCGAAAGTAGCTGCTATCATTATGATAGCTGTTAGATATTTTAACTTCATGATTATCCTTTAAATGATTTATTATATCAAAAAGAACTATAGGTCAATGCATATTAAAAAGATTGTACTTTTGTTGCAATCCAGGCAATATACTTTTATCCAAAGAATATACAAAAGCATAATTATAGATAAGTTTTTTTAGATTAGTATGAACATCATCGATATCATCGAACCAAATTGGGTTCTCATCCAAATCCAATTTAGTTTTTTTAGGTGTCATAACGATGCTTCTTATCCATCTGATTCGATATTTTATATACTCTTTAGCAGAGTAGATATCTTTTAAGTTGTCGGCAAAAATCACAACCTTATCGCTTTTACCCGAAGGCAACGTTTGCAATTGATTGTCTATAAAAACAGGTAAAAAGTGTTTGGTATATTTGAGTTTTTCTATTTCATATCTAATATTATGATTATCTAAAAAATACAATACTTTACTTAGATATGTTATATGAAATGGAGCTATTTCATAATTTTGGTAAACATATCCATCAATTTTAAGTGAACATCTAAACATTGTTTCAGATATTAATTGGATCTCTTTTTTATGTTCAAGTTTTAGAACATCAGGTTTGATAGTAGTTAGAAGCTCGACATCATCGCCGACAAAAAGACGATCAGACGAATTGACTATCTGCTCAAAAGCTTTTTTCCAATCACTGGATATGATAGTTACATTTCGTTTATCTGCAGCAAGCATTTTTAGGAAACTAAGCTCATGTGGGTCTAGCAGATAAAAATCAGCCTCTTTTTTGAGCAATACGTACCGTACTAATTTCATCGCTGCTAGTCTAATATCGCTTACTTTGATCCAAGCTATTTCATTATCATTGTTGACTATTTCTTCATTATCATATACGATAGCATATGCACCATTATTGATAGCACTATCTATTTCATCTTGCGAGGAAGAGAAAAAGAGATCGCCATGTTCGATCTTGGATGGATAAACGCTGGCGCTATTTATAGCTTGGACTTTTGGAATGCCTACAAGCACTCCTTCTGTGATGTTTACGATGTCGCTTATATTCATTATTTAACTGGTGTCCCTGCTTTTTTTGGTGCTTCTGGTCTAAGCAAATGCAATCCATTTTCATCTTTGGCTGCTAGAAGCATGCCTTCGCTATGATTGCCCATTAATTTGGCCGGCTTAAGATTTGCTACTACACATACTTGTGTATTTACAAGTTGCTCAGGAGTGTAAAACTCTTTAATACCGGCTACAATTTGTCTAGGTTTTTCTTCGCCGATATCGACTTGCAATATCAGTAATCTATCACTTTTTGGAACTTCGTTTGCTTCAACAATGGTTCCGATTTTGAGCGAAGTTAAAAAGAATTGATCTATGCTTATCAAGGCAATTCCTTCTTCTTTTTTCTCTTCATTTTTTGTTTCTTTTGGCTTTTCTGGAGCAACTATCGATTCTGCGGTAGCCAATAGAGGTTCTTCTATACGAGGGAAGAGCGGAGGAATTTTTGATATTACAAAAGTATCCAATAATTCATTGCCTTTAATAAAACGTTGCCATGAATCGTTGTCTATATTAAAATCAAGAGAAGTTGCAATTTTTTTAGTGATACTTGGCATGACAGGGTAGAGCATCGTAGAAACACGAGCCAAAATATTAGCTATCAATGCTACCAAGGCCATAGCTTCATCTTCTTTGCCATCTTTCATGAGTACCCATGGCTGATATTTGTCAATCGCTCTGTTTGCTACACTAAGAGGTCTCCAAAGTTCTTCTAAGTAACGATGTATTTGCATCTCAAACAAGAATGGCTCTAGTTTATCGAGTGATTCTATGACTTCATCAAGTTCGTTTTTATAATATTTAGTAACACTTGCTGAATCTATACGACCTTCAAAATATTTTTCACTCATACCTATTAGACGATTGAGCAAATTGCCCAAATCGTTTCCAAGGTCATTGTTGATCCTGTCTATGAGTGCTTTTTGGCTAAAATCGCCATCTCCGCCAAAAGGCACTTCGCGAAGCATGAAATAACGGAAATTATCCAATCCGTAAGCATCTGCTACTTCTTTTGGGTTGATGACATTTCCTTTGGACTTACTCATTTTTTGACCGTCTCTGGTCCACCATCCATGTGCAGCTATATGTTTTGGCAACGGCATATCCAAGCTCATCAAAAATGCAGGCCAATATATAGCATGGAAACGTAAAATATCTTTACCAATGAGATGTACACGAGCCGGCCAATACTTCATTTTGCTCTCATCATTACCATATCCAAGGGCTGTAAGGTAGTTCATAAGAGCATCAAGCCATACATACATTACATGTTTTGGATCATTGAATTTTTCAGGCAGCTTTACACCCCAGTCAAAACTGGTCCGCGTGATGGATAGATCATCAAGTCCGCTCTCTACAAATCTAATGACTTCATTTCGTTTGCTTTTTGGCAGGATACATTCAGGGTTTTCATTGTACCAAGCTAATAGCTTGTCTTGATATGCTGAGAGTTTAAAAAAATAACTCTCTTCTTCTACGATTGTAGTAGCCTTGCCGCATTCCGGACAAAATTCATCATCGACTAGTTGTGTTTTTGGAAAGAATGTTTCGCAAGAGATACAATAGTGTCCTTTGTAGACATCTTTGTAGATATCACCTTTGTCAAACATCTTGCTAAAGGCGTATTGAACGCCTTTTTTGTGAGCTTCATCAGTAGTGCGTATAAAGCCATCATAACTGATCTCAAAATCATCCCACAGATTTCTAAAAGTAGCTGATATTTTATCAGCATACGCTTGCGTGGTTTCGCCTCTGGCTTTGGCTGCCTCTTCAATTTTTTGACCGTGTTCATCCGTACCGGTGAGAAAAAATGTATCATGGCCGATCATGCGGGAATATCTAGCTATGGTATCGGCGATGATAGTAGTATAGGCGTGACCAATGTGTGCAACATCATTGACATAATATATTGGAGTTGTGATATATACAGGTTTGTGACAAGTCATGAAGTTTCCTTAACAAATGAGTTTTCTACTTCGTAAAGCTCGTAGCTTTTCAAGAAGGATTTTACAAAACTAGGAATGTAAAATATATGTAGGATTGTATCTTAAAGATGCTGTGGTTTGGTTGGAGATTGGCTATAGCATCAAAACTCAAAGCCGCCGGTTTGACCCTTATTCATACTCTCATACACTGCTTTTACATAATTATTCCTAATCTCACAATTTAACAGTTTTTCGCAATTAAAACAACTTGTGAGATTACATGATTTTTGACACTCTTGCAATGAAGCGATAGCTTCTTGTAATGCTTCTTCCCATTGATCCAAAATCTTATCAGACATCAATGAATTCCATAAGCAATTTTAAGAGCTTTTATCTCTTCGCTTGAACCAAAGAAACATGGAGTGGTATCATGCAGATGTGACGGAGTGAGAGTCAGAAGTCTCTCTCCTTTATCGTTTATAGCTTCTCCACCGGCTGCTTCGTAAGTAAGCGCAAATGGCAATACTTCAAAAAGTTGTCTAAGTTTGCCGTTTGGTTTATCAGTAGTACCAGGATAGCTAAAAAGTCCGCCGCCTTTGAGAAGTATTTGGTGCAAGTCTGGTACCATGCCTCCAGAATAGCGCAGACGATAACCTTCACTAAAAAGTCCGTCTATGAAAGCTTTATGGTATGGTGCCCAATGCTGTTGAGTACCGCCTGGTGCACATAGCTTGCCTTTGGATTTAAGAGCGATGTTGCCAATAGCTACAAAGTTGCGATTCATAAATCTATAATGGACTGGGGCCTCTCCTTTTATAGTGACTACCATTTCAATACGTGGACCATAAACCACATATACCGAAGCCACAAGTCCTTCCCCGCTCAAAACTCCGTCATAAATACCAAATATAGAACCCACAGATAGATCCACATCTACAAGACTAGAACCGTCAAGAGGATCATAACATACTGTAAATCTTCCGTTTTCATGAAGTTCAAGAGCATTTTCTTTTTCTTCACTTACAATTGATTTTATTATAGGTAATCTGCCTAGCATATCTTCGATGATCAAATCGCTTTGCACATCAAGTTTGAGCTGCTCTTCGCCAGAAGAGTTTGCACTTTGCGAGTATCCTAGGTCAGCATTTTTTATAGCATTATCAATCTGTAGGGCTATCTCTTTTATAGTTTCTATAATTGTATTCATTAAATCTCCTTGGCGTTTTTCCATATCCATTCAATTACTTTTTCTGGTTCATTGAGCGGTAAAATATCTATATTTTTTGGCAGATCAAGCTTTGAAGCATCCAAGCTCTCGTCTATAGCAATAGCTTCACAAAAATTCAAATAGTTCATGTCAAGTTCACCTCTGGCAATACAGATGCGTGGCAATGGCAATGTTTTTAACCCTTCAACAAGAACTATATCGACTTTACCAAACATTGCCACAGTCTCTTCGAAACTCTTTGGTTTTTGAGAAAAATAAGTAGTACGCGTAGGAGAAGCGACAACCACCTCAGCACCGGTAGCAGAAAATTTATGACTATCTTTGCCCTCGGTATCAAACACAGCCTTGTCTTTTGGGTCATTTTTGATGATAGCTACACGATAATCCGGCACAAGAATTGTGGCTATTTTTTCTATTAGAGTCGTTTTGCCACTATTGGACATTCCTGTAAATGCAATTGCAACTGCCAATTTGTTACCTTTAGATAATATTGGAAATTATACTTAAAAGTTCATTGAAACTATGTTAAAATTATATAAACAAGGAGAGACTTAATGTCATTTAAACCTATATTTGCTATTCTGATTGCCGGATTATTTTTTGGTTGTGCATCAAAAGAAGAAGAAAAGCTTATGAGCGATTTTGCACTGCAAAAGCATCATTTTCAACAAATTCAACAAACACAGCAAGTCACTATTGTACAAAACAATAGAGTATCTGCTCTTATTAGCGCATTATATTTGTACCAAAAAAATGACATACTAACTTCAAAGCGATACGAAAAATTTATCATTGGAATTTATAGCGATGATGACATAGTGCCGGGTGTGATGCTAAACGGAAAAGATGCTATAAATATAACTAAACTTGAAAGCAATGATCCAAGGCTTAAAGGTATTCCATTAAAAACTAGATGGAATAGATATTATATAGCGTCATTTTTGTATGATTACAACAACAGACTTGTACTAAAAGTATCTCTTGGTGATCTTGGTCAAAGAGAACTAATTTTTTTAAAAGTAGCCAACCTTGATAATATGCAAGAATAATTTAAACAGCAAGTTCTTGTTTTAATTTCTCTTGATTTAGTTTTTTTACCAATATTAATACCATCTCGTTATATCTATCGGTATCAAGTTTTAATTTGGTGCAAATTTCTTCGGTATTTTTACCGTATGCTAAAACATCAAGTATTTTGTACTCTTTTTTTGTTAATCGTCTTTTTAGTACCTCTTTGAGGGACATTTCGTCTTTAAGCGGAAGCCTCGGATGTGTAACTACAGAGATAATGTATTGTTGTAATGGCAAATAAATCCTTTATTTTGATAATTGAATTGTTATTATATAACCTATAGCTGCCATTAAAATAGTGCCGGCAACATTGATAAAAATATTACTGAAAGCATGCAAATAACGCCCAGACTCTAACAAAAAAAAGCTCTCTATGGCAAACGTGGAATATGTTGTAAGTGCACCAAGAAACCCTGTAACTAAAAAACTTTTAATATAAGGCGAAAGCGTAGGGTGATGATGAAAATATGCAAACAACACGCCTATAGCTAAGCTTCCTGATAAATTTACAATTATAGTGCCAAATGGTAAAAAATGACCTAGATATTTTGAAGATATACCATTTACTAAAAGTCTAGCAACGGCTCCTAGAGCACCGCCGCTACCGACTGCGATGATTGTAGCTAAGTTCATCATCTATGATCTCCTGCATTTGTATCGCGACATTATCATACCAATCTTCAGGCGCATTTGTCATATCAATTGTAGGTAAAAAATTATATACGACAGTACTGGAATGCGCCGTTTTTTTACCTTCATCAAACAGCATTTTGCTGCCAGTGATAACTATTGGTTGAACTTTTAAATTTAATTTTTCTGCAATTATTTTGGTTCCGGCTTTAAAGGCTAGAAGCTTTTGGCTTTTTGCTCTTGTGCCTTCCGGAAAAATGGCAACTTGTCTATTTAATGTATCACGAGAATATCTGATCTCTTTCATCAATCCAGGCATGCTTCTTTTGTCACCTCTATCTAATGGTATCATTTCGCCCAAACGAAGTAGATAGCCAATGTATGGTATTTCAAAAAGTTCTTTTTTTGCAATCCATCGCAAATGATTCGTTTGCAATGCTTCAAGTCCAATGATATCTACTATGCCTTGATGATTTATGATAAATATATCAGCATCAGCATCCATTATGCCGATTTGTGACAATTTACCACCAATAAGTAATAATATAAGACGATTTAATCTGTGGATGATAATGTTTTTTTTCTTTCTAAAAATAGCTATCAGTGGAATCATAAAAAATGCTACAATAACAAAAATTATAAATGAACTATAATAAAATTTGATCTTCGCAATAATATTCATTAAGATATGAAACCTTGCAGCATCTTGATCCCATCTTTGGATCCGAGTATGTCTTCTATAGCTCTTTCAGGGTGTGGCATAAGGCCAAAAACATTTTTTTCTTTGTTGCAAATGCCGGCTATTGCTTCAACAGAGCCATTAATAGAATCAACATTTCCATCACTATCAACATATTGAAGTAATATTTGCCCATTTATCTTTAACTCTTCAAGACCGGCATCATCGATATAATAATTACCATCCGCATGAGCTATCGGTACATATAACATATCTCCTGCTTGATATTGATTTAAAAAAGCATTATTGTTATTGACTACTTTTAAATGTTGATATTTTGAAATGAAATGCAAATTTGTATTTCTCTTTAAAGCGCCTGGTAATAGTCCAGCTTCAGTGAGTATCTGAAATCCATTACATATTCCAAGTACTTTTCCACCTTTAGAGGCATATTGGCTGACAGATTTCATAACAGGAGCAAAACGAGCAATAGAACCAGAGCGAAGATAATCTCCATAAGAAAATCCACCCGGCACTACTACCAAATCGATCCCATCAGGCAATGCATTATCGTTATGCCATACTATTGCTACATCATGACCTAATTTTTTAAATGCATACTCGGTGTCAAATTCACAATTTGTCCCCGGGAAGCGTAAAACAGCTACCTTCATTGAACGATCTCTATGTCGTAATCTTCTATAACAGTATTGGCCAAAAGAGTTTCACTCATTTCTTTTACCTTTGTTATGGCTTCTTCTTTGCTCATGGAATCAAGCTTGATAACTATTTGTTTTCCTATTCTTACATCTTCTATGCCATGAAACCCTAATGATTCCAATGCATGGTGGGCTGCTTTTCCTTGTGGATCAAGCACCCCTTGTTTTAGATATACATTTACTATTGCTTTCATTTATTACCCCCTAAAATTCTATTCAATACTTCCTCGTATGCTACCTTGAGCCCACCAAGTCCTTGGCGGAATCTATCTTTATCCATCTTTTCGCCGGTAGCGCTGTCCCATAATCTGAAATTATCCGGACTTAGTTCATCTATGAGGATAATGTTGTCATTTATATCCCTTCCAAATTCTAATTTAAAATCAACCAAAGTAAGGTTTAATTTTGCATAAAACTCTTTAAGCAATACATTTATCTTGCGTGCCATGTATCTAATATAATCAAGTTCTGATTCGTCTCTAACAAGATTCAAGATCAGACAATGCTGATCATTTAATTTTGGATCTCCTAGAGCATCGTTTTTGTAATCAAACTCCACAAGAGTAAAAGGCAAAACCGTACCATCTGTAATGCCAAGATTACGGCTGAGACTACCGGTAGCAATATTTCTTACTATAACTTCGATTTTAATGACTTCTGCTTTTTTGTGAAGCATATTATTATCATCTATCATTTTAACAAAATGAGTTGCTATTCCTTTTGAATCTAGATAACCAAATAATTGAGTTGAAATTTTATTATTTAAAGCCCCTTTGCCTTCTTCTACAGCTTTTTTTTCTCCATTAAAAGCAGTCAACTCATCTTTAAATTCGGATATATAAAGAGCATTATCCTCTGTACTCCAAATTTTTTTTGCTTTACCTTCGTAAATTAGTTCTTGTTTAGTCATAAATTATTTCCTATTTGCTGTTATCATTAATGCTTTTAGTATGTCAATAGCACTTTTTAGTTGTGCGTCTTTATTTATTTCTTTTTCAGTGACGACACCATCTTTATTGCCGTCAAATCCATTTTGGATAACTTTTTTTGTATCGTTAGAATCCGTATTGGATAAATGCTTACTCAATTCACTCTCTTTGATCAACCCTCCACTGGATTCTTGATTTGTGATAGCACCGGAATGGATTATGATATCTGGTTCGACGCCTTTTGCTTGTATTGATCTGCCGCTAGGTAGATAATATCTGGCTACTGTTAGTCTTAGTCCTTCTTCTTTGCCTATTGGAACAATTACTTGTACACTTCCTTTGCCAAATGTTTTTTCGCCTATTACTACAGCACGATCTAAATCTTGCAATGCACCGCTGACTATCTCACTTGCACTTGCACTTCCGCCATCTACTATAACAACCATAGGTATTTTTATATCATTAGCATCAGCTTTTGCTCTGTATGTGATGTTTTCTGAACTGTTACGTCCTTTTTGGGATACTATGACACCTTTGTCAACAAACAGATCAGTTAAGCCTACCGCTTGATCTAAAAGTCCTCCTGGGTTATTACGTAAATCTAGAATAATTCCTTTTGATTTGGAATATTTTTTAAGTACTTTTTTGACATCATCTACAACTTTTTGGTCAAAAGATGTTACTTGGATATACAAAATATCCCCAGAAATTTGTTTGGCAAAAACAGATTGGACTTTTATGATAGCTCTAGTAACTTTGATCTCGATAGGTTTTGAATTATCTTTTCTGATAATCGTGAGTTTGATGCTAGTTCCTGGTTTACCGCGCATTATAGCTACAGCTTCATCAATGCTCATTCCCATTGTTGCTTTGTTGTCTAGTTTTGCTATGATATCACCAGCTTTGACTCCAGCTTTATATGCAGGAGTATCTTGAATAGGGGCAATGACTGTAAGCAAATTATCTTTCATGCCTACAGAGATACCAAGACCACCAAATTCGCCCTTTGTTTGGATGTTTAGATCTTTATATTCTTTTTTGTCCATATAAGACGAATGAGCATCAAGATTGCTAATCAATCCTTTAAGTGCTTTATCTACTAAGGTAGTAGTGTTGGTTTCATCAACATACTCTTGTTCTATGAGATTTAAAATTTTTGTAAATTTGATATAAGCTTCAAGCTTATCTTTTGATATTTGTTGTGGGGTTGATTGCTGCAAGTTACTTTGGGCTTGAGCTTGGGCACCGATATAAAAGCTAATAAGTGCAATAGCTAGGCTAGAGACAATAAATGGTTTGCTTTTGTTTATCATAATGGTTGTTACCTTTATTTGGAAGAGAATATAAAAACCTTATTTTATTAAAAAAGCCTTTATAAAATGCTGATGAAAGAGTGTTGGTGTTCAATCGAGCATCCAAACTCTAAATTTTCGTTTCTTGATTGTCGTTTTTTGAAGAGCTTTGAGTATGTTTTTGATGATGTGTTTTCTAATAGCTACATACGAAGCTTTGTCGGTTATATCTATCTGTCCGATATCGTTTGGATTTACCTCTAGCTCTTTGCATAGTGTACCAAGTATATCACCTTTTCTTAGCTTATCTCTCTTGCCACCATCTATGTGGATCGTTCTAAATTCACCTTGCATAGCAAAGTTTTTATCAGGTTTGAGTGAGCCAAGTGAACAAATAGAAGCATTCGGCATAATCTCTTCGATGAATTCTCTTGATCGTGCCGTAAATAAAGATATAGCTATACCGTCCTTTCCTGCTCTCGCTGTTCGTCCTATACGGTGTGTATACGTTTCGCCTTTGTGGGGAATATCATAGTTTATGATCATCTCTATATCATCAATATCAAGTCCTCTTGAAGCTACATCCGTAGCCACAAGAATAGGAAGTGAACCATTGGCAAACTGCAACAATGATTCATTGCGGTCTCTTTGTTCAAAATCTCCATGAAGCGTAGCTACATCAAAGTCATTATCCAATAAAAAATTTGACAATTCATCGGTTTGCAGCTTGGTATTACAGAAGATCACAACTGAGCTTGGTTTGTATGATTGTAATATCGTCAAAATAGCTTCATCTTTATTTTTAACTTCATAGGCAAATTCATTTATTTTTACTTTGTGTTTGCTTTCCGTCTTTATAGTCAATGGGTTTTTCAAAATTGCACGGGCAAGCTTATCGATATTTTCAGGGTATGTAGCAGAAAATAACAAACTTTGCGGTTTTCTTGGCAGGGCAGAAGTTATCTTGATAATATCGTCATAAAACCCCATATCAAGCATTCTGTCTGCTTCATCTAGTATCAGGGTTTGAATATTATCCAAGATGAGTGTTTTGCGAAATAAATGGTCATTTAGTCTTCCGGCTGTTCCTATGATGATATCCGCTCCTTTTTCAAGTGAAGCGCTCTGTCCTCTTAGAGGCACGCCTCCATAGAGAGTAATAACTTTTAGATTGGCCTTATGAATGGAGATGCTTTTTATCACACTTGCTATCTGTTCACATAGCTCTCTTGTCGGAGCTATGATGAGAGCTTGCGGAAGTTGCTGCTGTGGAGCGATCTTTTCTATAAGAGGCAGGGCAAATGCCAATGTTTTGCCAGAACCGGTTTGGGCCTGGGCTATTATATCACGTCCTTCCAATATAGCTGGGATCGTTTCAGATTGTATAGGAGTTAGGATTTCGAAGCCTAAAATTGATAATGTTTTTTTTGCTTCTTGTGATATATCTAAATCATTAAAATGTTGCAATGTTTCTCTTTTTTGTAGTATTATACCATATATGAGTATTTTTATAAGGTTATAAAATTTTTATAAAGAAACTTGACAACAAGTGACTAAATGTTATATAATAATTTTAGATTTAAAGCCAAAGGATTTTTATGAGCATATTAGAAAAACTTACCAATCAAATGACTTCAACCATAGAGTCATCTGTATCTTTAGCATTGCATAATAAAAACCAAGAAGTAATGCCAATTCATCTAATTTGGGCGTTATTGACCAATAGTGGTTCTATATTGCTGCAAGCATTAAATAAAATGAACATTGACAAGTCAGCACTTGAGCTTGAAGTAAAGAGTATAGCCAGTAAGCTTCCAGCAGTTTCTACGGTTACAAAAGAAAGTATACGATTATCTAGAGCACTTATATCTTCACTAGAACTTGCCGAAGGCATGATGAGTGCAAGCGGAGACAAATTCCTCGCAGTAGATACTTATTTGCTTGCAAATTTGAAAGAACCTTTTATAAAAGACAGCATAGGCAAATATGTTGATATGATGGAGTTCAAAAAGACTTTGGAGTCTATCAGGGGTGGTAAGAGTATAGATAGTCAAAGCGGAGACGAAACGCTCGAAGCTCTCGCACAATACGGTGATGATCTCAATCAAAAAGCAATTGATGGCAAGCTCGATCCAGTTATCGGCAGAGATGAAGAGATTCAAAGAACCATGCAGATACTAATCCGTAAAACAAAAAACAATCCTATTCTTTTGGGAGAACCGGGAACCGGAAAAACTGCTATAGTTGAAGGATTGGCTCAACGTATAGTAAATAAAGAAGTGCCTTTGAGTTTGCAAAAAATGAGAGTCATCAGTCTTGATATGAGCCGTCTTATAGCAGGTGCAAAATATCGCGGTGAGTTTGAAGATAGACTAAAAGCAGTAGTAGATGAAGTCAAAAAAGCCGGTAATGTCATACTTTTCATTGATGAGATCCATACAATCGTAGGAGCAGGGGCTAGCGAGGGTAGCATGGATGCAGCCAATATACTTAAACCAGCCCTTGCGCGTGGTGAGCTTCATACAATTGGGGCTACTACGCTCAAAGAGTATAGAAAATATTTTGAAAAAGATATGGCACTTCAACGCCGTTTTCAGCCGGTAAAAGTAGATGAGCCTAGTATCAATGAAGCATTGCAAATATTGCGCGGGATCAAAGAAAAACTGGAAGCCCACCATAATGTTAATATAACTGATGGTGCACTTGTAGCAGCTGCGAAACTAAGTGATAGATATATCACGGATAGATTTTTGCCGGACAAGGCTATCGACCTTATAGACGAAGCAGCAGCAGAACTTAAAATGCAAATAGAAAGTGAGCCGAATGAGCTTGCTAAAACCAAGAGAGAACTCTCTACCTTGCAAGTAGAAAAAGAGGCTCTCAAGATGGATGAGAGTGACAAAAACAAAAAAAGAATTAATGAGATAGAAAAAGAGATAGCTGATCTTGAAGAAAAAAGAGTAGGGCTTCAAAATCAATTTGATCTAGAAAAAAACGTATTTAATGATATAGCCAAAATAAAAATCGAAATCGAATCACTCAAAACTAAAGCCGAAACAGTCAAACGTGATGGTGATTTCAGTAAAGCAGCTGAGATAGAATACGGTCAGATCCCGGCAGCAAAAGGCAAACTTGATGAACTCGAAGCCAAATGGGAACAGATGAAAAAAGATGGAGTGCTTCTAAAAAACTCTGTCGATGAAGAGATGATAGCTAGTATCATAAGCAAGTGGACCGGCATCCCTGTAAACAAAATGCTGCAAAGTGAAAAAGAAAAGATCTTGCATATAGAAGATGTGCTCAAAGAGGAGGTCGTGGGCCAAGAAGAAGCGCTTAAAGCTGTTGCTAAGGCTATCAAAAGAAACAAAGCCGGGTTATCAGACACCAATCGTCCGATAGGAAGCTTTATGTTCCTTGGACCAACTGGAGTGGGTAAAACACAAGTAGCTAAAACATTGGCAAAATTCTTATTTGACTCTGAAAAATCTCTTATACGCATAGATATGAGCGAATATATGGAAAAACATGCTGCCAGCCGTTTGGTTGGTGCACCTCCTGGATATGTGGGATATGAAGAAGGCGGACAACTGACTGAAGCTGTAAGACGCAAACCATACTCTGTAGTTTTGTTTGACGAGATAGAAAAAGCTCATCCGGATGTATTTAACACGCTTTTACAAGTACTTGATGACGGAAGGCTTACAGATAACAAAGGCGTAACGGTTGATTTCAAAAATACAATCATCATTATGACATCAAATATCGCCAGCGATAAGATTATGACCATCACCGACAAAGGAGCTAGGGAAAGTGCAGTCAATAATGAGCTCAAAAACTATTTTAAGCCGGAGTTTCTCAATAGACTTGATGATATAGTGATATTCAATCCGCTTGGGCTTGAAGCGATCACGGGTATAGTTGATATATTATTTGACGGAATTAGAAAAAAACTTCTATCGAAAGAGATAGAGATCAGCCTCACCGACAAAGCAAAAGCTTTTGTAGCAGAAGCTGGATTTGATCCGGTATATGGCGCTAGACCGCTTAAACGAGCACTATACGAGATAGTAGAGGACAAACTTGCCGAACTCATACTGGAAGAAAGAATAGGTGCAGGAAGCAAAGTAGTATTTGATGTTAAAGACGGAGAAATAGTAGAAAATATTAGTTAATATAGTTTAATTATTTAAAGAATATTTTTTTGTGTTCTACTAATGATTAAGTCCAAGTTTCTTATAATTGCAATAAGGAAATCTAACAAGGATGTTTTTATTAGGTACTTAACAATCTTTAAAGTGGGGTTATAATGATATCACCAAAATTAGTAGCGAAAATTGAATCTGAAGAACCTACATTGCGATTGGCAGTTCTAATTGATGCAGATAATGCTCAAGCTACTGTAATCGAAGGTCTTCTTGCGGAAATTGCAAGATTTGGAGAAGCAACCGTAAAACGTATTTATGGTGACTTCACTGCTCCAACAAGTGCTGCATGGAAAAAAGTCTTACAAAAATACGCCATCAAGCCAGTTCAACAATTTGCATACACAACAGGCAAAAATGCAACAGATAGCACACTAATCATCGATGCCATGGATTTGCTATACACTCAAAAATTTGATGGCTTCTGTCTAATAACCAGTGATAGTGATTTTACAGGACTTGCTATGCGTTTACGAGAAGAGGGTCTAATAGTTCTTGGATTTGGGGAAAAGAAAACACCAGAGGCATTTCGAAATGCATGCCATAAATTTTTATTTACCGAAGTCCTACGTCCAAATATTCCAGAGGAATTAGTCGAACTGCCAACTAAGATTAAATGTAAATCAGTAACTCCTAACACACAACCAGAGACGCGAGAATTTCCTAAAAAATTTGTTTTAAGTGCTCTAGAACAATCAACTGATGATGCTGGATGGGCCCAACTTGGCACCTTTGGTAATTATCTTAATAAATTGCAACCGGATTTCGACTCTAGATTATATGGATTTAAAAAACTATCCGACCTTGTTAAAGCAAAGACAGACTTATTTGTTACAGAAGAACGACAAGCACCAGGATCAAATAATAAAAATCTATATCTTCGTGCTAAATAATTCTATGGTATGAGTCAATGAATATTGTAGCGTTGGAAGATTATGAAAAGCTTCCAAATCCATCAAATCAACATTACTGCATATAGAGGCTAATTAGAAACATTAATCTGTAGTTTTACATTCATGGCGTGCTAAGCAAATACTATGCGCAGATGGTCGACTCATATCTTTTTTTCAAGTCTCTTTTGAGCATTTGAGCCAATTCATCATCACTTTTAAGCGTTCCACTCTCCTCGAGAGCATTTATTTGACTTGTAAAAATAAAATAACACAAGTGCGGAGGTTACCAAGAACCTCCGCCACCACCACCTCCACCACCGCCGGAAAATCCTCCACCACCACTAAATCCGCTGCCGCCGCTCGAAGAAGGCGATGTGGATGCGCTTCGCACTGAAGAAGAAAAACCTCCCAAGTTTTGGATATTACCATGATACCAATATGGTGTTGCTACATTTAGGATCGTAAAAAAAGCGAGCCAATGCTCTATCTCGCCAAATAAAACCGCATAAGGCAGCATTTTTTCAAGATACTGTGGGTCAATTTCGAGTCTTCTTTTGATCTCATCTTGTTTGACCCGCTTGATGAACATTTCCAGCCCTAGGAGATGTGTGCGTGCTTGGGCACCTTTTTGGGTAAATTTCCCTATTTTTTTATAAACGAATATCATTAAAATCACTAAAACCAAAAATATACCAAAAGGACCTGTCAGCATCCCAAATAGTGTAAGTTTTGTCCCTTGGACTAAAGCCAACAAAGAACCCATTCCTACGAGCACAAAAATAGCACCTACGAGTTTAGAGGACCATGGTTTGCTGCCCAAAAACACTCCCATACCTACACTACCGAAGATCAAAGGAAATAGCATAAAAAATAGTATGTCGCTTCCATATTTTTGCAAGAGCGTATAAATCGCCAAACCAAGTACGGGAAGTAAAAATAAAATACTTTTTAGTAAAAAACCGTTTCTAATCTTTTGAGGGTTTTCGCTCATATAGCCTGAGTCGACAACCCAGGTATAAAGCTGATCATTGACATGCGCGAAACCTTCTTGCAAGGATTGGGCTTTTGTTTGTGAACCGGCAGAAAAGGTATAGCTTTTTTCTGTTTTAAAAAGTATATCTGAGAGAATATACTTTTGATCTACACTTAGACTATCATCAATTGGCTTGTCTGTCTGCATCAAAATAGGGTTGCTCTCCTTGCTTTGCTGCTCTATTTGAATATATCCAAGCTCTGCAAGTTCAAGTACAGCCGCAGCAAAATCTTCATTGTTGGCAAATTTATCCAAAATAAGCCCTGATTGCAAAAGACTAAGTCCTCTTAAAGGTTCATATTGCACGGCAATGGAGCGTTTATCGATAAAACCGGTATGCTTTTTGAATATATTTTTAAAATAGAGCAAAAATCCTATCAAAGCACCCCATTGCCAATAATCCAATATATGGTCCCATAATGTACTCTCAACATTATCTAGTCCGTGCTGATCCAAACGATTTGCAGGATAAGCAAGCTCCAGAGTCATTCCTTCATGTGGATTTAGAAAAGAGGTGGTGACTACTAGAGTATGAGAATTTATCCATGAGCTGTTAGCCTGTGAGGTAATTGCACCATAAGCACCTGTAAATGTGGATAGAGTGATATCTTCTTTTGAAAGAGAGTCTGGCAGAAAGATATTTGCTTTTACATTATAGATAGGTATCGCCCATCCTGTGCCTATGATATTCCATCGGATGGCGTCATTTTCATTGTTTTGTGCGGCAGGGAGTACCCCTTTTTTGACGCGATAAGAGATCTTATAGGTATGTTTTCCGCTTAAGTATGTATCAGCAGACCCGATCTTTAAGCTTACGACATCTCCTGCATTTGCAGAACCCATAGTTGATTTTTCCCATTGTACGTTTGAATTATCAAGTTGTACTGAAAAATCATAAAGTCCTATATCTTTAGGGCGTGTTTTGCCTTCGACCAAAAATGGGATATCCCGATAGATACCGTGTTTTTGTTCTTGCTCAAAATCATACTCAATAGACTCAACTATACTAAGTTCTCCGCTTTGCTCTATGGTGAGATTGACCTCATATGACGCAATCTTTTCTGCCCATACATTGCTGATCAATCCAATAAAGAAAATGGCGATAAAAAGCAGCTTTTTCATAGTTACAGCTAAAAATTGATTTTAGGCATTTTTTTGGCTTCTGCAGCCTCACTTTCATCAAGTTCGAAGTATACACGAGGTGTAAACTGAAATTGTTTAGCCACAATAAGATCCGGAAAGGATTCGATTTTGGCATTATAGTCTCTGACGATAGCATTGTAGTAACGTCTGGCATTTTGAATAGCATCTTCAAGAGAACTGAGCTCTCCTTGTAGATGCATAAAATTCGTATTTGCCTTTAGATCAGGATATGCTTCGGCCAATGCAAAAAGTTTACCCAAAGCATTTGAGAGCATATTCGTTGCTTCTGCTTTTTCATTAACGCTGATAGCATTTAGTCCTTGCTGGCGTGCTTGTATCACTTTTTCAAGTGTACCGGCTTCGTACTCTTTGTAGCCTTTAACTGTATCAACAAGTGCGGGTATAAGATCATATCGGCGTTTGAGCTGTACATCAATATCCGACCAGGATGAATCGATCCCGGCTCGAAGAGAGACGAATTTATTATATATTATGATTAGGTAAGCAACCACCGCTATGACAATCAAAAGCAAGATGTATCCAAAACGCATGAAGTATCCTTTACAATATTTTATATTTAATTATACAAGAATAAAAACTAAAATGATATAATTTTTACAAAAAGAGTTTTTATGGCATATGATCTAACCGACAAACTTGTCATTGCTATCTCATCACGAGCATTATTTGACCTAGAAATTGAAAATAATATCTTTGATGCAAATGGCTTGCAAGCGTATTATGACTACCAGCTTGAGCATGAAGATATACCACTTGAACTGGGCACCGCATATAGATTTGTCAAAAATTTCCTAGCTATCAATAAAAAATTTGATGATAAACTTATAGAAGTCATCATTCTTTCTCGCAATAACGCAGCTACAGGGCTTAGAATAGGGCGCTCACTAGAACACTATGGATTATCCATAGAACGCTCAGGATGGACAGCAGGAACACCAGTAGCACGTTATCTTGAAGCATTTAAGGTTGATCTTTTCCTCTCAGCAAATAGCGATGATGTCCAAGAAGCTATCAATGCCGGAGTGGCGGCTGCTACCATCTTGCCTCACTCGCATCAAAACAAAGATGGCTCTGATGATATAGTACGCATTGCGTTTGATGGGGATGCCGTGCTTTTTGGCGATGAAAGCGAGAAGATATACCAACAGTATGGGCTGGAAGCATTTATGAAGCATGAGATGGAAAATGCCAAAAATCCACTTAGCAAAGGCCCGTTTTTTAAATTTCTCAAGGTCATTTCCAGCATACAAGACCGCTTCACGATGGAACAATCTCCTATTCGTACCGCACTTGTCACAGCGCGTAATTTCACTACTTATGAGAGGGTTTTGCGTACGCTTGATGCATGGGGAGTGAGAGTGGATGAAGCATTTTTCCAAGGAGGAGTGCGCAAACACGAAGTCATTGCGGCTTTTGGAGCGGATATATTTTTCGATGACCAAGACGCTCATTTGGCAGATACTTCGCCGCTCACGCCATGTGCGAAAGTGCCGTATAAGAAATGAGTATTAATATATGCCAAACAAGTATTTTTAGAAAAAATGTAGTAATATTGTAAAAATATGTCGGTGTAGAATGATTAAATGACAAAGAAGGAGTAATAAATGAAATATACTTTGATCTTGGCAATTATTGCCACATTGTTTGCTGGTTGTGCAAGTACGAAGTTTGGTCGAGCTAATCTAGCAGAACGCGCAAAAGTAGAGCTTATTGGGAAGTCTAAGAAAGACATATTGATATGCGCTGGTGTCCCAACGCGATCACAACAAGCCAAAAATATGGAGTTTATGACTTATTACAGCGGCGGAGATAGTAACATCTACATGGTGGATGGGGCAGATTCATATGCTGGCGGAGGCGCTGTTTTTGCAAAGAAAAGGTATTGCGAGGTCACATTTGTTCTGAGAGATGAAATTGTTGAAAAAGTCAACTATTCAGGACGCACTGGTGGTCTCATTACAGAAGGTGAGCAATGCGCCTTTGTTCTTCAGAATTGTTTGTCGAAATAAATGCTATATAAGAAGGCACTCTACCTGACTGATTCATCGCTAGAACACAAGGGATTAGACTTGTATTTATCAAAAGCGATTGATAAGGCAAATGACTTGGCTACCCGACTTAATGGACGAAGAATGAATGGTGACTATCGTTCAAAAGTTGCTGCTGCATGCTTTGCGGTATCCCAACAACACCACAATTCAATTCTGATTTTGCTTTCAAGAAATCCTTCACTCCAAGCCACTGCATTCGCACTATTGAGACCTCTGGTAGAGTCAATAATCCGTGGGTTGTGGTTATTGCATATTGCTACAGTCGCCCAAGTAGAGGAATATGTAAAGTTGGGGACCAAACTAGATATGGCAAGTATGATGAAGAAGCTAGATAGCAAAGCGGGGCTTACTGCTTATAAGTCCATATATAAGAGCAACTGGTCTGCATTGTCGGCTTATACTCACACAGGCGAGTTACAAGTTCAACGTTGGCTCAAAACTAATGACATTGAGCCAAGCTATCCAGAAACTGAAATCTTAGAACTAATCAGGCTCTCTGGGCTGGCCGCTGAATTAGCTTTTCAAGCCGTAGCTGCAATCACATCAGAACACTAACCAATATATGCTAACATTTTAAACGGTTCTCATGGTTTGCATGGAAACACATATTGAACTTTTAAATATAAATAATTATATACTATTCCTTATAAAGCATGGGAGCAGTAATGATCATCGATAAAGTGGAAAATTTTAAACTATACAATTTCGGCCCGGCATGGCATCGTGCTTTTGAATTTTTGGACACTCTCACATCAGATTCGACTGATGGACGATACACCATAGAAGGCGAGGATATATTTGCTATCGTGATGAGCTATCATACCTCTGCACCCGAATCAGCGGTGTTCGAATCCCACCAGAATTACATAGATATCCAAACAGTTATCACCGGCGCTGAAGGATTCGAATGTGCTTTTAGTGATGATTTGAGCGTCACTACTCCATATGATGCTAGCAAAGATGCCGCTTTTTATGAGCGAACATCATATGGACAGACGCACGTTGATGTATTCCCAGGGACATTTGTGATGCTTTATCCGCACGATGCACATATAGCAGGCTTGATAGTTGGAACAGAATCAAAACTTGTCAAGAAAGTGGTCGTCAAGGTAAAGGTTGAACTTCTGTAAATCTAAAAATAAGCAGTATGATTTAATGAAATGTTAAAAGCGATTTATGCTTTGATAACGCTGTAATGATAACTGCATGAAGAATCAGCGAATTACCTACATATCGATATACATATAAGCATCCACAGCCTATAATCTATAAGGCATAAAATTACAATTAACGCTTCTAATAAATTTAGATCAAGGAATAATAACAATGGCTCACATAGCATTACCGGAATTTGAGGACATGAGTCCTGCTATCCAAGAAAAAGCTCGTCCTATTTTGGAAAAAACAGGCAATTTGGGTGAAATTTTCAAACTTTTGGCTCTAGATGAAAAGATATATTTTGCGACCAACAATATGGTTCAGCACTTTTTACTTGACGAGACTGAACTCTCGTATGACATCAAAGAAGCGATTGCACTTTTGATATCAAAAGAAAATGGCTGCAAAATGTGTGTCGATGTCCACAGAGGAATAGCAAAAATGCTTGGCTTGAGTGAAGAGAGGATCAAAGAGATATTGCAAGGGGTTGATTCTATCCATACCACAGACGATGAGAAAGCTCTTTTAAGATTTTGTATCAAAGCTTCCAAAAAAGATAATTATAAGATCCAAAAAGAAGAGATTGATGCACTCAAAGAGCTTGGATACAACGATGTTCAAATCCTTGAAGCTGTTGCAATTACCGGATATTTTAATTATATCAATACTCTCTCAAACGTTTTTGCTTTAGGACAATAAAGAACCTTCTTGACTTATTAGCGCAATTGATTTATAATATTCATGTATACACTCATATATAGGAGCATAACATGAATACTATAGACAAAGAGCTAGAAAGCAGAAGAGGTGAGATCCATTTCGGTCTTGAGGTATTGTATAATTTAAATATGCGCATCACAGGATGGGATATACCTGAATTTGATGAAAAAGAAACATCAAAAAAACTTTTTGCCATGATAGAAGAAGAGTTGGCCAAGCTCAAAAAAGAAGTAAATAAATAATCATTAGCCATAGAATATAGATATCAACTATATTCTTATGGGAATATAATAACTCAGATCAAACTCTTCATCATCTGAAAGAAAATGGTTTTTATGATAGATGGCATAGGATGGATTTGTAGTTGTTTCATATCCGCTCTCTATTAGCCAATAGAAATAAACCCAGTTCATAAATTTGAGTACATCACCATATTTTCCAGAAAAATCAAATTTTGCATATACGCCCTTTGGTATAATAAACTTTGGCAATGTTGCATTTTTCAACTCTTTTTCCAAGACAATACATGCAATATATTGACACTCATCCAGTGCGGTGATAGTAGGATTGTCATGGTGTAGTCCGACTTGAATAAAGTTTGTAATATTGTTGCAAAGTGTCCAAGTTTGGAGTTTCTGCCATGTTTCTTTGATGGATTTGTTATATCCTTTATGTCTTATGTAATATCCTTGCATCTCTTCCATTTTTACTATTTTAGGCTTGAGTAATGAAAAATCAGCAGTAGAGTTTGTTGCACTAACTGACTTTGTAAGTATGGTATTAACATAAGATTTATATCCTCCATTCCTCCACTCTTTTGGTGTCATAAAAAAATTTTCTTTAAAGACTTTAGAAAAAGAGGTTTGTGAGCTATATCCACATATCATTGCTATTTGTGTAATGGTAGAGTGTTTGTTTGTCAAAAGAAGACTAGCTGCTTTTTGAAGTCTTATTGATTTTATACTCTCATAGATATTTTTTCCAAATTCATTTTTAAATATTCTATGCATATGAAACTTACTCACACTCAATGCTTCACTTAATGCATCCAAGTTTATATAGGTATCTATATTTTTATAGATGTAATAAATAATATCGTTGGCAATTTTTGTATGTTGTTGTATCGTGTCTTTTTTCATAGCTTAATTATAGCAAGATTATTATCTTTTTTGAGCAATAATAAATAGTAATAAAAGCAAGAAAAGTTGAGATAAAAAGTTTAATTTCTATTAAAATTGCAGTAAAAAAAGGATAAAGTATGAAGAGATCATTCATACGAGAGATACTTGAATCTATAGATAACGAAACAATCTCTTTTGCAGGTGGATTACCTGATGAAAATCTATTTCCAATTCAAGATCTGCAAAAAGCAGCAAATAAGGTATTTGAAAATCCAAAAAATCTTCAATATACTATCAGCAATGGAATCATGCCGCTTAGGGAAAAAATAGCGAATTTTTATAATAAAGAAGGATTTTTAACAAAACCGGAAAACATACTTGTAACAACAGGATCGCAGCAAGGTCTTTTTATCATAGCAAAATATTTTCAAAATAAGCAGATAGTCATAGAAGAGCCTTCATACTTGGGAGCGGTAAATATATTTAAAATGAATAATTTAGATATGCAACCTATATATCTGGATCATAATGGTATAGATACACAAAAATTTGATGAAATATATAAACACGTAAAACTGGCTTATCTTATTCCTGATTTTCAGAATCCAAAAGGCTCACTTTATAGTGATAAAAATAGAGAAAATGTTGCCAATAGTGTTTTAAAACACGGCGGATATATCATAGAAGATGCGCCATATAGTGAATTATATTTTGATCAAAAATCAAGAAGTATAAGCTCTTTTGTTCCCGATAATAGTTTTCATCTAGGATCTTTTTCAAAAACTCTTTCTCCTAGTTTGAGAATAGGGTGGATCCGAACAAATGAAGAAATTATAAAACAGCTTACCATGATAAAAGAGACAATAGATTTACACAGTTGTGGAATTTCACAATATATTTTAGACATTTATTTGGATGATAACTCTCGTTATGAAAACCATTTGGATAAACTCAGAAAAGCATATAAAGAAAAAATGGAAATATTTACATCTACATTAAAACAAGAATTGCCAGAGTTTGATTTTGCAATGCCAAAGGGCGGTATGTTTGTATATGGTTCACTAAAAGGTTTTGATACTATGGAGCTGGTACGCGAATGCATAAAAGAAAAAGTTGTTTTTGTGCCTGGAGGTCAGTTTTTTTTGGATGGACGAGCAAGTGATGAAATAAGATTTAACTATACATATTCTACAAAAGAACAGGTAGTTTGCGGACTAAAAAAAATAGCTAATAAAATTAGTATTAAAGAGATAAGATGAAAGATATAAAATTCCCATTTTTAGAACACATTGGAGCGACACTTAAAAAGTGTGGAAACGGTATAGCCCAAGTCGAACTTATGACACAAGACTATCATCTGCAGCACCTAGGATTTATCCACGGAGGAGTCATATCCACACTTATGGACAACACTGGATGGTATGCAGCTGTGTCAAATGTAGATGAAAATCATACTGCTGTGACAATGGAGATAAAGATAAACTATCTCAAGCCAGCATCAGGCAAATATCTCACAGCGTCTGCCGAAGTTAAAAGACAAGGCAGATCGACATCATTTGTGACTATAGAGCTTCACGACGAAGGAAAACTTGTGGCGTTTGCTACCGGTACTTATGCAATACTGAAAAACCATTAGAGAGGTTTCGTTTGTAGAAATTATTTAATGCAAAGCATAGAGAGTCATAAGGATTCTTATGCTTGTTGTCTTTTTGCATAAAACCCCGCTTTGAACTCATCAAAACGATCTTCTAGTATCGCTTCTCTCATTTGTCTCATAAGATCAAGATAATAATATAGATTATGAATCGTTGCAAGCCTAAAGTATGTTATTTCTTTAGCGCGAAACAGATGGCGCAGATAACTTCTGGAATAAGTCTGACAAACCATACATTTACACTCTGGGTCTATAGGCATCGGATCAGTGGTAAACCTCTCGGCTTTAATAGTGATCTTGCCAAATGAAGTAAAGAGCGTACCGTTTCTAGCATTTCGTGTCGGCATAACACAGTCAAACATATCCACACCACGAGAGACATTTTCTACCAAATCCTCAGGAGTCCCGACACCCATTAGATAGCGCGGTTTGTTTTCTGGCATAAACTGAGTAGTCCATTCTACCGTATCATACATATCTTGATTGGCTTCCCCTACACTAAGCCCACCTATAGCAAAGCCATCAAAATCCATAGCGCAAAGTTCACGAGCCGATTTTTCCCTAAAAGCCTTATCTGTACCACCTTGAATGATAGCAAATATATTCTGCTCTACTCCTATACCCTTGGCTTGATTTGCTCTATGGTATTCTATCGACTCTGCTGCCCATCTGGTAGTGCGTTCTATGCTTGCTTTTATACGCTCTTGGGCAGCAGGCAAAGCAACTAAGTCATCAAGTATCATCATGATGTCTGAATTTAGATTATTTTGGATATCGATTACTTTTTGCGGGGTGAAATAGTGTTTGCTTCCATCTATATGGCTTCTAAACGTGATACCGTTCTCATCTATCTTGACATTATCAGATAATGAAAAAGCTTGGAATCCACCGCTATCAGTCAAAAAGCTCTTTGGAAATTTTGTAAATCCATGCAATCCACCCATAGTTTTAACCGTAGTATCATTGGGACGAAGATATAAATGATATGTATTACCCAAAATTATCTCAGGTTTAATGAAGCTTTGCAAGTCTGTAGCATCAAGTGCTTTGACCGCACCTACCGTGCCTACCGGCATAAAAACCGGTGTTTGAATGGTGGAATGTGCTGTTGTAATAGTACAAGCTCTAGCTTTGCCATTTGTTTTATCTATACGAAAATACATTATGTTATAATACCCCTTAAAATAATAGTGTAATTGTACCCACACTACCTAGAGAGTTTTATGAAAAATATATTGATTCTAGCTGAAGGTAAAATTGCAAAGCACTTTATCGTATGGCTTAGCAAAAAAAGAGTTGCCAATAATCACTACCACATAGCCTCCAATACAATACTTGAAGAAAATATTAAATACAATAAGAATACTACTTCATTTTCTGCTATAGATTCAACCAGCTATAGCAAACTCCTACATATTTTAGAAGAAAAAAATTATTCTCATGTTTTTATCATTGTAGAATCATATGATGATGTAAAGCATATTATCCATAATATTAATTCTATAGATGACAGGTTACGCATAATTTTGCTTAATCAATGGGATGAAAAAAAGATAATAAAATTTAACCATAATGTAATAGTATTGGATATGTATGATTTAATATCAGGGCACCTATATGATAAGCTTCCAAATGTTCCAATAGTTCCAAACAATATCGGTCTTGGTCAAGGTGAAGTAATGGAAGTACATGTGCCTTTTGGTAGCAGCTACGCTTTCAGACATGTGGGCTCCATAGTGCAGCAAAAATGGAAAATAGTTGCACTTTATAGAGATGAAAAGCAAATATTACCTACTGGTGCTACTATGATTCGTCCAAATGATACACTATTGGTGGTCGGTAGACCAACTGTGCTGGATGGGATTTATAAACTGATCAATAAAAGAAAGGGATTGTTTCCAGAGCCGTTTGGTAAAAACATCTATCTCTTGCTTGATTTGCGCTATGATAAGAAAAAAGCCATGGAATACCTAAGTGAAGCTATACTGCTGACACGAAGGCTGCAAAACAAAGAACTTTTTATAAGAGTAGTTCACCCTACAAATCTAAAAATCACAGAAGAGATAAAAGCATATCAAGACAATAATATTCATATTGATATATCTTATGAACTAAACGGAACAAAAGATATTGTAGAATATGATATTAGTCAACACGACATAGGTCTTATTATGTGTTCACAGACTTCACTTTATAAAGAGTATCACAATCTCACTTTTTATTATCTCAGAAAATTGGTATATATTTTTGGCAGCATACGTATAGCAGATATAAATTCTGCTGTTATTTTAATGAGCGATGAAGAAAAAATGGAATCAATATCTTCTACCGCTTTTGATTTGTGTGAAATATTGAAATTACCGCTAAAACTATGTGATTTCAATCCAGATGGAGATTTTAGCGGCAGAAAAATGACTATTGACCATTATGAAACAATGGCCAACTTGTTTAATTCCTCTATAACCGTGGAGCAAAAAATTGCAAATCCAATAAGAGAGTTATCAAAAATGAGAAATATCTTACACATAAATTCTTTTAAGGACAAATCAAAACATGCTTTTATCTGGCAATTGATAATAATGAATATTTCGAATTTATTCCCAAAAATTTATAGGCATCCAAAACTATTAATTCCTTTTGAAAGCAGTGATAATTAATTGAGCATATTGGTTTTTAATCCTAAATAGGATAAAATCAAGCATAATAAATACAAATAAAAAAGGTTAAGAATTAATATGATTATACCAATAGCACTAGAATCTCATGAAGATTACTCTTATGAAATAACAATAGATTCTTTGCCTGATTTGAATTTTGATAATAAGGTTGCTATCGTTACTAATCCAACGATAGCTAATTACCATTTGCAAACATTGTTGTCCAAAATTACTGCTATAGATCTTCAAGTTGTTATGGTGCCAGATGGCGAAGAATATAAAACACTACAAACTGTCGAAGATATTTTAAACAAATTATTTGAATATAAATTTGATAGAAAATCGCTTCTTATCGCTTTTGGCGGCGGTGTGATAGGTGATATGACCGGATTTACTGCTTCACTATACCAAAGAGGTATCGATTTCATACAAATTCCTACTACTCTTCTAGCGCAGGTTGATGCAAGCGTAGGCGGCAAAACTGGAGTAAATAATCAATTTGGCAAGAATTTGATAGGGGCATTTTATCAACCAAAAGCTGTATATATAGACCCATACTTTTTAGATACATTACCGCTAAGAGAATTTGCAGCCGGTGTTGCAGAGATGATAAAAGTAGCAGTTACTTTTGATAAAGGATATTTTGAATTTTTGCAAAATGCCGATCTGTACGAAAAAGAAACATTAAAAAATGCAATAGCCAAAAGCGTAACGATCAAGGCAGATGTCGTTAGTCAAGATGAAAAAGAAATGGGTATAAGAGCAGCGCTTAATTATGGTCATACGTTCGGTCATGTTGTAGAAAACGAAACAGGATATACAAAATATCTTCACGGTGAAGCAGTAGCCATTGGTATGGTTATGGCAAATCGTTTGGCAGTTGAGCTTGGTTTTTTGACACCTGATGATGCGTTGCAAATTGAAGCTATGTTAAAAAAATTCAATCTTCCGACAGATTATCATATAGCCGATGTGGATAATTTTTATGATCATTTCTTTTTGGATAAAAAAAGCGCCAAAAATAAAATAAAATTTATATTACCAAAAGGCATAGGTGACTGCATAATAAGCTCAGAAATTCATGAAGATATAGTCAAAAAAGTTCTCAAAACATTTGGAGTGAAATAATGAATATTAAAATAATTCTTTTTTTTATACTGACGTTTTGCCTACTTGGCTTACCGAGTCAGTTAAATGCAGAAACAAATGAAAGCAAAAAAACCGAATTAAATGCAGAAAACATACAAGAACTTATAAGTGAAAAAAACAATATAAATGACGATTTAAAAAATAATATTTGGATTACTGTATACGAAAATTACAAAAATTACCAAGCACTCCAAAATAAAAAAAACACTTTAGATAAAGAGATAACTAGATTAGAGAGAAAATCGACTAATAATATAGAGAGAAAAACCAACCTTAAAGCTTTGCAAAATGAAAGAGACGGGATAACAAATAAATTACAACTTTTAGGCGAATACAAAGACGAACCGTTTAAAAAACTTTTATCACCAAATTCGATAGATACCGCTCCAACTGTTGATAACCCATTGGAAATTTTTTCAGCATTATCTTTCAGAGAAAAACTTAAGAGTGATCAAGATGAATATGAACAAAGATACAAATCTCTAACTTTGGTAGTAGATAATTTGGAAAGAAAAGAGCAGGTCCTAAAAGAACTAATAAAACTTGATCCAAATGAAAAAAAACACAAAGACGAATACAAAAAAACAAAAGAACTATTAGATACTCTAAGGCCTTTTGTGGAGGTTTTTAGAACTACACAAAATGTTTATGGCAAAAAAATAGAAGAAATGAAGATCAACATAACTCAGGGAATAGCTCAAGAAAGTAAAAAGCTTATAACTGTAAGTATTATACTTGGTGTTCTGTTTGGACTATTGCTATTATCAAAATATTTAATGAGACGCTATCTGGTAGATATTGAGCGTTTTTATACTCTCAATAAAGCATTAAATCTTACTTTTGTTATATTTGTTATATTAATTTTACTTTTTGTATATATTGAAAATGTAAATTACCTTATAACTATTTTAGGATTCGCATCTGCAGGTATAGCAATTGCGCTTAAAGAATGGTTCATGAGCGTAATAGGATGGCTTGTTATATTTTTTGGCGGCAGTATCCGTGTAGGCGATAGAGTTAGATTTTTTAAAGACGGAGCCGAATATATAGGTGATATTATAGACATTTCGCTTTTGAGAATAACAATACTAGAAGATGTAACACTTACAACTTTTGAGAGAAACAGAAGAGCAGGAAGAGTAATATATATACCAAATAATTATATTTTTACCAATATGATTGCTAACTACACTCATAGCGGGCTGGATACCGTGTGGGATGGTATTGATTTTATTGTTACTTTCGATTCGAATATAAGCAAAGCATCAACCATAGCCAAAGATATTGCACAAAAATATTCAAAAGGATATGCAGAAAATACACGTAAGCATTTAAATAAGCTTCGCCGACATTATCATTTAAAAAATATCAGTGTTGAACCAAGAGTTTTTACTCTCATTACTCCATATGGTATGAAAATAAGCGTATGGTATTATACAAATAGCTATTCAACATTGCCGTTGCGCAGTACAATATCTGCTTCAATAATTAACAATATCAAAAAAGAGAACGATATTTATCTAGCATATCCTGCTCAATCAATCTTTATGTCAAACGATAATCAAAAAAATATGCTTTCTGATCAATTGCAAGAAAACAAAGAGTCCATATAATGAAAAAAGTATATTTTAAAACTTTTGGGTGTCGTACAAATCAATTTGACACGCAAGTAATGTTATCAAATTTACATCAATTTATAACATGCAACGATGAAACAGCGAGCGATATTGTAGTTATAAATTCATGTACAGTTACTAATGGTGCTGATAGCTCAGTGAGGCAATATATATCATCCCTCAAAAGACGTAATCCAAATGCAAAAATCATATTGGCCGGATGTGGGGCTCATGCAAAAGGAGATATGCTATGGAAGGATGGCTCAGTATTTGGTGTAATGGGACACTCTGAAAAATCAAATATAGACAAACTTTTGCAAAATGAAAAACCGTTTTACGAAATAGGCGACCTTAAACATATAGACACTACCGTAGTAGAAAACTTTGTAGGCAAGAGCAGGGCATTTATCAAGATACAAGAAGGATGTGATTTTGATTGCTCATATTGCATCATACCTCAAGTCAGAGGCAGAGCAAGATCGCATCCTGAAGATACAATACTAAATCAAATCAATATTTTAGCATCCAATGGATATGGTGAATTTGTACTTACCGGTACAAATGTAGGAAGCTATGGCAAAGATATAGGCAGCTCCTTGGCTACTCTTTTGAAAAAAATCTCTTCAACAAGAGGGGTTAGGCGTATACGTATAGGCAGTCTTGAGCCTATTCAAATTGATGACAGCTTCAAAGAACTACTGAAAGAACCGTGGATGGCAAAACATCTCCATATTGCCTTGCAGCATACAAGCGATGAGATGCTTTCAATTATGAACAGACGAAATAAATTTAATGAGGATATAAAACTTTTAAATTTTTTATCCGAACACGGTTATGCGCTTGGTACTGATTTTATAGTAGGTCATCCAGGGGAAAGCGAAGCGATATGGAAAGAAGCCTTGCAAAGAGTGGAAAGCTTGCCTCTGACTCATATACACGCTTTTACATACTCCAAACGCGACAATACTCCATCAGCTTTAATAAAACAACAATGCGTCAGTGGAGATATCGCAAAAACACGGCATAATGAGCTAACAAGTCGCATTAAAGCCAAAAATAAAGAATTTAGACAAAAAAATTGCAAAAATCTTGAGGTGCTTTTGGAAAATGGACAAAATAATATATATAAAGGTTTTGATCAGTATTATAATACTCTTGAGGTTTACAGCCAAGAAGATCTAAATGGAAATTGGATTGTAGCAGATATAGTGGAGGTGCAAGATGACAAAAATCGACTTCAATTTTAAAAAACTTAAAGCAATTGCTCTGTTTTTTGGGGTTTTAGTAATTTTATTGCTTTTTTCTATATTCAGGGATACTAGTACATTAATTACAAGAACACAAGCCGATAGTCTAGATGCCAATAAAACTATAAATAAAATCATTGTAGATGGAGAATATCTATATTTTTTAACTCCAAAACAAACATTTAGAATTTATAAAGAGGTAATTGATTATCCTAAATATTATGCAAAATATCCAGTAGAGATAAAAGAGAGAAAAAATTGGCCGATTTGGATATTGGCTATATTGATTTTAGCTGGATTGGCATATTATCTATTTTCTAATAAGCAATCATCATCTATATTTTCATCTCTCAAGAAATCACCACATGATTCAAATGATATAACTGATGAGCCGATAAGGGCCATTAGCTCATCAGTTCGCTTCAAAGATGTAGCAGGTATCATAGATGTAAAAGAAGAATTAGAAGAGATAATTGATTTTTTAAAATCACCGCAAAAATATACTAATTTTGACATTAGATTACCAAAGGGGGTTTTGCTGGTGGGGCCTCCTGGCGTAGGAAAAACTATGATAGCAAAAGCAGTAGCCGGTGAAGCGGGGGTACCTTTTTTTTATCAAAGCGGGGCATCTTTTGTCCATATGTATGTAGGTATGGGAGCACAAAGAGTCTCTACACTATTTCAAACTGCCAAGCAAAATGCACCTAGCATTATATTTATCGACGAAATCGATGCGATAGGCAAAAGCAGGGGTGGCAGACAAAATGATGAACGCGAAGCAACGCTAAATCAGCTATTAACTGAAATGGATGGTTTTGAAGAGAGTTCTGGGGTAATAGTGATCGCAGCTACAAATAAGATCGATGTATTAGATGAAGCTTTGCTGCGTGCAGGCAGATTTGATAGAAGAATATTTGTTTCATTGCCTGATATGCAAGAGAGAATTAATACTTTGGAGCTGTATTTATCCAAAAAAACACATAATGTGGATATACGCGAAATTGCCAAAATGAGTGTCGGATTTAACTTTGCGTCTCTAGCTACATGGGTCAATGAGGCCGCCATGTACGCACTAAAAAAACATAAAAGAATGATAGATTTTAGTGATTTTGAAGCAGTCAAAGATAAAGTAATGGTTGGTAAAAAACGATTATTAACACTCGATGAAAATGAAAGAGCCATCCAAGCGACATATCAAGGAGCCAAAGCACTAGTAGCTACCTGGTATGATATAGGGTTTGAGAAAATAGGCATAGCAAGCGAGAGATTTGAAGAATTTGATTATACCATTTTGGCAAAAAGCAAATTATTACATAGAATAAAAGTAGATCTAGCCGGGACGATAGCGACACAGAAAAAATACAAAGAAGTGTTTACAAATAGCAACAAAGACATTGTGCACGCGAAAGATTTGGCGCAAAAAGTTATAAATGATTTTGATTTGATGCTTGAAGCAACAGATGGTATAAATGTCAAAGAACAATTATTGCAGACTGCATTTGAAGAAACGAGTGCGCTGCTTGATAAATTGGATAATATTAGCGTAATGATCAGTAATTATCTATTGCAATACGAATCCATTACACAAGAACAAGCCAGAGAGATGCTTCGTGAAATTTTTTAGTGGATTTTATCTAAAAAATGAGCAAGAATTGTTTGAGCCATTATTGGAAAAAACTGACTATACAGTGGCAGGTTTTAGCTATGGTGCCCAAAAAGCAATAGAATATGCTCTATCTGCTAAACAAAGGGTTGAAAGAATCATTTTGCTTTCTCCGGCATTTTTCAAAACACAATCAAAATCTTTTTTAAGAGCTCAAACACATTATTTTAGTGCCAACAAAGATCAATATATACAAAATTTTCTAAGTAATATTTGTTTACCAAACAGTCATATTAATCTAGAAAAATATCTTGATGATGGTAGTGTAGAACAATTAGAAGAGCTGCTAACATACCAATGGGAAAAAGATGCATTGGTATTACTAAAAAACAGAGGAACAAAAATCGAAGTATTTTTGGGGAATGAAGATAAGATCATTAATTCCAAAGATGCTTTTGATTTCTTTTCAAAATACACAACAACTTATCTTATAAAAAAGGCTGGTCATTTGCTTGATGTTAGATAGTTTCAATAAAAATCAAAAGTATGTGCTGTTCTTGCTATTCATTTTTAGTATAGTTTGGATATTTGCTGCCATTTCACCTTTTAGCAGACATGATTGGATGCTAGAAAATATGCTTGTAGTTATTATAATATCAGTTTTATCTCTAACTTATAAAAAATTTGTTTTTTCAAATACCTCTTATACTCTTATAGCAATTTTTATGATTATTCATGAACTTGGTGCACATTATACTTATTCTTTGGTACCTTATGAAGAATGGCTTAATGCCTGCTGTAATTGGAGCCTGAATGAATTTATGGGCTGGGAAAGAAATAATTTCGATAGATTAGTCCATCTTTTATTTGGACTTGTTTGGGTATATCCAGCCAAAGAATTTTTGGAGAGAAAATTATTGCTTAGCAATGGTTTGAGTTGGTTTTTTGCCGTGCAAAGCGTCATGACCTTTTCGCTTGTTTATGAACTAATAGAATGGGGGGTTGCTATGATATTTGGCGGCAAGCTAGGTATGGAATATCTAGGTACTCAAGGCGATATATGGGATGCGCATAAAGATATGCTACTAGCAGCCTTAGGTGGATTGATGCCCGCACTATTATTTTACAAAGTTGGTCAAAAAAAATGAGTATTGTCATTATAACTGGATGTAGCTCAGGTATAGGACTTGTCACTGCTGCATATCTTAAAGAGCAGGGGATAAGAGTATGTCCGACTGCCAGAAAAAATGAAGATGTTTTAAAATTAAAAGAACTTGGCTTTTATGATGCCAAACTATTAGATGTGACAGATCCAAATCAAATATCCGATGTGATCAAATACGTTCTAGACAAATACAACAGAATCGATGTATGGTTCAATAATGCAGGCTATGGACAACCTGGAGCAATAGAAGATCTACATACCAAAGTTCTAAAAAAACAATTCGAAATAAATGTTTTTGGATTGCATGAATGCACACGCCAAATAATACCAATTATGCAAAAACAAGGATATGGCAAGATCATACAACACAGTTCAGTGCTAGGTCTCATCTCTTTGTTTGGCAGGGGCGCTTATAATGCAAGCAAATATGCCGTTGAAGGGCTTACGGATACTTTACGTTTGGAACTAAAGGATACAAATATCTATCCTATACTTCTAAATACCGGACCGATTACAAGCTCTTTTAGAAAAAATGCTATGGAAAAATTAAAAGAAAATATAGATATCGAAAAATCAAGATTCAAAGAGGCATACCATAAAAACTTGGATGGAACAGGCAAAAGAGTTCCTTTTAGCGAAGAAGCTATTTCTGTGGCAAAAGTAGTACATCATATTATATTGACACCAAAACCAAGACCGAGGTATTACATCACAAAGGCTACCTATATACTTGGATATTTAAAAAGAATATTAACTACCAATATGCTAGATAAAATACTCATAAAAATCTAAAAAAGGAAATAATTATAATGGATGTCATAACAATCGGTGTAGTAACGACTAGCGATAGGGCGGCAAAAGGAATATATGAGGATATATCAGGTAGAGCGATCATGGATACACTTAGTGCATATCTGCTAAATGAATGCAGATATGAATATCGATGCATACCGGATGAGCAATCATTGATAGAACGAACGTTGCTTGAACTAGCACAAATTTATGAGTGTGATCTTATAGTGACCACCGGTGGCACTGGTCCGGCACCTAGGGACGTTACTACTGAAGCCACTGAAGCTGTATGCCATAAGCTGTTGCCTGGATTTGGGGAGCAGATGAGGGCGGTTAGTTTGCGTTATGTTCCTACAGCTATACTATCTAGACAAACGGCCGGCATTTGTAATAAATCTCTTGTTATAAACCTTCCAGGCAAACCAAAATCTATAAATGAATGTTTAGAAGCCGTATTTCCTGCAGTTCCATATTGTATCGATCTGATTGGTGGTAAGTTTATGGAAGCAAATGAAGAAAATATAACTGTTTTTAGACCAAAATCATAAAGAACATTGATGAATATTGTATATATAGAAACCAAAATTAATGAGATTTTAGCAGAACTAGAAAAAGAAGCAATGTATTATGTACTCAATGAAAGTCTGGACAAAAAAGCTACAAATCTTCAAATGAAACCTATTGTTAGCACGAAACAGATATTGTTAAATGCCTTGGAAAGTATCAAAATGGTAGAAAAAATAGCTCAAGAAGAGATAATGAAAATGGCTACGAAGTAGCCAAAAAGAAAAAAATTTTATTTTACGGCATCTTTGAGTTTTTTATCGTGCAAACGGCTAAAAATAGCCAGAGATGCTATACCGCCAAGCAATGCATACCACATATCAGACTGTGTATCCCAAACATATCCCTGTGTTGCCAAGAATTCATCCGCGTCACTTCCTATTAATAGTGCACTCCACCATTCTATCAACTCATAAAAAGCACTTACAGCCAAAACAAAGCATAATAGAAAAAAAATAACCCAATTGTTTATTGCCGAAAAGACATTTTTTCTGATCACAATTTCTCTGGCGATAATTATAGGAACAGCTCCTTGCATAAAATGACCGACTTTATCATAATTATTTCTGTTGCCATCAAAATAATTATTTATAGCATCAAATAGCGGCACCTCTGCATACGTATAATGACCGCCGATCATTAGCACAATCATATGTGCTAGTATCAATATGTATGCAATTGATGTCAATGGAAAGCTGCGATAGGTAACAGCTAAAACTACAAATCCTATAATGGCAGGAAATACTTCCAATATCCAAATCATTCTATCTTTTGGTTCATATCCAGACCAAAGAAAAACCAAAAAAAATATAACTAACCAAAGTAATTTCATAAAATCATACCTTTTGAGCTATCATAGTAAAAACAGAAAAGTTTCTATGCGGTTTTTCGATAATATTCGCAGTTTCAAAAATTATATTTTTAAATCCAGCTTTTTTTGCGATATCGGCAAGCATTTTTCTATCAAAACCATGGTGATATACCCCGTCATTGTCGCTATGAAAAGATCCGTCTTCGCTATCAAGGTCAGCAAGAGCAATAAAACCGCCTTTATTGAGCATATTAAATAATTTAAAAAATAAAGCTTCAATATCTTCGATATGGTGCATAGTCATAGACGATATAATACCGTCTGCTTTGATTTTGATATCATCGATCATTATATTAGCTGCTAAAACCTCTGTTTTACAACCAAATTCTGCTTGTTTATCAATAAATTCCTCTAGCATAGAAGGAGAATTGTCGATTGCGGTTATTTTTCTTACATATGGGGCTATAAAATAGGTTAACAACCCAGTCCCAGCTCCCAAATCTATCAATTCCATTGATGAATTTAACTTTATATTTTTTAGTATAATATCGGAAATCTCTTTAGCATTACGAACACGGGTACTATCAATATCCCAATTTTTAGATTTATGAGCAAAAAGATCTAAATTTTTTTTCATTTTTATCCTTATATTATATAATATTATTGAAATAATGTTTGTTTTTGGCTAATTTTAATGGTTTCCCAAAAATATTCTACATGTTTTTCGAATAATGATACCATAGAAGATGTAGATTTTTTGTCTAATTTTAGCAAAGAAATCTGCATTTGATAGAAAAATAGGGGTGCAAAGAACTCATTTGCTAGTAATAGAGGATCTGATGATGCCACCATCTCATCTTGCATCATTGCAAATAGGTAAGATGAGAGTTTTTTGACGTTTTCTTGGTAAAAATACTCATTATATATTTCTCTAATACGCTCATTATTGAAAATTTCTTGCATCAATAGCTTAAAAAGGGCTTCATTTTGCACATCAAAGCTTATAAGTTTAAAAGTGGTAGCTATAGACAAAAGAAGCGATTTGCCTTGCTTATAAGACTCTGGAGTATTAAAATTGGCAAAAAGTTTAGCTATAGCAGAAGTAGTAAGCTCTTCTATTAGTGATTCTAGTATCTCATCCTTGTTTTTAAAGTGATTATATAAAGCGCTCTGCTTTATACCTATTACTCCAGCTATATCACGCACTGTAGCGGCTTTATAGCCTTTAGCTGCAAATAGTTTGAGTGATACATCCAATATCTTTTCCTTGGTTTTGTCGCCTTTAGAGGGCAATAAATGGGTGTTTTGCTCTGTATTATCCATAGTATATCCTTTTAATAAAAGTATTATAGTGAACATTTGTTCATATGTCAAGAGTAGGGAATATTGATTATATGAACACTTGTTAATTTAATCAAAATCAAGAATAATATTATAAGAACACTTGTTCATAATAATGTTATTATCTATTGCACGCAAGAGAACATCTGTTCATATTATCTACGCTATGGGCCTATATATCGATATCTGATGAATATATGACAGATATCAGCATTATGTATCATTTCTAATCTTAGATATAATCCATTGGTTGACTTGGAATTTAATCGAAAATAGGGGCAATTAATATTTTTTAATAGTAAAAATATATTTTATATAGGGACCAAGAATAGATTTACATTTTTTAATTGCAAAAAAAATTTGCTTTGTTACCAAAGCAAAAAAAAATCAAAAAAGTATTTGTAAAAAATTAGAAAAAATAATTCATAGAATTTTATGGATAAAAATATAATAAATGGGTTTGTATTAATTGTAAAAAATTTACTTTATAGGTAGATGCAATAATTTACAAATAATTACTATCCGAACTAGATTTTATATGAAAATGCAAAAAATTTATAGAGTGGTTTATTCAAGCAAATTTACTTTGGAGGAGAATAATATATTTTTGATAGAATTTATATTATGTTAACCAATATCAATTTTAGATAAATTTTAATAGTATAATTACTATATATACACTCGCTTTCAATAATTAGGTATAATTAATTACAGAAATCAATTAAAAAGAGATACTATGGTATATGAACTTTCAAATATTGTTGCGAAAAATTTGATCAATCGTCTTCGTGAACAACAAATAGATTCTTTACATTTTAGGCACATCGTCAAAGAATTAGCTAGATTTTTGGCATACGAAGCACTTAGCTCCCAAAAACCAAAAACATTTAGCATAGAAACATGGCAAGGAAAAATGTCTTTTGATTTTTTAGATGAAAATAATATTGTATTTATATCTATATTGCGCGCGGGCTTACCAATGATAGAAGCTTTGAGTGATCTTTTCCCAAAAGCTTCGTTTGGATTTTTGGCCATGAGACGAGATGAACAAACGCATAAAAGTAAAACATATTACGATCGTATTCCATTATGCAAAGACAAAATAGCAATCATTATAGATCCTATGGTTGCTAGTGGTGGCTCTTTGAGTGATGCTATTGATCTTATTAAAACCAAAGGGCCGAAAGAGATTTTTTCTCTTAATATAATTGGTTGTCCTCATGGAATAAGTATAATAGAAAAACGACATCCAGATATCAAACTTTATATTGCACAAATAGATGAAAAACTTGATAGTAATATGTTTATCTTGCCTGGACTTGGAGATGCTGGAGACAGAGCATACAATACTCCAGAATAAATTAAAATAAGAGCTTAAAATTCTATAAGTTTCAATATACTCTTATTTTGGATATTTTTGCAATAGATACTGATTTCATTTTAAATACATTCAAATTGAAAATAACAAATCATTCATATAATAAATATTTGATTTTTTGTTTATTATATGATAAGACCATATACACTCTAATTTGTTTATGCTATACTTGTAAAACTCAATTTTAAAGTAAGCAGATATGGGAAAAAAGAAAAAAAGTATACATATAAAACTAAACAATAAAATCCGTGCTTTCTTTCAAGGGTTGCCGTTTGATGAGGGTGTTGCCACATTGAGTGACGAGCAACTTATGGGGTTAATGATGTTACTTGAACTATCGCCCTATTCTCTTAACAGAGAAGATATGGTACGCGCACTAAGACGTATATGGAGCGAAGGTGAAGCAAGGCCTAGAGAAATGATAGTATCATTTTTGACAGATAAAGGCGAGCACAAAAAATCATCAAATCAATTTACAACAGAAAAAACAGCCAACATCTTGGATATTCTCTCAGAGATCCCTCATACAAAAGAAGAGGAATACAATATTTTAGATTCTTTTGTGGATGTAGCAAGTCATAAAATCACACCTAATAAAATACGAAATAAACTTCTATACAGTAGACAAAAAAAGAGTTTTGCCAATTTAGAAAAAACTTTGGATGTAACATTTGATGCTCTTGGACGAATGGAATTTTATCATAGCTTTTCTTTTGGTCTAAAAGATGTAGATTTCAATAAATTGCTATTATGCACATCTGACCCGATAGATTTAGAAACTACCAGTGATGAGCCAACAAAAGAGTTAATATCAAATCTTCAAGCTATGAAACAAAAAATTACCGAAGCAAAGCAACAAGATATCGATAATTTCTTAAAAAACTTGATAAAACACGGCAATCCATATTTAAATGAAAAAGATATTATGGATGCGATCAGAACTATGCCTCCTGATGCATCGCTTGATCATATACCTCTACCTTTCGAAAAGATTGAAAAAATAATTCGAGATTTCAATAATAGATATTATCTAACTCAAAGTACAGATGATTTCATAATTCAAAAAGAAAAATCATATGAATTTTGCGATAGAACATTGAGATATGATATATCTTTATCATATACCAAAAAATTTATATATGGTCTTATATGGAGAGGCGATAGCCTGCCATATCAAGATGAGTTTGAACAGCTCAGTGATAGACTGATAGAAGATTTACATATCAGTATAGATGAATTAAAAGACGAGATGCTTGAACTTGCAGACGGACTAAAGATAGATAATGAAAAAGCTATAGATTTTATACTGCAATTTTTTGAACCGCAGCTCATATCATCTAGAACATTAAAATTGAAAGAGAAAACAAAAAGACGTATACTCTATCATTGGCATGAATATATCAAACCATTTTTGGAAAAATATAAACAAGAACAATTACTGGCAAAAAGTATTCGTGATTTTAAACAACTTTTTCCATTGGCTAGATCACTAAAGAGAAAAATTATATTTCATATGGGTCCGACAAATAGCGGTAAAACCCACTCTGCACTACAACATCTATCTCGTGCGACAACAGGTTCATACCTTGCGCCATTGCGCCTGCTTGCTCTGGAGGGATATGAAAATCTGCAAAAACTAAACGTTGTAGTATCTCTTATTACCGGCGAAGAGGAAATAATCCATGAAGATTCTACGCATATAAGCTCTACAATTGAGATGATGAACACAAGCATGGTTATGGATGTATGTGTTATAGATGAGATACAAATGATAAATGATAGAGATAGAGGCTGGGCTTGGGCAAATGCTCTAATAGGTGTACCGGCAAAAACCGTGATACTCACTGGATCTTCGAATGCCTTAAAGGCTATCGAGCAATTAGCCTTGTATCTTGAAGAGCCGCTAGAAGTCATTACCTTTGAGAGAAAAAATCCACTTGAACTTTTACCACAACCTACTCCTCTTCATAAGATAGAACCCGGAAGTGCTTTGGTAGCATTTTCAAGAAAAGATGTATTGTCCCTAAAACAACAATTGACAAGCGAATATAGTGTATCAGTAGTGTATGGCAACCTATCTCCAGAGGTCAGACGAGAAGAAGCTAGACGATTTAGAGACGGTGAGAGTGATATACTCATAGCTACTGATGCTATTGCGATGGGGCTAAATCTACCTATCAAAACTATCATATTTGCTAAAGATAATAAATTCGATGGCATACACAGAAGAGAACTTGAGCCATCAGAAGTATTGCAAATTTCCGGAAGAGCTGGAAGATTCGGTTTTGAAGAAAAAGGTTATGTAGGCGCATTGGACAAAAGTTCACTAGATACTATCACTAAAGCTTTTCATACACCGCTAACTGATATTGCTCTACCTGTTAGTGTAATGGCAAGTTTTGAACATGTAATGCTAATTGGAGATATACTCCAAACAGAAGGTATAGTAGAAATACTAGATTTCTTTGCAGAAAATATGGAATTTGAAGGCCCGTTTGTGGCTGCAAATATAGAATCTATGCTGGAAATCGCCACAATAGTCGATGAATACAAATTGGATCTAAAAACGAAATATCATTTATCATGTGCACCTGCTAGCCTATCATCCCCATATATAGAGTCAGTACTGCATAAATACATACGGTATATTGAAGCAAACAAAAAAGTTCCATATACTCCTCCAAAAGATTTACCTCGTTTTGCACAAACAAACGAAATGCTTTTAAATGCAGAAGATAGGGTCAGAGAGATATCTTTATATCTTTGGTTATCCTTCCGTTTCCCAGAATACTTCGAAGATACTGCACTTGCTACAAAAAGTCGTGGTAGATTAAACAGCTTTATTGAAACATCGTTAAAACATGGACATTTTGTTAAAGAGTGTCATCGTTGCGGTAAAGTACTTGATTTTTCTTATCGTTTTTCTATATGCGAAAATTGTCATGCAAAAGGCAAACGAGGTACTAGATATGCTTCTAGCAGGAACAAAGAAAAAATAAAATAATAATTATTTATATTATAAAGGCATAAGACAATGATAGAAAATAATATAGTATATTTGAGTATACTAATACTCATAATTGGCATAATCTCATCGATAGAAAATAAATTTAAATGGAAAATATTTGATATTTTGCCAAGTATTGTTATCATATATGCCTTAGTAATGATACTCTCATCTTTGGGATTTTGGAGTAAAAACGAAAATATAGAATCAATATATAGTTCATTTAAAAATACCCTACTTCCTAGTATGATATTTCTTATGCTCCTTGATGCAGATATCAGAACAATAGCCAAACTTGGTAAAAAAATGATTTTTACTTTTATGTTGGCAACAACATCAATTATGATAGGCTTTATAATATCTTATAGTATATTTCACAATTATCTCGATGGCAATGAGACTTGGAAATCATTTGGTGCGCTTTGTGGTTCCTGGATAGGAGGTACCGGCAATATGGTAGCCATACAAGGAGCCTTGAACATATCAAACAACGATATGGGTTATGTACTTATAGCTGATTCCATAAATTATACATTATGGGTGATGCTGCTATTGGCATTAGTACCACTTTCAATTAAATTTAATTCTTGGAGCAAGGCTGATACTTCAATCATAGATACAGTATCCGAAAAATTAAATATTCAAAAAAATAGATCAGATATTTCACTCTCTTCATTGATGTTATTACTGGGTTGCGCGTTAATGGTAAATACCGCTAGTGAGTATTTGGCTACCCTGCTTCCAACTACAGATTTTATAACTCATTACACTTGGGTTGTCATGATAGCCACAATTGCAGGTATATTATTTGCTATGACACCTCTCGCCAAAATAGGCGGATCATCCCTTATTGCACAAATCATGCTATATCTTATAGTAGCACTTGTTGCTTCAAGAGCTGATTTTTCAGAATTGTCTCAAGCACCGATATATATAATTGCCGGTTTTACTGTGCTTGTGATACATTTTATGCTTATGATATTATTTGCAAAATTATTTAAACTGGATCTATTCTCTTTGGGCGTAGCATCACTTGCCAATATAGGAGGAGTAGCTTCTGCTCCTATATTGGCAAGCGCATACTCAAAAGCTTTAATACCAATAGGTATTTTAATGGCATTAATGGGATACATAATAGGTACAGGCGGTGGACTAATAGTTGCAAAAATACTTCAAATGCTTTCTTAAAAATTCACAATAGTTTCACTTTAACATGATATTATTATGCCATAATTAATTAAAGGAGATTTTTTGAAAAAATTATCAATAAAATATTTAACGGCAGCCGGACTTTTGAGTACAACATTTTTGTTTGCAGAAGTTTCTGTAAGTCTAGGTGTTAATATGGGAGTCGATGCACCAAGACCAGCTATTATGGCTGGTGTTTTTGAAATGGATAGACATTATGATGAACCAGTATATTTTTATAAAGGTAGATATTATTATGGTGGGGATTATAGAGATGGATACTATTTTTATAATGGTATGAGACTAGTTGGCGGAGAATTTTATCGTAAACCAAGATTTTATAAGCATAACGAGCCAAGAATAATAATGGGAAATCCTAATAACTTTGTTGTTTTTGTTGAAGACAGATATTATGATAGACCGGCATATTTTTATGGAGGTAGATACTATTATGGTGGATACTTTAAAAATGGGTATTATTTTCATAATGGTCGCAGACTTCATGGCGGCAGATTTTTCTCAAGTCCAAGAAAAATTCACAACAGACACTTTGCAAAGCGTGAAGATGTGAGAATATATCAAAATGAAGACAGACGAGACAGGGATTTCAGAAGAGATGATCGTGAAGATAGACGAGACAGGGATTTTAGAAGAGATGATTACGATGGACAAAGAGATAGAGACTATAGATAACAATTCAATAGAAGAATTATCTATCAAAAAAGATGCATTGCTCAAAGAATACAAAAAATTAGAAGAACCACTTCTATATGCTCAAAATGATTTTGAAAAAAGTCTTATTGAGGAAAAAAGAGTTGTCCTGGCTAAAGAAATAAAAACTTTGGCAACTCAAATTCAAGATATTAAAGAAGTTTAATTTTATACTCTTCATGATAGGATACCATACAAATAGTATCCTATATGAAAAGTAGCAAATGAAAATATTATCTATCCATACAACTATATTTCGATCACCGCTTAAAACACCTTTCAAAACTGCACTTAGAACTGTTGAAAATCTAGAAGATATAATAGTTATCATAGAATGTGATGACGGAAATATCGGTTTTGGCGAAGGAGCCCCCACTGCTGTTATCACTGGTGAAACTCTAGGTACTATGGAGGCAGCTATTTCGTATTTAGGTTCGATAATAGCCGGACTTAGTATTATAAATGATTTTGAAGAGATTTTGTATAGATTGCATTCTGGACTTTTGCACAATACTACAGCTAAATCGGCTATCGAGATTGCACTATATGATCTAAAAGCGAAATCTTACAAACAACCACTTTATAAACTTTTGGGTGGTACGCAGACAAGTTTTGAAACAGATATTACTATCAGCCTCAATGATATAGATAAAATGATAGCCGATAGTCTGAAAGCCATTTCTCTTGGTTATAGAATTCTCAAAATTAAACTTGGTAATAATCCATCAAAAGATATTGACAGGATCATGGCTATATATGATGCAGTGTCAAAAGATACGATATTAAGACTTGACGCAAATCAAGGCTGGAGCAAAGAAGATAGTGTACTTGTTATGCAAACGATTGAAGCCAAAGGCATATTAGCCCAATGCATAGAACAACCTGTAAAAGCCGACGAGATAGCAGGATTAAAATATATTAAAGAGCGTATACAAACTCCATTGCTTGCCGATGAAGCGGTCTTCAATTTAGCACAAGCTACTTCTATACTAGAATCCAACTCTGCTGATTATATAAATATCAAACTTGCTAAATGCGGCGGTATATCAGAGGCTATAAAGATAGCAAATAAAGCTAGTGAATTTGGAGTTTCCTGTATGATGGGGTGTATGTTGGAGGGTCCGATAGGCATAATTGCTGCTTTACATGTAGCATCAGCAGCTTCTGATGTGATTACCATGATAGACCTTGATGCAGTTGCGCTTCTGTCTTCGCCACCAAATAATTGTAGCGTAACCTTTGACGAAAGTCACATTATGCTTTATAATGAAAGCGGACTTGGTGTAAAATATAAAAATTAAAGAATATCTTTTTATTCATAAACAAAATGAATGTATGGATTGAATATGAAAATTAAACTATATATACTTATAATTATGTCATTTTCTGTGCTTAATGCAGATTTTTATCTCATGCCTAGTACTAGAAAACAGAGCAAAATAGATACTATGCCAAAAGCAATTATCAAAGATATGCAAACAATACCACAAAATCTCAACGCATTCGCCACACAGATCAAACCATTCCAAACTAGTGAACAAAAAAGACTGGATAGTGAATATAACGAACGATATTTTGCGCCATGGAGTATAAGTGATATCAATATTTCAGCAAAAGATTTTGGCTGGGAAACTCGTTTTGTACGAAAAAAACCAATATATACTATAAGAGCAAACATAATACCTCCAAGCACTTATGAAGAATGGATAGCCAATGCTCAAATGGAATTATTTAATACACAAAAGATAAAAGCTATAACTATTAAAAGAGCTGATCTTAAATCTCTCCCGACAAAAGAATCTTTTTATCGTGATCCAAGGCAAACAGGAGAAGGATTTCCATTTGATTATAATCAAAATAGTGCATACCCGCCTAATATGCCATTGCTCATTTCTCACTTTTCAAAAGACGGGAAATGGGCATTTGTAAATGGTGCTTATGCCTTTGGATGGTTAAGAATGGAAGATCTTGCTATAGTAGATAATAAATTTATAGAACAATTTCAAAATGGTCATTATGCTATTACCGTACAAGACAATCTAAGACTATATGAAAACAACAAACCTATAAGTTTAGTCAAACTAGGCACCCTATTTCCATATGATAATGATGGTTATTTTTTTGCCACCAAGGATAGCAGAGGCATGGCAAAACTCAATAAAGCCAAACCTACTCATAGCGGTATTATTGCTTCTAAACCTATAGCATTTACTCCAAACAATGTTGCTAGAATAGCTGGTGCATTTATAAACGAGCCTTATGGATGGGGCGAAAATTTTGAAGCTAGAGACTGCTCAGCCTTGACCAGGGATTTCTTCGCACCGTTTGGAATTTTTCTAAATCGGAATTCAAGCGACCAAGCAAAAGACGGAACACAAATATCTATATATGGTTTAAATAGAGAAGAAAAAAAAGCAAAAATTTTACAAAATGCTATTCCTTTTAGATCAATGCTATTTGTGCCGGGACACATCACGCTATATGTCGGACAATTCCAAGGTGAACCAATAGTAATGCACTCTTATTGGGGCATAAGACAACAAGATTTTACAAAGCTCATCACGGGACGTACAATCATAACTACCACAGAACCCGGTAAAGAGTTGCCTTTCATAAGAAGAGAGAGTCAACTCATAGAAACACTACAAAGCATTGTATCGTTTTAATTTTGGTAAAATATCACCCATGAAACATTCAAAGACATTCAATACACACATATTGGCCGGTAAATATAAAGGCAAAGCCATATCTATTCCTGCTATAGACACTACAAGAAGTTCAAAATCAATATTGAAAGAATCACTTTTCAATACTTTACAATTTGATATAATTGATAAGAATTTTGTAGAAGTTTTTGCCGGAAGCGGTTCGGTCGGGCTCGAAGCATTAAGCCGTGGCGCAAATCATGCCTATTTTATAGAAAAAAACCATATAGCTCTTGCTACGTTAAAAAACAATGTTAAACTCATTGATCCAAATAATACTACGGTATTAAGCGGAAATAGCTTTGAAAAGTTTGCCATTATCTATGATATGATAAAAACCCAAAATGTTAAAACATATTTTTATTTTGATCCTCCATTTTCCATCCGTGAAGGGATGGAAGAGATATATCAAAAGACTCTTGCACTCATTGCTGCGATAGAACCGGAGGTTTGTGAAATGGTGATAGTTGAACATATGAGCAGTATTGAACTTCCATCAACCATAGGACAATTATCTCTTTGGAAAAAAAAGAAATTTGGTAAAAGTACACTCAGCTATTATAAATAAATTTAACACGAATGAAGTGAAGGACTAAACACTACTTTCTAATTGTTCGTGTTCTTTTAGCAGTTTTGCTTCGTAAAGAAATATTGATGGTTTAAATTCTGTTTTTTTTACTTTGTCATATTGTGCTAGTGAGAGATAAAGTTTCTCTTTGGCTCTAGTGACTGCTACATAAAAGAGTCTTCTCTCTTCTTCAAGATCTCCGCCCTTGCTCATTAGCTTTGTATTTGGAAATCTTCCATCCATTAGGTCAATCACGTAAACCTCTAAAAACTCCAAGCCTTTACTTGCATGAACAGTAAGTAGATTTACGCCCTCCCCTTGACTTAGTTCACTGCCGCCTAATATCATAGCATTTAAAAATCTAGATAGATCATTATAGTGAGTTGATAATTCATGCAATAATTTTGCTTTTTGATATATTCTTTCTTTTGCTAAATTATATTTATTCGTGTCAACCTCTCCATTTTTTAGTCTAGAACGAGCAAATGATAAATTTTCTATCACTTCTAAGTAAATTGGAGATCTGATAAGTTGGGATAACATTTTTGCAGGGTTTTTTTCATATTTAACAGCACGTAAATATGCGCAAAAATCATCAAAGAACTTCATATTTTCACTACTAATTTTATCGTGAGCATGAAGCGGATGGTTGTGTTTTGATTTAATATCTGCTTTTTTTTCTTCTATCCATTCTTCCTGAAATAATCCCGATTGCTGAGTACGTATAGTTTTTGGCAATGACGATACGCTCGGATCTAATATACCATTCATAAGATTGCCTTTGCCACAATGAATCAAAGCTAAGAAAAATTCTTTTGCCAACGCAGGACCCACTCCTCTTGCATATTCAAATATATGCAAAAATGCCATCATATCTTTCGGGTTAGATTTCAAGCTAAGCATATCTAGTAAAAATTTAACCTCTTTTGCATCGAAAAAACTGGTACCCCCCTTACGTTTACACGGGATACCAAGTTCTCTTAGCGTTGCTTCTATACCGTCAGCACTTGAGTTGTTGCGAAAAATAACTGCTATTTCATCATATGAAACGTATGATGTTTTTATAGCATGAGATATGGCGTGATATTGCTCAAAAAGCTCATGATAAACTAAAAGTTTTGGGGCATTGTCCTCCCCCTCTCTACCTACACGTAATTTTTTGGGATAAATGCGAGGGTTATACTCTATCACACGATTTGCCAAAGCTAAGATAGAGGCTGTTGACCTATAGTTGGTAATTAATGAAAAAAGATTGGCATTTTTATATCTTTTTGTAAAAGTAGATATATTTTCTATATTAGCGCCGTTAAATGCATAAATACTCTGATCATAATCTCCCACACAAAATAATGAGTTTGGTTTCATGGCATCAATAAGTGAACCTTGCAATGTATTGGTATCTTGATATTCATCGACTAATATCTCATCAAACCCAATATCAGAAATCTTTAGTTCTTCAATGGTCCGCAATAAAAGATCATTAAAAGAGACAAAACCATACTCTCTTTTTTCAATTTCAAATTTTTCTATTATTGCTATATATTTATCAATAAACGGCTCATGTTCTATATACTTTTCCAAAAACCAATCTTCAAAAGGATCCAAAGATGCATTTTGATATAAACTATAAAGCTCATAAAGATATAAAGCAGAAAATGGCTCTCCTTCTAAACGAGAAAAGTCATATGCTTCATAGATGCTCTTAAAGAGTGTTTTCAATTCGCTTGGCTGCTTGAGCACAAGCTCGCCATGTTTGGCTTTGAGCCATCTATAGCAAACTGCATGAAAAGTACCTGATTCAATAACTGACACTATCTCTTTTGAAAAATATCTCTCCAGCCTAGCTAGCATTTCCCCTGCTGCTTTGTTAGTAAAAGTTAATAATAAAATCTTTTCTGGCTGTACACCAGAATACAATAAGTAGGCAATTCGTCCTACAATAGTAGAAGTTTTGCCAGTTCCTGCACTTGCAATAATTAGATTATGGCCTAGTGGAGCCTCAGCAGCTTGGCGTTGTTCTACATTTAATCCATTAAGTGCCATATATACCCTATTTATAGTTTCAAAAATGGATTGTAGCTAATTTTAGATTAGGAGTTTGCAGGTACGTCAACAGATACTGTTTTTAATTTTTCCAATAAATGCTTATAATTATCAAGGTTTTGAAAGCCTTTCTCATAACGCCATCTTAGTATAAATTCTATAATATTGTATTTTTTGGATATATCCAATCCTTCACCTTTGCCAAAATATCCCAAAGATATATTTTTGGCTTTTTTCTTTTCTCCATATCCATTTGCTTCATAGCTAATAGCGATTATTTGTATATATTTACCGGTTCTCACTTCTCCAAAATCATCATCTTTTAGTCCAATTCCGGCTAAATTCATAGCTTTATATGAAAAAATATCATCAAATATTGGGCATTTATCATTAATTTCAAGCTCATTAAAAAGCTTGATCAAACGCTGCATGTTATAAGTTCTATCTTCAGCATTTTGTGGGGTGTCACTATTATTATTGACTTGTGGATTTAAAGTTTTATTGACAACATTTGTAGCAATTGTATGTTGTTCTGCAAATTCATCATCAAACAATGATTCTTTGGTACTCAACTTCTCTTCGAGTTTACCACTAAGAGCTTTAAGCCTATCTAAACTGCTAGACACTATAGAGCCTTTAACTTGATATTAATGAATTATAAACTATATTTTCTAATATTTTTCTAAAATAGTATAAATTATATATAAAAATATCAATTTTTTATATTATAGCAACAAAATAAGTGCTTAATGATATTTAAGATATAATATTTTAACAAAAAAAAGGACGTATATATGGATTATTTGGAGATAGAGGGCGGAGCAAAATTAAATGGTAGTGTGATTATTAGTGGAGCCAAAAACTCTGCTTTGCCTGTAATTGCAGCTACTATATTAAGTGATAAGCCCGTAACATTAACAAATCTTCCAAATGTAGTAGATATTCGCACACTGCTAAAATTACTTACTATGCTAGGTGGTAAAGTTGAACACAATAATACTATCGCACATATTGATAATAGCACTATCAACTCCACAAAAGCCGTTTATGAAATAGTATCTCAAATGAGAGCATCAATACTTGTACTTGGTCCATTGCTTGCTAGATTTAAAGTATGTGAAGTCAGCCTACCTGGTGGATGTGCAATTGGTCAACGTCCTATTGATATGCATCTCAAAGCTCTTGAGGCTATGGGGGCAAATATAGAGATAAAAGGTGGTTATGTCAGAGCAGAAGCTCCGAATGGTCTACGCGGAGCAAAAATAGTATTTGACAAAATAACAGTAGGCGGTACAGAAAATGTACTCATGGCCGCAGCTCTTGCAAACGGTACTACGACTATAGTAAATGCTGCAAAAGAACCTGAGATAGTACAATTATGTGAAATGCTTGAAGGTGCTGGAGTAAAAATAGATGGTACAGGCACTAGTGAGATTACTATAGTAGGAACGAACGGCAAACCTTTGGAGTTTAAAACCACAGAAATTATTCCGGATCGTATAGAAGCCGGAACATATCTTTGCGCCGCAGCTATAACGCAATCTACTATTACACTTGAAAATGCTGATGCCAATCATTTAAAAGCTGTTATAGATAAATTAGAAGCTATGGGATGTAAATGCGAATCAACAAAAAACTCCATCACCATATATGGACCGGAAAAACTTAAACCTGTTCATATAATTACTACAGAATATCCAGGATTTCCAACCGACATGCAAGCTCAGTTTATGGCAATTGCTGCAATTGCAGATGGAGAGAGCATCATTGAAGAAAGATTATTTGAAAATAGATTTATGCATGTGAGCGAATTAAATCGCTTAGGAGCTGATATTTGGCTAAAAGGTTCATTGGCTGCAGTGCATGGTGTAGAAAAATTGTATGGAGCAGATGTGATGGCTACTGATTTGCGTGCTAGCTCTGCTCTTGTACTTGGCGCATTAGTGGCTGACGGCACAACTAGAGTTCTACGTATATATCACCTTGATCGTGGATATGACAATTTGGAAGGTAAACTATCCAAGCTTGGGGCTAAAATCACTCGCAAAAAGGATGAATAATTGGGGATCGAGATAGAGAGAAAATTTCTTGTAGATACTGCCAAGCTTCCGCCTTTATTGAATGGCAAAAAACTGCTACAGGGTTATCTTGTACACCGTGCTCCGAGTATTCGTATCCGCACAAGTGACGATGAAGCATTTTTGACCATTAAGGGAGACTCATCTAATGGGATTACCAGATCAGAATTTGAATACTCTATCCCATATGCAGATGCACTAGAACTTTTAAAACAATGCAAAGGCTTACTCATATCCAAAATACGTTATGAGATACCATATGAAGGTCATTTGTGGGAACTGGATATTTTTGAAGACGAGAACAAAGGTTTAATCGTAGCAGAAATAGAACTAGATGATGAAAATGAAGAATTTAAATTGCCAAACTGGGCAAAAACAGAAGTATCAAACGATCCTCGCTATACAAATGCCTCTCTTTCGCAACTGCCCTACTCACAGTGGTAGAATCATTATATTAAATTTTAAGCAGAACTTCAACTGTTATTAACTGGAACGAAGCAACTGAATATTATGGATCCCCGCCTTCGCGAGGATGACGAGCCCTGTCATTCCTGCGAAGGCAGCAATCCAGTCGTTGCGATGAATGAAATGAAGAAGCAATCCACTTGTCGTCATACTAAATTTAGTTTAGTATCTCTGTTTTTTAGATCCATTGCCTAAGATGGTACAAACACAATACCATTTGCTTAACGGCTCTCACCTCTAAGCACATCCAGTACATTTGTAGCATAACACCCTTTTGGAAGAGTAAAGCCAAGCTCATAATGTGCTTTTTCTGGAATATATCTTTTGGTAATGTCAGTTGCCCAAATCCAAGCGTATCTTCTAGCACCTTGTAATGGGATCGACTCATCAAACGCACTTTCAATCAAACCGGCATTGCCACCAGCTCTATTAGTTTTCATGCCTGCCACAAGTCCGGTAGGCGATATATCCCTTAAAGCAAATCTAGTAGCTTCGCTACTCAAATCCTCGGCATCAAAAAGTCTGCCATGAGGATAATGCATCATTATATCGCCTTGCATGAGTTTGAAAAAGTTTGATTGCTCTTTAGTACCTTTAAGCGTTCCTGCCGGTAATGACAATACGTTTTCGCTTTCATTTTCGCTATATTTTTGGAGCAACAAACTAATTTCGATCCTTTTTGAGAGCCAATTGTTAAAAAGATAGCTTTGATAAGAACCTACCAGAAATTCTCGTAATTTTCTATCATTGATCTTGAGTTTTTTTTCAATGATCTTTTTGCCATCCTCCCAGTTGTTGCCGTCTGTTCCAAATCTTTGATTACCAAAATAATTTGGCAGACCATTTTGTTTTATCCATTCTAGTCCGGAATCCAGTTTGTCTTTTTGCACCCCAAGAACTTTTTTTAGACGCATCTCAAAACGATTTCCTTTGAGATGCCCTACTCTTATTTTGTTATTGTGCCTCGTAATTTCTAGTATCTTGATACCATCATGACTAAGCTCTTTTAATCTGTCTTCATATTTTGCCAAAAGTGATATATGCTGGATAGTCATCGCATTTTTGTCTTTGAGCCCTGCGTAGCCTATTTCGCCGTGCTTGATACCCAAATGATTTGCGATAATGGCTATCATTTCCCACGTTGTGAGCTCTTTTTTGCGGACTTTGAGCACTAAATGTTCACCTTCTCCGCTAAATTCATAGAGCGGAATCTCTTCGACAGTAAAATCTCTCGGCGATGAGTTAAATATAAAATCGTTTTGGATGGGAAGCGGATATAGTAGTTTCATGATGCTCTTTTTGATAGAATTATAGCATTTTGATACTATAATATCGTCCTATTTTTGGTTTTAACTCTTTTTATCTACTTCAAAACATTAAACAGATCAAAAATCTCATAATCTGCCATTTTTTTACTTTTCAACCGTTTTGTTTTAGTGTTTTCTAAAATATCTTTTATGTCTTTTAAAACTTCAAATCCCATACTCCTACCAAGGTAATAGTATGCGTCCCACTGTGCTTTGTCAAAAAACTGATCTGTTGTTGATTCGTGAGGAAAAGTCGGGTGATATGTTTTGTATTTAAAAGCATCGAACATTAATGTAGTATCTTCTGGATCCTCCATTAGTTTATACTTTAGATTGCCATTATATTTAAGTGCCATCATTGAAGATTTAATATATACAAAAATACCTATATGTTTTTTTATACCATCTTCTTCCATTGTGAGTTCATAAATATCCGCGACACAATAGTGCTTATTCGAAAACCCGCTCGATGCTTTTGGCCTGATCTCATCTTCCGGCTCTGATCTAAATTCTATTGCAAGTCCCAACTCATTTCTTGCTCTGATGAGTAAATTTTTAAGATCAGAAAATGCATACTCAGGATCTGCTCCCGCATCAATAGATATGATCAGTTTGCATCTGCGTCTTAAAAGTTCATAAACACCCATATTTTCGATATGGCCGCCATCGGAAAGATTGATACGCCATCTCTTTAAAGTCTGCAAGCCAAAAAGTTCTGCAAGATTACAATATGGCCAAAATGTCGGCCAATAATTGATTGTTTTCGCACATACATAAGCAAGCTTTTCGATAAAATTCTTATTTTTCTTGGTTATTATTTTTGGATTTAAGGCCCAATAACCTAATCTGATATTCAGCATTGTCATAAAAAAAGCTAAATACCGATTTGTCTTGTAGCCCATGTTTGAATTAACAGCGGCACCAGATATTGTCATTGCTGTTGAAAGAGTCATGTTTTTATATTCACTTTTGTTTGTAGGCACATAACCTGTAAGTTTAGAACCGCTATAAAATGGTGAAAAAAGAAAATAGTCACAACTTTTTAATCCTTTGTAATTATCTTTGCCCATTAGATTGAGTGTTGTATTTATTAGTGGATAAGGAGCACTGCCCCACTTTTTTGCACTACTGCCTGGACTCAGTTCATAAATTTTTCTCGGAGTTCTTTCAAACCACAAATAAGCATCTTTTAGACTAAAATTATAAAACATATGAGATGAAAGAATATTTGGATTAGCGAATGAACCAAAAATAAGAGAAAGCACCCCTAAAATCAATACAGTTTGTCCTGTAGAAAATTTAGCAATGTCAGGCAATAAATCTGCAATATAAAATACAGATAAGATTAAGACCATTAAAGCCAAAAAACCTTCGGTTATGATCAGTTTTTTTGGCAACCATAATTTTTTATATATCTTTGGAAAGTTACGCAAAAAATGAAAAAAATAATAATAAATAGATGTGAGCGCAAGGGCAAAAAAGGCAACAATACCTATATATAACAATACTTTAGAATCAAGCCACTTAATTAAATATCCTATAAACAGAGCAAACGTAACATACCATATCAAATGCAATAATGCCGTAACAAAATACCCTCCGATTAGAGAACTGTAGTTTAATAGCTTATTTTTGCTAGGAGTGAGATATCTTCCGTGCCTTCTAAAATGGTCAATATCTTCTTGTAAAAAAAGTTCCTTGTATGGATCATCAGCAGAAATATTTTTTCTGAGTTTTGAGTGAATATAGCTGCCTATATACCCGCCGCCTGACACACTGGAGATATAATCAGCCTTTTTCAAAAAACCAATTCTATTCATTACTTGTAAAAACCCAAGATTTATGGTCGCTGAACGCACCCCTCCGCCGGATAATGCCAAACCTACAAGGTTTTTATTGATATTTTCTGTACTCTGCTTTAGTTTTAAACGTTTTGATCTAATGGCATCTAATTCTTTTGTAAACAAATCTTCAAATTCTTTATCCATTAACGATCCTTTAAAATCACAAGATAAGCAACTAATATTATTAATATCTTATCACTTTAACATAAAAAATATCAATTCAAAATATCTTAAATGAGTATTAAAAATATCGTCACAAAACTCTCGAAACGCTAACTTTTAGCAAAAAACCATATAATTACATAGATTTAAAGCTTTACAGGAGAAAAAATGCTCAGATTTGCCCCGTCACCAACAGGTGATATGCATATCGGTAACTTACGGGTGGCCATCATAAATTATATCGTTGCCATGCAAAGAGATACAAGTTTTGTAGTTCGCATAGAAGATACAGACAAAGAAAGAAATATAGAAGGTAAAGATCAAGAAATCTTACAGATATTAGAAAAATTCGCCTTGCCATACAGCCAACTATTTTACCAAAGTGCTAACCTGCACATTCATCAAAATCTAGCAATTAGGCTCTTAGAAGAAGGAAAAGCTTTTATGTGTATATGCACTCCCGAGGAACTCGAAGCTGATAGGGAGAATGCAAAAAAAGATGGCATTGCATATAGATACAGCAGTAAATGTACTATTCAAACAGCTGAAACAATTGAAGAGATAAAAGCCAAAAATATACCTTTTGTAATTCGCATCAAAAAACCAGATGCACCTATAATTCATCATGATATTATCAAGGGAGATTTTGTTACTCAGCCGAACGAAGTAGATAGTTTTGTGATTTTGAGAAACGATAGTACACCTACCTATAATTTCGCATGTTCATGCGATGATATGCTTACCAATATAAATATGATAATCCGCGGTGAAGATCATCTAAGCAACACTCCAAAGCAAATCCACATCAAAAATCTACTTGGCTACACCAAAGAAACCGAGTATGCCCATTTGCCTATTATTTTAAATAGTGAAAACAAAAAAATGAGCAAAAGAGATGATGCTAGTTCAGTAAAATGGCTGTTTGAGCAAGGGTTTTTGCCTGATGCGATTTTGAATTATCTATTGCTTTTGGGTAATAAAACCCCGAAAGAAGTTTTTACACTTCCTGAGGCAATATCTTGGTTTAAGCTAGAAAATATCTCAAAAAGTCCGGCCAAATTTGATTTAGATAAATTACGATTTCTCAATCGTGAACATCTAAAACTTATGGGCAACAAAGAGTTTTCTGAGCTTTTTGGATTCAGAGACAGCGAACTTGGGAAACTAGCCAAATTATATCTAGAGGAAGCAAGCACGCTTAGTGAGCTTGATCCAAAAATAAAAGCTATTTTTGCTCCAAAAACCTTTGAAGGAGAATGGAGCAAAGAGATGGTTTTATTGCGAGACATCATTGCCCAGGCTCCAGCTATTGCAACATATGATGAGTTCAAAAGCTATCTTATAGAACAAAGTGGTCTCAAAGGCAAGGCACTGTTTAAACCGCTTAGATTATTATTGACCGGTGCAGAACATGGGCCCGAGCTTAGCGATCTTTATCCTTATCTAAAATCTTATTTACTAGAGGTTATATCATAATGTTTCTTATCAATCTTGTCAATGGACTTATCACTCTTTATATTTGGATTATAATTATAGTCTCACTTATCAGCATCATTTCTCCATATACACGCAATCCGGTAGTTGATATGATGCGTCGTATCACAGATCCGGTTTTTGGCTTTGTTAGAGAAAAAATGCCATTCGTAGTAACTAATGGTATAGATTTTTCTCCATTAGTAGTCATAATCGGTTTACAGATTATACGAATACTATTCTAGGTAATCAGGAATTAACTTATGAGAATAAAACGATTTTTTATATTTTTGGCTCTTTTTTCTCTCATAGTCGAAGCAAAAACTTTTACATTGCAAGATATAAAACAAATGCCGACTTGCCTGGAAAAAGATTATTATATTTGGCGTTTTATTTCTCAACCGGAAACGACACAGCAAGAAGCACATGATGCCCTTGTGCAAACATCTTATATCAATAAACTAATAGCTGACGCATATAAAGCAAAAACAGGAACAATGCCTAAAATAGGTGCATTTTGTAAAGGCGACAATTGTCTACCTCCGCCGCCATCAAATGAAGCCATACAGGCAAGCAGACATTTTAGCGCTGGCATCAAAGCAATAAAAGCACAAGATCTTCAAAAAGCACTTTCCCATTTTATATATTCAAAACAGACGACTGACAAACCTTATGATAGAGATAGAGCAACATTCTGGGCATATCAAATCACAAAAGATAAAGCTTATCTAGATGAACTTTTAACTAGTACGGATGTAAATATTTATTCATTAATTGCTCAAGATCTGGCAAATGGACACTATCCAAAAACAATTAGTCCGGTATTTGCAGCGCAATATAACAACTCATTTGATACTAAAGATCCACTCAGTTGGGCGCAATTAAAAAACCAAGTCTTTTCTGGGAAAAATGACTTGAACAAATTAGCCGAGTCATATGCCTATGAATCTACTGCTGGGCATTATGCATTTATAAAATCTTATGCATCGCAACATAAAGAAAAATATTATCCGTTGCCATATCGTAATATACTGCAATCATTACCAACTGAAAGACAAGCGCTGATTTATGCGATCGCTAGACAAGAGAGTCGCTTCGTGCCTGCAGCAATATCTCGTTCTTTTGCTCTTGGAATGATGCAAATTATGCCTTTTTTAGCAAAACATATAGCCAACAAGGATGGTGAGTCTATAGACTTGGACGATATGTTTGATCCACATAAAGCTATACAATACGCAAATCGTCACTTGAATTATCTCAATTCAAATCTTTATCATCCGCTTTTTGTAGCATATGCTTATAACGGCGGTATTGGTTTTACAAAGCGTCTTATACAACGGCCGGATATGTTTAAAACTGGTCCATATGAGCCTTATCTAAGCATGGAAACAATTGAAAATGTAGAATCTAGAGAATATGGCAAAAAAGTTCTTGTTAATTATGTAATATATATGAACAAACTTGGCATCCCTACTAGAATCTTGCCACTTATTAATAAATTAAATGACGGGACTCAAATAGACCGTTTCCGAAATTAATCTACAATACCCAACTCTCCCTAAAGAGCCTTAGGGTATAATCTCTATCAAAAATCAAATGCAAAGTTTTTACCATGACAAAAAAACCAAATGATATTTATATACCAAAACCAAGTCCGCATGACCCGGATGAATTGGGGCATTTTGGCATATTTGGCGGCAGATATGTACCAGAAACACTTATGACCGCTCTTGAACAGCTAAACAAAGACTATCAAAGCGTAAGATTTGATCCCCGGTTTTGGAAAGAGGTTGATTATTACTACAAAAACTATGTGGGCAGACCGAGCCCTCTTTATTTTGCTCAAAATATCAGCAAAGAACTTGGAGCCAAAGTTTACCTAAAAAGAGAAGACCTAAATCACACTGGTGCACACAAAATCAACCACACAATAGCTCAAGCACTTTTAGCAAAAAGACTTGGAAAGAAAAAAATCATAGCAGAAACCGGTGCGGGTCAACACGGGGTTGCCACTGCAACTGTAGCTGCATTATTTAATTTAGAGTGTGAAATATTTATGGGTGAAAAAGATGTAGCCAGACAAGAGCTCAATGTATTTCGTATGAAATTACTAGGAGCCAAAGTACACCCTGTTACATCTGGCAGCCGTACACTAAAAGATGCTATGAATGATGCGATCCGCCATTGGGTAACACATGCTAGAGATACCTACTATATCATAGGAACAGTTGCCGGCCCACACCCCTACCCTATGATGATCAGAGATATTCAATCTATTATAGGATGGGAAGCAAAAGCACAAATTTTAGAAGTTGAGCAAAGATTGCCTGACAAAGTCATAGCTTGCATAGGCGGTGGCTCCAATGCTATTGGTATATTCAATCACTTTTTAGAAGATAAAGAAGTAGAATGTATAGGTATTGAGGCCGGTGGTTTGGGCATAGACACAGATAAGCATGGGGCATCGCTTGAAAAAGGAAGTCCTGGTGTGCTTCATGGGCAAATGAGCTATCTACTTCAAGATGAAGATGGACAAATACTCGAAGCACATTCGATTTCTGCTGGACTTGATTATCCAGGGATTGGACCAGAACATGCTTATCTCAAAGAGCAAGGCATTGCAAAATATGATAATATCACAGATGCCGAGGCCCTTGATGCTTTTGTATGGCTTTCTCAGTCCGAAGGAATTATACCAGCATTTGAAAGTTCGCATGCAGTTGCATACCTAAAAAAAATAGACAAATCATCCATAAAAGGCAAGCTCATAATTGTAAATATTTCCGGTAGAGGCGATAAGGATATGATGCAAGCAAAAGATATATTAAAAGATCAATTTAAAGATTAAAGGAAAATAAATGTTATTTCATATTAGCGATACTCCTATAGCCTCTTTTGATGGCGATATCACGCTAATTTTCATTAATAATGAAAATTTGGAGGACGCCCAAGATGTAGAACTACTAAAAAGAAGCGGCTTCAAAGCAGAACAAGATGAAGTAGTTCATCTAATTGAGAAACAACGATTATACGTAGGAATTTCATCTCTAGATCCAGATAGCCTAAGAAGTGCATCTGCCACTGCAGTTCGTTCAGTATGTTGTAAAAGTATTTATAAACATCTAGCCGTTTCACCTTTGAATTCTTTGGATGAACGTTATATACAAGCTGTCTGCGAGGGTATATTGCTTGGCAATTATACTTTCACAAGATATAAAAGCAAACCAACAGTATCTAACTTGAAAAATGTATCTATCTTTTTACAAGATTGTGATAATGCAAAAAAAGAGAGTATCAAAAACGCTGTCAATAATGCAACTATACTAGCTAATGCTACAAACTTCTCAAGAGACATCGTAAATACAACTCCCGATGATTGCTATCCGGAGATAATGGCACAAATTGCTACTAAGCTTAGTGAAGATAGCAAATTAGAGTGCAATGTACTGAGAATTAAAGAATTAGAAAAACAGAATATGAATGCCTTATTAGCAGTAGCAAGGGCTAGTAGACATGAACCTTATGTAATTCATCTAAAACACAAACCAGCCAATCCAAAGTGCGTAATAACTCTGGTAGGTAAAGGGTTGACTTATGATAGTGGCGGGCTAAGCCTAAAACCATCCGCATCAATGGTAACCATGAAATCTGACAAAAGTGGAGCCTCAGCGGTGCTGGGTATAATGAAAGCAATAGGCGAACTAGATCTTCCAATAGAAGTGCATGGCTTTATAGGTGCAGTAGAAAATATGATAGGCGGAGATGCATATAAACCGGACGATGTACTCTATGCCAAAAATGGCAAAACCATAGAAGTACGTAATACCGATGCCGAGGGTAGATTAGTACTTGCTGATGTACTTGCTTATGCTCAACAAGAAGTAAAAGCTGATTATATATATGATTTTGCGACACTCACTGGGGCATGCGTAGTAGCACTTGGAGCCTATACTATTGGTATCATGGGACATTCAGACGCCCCAAAAGCATTATTAAAAGAAGCCTCTGTGATTTCGGGGGAAATGGTTACAGAACTGCATTTCAATCGATACTTAAAAAAACTTATCAAAAGCGAAATAGCAGATATCAGCAATGTAGCTAGCTCTCCGCATGGAGGAGCGATCACTGCCGGATTGTTTTTATCTGAGTTTATAAATGAAGAAAACAAAGACAAATGGACACACCTTGATATTGCGGGACCTGCTTTTGTAGAGCATACATGGGGCGAAAACCCGCATGGAGGTTCAGGCGCCAGCGTCAGATTAATGGTAAATTTATTACAAAATTTAGCTAAGTAATTAAAGGGCGCCTCTAAAAAACCCTAAACTCTCAAAGAGCAAGTCAAAGCTTTTTGGGTGAGCATCTGAGATATAATCTCGCGATCGTTAACTATATGATTGATCCCAAGCTCTTTTATGATTTTTTCTTCCTCATCATTACTAACTGTCACTACAGTATTTATATTTGCACCAAATGATGTAATATTTTCACAAATTAGTCTTTTTTGCTTTTCGTTTGTAATTGCTACGACAACTGCTACTGATTCATTTATATTAAAATGTTCCAAAACGCTTTTTTGTGCTGCATTTGCCAAAAAAATCATACTTTCACCATCAGAAATAGCCTTGTCTACCAATGAAATATCATGTTCTAAAATAATATATGATAAACCCATCCCTTTAAAATTAGATACTAATTTTCGTCCCAATGGTCCATAACCGCATATAATAATATGGCCACTAAATCCACCTTCTCTGAATGCTCTTTTTCTTAAGGTCGTTGGTTCTGGGGATAAAAAATCAACAATACTTTTTATATTTTTAAGTATAAATGGAGCAATGATCATAGATATAATAACAGTAATTACTAATATCTGATTCCATGTATCGTTGATCATACCATTATTATAAGCTAGTGTAAATATGACTAAGGCAAATTCACCGACTTGAAACAGAGCTAGTGTTGCTTTGAGTGCTGATCTTTTTTGAACAAAAAAAGATAAAACACTAAATATAATAATTGCCTTTAAAATCATAATACCCATAACCAGTGGCAATATAATATATCCGAATTCAACCAATGTGCGCCAATCGATCTGCATGCCAATAGTTACAAAAAATATACCAAGTAAAATATCCCTAAATGGTACAAGGTCGGCTTCAATTTTGTATCTGTATTTAGTCTCAGCAAGTATCATACCTGCCAAAAATGCACCCAAAGAATATGAAAAGCCTAAACGTTCTGCAAAAAATGAAGTAGATATAACAACCAGCAACACAGAAACCAAAAATATCTCTTCACTTTTTGTATACATTATCCAACCGAAATATCGCTCAATAAGATATTTGCTGGCAACAAAAAACACTGTAAAAACAATGGTAGCACTAATCAAAAGCTCTCCAAGCAAAGAGCCTAAAGATTGATTATTTGATGTAAAAATAGAGATCATTAGCAATATTGGAATAACCGCCAGATCCTGAAAAAGCAAAACACCAAGAGTTATACGACCATAACCAGAATGTGTTTCATTGTTTTCGTTGAGCACTTTAAGTACTATAGCCGTTGATGACAAAGCCAATGCAAGCCCAATGACCAGTGATTCTTTTGCATTTGCTTCAAACAAATAATAACCTATAGCAGAAAATAAAATACCAGTTATACCAACTTGCAGCATTCCAAATACGAAAACTTCTCTTTTCATCTTGCGAAAATGTTTGACGGAAAACTCAAGACCTATGGTAAACATCAAAAATACTACGCCAAATTCTGCAACATGAGAAAGCGTCTCTTTTGCATTCTCATCAAATCTAAATAGCGATGCGATAATAATTCCGGCTATTATATACCCTATAATAGTTGGAATTTTAATCTTTCTTAAAACAACATTCAATAGTGTTGCTATGGCAATCGTAATAACAACAACAAATAATGTATGCTCCATGCAACGCTCCTTAAATTTTTATAATATTACCATTTTTTACTGTGAAATCCATCTATTCTTTGGCATCTGCAAGAGTTAAAGCAAAAAGTACATTAACTCCATGAGATAATAATACATTTTGAGCTTCTTGAAGTGTAATGCCAGTTGTAATAATATCATCTACCAATATAGCTTCGATTTTGCTTTTGCCTTTGTAGATAAAGTTTCTAGGATTTTCAATACGATACTGCAAAGTTTTACCGGCATAACTAACTCTATTTTGGGCCATCAAAGACGAATGTAATACCTTTACTCCTTTGCTTTTCATAGAATGTGCAAGCAAAGATACATGCGAATAGCCATTTTTTACCTTCTCATCTATGCCAATTATATAAATTTCTCTAGGATCTGCGACTATAAATTTTTCAATAAATGGTTTTAAGGTGATATTTGCCAATGCCTTAAAAATTCTATACCCTTGGGGATTATGCTTGGTTAGCAGTAAATTTTCTATATTTAAGTATTTATAAAAACTATATACATCAAGCGTGCCAATAGTTCTTTTTGTAATAGATGGAGCCAATAAATTTGTTTCGCAATTTTTACAAAAAGTACGCAAACTCAAGCATTGACAGCTCATACATCTCATATTTGCCCTCTAATTTATAATTTTGTTCTTATAAAATATGTCGTATCACAATTGCATAATGCAATATCCAAAGATTTAGTAGAAATATCAGCAAAGATGAACCTCTAGAAATGATATTTTGTATCTTTGTGCGCTCTTTATCATTTGTTCTAAATGCAATGATGAAGTGTACAATAGTTAAAACAATTACGATACCAACCAGTAACAATTTTTTTCTTAATGCAGCCAATACTTCGCTTTGATTATTGCTTGACAAAACATCTATTAATCCGTTTTGTGTGATCAAAGTAATTCCTGTCGCTATCAAAATAATAAGCACTACAATTTCATAATATCCAAATAATGGACCAATTCTAGGATAAACTTCTTTTTGAGCTTGTTTATCTCGTAAAAAAATACCTAATACAAACATAAATACTGCTCCGCCTATCCATGAAATAGCGGCAATTAAATGAATATGAAAAATCCAACCCATGTTAACTATCTAATTTGAGTACAGCCATAAACGCTTCTTGCGGAACTTCGACCTTGCCTATAGACTTCATACGCTTTTTACCTGCTTTTTGTTTTTCTAAGAGCTTTCTTTTACGAGTAATATCTCCGCCGTAACACTTTGCAGTTACATTTTTGCCCATTGATTTGACATTGGATCTAGCTATTACGGTATTGCCGATACTGGCTTGAATGGCTACTTCGAATAATTGTCTTGGGATCAACTCTTTTAATTGATTTACAAATGCGAGCCCTCTTGTTCTTGCCTTTTCTTCTGGAACTATGATAGATAATGCATCCACCACATCACCGGCAACTTTTATATCCAACTTGACTAGCTTACCTGGACGAAAACCTATAGGCTCGTAGTCAAAACTTGCATATCCTTTGGTGGTACTTTTAAGCTTGTCATAAAAGTCCATAACTATCTCATTCATGGGGATATCATACTCAAGCAATACTCTAGTTTCATTGAGGTAATCCATCTTTATCTGGACACCTCTTCTCTCACTTAAGAGTTTAATAAGATTACCTACAAATTCTTGTGGAGTTAAAATTGTAGCTTTTACATAAGGTTCAAAAATAGTATCTATCTTTTGTGGTTCAGGAAGCTCACTTGGATTTTGAATCTCGATCTTCTCGCCATTTGTTTGAAGAACTTCATATACCACAGTAGGAGCAGTAGCTATCAGATCAAGATCAAACTCACGCTCAAGTCTTTCTTTAACTACTTCCATGTGAAGCATTCCCAAAAATCCAGTCCTAAACCCACTTCCTAGCGCCATAGAACTTTCTGGCTCAAAACTCAAAGAGCTATCATTTAGTTTGAGTTTATTGAGTGCATCTCGTAGGTCTTCAAATTTATCTGTTTCTATTGGATAGATACCCGCAAATACAAATGGCTTAGCCGGTTCAAACCCATGAATAGCCTCGCTCGTTGGATTTTTGGCATCTGTGATAGTATCACCCACTTGCAAGGCATCAACGGTTTTGAGTCCAAGCACCACTATGCCTATCTCGCCAGTTTTTATCTCTGTTGTCTTTGTTGGAGCCAAAGGATGCGGATACATAAGGTCAAGTATCTGATGCTCTCTTTTTGCACCCATAATTTTTGCCATCTGTCCCTTCTTGAGACTGCCTTCGAATACTCTCACTAGCGCCAAAGCACCTAGATAGTTGTCAAACCAGCTATCATATATAAGAGCTTTAGCTGAAGCATTTTCATCGCCTTTTGGTGATGGAATTCGTTCTATTAGAGTATCTATGAGCGCTTTAACTCCTTGACCTGTTTTTGCCGATACCAAGCAATGCTCTGTTGCATCTATCCCAATAGCGTTTTCAAGCTCACTTAGCACTCTATCTGGATCAGCAGCTGGAAGATCTATTTTATTTACAACAGGCAAAAGTTCCAAATTATTTTCTATGGCAATATAAACATTGGCTATAGTTTGAGCTTCCACACCTTGGGCTGCATCAACTATAAGCAAAGCTCCTTCACTAGACGCTAAAGATCTGCTCACTTCATAAGAGAAATCCACGTGACCAGGAGTGTCTATGAGATTAAGCACATACGCTTCACCATCTTTGACATAATCAAGTCTTACGCTTTGAGCCTTTATGGTAATACCGCGTTCTTTTTCGATATCCATAGTATCCATAACTTGAGCCGACATCTCTCGATCAGAAACTGCCCCGCACTCTTGTATGATACGATCAGCAAGAGTTGATTTACCATGATCAATATGGGCTATGATAGAAAAATTACGAATATGCGACTGTGGTACTATTGCCATATGGCTTTCCTTGTATATAACTATTTGCTTTTATATTATTAATTATTTTACATCAAAAAGAGAATTTACACTCTCATTATTATGAACTCTTCTTATAACTTCTCCAAGCATTGGAGCTGTAGAGAGCATTTTGATTTTTGAAGATGCTTGTCTCATCGGTATAGTGTTTGCCACTACAAGCTCGTCTAATACTCCATTTTCTATACGATCATATGCTGGACCAGAAAGTACTGGGTGTGTACAGCAAGCCATTACACTAGTAGCTCCCAATTTTTTTAGAGCTTCGGCTGCTTTGACCATAGTACCTGCAGTATCTATCATATCATCTATTAAAATTACATCTTTACCATTCACATCACCTATGACATTCATTACCTCGGATTCATTGGCTTTTTGACGTCTTTTGTCAACGATAACCATCTCCAACCCTAATCTTTGGGCAAAATACCTAGCTCGTGTTACTCCGCCGATATCCGGAGAGGCAATGATAGGATTTGGTAATTGTTTTGCTTTGATATAATCTGCGAACAAAATAGCACCATATAAATTATCTACCGGAATATCAAAAAAGCCTTGTATTTGAGAAGCATGCAAGTCAACTGTGACCATTCTAGTAATCCCAGCAGTTTCCATAAGATTGGCTACCAATTTAGCCGAAATTGGTACCCTTGGAGCTGCCTTACGATCTTGTCTAGCATAACCATAATATGGCACAACAGCCGTAATTGATTTAGCCGATGATCTCTTTAGAGCATCAGTCATTATTAGAAGTTCCATGAGATTATCATTTGCCGGTACACAAGTAGGCTGAATGATATAAACGTCTTTACCTCGCACACTCTCTGCTATTTGTACATTAATTTCACCATCAGAAAATCTATTTATTATAGCTTTTGAAAGTGGCATTTCAAGATATTTTGCTATCTCATTTGCTAATTCAATGTTTGCAGTCCCAGAAAAAATCATATATCCGCCCATAAGCGTTTTACCCCATCTTTAATATTTAATACTATATTGTATCCAAACATTGATAAAATAGAGGTTTTGGCTACAAGACAACTATATTATAACTCCACCGCCTAGTAACTTATCTCCATTATACAATGCAGCTATCTGCCCTTTGGCAACACCGAAAATGCTTTCATGAAGTGTTATTTGAGCCTTGTCTCCTTTTATAGTTATACTTGCTGGTACTGCATGTGTACGATATCGTACTTTGACTTGACACTCTATCGTGTCACCAATATTATCAAATAAAAAAAGTTCTTTTAATTCTACAGTGTTAACTTCCAAATCTTCTTTTGTACCAACAACAATTTGATTGGTTTCTGGTTTTAGTTGTAGTACAAAATGAGGATCATGAGCACCGTTAACAAAAAAACCTCTGCGTTTTCCGACAGTATAATGCATATACCCCTTGTGAGTTCCTACAATCTCGCCTTTTGTATTTAGCACTTCTCCATTACTGTCAATCTTCATATGCTCTTTTAGTACATCTACATATGTATCTTCCACAAAACATATCTCCAAACTCTCCTTTGAAGATGATATAGAAGATAAAAAATCATATTTTTTAGCATGTAGTTTGACATCTTCTTTTAGCCAATCTCCTAGGGGAAACAATAATTTTGGCAAAACACTCTTGTCTATTTGTGCCAAAAAATAACTTTGATCTTTACTTTTATCAACTCCTTCGTAAATAGCCTTTCCATCACATCTGACATAGTGACCGGTAGCGACAAACTGGGCTCCTTGCGTCTGCGCAAACTCTATCATTTTGCCAAATTTAATAGTACGATTACATGCCACACATGGATTTGGAGTTAGTCCATCTCTATAAGATGATACAAAATAGTCATAAACTTCTCTTCTAAAATCACTACTCAAATCAACAAAATGTGCTTTTATGCCAAGATGTGAAGCTACATTTTCTACTTTTGCAAAATTAGCTTCATGATACCCTGCTTTATCATGGAGTTTCATATAAACTCCTTCTACTTCATAGCCGGCCTGTTGCAATAAAATAGCAACCATGCTTGAATCTATGCCGCCACTCATGCCAACTATTACTTTTGGTTTCATTGTATAGTCTCGCATTCTATATTTTGCCATTCTTTAGCTAGACGGTTCAATAAATAATCACCAAAAGCCGGTATCAAGTCTTTTGAAATATCTTGTCCTGTAGAAAAATAGTAAAGTGGTATTTGGCATGAACGTAAAAAATCTACCAATCCGCTAATGCTTGAGGTCTCATCGAACTTAGTAATTATGAGATTATCTGGACTTAAAAAAGAGAAATGATCATGCATTGCTACCAAATCCTCTTTTTTAAAAGTCGCACAAAGCACTAGTACGGTTGATACATCATGAGTAGAGGCACCCCTAATAAATGAAACCGTTTCTAAAAGTCTATTGATATCAAAAGGAGATATACCGCCAGTATCTACAAAAATCAACTCTTTATGTTTAAATCTATCTAGTTCTTTAGAAAATTCACTGGCATCTTCGATATCTCCATATTCAATATCCATTAAATTCGCATAACTTTTTAGCTGTTCGCTGGCTGCGACACGATAATGATCAAGGTTGATAAATGCCATTTTTGATGTATCTATTTGATCTTTATAATAATTTGCCATTTTTGCAATAGCTGTAGTTTTGCCAACTCCAGTCGGACCGGTCATCATGATGATCTTTGGAGGCTGTTTATCTTTTTCGGAAAAAACTAATGAAGCTTCAAGCTCTTCAAGAATGTAATGCATAATAAGATTTTTTTCAGTATCTAATTCGTTTTTTATCAAGATCGTAGAAATTTTATCCAGCCATTTGGCATCCATGCCTTTGGCCAACAATTCTTCTTTTATTGTATCAATACAAACATTGTTTGTAGGCTCCCAATCACCCAAGCTCTCCAACTTGGCTAATTTATCTTCAAGTCCCTCTATTTTTTCAATTAATACATTTTCAGGATAACGCAAACTCAATGTTGTGCTAATCTCATCAACAATTTCAATCTGCTTAAAAGATATTGCGTATCTGATCTTGTCCCCTTTTCTTATTTGTTGAGTAGAAACAAACTTTACACCATTTGGATATTTTAACACTATTTGTCGATATAGTGCACCTATACTGCTACCCAAAAAAGTCTCATGTCGCATCTAAACTCCTTTCATCCATTCCAATGGTATCAACACAGAAGATCTTGTCATCCAAAAAGGATGAGGCAATATAAGCTGTGGAGTAACCATTGTTTTCTTTGCATATTTTATCATATCTATATCTAAAGTCCTAGGAGCGTTTTTAAAACTCCTCTCCCTGCCAAATAGTTTTTCTATATGTAATATATAATCCAATAGAGCTTTGGGAGTCAAATATGTCTTTATAAGTATTAAGGCATTATAAAAATCGGGTTGATCAACATATCCAAAAGGAGGATTTCGTAAAATTGGTGATGTTTGAACTATACTCACAAAAGGCGAACGATTCAGATACCAATATAAATGCTCAAAACGTCTGACAACATCTCCAACGTTTCCGCCTATACCAAGCAATACTTTATGCCCTTTAGTTTCTGATGCATTAAGCCATGGATACAATGGTGTTATTATCTTAGAGTGATCTTTGTCCAATATTTGTGTTTTACGCACCCAAGATCTCCGCTTTACCGTCTTTCATGACTACCGTATCTTCTATACGTACTCCAAATTCATTAGGCAAATAAATGCCTGGTTCAATTGTAAAGACCATGCCGTCTTCTATAATCACATCCGATTTGGATGATATTACAGGCAATTCATGAATATCAAGCCCTACCCCATGTCCTGTAGAGTGTACAAAATACTCTCCATACCCTGCCTTCGTTATAATATTTCTAGCGATTGCATCGACTTCAAAAGCTTTCATCCCTGATCGTAATTGTGATATTGCTTCATCATGAGCCCTGCAAACAGTATCATATATCTGTTGTGATCTTTTAGAGTTAAATTGTTGGATTGTACTGCTTTGCATTTGCTTATTGACAAAAATAGTTCTCGTTCTATCAGAACAATATCTCTCAAATTTAAGCCCGGCATCTATTAGTAATAGATCGTTATACTTCAAAACGTCATTTGTAGGTCTTGCGTGAGGTTTTGCTGCATTTGCATTTATGGCAACTATAGGATCAAAACTAAGCTCATACAAACCTCCATGGCTAAATTGCTCTTTGGCAAGATAGGTAAGAGTAAGTTCATCAAGTCCAATTAGATCAACATCTATTTTTGAGATAAAATTATCAAAAGCATTTGCGCCAAGTTTTGCTGCTTGAGAAAGTTTGTTGATTTCTTGCTGAGTTTTAACAATTCTTTTTTTGCGAGAAAAGTCCGGGTCTTCATGAAATATATTCCCATGCCCGACTGAGAGTTTAGCAAAGTCTGCTACACTCCATTCGTGTGGATCAAAGATGAGTTTTTGCATATTCTTTGATGATTTTAAAAGCTCATTTGCTACTTTTATGATATCTCTGTCTACCAAAACAGTTGTATTTTGAGCATACTCTTTGGCTTCTATCTCATATCTTCCATCAGTAATAAAAAATGCTTCACTTCCAAGCTTTATAAATATAGCATTATCACAACTATATCCACATTCATAAAAGATTGCATTTTCATTCTTTAGAATATAATTCATAAGATATATATTATTGCTCTTTAGAAGCTTTTGCCTTTTGTCTTGCTTGTTTAAGCGCTTCTATTTCTCCTAATATTTGCATCATGCCTATCATTGCCAAATGGTATCCATATGGTCCCATTCCCAAAATTTGACCTGCACATACAGGAGCAATTAAAGATGTATGTCTAAACTCTTCTCTTTGATGGATATTTGATAAATGCACTTCGATTGTAGGAATACTCACTGCTGCAATTGCATCTCTGATAGCAATAGAAGTGTGGGTATATGCCGCCGGATTAATAATGATTCCATCGCTGTCGCCAAGGCATTCTTGAATGCGATCTACTATTTCACCTTCTAAGTTACTTTGAAAAAAGTCTATTTCTATATTATTTTGTTTTGCGATTTGTTCCATTTGATTGTGAATATTTTCCAATTTCATATTACCATAAATACCTTGTTCACGAACACCTAGCATATTTAGATTTGGACCTTGTATAACTGTGATTTTCATTTGTAACTACCCTCTTAGAAATATTTTAGTATGATTGTATCAAAATAGTATTAATCCCCCATTTATTAGGACGATAATGAATATTTTAGAAGCAGATTATATATATATTGAAGGGGAATATGTTTCTCATAAAGCAATTGCCTTTGATAATAAGATAAGAACAATTGATACAAAAGAAAAACTATTAGAGCTATATCCTAATGCAATATTACATTCTACGCCACCAAACTCCGTTATCTATCCTGGATTTATCAACACTCATGTACATTTAGAATTTTCATCTAATCAAACTACTCTTTCGTATGGTTCTTTTGTTCCTTGGCTAGGTTCAGTTATGGCAAACACATCAAAGACTTCTTCTTGCGATGATAGTACGATGCAAGAAGCATGCAAGGAAATGCTCACAAGCGGTATTACAGCCTTTGGCGCTATCAGCAGTCATGGTATTGACCTTGATGTATGCACACAAACACCCCAAAGAGTTGTCTATTTTAATGAAATAGTTGGAAGCAATAGCAATATAGTAGATATTAATTATGATTCATTTGAACGCAGAATAAAACTGTCACAAAAGTATACTTCAGATTTTTTTATCCCCGCTGTGGCCGTGCATTCCGCATATTCGACACATGAAATATTGGTAAAAAAAGCCATATCATACGCCAAAGAAAACCAACTTTTGCTCTCGGCTCATCTTTTGGAAAGTCATAGCGAACGAGAATGGCTCACAACAGCTTCTGGAGAATTTTATAATTTTTATAAAAAATTTTTAGGAGTTGAAAAACCAGCCAATACATTATATGAATTTATAAAAGCTTTTGATGATATACCTACCCATTTTATACATTGCGTACAAGCTACCAAAGAAGAGTTGGATATGCTTGCAGCCAAAGGTCATTCTATTGCCCATTGTCCTAGATCAAACAGAATGCTAGGTTGCGGTAGATTATCTATTGAAAATGTTAAAGCACCTCTTAGCGTGGCAACAGATGGATTAAGCTCAAACTGGTCATTGAATATAATAGGCGAACTTAGAGCCGCTCTTATGATGCATTATGATATTCCTCTCCATGAATTATCATTGCAACTAATAAACTGTATTACCTCTGTACCTGCTGAGATATTAGGTTTAAATTGTGGTATGATTGCATCTGGAAGATTAGCTGATATGTGTGTAATAACATTACCGGACAAACCAACCTCTCTAAAAGAGATTGCACTTTGGACCATTTTGCACACACATAAAGCTACCAAAGTTTATATAGGAGGAAAACAATATGTTTAAAACAATCGGTGATATATTAAAATGGATTGGTTCTCATTTTTGGGGAATGATTTTTGTGCTAATAGTACTTATAGTTATTTGGCCTGAAGGAGAAAGTCCTACAAGTAATGCCAATTTGCAAGATATCCAATTAAATGGTCCCATACTAAACAGTGATGCTATCTTAAAAGAGATAGAAGAAGCAAGGGATAATCCAAAAATAAAAGGTGTACTGTTTTCAATCAACTCTCCTGGAGGTGCTGTGGCCCCATCAATAGATATAGCATATGCTATCAAAGAATTAGCAGCTGTTAAGCCTGTTATTGCATATGGTGGAGATGTAATGGCAAGCGGCGGTTATTATAGTGCCATATATGCCACTAAGATCATGGCAAATCCAGGTGGGATGGTCGGATCTATCGGAGTGATTATGGAAGGTGCAAACGTAGAACCTCTGATGCAAAAAATAGGTGTCAAAACACAAATAGTCAAACAAGGGACATATAAAGAAATAGGCACCATGACTAGAGAATGGACACCGCAAGAAAGACAAGAGCTTGAAACTCTTACGCGTGATACCTATGTCATGTTCGTAAAAGATGTCACAATAGCACGCAAATTAAATCTTGCAAATGCTTCAAATTATGCAGATGCTCATGTATATTCTGCAGCTAGAGCCAAAAGTGTTGGTCTAGTTGATATGGTAGGCACAAAACAACAAGCCAAAAAAGAGATAATAGCATTATCTAAAGTAACTGATCCGAAATGGAAAGAAAAAGATAAAATGGAACAATTCTTTGAAAAAGTAAGCAGCGAAACTTCTGCTAAGATCTATAGTTATCTATTTGGATTGAAAGCTACGCTTTAGACAATACATATCTCACTTCCATGCTTGCATGGGAGCGTATAAGAAACTGTGTATCTGCTTCTCAAGACGTCATTGGAATAATATAAATACAGATATTTCATCTAGACATCTCCAATCCAGCATTTACAAATCTCCCATGTCCGAGCATCAAAAAGCTCTGTCCTTAATTCCATCGTGACGATGGGATTAAGGAAAAATTATACAATTATTTGATTGTACCATATTATAAAAAGTGGAAATTCAACGCCTGACACGTAGTGTAAATAATACTCCATTGTAAGCAATACTTTAGGCTTGTCGCTACATCCAAAAACCTTTATGCAACCTTAATTTAATCAAATAAAATTTAATATTTGATAATTTATAAAGTTTTTTACACTATAATTCACTGTTTAATTTCAATAGGGGATATTTTTTATCCTTTAAAATCAAAGTTACATAAGAGAGGGACAAACCATCGAAGTACTATTATATACAATTATTATTTTTTTCGCTACCGCATTTTTCATTACCACAGCAATCAGATCAAAACTAACAATCTTTTCTAAATCGGCATTAACTTTGCTCACCATATTATTCCTTGGCACTACAACTGCCCAAGCCGCTTACAGCCAATTAGCAAAACATGCCGGGATAGATCACAAAAAATTTGAAGTGATCGTTAAGAAGATCGTCAAAGTAGAGTCTATCACGGGCGACTACCATGTTGTAAATAAAAAAAGTGGCGCTTACGGACGCTACCAGATCATGCCACAAACAGCTAGACTCTATACAAAAAATCTGGGCATACCTTATAGTCAATGGAAACTGCCAATAAATCAGGATAGAATATTTCATGCTATTCTTAAAGACAATATCCAAGCACTAAAAATCAACAACATCAAGATTACTGCCTTTACCATCTATGGCTCGCATCAACAGGGTTCGGGAGGTTTTAATGTCATTATGAAGAACAAGAAGCTTACTAAACAAGTGGAAAGAAATATTCGAAATAACCTTCCTGAAAAACTAAGAAGAACAGACAGTTCAAGACTCGCAATGGTATGGAAGAACTATTGGGAAGGAAAGTTTGCCTAAACTGCGAACTTCCCGCCTAGTTTCATATCTTTAGATATGAAACTAGTATATTTTGCAGCAAGCAAAATCACTTTTGTGCTTTTGCTCTTCTTTTTTGTTCTAACAAAAGTTTATCTTTTTGCATTTTGCTTTTATTTTTTGCCAAAAGCTGCATATCTTCCACTTCATCCATCTCATCAACTATCTCAACGCCCAAAATAACTTCCAAGACATCCTCAAGCGTCACAACACCCTCAGTTTGTCCATAGCTGTCTTGTACCACAAATAAGTGTGTTTTTCTTTTAATAAACATATCCATAAGCATAAAAACAGGGATATTTTCAGAAACTAGATTAGCTTCAAATGATATGTCTTTTAGCATAGTGCTGTCTCTCTCTTCTACACTCTCTTCAAGTATGGATTGATTAAGAACTATTCCTACTATATTATCGATAGTTTCATCATAAATTGGAATACGAGAATGTATATACATGCGATCATCTTCTAGAGCTTCTTCTACGGTTGTATCCATTGGAAAAGCTACGACTACGCTTCTAGGGGTCATAATATCTTTTGCCTTAATATTTTTTAACTTAAGCAAATTTTCTATCAAATGGCTCTCTTTGCTTTGTATAGAGCCTTCTTTTTCTCCCATAGCAACAACTGCCATGATCTCATCTCTAGAAAAATCGCTATGTTGCTTTTTGCCTTTTGAGATGAAGTTAGTAATGCGTGCAGATAACCAAACAAAAGGAAATGTGATTTTTATCAAAAATTCTATCAAAATGGCCGATGGTATCAGCAATCTTTTCCAATGTAGTGCACCTATTGTTTTCGGAATAATTTCTGCGAAATATAGTATAAGAAGTGTCAAGATAAATGCAGCAGCGGTTTGCCAATCAGGACCAAAAAGTATTACCGCTTGGGCACCAACTCCGGCAGCTCCCATAGTGTGTGCAAATGTATTAAATGTAAGTATAGATGAAATCGGCCTATCTATGTTTGATTTGAGATTTTTGATGATATTGATTATATCGCCATGCTCATCTCTAGAAAGGGTTTCGATATATGAATTGGTACTGGAAAGCAGAACTGCTTCTAGCATAGAGCAGACAAAAGAGACAAAAAGTGCCAAAAAAAGGTATATAATTAGTAGTGTCATGCTTGACACCCATTGAGATCTATAGCGGTTAAGCGCCTACAATCTGCGTCATTTGTGTTCATTAAGGTAATATCCTTGGTTAAGTTATATGTCTTTATCTACTATAAAAGTAGCATTTTGGCATTATAGCATAATTTTTTGGCAAGTGATAACATAAGTTGATATCATAGTAATGCTCTAGCAAACTTCAACGCTTCATCGCTCTTTTGTTCGCCGCCGACAATTCGGGCTATTTCCTCTATACGTCCTTCATCATCCAATATAATAGCTTGGCTTTTATCGCTATCTTTTGTTACTAAAATATGCTGATTTGCTTTTGAAGCAAGATGTGGCTGATGGGATATAGCAAAAACTTGATATATGTTTGAAAGCTCGACAAGCATATTGGCAATTGCTATAGATTCATCTCCGCTTACATTGGCATCTATTTCATCGAGTATCACTACACCTTGCTGTTTTGAAGCACGACTGGTACCGGCTACCAATAATGCTAAACGCAGACGATTAAATTCTCCACCGCTTAATGTAGATATTTTTGAGCTGCCAAGACCAATGGTTATCTCGTCTATGCCTGATTCTGTCATGCTCACTAAGCCGGCTTCAAAATAAATATTTGGTAATTTTAATTGTTCTAGCAATGGATCAATACGGCTTTTAAGTACTTCTATTTCATCCATTCTAGCGATAGAAACCTCCTTGGATATGGCATCTAAAACTTTTGATTGTTCGGATATAAAATGTTCCAACTCGCTTTTATCTTCTTCTATATGTTTATAACCTGATAGCTCTGCTGTTTTTCTATCCTTATAAGCAATTGCCTCTTCTATGGAGCCATAACGATTTTTTAAGGATGAAAGAGCCTCTATACGATTAAGCACAGATTCTATGTCCATCTCTTCAAGCTCTCCGCTTAGGGCTACCATATCTTGAACATCAACCCTGAGCTGATTGATAGCATCTGCAAACAAAGAGCTATCCTTATTAGCTAGGCGATAAAGCTCAAATACTTTATGCTCAAACTCAAAGATACCCTGCATATTATTTAATGTATCTTTGAGCTTATCTATGCGTGAAAGCTGTTGTTTTACTTCAAGCAGCTCTTCATCCTCACCTATTTTAGGATCTATACTGTCTATTTTTTGGATCTCAAATGTTGTCATTTCTATCAGATCAGCAAGTTTTGATTCTTTGGCATAAATCTCATCAAGCTCTTTTTGTGCACTTTTAAGCTCATAATATTTTTCTTTAAAGAGTGACAATTTATCTTTGTATTTATCATCTCTTGAAGATATAGAGTTATCTACTATAGAAAGTAATGTTTTGCTATCTAATCCACCTTTGTCTCGGACGCTTAGATAGCGCACATAAGGCGAGAATATCTCTTCGAGTGATTTTTTAGGAATATTTTGATCATTTAGATAATAACGCACTTTATCTTTTTTTAGAGATTTTACCACAAGCTCATTATCAAGCATATATAGTTCATTTTGCATATCCTCTGGTTTACTTATTGACATCTCGCATACCGAAGCATAACTGGGCATACTATATCCAAAGTTAGATAGCAATGCACCCATAAGCACAGACTTCCCAGCTCCACTGGGACCTGTAAACACTACTAGTCCGTTACTAAAATCCAATGATATCTTCTCAAAAGCCACAAGCTCTTTTAGCAATAATTTTTCTATCATATAGTTACAACTTGTCGCCCCAGTGAAGTTTTTCCCTGAGTACACTAAAATAGTTTCTATGTAAACTATGAAGTATCATAGCACCTCTTTTTGCGCCTTTGATAACAAGTATATCCCCCTCTTGCATATCATAATCATCTTGTCCATCAATGAGGGCAATAACCTTTTCATCTGGGGAACTAAGTTCGATTGTGAAATCCACTGGTACTATCAAGGGGCGTTGAGTAAGCGAATGAGCCGATATAGGTGTCATGATAAATGCTTGAGTCAAAGGATACATTACTGGACCTCCCACAGCAAGATTGTATGCTGTTGAGCCGGTTGGTGTGGAAACTATGAGTCCATCCCCTCTATATGTATTGAACCAATTACCGTCGATTGAGGCATTGATCTTGATCATTTTTGAAATAGTTGGACGAGTCAATACCACATCATTAAATGCAAAAAAATTGGTACTTTTCCCATTTGGAGTTTGTATATAACCTTCTATCATCATTCTCTCATCAATGCTATATTGACCGGCAAACAAATCATCTAAAAATTCATTTATGCTATCCAAGCTCACATCAGCCAAAAATCCTAAATTGCCTGCATTTATCCCAAAAACAGGTTTTTTATATTTATAACTTTTTCTCACCAATGACAATAATGTACCATCGCCACCTAATGAGACTAGACAATCAGATTCTTTGCACATCACATCAAACGATACACCTGCTTCGCCTATCATCGCAGCAGAATCCTCTGAAAGCAAGACCTTTATGCCCCTGCGTTCAAATAAAAGTTTTACAGAATCAAAAACTGGCTTTATTTCCGGCTCATTTGGTTTTAGAGTGAAACCAACGGTCTTTATGCTTTCTAAAAGTTTTGGCATTAGTCTATAGTTCCTATTGATTGATTGTTTTGTATTGATGATAGAATACCATAAAAGGAATTAAAATAGTTATTTTGTTTCATTATGTCATATTATTAAATTATGACTCCATTCGTGGTGGGCTTGTTGAACAATAACAACTTATAAAATATCCACCCTTTGACAATCTCAGAGTAAATGGATTATCTTTGTCAAAAAAACAAAATAAAGAAACACCCTAAAAATCGTAACCTTTATAAAACTTTAGATATAATCGCGTCCAAAATATTGCGTTAAGGATTGCGTGTGAGAACACATTATTGTGCCACAATTGGTACGGAACATATAGGGCAAAGTGTTACATTAGCCGGTTGGGTAGCCAGCAGAAGAGATCATGGCGGAGTAATATTCATTGATCTTAGAGACAACGATGAAGTGGTGCAGATTGTTTGTGATCCAGCGGATAACATCGCTGCTCACAAGGTAGCCGAAGAGGTAAGAGATCAATTCGTTCTTATCGCTACTGGAGTAGTTAGAGCTAGAGGAGAAGGGCTTGAGAACCCAAATCTCAAAACAGGAAAAATCGAAATAGTAGCTACTAACATCATTATAGAAAATCGTTCTTTAGCTATGCCTTTTGAGTTGGGAGACGTCAAAGTAAATGAAGAGATCAGACTTAAATATCGCTATCTTGATCTAAGAACTCCAAAATCACACCATACATTTAAACTTCGAAGCAAAGCCACGATTGCAGCTAGAAATACTCTAGATTCGCTTGGATTTATGGAAGTGGAGACTCCTATACTTACCAAATCAACCCCAGAAGGTGCTAGAGATTATCTAGTACCAAGCCGTGTACACAATGGCGAGTTTTATGCTCTTCCGCAATCCCCTCAACTATTCAAACAACTGCTTATGGTGGCAGGATTTGATAGATATTTCCAAATAGCAAAATGTTTCCGCGATGAAGATCTTAGAGCCGATAGACAACCTGAATTTACTCAAATAGATGTAGAGATGAGTTTCTGTAACCAAGAAGACGTCATAGGGATAGCTGAAAATCTAATCCATAATATTTTTACACAATGCGGCTTTGATGTTCCTACAACATTCAAAAGGATCGGATACGGTGAAGCTATGGAAAAATACGGCTCAGACAAACCGGATTTACGCTACGGACTTGAAATGGTTGATATGATTGATATATTTGCCAGATGTGATAATGAGATCTTTGCAAATATATCAAAAGATACCAAGAAAAACCGTATCAAAGCACTAAAAGTTCCAAACGGAGATAATATCTTCTCCAAGCGACAAATGAAAGGTTTTGAAGATTTTGTTCGCCAATTTGGTGCCGGGGGACTTGGCTACTTCCAAATGAAAGAAGATGGCCTCAAAGGACCATTGGCTAAATTCTTTACAGATGACGACCTTAACGCTATCGTGCAAAGATGTGACCTTGCAATAGGAGATGTGGTATTCTTCGGAGCTGGCGAGAAAAAACTTGTATGGGATTATATGGGTAGATTTAGGATCTTCTTGGCTCATGAGATGAACATCATTCCTGAAGGTGTATTTGAATTTTTATGGGTTGTTGATTTTCCTATGTTTGAGATCGAAGAAGGCCGAACAAAAGCTCTGCACCATCCATTTACTATGCCTAAACTTAACAGCGATGGAAAAATCGGATATGATGATGTCGAAGATCTTGAATCTATAGCTTATGATATAGTATTAAACGGTTATGAGATCGGTGGAGGATCTATCCGTATTCACAAAGAAGATATCCAACAACAAATATTCGGTATCCTTGGTATTGAAGAAGAAGAAGCGAATGAGAAATTCGGTTTCTTGCTTGATGCTCTCAAATTTGGTGCTCCACCGCATGGAGGATTTGCTTTGGGTCTTGACAGGCTGATAATGCTTATGACGGGAGCTACTAGTATCCGTGATGTAATAGCATTCCCAAAAACACAAAGAGCCCAATGTCTGCTTACGCAAGCACCAAACGAAGTAGATGAAAAACAGCTTGATGAACTTGCAATTCGCATAAGAAAAATAAACAAATAATAAAGGTATACACATGAAAAAACTATTTTTGATCATTGGAGCTCCAGGAAGCGGAAAAACTACAGATGCCCAGCAAATTGCAGCCAGACATGACAATATCACTCACTACTCTACAGGTGATATGTTCAGAGCAGAGATAGCTAGCGGCAGTGATAGAGGCAAAACTATTGACAGCTATGTAAGCAAAGGTAACCTAGTGCCTATCGCTATAGTCATCGAAACTATAGTTGAAGCTATCAAAAATGCTCCTACCGATGTCATCGTCATTGATGGCTACCCTAGAAGTACGGAACAAATGATAGAACTTGATAAATATTTAGCCAACGAAGATAGCGTCCAGCTCGTGAGCGTCATGGAAGTGAGAGTAAGTGAAGAGACAGCCAAACTTCGCATACTTGGTCGTGCCGCAGAATCAGAAGTAGTCAGAGATGATGACAATGTAGAAGTATTCTATAATCGTATGAAAGTTTATACTGATCCACTTCCGGAAATTCAAGAATTTTACGGTGCAAAAGATTTACATAAGGTCATTGACGGCGAAGGCACTATAGAAGAAATAGTAAATACTATGGATGCATTCGTACAAAGCAAAATCTAACTTCACTTCCGCCTTTTTTGGCGGTAAAATCATACCAAAATATCTATTTTATTCACTATTTATTCACCTTTATAAGGTAAAATGATTTCATAATATAAACTAAAGGAACTCTCATGAAAAAAATTCTTATAGCTCTAAGTATGTTATTTATAACATTTAGCTCATCTGCTATGGCAGAAAATGCTGCTATTATCAACGCGGAAGCAGATATAGCAGTTCAAAAATTCTATAAAACCGTCCAAGGTGGCGAAGAGTTTTTAGGCAAAGTAAAAGGATACATAGTATTTCCTACTATCTATAAGGCTGGTTTTTTTATAGGTGGAGAGTATGGAGAGGGTGTATTGCGTTATAACGGTGCAAATCAAGGCTACTACAGCCTTACCACAGGGTCACTTGGATGGCAGTTTGGATTGCAAAAACGTTCTATGATCATTGCATTTATATCCGAGAGAGCTCTAGATTCATTTCTAAAAAGCAATGGTTGGACCATAGGAGCCGATGGCAGTCTTAATGTGGCTGTTTGGGGAGCTAGCAAAGATCTAAGCACTGTCAGTTTCGAGAGAGATGCTGTTGCATTTGTGTTTGATGAGGCAGGCTTGATGGCAAGCATAGCAATAGAAGGCAGCAAAATAGCACCTATCCAAAGATAAGCAATGTGAGGATTTTGATTCCTCGATCTTTTTACTAATCCAAAGATTATAATCTTTGGATTACTTTATGTGCCAAAGACTTTTCAATATCAATATGTTTTTGTTCGTCGGTATTTCCAAATCCAAGCCCCACTTGTACGCCAAGTAATACTCCTTTGTCTTTTACCAATATATGGAGTCCTGCACCTGCTTTGAGACCGCTTCCGCCATAATATGCCCCATCGCCAATACCTGATATTGATTTGGCATTTTGTATATATTGTCTATTATTTTCAAACTGTTTGTCTACTGCCATTATTTTAGTCTCGACATTAGAAGATATAGTAAGCTGAACGAATTTCATATCATCTTCTCTTGCATCCCAAAAACACCTTCTCATCCCAAGCGGATTTGCAGGCTTTGTATCATGGGTGGTTATTTTTACATTTGTCCCGGGAAATATCTCTTCGATATCTTTTGTATCCAACATTTCACAAGGATCATACACTTTGGTTGAAACATCATTTGGATTTACAGAATTATGATCTAAGATCATAGAATCATTTTCTGATTTTGCAGAATTATCATTTGAACATCCAACAATAAATATTACTGCACCAAAGACCATTAAAAAACTTGCATTTGTTTTTAACATCGCTTACTCCTTATTTATCTCATAGCTTTCATCGGCTGCTATATACTCATCTTCATTCGGTACTATTGTTGAAGGCAAAGCTTTTTTTGGCTTCAATCCAAGTTTTCTCATGCTCTCAGCTCGTCTTATGAGATTCCCTTTGCCAGTAGAGAGTTTGTTCATAGCTCCATCAAAACTTTTTTGAGTACGATTGATTTGTTCACCGATCTTTTCCATATCTTCTACAAATGCGACCAACTTCTCATACAAAGCTTCAGCTGCTCCAGCAATGGCTTTTGCATTTTGATCTTGATATTCGCTTCTCCAAATATGTTCTATTGTACGAAGTGTCACCAGCAGGGTTGAAGGAGAAACTACGACTATATTTTGCTCATAAGCCATTTTGAAAAAAGTATTGTCTTGTTCAAGAGCCAACAAAAATGCACCCTCGATCGGCATAAACAATAGCACAAAATCAAGCGTTTTTACACCACTTAACTGCTCATATCGTTTGTTGCTAAGCCCTTTTATGTGTGTACGAATAGACAAAAGATGCTGCTTGAGTGCAGTATCCCTCTCTTCATCACTGCCTGCGCGAATAAAAGCATCATAAGCTACCAGTGAAACTTTAGAATCGATGATAATATCTTTATTTTGTGGCAGATGCACTATGACATCGGGGCGAAATTTTTTGCCATCTTCGTCGCTTAAAGTATTTTGGATCTCATACTCATGTCCTTCTCTTAAGCCTGATTCTTCCAGTATTCTCTCTAGGACTATCTCCCCCCAATTGCCCTGAGTTTTATTTTCTCCCTTGAGTGCTTGAGTTAGATTGATGGCATCCTGACTCAGTCGTTCATTAAGCAATTTTAGCCTAAGCAATTCGTCTTTGAGGCTTTGTCTCTCTTTTGCATCGTGCACGAACTGCTCTCTGCTTTGCAGGGCAAATTGATTTATCTGTTCGCGAAAAGGCTTGAGCAGCATATCAATTCCATGTTTGTGTGTCTCATCAAATATTTTTGTTTTTTGTTCAAATATTTTGGATGCCAAGTGAGCGAATTCTAGTTTCATCTGAGATTTTGTATCATCTAATAAACTTAACTTTTCTTCATATGAACGTACATTATCTTCAAATCGTGCTTTAAGTACTTCATGATCTTTTTCTAACAAATAATATGCATGACGATTTTTCATCCATTGCCATATCAATATAATTATAGTTGCGACACTAATGATTATAATAAAATATATTTGATTTATAGTATATCCTTTGGATTTATGTATTTTTAACTTGATTATTATAGCTGTTTTAAGTTTATGAGGATAACAATATTGCAAAACGCCATATATTATATATTTGAAATATGTATATGAATTAATTTCTATAAAATAATATATATTTTGCTAAATACACAAAAAAAATGAGACAAAATAGCCCTCACCCCAGAGATTGAGGTGCTTTATTATAAAATGTAGCGGCTAGTAGTTCTTTTTACTTCCTAAAAAAAGAAGTGCACCACCAAGTACCATTACGCTTATACTGGCCCAGATAGGAATATCGATTGTCTGTCTATCTTTTACAGTCATTTCTAACGGTCCCATTTTGACTTCTTGCGTCTGTTTAGTATAGCTAAAACCACCAAGAACCGCTCCTAAGATACCGCCAACAATCAACACAATCCCTACAATCTGGATAGTTTTCATTTTATCTCTCTTTTGTATTAAATAATTTTTAAATTTTACCCAAAAATCAGGCTAGCTATAGGCGTCGCCCCTGAATGACACGGATCAAAATTATAACTATGGCAATAACCAATAGAATATGAATCAATCCGCCCATAGTATATGAGCTAACTAAACCCAGAATCCAAAGTATAATCAAAATAACTACTATAGTTTCAAGCATTTTATTCTCCTTTTGCCACAACTTGGCGTATAAAATCTCAGGTCTGCGACCGCCTCAACATTAATCATCATATTAATTGTACACCTTTAAATCTTAATGAATTATAAAAAATATGTTAATCAAGTTATTTTATAATATAAATTAAATTAATAATACATTTATCACGATTCAACGCAAACTTTTTCTTTTATTTTCTAGATTTTTCTATTATAGTATGAACCATATCTCTAAAAATAAAAAAGTGTATCGGCATCATTGTATACCAATATAATCGTCCCCAAATGCCTCTTGGTAAAAAATAGGCAGTTTGAACAAGCTTGCCATCTTTTATCAAAAACTCTAGCCAAGCCTTACCTGGGACTTTCATCTGTGCATACAGCAAAAGTCTCTCATTTACTACAAGATCTTCAACTCTCCAAAAATCAACACTATCACCAACTCTAAGCACGCTGTTATCTCTTCTACCTCTATTGAGCCCTGCTCCACCGAGCAATTTATCTATGAAACCTCGTATCTCCCAAAGCCAACTATATCGGAACCAACCATGTTTGCCGCCAATTGAGCAAAAAGTCTTATATACAATGTCAGGAGAGATGCCTGCGATTGAAAGTTTTTGCCTATCCATTAATACAGACTTGGCAAATTCATTTATATGATTTTCTTCTAGATGCCCATGCCCTCCTCCGGCGTCACTCCATCTGCTTATGACTTGATTTTCCTCCATTTGTCTGATAGCGCTTTTGACACTATCTTTGAAGCTTTTAGGTTTAATTTGCGGATAATATTTCTTGGCATTATTATTTTGTATCACCACTTCAGATGACAATCCCTCTATGAGTGATTTTGCCACATTATACGGCACCGGAGTAAATAGATTAAGCCAATAAGATGAGAGTTTAATTGTCAATATAGGCAGCGGGAATATCCACCTATGAAGCCCTAGAGCTTCACTGGCTTCTAACATCATCTCTTTGTATGTCATCTTTTGGCTTCCGATATCTACAATCAGATTTTTTTGATGATCTAGATCTTTAGAATAGTTCAGATAATCAATTACATCATCTACAGCTATTGGTTGTGCTAGTGTATTTACCCATTTTGGAGTTACCATAATGGGTAACTTTTCTATGAGATGTCTGATAATCTCAAAACTCGTACTCCCTGAACCTATGATGACACCGGCTCTTATCCATATGGTTTGAATATCTTCTGGTCTACTAGAGAGTATCTCTCCTGTTTCTATGCGACTCAATAGATGAGCACTAGCACTCTCTTTGACGCCGAGTCCACCCAGATAAATTATGCGTTTGACATGTTGTTTTATAGCAGTATCCAAAAAGTTTTTTGCACTTTGCCTGTCTAATTCTTTGTAATTTTCACTCTCCAGTGAATGGATTAGATAATAAGCCACATCCACACCCTCAAGAGCATATTCTAGAGAATCTATATCGAAAGTATCTCCTTTTATGACATCAATGTTTTTTTGAGAATAATTATCTATGGTTTTTGGATTTCTGACCAACAATCTAAGGTCAATATTCTGAGCAATAAAATGTTTTTTGAGTCTTCTGCCTATGTATCCGTTTGCACCCGTGAGTAAAACTTTCATGATGATCCTTTTGGATGGATATATAGATATTATATTACTTTAAATCATCTTTTGGCACTAAATATCATTATTTTATCATCAAATTTACGGCTGTTGCTTCACCGACTCAGCGATAAGATGTATCGCTATACCATAAGTTGCAGCATTATTGTAACGTGTAAGTACACGAAAGTTACTACCACCAAGCCAAAGATCATCATGGGTAGCATTACGAGTTAGGAGCAAATAAGCATTTGGTTCCCTAAACGGCTCTATAGGATAAATGCCTTGTTTTTGAAGTATTTTGATAGGATAGGTGTATCTATGAGTAGGTCTGATCCCATAATATCGTTTGCCTGCAAAGTTTGTTTTCACCACAGCAGGAAGACCGTTGCGCCAGCCATTTTGGTGCATAAATCTTGCGATTATTCCTATGCAGTCCTCCAGATCCCACGGATCTTTTTTGCCGTCTTTGTTATAATCCATACCAAAAGTTCTATATACAGAAGGGACTTGCTGTACACACCCTATAGCTCCTGCAAATGAGCCTTGCAGCCTAAAAATATCATAGCCCTGCTCTCTTACCATCAAAAAAAGATGCTTTAGCTCACTCTTGAAAAATCCCTGCATACGATTTGGATGAAATGCCAAAGTTGCAAGCGCGTCCAATATACGATAATCTCCTGCATACTCTCCAAACTTGCTCTCAACTCCTATGAAACCTACGATGTATTCTGACGGCACATCAAATTCCCTACTGGCACGAGTGAGTGTGCCGGCATACTGATTTTTGAACTCTTTTGCTTTTTGGAGTGTAAGCGGATCAAGTACATGTGCTTTATATCGCTCCCAAGGACCATTGGTAGTTCCCTCTACATACCGTCCCGTGTATCGATCCAATGTGTCACGATCTAGCTTGGCATTTTGTAAAATAGATTCCATATAACTTCGTTTAAAATGATGTTTTTGGACCATCATATCTATAAAAGATTGTACCTCTTTTTTGGCAAGGAAATCATGATCTATGGGTGGTCTGTCATCATTGGCAATTAAAAAATAGTTCAAAGAAACGAAAAGTAAAAGCAGTTTAAAAAATCGCATGCATTTCCTCTTTTTTACCAATTTCTATGACTGTTGTATGGGCTAGAAATATTGCAAACATACTCTATTGTATAAAAAATCATTTTAAAAAACAATATTGTGAACAAAATAAAAAAACAATTACACAATTAATACACACGTATTTGATAAGGTTATTAAACAATATTAAGTTCGCTTAAAGCGTGGAAAATCTTAACTCGAAAGGAAAGATAATGAAAAAGGTAATGATGTTAACAGCATTGGCTTGCGCAACATGGGCTGCTGATTTTTCTCAAATGAGCATAGAACAACTTATAAAAATGCGTATTGACAAGGAGATAGATACCAATGAGCGTCCTGCTTTCAATCAAGAGATGCAAGAACGTATTAAAAATATGACTCCCGAAGAAAGACAATATTATTTGAATCGTGGTGGAGGCTTTGGCGGAGGAAAAAACTGCGAAACAAATATGCCTAATTTTAGCGAATATGATCTCAACAATGATGGACATATCACTAAAAGTGAATTTCGATCTGGACATGAGCAAATGGTAAAAAATAAAAAGTTGCAAAATGTAGACGATCCCATGTCGTTTGGTAATATTGATCACGACAAAAATGGAATTGCAACACAGAAAGAATTTAAAAAACATCAATCCAAACAATTGCAAGACAAGTGTGGATATACTGATGAAGAGGTAAAAGAAATTGAAACCGTTAAAGAATCTCAAGAAAATCAAGCCAAGAAAAATCAATCTCAGAAAAATCAATCTTTAAAAGGACAATCTAAGAAAAATCAATCCTTGAAAGGGCAAAATAACAAAAGACAAAATATCAAAAAATAATTACACAAATAATCCACATATATTTGATAGGGTTATTAAGCAATATTAAATACGCTTAAAGCGTGGAAAATCTTAACTCAAAAGGAAAGATAATGAAAAAAGTAACAATAGTAGCTGTTTTTACTTGTGCAGCAATGGCTATGGGTAATAATTGCATGAAAATGCCTACGTTTGCTGATGTTGATACTAACAAAAATGGGATGATCTCACCTCAAGAATTTGAAAAACATCAAACAATGCATATGAAATATATGAAATCTATGTGTGGCAGCAATACTCGTTGTGGTATGATGGGCATGGGAGGAAAATCTATGATGCAAATGCCTACATTTGGAGAATTTGATACAAATGGTGATGGATATATCACTGAAAAAGAATTACAAGATGGACGCGATAAACGCATGGCGCAACGTGCTAAAGAAGGCAGAATGATGAAAAATATGGCTAATGCCCCGTCATTTGCTGATATAGATTTAAACAAAGATGGCAAGATATCGCCTGAAGAGTTTGAAAAACATCAAACAATGCATATGCAAAATATGTGCAAAAGCACTAATAAGAGTATGATGATGGGTTCAGGTAAAAGCATGATGAATACACCAAAAAGATATTCTATGATGAATATGCATACATTTAGTGAGTTTGATACCAATAATGATGGGCAGATCACAGAAAGTGAACTCTATGAAGCTCACACTAGCATTATGGCACAACATGCAAAAGACGGTATGATGATGAAAAACGTAGCTAATGCTCCAACATTTGCCGATATTGATACTGACAAAAACGGCAAGATATCACCTCAAGAATTTGAAAAACATCAATCTGAGCGAATGCAAACTCCAAAAAAATAAAAAGTTGAGCGAACTATGTTTAACGTCAATTTTGATCTAACCAGTGGCATCATTATTATTCAGCCTCATGAGAAGTTGTCGTCTGAAGATTTTCATATGGTCTCTGATGCGATAGATCCATATATCGAAAAACACGGTAAGCTTAACGGCATTATCATAGCTGTCAAAGCTTTTCCAGGTTGGGATTCTTTGAATGCCATGGTGGAACATTTTAGATTTGTCAAAGCACATCATTACAAAGTTTCATGTGTAGCTATAGTTACGGATTCTATAGTTGGTGAACTGGGTGAGCGTATAGCTAGTCATTTTGTAAATGCGACCATCAAACATTTTGCCTTTGGCGAACTAGACAATGCCAAAAATTGGATAAAGCAAATCAACTGCTTGCCAAACGAATAAAAAAATTGGTAATAAAGAGAGAGATATAGTAGTAGTTTGTGTATTGTATTCCATCTCAGAAGAGATGGAATAAGTTATAATTACGTATTCTACTAAAAATTAAAGAATAGAAACGTTTTCAGCTTGTGGGCCTTTTTGACCTTGTCCTACAGTAAAAGAAACTTTTTGATTCTCCGCTAAGTCTACACGACCATAGCCTGTGTTATTAACATTACGATAATGTACGAATACATCTTTGCTTCCGTCTTCTGGTTGGATAAATCCAAAGCCTTTTTCACTATTAAACCATTTAACGGTTCCATTCATTTGATTTGCCATTGCAATTCCTTTTGTTGTAAATACACTTCATGTTGAAGCGACTGAAAATATAAAGTGGAGAGTATTCTTTTAAGGTGGTAGTACTACTAACGAAAGGTTATAAAAATAAAACAAACCAAAGATGAAACTCTAAATCATCTTTCAATAGGCACAGTATAGCTAAAATATTTAATAATAGCAAGTCATATACCGCTATTCTATCAAACTATTCTTTTTATCCAAACAACAAATCATTCTTTATAATATTACACAATAATTCCACTGTTAGATTATACCATAAACTATTCATTAAAGGAGGTATTATGAATCAAAACAAAATCAAGCGTTTAGGCACGATCGCGATCATGTCTGGTATCTTATTTGTCACTGTCGGTACAACCGAAACAATGGCTGCATTTCCCCCGCCACCATCACAAGAAGAAGTAATTGAAAGTCAATATACCTATCCTAGATATTATGACAGACCTTATTATTACTATAATGGCGTATATTATTATGGTGGTGTTTGGCGTGATGGGTCTTATTACTATAGAGGTCAAAGATATAATGATGGACAATATTTTAGCAGATATAGCGGAGCCAGAGAAGAGGTATTTAACTATCCCAGATATAGTGATAGACCTTACTATCTTTATAGAGGCAGTTACTATTACGGTGGTGTTTGGCGTAATGGATATTATTTCTTTAGAGGTCAAAGATATTACGATGGACAATATTTTAACAGATATAGCGGAATAAGAGAAGAGGTATTTAACTATCCTCGATATCGCGACAGACCTTTCTACCTTTATAGAGGTAAATACTTTTACGGCGGTGTTTGGCGTAATGGATATTATCTATTTAGAGATCATAGATATTATGGCGGACAATATTTTAGCAGATATAATACAGTGAGAGAAGAAGTATTTAACTATCCTCGATATCGCGACAGACCTTTCTATCTTTATAAAGGCAGATACTATTACGGCGGTGTTTGGCGTAATGGATATTATTTCTTTAGAGGTCAAAGATATTATGGCGGGCGATATTTCGACAGATATGATAGAGTGCGTAATTATTGATAACACCATAGTGATCTAATATCATAGTTATCCCAAATTTATTTTGGGATCTAATAAAATTATCTCATCGTTCATGCTGAGCTTGTCGAAGTATGAGATGGGATCTAGTACCATATTTTTCAAATCCAAATTGATTTTTTAGCCGTTTATACTTACTATAGTGTAAACGGTATTTTGTCATGCTAAATTTTTCAGTATTTTTTGCTGACAATATCTACCAAAAAAAGTGAAACTTCAACGCCATAACTATAATTTATTTGTTTTTAGAATATTCAAATTGATGCCTGTACCCATTTTTCCAAATAGTACATGTGATGGGATCTTTACCCATTATGTCTCCCGTTTCAACAAGAGCCGAGGCACGACAACCTGAGCCGCATTCACCAAATAGATCACATTGGGCACATTCTTGATTTTTATTTAGAATATCTTGCTTGGTAAGATTTCCAATATCATGCAAATTTGAGTCTCGCCATACATTGATCAAGCGCTTTTCCAAAAGACTCGGCATTGTTTTTTCAAGAATAGTATCAACATATCCGGCACAAGGCAATAGTATGCCATCAGGCAATAGGTATGATTGCTCTTTACATGTTTGACAATCCACTGAATTAGGCGTAAATTTTGCTTTTTTGATCGAAATCTTATCTTTATTGTTATTTTTAGCACCGCTGCTGAAAAATCCACCCAATTGTATCGCAAAAGGTTGTTTGTCATTATCCCAACGCATCCATATTGCATGCAGTTTATGGGCCAACTCATCTAGTGACAAAGCGGTCTTGGTATCTTTCCAATTCCCAGTCTCCTGTGGGATACTGATACGCCAGCTTCTAACTCCAATCTTCTTCATCAGCTCATATGTCGATTCTAGAGAATCTACACTCCTCTTGTCTATAGATGTAGATATCACAATATGAAAGCCGGCTTTTTGTATCCGCTCTATAGACTTGATAACATATTGTTCGATACCTTTGGTGCCTCTCATGTAGTCGTGTGAACCGACGCCATCGAAACTAATCTGAAAACTTGGCGATATGCCAAGCTCTCTGAGTTTACTCAAATATTTATCTGTGACCAAAAGACCATTTGTCAAAATATGTTCTATGTGGATTCTTTTTTTTCTTAGCAATGAAATGAGATCTATGATATCTCTACGTAGAAATGGTTCGCCTCCTGTCAAAACGACACTTACGACATTGGCTTCTTCAAACTGTTCGATCAATTTTATCATAGCCTCAAAAGAGAGTTCGCCGTATTTTCCTGACGGCGATTCCATGAAACAGTGAAGACAGTTTAGATTGCAATGACCCGTGACACACCATTGGACAGTTTTTATAAATGGAGTATTGCTATATCTATAATGCTGAAAAGACTCCAATTCTTCTTGTTCGCTGCATTTATAGGCAATGCCGTCATGAATGAACTGTTTTAATATCTCTAAATGGACCGGAAGAAATGCAAATGAGTTAAAATTAGTTTTGCCGTCACATGACTGTAATACATAAAACTGTCTTTTGTCTAACTTTTTGACTTTGCCGTTTCTATGATTTACTACTGCCGTTGGCATATCAAGCCAACCACGCAATAACCAATCCGCCTGAAGTCTAACATAATACCGACTCATTTTCTACGCTTATTTGGCAACTATACGTTATCCTCGTCACCCGGTTCATAACCAGGTGGAATATAAGCAGTGCCTTGCCCGCATGGTCCATCATCAGGTTCTGGCTCTGGCTCTGGTTGGGACCACAGCGGATGGCTCGAACTACAACCCCAAGTTACATAGCAACCATCATCTTTATTTTGAGCGGAATTTTCTAATGATTCGATAGGTGCTCTTGTGTTCAATACGAACGTATAGTCATCAACAGAAAAATCAAAACCGGACTTTTTGGCTATGTCTATCACTTTGTTAAGTGAATCTGATGAAGACTCGATATCAGACTCTTTTTCTAGGGTTTTAAGCACATCTTGCAATTGTTTGTCTGTTTCTACTTTATCAAAAAAAGCGTTAACTTGATCTTTTGACATCTGACATCCTTTGCGTGTATTTTTATCATTATATTACTAATGCAAAACTTTGTCAATAGTTTATTAAGGTATAAAAACGTTTTTTATTCTGTCTAATATGATGACAAAAAAAATACTACACTATCTCCTGAGTATATTTACATTTCGGAAACCTACTACATCCCAAAAATTCATCAGATTTATATTTTCCCGCATATTTATCTAATTTTCTTTTTCGCTTCACCAAGTTCCCTTCTTTGCATCTAGGACATTGGATTACTTCACTGAAAACAGTTTGTATTGCGTTTTGAGTATCTGCTGATTCATCAATTACTTTTGAAGAATGACTACCTATTCGATACTTCATTGAATAATCAAATTTAATAGGTTTATGATGAGACATAAGAAGCTTGGCAATCTCTTTAATTTGATCTATAGTTAAAACTGTTGCTAGAGTAGAAACGATATCCACAGTTCCCATTGTATCTATCTCTTTATCTCGTATGGTTGCAAATGAATCGCTTCTGACAAAATTTTCTGGAAGTTTTTTATTTGTAACGGTTGTATTTGGATGAATCAAAACTTTATGTTCTATCTTTATACCACCCAATATTTTAAGCCTCAAAGACATCTCAAAATGATCATTAATAAAATCATTTAGTACTTTTTTATGACGATTATTCTGTTCTATCGGATTAGGATATGTTTTTGTCTCTTTTCCATATTGGATAGTGAGAGAATTATCTTGATTAATTGTCAAAATACCTTTAAAGCTTTTGCTTTCAAGTATGGTAATCCCTATCCCGGTAATGAGTATATGATCAAACTGTGCCGTTTTACCATTATGCTCCAATCTGATATCATGAAGCAAGACACTTCTCTTTCCGTCCTCAAATTCAAAATTAAGATAATAGGCATTCTCTTGTTCTGATTGATAACCATTTTCGAGCATTTTTAAATCTTTAATGATAAGATTTTTTTGTGTTTCGCTATTGCTTTGCTCGAGTAATTTTTTAAGAGTATCTATCTCTAGGCTTTTATCATCAATCTGCTTTAAAACCATTAATTACCTTTTTTAGATATGGGGCTATTATACTTCAAAAATCATAAAAATATTTTTCAAAGACACAAGAACGAGTTAGAGGGGAAAGTGGACAAGTTACTTTTTAAAATCTTTTTCAAATCTACTTTTATAACTGCATCTTTGGCATAACTCTTCAACCGCTATATTTTTCTTAAATCCCTGAGCGATACTGCAGGCTTTGTGAGAGCTGAGTATCTCATCTAAGCTTTGTGTTTGAAGGTTACCTAGCTCTATGACGGCTTCATAATCAAGGCAACACGGCACTACCCTGCCGTCACTCAGTATGGCTATATGCGAATCAAGCCCGCCGCAATATCCATCTCCGTAAATGGGATTAGAGGGTGATGGCCACTCAAAATAGTCATCGAAATGAAGTAGTATTTTAGGAGCCAGTCTCAAGCCTTTGACATCCTTGGTATAGTCCACATCTGTACCGAAAAAATCAGATAATTTCTCAAAAACCAAGAAGTTGAAGTCATTTTCGCTGCCGTTATCGTCCATATTCCAAAGCCTTAGGTTCAAAAACGGCTCTTGGAAGTTCATTAGCTTGTCTTCACAAAGAGATAGTATGGGAGATAGGTATTCATCCAAAGTAAGCTTAGTAGTGTTTTTGTTGAAGCTATTTAGAGATATATTGAACTGACGAATGCTTGGATGCAAGAGGGTCTGGGATGGATGATTGGGTATATAAAATCCGCTAGTAGTGATCATGGCTCTCATGCCACGAGACTCAATGACATCTAGATAATCACTGAGATTGGAAAGTACTAGAGGATCGCCCATCACATGGCAAACAATCTCTCGCGTGTAATGTGAAGCTTGAGATACGATGGAGTCAAAAAATTCAAGCTCCATGATGTGATTTTTGGTAGATTTTTCAGGGCAAAAAGAGCACGAAAGCCCGCATATATTGGTAAGCTCTACATATATGCGGTTAAATCTCATAAAAGGTTATTTTTTCTTCGCCAAGTCTTCGACGCTTTTTTCTAAGCTAGCCAGGAAATGTTCTATCTTCATTCCTATTTCTTCAATGAAACTGCGGCTTTGATTGAGGTCTACTTCTATATGCTCATCATCAAGTTTAACACCAATATTTTGAGCTAGATTTTCACCGCTTTCTTTGATATTTTGTCCTATATTTTGGGCTTTATCTTTGATCTGCTGTTGGATATTGCCAAAGAAGTCTTTTGTCTTGCTGGTATCTATGGCTATCTTGTCTTCGGTAACCTCTATGCCCATATCAGATAAAATATTTTTATTTTCTTCGTTCTTTTTGTTCGACATAACTTCTCCTTTTTGGGTATCAACGCGATTATACCATACCTTGAGTGAACTTTGGATACAATACCAAACTAATAAAAAACATCAAGGAATGAATATGGGACTAGGTATAGGCTTGGTAGGTTTGCCAAATGTGGGTAAATCAACAACTTTTAATGCTCTGACAAAGGCGCAAAATGCACAAAGTGCAAACTATCCTTTTTGTACTATAGAGCCAAACAAAGCAGTTGTGCCAGTACCTGACGAAAGACTAGAAGAGCTCGCCAAGATAGTCAATCCTGAGCGTATACAATACTCTACGCTTGATTTCGTGGATATTGCAGGGCTTGTAAAGGGTGCCAGCAGAGGCGAAGGATTGGGCAATAAATTTCTATCAAACATACGTGAAACAGAAGTGATACTGCATATAGTCAGATGCTTCGAAGATGATAATGTCGTACACGTAGAAGGTTCTGTAGATCCTCTACGTGATGTAGAGATCATAGAAGAAGAGTTATTACTAGCAGACATCGAATCACTGCAAAAAAGAATAGATGCTCTAAACAGAAGAGTCAAAGGCAACGATAGAGAAGCCAAAGCTCAACTAGAAATTGCAGAAGAATTGATGACATATGTAAATGAAGGAAATCCTGTCTCTGAGTTTGGCAAACAAGATGATGAGGCTTTTATGACACTCAATCGTGAACTTAGATTCCTAACTGGCAAAGAGATAATATATGGTGCAAATGTAGACGAAGAAGGACTAATCGAAGATAGTGAATATGTCAAAAAACTAAAAGATTATGCTAGCAAATTCAATCGTGAAGTTATCAAGCTTTGTTCTAAAGTTGAAGAAGATATGGTGGACTTTGACGATGAAGAAAAACAAGAGATGTTATCATCTCTGGGCGTAGAACAATCAGGACTTGATCAAATCATCAAAAAAGGATTTGCAAAGCTTGGACTTATGAGCTATTTTACTGCGGGCGTAAAAGAAGTACGTGCATGGACTATTCACAAAAACACAACAGCGCCAAAAGCAGCAGCGGTCATCCATAATGACTTTGAAAAAGGATTTATCCGAGCTGAGGTCATAGCATATGAAGACTTCATCGCAAACAAAGGCGAAGCTGGGGCAAAAGAAGCAGGCAAAATGAGATTGGAAGGCAAAGAGTATATCGTCCAAGACGGCGATATAATGCACTTTAGATTCAACGTATAAAAAACACAGGGGGGATTATGAAAAATATTATACTTGCTGCATTGGTAACTTTGTTTATATCTGGCTGCGGTGACAAAAAAAGTTCTTTTATACTCAGCAGTACCAGCGAACAAAATCTAACTGAAACGACCAAGAATTTGGAAAAGGCTATAGAAAACGAAAACTTTACCCTCGTCGATACACTAGATCATAAAATAACAGCAGATGAGTATAATATATCTATCCGTCCTCAAAAAGTGATCAGATTCACGCATCCTCAAGTAGCTTCAATGCTCATAGCTTGCAATACAAGTATGGGTATGGATGTACCGTTTAAAATGCTTGTCTGGAATGATTACGAAGGCAAAACGCATATAGAATATATGAATCCGGAGTATTGGTCACTCACGCACAATATCAAAGACAAAAAATGCCTTGCATTGATCAATCAAACCAAGATCGCTATGGACAAAGCAGTAGATAGCATCTCAGCTAAATAATAAACACTACTCTACATCATAAACAGATGACTGCGGGACCTTATAAAGTCCCGCAATGAAAAAATATCAATCCCATCAAAAAACAAAATCAACTAAAACGAGAAATGTTCACCAAGATAATATTTGCGCACTTCTGAGTCTGATGCCACTTCTTCGCTAGTGCCGCTTGCTAGCATCTCACCGCTTCTCATGACATAAGCCCTATCACAAACGCCTAAGGTCTCACGGACATTATGGTCTGTGATAAGTATTCCCATATCAAGCTCAACAAGCTGTTTAATGACATTTTGGATATCAAGTACGGCAATAGGATCAACTCCCGCAAAAGGTTCATCAAGAAGCAAAAATTTTGGTTTTCCTACCAAAGCTCTTGCTATCTCCACACGACGTCTCTCTCCGCCGCTTAGACGTATGCCTTCGCGATTTCTGATAGGTTCTATATTGAAAATTTCCAATAATTTTTCTATTCTCTCTGCGGCTGTTTTGCTATCTAGCTTCAATGCTTCAGCGGCAATGAGCAGATTTTCTTCTACAGTTAGGTCTTTGAAGATACTTGATTCTTGCGGGAGATATCCGATGCCTAGTTTTGCACGACTGCTCAATGAAAGATCAGTAATATCCTTGCCGTCAAGTAATACTTCGCCACTAGTAGCATCGGTAAGTCCGCATATCATATAAAATGTCGTAGTCTTACCCGCACCGTTTGGTCCAAGCAAACCTACTATCTCTTTGCTTTTAACATTCAAAGATACATCATGAACAATTTTTGTTTTTTTGATAGTTTTTGATAGATGTTTGGCTTCTAGTGTATGCATGCCTCTCCAATAATATATCGTCTCTTGTCGGCAAATGGCTCGATCTTAATATGGCAAGTATTATACCCTGCGCTATCTAAAAAGGCTCTAAGTTCTTCCCCGCCCCACTCTACTATATGCCAACCTGCTTTGTCAAACTCTTCATGAAGTCCAAGCGACATCATATCTTGCAGTCCAATTCGGTATAGATCATAGTGAAACAGCTTATTATCATAACACTGCTGAAGACTAAAAGTCGGTGAACTAACTACGTCTTCTAGTCCAAATTCTTTTGCAATGGCTCCTGTCAGAGTAGTTTTTCCTGATGCCAGATCACCTTCTAGGAAGAGTATTATGTTTGACGGCAATAAAGCTTTTATTTTTTTTGCTATCATTGAAACTTCATCTAAAGAGGCTACTATTTCTTCTGGCACTAAATATTCTTTATAATGAATTAGAAAATGATATAATTTTTTCTAAATGCTTCATGGCTTTGCCGCTATCAATCGCCACAGAAGCTTTTTTGATACCGTCATCCAGATCTATTGCATTTCCATCCACAAAAAGCGCACAAGCAGCATTGAGCACTATTACATCTCTTTTCGCTCCTTTTTCCTTGCCGGAGAAAATATCTTTTATAATAGCTGCATTTTGTATTGCATCTCCGCCCAATACCTCTTTGTGAGTTGCGAGCTTAAATCCAAGGACTTCTGGGTCGATCTCGCCATGGGATATAAATCCTTCTTCTACAAACGCGAATGGTGTTTTCGTGCATATAGAGATCTCATCTGTCTTATCAAGGCTGCTGACTACCATGGCTCTTTTGACACCCAGATCGACCAAAGCATTTGCTACTAGATCAATATAGCTAGGGTCAAATACTCCTATTAGATATTTTTGAACATGCGCCGGATTGGTAAGCGGTCCTAAGAGATTAAATATAGTACGATGAGGAATAGAGTGACGAATAGGCATAATATGCTTCATAGCAGGATGATGACTTGGAGCAAACATGAAACAAAATCCGACACTCTCTAACATCTTGGCTTGCTGCTCTAGATTTAGATCAAGCCGGATACCCAAAGCTTCGAGTACATCAGCAGAACCAGATTTACTAGTGATGCTTCGATTGCCATGTTTTGCCACAATGCTTCCCATTGATGCCAAAAGAAGCGAAACAGTAGTGGATATATTAAATGTTCCACTTTTATCTCCACCAGTACCCACTATGTCTATAGCTTTTGATCGTAGTTCTTCAGATATCGGTAGAGCAACAGCATATTCTCTCATAATTCTAGCTGCTATAGCCATATCTGATACACTTTCTCCGTTTTCATACAAAGCTATCAGAAACTCTCTTGCTTCTTCTTCGCCGAGTTCGTTTGCGAAAAGCTTTTCAAATTGTGTATGTGCTAACATTTAATATCTCCTTTAAAGCTCTTTAACGTAAAGTTCTTTTTGAGTTTTTGGTATAGTTTTAGTAGTCGGAATAGCTAAAACTTCATAAAATTTTTGACCATTAAGATATTCTATCCTAATTTTATCTCCAACTGTAACATTTTTTGATGGTTTGGCTTCTATATCATTGATATATACTACACCGCTTTTGACCATGTCTACAGCAATCGTTCGTCGTTTGATGACATTTACACTGCTTAGCCATTTGTCTATTCGCATACTATTCCTTGCAGCATTGAGCAGTCGTTTGACTTTGTTCCAATAAAGCATATTTGGCATCCAAGCTTCCGGCTTTACTGGCTCTTTTCCACAAAGAAATAGCCATATCTTTGTCACATGATACTCCAAGACCATCAAAATAGTGTTTACCCAACATAAACAAAGCATCAGAATCTTTAGTAGACAATACTATCTCTTGATACATTCTAAAAGAATCATCATATCTGTCTTCATTAAAAGCTTTGTTTGCTTCCATGTCGTCCATCATCATATATCCTTCATAGTTTAAATGTCTCTTGGGCTTTGTTTGCAAGTGCCATACCCACAAAAGATAATTTGCCATCAACCATGGCACCTTCTTTTTCCAGCTTGGAGATTATCTCTTTGCCCTCTGCTATTGTCATAGCTCTTGATTCTTCAAGCATTTCAAGAATATCTTGCACGCTTTCATCTGGTTCTTTGTGTAGTAGAGCTAGTAATACTACTTGCTCTAAAAGCTCTATATCTTCTGACATTTAATGCAACTCGACATTTAGCTTGACTTCTCTGGTACTTCTTTTAGCTTCAGTTTCGCCAGTTAGAGAATTGTGTCTATAATGAATACCATTAAGACCTTGAAGTTCGCTGCCTTTGAATGTTGTTTTATTATCAAGTTTGACTTCCGGGTTGGCTAGTTGGATTTTTTCTAGTTCCGTAGGAGCGATCTTAACTTTAGTTCCTGCCAAGATAGAAATACCCGCATCTACTATACAGCCATCGCCAAGCGGTATACCTGTTACTGAATTGGCTCCAAGAAGCGTGTTTTCTCCTATAGTAACTGGGTGGCCATCAGTTCCAGATAATACGCCAAGAATACTTGCTCCTCCGCCCACATCACTTCCTGCCCCTACTATAGCTGAACTTGATATACGACCTTCTACCATCACGGCACCCAAAGTTCCGGCATTGAAGTTGATATAAGAAGCCCCAGGCATTACTGTAGTTCCTGCTGCTAATTGAGCTCCCATGCGCACTCTGCTCGCTTCTAGTATACGAGTATTGTCTGCTGGAATCACATGCTGTAAATACCTAGGGAATTTATCTACGCTATCTATCATAGGATAAGTACCGGTTAGCTTAAGTGCAATCTCGTGTTCTCTTAGATACTCAAGCTCGTATGGAATATTGCCTACCCATGCTACATTGCTAAGCACTCCAAAAGCACCATTGAGATTAAGACTTCTAAGAGCAGCTTTTGAAGTAGACAATGCATAAAGCTTTAGATATACAGCCTCTACACTAAGCGGGGCAGAGTCTTCAAAAAGAAAAACTATGCGAAAATTTGAGCTCAAAGCATTCATAGAGCTAAGAGTCTTGATCACTTGTACATTGCGATGTGCATCGCCTGATGCTTCATCTATATATGGAGCAAATGCATTCATGGCGTTTGCTACAAAGTCTTCATTGATAGTCGCTACAAATTCTGAGCCGCTAAAATCGACTTTGATCTTTGATGCTTCAAGTGCAGCCACAAATACCGCTGCTGATCCATAATTCTCTTTCCAATTTATAAGAGGAAAGCTAGCTTGTAAAATTTTATCTGCATTTTTTTGTCCACGATCCACTCTTGCTATGCCAAATGCTATAGGTTCACGGTAGCCAATACTTGCTTTTGTGGTCTCCACAAGAGCTTTAAATTCATCTACTGTTGCAATTGGTGCTATCATCAAATATATCCTTGTTAAGTTTTTGGGATATTATACTTGTATTTATTTAAAATCTGAAGTTAGCGGTGAGGGGGAGCATAGTAAAGAACAAGCCAAAAGCGATATTATGATAAAATAATATTATGAAACACTTAAAAGGCTTCGGCAATCGTTACTTTACATTGGCTATTATAGCTTTATATTCTACACTATTTAAACTATGTAGAAATGATAGCAATTACCAATACCATAATCTTGCCCATATCTTCAAAACACCCAAAACTTCCCCACCTTTTGATTTAATATAACATTTATAATAGACTGCCACGGCTTATATCCTCACAATGACTCTTTTGTCATTGCGAGAAGTTTACGACGAAGCAATCCATATCAAAAACAAACTCTAAAACACGAAACAAAACAAGGGAAAAAACAAAAAATGAACAAACCAACTAGATACAGTATAACACTGCTTGCCATACTAACACTATCAAATGCTAACACAGTAGATCTTGGGGAACTAGAAATTGTCTCGACTACTAGAACGGCTCAAAAACTAACCAAAACTACTGCTACCACAGAAGTCATAACTGATACAATGATAGAGCAAAAAGGATACGTCAATCTAGCTCAAGTTCTCAATGACATAGCAGGACTTTCCATTACACAATCTGGCGGTCTAGGGCAAACTACGTCGCTTTTCAACAGAGGAATGGCAGGTGGAAGTACGCTTGTAATGATAGATGGCGTAAGAATGACAGACGGAAGCACTACTGATAATAAAGCGATTTTAGAAAATATCTCATTAAGTAATGTCAAACAAATCGAGATCATTAAAGGAGGCATGAGCAGTATCTGGGGAGGAAATGCAAGCGGAGGTGTGATAAATATCATTACCAAAACTCCAAAGAATGGATTGCATGGTTCAATTGACGGAAGTTACGGCTCGGAAGCTACTAGTGATATGGGCTTAAATCTATCATACAAAAATGACAGTATCAGCGCAAATGCAGGAGCTTCACGTCTAAAAACAAATGGTATATCGGCTATGGCTCCAGAGGATGCCGAAAAAGACGGCATGAGCCAGAACAACTATTACGGTTCTATTAATTTTACACCAAATGAAAATAACACATTTAATTTTACGGCAAATAAAACTCTGACAAAAGCAGATTATGATGACAATTGGAGTGCGGATTTAGCAAATGATGACTACAGCCACAGCGATGGGGAAGAGAATATATGGTCGGTTAAACATAGATATAGCAAAGATAATTATGAAAGTATAGTGCAAGCCAGTAAAGCCAATGGAGATAGAACTTATTATACAACTGGATATTATGGTGACGGGGTAAATGTATATAGATTTCAAAATAAAAATTACTCATGGATAAACAAGTATGATTATACAAATGGAACTATCACAGGTGGGTTTGAATATCTAAGCGTAAATGGCTTTAATCAATACAATACATATATGCCAAGCACGGCTAAGTATAATGATAAAGCTCTATTTGTCTCGAATCTATATAATTTAACAGATAGCACTATGCTAGAGACAAATATCAGATATGATAATTTTAGCAAATTTAACAACGAAACCAGTTATAAGGTTGGGATCAAACAAAAGCTCGGTGATTTTGAAGCTAGAGCTAATTACGGCAAATCATTCGATACTCCTAGCGGTTATCAATTAGCCAATACATATCCTGACAGTTTGCTTGATCCAAGCGCTACAAAAGGATATGAAATTGGACTAAACTATGCCAAAATGATCGATATTGTATACTTTTCAAATAAAGTAAAAGACGAATTGATCTGGAGAACAGGAGCAACCTGGAGCGATCCGTATGGATATGCAAATGCAAATGAAAGTACAACATATAATGGGATCGAAATAACTCTTAATACTCCGATAATGGAACAATTATGGTTAAGTGCAAACTACACTAGACTATTTTCAATGAATGAAACTGTCATAATGGCTGATGGCTCCATAGGTCCAAAAATTCGCAGACCAAAAGAGACGGCAAATATCTCACTCTCTTATGAAGCAATAGAAAAACTAAGCACTATGCTAACGGTTCAGTATATTGGCGATAGACTAGATATGGATTACAATGCATATCCTGCTGCATTAAAAGATACCGGAAACTATACCCTTTGGAACATATCGGCTGTTTACGAGATAAATCCGGCTCTTAGCTTGGATGTATATCTAAAAAATATGTTTGACAAAGAGTATCAAAGTGTTTATGGATACAATAGTGAAGGCCGAACTTTAGAGGCAAAACTCACATACAAATTTTAGGGGTTTTAGGTGTATATAAATCATAATTACTATATAGCTTATAAGCTATTTAATGCGCTGTTTGCAGGCCTGGCGCTAGGCAGTGTAATGAGCATATATGCACCTCTTAAGCCCTCAATCTACTCACTTGGCGGAATAGCGTTGGCTCTAGGGATGATAATCGTTGCTAGGATGTATGAAAAGATATTGACTATTCAATGGTTTTATAGATTTACCCTTTTGGTCGAAGTGGTATTATTTGGCGTCATATTATTTTTCTTGTCTACAGAATTTTCTTATCAGAGTGCGCTTTTGATGTATATAGGTTATCAAATTACATTTATATTCAGCAGTTACCTGATACGGGCTGAGACGCTTTTTTTGAGTGAGACATATATGCTTATCCGCATCGATACTGTTAAGCAGATAGGTACTCTCATTGGTATGGCTGTTGCTTATGTTTTTTATAAATTTTTAGAGGATAAAACCAATATAGAGCAGGTTTGCACTATGCACTATATTCTTTTGGCGATACAAGTTATTGTAATATTTTTAGTATATAGAAGCTTTCGAGATAAGCAATAACGGTTTGTCTTTTTTGATCTACTTATGATTTGCATGCGATTTTCATCGCTAGCTTTCTTGCGAATGGAAATACAAGCAGTATAGTTGGAAATGCGATAGCATATGCCACTATCCATGCATGCAGCCATATCCCGATAAACCCATCAATTAATCCAAGATTTATAAATGTAATTGCGCCGGACATGATAAAGCTCATAAAACCGGAAAGTAATAATGCTTGAACTTGATGAAGGTATTTTATTGAAACCATTTTTGTCTTTCTCTATTTTTTTATTGTAATAATTATAATTATATCTGATTAACTTTAACAGCATAAAAATTCAAATTTATTACAATATATTGTTTTTGGCTATACATTCTTTTTCTATGTCTGATAAAATAAGGCCGCCAATAGTCATAAGCATTAATATCGGGAATCAACTCAATAAACTCAAGAATAATTTTTATATTTAATAAAAAATTATTCCTCGCTACCTCCAAGTGCGCTATATAGTGCAATACGATTTATCATCTCTTCTAGTTGAACGGAAAGGAATGTTTGTTGTGCGCTATAATATGTACGCTGTGCAACCAATGCATTTAGATACGTATCTACACCGTTTTTATAGCGAAGATCTGATATTAAATAGCTATTTTTTGATGCTTTAACTAACTTATTTTGTGCATTAAGCTGATCATTGATCGTTTGCCTGCGAGCTAAAGCATCGGCCACTTCCTTAAACGCTGTTTGTATGGCTAATTCATATGCTGCAATGTAATAATCTTTTTGTGCTTTTGTATAGTCTAGTTTTGATTTTCTAACACCAATATCAAAAATAGGCAATGTGATACTTGGCACAAAAGACCAAACAGATGTAGCACCACCACTAAAAAGACTAGATAAAGCAGTACTTACCAATCCTCCATCTGTAGTTATGGAAATAGATGGGAAATAAGCCGCACGTGCTGCTCCGATATTTGCATTGGCAGCTTTGAGGTCATGTTCTGCAGCGAGTATATCCGGTCTATTTAGAAGGACGCTAGAAGGCATACTTGTTGGAACTTCTGCTAGATATTTTTTGTTCAAATTCAAGCCTGCTGGGAGCCACTTATCATCAATTATTTCGCCTGCTAATAAGTTAAGGGTATTTTTGTCTTGCTCAACTTTTGCTTTATATTTGGTAATGTCGGCTTGAGCTTGATAATAAAGCGTTTGTGCTTCATAAAGATCTAATCCAGAACTAACGCCCAAGTCAACTTTCTTTTGTATAAGCTCTAAAGTTTTTCTAGCATTAACTTCTGTTGATCTTGAAAGTTCTAATAAATTTTTATCTGAAGCTATGGTCAACCAAGCTGTCACTATTTCAGAAATGAGAGTAATGCGAAGCGCATGCTGACTCTCTTGCAAAGATAAATACTTTTCATATTCGGCTACTGATAAACTATGGGCTTTCCCGAATAAGTCAAGCTCATAGCTGCTAATTCTAGCTGTGGCTGAATAACTTTGTGTAGTTGAGGGTGAACTTAGTGAATTCCCTTTACTGCCTGACAATACTGCACTGATCACTGGAAATTCTGAAGCACGCTGCATATTGTATGTTGCTTTAGCTGATTCTATGCTAGCTACCGCTTCGCGTAATGAGCGGCTTTGCTTGAAAGCTGTCTCTACAACATGACGAAGTTGTTCGTCTAAAACAATTTCTTTCCATGGCATTACAAAAACTTTATTATTTGCTGATGATGCAATATTGGGTTTTCGAGACATGCTGTCATTCCATCCGGACGGAATTGGCGATAATGGTCGTTTATATTCCGGGACTAGCATCGTACATCCGCTTAAATAAAATGTAAATCCGGTAACTATAATGAGTTTTAGTTTATTTGCATATTGCATATTATTCACCATTTATATTTTCAGTTGAGAAGTTTTTACGATTTACTTTTGTTTTAAATACAGTATTGACCAAAACAAAAAACATAGGAACCATGACAACAGCCAAAAGTGTTGCACTAATAGTTCCTCCAACGATGCCAGAGCCAATTGAAATCCGGCTTTTTGCGCCAGCTCCGCTAGAAATAGCTAGAGGTAAGACACCTACAACAAATGCCATTGATGTCATCAATATAGGCCGTAGTCTAAGTCTTGCGCCTTCTATGGCTGCTTCACTTAATGTTCGGCCTTTCTGGAAAGCTGATGAGGCAAATTCAACAATTAAAATTGCATTTTTAGATGATAGCCCGATGACAGTCAATAATGCTATTTGAAAATAAACATCATTTTCTAAACCACGCACTGAAGCAGCTACAACCGCTCCGATTATACCAAGCGGAATAACCATAAGAACAGAAAATGGAATAGACCAACTTTCATACAAAGCAGCCAAGCATAAAAAAACAAATAATATAGAAATAGCATATAAAAAAGTGCTTTGTCCGCTTGAAAGTTGCTCTTGATATGAAAGTCCGCTCCATGAATAACTGCTTCCTGATGGAAGCTGCTGTGCAAATCTTACAATTTCATCCATTGCTTCTCCAGAACTAACTCCTTTGTTTCCTGCCCCTTGTATATTATAAGAAGCCAAACCGTTATAGCGAGATAAGCTTTCTGGGCCATGTGTCCATTGCGTGGTTGCAAAAGCTGAAAAAGGAGTCATACTCTCACCATCACTGCCACGAACATACCATTTAAAAAGATCTTCCGGTGCTGAGCGAAAAGCAGCATCCCCTTGTATGTATACTTTTTTGATACGACCACGATCAATAAAATCATTTACATAATTTCCAGCCCAAGCGAAATTTAAAGTATCATCAATATCTGATAATGAAAGTCCTAACGCTACTGCTTTAGCCTGATCTATATCAACATGTAATTGAGTAGTTTCTGACATACTTCCCAAACGAACAGCACTCAACATACTGCTTTTGGAAGCTTCGCTAATCAGTTGATCTCTCATGTTTTTTAGAGAATCTCGATTTGTTCCTGCATTAGCTTGTAGCTGAAAATCAAATCCGCTACTATTGCCCAACCCCCTGATTGCCGGTGGATTTAATGCGAATATTTGTGCATCCCTAATGGACGATAAAGTTTTATTGACACGAGAAGTGATCTCTCCAGCGCTATTGCCAACATCTTCTCGTTCACTCCAATCTTTTAAATTAACAAAGGCCATCCCTGCATTTTGTCCGCTTCCGCTAAAATTAAATCCTGAAATAGTAAAAATTGTATTTGTAGTATTTGCTTCATTATTTAAGAAATAATTCTCAACATCTTTTGCAACTGCTACAGTTCGCTTCACAGAAGCACCTTCAGGTAAAGAGATTTGGACCATAATCGATCCTTGGTCTTCAACTGGAAGAAATCCCGTTGGCAACCTTAAAACAAGAACTGACATGACCGCAATAATGACAACGTAAACGATCATCCAACGCATCGGTTTATTTAATATCAGTACAACTCTTTGTTCATAGCGCTTCTTCATAATGTCAAATGCTTGATTAAACCATTTTAAAAAGCCCCTAGGTGCATTCGTATGGCTCGCAGAATTCAAAAATGTTGCACAAAGTGCCGGTGTCAGAGTCAACGCAACTATAACTGACAAGATCATTGATGAGACAATAGTAATAGAAAATTGTCTATATATCACACCCGTTGATCCTTCAAAAAATGCCATTGGCAAAAATACTGCCGAAAGAACTGTAGCAATACCAATAAGCGCACTACTTACTTCATCCATTGATTTTATCGTTGCTTTGCGTGCATCAAGATGTTGTTCGCGCATAATCCTTTCGACATTTTCTACAACAACTATAGCATCATCTACAAGTAAACCTATCGACAAAACCATTGCAAACATTGTCAAAGTATTAATGGAATATCCAAAAAGATATAAGATTCCAAATGTACCTAACAAAACAACCGGTACCGCTATTGCAGGGATTAGCGTAGCTCTCCAATTTTGTAAAAAGATAAACATAATAATAACAACTAGTCCAATTGCCTCAAAAAGTGTTTTTGCTACTTCATTTATTGATATTTTAATAAATTTTGTACTATCTCTTGGATAAGCTACTTTATAGCCTTTTGGCATACTGCTTTGAAATCCTTCAACGACTGCACGAACACCCTCTGCTGTCGCTAAAGCATTAGCATCTGGTGCTAACATAACAGCTATACCAGATGCTGGATGACCATTTAAACGTGTAACATTATCATAACTTTCACTTCCAAGTTCAACACGAGCAACATCAACAAGGCGTACTAACGCACCGTCTTTATTGTGCTTGACTATAATATTACGAAACTCTTCAGGAGTTTGCAGTTTTGATTTTGATGTTACTATTGCATTGAGCTGTTGATGGTCCAAAGTCGGCATTCCACCGATCTTTCCGGCAGAAACTTGGACATTTTGAGACAAAATAGCATCTGAAATATCAGAAGGATTTAGTTTATACGCCATTAGTTTTGAAGGATCCAGCCAAATACGCATAGCATATTGTGAACCAAACACACGCACACTGCCCACACCATCGACTCTGGCAATGGCATCTTGCATATTGCTTACCATATAGTCAGAAATGTCTGTCGCCGTAGCTTTATCGGTTTCATCATATACTGATACAATCATAAGAAAATCACTTTGTGATTTTCTTACATTAACCCCGTATCTTTGTACATCATTTGGCAATCTAGTGATTACTTGAGAAATTTTATTTTGCACCTGAACCTGTGCTGTATCTGGGTTTGTGCCTTGTTTAAAAGAAACATCTATATTAGATTGACCCGAAGAACTGCTAGAAGATGAAAAATAAAGCAGCCCATCTAGACCGGTTAATTGTTGCTCTAAAATTTGTGTAACACTATTTTCGACTGTTTCTGCCGATGCGCCTGTATATGTAGTAGAAATTTTAATAGTCGGAGGTGCAATATCGGGATATTGGGCAACTGGTAATGATACAATTGAACCAATTCCTGCTAACATAATAATAATAGAAATTACCCAGGCAAATATTGGGCGGTCGATAAAGAATTTACCCATTTTTAATTACTTTTAGTGTTATTTGGATACAACTTAGAAGATATGTCCACAGGATGTACAATATCACCAATTTTTATTTTGTTTAATCCTTCCACGATTAAACGGTCGTTTTCTTTAAGTCCTGTTTTGACAAGCCATTGATCTTCGATTGCCCTATCAAGAATAATATTACGCTGTTCGACCTTGCCGTTTTTAGCTACGACCAATGCCGTAGCTTCTCCTTTTGGATTTCTGCTGATACCTTGTTGAGGTGCCAATATTGCATGAGTATTTACGGCTTCATCTACAATAACTTTTACATACATACCTGGAAGTAGTATATTTTCAGGATTTGAAAATTCTGCTCTTAACGTAACAGACCCTGTAGCTTCATCAACTGCAACCTCTTGTAATTTAAGTGTACCGTTATGCTCATAAAGAGCATCATTTTCCAATTTTAAACGGACATTTGTACTTCCTGATTGGATTGTTTTTTCTTGCAATGATCGTTTTAAATTTAACAATTCAACACTTGACTGTGTAAAATCAACATAAATTGGATCAAGTGTACGAATTGTTGCTAGTGGCGTTGTTTGATCTAATGTTACCAATGCCCCTTCTGTCACACTAGAAGTCCCTATACGACCCGAAATTGGGGCTTTAATCTCAGTATAGCCTAGATTTATCTTAGCACTTTCCATACCTGCTTTTTTTTCTTCAGCGGTCGCTAGTGCTTGCAAATAAGCAGTATGTGCATCTTCATAATCTTGTTTTGATACTCCTAGAACTTTGACCAACTCCTTGTATCGTTTATCTTTTAGTCTAGAGGCTTCTATTGCTGCTTGCGCATTTTTATATGCAGCATATGCCTCATCATATGCTGCTTTATATTTCACGGGGTCAATAATATAAAGTATATCTCCTTTTTTTACTTCCCCGCCTTCCTGAAATAGCTGTTTTTGAATTATACCGCCAATTTGCGGTCGTATTTCGGACGATAATGTGGCTTTGGTTCTTCCTGGAAGTTCTTGTTGTAATGTAATTGATTTTGATTTTATATTATATATTCCTACTTCAATAGGTGCATTGGTATTTTTTGCAGACTTACTATTACTATTACAATTTATAAATATAGTAGCCACGGCAGCAAGCATGACAAAATTTAAAATTTTTTTCTTTTTGGAAGGTGGTATGAAGTTGGATTTATATGGCATAGAATATTTCCTAATTTTATCCGATTTAAGTTATCGAGTTTCTATATAAAAACTATTTTAATATTTTTATATGGCTATATTATACTTCACCTAACTTATATAAATCAAAAGATAATAACCCAATCTCTATATCGCCATATATAAAATTTAAAAGTTTAAAGTCATCAATTCAAAAATAGATGCAATTTGTTAAAAATTGGCTAAATAATTAGTTGTATGATTAAAGTGGAATTACACTAATTGATTGAATGGACATTTTGAATTAGAAAATTATATTATTATTGATTGCAAAAATATGTACTAACTAATTTGAAAAGATTTTTGTTAAAATTGAAATTGATTTGATACTGTATTTTAGGAGGTTGTAGTGGCTCCGGATGCAGGATTCGAACCTGCGACCAAGTGATTAACAGTCACCTNNTCACCTACTCTACCGCTGAGCTAATCCGGAACAATCTTAAAGAGGTTGTCTCTTTTAGTGGGTGAGATTATAGCTTAAAAGCCCTCATATGTCAAGGGATTTTAGGCCAAAATATAAAAAGTTACGCCATAAATTTTAAAAATTTTGACTTTTTTAGTTTCTAAAAGTATTTTTAATCTATCTTTGGTTTTTTCATCAAATAAAATATTTACATCATCTTCGCTCAATGGTCGATTTGCCAAAGTAGCTAATATTTCATTGTCACTATACGGACTAGCTCGTACTTCAGAGCTCTTGCGATGAATTATATAGACTGGCAAAGATGGATCAAAATGCGAAGCAATATTTAGGAGCTCCTCAGAACTTAAAGGTTCAACCTTATATGCAGGCGGTCTATCTATAGTACCAATATCGACTCTAGTAGGATTTAAAGTAGTTAAAAATTTATTCAATGCTTTAATATGTTCTAAGCTGTCATTGATGGATTTTACAAGCAAAACTTCTACAATAAGAGGTTTTTTGTATTGTGTTTTAAACTCAAGCATGCCTTGCATAATGTCTGCAATACTTATACCTTTATGAGCGCGATCTAGTTTTTTGAGGCATTTATCCGTAGCGCAATCCAGTGAGAGTTTAACCATATCGAATTTCATAAGTGCTTCTCGCACCTTTGGATCACCGATAGTGCTTCCATTGCTCAAAATCAATGTTGTCATATCGCCTTTGATGCTATTGATATTATCAATGAGTTCATCTAGATATGGGTAAAGTGTAGGTTCGCCGTTAGCCGTGATAGTGATAACGTCGATATCTTTATGCTGGACCAACGCATCTTGCAATGCAGATATGATATCAGCAACAGATATAACATCATCATACATATCTACAGTCTTAGCTGGTTTTAACTCGCAATACAGACAGTCAAAATTGCACTGTTTCTTATATGGGCTAAGATCAATGCCTAGAGATTTGCCAAATCTACGCGAAAGAAGAGGACCAAAAATAATATTACTCATATTAAGCCTTTTGTGTAGATATTTCTATCTGTAAAAACCAAAAACTAACGACTAAAAATTAGCGTTTGCTAACCTCTTGACAAAGTGTAACAAAATACTGAGCATTTTCTACTGGCACATCTGGCAAGATCCCATGGCCAAGGTTAAATATATGTCTGCCATCTTTCATGGTATTTGCAAGAGATTCTACACATTCTTTGGTAGCATCTTTACTGTACAAACGACATGGTTCCATATTGCCTTGGAGCACATAACACTCTCCAAGCTTCTCTTTTGCCAATGCCATAGGCGTAGACCAGTCTACTCCAAACACATCAAAATTACCATAAACTTTATCCAAAAATGCCGGAATACCCTTTGGAAATATAATAATAGGAATATGCGGATATTTTGATTTTAGATAATCAGCTATCTCAATCATATATTTCCATGAAAATTCATCATATTTTGATGGCTCAATAGCAGCTGCCCAGCTATCAAATATTTGTACAACATCGATACCTGCTTGGATCTGTTTCTCCATATAAAATTTAACTACTTGGGTTACCTTGGCGAGTATAGCATGTAAAAGCTCTGGATTGGAGTACATCATTTTTTTGCATATATTGTATGTCTTGGTACCTTGACCTTCTATCATATAGGTAGCAAGTGTCCATGGTGCCCCGGTAAATCCTATTAGAGCCTTATCTTCGCTCAAACGCTCTTTTATCAATTTGATAGTCTCATATACATAAGTGAGCCTGCCCGCAGCTTCTTCGCCGCCCAACAATGCATCAATATCAGCTTTAGTAACAACAGGCTGCTCAAATACCGGACCTTCGCCTTTTACAAAATCTAGCTTCATACCCATCTCATTTGGTACTACCAATATATCGCTAAATAATATTGCTGCATCAACGCCCAATCTATCTACGGGCTGAAGTGTCACTTCACAAGCAAGCTCTGGATTGTGACAAAGGTTTAAAAAATTTCCAGCTTTTGCTCGCACTTCCATATATTCAGGAAGGTATCTTCCTGCTTGTCTCATCATCCATACTGGAGTATATGGTGTAGGTTTGCCCAAACATGCATCAACAAAAATCTTACTCATTAATGGCCACCGTCCTTGTGTAAGAAATAAAGAGCTACTGCTAAAGATAATATAGAAATAGAAAAATATAGCATTTCTAAAGCTCCTGTGTATTGGGTGTGCAATACTCTCTGAAAAAAGCTAACAACCAAAACCATTACAATTACTTTTGCAAGTTTATCTTTTAGCTCATCAAGAGAGTGGATCTCAAGTATTTTAGAAGAAGCACTCTGTTTGGCTATATCAATATCGGATATAAAAAGTTCATATAACCCAAAACCGAATATAAATAAAACTATTGCCATCAAATACAAATCAACCGCACCGATAAGTCCACTGACGACTTCTTCGTGAAAATGTTCTGGATGAAGATTATTTAGATACACGTCAACTACACTGACTACAACATTCCATACATCCATGCTTGCAACTACAAACAGTGATATACCGCCTAACATACTAAATATAACTGCTAAAAGTACAAAAAATCTACTGTCCCACAATACTCTCTCAAAGATAGACTCTATAAATTTCATATTTCCTCCAACTTTATCCATTTTTGTGCTATACGTACCGCATTTGTAGCAGCTCCTACGCGTACTTGGTCAGCAACACCCCAAATATGGAGTATATTTGGTGCAAATATATCTTTTCTGATTCTACCTACATATGTCATATCAGTATCAGTTGCAGTAAGAGGCATAGGGTATTGTTTGTTTTCTAGGTCATCTATGACAATTACATTTTCAAATGCAGCCAAAGCTTTTTTTGCTTCTTCGACGCTCACATCTACGCCTTCTTTGAATGTAATAGTAATAGACTCGCTATGACTTCTAAGTACTGGTACCCGGACACAAGTAGCACTTACAGCGAAACTGGAATGCATGATCTTATTGGTTTCATTAACCATTTTCATTTCTTCTTTAGTATATCCGTTTTGCTGTGGTGTATCTATATGAGGAATAACATTGAGTGCTATTCTGTGTGCAAATGCCTCTACTTTGGCTTCATCTAATGAGAAATTAAAGAATGCTTGCATTTGATTTACAAGCTCTATCATGCCTTTTTTGCCAGCTCCGCTTACCGCTTGATAAGTACTGACATCTACTCTTTTGATACCGTATAGGTCGTCGAGTGGTTTCAAAAGCTGTACCATTTGAATAGTCGAACAGTTAGGATTGGCAATGATGCCAGACTCTTCCCAAAGCTCAATATCTTCTGGATTTACCTCAGGCACTACCAAAGGAACTTTAGGATCCATTCTAAAGTGGCTAGTGTTGTCTATGACAACTGCTCCTGCAGCTACTGCGTACTTGGCAAACTCTGCGGATATACTTCCTCCTGCGCTAAAAAAAGCTATATCAATGTCTCTTCCGTCAAAAACTGTTGGAGTTAGCTCTTCAATTTTATATCTTTTACCTGCGAACTCTATCTCTTCGCCGGCACTTCTTGCGCTTGCCAATGGCAAAAGATTTTCAACCGGAAAATTTTGCTCTTCTAATACACGAAATAACTCTTCTCCAACAGCCCCACTGGCACCAACTACTGCTACATTATATTTTTTCAACTCTTTTTACCTCTTATTCTTCAGTTATATCTTCGTCAATGCCATTTTCACTGACTTCTTCTTTTGGACATTTTGCGATACTTACAACAGTGTCTTTATTTTCTACTTTTACTATAGTTACACCAGATGCTGCTCTACCGGTTTTGCGAATACTCTCCATATCAACCCTAATCATTTTGCCTACACTTGATAGGCACATCAGATCTTTGTCCTCTTCTACAAATACCACGCCTACTACATCTCCGGTTTTTGGTGCTATTTTCATAGAAATAACACCCTTGCCTGCTCTGCTTTGTTCTCTATACTCGCTTGCGGTTGTTTGCTTGCCGAAGCCTTTTTCGCTAACTATCAAAATCTCATTTGATTCATCTTCTATAGTAGTAGCGCCACATACATAATCATCTGCTATTTTAAATTTAATACCAGTAACTCCTCTGGCAACCCTACCTATCTCTCTTAGATCATCAATTTTAAATCTGATACACATACCTTTTTTAGTAGCTATGAATAACCATTGTGTTTTAGGAGTAGCTATCTGAGTCTCAACAAGCTCATCATTTTCATCTAGATTAATCGCTCTTACACCATTGCTTCTGATATTTTGGTATTCAGATAAATTGGTTCGTTTAACAATACCATTTCTTGTGAAGAATACTAAACTCTTATCTTCTGCGAAATCAGTAGTAGGGATGATCGCCATTATCTTCTCATCTGCTTGCAGGTTAATTAGATTCACTACTGCTTTACCTTTGGCTGTACGGCTTCCCTCAGGTACGCGGTAAACTTTTAACCAGTATAGCTGGCCTTTATCAGTAACAAACAGAAGCGTATCATGAGTATTTGATATAAAAAATCTCTCAATGAAGTCATCATCATATGTAGTTACTGCTATTTTGCCTTTACCGCCTCTGTTTTGTTTCTCATACTGCTTGACAGGTACTCGTTTGATATATCCACGGTGAGTAATAGTAACTACCATAGGTTCATTTGGTATCAAATCTTCAATATCTATATCATCATAATCATCTACTATCTCAGTACGTCTTGGAATACTGTAGGTGCTGCCTATTTCTACAAGTTCAGCTCTAATGATACCGTTGATCATTTCTTCGCTTTTTAGTACGCTTTCTAAATATTCAATAGTTTTACGTAGCTCAGCTAGTTCATTTTCAATTTTTTCTATCTCAAGACCAGTCAGGCGTCTTAGTCTCATTTCTAGTATTGCTTTTGCTTGTATCTCAGAAAGAGAGAAACGGACCATTAGATTATCTTTGGCGTCTGCATCATCATTGCTTGCTCTGATAATTTTAATGACTTCGTCTATATTATCAACTGCGATTTTGAGACCTTCTAAGATATGAGCTCTTGCTCTTGCTTTTTCTAGATCAAAAATGGTTCTGCGGATTACAACTGTTTTGCGATGGTTCAAAAATAGCTCCATCAACTCCATAAGATTGAAGACTTTTGGTTCTTTATTGACAATAGCCAACATGATGATGCCGAATGTTACTTGCATTTGTGTAGATTTAAATAAATTATTTAGTACTATATCACTCATTGCATCACGTTTAAGTTCTATAACTACACGTATTCCTTCACGGTCCGATTCATCTCTAAGTTCGGCTATGCCTTCTATCTGTTTATCTTTAACAAGTTGGGCTATGTTTTCAATAAGTCTTGCTTTGTTTACTTGATACGGAAGTTCATCTATGATGATGATTTCTTTGTTTGATTTTTGTTCTATGTGAGTTTTTGCTCTTACTTTGATACGACCTCTTCCGTTTTCGTATGCTTCAGTAATACCTTTGCGTCCAAATATGATACCGCCGGTTGGAAAATCAGGACCTTGAATTATACGCATAAGATCACTGATGGTTGCATCGCTATTATCTATACGATATACTAAAGCTTCTATTAGTTCATTAAGTCTATGAGGCGGTATGTTTGTTGCCATACCAACTGCAATACCGGAACTTCCATTAAGAAGTAGATTTGGGATACGGCTAGGAAGAACGTCAGGTTCACTCATACTGTCATCATAGTTTGGAGTGAAATCAACAGTAACTTTATCAAGATCAGCTAGCAATTCTTCTGCTATTTTAGTCATTCTAGCTTCAGTATAACGCATGGCTGCAGCACTATCGCCATCTACAGAACCGAAGTTCCCTTGTCCATCTACAAGCGGTGCTTGCATAGTAAAGTGTTGTGCCATACGAACCAGCGCTTCATATACAGAACTGTCTCCATGCGGGTGATATTTACCTATTACGTCCCCGACGATACGAGCCGATTTCTTGTATGCACTTCTATGCCCAAGGCTGAGCTCATGCATAGCAAATAAAATTCTTCTATGTACAGGTTTAAGTCCATCTCTAGCATCCGGCAAAGCCCTACCTATAATGACACTCATAGAGTAGTCAAGGTAACTACCCTTGATACTGTCTTCTATTAATACCTCTTCTGTATTCTCTATCATTAAGTTCATTGGACTCCTTTGGCTGCCTCAAAAATTGGATTATTATATCTAAGCATGGCTTAAGGGGTAGTAATCACAAACTACCCAAGAATGCTTTTACAATTCACAAGATATAATTTCCTAAAAGTAAAATAAATTAGGAGTCGCGATTGCCTATTGAAGAGATGAAAATCATTATAGATTATGGGGTTATTGGGCTTTTAATGTTATTGGGGTTTATAACAATATTTTTTGGAATAGAAAGGATATTGTATTATAGAGGTATTAATATATCCGAATACTCAAGCCGTACAGCTCTTGAACTTGATCTATCGCGTAATCTCTCAACTGTAGCCACTATCGGTTCAAATGCGCCATATGTTGGATTGCTTGGTACAGTAATAGCTATCATACTCACTTTCTATGTCATTGGAGATGCGGGAAACAATATCGATACCGGTGCGATAATGAAAAACTTGGCTCTTGCCCTTAAAGCTACGGCTGCTGGACTTGCAGTAGCCATACCAGCTACTGTGATATACAATATACTTTCTAATCAAGTAGATATATTGCTAGCAAAATGGGATATATTAAAAGAAGGTATATAGTTATGAGACGTAAACGCTTTACATCCATGAATGTCGTACCTTTTATAGACATTGTTTTGGTACTGCTTGTCATAGTCTTAGCAACAGCAAGTTTTGCTACCAAAAATCAATTATCTATCAATCTGCCGACATCCAGCAGCGAAACCAAAGAAAAGCCAAAACAAATAGTTATAGCTATCGATAAACAAGGTAATTATACCTATAATGGTCAAGATATCTCACTTGCAGACATGACTCAAAAACTTTCAATTCTAGATCCGACCAGTGATGCCATATCTCTTTATACTGACGAGGCAGCTGATTTTAAATATTTTGTATCTGTGATCGATATTCTTAAAAATAAAAAATTTGAAAAAATCTCTATTGTAACAAAAAGCGAGTAGTCTATTTTCAAACTAGACTAACTAGCTAATATTTTATATACTCTTTCTAATTTCTCTTTTAATTGAGTAAGGCTCATATTACGGCCTTCTCTTATAAACTCTTTACCATCCAAAAACACTAAAAGTGTAGGTATAGAAAAAACTTGGAAATGCATTGATATATCTATATTTTCATGAGCATCTAAAAATATCTGTTCTATAAGAGGAAAATTAGCATCAAATAGCTCTTTTACTTTCGGACGCAGTGCATGGCATACACTACAGCTATCTCCGGAGAAGTACAACATCACTCCTAGCTTGGAAGCTATTAAATCCTCTAAAGTTTTTATATCCATTTATGACCTTGTAATCTTGATTTAAATATTTTTATTTTACTACTTTTTTATAAAAGTAGTGTAAAAATCGTCCCACTCACGAACCGAACACGCTCGTTTATCACGTCTGCAACAAGCGTGGCTTTTCGAGCGTTCGTGTGACATTATTTAATAAGACAGCATAAAAGCGACTCCTAAATACCAAAGGTGTATAATATCATCAATTAATTATAGACTAAGGAAAAAAAATGGGAAGAGCGTTTGAATATCGCAAAGCATCAAAAATGAAAAGATGGGGTAATATGTCTAAAGTATTCCCTAAATTTGGCAAATTGATCACAATGGCAGCCAAAGACGGAGTGCCTGACCCAGAAATGAATGCCAAATTACGTACTGCTATACTAAATGCAAAAGCCCAAAATGTACCAAAAGATGTCATCGATGCGGCTATCAAGAGAGCTAGCGGCAAAGATGCTGCAGATATCAAAGAGATAAGATATGAAGCTAAAGGACCATATGGGGTACAGCTTATAATTGAATGTGCTACAGATAATCACACAAGAACTGTTGCAAACGTAAAAGCAATCTTAGTAAGAAACAAAGCAGAGATGCTTACAAGTGGAGCGCTTGACTTTATGTTTACTCGTAAAGCTGTTTTTGTATTTGACAAAAAAGATAGTATCAACTTAGAAGAGCTTGAACTTGAACTTATCGACTTCGGACTTGAAGAGATAGAAGAAGACGTCGAAGCTCAAGAGAATGGCGAAGATAAAAAAATCATAAGAATATATGGAGAGTTTACCTCTTTTGGTGAACTTAGTCATGCTCTTGAAAAACAAGGAATTGAAGTGACTAAAGCTACGCTTGAGTATATCCCAAATACACCGATTGAAATCACTGAAGAACAAATGAACGACGTAGAAGCTCTCATAGAAAAACTAGAAGATGACGAAGATGTTCAAGTAGTTTATACGAACTTGGCATAAATTATATTCTATTGTTACCACAGTTTTCGTGGTAACATATATCTAACCTATAACCAATCCCTACTTCTTACCCTCAAACGGTTTAAATATCACTACTAAAAGTGGTGAGAAAAGCAGATCAGAAACTATCGCTACCAGTAAAGCAATGACAGTCAATAACCCAAAAATAAGCGTAGGAATGAAATTGGAAGTTACAAGTACCAAAAAGCCTATGATAGTTGCAATGGAATAATAAAACATACCAAAAGCTATAGTATCGTGAGCTCTATGCATAGAGGCTATATAGTCTCCATCAATTGCTACTTCTTCTCTAAATCTATAATAATAATGTATGGTATTATCCACCGTAATCCCAAGAGCGATAGATGCAATAGTAATACTCATCATATCAAGTGGAATATTTGCAATACCCATAATACCAAAAACAACACTTATGGGAACCAGGTTTACTATCATAGCGAGCATAGCGATCTTGATGGATCTAAATAAAAACACAAACATACTGCCAAGCAACAAGAGCGCCAAACCAAGTGTAGAGATCTGCGATTCAAATAGTGATTGAAGCATATTGTTATACAACACCATCATGCCCACTAATTTAAACTCTTTTGGATCAAGCCCTACTTTTGTTTCAAGATCTGTTTGGATTTTTTTTAGCAATTCATTACGTCTAAGGTTTGGGTTGGAATCTATTATGCGAACTACAAAACGGGCTTCATTATTATCAATACTGACATAAGGAGAGAGGAGTATTTTTTTATACTCTGATGATAAATTATTATACATCAGCGCCAAATCAAAATTATCTAGATCATGACCATTTTTCAATCTTTGACCTACTTTTAAAAGTGTGCCAAGAGATGATACATTTCCAATTTCTGGCAATGATTCCAAATAATTGTGTACTCTCAGAATGGTTTGCATCTTGTCTGGAGTAAACCAATATTGAGCTTCATTTTCAAATTGGGCAAATTCATCTTCAAAACTATCCAATTCTTTGGAAGTTTTTGTATGTGTTGCAATATTTTTGGCATTATCTTTTGGAAATGTTACAACTATCTCCAAAGGGGTAGTACCGCCAAGACTATTGTCAATCTTTTCCATACCTTTGTATATTTCGGTATTTTTTTTAAAATAGTTGATAAAACTATTTTCTACCATTAATTTAGTAACTCCATAAGCACTAAAAGCAAAAATTATAATGATCACAATAAAGATCTTTTTGCCATGGTGCTCTACAATATTCGCAAATATATCATTAATTTTAAAGGCTTTATCAAATGTCATTACCGGATCTTTCTTTTGGTACGCCATCATCATAGCAGGAAAAAGAATATACGTAACCACCAAGGTCACACTCACTCCGATATTCATCATGATCCCAAGATCAACAATAGGTAAAATATCGCCTAACATCAAAGATGCAAAACCGGCCACCGAGGTAAGTATTACAAATACAGAAGGTATATACATTCGTTTTAATGTAACTTCCAATAATTCTTTTTGGGAATAATCCGGATAAAGTCCATACTCTTCCCTATAACTCACGATCAAATGTATTACCAATGAAAGAGTTGTAATTAATTGCATTGCAACATAATTTGATGATACTACAGTTACTTCCAAACCAACAAGCGCATTTATTGCTGTAGAAATTATAAGTGCGACGATAGAGATCACGATAGGAATGACAATAAAACGTACTTGCCTAAAAATAATCCAAAGCATCAATATTATAATTAATAAAATAGCAATACCATAAATCACAATATCACTTTTTACAAACCCTATCATATCATCTGCTATCATTATGGCTCCGCCCAAAAACAGATCACCTTTGTCTCTAAAGAGATCTATCTTCGATCGTACTTGAACGATTAAATCGTGCTCTTTTACTCTTAAATGATCACGGTAATCTTTTAACTCTTGTTTGGCTTTTTCAAATTGTGTATTTTCATCTTTTGATAATTTTCTAGTTTGCTTTAATTCTATAAATTTATTGCGTTGATTCAAAAGTTTTGTGTAATTGGTATCTTCTTTAAGATTGATCATAATAGCCGTGGTTTTAAAATCACTGCTAACAATATTTTTAGCATACAATGGACTTGTAGTAAGCTCTTTTTGTACAAGTTTTTTATCAATATTTAAAGATGATAAAGTCCTGGTATCTCCTACGATATCTTGGATAGTTCTTTTAGGGCTCTCAAGCAATGGGACATCCAAAATAGTAGTAGTACTTTCTACTCCATCTATGGATTGTAGTGATTTTTTAAGATTTTTAATTGTAGCTAGAGTGGAATCAGAGAGTAAATATTCATTTGGAGTAAAAGCAACAACTAAGTAATCAGAACTCCCATATCTATTGTGTACTTCACGATTTAATTTCAGATCTGGATCATTTTCTAACAAAAGTGTCTCAGCCGATGCATCGATACTCAAAAATTGCGCATAATATCCGAAAATTCCAGTTATGACCAACATCGCAAATAAAATTGACTTGCAATGTTTAGTAAAAAAATTTATGTAAGATTTTATAAACATTGCATCACCTTTTGATTGCGTAGTATATATATTGTATGATATCTATTTGTCACAAAAAATCAACTAATGTCCATGTATCTCAGCAAAAGCTTCATAATCTCCTTCGAAATCTATCATAGTTCCGTCGTTGTGTAATTTGATAATACGATTAGCAAATGCATCGATTAGCTCACGGTCATGAGTAACACAGATAACACCTCCTTGATAATCATGTAAAGCCTCACCAAGAGCTATAATGGCTTCAAGGTCAAGGTGATTATCCGGCTCATCAAGTACTAAGAAATTAGCACTATCCATCATCATTTTACTAAGCATTAAACGGTGTTTTTCTCCACCGGAACATGCTGAAACTTTTTTTGTTTGTTCTTCGCCGGTAAAAAGCATTCGGCCCAAACATTTTCTTATTTCATCAATATGCCATTTAGGGTCAAAATTTTGTACCCATTGAGGCAATATATCATCTCCTGATATTAAGTCTGTAGTATTTTGCGGGAAATAGGTAGTTGATATCGTTTGCCCCCATACAAATTTACCACTTGTTGGAACAAGCTGCCCCATAAGTATCTGTAAAAGCGTAGTTTTACCCGCTCCATTTGAGCCAATGAGAGCTATCTTATCACCTTTTTTAACTTTGAAGCTCACACCTTTGAGTACTTCAAGATCATCATAGCTATGATGAATATCAACAACATCAAGAACTTCATTGCCTATATCTCTATGAGGCCTAAACATAATAGACGGATCTCTTCTGCTAGAGAGTTTAACCTCTTGAATTTGTAATTTTTCAAGCTGTTTTTGACGACTTGTTGCTTGTTTGGCCTTGGAAGCATTAGCAGAAAAGCGTGCAATAAATTTCTCTAGTTCTTCTTTTTCTTTTAGGCCCTTTGCTCTATCTGTTTCGGCTTGTTTGGATATAAGATTGGCCGCTATGTACCAATCATCATAATTACCTGTAAATTCACGAATTTGCTGAAAATCAAGATCAAGTATATGCGTAACAACACCGTTAATGAAGTGTCTATCATGCGAGATTACAAGCAATGTTCCTTCATGGCGTTTGAGCTCATCTTCCAACCAGCCTATGGTTTCTATATCAAGGTTATTGGTGGGCTCATCTAGTAATAATACATCCGGTTTCAAGAAAAGTACTTGGGCCAACAAAATCTTGAACTTGTCGCCTCCTGTTAGAGAGCTCATAAGATCGTCATGTTGAGACGCCGGAAATCCGAGCGACTCTAGGAGTTTTTCTATCTTTACTTCACTCTCGTAAGTAGGGTCTTCATCAGCACATATCATTTCAAGTTCTGCTAAACGATTATTGACTTCATCGCTATCAAAATTGCCTTCCATGTAAAGTTTTTCTTTCTCTTTTTGTGCTTCATAAAGGCGTTTATTACCATATAATACTGCATCTTTTAATGTAAAGTCTTCAAATGCATATTGGTTTTGACTCAATACACCCATTCGCACACCTGATTGTAACTGGACTTCTCCTTCTGTCGGCTCTATTTCTCCTGATAAAATCTTTAGAAAAGTAGATTTGCCAGCCCCATTGGCTCCGATTAGTCCATATCTTTTACCCACATCCAATGTGAGGTTGATTTTGTCAAATAATACACGCTTACCATAGCGTTGAGTTAAATTTACAGTTGATAACAAGAGATTTTCCCTTAATTTAAATTATTTATAAATATAGGGCGATATTTTACCATAATGAATTGAAATTAACCTCTTATAATGTCATAAGCCTGGGGCAATATGCATTTCATAGTATTATTTGGGAATGGTGCATTTACATATTTCATGCTATTAAAACGAATGCTAACTAAATTATCTAGATCGTCATTATAAACAATACTAGCCAATTCTCCTTTGGCATTCAAGTTTATATAATAATTCTTTTTTTGATAAACTGCTGTGAAGCTGCCATTCTTTTGTTTTTGGGCACTTTCAAGAACTGCCGGCAGATTAAAGCCCTTATTGATAGTATAAAACGATATTTGTTCTAAATCATGATCTACAATGACTAATTCTTTACCGTCTGTGCATACTTCTTTTTTTGTAGGTGATGTATATTGCCATTTAAGCAAAGAACGTTTTGAATATTTTACTTTGCCAGTATATGTAATCTTTTTTTTAGATGGCGATACGATTTCTTGAACAAATTGTGACTCAAAAGCTATTGGCATTTTCAATCCGCCGGCATTTAAAAATGTAAAAAATAACAGTATAGATATTAATAAATTTTTTGTTTTCATTATAATTTCCTAAAATATTTACCTAGTTTGATAATTAAGGCTAAAAATATACCCTACTCTCACTTTGATAGGGATAAGTGCATTATCTCAAAAAATTGTGAAAAAAATGCGTGATTGTATTTTTACATTTTTTTGGTAAAATACACTCCAATGTTATATTCTGACACAATATAAACCCAAGTAATAGGCGTAAACAACAATGATTAAAATCCTAAATAAAGTCTTCGGAACACAAAACGACAAAATAGTAAAAAAACTTCTCAGACAAGCACATAAAATAAATGCACTTGAAGAAAAATATATAAATATGAGCGATGATGAGCTTAAAAATGCATTTCTTATACTAAAAAAAGCTGTACAAAATGAAGAAAAAACACTTGATGATGTTTTGCACGAAGTATTCGCAATCACAAGAGAATCTAGTAAAAGAGTGCTCGGTATGCGTCATTTTGATGTGCAGCTTGTTGGAGGTATAGTGCTTCATGAGGGCAATATAGCAGAAATGAAGACGGGGGAAGGAAAAACACTGGTCGCAACTCTGGCGGTGATACTAAACGCTATGAATGGCAAAGGTGTGCATGTCGTTACTGTCAATGATTATCTGGCCAAAAGAGATTCGCATGATATGGGTAGATTGTATGAATTTTTGGGATATACAGTAGGATGCGTAACTAGTGATTTACATGATGAGCTAAGCAGAAAAGCGCAATATGCTGCGGATATTACATATGGAACAAATAATGAATATGGCTTTGATTACCTCAGAGATAATATGAAGGTCCGAGCGGAAGAAAAAGTCCAAAGAGAACATCACTATGCAATCGTAGATGAAGTTGACTCTATCTTGATCGATGAAGCTAGAACACCTCTTATTATTTCTGGTCCTGCAAAAAGAGATCAACAACATTATGCAACCGCCAATGCAATTGCTCTTCAAATGATAAAAGGCGAAAAAATTGAAACCAAAGCGGGAGAACCAGAGCAAACAACAGGTGATTTTATAGTAGATGAAAAAAATAGAACAATTATTATGACAGAAGATGGACTCCAAAAAGCTCAAGATCTTTTTGATGTAGAAAATCTATATAATCTAGAAAATGCTGCACTTTCTCATCACCTTGATCAAGCACTCAAAGCTCACTATCTTTTTGAAAAAGATGTGGACTATGTAGTCAGAGATAATGAAGTCATAATAGTAGATGAATTTACAGGCAGACTCTCAGAAGGCAGAAGATACAGCGAAGGATTACACCAGGCTATAGAAGCTAAAGAGGGAGTGCGTATTCAAGAAGAGAGCCAAACTCTAGCTGAGATCACTTATCAAAACTATTTTAGACTTTATGATAAATTAGCTGGTATGACTGGAACTGCACAAACAGAAGCTAGCGAATTTGCTCAAATCTATAATCTGGATGTTATCTCTATTCCTACAAATTTGGATGTTAAAAGAATCGATAAAAATGACCTTATATATAATACAGAACGAGAAAAAGTAGATGCTGTAGTCAAAAAAATAAAAGAACTTCACGAAAAAGGTCAGCCAATACTTATTGGAACAGCCTCTATTGAAAAGAGTGAGATGATCCATGAAAGACTTAAAAAAGAGAAAATCCCACACAATATCCTAAATGCTAAAAATCACGAACAAGAAGCGCAAATTATTATGAATGCCGGGATGAAAGCTGCGGTTACTGTTGCTACAAATATGGCTGGGCGTGGTGTAGATATTAAAATTACCGATGACGTCAGGGAACTTGGCGGACTCTATATTATTGGTACAGAAAGACACGAAAGCAGAAGAATAGACAATCAGCTTCGCGGACGAAGTGGAAGACAAGGTGACCCAGGAGAAAGTCAATTTTACCTAAGCTTGGATGATAATTTGCTCAGAATATTTGGCGGCGAAAAAATAAGAAACATTATGAATAAGCTTGGTATTCAAGAGGGTGATTTTATAGACTCAAAAATAGTCACGAGAAGTGTAGAAAAAGCACAGAAAAAAGTAGAAAATATGTATTATGAATCTCGTAAAAATATACTCGAATACGATGATGTAGCAAATCACCAAAGAAAAGCTATATATGGCTTTAGGAATCAACTTTTGAATCCTGAATTTGATATAAGCTCTAAAATTCATGACAATAGAGTGGAATATATATCACACATTTTGGCTGAGTCTGATATATTTGGGACTGTTAGCAAAGAAGATTTTAACCTAGATAAACTAGCATTGTTGCTACAAGAAGAACTAATGCTTATTATAAATAAAGACGAATTAAAAAACAAAACTTATGATGAGATAGCGGATATTATTCTTGAAAATATGCAAATACAATACGAAGCTAAAATGTCGAATTTCACACCAGAACAAAAAGACGAGATTGAACGAGTATTGTACCTTCAGGTGCTTGACCCGCAATGGAGAGAACATCTATACGAGATGGATGTACTCAAAACAGGTATAGGCCTAAGAGGGTATAATCAAAAAGATCCGCTTACTGAATACAAACAAGACAGCTATAGACTCTTTGCCGATTTGATACAAAGAATCAAATATGAAGCTGTTAAGATACTTCAATTAGTCCAATTTGATTTTAGCTCACCAGATGAAGAACATGAAGCTATAGAAGCTATTAAAGATGAATTATCAAGCGATCTGGAATATGCAAAAACAAACAACTATAATGATCAAGAAGATAAAAAACGTTCCCCTATTACAACAAATAAAAAACCAAAAAGAAATGATGAATGTCCTTGTGGAAGCGGTAAAAAATATAAAAGTTGTTGCGGACAAAGTGGTCCAAAAAAAGGATTGCTTGCGTGAGTCGTGAGACATTTTCCCGTCCTTTTATTCGCACAATAATATCACATTATTTAAAATACGATAAAGAAAATCCGTTTATTTTTATTGCTGCAATATTGGCATTTTTGGGTATTGCTGCTGGAGTAATGGTGCTTATGCTTGCCATGGGGATTATGAATGGTACTCAAAAAGAATTTGAAAAAAAACTTTTTGTTATGAATTACCCCATGACTATTGTATCTTTCATTCCAAATACATTAAATGACAATTTTATTGCATCATTGCAAAGCAAGTTCCCTGATCTTATTTTCAGCCCATATTACTCAACCCAAGTAATAGGCAAAAATGATACTCTAGTACAAGGCAGCCTTCTTTATGGTGTGGATTTTGCAAAAGAAAGTCGTATCAATCCTATTTTTGCAAAATCAAAAAGCACTGCTGATATACCATTTAAAGTTGTAATAGGAGATGGACTGGCAAGTGATATGAATATTTCAACCGGCAACAAAATAACTCTATATTTTTCTGAACAACAAGCTATCGGATTTACTACAATGCCACTACAAAAACGCTTTATGGTAGATGGTGTATTTAAAAGCGGATTAAAAATCTATGATAAAGCTATTATATATACAACACTAGAAGCTTTTGAGAGACTTCTAGATAGACAAAAGGGGGTATATGATGGGGTACATATATATGCCAAAGACCCCATGAAAAGTATTAAAAATATAGAACCATTGCTTCCAGAGGGTGTAGTCATTGAAGGATGGTGGCAACAAAACGGCAACTTTTTTGCTGCCATGGAAATGGAAAAGAAAGCTCTTTTTTTGGTGCTTTTATTAATAATATTAGTAGCTTCGCTCAATATTATCTCTTCACTCTTAATGACAGTTATGAGCAGAAGAAGCGAAATAGCACTAATGCGTACTCTCGGGGCCACCAAAGCTGAGATCAGGGCTATATTTTTTCGTTTAGGGCTTATCATAGGGGTTGCTGGTGTAATTACCGGAACAATTTTGGGTCTTGTCGGCAAATGGGTTCTGCAAACTTTTGATATCATAACTTTACCTGAAGATGTATACGGCACAACCAAATTGCCAATAGATATGACATTTGGTGATTATGGAATGATCGTACTTGGAACGTGCATCATAATACTCATATCTTCACTTTATCCAGCCAAGAAAGCTTCCGAAACAAATCCTTTGACTGCACTAAGAAACGAGTAAAACTAAATATATGAAAAAAAATAAAGAAATTAATCGTAGCTATAAAAAAAATAACAATAGAAATCATTTCAAATATTTCTATATTGTTACAACTATATTTTTTAGTTTTATTTTAACATTTATATACTATCTGTATATGCCTATAGATACACCAAAAAAAGCAAAAATTCCATCTGGCAGCATTTCTCATGTCATGTCAGAACTAGACAAACAAGGGTTTGAAGTTAGTTTTATAGATAGATATATACTTTATTTTATGGGCAAACCTAAAGCCGGTGTCATTGATTTTGGAGACAAAAAAAGTATAAGTCGTTTAGATTTTCTTCATCAAATCATAAATTTTTCTCCATCTCATACTCCCAATCAGATTACTCTTATCCCAGGAGAGACGCTAGAAATATTTTTTGAAGAAATTGCTGCACAAACTGAACTAAATAAAACTCTTCTTTTTGATGAATACAAAAAGTTATCTCCTTATCCTGAAGCTGGAATATCGGCTGATACATATTTTGTGTCAGACAATATGAATGAAAAACAGCTCATAGGATTTTTAATTAAAGAATCAGAAGCAAAATATTCAAAACTTGCCAAAAAATACCAAGGTTCATATAATACAAAAGATTGGCAGCGTATACTCACAATTGCATCTATAATACAAAAAGAAGCAGCAAACACAAAAGAGATGCCATTAATCGCTTCGGTAATTTACAATAGACTTGCAAAAAAAATGAAATTACAGATGGATGGTACACTAAATTACGGTAAATATTCTCATATTAAAGTAACGCCTGAGCGAATACAAAATGATACTAGCAGCTTCAATACTTACAAAAATTACGGTTTACCTGATTCTCCAATTGGGGCTGTATCGCCAGAAGCAATAGATGCTGCTATCAATCCGGCCAAAACAAATTATCTATATTTCGTTAAAAATTCCAGTGGAACTCATACATTTAGCAGTGATTTTGAAACCCACAGAAAAGCTATAGAATCAGGCAATTAAATACACATGATCCATTTTTGAAAATCTTGCAAGTCAAACAAAAAAAGATTTTTATCCTTCATTGCCAATAATTCGCCAGAAAAACCTTGTTTTGAAAAAAGCACCCAATATGTTGCAGGCAATCCAGATTGTGATGCTTTTAATTTTAACTTTGTGAGTTCATTTTTGCATACTTTTCTATCTTTATATTTGCATTCAGCAATAATCATCTCTTTTTTGTCGGTTATTGCAACTATGTCAAATTCGTTATCCCTATCCCAATAACTTCCAGAAAAAACAATATGAATTTTATGTGCTTCAAAATATTCGCACAAAAGCTCATTTGAAAGCTGTTCAAATATCAAACTTCTCAAGCGCTCATAATGAGCCTTAAAATATTCTATAAATCTTATGGTATCGCCTCTTTCAAGAGAACTTCTAAAAGGCTCTACGAAACCAAACCAAAATCTAAAAAAAGGTATGTTAAATCTCAATTTATCTTGGATACGATATTTTCTTGATACATTAAGAGCCAATTCGGTAGAAGCTTCTAGACGAATTACTCCCAAATTTGTCAAATCTTTTACTATCTTTTCCCCTACTGTTTCACTTAAATTCGCTTTTTTTAATGCACTATATATTTTGCCGTCTCCTCTGGCAATAGCCATCAATACTTCACGATAAGGACTTTCCAAGAGATAAGATGGGGCAATAAGTGATTGAAAGAAAGGAAAATTAGATATAAATTTTGTCTCTATGAGTTCAAAGAGTGTATCAAAATAATCAAACTCTATAGTTTGATCCGCACCTCCAAAAATAGCAAAATAATCAATTAATTGCTCAAAATCCAAATGAGCATAATCATCGCAAAAAGATTGTAATAGTGTTTTGATGTCCAGCCTTAATATCAAAAATATCAGATATTATTTTAACATATTTTTGCTATAATTGCTTTAGATTATATTGATGTTTTTTTCATCAATTTTTATGAGAAAATTTGGGCAAGGAGAAGATAGAATTGTTTTATAGTACATCTACAAAAATACAATATATTACAAAAGGCTTAGAACTTGGCAAATCACTTTTTGTATCATCACTCTTGATCGGAGAAGCAAATATAGGAAAAAAATCTCTTGTCAAATCTATTTTTCCTGAAGCACCATGGGTGGATGGGCGAGATATGATTAAACTAAAACAAGCCCTTAAAGAACATAATGAACTTATAATTTGTAATTTTGAACTTTATGGTGACTACAATATCAATGATTTTAATGGCAAAAGAATAATTGCCATAAGTGATGCAACCTACTTTCCTGCACACATTGATTCTCTTTTTGCATTTATATACACTGTGCCATCATTAAAAGAACGGCCCGAAGATATCAAATATCTTGGTGATATTTTTTTTAAAGAAGCTAAATCTACCTTTATGACAGAAGATATATTGCCATTAGACCTAAAAGATATAGATCTAACTTACAATACAAAATCCCTAAAAAAAGCTATTTTTGAACATCAAATATATAATACTATTACCCCAGATAAAATAGAACAAATACTATATAATTATTTTGAAAAAGAACTCGGCGGCAATAATGACTACGCAAAATATCTTCCTATTTTTGAAAATCCACTTATTAAGGCTGGATTGGCAAAGTTTGGATCCCAGCTAAAATTATCTAGCATACTTGGTATCAATAGAAATACATTAAGAAAAAAGGTATATGAACTTGGAATCAATTGATTTTAAACTTTTTGTAGAAGTTGATAATAACCCATTTATACTATTTGATGCATCTGGGCATATTTTATATTTAAATAACGCTGCAGAGATGCTATTATGCTATGTTAGCACCAAAGAGCTTTATGATCTAGCGCTTACATATGCTCCAAAAACCTTTGGACACAAAAGTACTATACATTCTTTAGAATATGAATCGTTTTCGTTTTATTCTCTTATGGTAGGGTATGAAACAGATGAGCAGATTTATCTAAGATTATACAACAAACCTCTTGTGCAAACCAAGATAAGTATTAGCAATGAATCTCTCATTCCTACAGATATAAATACTCTATTAGAAGCCAATATAACACTATTTCAACTAGAAAGTAATGCTAGTATATCTTTGTTTGTTGATCAAGAGCTCCCAGCATTCAAGCTTGACCAAAATTATTTTTCAATAATGCTGCGAAAAGCATTGAGTTCATTTGTAAACTCTCCATCGCTAAATGTGATACTCAAGCTAGTTGTTGGGGAGTATATATTGATCGATGATAAAAAACATCAAATGATAGAGCTTATCTTAAAAGCCCCAAAAAGAACGGTTGACTATGATGAAGAGATCAACCAATTGGCAAATCAAACACACATAGCATCTTCTCTAAAGCCAGAAACAATTAAATTTCAAATTCCACTTATCATATAATTGCCTATTTTTTAATCACTATGTAGTATTATAAGTATGCAAATAATTGTTATTATCTACTTGTAATTCAACTACAAAGGAAACAAGATGAAAGTAAAACAGTTGGTCCTTTTAGGACTCTTAATCTCAACAGTTGCTTTTGCAGATCAAAATGCCACATCTGCACCAGCACTAAATAGCGGCGATACCGCTTGGATGATGATATCGACAGCTCTTGTCATGCTTATGACGCCAATTGGGTTGGCTCTTTTTTATGGAGGTATGAGCAGATCAAAAAATGCTCTCAATACTTATGGCATGGTGTTCATGGCTTTTGCTGTAGGTCTCATTGCATGGGTTGTTGCTGGTTTTTCTATTGCATTTGGAACAATGGAAGGACCGTTAAATAATGTTATAGGTGGCTTTGGACACATAATGCTTGCCGGTATAAGCTGGACTGACTTTGCAAGCGTGGAGCTAGGACAACTGTATCCTAAGTTTGTATTTGTCATATTTCAAGGCACTTTTGCAGCAATCACGGTTGCAATAGCTGCCGGTGCGGTCATAGAGAGAATGAAATTTTCTACATGGATCGTTTTTGTAGCCCTATGGACAATTATTGTATATGCCCCAATCGCGCATATGGTATGGGGCGGCGGATATTTATTTAATGCCGGGACTTTGGATTTTGCCGGCGGAACTGTTGTTCATATGAATGGTGGATTAGCCGGATTAGTATTAGCTATGCTTGTTGGAAAAAGAGCGGGATATGGCAAAGTAGCTATGAAACCAATGAGCGTACTAGTGACTGCGCTTGGCGCAGGACTACTATGGTTCGGATGGTATGGTTTTAATGCCGGCTCAGCATTTGGTGCAAATGCAATAGCAGGAGTTGCAATGCTAACTACTACAATTGCAGCAGCAGTTGCTACAATTACTTGGGTACTAATAGAACAAATAGTATTCAAAAAACCTACGTTGCTAGGAGCTGCCACAGGTGCAATCGCAGGACTTGTTGCTATAACTCCAGCTGCAGGCTTTGTTGGAGTTGGAGGCTCTTTGATCATAGGAACACTTGGTGCTTTAATAGCATTTTTTGGAGTAGCAGTTTTGAAGAAAAAACTTGGATACGATGACAGCCTAGATGCTTTTGGGGTACACTTCCTAGCTGGTCTTTGGGGAGCGATTGCTACAGGTATCTTTGCGCTTGATGACAAAGCTCTATTGTGGGCCGGACCGCTTAAAGATAACAATGATCGTTTAGGTCAAATATTTCTTCAAGCTGAATCTGTTTTAATTGTTGGTCTATTTACTTTAATTGGCACAATTGTAGTATATTATATATCTGCGATTTTAACAAGTGGAAGTAGAGTTGATAGCGAAACAGAGGAAATGGGTCTAGATGAAGCAATTCATGGTGAAAAAGTAATGAACCTTTAATAGGTTCTTATCTATAATATTACTAAGATTAAATAAGGAATATAATATGAAAAAAATAGAAGCAATTATCAAGCCATTTAAACTTGAAGAGGTAAAAGATGCTTTAGTTGAAGCTGGTATCACTGGGCTTACGGTAAGCGAAGTGAAAGGGTATGGAAGACAACAAGGACATTCAGAACTTTATCGCGGTGCAGAATATGTAGTAGAGTTTATTCCTAAAATAAAAATTGAGATAGTTGTAAGCACTGATGAATATGCTCGCATTGCAATCGATGCTATCAGCAAAGCTGCCAAAACAGGGAAAATCGGTGATGGCAAAATATTTGTCAGCACAATCGAACACGTTCTTCGTATCCGTACCGGAGAAGAAGACGCAGACGCTCTATAATTTCATTTTTTATAGATTGTGAGACTTACAAAAGTCTCACAATGGCATAATTTCTCGTTAAAATAAAACAAAAATCCATTTTAAAAAAATGCAACACAAGCAGTTATTCATACCTCTATAAATCCAAAATATTTCATTTCACACTCATATAAAATAGGATACAATAACATATATATTTACCAAAAGGAAAAATACTTTATGAAAGTACTACTTATTAAAGAAGTAAAAACGTTAGGAAAAGCTGGAGAGATCAAAGAAGTCAAAGATGGTTATGGTCAAAACTTCCTGATCAACAAAGGACTTGCCAAGTTAGCTACTCCAGAGGTAATATCCAATTGGCAAGAAGAGCAAGCATTGATGGCTTTGAGAGAAAAAGAAGAGATCGCAAGACTCACAAACGAAAAAAATGCACTCGAATCAAAGCATATCATTATCAAAAAACATACTGCACCTGTAGGTATCCAAGGCTCAGTTGGCAATACAGATATCTCATCTGCAATAAACGAACAGTTTGGTTTTGCTATAGATAAAAAAAATATTCATCTTAATAAAGCTATCAAATCTACAGGCATTCATGAAGTAGATGCAAAACTTGGGCATGGGATTCATGCAAATCTAAAAGTAGAAGTAATAGGAATTGAATAATGTTTGAAGCAACTACCATACTTGCCTATAAAGCACATGACAAGGCGGTAATCGGGGGAGATGGTCAAGTAACTTTTGGCAATACTGTTCTTAAAGGCAATGCAACCAAAATTCGTACTCTATATGAAGGTAAAATTTTAGCAGGATTTGCTGGAAGTACTGCAGATGCATTTACACTTTTTGATATGTTTGAAACTATTCTTAGCGAAAAAAAGGGTGACTTATTTCGTTCAGTCATTGCATTTTCAAAATTATGGCGCAGAGATAAGCAATTAAGACAATTAGAAGCCATGATGCTTGTTCTTGATCGAAAACATTTATTTATCTTAAGCGGAAACGGAGATGTTGTCGAACCGGAAGATGGGGTAATAGCTGCAATTGGAAGTGGTGGAACATATGCCCTCTCAGCTGCTAGAGCTCTACGCAAACATGCTTCACTAGATGCTACAGAGCTAGTCAAAGAATCTCTCCAAATAGCTGGCGAACTATGCATCTATACCAATACAAACATAACCACCCTGGAGTTATAATGAGATATGACACTATAGAACATCTCACTCCGAAAGAGATCGTAAGCTATCTAGATAAGTATGTAATAGACCAAAATGATGCAAAAAAAACCATTGCAATTGCTCTAAGAAATCGCTATAGACGCATGCAACTTCCAGAAGAATTACAACAAGATATTGTGCCAAAAAACATTCTCATGATCGGAAGTACGGGTGTAGGTAAAACCGAAATAGCTAGACGCTTGGCTCAAATGATGCAACTTCCTTTTATAAAAGTAGAAGCCAGCAAATACACCGAGGTTGGTTTTGTAGGACGAGATGTAGAATCCATGATAAGAGATTTGGCAAATATTGGACTGCAACTCACTAGAGAAAGCGAAAATGAGAAAAACAGAGACAAAATAGAACAATACATTGAAGACAAAATATTGGAAAAACTGCTCCCGCATATTCCAGATAGTTCAAGTGAGCAAAAAAAAGAAGAATATATATCTACGCTTGAAAAAATGCGCCAAAAATTTAGAAATGGAGAAATGGATAATCTCAAAATAAGCATAGAGATGCCACCAAGCAGCACTATAAGTGGAATGGATGATATGCTGCCTCCTCAAATGATCAGTGTGCAAGAATCTATAGTCAAAGTATTGGGTGGGGTTAATAAAAAAGGTCCCATAAGAGAAATCAGTGTCAAAGAAGCTAAAAAAATCCTTCAAAATGAAGCTAGCAATAATATTCTAAATGAAGATGAAATTAAAGCATTGGCGCTTGAAAAAGTAGAAAAAGGCGGCATTGTTTTTATTGATGAAATAGACAAGATAGCCGTATCGTCTAGCTCCAGCAGCAGACAAGACCCTAGTAAAGAAGGTGTACAAAGAGATTTGTTGCCCATAGTAGAGGGTTCTACGGTGAACACCAAAATCGGTATGGTTAAAACCGATCATATTTTATTTATAGCTGCAGGTGCATTTCATGTCAGCAAACCAAGCGATTTATTGCCGGAATTACAAGGCAGATTTCCTTTGAGAGTAGAACTTAATGGACTAAATGAAGATGTGCTTTATCGTATACTCACTGAACCAGCAAACTCTCTAATAAAACAATATCAAGCACTGCTTGGAGTCGAAGGTATGAAACTGATATTTGACGATGAAGCACTAAAAGCCATGGCTCATTATGCATTTTTAGCAAATGAAAAATCAGAAGACATTGGTGCTAGAAGACTTCATACTATCATAGAAAAAGTACTTGAAGATATTAGTTTCGAAGCTGATGAATACAAGGGCAAAGAAGTAATTATATCAAACGATGATGTAACGCAAAAAGTTGCTGATATTATCAAGGATGAAGATGCAACAAATTACATTTTATAAGGATTACAGTGGCAAATAGAGCTGGATTTATAGCAGTTATTGGACGACCAAATGCAGGCAAAAGTACACTACTTAATTACCTGGTTGGTGAAAGAGTTGCTATGGTTTCAAAAAAAGCCCAAGCTACAAGAAAACGGATGCAAATCATAGTGATGCATGAAGAATCACAACTTATATTTGTAGATACTCCCGGTATTCATGAAAAAGAAAAACTTATCAATCAATTTATGATGCAAGAAGCGCTAAAAGCGATGGGAGATAGTGATATCATGCTTTTTACTGCTCCAGCAAGCGATTCAACGGCAGAATATGAAAAATTTTTGAAATTAAATGAGTCAAAAAAACGCAAACATCTAATAGTATTGACGAAAATAGACCAAATTTCACAAGCTAAACTTTTACAAACACTTCAAAATTATCAAAAATTCCAAGAACATTTCGAAGCTATTATCCCATTTTCAGTAAATAAAAATGTAGGTAGAGATGATTTACTCCGTACTATAGCCAGATACCTTCCGGAGCATCCTTGGCTATATGACCCAGAGCTTTTGACCACCGAACATATAAGATCAATATATAAAGAATTTATAAGAGAATCGATCTTTGAAAATATGAGCGATGAAATACCATACGAAAGTGATGTTCTCATAGAAAAAATTGACGAACAAGAGACCATAGACCGCATAATGGCCACTATTGTAGTAGAAAAAGAGGTTCAAAAAAAGATGATTATAGGCAAGCATGGAGAAGCTATAAAAAGAATCGGTATATACGCAAGAAAAAACATAGAGAAATTTGCCGCAAAAAAAATACATATAGAACTTTTTGTAAGCGTAAAAAGTGGATGGAGTAAAAACAAAGACGAATTGGAGCATTTTGGATATATTATATAAAATATATCTATATTTAAAAACATTAAAAATTAATATTTGTTTAATATTATAAAATGTAAAATTAACTTCATAGAAGAAGTCAAAGAGGTCCAAATGGTTATCAAAAAAGATTCTACAAAAACACTCTTCAATAGTATTTTAATTGCCAATCCATATACTGGACTTTTTTCACTAATAAAAAATAACACTATTGACCCTATTGCTAAGCCCCGTTTCTTGGCTAATCAATTTACTTCATCATATCTCAGCAACAAAGAGATGATTGTTTCAAATATATATATCAGCAGAAGAGTTCCTGATGAGGATTTGCATAGTGCTATAGAAATCAAAGCAGAAGAAGAGCTCGGTATAAATGAAGAAGAATATATCATTGATTTTTTGGAAGTAGAAAGCAACACAGAAGAAAGATTATTTCATATATTTGTAGTCAAAGCTGATCAGCTATATACACTCTTTGATCCGGTTAGAAATTATATCAAATACATTGATCTTGTTTTACCTGCACCACTACTATATAATGTACTCTATAAGCAAAATATACTACAATCAAATGGGGTACATGTTTTTATATACTTCATGCATAATGATGCATTCATAACTATTTATAAAAATGGTGATTTTGCCTATAGTAAAGCTTTAGATCAATCTCTAGAAAAAATGCTTGATAAATATTATGAAATTACCGGTCAACATACAGGTCAAGATACTTTTTTAAACATATTAAAACATAGTGCTTCTCAAGTTTCAAGCACTGCTTCGCAAGAAGCTTTGATGAAAATTTTTAGAGAACTCTTTCTTAATATTAATGATATAATCATATATGCAAAAAGGGCTTTGAAATTAGAATCTATTGATGAAATCTATATCAGTTCAGATATAGGTGTAATAGACGGCATCAAAGAGCATTCTTTAAGTTACCTCGGCAAACAATCCCAAGATTTTAATTTTAAATATGATATAGGAACAAATACTCAATATGTTGCTACACAACTTGAATTATTGTTAGCAAAAACATCTATAGATTATATAGAAAACAATACTTCTCTACCAAATCTAACACAATTTCATAGACCGCCATCTTTCGAAAAGCGCCCTGGAGGTAAATTTATTATATCAATTGCTATTGCAATAATTTTAGGATTGACACTCCCGCTTTTTTATCTAATGTCATCTTATATCAATAATATTCAAACATACAGATATAATTATCAATCAAACGAATTATCAGGCGAAGTAGATAATTACAAGAAAATTCTTGCAGAAAAAAAACAAGAAATTAACCTCCTAAATGCAGAAGAAAGAATAGAAGCAAAAGTATATAACGCCAAAGCGACTACATTAAATACTATTTATGATAAAAAAGTTAATTATAGAATGAAATCACAAACTTTTTATGATCTAACAAATGACCTTAAACAGTTTGATGTATCTGTAGATAAACTTCAAAACGATAATAATATTTTCTCACTTTCGCTTGTAAGTGAAGGTGACAGAAAAGTAACTGAATTAATCAAGCATATCTCAAATAAATATTATAATGATATTAAGAGTATTGATATAAAACTTATAGAGAAAGATCAAAATGGCACTTATTACAAGGGCATTTTGACAATGGAGTTAAAATGAAATTATTAGAAGATATTCTTGAAAAGTTAGATAATTATTTTAATGTAAAAAAAGATACCGAAAAAAATATTATTATTTTTGGCGTAGGAATATTGATATTTGTATTTGCATACTATATATTATTGCCTATGGCAGAAGATCGATACAGCAGAACCAAGCAAGAAAAACAGCAAATTAAAAAAATTTTAGATGAACAAAAAAATTATATGCGTTCAATTACTGTAAATAATGATAAAGACTATTATGTCAAACAATATGACCAAGAGCTTATTAAAATAAAAAAATCGATTGTGGATTTAACTTTCAAAATAAATCTTATAGATGAAAGTATGAAAAAACTATCTGACATGATTTTTAATGAAAAAAGTTGGTCAAATTTTTTAAATTCAATTACTGGCAAAGCTGAGGCTCACAATATAGATGTTTTAAAAATAAATAATGAAAAAATTGATACAAATAGTACAAACTTCGGACATGTCTTAAAAATTCAAATACAGTGTCAAGGTCAATACAAAGATATAATAAAATTTATACATGAATTGGAACAAACTAAATTAGTTACAGACGTATATAGCTCTACACTGCAACCAAATAATAAAAAAACGGCCATCGTAGCAGATTTGAATGTATCCGTATGGGGAGTAAATAACTAATGAAACAGATTATAATGATAGCAGCAGCCGTTATAACTACAACCTATTCCGCTAGTCTATCTACTCAAGATATAGACAAAAAGGTATCCGAAATTCAGGCTACTAGAAATGGTATGAACGTTATTAGGTTTGAAACAATGTCGGATCCATTTGTGTATTTTGACAGAAATGCCTCAACTGGAACTATAATTACTCCGAAAATGGAAAATGAGGTAACAATTGGTGCTATAATGAATGGTAAAGCTTATATTGATGGTAGTTGGAAAAAAGTAGGTGATAAGGTTGGTAGTTATACAATTAAATCCATTGGAGCAAATGTTGTTATAATCAGAAATGGCGGTGAGATAAAAAAACTTTTTATTGGCAACAAACAAGAGAATGATCTGATAAAATTACAAGGAAGGTAGCAAACAATGAAAAGAGATACTTATATAAAAAAAATTTTTATACTAGTAACGATATTTGCCACAATGAGCAATGTATTGCACGCTGGCAATAAGTGTGATACAAAATTGTTTAGTGTGACTGCAGATAGCCAACTTACAGTTGGTGATATGGTGGATAATTTAGCCGATACATGCGGTCTTACTGTAATAGTCAAAGATGAAGCTGCAAAAATGCGAATGAATAAAAAACTATATTATGTAAAACTCAAAAATGCAACAATGAGAAGTTTTTTAAACACAATACTCAAAGATAATGATTTGTTTTATTCATTGGAAGGCAACAAACTTACAATATCTTATCTCATAACTAAAACATTTCGTGTCCATTATATTTCAGGAAAAAGAGTAGGAAAGAGTAATGCTCACGTCACCATAGCAAATTCAAACAATTCCGTAGCTACTTCAACAGGAGGGACTAATGATAGTACAACAACCGGGGGAAGTACAGGTTCCCGTACTGGTATGTATATAGAAAGCAATGATGAATTTCTATTTTGGAATACGGTAGGAAAAGAAGTTCAACGTATTTTGATAGGAGCTGGAGATGGAAGTACACATTATGCAAAAACATCAGAAAATTCTTGGGTCGGTCCAGATGGACAAGTATGGGAATACAATCCTGTAGCTCCGATAATAAATCCCGAGGCTGGAATGATTACTGTTACTGGTACTGCTGCGCAAATAGCAAGAGTATCTGAATATATAAATACCTTGACTGATCAAATTAAAAAACAAGTGCTTATAGATGTGCGAATACTGTCAGTCACTTTGGATGATAGCCGTACTACAGGAATTGATTGGACTCAAATATACAATTTGCAAAACATGAGCGTAAATACACTAATTGGTGCTACAAATAATATTAGTGATATAACTAGTACAATCGGTGAAGGCATCACAGAGTGGACAAGAGTCAAGAATGGTGGCAACATGAATGAGCAAGGTATAATTGCTACTGGAACTACTACAGTAACCGATCTTATCAAATTTCTTGGCACACAAGGTGATGTAAAAAGCATCTCAAGTCCTAGAATAATGACGCTCAATAACCAGCCGGCTCTCATCAGTGTAGGAAAAGAATTATTTTATAAAATCAAATCATCCACATCATCTACAAGTAGTGGAGGCGGTACTATAGCAGAAGGAGAGATAATAGATTCTGTTTTTGCTGGGATCTTGCTAGATATTACACCGGAGGTCGACGACAATGGCATGGTTACATTAAAAATCAATCCTTCTATATCAGACACCATAAGCAACACTACAACTACTGGAGATGGCACCAGAACTATGCCTCCTGATTTAGTGAGAAGACAAATTGCCTCAGTAATTAAAGTAAAAAATAATGAACATGCTATTCTTGGCGGATTAATATCTAGCAAAGAAGGGGTAGAGTCAAATAAAGTACCTCTTTTAGGTGATATTCCAATTATTAATTATGCATTTAAAAGAGAAAAGAAAATCAAAACTTTAGAAGAGCTGGTGCTTATTATAACCCCTCATATTATTGAAACTCCAAAAGATGTCTTATTGAAAGACTTGGGATACACAAAATTGAATGAAAAATAGCTTTCAAGTTGCAAAAAATACCTTTTTGGATGTTATCGATATAAATGAGTATATAGAAATTGAATCATCATATATGATAATGACTCAATTAGAAAATGCTATATACAAACCATTCAAAATGGTCATACTCTTCGGTAAACCTGGCACTGGCAAAAGTATCTTGCTTAAAAATCTTTTTGAACAAACAAAACATCAAAAAGAAATGTATTTTTTTGAGACACCATCAGGTAATCAAAAGGAGTTTCTAAAGCAACTTTTTAAAGCCATTAAAAAAGAGGATGCTCCGCTTAATGCTGATGTTGATTTTGTAGATTTGGTAAATTATTGTAAAAGCATCAAAGATCAAAGAGAAATTATCTTCTTGCTTGACGAAGCACAAATGTACGATATGGATACATTTGAAAAGATTCGACTTCTTTCTGACACAAATACCATTAAATTTATAATTTCACTACATCAGCACGGTAAAGAAGAACTATTAACACAAGCACATTTTAGTTCTAGAATTTGGGAAAGAATAGAGTTAAAAAACATTACCACCCAAGAGCAAGCTCTCTATATACATAAAAAACTCTCAAATAAACATTTAATTGATATTGCCAATAATATTAAAGATAAAAATTTAAAACTCATCTATAAATATACAAAAGGCAACTACAGAGAATGCAATAAATTAATGTTTACAATTTTTGAAATTTGTGAATATTATGATAAGTATAATCCGTTAAAAATGATGAATATAAATAGCATTCCAAATAAAATTATTGAAATGGCCGGATTAAAATTGGGATATATAAATGCATAACGTTGAACTACTAGAAAAACAATGGAGACGTTATCAGATTAAAAAATATTTTCCGTTAATTGCCGGTGCGCTTTTTTTACTAATTACGATTTTTTCTTTTAGTATATTGCCTGATTCTAAAATTTCTAATAATTCTTCATATAAGGCATATAATCAAGAGGGTTTGCCATTTTTTATACATGGTGCTATAAATGTAATGGAACCTATAATTTCTGAGAAGAACACTATTGCTATTGCAGAAGACAAACAAAACGAACAAGAATTTAATATGACAACAATACAGGAAGTAAAAAATACTAAAGATGTCATTAAATCCACAGCATTTGCAGTAAAAAATGATTTTAAAACCAATTTATTGCCAAACAATATACCAATTCACAAGAATGAATATGCTAGACAAAAAATAAAAATTAATTTGGAACAAACAACGGATATAAATTCAATAACTGATGTGATGCGTAGGTTTTATGAATCAAAAGATCCTAATGATTCTTTATTTCTTGCAATCAATTATTATGAGCAAAGTGATTATAGTAAAGCTTTTTATTGGGCTATAGAAACCAATAAAATCACAGAAGACTTGGAAGATAGCTGGATAATAATGGCAAAATCTAAAGCGAAAATGGGCGATAAAAATGAAGCAATGAGAATACTAAGAGCATATGCTACCAAAAAAGATTCGAAAAAAGCTTTGAGTCTAATGGAGCAAATGGAGACAAATCAATGGTAATTTTTAATATAATACAAAATATAAAATGTGGAGAATATAGATGGTAAAAATTATCGAAATGATGTTAGATGAAAAACTTATAACAAAATCGGATCTCTCAACTCTACTCAATAGCAATCCACCAAAAAAAATTACCATTGCAAATTTGATTTATGAAAATTTAATTGAACAGTCAGTTGTTGAAAATTTTTTAGCTAAAAAAATTAGAATAGGAAAAATAACACTAGAGCAACTTGAACATATTGATGATGGATTTGATATACTCCCGGTTATTAAAGATCTAGCAAAAGAGCTTGGAGTGGCTTATGTAGATTTAGATGATTACGAAATAGATATGCATCTATTTTTGAAATTACCTTTTGCGCAGCTTATAAAATACAATGCTATTCCAATTGAAGAAAATGAACTGAGTGTTACTGTTGTTTTTGCTGATCCATTTGACATAGAAGCTCAAGATTCTATTCAGAGATTATTTCCAAAAAAGCCTATTGTTATAGCTATTGCTAGACCAAAACAAGTAATTCAGCATCTACAAAGATTGGAGGCTAATGAAAGTATAAAAAATATTATCACTGATATAAGAAAAGACTTAGCCCAAAATAACGTAGATAATACCAGAGAAGAATCTTCTGCTATTTTAAAACTCATAGACATTATTTTAAAATCTGCAATTTATGCCGGAGCCAGCGATATCCATATTGAGGCAATGGAAAAAAGCTGTATCGTAAGAGAGAGGATTGATGGATTACTTAGACAAAGTTTTACATTTGATAAAGATATCTTTCCCCCTCTTTCTTCGAGAGTAAAATTGCTTGCGAATCTTGATATTGCCGAAAAAAGGAAACCGCAAGATGGTCGCTTTGGAGCAACAATCAATAATAAAGAATTTGATTTTAGGGCTTCTAGCTTGCCGACATTATTTGGAGAGTCTATAGTTTTAAGGATTTTGGATAAATCAAAAGTTATGATTAAATTGGAAGATACTGGCATGAATGCTATATCTTATGAAAGATTTTCCAAGGCGATTAAAGTGCCTTATGGAATAGTCCTCGTAACCGGACCAACCGGAAGCGGTAAAACAACTACTCTATATGGTGCCATTAATGCCATTAAAGATATCAAAGATAAGATCATCACAGTTGAGGATCCAGTTGAATATCAAATGAACGGTATACAGCAAGTACAGGTACATCCGCATGTCGGACTTGCTTTTTCAGATGCTCTGCGTTCAATTCTAAGACAAGATCCAGATAAAATCATGATAGGTGAGATAAGGGACCAAGAGACACTTCGTATAGCTATTCAAGCTGCTCTTACAGGACATCTTGTATTGTCCACTTTACACACCAATGATGCAATTAGTGCAGTTACTAGAATGTTGGATATGGGAATAGAAAGCTATCTAGTCAGTGGTTCATTGATTGCAATACAAGCGCAAAGACTTATACGTAAAATTTGTCCTCATTGCAAAACTACAGTAGAGTTGCCAGATAATGTTTTAAAAGACTTAGCACAATATCTGCCTCAAAACCCAATATTTTACAAAGGTGCCGGATGCAAAGAATGCCGAGGGACTGGATATGCTGGAAGAGAGATGATATCAGAAGTATTAACTATTAGTGAAAAATTATCTCGCATGATTGCAGCTAATGCATCTAAAGAAGAAATGACCATTCAAGCAGTAGAAGAAGGTTTTGTGACAATGTTTGAAGATGGTATACAAAAAGCACTTGATGGAAAAACAACGATCGAAGAAATATACAGAGTAGCAAGGCTTTAGTATGAATTACTTTCATATATCTATTTTACATAAAGGCAAAAAACAAATAGAATTGATCGAAGCCGATACTAAAAATACAGCAAAAGCTAAAATTAAATTAAAGTTTCCGCATGCAATTATAATTAAGATAGAACCTACATCTCCTCCTTTAAATATTTTATTTAATGACTTCACAACATGGTTCCGAAGTATGTTTAAAAAAAAGATAAACATGAATGATAAAATCTCTACAATTCGTCAAATATCCGTAATGACAGATGCGGGGATTCCTATCCATGACACATTGAATGATGTGGCACTGAATACAAACAACAAACAACTTGCAGAAATTTATAGTGATATGAGCAGTGATATAGATGCAGGAAGAAGCCTTTCTGACGCTATGATAAAATATCGTGATGATTTTGGACATGTATCGCTTGCTATGGTAAAACTGGGAGAGAAAACAGGCAGTATTTCCGACTCTTTTGGTAAATTGGCTGATATTCTAGAAAATGTAAGAGATAATACGACGAAGTTTAAAAAAGCTATTCGCTATCCAATCATAACATTAGTTGCAATGGCTATTGCTTTTACGGTTTTAATCATAGTTGTTGTTCCTAAATTTAAAGAAATTTTTGAACAATTCGAAACAGAATTGCCACTTCCAACAAGAATTCTTTTAGGAATAGAATATGTTTTGAGCAATTATGGTTTATTTTTACTAATAGGTTTGATAGGAAGCATCTATGCTATGACATATTTCTATAAAAATAATAATGCATTCAAGATGAATATAGATAAAGTGCTTATAAGTAAAAAATTTTATCTTATAAATAAAATTATATTTTTTTCCACAATGCATAAATATACACTTGTTTTTAGTGAACTTATACGCTCAGGAATTCCTGTTTCAGATGCATTGCAAACAGCAGTTGGCATGGTAGATAATGCAGTGGTCAAACAAAAACTTGAAAGTGTCAACATAAATATCAAAAAGGGTCTTGGCCTTTCAGAAGCATTTGAACAAACCGGGCTTTTTGAAAATATGTTATTGCAAATGATAAGAGCTGGTGAAACAAGTGGTCAACTAGATTTGATGTTGGGCAAAATAACAGAATATTATAATATGCAATTTCAAAATATTATAGACAATCTGAGCACATACATAGAGCCTATAATGATGTTTTTTATAGCTCTTTTGGTACTATTGATGGCACTTGGCATATTCATGCCTATGTGGGACTTAAGTCAAGCAGCTAAAGGAAGATAATAATTTCATTAAGCTGTCCTTCTGCCAAACCAAATTTGGTTTGGCACATATTACAATAAATGCCACTTCAAAGCACGCTCCAAGTCTTCTGGGGTGTCTATCCCAAAACTTTGCGTTTCAACTTCAACCATAGCGATATTATATCCATGATATAGAGCTCTTAATTGCTCTAATTTTTCTATATGCTCTAACGGAGCATGCGGTAAATTGCAAAACGTCTTTAGCCCTTTCATTGTAAATCCATAAATTCCAAGGTGACCTTTATAATCATCAAAATGATGATCTCTAGGATATGGTATTTTGGCACGAGAAAAATACAAGGCCATGCCATTGGCATCAATAACTGTCTTTACCAGATTAGGATCATCTGCTTCACTAGAATTTAAAATCTTATAACATGAATTCATTAATATCGACTCATCTATAATATTTGATCTTGTGAGTTCATAAACTGCTTTTACTACACTTGTCTCTATAAAAGGCTCATCTGCTTGTACATTGATCACAATCTCATTGTTTGTGAGCTTAGCCAAACTAGCAGCTTCAAAAATACGATCTGTGCCGCTTTGATGCTCATTGCTAGTCATTACTGCCTCAAAACCATATTTTTTAGCAAGAACGATCACCTCATTGCTATCAGTAGCAATCAAAACATCATCTATGCTTTGCACTGCTTTTGCTGTACGAATTACCATTGGTATGCCGCCAATATCAGCCAAAATTTTATTTGGGAATCTAGTAGAGCCTATACGAGCCGGGATAACGATCATCTTGTACCTTTTTGAAATGATATTTATGTTATTGTATCTCAATGAATATATAATTTTAGTAATTATATATTCATTGAGAAAAACAATTTTTAAATTATGATATAATCCGCGCAAAAAGGTATTTTAAAAATGTTTAATGATTTTCAAACACCAAATTATAATAATTTTATAAAACAATTAAAAACTCTGATAGACAATTATAACAACACAATTGAAAAACTCGTCATTAGCAGTTCATCAGAATATGACGATATAATCAAACCTATGCAAGAGCTTGACGAGGAATTGTCATTACTTTTTACTCCACTTAGTCATCTCAATAGCGTAATGAACTCTGATATTACCCAAAAAACATATGAAGATTCATTACCAATACTATCAGAATTTCATACTAAACTTGCACACAATAAAGCATTATTTGAAAAGCTTCAAACAATAAAAACCAATACGCCTGAACAAAAAAGAGTGATAGACGAAAGCTTAAAAGAGTTTCGTTTGTCGGGCGTCACATTACCTGCCAAAACAAAACAACGACTTGAAGATATAGATGCAAAACTAAGCGCTCTTAGCAATGAATTTTCTCAAAATTTGCTTGATGAAACCAATGCATTTGTTTTAACCATTGACAATGAAAAAGATGTGCAGGGTATCCCAGAAGCCAACTTGGCTTCAGCACGAAAAATGCAAAATGGAAAAACCGTATATGAATTTACACTTCAAATGCCAAGTTATATTGCTTACATGACATACGGTCCAAATCGTTCACATAGAGAAACTCTTTATCGTGCTTACAATACCAAAGCACCTCAAAATGCCCAAATTATAGATGAGATATTATCACTTAGACAAGAAGAAGCAAAACTTTTGGGGTTTGATAATTATGCCCAATATGCTCTTGAGAGAAGAGATGCATCGTCACCAGCAGAAGTAATTGAATTTTTAAAAAAAATCATAGAAATAGCTAGACCTTATGCCATAAAGGAAACAGAGCAACTCAAAGAATTTGCTAAAAAACTTGATGACATCGAATCATTACAAAGCTATGATGTGGGATATTATAGTGAAAAACTCAAAAAAGAGTTATTTGATTTTGATGAAACAATGACACAAATATATTTCAAGAAAGAAGAAGTCTTAAAAGGATTACTTGAGCTGGCATCAAAACTTTTTGATATCAAATTTAAAAAAATAGATATGGATCTATGGGATAAAAGAGTAGAAGTATATGATATCTATGAAAAGAACACCATAATTTCCAGATTATACTTTGACCTTGAAGCAAGATCGCAAAAAAGCAGTGGAGCATGGATGCATGACTTTGAAACTCATTTTATAGATAGCCATAAAAATAAGCATTTTGCTTCAGCATTTATAGTATGCAATTTTATGGCAAGCTCCACCGAATCTCCATCTCTATTAAGACACGATGATGTAGTAACATTATTTCACGAAATGGGACATGCCTTGCATCATATTTTTGGCAGCAGCGAAGAAAGAGCACTTTCTGGGATAAATGGAGTAGCATGGGATGTAGTAGAATTTCCTTCACAATTTTTAGAAAACTTTGCATATCAGGCAAACGTGCTTAGATCCTTTGGGTATCATTATGAAACCAAAGAAGCGATTCCAGAGTGGCTTTTGAGCAAGATAGAAACCAGCAAAAATTTTCAGGCTGCGATGGGAATTCTTAGACAGGTTGAATTTGCACTTTTTGACATCAAACTTCATTTAAAATCATACAAAAGTGATGAGATACAATCATTGCTTGATGATATCAGAAAAACTACTTCTTTAATAACTCCACCACCATATAATAAATTTCAATATAGTTTTAGTCATATCTTTGCTGGAGGATATGCTGCTGGATATTATAGTTATAAATGGGCTGAAGTTCTAAGTGCTGATGCCTTTTTTGCCTGTTTGGATGAAACTGGTGGTTTTGATGCAAAAAAAGCAAAAGATTATAAAACTTACGTATTATCGCAAGGAAGCAAACGTGATATGCGTGAACTATATAATGAATGGCTAGGAAAAGAACCAGAATTAAAAAGTCTTATATCGTTATACGGACTTGATTAAGGATTTTACATGAAAGAGTATCTTTGGCTCGCTTTAACTATAGTATTGATTTTTGTTATTACTTTAGTAGGGGCTATATTTAGTCCTTCGTTTAGCGAACAAATGAGTTATCTTGAGTTTTTCATAATTCTCGGAGGTTTATTGTTTGTTTTTAGTGTATTAGTAGTAGCTGCGACATTAGGATTTAGTTCCTTCGCAATATATATTACCATAATGATAGCTATCATTATGGTAATATTTGACATAAATACGGCGTTACTTGTAATAAGCATTACATATGCTATATGGGGACTTATTTTTGCTATGCAGCTTTTGCTTTTTGAAAATGGTGCCGAAGGGGCCAAAGAATGGTTTATAAGTAGATATACACACAAAAGCTTTCTTATGGAGTATCGTTTTTTCTATCCATTGCTAGGCATAGTATATCTATTATTGGAATATATTCCACATTTCATTTATAGAGACAATATAACAAAATTTAATCCAGCAGATATTGCCATGAAAATAGACGAGATACTAAAAAGATAGATACAATAATATACAAAAAATAATCTGCCAATAAATTATGGATTAATCTGTATTGGTGTACCTCTCTCAACATAAGTCCATAGGATATCCATGGTTTTATTTGGAACACCGATACATCCTTTTGTCCAATCATACCGTAAAGAATACTTATCTCCATTGCCATTGGCGTTCCACTTTGGTTGCCCATGAATACTCACATATCCTCCAGGATCTACGCCCAGCATGCGAGCTCTGGCTTTATCTTTGGCATTTGGATATGATATATACATAGCTTTGTATCGTCTATCGTGACATCTCATGCTATATATGGTATAAAGCCCTTCTGGTGTCTTACCATCTCCATCTTGCATCTTATGTCCTTTTGTACTATTTTTACTTAGGGATACAGGAAACTGTTTATATATCTTATCGTTTTTGTACAATTGCATTATTTTTTTTGATTTGTAAATTACAATTTTATCAATCCGTTTATTTGGAGGGACTTTTTGTTTTTTAGATAACTTTTTAACGCATTCAGTTACGTCATATCTTGGCTCAGTATCATCTCTAACTGGCACATAAAAATCTTTTTCGCTACATCCGCTTGCAAATAACAATATCATGAATGCAAATATAATTAATTTCAAATTTTGCCTTTATACACTATCAATACAAATCAAAATGCACTAAAATATATTTCTTGTCCAGTATTCTAAAATAGCTAAAGTCACGTATGACGATTATTTAGCTCCAGTAATTTTTTTAATACGTTCTGGCTGCTTTTTGCCTTCGATAATAAATCTCAAAGCATTTAGACGGATAAATCCTTCAGCATCTGCTTGATTATATACTTCATCTTCTTCAAAAGTAGAGTGTGCTTCACTATATAGTGATTTCTCAGAACTTCTACCTACAACCATAACATTGCCTTTGTAGAGCTTTAGTCTTACTTCACCGTTTACGTTCTCTTGTGTGGCATCTATAGCAGCTTGAAGCATATTTCTCTCAGGAGACCACCAATAGCCTGTATATATCAATTTAGCATATTTAGGCATAAGCTCATCTTTTAGATGTGCTTCCTCTCTATCTAAAGTAATTGATTCGATAGCTCTATGGGCTTTTAGCATAATAGTTCCGCCTGGAGTTTCATAGCAACCTCTGGCTTTCATTCCTACATAACGATTTTCTACTATATCAACACGTCCGATCCCATGTTTGTTGCCATAATCATTTAATGTTTTCAATAATGTTGCTGGTGACATTTCTGTTCCATTTATTGCTACTGGATCACCATTACGGTAAGTGATCGTGATATATTCTGCCTTATCTGGAGCATTTTCTGGAGAAGTTGTCCATAGCCACATACTTTCTTCCGGCTCATTATTTGGATTTTCCAGATGAAGTCCTTCATATGAGATATGAAGCAAATTTGCATCCATTGAGTATGGACTAACTGCTGGGTTGCCATTCTCATCAAGATGTTTTTTTGAAATCTCAATATCATTTTCTCTTGCATATGTAAGTAGTTTTTCACGAGAATTAAGATCCCATTCTCTCCATGGTGCGATGACTGCAATATCAGGATTAAGCGCGAGATACCCCAGTTCAAATCTCACTTGATCATTTCCTTTGCCTGTAGCTCCATGGCTCACAGCGTCAGCTCCAGTTTGCTGTGCAATTTCTATCTGTTTTTTAGCTATAAGAGGTCTAGCTATCGAAGTACCAAGTAAATACTCGCCTTCATAGATTGCATTGGCTCTAAACATAGGGAATACAAAATCTTTTACAAACTCTTCACGCAAATCAAGTATAAAAATGTTTTCTGGCTTAATACCAAGCTTAAGTGCTTTTTCGCGAGCTGGCTCTACTTCTTCGCCCTGCCCTAAATCAGCCGTAAAAGTTACCACTTCACAGCCATATTCATCTTGAAGCCATTTTAATATAATACTAGTGTCAAGACCGCCACTGTATGCCAATACAGCTTTTTTGATATTTTTCTTTGCCATGCAGATACCTCTTATTTATTAATTAAATTGTGCGGATTTTACCATAATGTTGGTAATAGTTGGTTTTTAGAAAATTTAAATATGATATAATCTCTATAGATTATACAGTAAGGAATATTATGAAATTAGGCGTCAATATAGATCATATAGCCGTACTTAGGGAAGCAAGAAAAATAAATGACCCAAATCCTATTGATGCTATCAGTATATGTAAATTAGCAGATGCTGATCAGATTACTATTCATCTGCGTGAAGACAGACGACATATCCAAGACAACGATGCTAAAGATATCATAAAACTTTCGCAATTACCGATCAATCTAGAGTGCGCTATTGAGCCTTCTATGATAGATATTGCTTGTTCTTTAAAGCCTCATCGCGTTACACTAGTGCCCGAAAAGAGAGAAGAAGTAACCACGGAAGGCGGTTTGGCAGTAACCGGTGAAATTTCACGGCTTAAAAATGCAATAGCCAAGCTGCACGAACATGAAATTGAAGTATCACTTTTTATAGATCCTACAATTGACGCTGTTGATGCATCCAAAAATCTAGGAGTAGAATGGATAGAATTTCATACCGGATCATACGCCAATATCTACGCTATGCTGTATACAAATCTGTCATATACTCATCATTCTATAAAAGAATTAGAGTTATCTAGAAAAAAATTACAGCAAAAACTACATGAAGAGCTTGATAATCTTATAGCGTTGAGTAAAAAAGCAGATGATATGGGCCTGAGCGTAGCTGCCGGACATGGACTTAATTATCAAAATGTAAAAGCAATTGCAAATATATCCCATATAAAAGAGTTAAATATCGGACAAAGCATCATAGCAAGATCTGTATTTACCGGTCTCGAAAAAGCTATATTAGATATGAAAAGCTTGATAAAAAAATGAAAAAAGTAGCAATAAGCGTAGGTGATTTAAATGGTATAGGCATAGAGCTAATACTTAGAAATCATGATAAATTATCAAATATCATATCTCCAATATATTGCATAGATGAAGAAATGTTGATGCAAGCTAGCAGTAAGCTACAGCTTCAAGTACCGCAAAATTTTCAAATTGCTAATAGCATAGCTCCATATTTTGATATACAACCAGGAGAGATAAGCAAAGAAAGCGGTGCGTATAGCTATGCTTCTTTTGTATCTGCGGTACAAATGGCAAAAGAAAAAAAAGTTGACGGCATTTGTACACTACCTATTCACAAAAAAGCATGGGAATTAGCCGGTATCAATTATAAAGGGCACACTGATGCTTTGAGAGATTTTTTTAAAACTGATGCTATCATGATGCTAGGATGCCCAAAACTTTTTGTAGCACTCTTTACGGAACATATTCCTCTTAGAGAGGTAGCCACAAGTCTTACGGTAGAAAAATTAACTAATTTTTTGATGGATTTTGCCAAAAGCGTCAAACCTGCCAATGCAGTCGGGGTTCTTGGACTCAATCCTCATGCTGGAGATGGTGGAGTACTAGGCAATGAAGAAGAGATGATCATACAAGCAATAAAAAAAGCAAATAATACTATAGGACAAGAATTATTTGCAGGACCTTTAGTGCCGGATGTGGCATTTACGCCACATATGCGCAATAGATATATGCATATGGTGGCAATGTATCATGATCAAGGCTTAGCACCATTAAAAGCTCTATATTTTGATGAGAGTATAAATGTCTCACTTTGCCTACCGATATTAAGAACATCCGTAGACCATGGTACAGCATTTGATATAGCATACAAAGGAGCAAAACTAAATAATCTAAGCTATCTAAATGCGATTAAATATATAGTGGATAATTCAAAGACCTAAGTAAACAGCAGCTAATGTGGTGGCTAGCTTATACATCAGCCTCCAAAAAATTAAAAAAGCCCTGCCTCACTCTTTATTATCTCACACTCTTCATTCATATGCTTGGAGAGTTGTTCCTTGCAAGATGCACATACATAACGATATGAACGCATATCGTAATATATCTGGGTGCCCTCCTCTAATGAAGCATAACATACGCTACACACATTTGTCACACGTAAAAGAATATCGCTTGTTGCAACTTGTTCTACAAAACAACGGTCATTCATTATGGCTCCTTTGAAGAGAGTTTATCGATCATTACCTTTGCATCATCCAATGAATTATCCAAATCCAATGTTTTTTTATAATTATTAAGTGCATCTTCATTGCGTCCTAGATCATATAAGGTATTAGCATAATTAAAATAATTTGGTGCATAACGAGGATCTAACGATATCGCTTTTTCATGATAAGTTATAGCTTTATCATTCTCATTTTGTTTGTGATAGATATTAGCCAATGTACTATAAGCCAAATCATTATCTTTATCAATTGTCAAAATATTTTCATAATATTTTTTGGCTTCTTCGAGATTATTATCTTGCAATGATAAATATCCGAGTCTCTGCTGTACTCCAATATTCTTACTATCAACAATCAATGCGCTTTGAAGTGCTTTTTTTGCTTCCAAAAAATCTCCTTTAGCTACAGATTCATCCGCAATAGCCAAAAGTTCATCCAGCCTGCTAAGATTTAGTTTTGGTTTGGAAAAAATTTTATCAGGACTTGAAACACCGCCTATCTGCTCGTCTGGCAATGTCGCTTCGAAGTCTATACCTCTTTTTGGATAATCCCCGGCAAATAATTTTTTAAAAAAAATATAAAAAATTACAAACGCAACTAAAAAAAGTATAAGTTGAAAAAAAGACATCAGAACTCCAAATTATTTATTATTATTATGATAGGCGAATTTAACTTAAACTCAGAGAAAAAAGAGTTTTATTTCGAAGCTAATTGCTCCTGTATAGAGATAATTTCTTTGCTCAATTCTTCTTTAGTGTGATAAAAAAATTCTTTTTTTACACCATCTTGCAGATTGACCACCAAAGCATATCCAGCGACCACAACTTTACCGATTCCTTCGGTCTCCAACCATTCAAGACTGATATGCGTAGTCTCATTTTCTTCACCTGTGCCTACAATGGCAACCGGATAAAGTTTTGTAATTAATTTACTGTCTAATTGTATATCGGCAATTGTTAAAATCATAAATGAGATTATAGTATAATCATCTTCAAATTACGAATAATAAGGAAAAGATATGAGCTTAAAAGAAGAGATAAAAGAGGTTATCAAAGAAGCAATGAGAGCCAAAGAAAATGCCAAAAGAGATACTCTTCGCAATATCCAAACTATGATAAAACAAATAGAAGTAGACGAAAGAAGAGAATTAGATGACGAGGAAGTGGTCAAACTTATCGCCAAATATGCCAAACAAAGAGAAGAGGCAAAAGCTCAATTTGAAAGTGCTGGCAGAATGGATTTGGTAGAAAAAGAAAATGCAGAACTTGCTATTATTGCACCTTACTTACCAAAACAATTAAGCGATATCGAGCTTGAAGCTATCTTAAAAGAGATCATTGCAACTACCGGTGCATCATCTATGAAAGATATGGGTAAAGTTATGGGTGTAGCCAAAGAAACTGTTGGTAATCAGGCAGATGGCGGCAGAATAAACCAAATAGTCAAAGCATTATTGGGATAAATTAATGTCCACGCAACCAAGCTCCATTAGCTTGGCAAAAGCTTAATATTTGTTATCTCACTGCTAACTCCCAACCTCATAGGCGGCCCCCAATATCCTGTACCTCTATTTACATAGATTTGGAGATTGTTATTATGGTTATAAAGCCCTGCAATGTAAGGCTGCTGCAACCCAACTAATAATCTAAAAGGATATAGTTGACCGCCATGCGTATGGCCACTCAACATCAAATCAACTTTGTTATTTTCAACTTCTTCTATGTATAATGGTTGATGTGCCAGAAGTACAGTAGGAAATGTTGGAAGGGTATGCTTTAATGCTTTTTTGAGATCTGGAACAAACTCTAAAGTGCGATATCCAAACATATCATAAACACCAGCTAGATTAAATCCGTTATCTTTTTCTCCTATATATACCGAGTCATTTTCTAAAACTTTTATGCCCAGAGATTTGATAGCTTCTAGTATTTCAGATATGTTATGAAAATATTCATGATTACCGACTATAAAATATATTCCGTGCTTGCTTTTGAGTGAAGCTAGCCCGCTTATGGCATCTTTGGCATATTTTATCTCTATATCCACCAAGTCGCCTGTAATTACTACAAGATCAGGCTCTAGAGCATTTATCTTTGAGACGATTGACTTTATGAAATCAGCATCGATGAGACCACCTATGTGAATATCACTTAATTGAATTATGTTATATGTTTTTTTTAGATCTTTTATCTTAATATCTACGTCTTCAATAACAATATGTTGTGCTTCATAGATTGCTCTGCTATTTAATACAAATGCAGCGCCTATAGATGCAATATCTAATGTTTTTCTGAAAAAATCTCTTTTACTTTGCGATATTGGAGAAAGTGATAATGCCTGGTTTGATATATCATAAATTATAGTTAAACAGAAAATCAAAAATATAATGCCAATTGGCAATGAAAATATAAAATATAACCAATTGGGAATATGAGGATAATACCTAGTAAATATATAAGCAAAAACGCCTATTAAATTTAATATCAATATAATGTTGAACGTTGCTTTGGTAGTTGTTTTCAGATGCGATTTCTCTACAAATCGCTTGTGCGTATAATAATGAAGAGATACCATTATAATCATAAATACGGAAATAAAAATGATTTTCATAATGACCTATATTGGTTTATTTTTGATAAAAATTATAAATTATTGCCATATTTCAAGCTTTTAATAGCCTCTGTGATGTCATCTTGACGCATAAAATGTTCGCCCACCAAAAATGCATCTGCTCCTATTTTGGATAATTCTACTACTGTTTCATGACTGTCTATACCGCTCTCAGCCACTATAATTTTGCCATTTGGTATAAGAGGAATTAGCTTTTCGCTCAAACTCATATCCATCTCAAATGTCTCTAAATTACGATGATTGATACCAATGATATTTGCTCCTGCAAACATCGCTTTGACTAGATCACTCTTGTCATGCACTTCTACAAGCACATCAAGCCCCAAATGAAGCGCGTAATCATATAACTCTTTAAGCTCTTTTCTGCTCAAGGCTGCTGCAATAAGAAGTACGAAATCTGCTCCATAGACTAAAGCTTCAACTAGTTGATATTTATCTACAATAAAATCTTTTCTAAGCAATGGAATACCTACGTATCTGCGGATCATACCTAGATACTCTTTGTCGCCTTGAAAATAGTGAGGCTCAGTAAGAATAGATAATGCGTCTGCTCCTCCTCTTTCATATGCTTGAGCGATAAGTACGGGATCGAAATCTTCTCTTATAACTCCTTTGCTGGGACTTGCTTTTTTAACTTCTGCTATTATGCGATATGGATTTTCTGATGTAGAACGCAGGGCAGCTTTGACATCTTTTGGAATAAACGGATTAAATGCCAATGAACGACCAAGCCACTCTAACGGAAAATCTACTTTTCTTTTTTCTAGATCATCTTTTGTTTTTCGTATAATTTCTTGGAGTATCTTTGGCATTCACAAACCCTTAAATTTTTGTAGCATTATAGCTTAGAGCGACTTATGTACTTGTGTAGATGTTTTGGATATTTGAGGATTACATTCTTTTATCTTGTGCCAATGTGCTCTAGTCTTAGGTTCGCTCAAAACCTTATCATTAACAATATTCTTAATAATTTCTTGAGATTTTATGCATTCACCACTTTCATAATATCCCCAAGCTATTTCGATAACATAGTTTAAATATTTATTATCTTTGGTCTTGTCATATAATAGTTTGGATGTTTGTATAATTCCATCTGTATTTTTAGTCTTCGTATAAAGATCCAATAGTTTTTCATGAAGGGCATTTTGACTTTCAAACTTTGAGCTATGTTCATGAAGTATGCCAATAGCTTGTTGATGTTCGTCATACATATCCGATAAAATAATAGCTATTCTCATAGCTACATCTTCCCTCATACTCTCATCATAAAGCTCTTTTAATATTGCAAGAGATTTGTTTGGATCATTGCCATATAAAAATGCATCAGATGCTATCTCTCTATCAATAGGATCTTTAGATATGTCTATTAGTTCAATAGCATTTAATTTTGCATTTTCATAGTCTTTTTGCATTAAATGAAGCGTCAATATAAGCCTTAATACTTCTATCTCTTTTGGGTTATTTGCATATAATATTTCAAGTTCTTTTTTTGAAGCATCTAGATACTTATTCATTAATAATGAGAGATGAATTTTTTTAAGCAAATATGCTTTGGCATGATTAGTATCATATAATTTACTGAAAACTTTATAGCTATTGGCAAAATCTTTTTGCTCTTCGTACCACAAACCTTGCATTATAAGATCGTCTTCCGTGGTAATTTCAAGCGACAAAGATGTTTTGCCAATATCATCAAAGTCTTGTGGATATATATACATCCACAATTTCAAACCTATAAAAAATAGTGTGATAACCAATAAAAATGTAAGTATTATGGTTACTATACGATTCCTGGACACTCGTCTCTTACCTCGTCTTCATTGTTTTTAAATTGTTCCCAAAAAGGGAATGTGCAACATTGCAATGGTCTTGTATCATATATAGAACATTGCTCCTTTGTTTCATCAAAAAAAATACACGCATGATCATCTTCACTTAGTTGTTTTTCAATCAACGAATAACGATGTCCTACTTTTTTTATATATATTGTAGCGAAATCTTGAACACTTAGCGACAAATAAGTTGCTATGTTGCTTATTTCTTCTGGCTTTACCCAAATATAGCCGCTCTCGCCTCTGCAACAATGCCCGCCGCAATCGGCACATTTTGAGGGATCAAAACAATAATTATATCCCTCTTTACAATCAACCATACATTATTCCCTTTGTGCTTTTATGCTATGAGCAGATGCAAATTTGAATGCATCTTTTGCTTCATCGGTATATATATCATTTTTTTCAAAAATAATCAATGGTGGCAACACTTTTGTTGATGCTTTTGAATTATGACGACAGGCAAATAAGACCAACTTTGATTCTTTTTCACTTTTGGAATGTACAAATCTTACTACTTCTGGAGTCAAATGATATTTCTTTAATAAACTAAAAATATCTCCTATCTGTTTGGCATCATAGCAGAAAAAAAATCTTCCTTGCGGGGATAGTATCTTATGTACTTTAGAAAAAAAATCATCAAGAGGCAAGTGTATGGCATACCTAGCTGTATGCAAACTATTATTTTCACTCTTAATCACTCCATCGGCATAGAATGGAGGATTTGATACTATTGTATCATAATTCTTTGGAGGCATAAATTCCAAAAAATCTTCATTGTATACTTCTACATATATGTCATTAATAGCATAGTTATGACTGGCATATTCAATCATGGATATTTGTTTGTCTATAATAGAAGGGGATAGCGCGAATTTACTGCTCAATACAAGACCTACTATGCCAACCCCACATCCAACATCAAGCATTCTTCCTTTTGGAGCAAATGAAGATATAAAATGAATAAGAAATATAGAATCACTATTGTAGCAATATCCATTTGGCGATTGATAAAGGAGCATATTAATATCTTTTTTTGTTGTAATTTTACTATATTTCAAGTATAATCGCGTTTATGAATAAAAACAATACTCTCAATCCACCATCTACTGATTTTTCAATGTTAGATTATGAGTGTTCTTATTTGCCTGATCAATTAGTACGAATGAATTATAAATATGTAACACAGCCAAATGTTACATTTGCATCAGCTGTGATCCAAAGAGGCTGGAGAAGATTCGGAAAATATTATTTTCATCCTACTTGCAAAGGATGCAATGAATGCAAAAGCTTGAGAATTGATGTAAAAAATTTTATCCCTTCAAAAAGTCAAAAAAAAGCTATCAAACGAAATACCGGTACACAAATCATAATCGGACGTCCAAGCCTGACCAAACATCACATAGAACTATATAATAAATACCACTATCATAAACAAGATAAAGATGGCTGGAAATATCGCCCTATATCACAAAAAGAATATTATGAAAACTTTGTAGAGGGTGCTGAAGATTTTGGCAGAGAAGTGCTTTATTTTCAAAACGAAAAACTCATTGGTGTTGATCTAGTTGATATATTAGAAGACGGCATAAGCTCAATTTATTGCTATTATGATCCTGATTATTATGATCTTTCAATAGGCACTTTTTCACTTCTTTATCAAATAGAGCTTGCCAAACAATTAGGGTTAAAGTGGATATATCTAGGATATTGGGTCGAGGGATGTAAAGCATTTGCTTATAAAACAAACTTTCAACCTCAAGAACTCCTAGACGGATTTCCTGCTTTGGAAAATAATCCAGAATGGAAAAAATAGTTAGATTATTTTTGTTTTCTTACCCAATTCCAAAATAATCTATCCGGATTGACCCTATTGTCTATTTCTGCGCCATTTACAATATTTGCAGCTAACTCATTTGCCAGATACGGCGCAAGCACAAATCCTCTAGCACCAAGTCCATTTAATATAAAAAGGTTATCTATATACTTGATTGGATATTTTCTGCCGTTGAGGATATTTGGATAGTTTAACATATTGGCTACATCTATAACCTTGCCTACAACTGGAGCAAAATCTCTACTTCCGCTTCTCATGCCACAATATGTTTTAAGCAGTTCAAAGTCACTTGTATCAATTATTCCAGATGCTCTATTTTTTAAATCTATGGCTTTATTTTCATCACATAGTTTTGGCTCTTTAACTTCAAGCTCATGTGTAGCGCCAAGCTTTATCACTCCATCCATATTTGCTGAAATTGATAGCGATTCGTGCAGACTAATATCAAGTTTTAGTTGGGAGCTAAAATCTCCTCTATTGCCCCAAGTGCCTTTGATACCAATATATTTCATATCAAACAGATCATTTTCAAAACCGCTTGCTAAAACGATATTTTTTGCTCTTACGTCTCCGACTACCCACAGTTCGTCATCTTTTGTTATGCTTTTGACATTCTTGCATTTAAAGTCTATATTGCGAGATAACTCAAAACAAATCTCTTTTGCGTCACATGTGCCGCCGTCAAAAAACAGGGTCGAATTGTATTTGACGTCAAATCCCAATAAACTTATCTGCTCGGGGGATAATTCTTTATATTTTGCATTATGAAATTTAGAATATTTTGAAGTTTTTGAAGCGTCATCACCGTCTTTGGGGACTCTTATGACACCAGTTTTGTGATAAAGTTCATTAAAATTTTTCTCGTAAAATTTGATTGTAAAACTAAATGCATCATCAGTGAGATCTTTAAGAGGTGAGCCAACTCCGATCTTTGGGGATAAAAATGCTCCTGCAGCCCCACTCCCTCCGCTTGCTATTCCACCCTTGTCAAGCACAAGAACTTTTTGTCCTAACTTGGTTAAAAAATATGCCGCACTTGCGCCCGCGATACCCGCGCCTATAATAATGGTATCGTAGGATTTGGTTGGCATTTTATATGGTGATCTCTTTTATATCTGCGATACTTTTAAAACTATTATATATAGCTCCTATTGTAGCTTGGCGATTTGATTTAAGCACTTCGTTATCACTATTTACCATCACATTATCAAAATAAATATCAAGAATATTTTTGAGTCCAAATAGTGCACTCAACCTCTCTTCATAGCTGCCATACGTATTATTAGATACAGTCATAAATTCATCATATAATATCTTTTCTTCATCTTGGACAAAGAGTGTGGTATCTACTGTCAGTCGAACATCATCTTTGGATATATTGGCGACTCTTTTAAAAGTACTGGAAATACTCTTAAAATCATCTCTAGAAACTATTGATTCTAGAGCCAAAGATTTTTTGAATATCTCACAAACATCTCTCTCCCCTGAAGCTAGAACAGAAGCTATAATAGATGGATTGACGTCAATAGATTTATAAATTCTCTCTATCATAAAAGATGATAAAGCATCTAGCTCAAATGGCTTGTAATTTGATGATAAGTCTAAGATGGTACTATTTACATCAAATGGCAACCCATACTCTACGGCTATACGAACAATCCCATTAACTGCACGACGAAGGGCAAATGGATCTTTAGAGCCAGTTGGAATTTTACCCACACTAAAAAGCCCTAAAAGTGTATCAAGCTTAACAGCCATTGCAACAATTGCACTAAAAAGTGAGCTAGGAAGTTCTGCGCCCTCACCTACTGGCATATATTGTTCTTTTATGGCTTCGCAAATCTCTATTTCTTTTCCAAGTGCCGTGGCATAATAATAGCCCATAAGCCCTTGTAGCTCCGTGAACTCATATACCATTTCGCTGGTTAGATCTGCTTTTGCCAAACGTATAGCTTGACTCATAAGCGGTTTTAGAATATCTAATTTTTTATCAAATTTATGACTATATTTATCTACTAGATATAGAGCGATTTTTTCTTCTCTATCTATCTTGTCTTTAAGAGATCCAAGCCCATCCATGAATTGAACTTTTTCAAGACCTTCAATGCTAAGTCCTCTTTTTAAATCATTATCATAAAAGAAAAGAGCGTCAGTCAATCTAGGTTTGAGCACCCTTTGATTACCCTCTATTACTTTAGTATAATCATTTGTAACTGCATTGCTGACCACAACAAAATGATTGGATAATTTACCGTCTTTAAATGCTGGAAAATATCTTTGGTGTTCTTTCATTGAAGTGATAATAACTTCTGGCGGCAGACGCAAGAAACCTTCATCGAATGTACCTAGCAATGCCTTTGGATTTTCTGTGATAGCCACAACTTCAGCAAGCAAATCATCATCTCTTTCTATCGTTACCCCATTAACTCGCTCAATATCATCAAAATCTGCTACTATTAAAGCTTCTCTATTCTTTGGCTTCAATATCACTGCGCCATTTTTTAGAGCATCCTCATATGACTCAATTGATGACACTTCTACGCCGGCTGTATCTACCATACGATGTACAAAAGTAAAATTACTGCTATTTACACCAAATATGGTCATAGGTACATTTGTATCTCCAAGACGAACTTGTAGCCAGCGAATTGGGCGTATAAACTCATCACTCATGCTTGCCCATCTCATCATCTTGCCAAATGCCATAGAGCTTATCCACTCCATCAACATGTCTTTAAGTAAACCAACCGTCTCTTTGCCGTCAACTGTACTAGAATAAAAAAGTACTTCTCTACCCTTCTCTTCTCGAGTGGCAAGCTTGTCAAAAGCTACACCACATTTGGCTGCAAATCCAAGTCCTGCCGGTGTTGGTTCGCCGTCTTTCATGGCCACATTCAACGGTGGACCGACGAGCTCTACAATACTGCTTGCTTGAGTAATTGGCATATTAGTATGTATCAACACCAAGCGACGCGGTGTATAGTAAAACTCGAAATCACATTCTAAAGAATATCTTTGAAGTATATTTTGCCAAGAAGTTTCTATATTTTGAATAATTTTCAATAATGGTATAGCAGGGAGTTCTTCAACCCCGATTTCAATTAATAATGGCTTTGTCATCCACTAATTCCTATCATAGATAAAGTTAAGGGATTGTACCAAACCTTTGGTAAATAGGCGATTAATGTGAAGTATTATCAATATCTTTCATGTCTATTCTATTTCCATCTGGATCAAATTTATTGCGATAGTAGTTACGAATGATCACAAAAGTGATGCCGACAAATAACACCAATGCTATTATATAAAATATTTCGCCTATACTCATTGATTTATCTCCTTGAAAATATTATAGTTTTGCCTAAGTGCCTCATAAGCTACGATACCGACACTAAGGGCTAAATTTAAACTTCTTCCTTCACTGGTCATCGGAATGGTTATGCATTGGTCTTTTTTTGACTCTAGTATATTGGAAGGTATTCCACTAACTTCTGAACCAAATAGTAAGAAATCGCCATCTTTATATTGTGATTCAAAATATAATTTATCTGTCTTAGTTGTCGCTAGATGAAAACGCTCATTTATTGGATTGGCTTCTAAAAATTCATCCAAGCTCTCCCAAACTTTCAGATCAAGCTTATTCCAATAATCAAGCCCTGCACGCTTAACCTCTTTGTCATCTATGGAAAATCCAAGCGGTTTGACCAAATGGAGCCTAGCACCTATATTGACACACAATCGTCCTATAGTGCCAGTATTTGGAGGGATTTGAGGATTAATAAGAACTATATTGAACATTAAAAAACTATTGTCTTATTGCCATTAACAAATACACGATCATTTATCACAAGCGATAATGCACGAGACAACACGATCTTTTCTACATCTTTACCAGCACGCTGCATATCACGCCAATCAAATCTATGATTAACCGGTATGACATCTTGGGCAATAATTGGACCTTCATCGAGATCATTTGTGACAAAGTGTGCTGTTGCGCCTATTATTTTTACGCCTCTGTCATAAGCCTGCTTATATGGATTTGCACCTATAAATGCCGGCAAAAACGAGTGGTGAATATTGATAATTTTGCCACTAAAATGAGAAACAAAATTTGGAGTCAATATCCTCATATATTTAGCCAATACCATATAATCAAAATCAATACCCCTAAGTATATCGATCACAAGTCGTTCGTGTTCTTCTCTGTTCATACTCTCTGCACTGATATGAAAAAATGGTATATCAAATCTACGTACCAAACGCTCTAAAGTATCATGATTTGAAACTACAGCTTCTATATCAGCATCAAGCTCTCCATCAGCATGACGGATAAGAATATCTCCTAATGCGTGTGATTCTTTTGTAGCAAGTATAACGATTTTCTTACGCCTAGGAAGGATAACTCTAGTGTTTGCACCTGCTGGCAAGATGGCTTTTAATTCTTCTTCTAAGCTTTTAGCCTCAAACTCTCCAGATATCACAGTCCTCATAAAGAAGCGTCCATTTTCTGGTTCTACAAATTCTCTATTGCTTTCTATATTTAATTCTCTATCAAAAAATACTTTTGAGATTTTATATACTAATCCTTTGGCATCTTCGCAATCTATAAGCACTCTTGCTGAATCTTCCATTATTTATCCTTAAGTATTATGCTGAAACGTATTTGGCAACTATATCACCCATTTGAGAACAATTACAAATTACCTTGGCATCATATGCACCTATGTCGCCGGTACGATAACCCTCTTTGAGAGCTTTTTTGATAGCATTATCTATTTTGGCAGCTGCTTCTTCTTCGCCAAAAGCATATTTCAACATCATAGCTGCGCTTGAAATGGTAGCAAGCGGATTTGCTATCCCAAGGCCTGCGATATCTGGAGCAGAACCATGGATCGGCTCATAAAGTCCCACTCCTTCTCCTGTGCTAGCACTTGGAAGAAGCCCAATTGAACCGCTTAACATGCTAGCCGCATCAGAAAGAATATCTCCAAAGATATTACCTGTAAGAATCACATCAAATTGCTTTGGATTACGAATAAGCTGCATAGCAGCATTATCTACGTACATATGGCTAAGCTCAACTTCCGGGTATTCTTTGGATATCTCCCCAACTATGTCTCTCCAAAATTGACTAACTTCTAAGACATTTGCTTTGTCAACAGAACAAATTCTTTTATCTCTTTTCATTGCAATATCAAAAGCTACTCTTGCTATACGTTCTACTTCATTCCTTGTATAGATCATAGTATTGTATGCATAATCTTTTAGATATTCCCTAGGTTGTCCAAAGTATATACCGCCCGTTAGCTCACGAACCACCATAATATCAACACCACTTACTACTTCAGGTTTAAGCGTAGAAGCATTTACAAGCTCATCATAGACTATAGCTGGGCGCAAATTTGCAAATGTTCCCATTTCTGCTCTAAGTGCCAAAAGTCCGCTCTCTGGTCTAAGATGTCGCTCTAAATTATCCCACTTAGGGCCGCCTATTGCACCAAAGAGTACTGCGTCACACTCTTTCACGCCATTTTTTGTATCATCAGGAAACGGTACGCCCGTTTCATCAATTGCAGCTCCACCAAGTAACATTTCACGATATTCAAATTCCAAATCACAGCTCGATCCGACAGCATCTAAAACTTTAATAGCCTCACTTACTATTTCTGGTCCTATACCATCACCTCTAATTACACCTATTTTATACTTTTTTGCCATATTAATTTCCTAACTCTTTTTTTGCAAACTCCATAAGTCCACCTGCATCAACGAGCGACTGCATAAATTCAGGAATTGGAACAAACTTATATGTTTTTGCTTGGCTTATATTTACTACTTCACCCTTGTCCATATCTATTTTTATGATATCGCCCTCATTTATCTCATCAGCTTCAACCAATTCAAATATCGGCAATCCCATATTAAATGCATTTCTATAAAAAATTCTAGCGAATGTTGGAGCTATAATGGCACTTATGCCGGCAGCTTTTAGTGCTATTGGGGCATGTTCGCGGCTACTTCCGCATCCAAAATTCTCACCTGCTACGATAATATCACCTGTACTCATTTTTGAAACAAACTGCGGATCAGCGTCTTCCATCACATGCTTGGCTAGCTCTTTTGGGTCACTTGTATTTAGATACCGTGCTGCGATTATCAAATCTGTATCAATATTTTCTCCAAATTTCCAAACTTTACCTTGCACGAGCTTTCCTTTTGTCTTAAATTTGGGCGATTATACCTAAAATTAGCATAAAATGCCAAACTATAGAGTTGTAAAAATAACAAAAAAAACGTAAAAGCTCAACACAATTAAAAAAATTTCGGTATAATATGCCTCAACTTAAGAAACAATTAAAATTAGAAAAAGTTATATCTCTTATTATTGTATTGAGAGACTTTCAAAACAAACATAATACAAATCAAGGACACATAATAATGGCAGAAAAAGATAGCATAACTCGAATCGAAGAAATATTGGTTGCCAAAAAAAAGGGCGATTTCATCACATATGAAAATATAGCCAAAGAGTTTATCAAACCTATCACTAGCGCTCAAGCTAAGAAAATATATAAAATCACGCAAGATAAAAATATTAGCGTTATAAGCGCATCAGAATATGCCAAAAATGCCACACTTAAACAAGGTGTAAATAGAGAACTTTTACGCAAAAAACAACATGATAGCAATCTAGAAGAAGAATTTGATTTTGCAAAAGAGAAAGAACTTTTAGAGTGGAGCAGAAGTGACAGTCCTGTTCGAATGTATTTACGTGAGATGGGCAAGATTCCACTTCTTACAAAAGAGGAAGAGGTTGATTTGAGTGTACAGATCGAAGAAGGTGAAGATATTATTATTGATGCTATCTGCTCTGTGCCATATCTTGTTGGATACATAATAAAATATAGAGAGCCATTACTTAATCGCGAAAGACGAGTTAAAGAGCTATTTAAAAGCTTTGAAGATGTCGATACAGAAGAAGCTGAAACAGAAGAAGCTGATGAAGTTGAGATCGAAGAAGGTGACACAAACGGTACAGAAGAAGTCAAAACAAAACCAGTAAAAGACGACAAAAGAGTACAACAAGTGTTGGAGAGTTTCAAAACACTTGAAAAAGCAAAAAAAGAGTGGATGAAAGCACGCAATGAGCTAATCAAGATAGTAGAAGAAAAAGGCGAAGAAGAGTCTGAATTACTTTTCTTTGAACGACTAAAAGTTGCTTTCAAAAAAGAACAACTCAAAGATGCCCTATTGCAACTAGGGCCGACAAGTAAATTGATAAATGAACTTGTAAAAGCTATGGAAACAGCACTTAAAAGTGATGATAGCTTTGATAAAGAATTAAAAAGATTAGAGTATAAACTTCCATTGTTTAATGAAATACTTCTCAAAAATCACCAAAAAATTCTCAAAAATATTATAAATATGGACAAAGAAGATATAGCTCTTGCTGTACCAGAAGCTACAATGGTAAGTACATATGTGGAGATCAAAAAACTTTTTGAGACCAGAGAAGCTAGTAAAGGTGGTTTTGATCTTAGCCCGGAAAAATTAGCTGAAATTCTTAACCAAATCAGACTAGGAAAAACTAAAAGTGAAAAAGCCAAAACAAGAATGGCAAAATCAAACCTTAGATTGGTTGTATCTATTGCCAAAAGATATACAAATCGCGGATTACCGTTTTTGGATCTTATTCAAGAAGGTAACATCGGTCTTATGAAAGCTGTTGATAAATTTGAATATGAAAAAGGTTATAAATTTTCAACATACGCGACATGGTGGATTCGCCAAGCAATCAGTAGAGCTATTGCAGATCAGGCTCGTACTATTCGTATACCTATACATATGATAGAGACAATTAACCGCATCAATAAAGTAACTCGTAAATACATTCAAGAAAACGGTGCCGAACCTGATATGGAAACGATAGCTAGAGAGATTGGATTGTCTGTAGACAAAGTGAGAAACGTCATTAAAATTACAAAAGAACCAGTCAGCCTAGAATCTCCTGTGGGTGATGAGGATGATGGAAGATTTGGTGATTTTATCGAAGATAAAAACACACTAAGCCCGACAGAAGAAGTACTTAGAGATGACCTTAATAACCAAATTGATGAAGTGCTTGAGCAATTAAATGAACGTGAAAGAGCGGTTATCAGGATGAGATTCGGTCTCTTGGATGATGAAAGCGATAGAACATTAGAAGAGATAGGTAAAGAATTAAATGTTACTAGAGAAAGAGTCAGACAAATTGAATCATCAGCAATTAAAAAACTCAAACATCCAAAAGTTGGCAGAAAACTCAAAAATTATATTGAAGAGTAACGATTGAATTTCTATGCGCTTATCATAGGAACAGAGATCTTAAATCGCCGTCGTAATGATAAGCATTTTGAATTTTTGTCACGCAAACTTGCCAAATACGGATATGCACTCAAGGGCTCACTAACTATAGCTGATGAGCCAGATCTTATCATATCGGCGCTCAATTGGCTTAATTCGATATCAGATAGTATAGTATTTAGTTTTGGCGGCATAGGTTCAACCCCCGATGATTATACCAGACAAGCAGTAGCTATGGCTTTGAGCGATGGAAAGCTGTATCAACACAAAGAAGCCAAAATCATCATCGAATCAGCATTGGGCAACAAGGCATATCCTCATGCTATCAAAATGGCCGACTTGCCGCTTGAAGCACATATCATAGACAATCCATTCAATAAAATGCCGGCATTTAGTATGTTTGATCGTTTCTTTTTCTTACCTGGATTCCCAGAAATGAGTCATCCGATGATCAAAGATATCCTAGGCAAACTTGATATCACTCCGCGAAAAATATATCGCTACACTTTAACAGCACTATGCAAAGAGAGCGAGCTCATCGAAACCATGGAGGCATTACCAAAACATATAGAGTGCTCATCTTTACCAAAAATATATAGTGACGGCCCTAGGGTAATATTATCGGTTGCATCAAATAATGATACGGAAGCTAAAAATGCTTTTGAAATGTTTATACACATGCTTGATGCAAAAAATATTTCATATGCTTTGCATGATGAAGATGAAGATTAAAAACCAACGATATAATACATCACCCTTCTTTTGTTGTTTTTATAATACCACTTATAGTTGGTTGTGACGATTTAAATATTTTTGCTATCATGTGTTATAAATAACCTTCATTATAACTGTTCACTATAAGCTATTTCTCTCAGCACTATTTACATTGTTATTCGAGTAATGCAAAAAGCACTTTTAAAGCACAAATTCATGTTTCTCTACTTGGCTAAATCAAATCGATCCAGATTCATCACCTTAGTCCATGCAACGACAAAGTCATGAACAAATTTTTTCTGAGCATCAAAGCTCGCGTACACTTCAGCCAGGGCCCGTAACTGGGAATTTGATCCAAAGATCAGATCAATGCGACTTGCAGTCCATTTTTGCTCATCTGTTTTGCGATCATGCCCGACAAATAGATCTTCATCTTCTGACTTCCATACGGTATTCATATCAAGCAGATTAACGAAAAAATCGTTAGTAAGTGATTCTGGCCGATCAGTGAAGACACCATGCTGTGTCCCACCAAAATTGGTATTTAAAACACGCATACCGCCAACAAGAACTGTCATTTCTGGTGCAGTAAGAGTCAATAATTGTGCTCGATCTACCAGAAGTTCTTCAGCCCTCACAGCGTATTTTGCTTTTTGGTAGTTTCGGAAGCCGTCGGCGATCGGCTCAAGGACAGCGAAAGATACTAGGTCGGTTTGCTCTTGCAATGCATCCATACGACCTGGTGCAAAAGGAACAGTGACTTCATGTCCTGCATTTTGTGCTGCTTGTTCAATTCCAGCACAACCTGCTAGAATGATCAAATCAGCGAGTGAAACTTTCTTGTCACCCGACTGTGTTTCATTAAACTCATCTTGGATACCTTCAAGTGCAGCAAGCACTTGTGCAAGTTTTTCCGGCTGATTTACTCCCCAATCTTTCTGCGGTGCAAGGCGAATACGGGCACCGTTAGCGCCACCGCGATTGTCAGAGCCACGAAAAGTAGAAGCTGATGCCCAGGCCGTTGAAACAAGCTCCGAAATAGAAAGTCTAGAATCAAGGATCTTTTCTTTTAGAGAAATGATATCTTTTTCATCGATTAGTTCATGATCACATGTCGGAATAGGATCCTGCCATATAAGTTCTTCATCGGGGACTTCCGGACCAAGATAACGTGACCGTGGACCCAAATCGCGGTGCGTTAGCTTGAACCAAGCCCTTGCAAATGCATCTGTAAACTCATCATGGTTTTCAAAAAAATGTCTTGAGATCTTTTCATAAATGGGATCGAAACGTAAGGAGAGATCTGTAGTCAGCATTGTTGGTGCATGGCGTTTTGATGGATCATGGGCATCAGGAATTATGTCAGCGCCGGCACCATCTTTTGCTTTCCATTGATAAGCCCCTGCAGGGCTTTTTGTCAGTTCCCACTCGTAGCTAAAAAGGTTCTCAAAGAAGTTATTACTCCATCGTGTTGGCGTAGAGGTCCATGTAACTTCCAGACCACTAGAGATCGTATCAGGACCTTTCCCTGTACCAAAACTGCTTTTCCAGCCACACCCCTGTTCTTCAATGCCTGCTGCTTCAGGCTCAGGACCTACATGGGACGCATTACCAGCACCATGACATTTACCAAAAGAGTGGCCACCTGCGATCAGTGCCACAGTCTCTTCATCATTCATAGCCATGCGGGCGAAGGTTTCACGAATGTCTTTGGCTGCTTCGAGTGGATCAGGGTTTCCATTGGGACCTTCAGGGTTGACATAGATCAATCCCATTTGAACTGCTGCAAGAGGATTTTCCAGCTCATCATGATCACCCGTGTATCGCTCATCATCAAGCCAGGTGTTTTCTTTGCCCCAATAGATATCTTTTTCCGGTTCCCAGATATCCATGCGTCCACCGCCAAATCCAAAGGTTTTGAAGCCCATTGATTCCAATGCAACGTTACCAGTCAGGATCATAAGATCCGCCCAGGAGATTTTTCGGCCGTACTTTTGTTTGATTGGCCAAATTAGCCTGCGGGCTTTGTCGAGGTTGACATTATCGGGCCAGCTGCTCAATGGTGCAAAGCGCTGATTCCCAGTACCGCCTCCACCGCGTCCATCACCGGTGCGATAAGTACCTGCACTGTGCCATGCCATACGAATAAAAAGTGGCCCATAGTGCCCAAAGTCTGCTGGCCACCAATCCTGAGAGTCTGTCATTATGGCTCTAAGATCTTTTTTAACAGCTTCTAGATCTAAAGTTTTGAATTCTTCCGCGTAGTTATAATCCTCTCCCATAGGATTAGATAACGAAGAGTGTTGGTGTAGGATATCGAGTTTTAACTGGTTAGGCCACCACTCCTGATTGGACTTACCGCTACCTGCAGTTTGTTTCAAAAATTGTTTATTGTCAAACATGACATCCTCCTTGCAAGGTTAAGTTTGATTGAAAGATGCCATGAAAGGCACCTAAACCACTTTTCTTTCAGTAAATGTATTCACGCTTGAAATTTTTTTGCAGTACGTTATATGTCTCAATCTTATAATTCGTCCAAAATCTCAACCTCGACTAATTTCATTAGAAGAGCGAGAGACTCTTGCCAGCCCAAATAGCAACCATCTTCTGGTATGACGGCAGGCACCCCCTCTTGCACTATGTTTAATTCTGTTCCAACGGATACCTGCTTCAAGGTAATCGTCGTATGCATTTCGCCGGGCAGATTCGGGTCGTCAAACCTATCTGCATAGCGAATGCGTTCATATGGCACCAATTCAAGGTACTCACCGCCAAAAGAGTGACTTTTACCGGTAGTGAAGTTTGTAAATGACATCTTGTAGGTACCGCCGGCCTTTGCTTCCATATGGTGTACCTTGCATGTAAAGCCGTTTGGTGGAAGCCATTTTGCTATTGCATCTGCATCAAGAAAAGCCCGATAGACCCTTTCTTGTGTTGCACGGAGCACACGATGCAGTCGGATAGTGTAGGATTTTACTGTAGTTGTTGACATGCGTTCACCTCCATCTTGAAGTAACAGTAATTTTTGCATTATTACGTTTAAAATGAGTAATTAAAATCTGTTTACTGATTTTTTATTAGTTTTATTTAAGACATATAGATCAGGCAGCAAGACTGTTTGGCCGTCTAACGATTAGTCGTTGTTATCAGGAACCACGGCAATTGCATCAATCTCTACAAGAAAATCTGGATGCGTCAAGGCCGGCACAAAGATACCGCTAATGACGGGTGGATTTGGACGTTGTCCCCATACTTTTTGAAACGCTTCAAATCCCACCTGGGCTGATTGTCCATGCAGGATATAGACGTTCCACTTTACGACATCTTGAAGTCCGGCTCCGCCTGCTGTTAGAGCTGTTTCTATATTCTGCAATACCTTTATTGTTTGCGCTCTGAGGTCTCCATTGCCGACAATGTTGCCAGAAGCATCCACAGCATTCTGACCACCTATATAGATTGTTTTTACATTGCCACTGACAATAATAGCCTGAGTATATGCGGGGTTCTTGTGCAAGCCCGCTGGATTGAGATGTTGTACATTTCCATGCATTTGCATTTTTGCACCTCCTTTTGTGCGAAAGACTGACCACACTAATGGTCAGACATAGTTACTTTTCTGAGACTGTGTATATTTATCTTCCAATGCATTTATTATAGCAATATTTCTTGATAATTTTAATTGATTGTATTTAGAATTTAAATAGAGTTGTTGTCGCTTGCTTATGACTTCTATATTTTGGTTATACTGAAACCCTCACATTGCCTATTATTTTGCCTGATAGCCACCATCAATATTCAAAATATGCCCAGTTACAAATGAAGCCTTATCAGATAATAGCCAAACAATGCCATTCACTATTTCTTCAACACTACCCATGCGTTGCATTGGATGCATTGCAGATAATGTTGCTTCGTCATATACACCTTGACCAATAGCTTTTTCAATCATTTCAGTATTCACTACGCCTGGAGCAACTGCATTAATTCTAATATTATCTGTAGCATAATCTAAAGCAGCAGACTTTGTGAGACCAACAACAGCATGCTTTGTTGCACAATAAGCACCAGTATATGCAATGCCATTAAGTCCAGCTATAGAAGCAAGATTGACAATACTTCCTCTACCGTTTTTTAACATATGCTGTATTTGATATTTCATGCCAAAATATACTCCGAGTATATTAGTTTGAATCATCTCTTCAAATTTTTGCGTATTTGAATCTGCTATCTTAGCGCCTTCTGTTTCAATTCCTGCATTATTTACAGCATAATCAAGCCGACCAAATTTTTTTACTGTCTGTTCAACCAAAAATTTATGATTTTCCTCTTTATTGACATCCGCTTGAATAAATATAGCATCTCCGCCTTTTGCGCGAATATTTGCAACTACTTTTTCACCTAACTCTTTTCGTCTACCACATAGTACAACTTTCACGCCTTGGCTTGCAAGAACTTCAGCGGTACCTTTGCCAAAACCAGATGTTGCTCCTGTTATAAGAGCTACTTTATTTGTTTTCATTTTTTCCTCCACACTACGGATCAATCGTTAAATTTCTACTTTTTGCCACCCTTAAAATGAGCGATTTTGACTATCCTAGATATTTGCTTATCCGAGATTGTGTATATACATCTTCCAATGTATTTATTGTAGCAATATTTCTTGGTGATTTTGTTTTAATGATAAACCCTTTAAATATAACAATTTACTTCAAAATCACCAATAAAACACCACTAAGCACTATCAAAGCACCGCCTATTAAAATCTCAGAAGTCGGATACATATCTCCTAGCATAATGCCGAATATTGTGGCAAAAAGTATCACCGAATAACTTGCGGCACTCACTATACCGGCAGGTGCGGCATAATAAGCCTTTGTCATAATGATCTGAGCCAATGCAGCAGATCCACCCATGATCATTATCCATAGCCAATCCAGCCCTTGCGGGTGCACATAAGCAATAAGGTTTGCATTTAACAAGGGCAATGTATAAAATACACCTATGATCATTAAAACAAGTGGGATAGCAACCCCAAAGCCCATAAATGACAATACTACTGCCTTTTCGTCATAATAGCCTTTTAGGCTTCGTACGCTTGTATAGGCAAGTGCAGACAAAAATCCGATCATGACCCCTGCTATCTGCAAGGAATCTATCTGGAATTTACTCAAAATAGCCACACCTATAAAGCCGACAATTATAGCAAATACCGAAATGTATCCTATCCTCTCTTTTAAAATAAAAAATGCCAATAGCGCCGTAAAGATTGGTTCTGTTTTGGCATAGACAACAGCATTTGAAAGAGATGTCGCTTCTATGGTATAGAAAAACACTATGAGTGCAGCCGTACCGATAATTCCTCTAAAAAGAAGTGCAACCAATCTGCCTCCACGGTTTTGCATCGGATGACACCATACCATCCATATTATGATGATTAAACCAACCAAATTGCGCCAAAATGTCACTTCAGCTGCACCCATGCTGTGAGATAACAGTTTTGCAAATGCCATAGTTATTGCAAATAAAAAAGAACCTATAAGCATGTAAAATACGCCCAATCGTGTTTGACTCACCTGGTTTGCCTTTATGTTTTATTTAAATTATTATGAAGCTTATTTTTACATCAATTCACTTTTGATATCTTGCTGGAATTATATCCACCTTACTAAACCTATATGCTTATCGCCTTAAACATAATTATGCTAATATTTTCAAAATTTTTCAAGGACAGTAAAGCATGAATATAGAAAAAATAGGCTACGGTAAAAATCCGGACGAAGTAAAAGTAATAATCGAAGTACCTCTAAATTCAAATATTAAATATGAAATAGATAAAGATTCTGGCGCAGTTGAAGTAGATAGAGTTTTATATTCAGCTATGCATTATCCTGCAAATTATGGTTTTGTACCAAATACTCTATCAGACGATGGTGATCCAGCCGATATTTTAGTATTGTGTGATTATGTACTTCAAGCAGGCAGCGTAATTAAATGTAGACTTGTAGGTGTTCTTCTAACCGAAGACGAAAAAGGCGGCGATGAGAAACTACTTGCAGTACCATCAAGCAAAATAGACCCGACATACGACAATATCCAAGATCTTAACGATATCCCTGTGCACACACAAAATCGTATCAAAAATTTCTTTGAAACATACAAAGCACTCGAACCAAACAAATGGGTAAAAGTAACAGGTTTTCAAGGCAAAGCAGAAGCAACTGCAATCTTAGAAAAAGCTATCAAAAACTACAAATAAGCTTTCATGGGGTCTTGCGGCTCCATATTTATCCGAAATACTTAAATATTTTTAGTGCAACACTGGTCACGAGCGTGGAAAATTCTCGTTGACAATGATCTAATTATCTATCTCTTGTGCGCGATTGGCTAAATATCGTCCAATACCATCCGCAATACCCCTGGCTGCTCGTTCTTGGTAATATGGATCAAAAAGCTTTATCCGCTCTTGGGGGTGTGTAATGTATCCGATCTCTACCAAAACAGATGGTCTGCTTGCACCAACCAACACCCAAAAAGGAGCGCTTCTCACCCCGCCATCATAAGCACCTAAATTTTTAAGCAAATTTCTTTGGATATCGATGGCTAATTTATTTGAAAGTATAATCTTTGGACCCGATAAAACTGCATCCAAAATAACTTGTTTACTGCTTTTGTCAGTACCCTGCAAGACTGCACTGTTTTCTCTTTCCGCTACTCTCTTGCTTCTAGCATCACGTGTTTTTTGCAAAAAAAATGTCTCTACGCCATACATATAAGATGACTTTTTTTCATTTGGAGCTGCATTGCAATGAAGTGAAACGAAGATCTTAGCATCTTTGCGGTCGGCTATCTTGGTTCTTTGCGCCAAAGTCAAAAAGCGATCATCGTCCCGTGTCAAATATACCCTATATCCCCGATCGGTTAATATTTTGCCCAATTTTTTTGCCATTACAAGCACTGCATCTTTTTCTCTTTTGCCATCACTTGTTGCGCCTGGATCTTTTCCTCCATGGCCTGCGTCAATGACTACTACATCCCCGCAAGCCAAATACGAAGAAGTTGTCGTGAGCTCTTCTTTTTTCATCTCTTGCTTGTCTATATTTTTTTTATTATTTTCATTTTGTGGCTCTAGGTTATATTCATTTTGAGATTTTATGTTATTTTCATTTTGAGGTTCTGGGTTATTTTCATTTTTTGGTTTATCAGCAAAAAGAATTGCCAGTTCATTTTTTTTAAATTCAAGTGGAATTTTATATGTTTTTTTTGTTGGTGAGAAATATGGTTCGCCGCCTATCTCACCATTTATTACAATCCTGATCTTGGTTGGTTGATTTTGAGCAATACGAACTGTTTTATTTGCATCTATAGTACCGATATTCTGACCCATAATAACATTATTAAAATCAAATATCTTTCTAGTTGGATTATCCATATTAAAACTATGGATTTGACCGCTATCCAAGGAGTCTTTAAATTGTAACTCCAATACTTTGTCATTTAATGATACTTTTTCTAAAATATTGATTGCATATGCAAATGTATATGCAAATATGATATTAATAAAAAGCCATCTTAATAACATATCTAGATCATCCCTTTTCACCAAAAACTAATTTTTGCATGAGTTCTTTAACGGTAATGATTTCCGAAAGTTTATAACCATTTGAGCCAGTAAAAAATAGCCCTTTGCTCAAATCTCCATAATATGCATCACTTAATCTATCGGCGATGCAATATCCTACAGCTTTTGCCTCTACTCCTCTATGGCAAGGAGCAACGCAGTTTGATATACAGGCTACTTTTGGAGCAGTCCCCTCTTCTATCATTTTATGAAGATTTGTTTTTACACCACGAGCGGGATAACCTACTGGTGATTTAAAAAGCTGTATATCTTCTTTGGTTGCATTAATAATAGTTTGCTTAAAGACATCACTGGCATCACACTCTACTGTGCCTATAAATCTGGTACCGAGCTGGACTCCTCTTGCACCAAGAGCAAACATTTTTTTGATGTCTTCATTGTCCCATATGCCTCCGGCTGCAATTACTGGTATATCCCCCCAAAGTTTCGCTTCTTCTACTACGGGAGGCAATATAACTTCTAGTTGGTTTTCAGGTAAAAAACATTCTTCATATTTAAAGCCTTGATGCCCTCCACTAAGTGGTCCTTCAACGATAACAGCATCGGGCAATCTGCCATGACTTTTTTCCCATCTTTTACATAAAATCTTAAGTGCTTTTGCAGTTGATACTATTGGCACTATAGCAACATCTGGAAAATCTTTTACACATTCTGGCATAGTAAGCGGCAGACCTGCACCTGTAATAATAATATTAGCCCCTGCTCTGCAAGCGTCTTCAACGACTCTTTTATAATCATTCATAGCATATAAGATATTGCACCCCAGTGGTTTGTCCCCGCAAATTTTACGGGCATTTTCAAAAATAGCATTCAATGCTTTTGCTGAATAGAAATTTATCGCTTCTACAGGACGATTATCGCCAGCCAGTTGATCTGCATATGCACAATTTTCATAAATACCGGTACCCACAGCACTGATCACGCCAAGTCCACCTTCTAAAGAAACAGAACCAGCCAATTGATCCCAACTTACACCAACTCCCATACCACCTTGTATAATAGGTGTATCGATTGTATATTTTCCGATTTTAAGAGGTGCGAATGCCACTATAGTACCTTTATTTTTGCAAATTTTCTTTTTCCAACTTGAATGATATATTCCCCACTCTCAAGTTGTAATTGATCATCAACAACTTTTTGTTGATTAATTTTAACTGCGCCTTGTGCAATATCTCTTCTAGCCTGAGAGGTTGAAGGTTCCATGCTTGCATCTACTAACGCTTTACATATCCATGTAGAAGTTTCAAATGAAAATTCAGACATCTGGGATGGAACTTCATTTGATTTAAAAACCTTATCAAATTCCTCTTTTGCAATATTAGCCAACTCTTCATTATAAAACCTTGCGACCAGCTCTGTTGCCAAATTTTCTTTGACAACCTTCGGATGCATTATACTATCCTCAACACCTTTTTTCAATAAAGCTATCTCATCAAGTGTTTTTGTGCTAAGCAGTTCATAATAACGCCACATAAGCGTATCGGAAATTGATAAAACTTTAGCATAGATAGTATTTGGGTTTTCTGTAATACCAATATAATTATCCAATGACTTGCTCATCTTTTGTACGCCATCTAAACCTTCTAGTATCGGCATGGTAACAATTGCTTGCTCTTTCCCTATACCATAAGAACGTTGCAAATGTCTACCCATAAGTAAATTAAACTTTTGATCAGTACCACCGATTTCAATATCACTTTTAAGTTCAACACTATCATATCCCTGAAGAAGTGGATATAAAAATTCAGAGATAGATATGCTTTGACCACCTTTGTATCTTTTTTCAAAATCATCACGTTCAAGCATTCTTGCTACATTAAATAAAGTACTCAAGCCAACCAATCCGGCGGCCCCTAGCTTGTCAAACCAAACAGAATTATAAAAAATCTCTGTTTTAGCTCTATCTAAAATTAAAAATGCTTGATCTTGATATGTTTTTGCATTGGCAATAATTGTGTTTTTGTCCATGACTTTTCTAGTTTCACTCTTACCGGTAGGATCACCTATGGTTGCAGTAAAATCACCTATAATAAGCTGCACTATACCGCCATAATTTTGAAATACTTTTAATTTATGCAAAAGCACAGTATGCCCCAAATGCAAATCTGCGCCTGTAGGATCAAAACCAACCTTGACAGTATATGTTTTACCTTCTGTATAATATCTGGTTATCAATTTTTCTATAGATTCTAGATCTATTATCTCGGACGCTCCTCTTTTTATCTCCCCAAGTGCCTTTTGTATCATTCATTCCCTCTTTTATTTAATTGCTATATGCATCATTGAGACTAATTATCTCTATTAGCTTATACGATTTTGATATTTTACTTTCTAAAACTGATTTTTTGCTCTCCATGCTTTCTACGTCAATTTGGCAATATTCTGCTTTATCGCTGCGTTGGATACCAAGTTCAATACTGATCAGATTTAAATTCAACTTAGATAAAGTTGTAAGAAGCTGGGCTAAAACACCTTTTTGATTTTGGAGGCTTATAATTAGGCGATACCTTGAAAGTTTAGAATTTTTCCAAGACACGTATACCATAGGAGCATTCTCGCGCATCATCTGATATGCTTTTTTACATAATTTATGGTGTACTATCACTTTATCATTTTCCCAAAAAGCTACAATCTGATCGTTTATCTTTGGATGACAACAATAATCAAATTCGACAGCATCTATGCTCTTGTTGCCAAAAAACTCGAAAAGCTCGATAGTTTTTGCAAAAGGTTTTTTGTAGCCTTTTTTGAAAAGCTCCCACGATCGAACTTCTTTTGTGCCTATATTTTCTGCTATTTTATATATAGTATCTTTTAAAAAATCTAGCTGAGTGGCTGTACGATAGATATTATCTTTTAGATGCAATTCTTTTATTATCGGCTCTATATCTTGAACTTTATAATCAAAAATAGTAGCTAATATATTATACGCGCTATATGTATCACACTCTTTTAGTCTGGCCTTGCAACGACTTCTTATGCCTTCTTTTGCACGAGACGTTTTGACGCTATCAATCCATGAACAATGAAAATTTGATTCTCTACCTGTCTCAATGCGTACAATATCTCCGTTTTTAAGTGGACTGAGCAATGACACTTTATGTTTGTTTACAAGTGCGCCTATTGCCTTTGCCCCGATTTGAGAATGCACTGCATATGCAAAGTCAATAACAACAGAGCCTTTTGGCAATGTATAGTTATCTCCTTTGGGTGAAAATACTGAGATATCCTCGCTAAATAAATCTCCTTTAGCAAGCTCATAGAATTCTTCGGCAGACTCATTTTGATATTGCAATCCTTCAAGCCATCCGAGTTTAATCGTTGAGTATCCATCCTTATATTTCCAATGGGCTGCAACTCCATACTCTGCTAATTTATGCATTTGTTTAGTTCTTATTTGAATTTCTACTATGCCCTGCTCATCAAAAAGTGTTGTATGTATGGTTTGATAACCGTTTTCTTTGGGCAAAGCAATATAATCTTTAAAACGAGAAATAAGAGGGGTAAAGTGCAAATGCATCGAACCTAAAACTTCATAACATTCTATAGGCTTATCAACAACGACTCTAACAGCCAGCAAATCCAAGACTTCATCTATATCGATTCCCTTACGATGCATTTTTAGATATATAGAATAATGATGTTTAACACGACCGAAGATTTCAAAATCTTTTGTTAAAACACCATCATTATTCAATGTATCTTTGACTTTTGATATGAATGAATTTAATTTGACTTGAATATTTTGATGATTCGATTCTAAATAATCTGAGATTATTTTATAATCATCGGGGTAAATCACTTCGAAGCTCAGATCTTCTAGTGTATTTTTTAATCTTGAAATGCCAAGTCTATGGGCAATTGGAGCATAAACGACCAATGTTTCTTCTGCTATTCTTTTTTGTTTATCTTTGTCTAATGCATCGATTGTAAGCATATTATGAAGTCTATCACATAGCTTTATAACCAAAACTCTCACATCTTGTATTGATGCTATAAGCATTTTACGAAAAGAGAGAGCTGAGCTTAAAAGTTTTTCATTTGATTGAGAAGAGACAAGTTTTTCATCTCTAATGGCTATAATTTTTGTAAGCCCCTCAACTAAATGCGCTACATCATCACTAAATTCTTTCGTAATATTTTCTATGTTAAGTTCGGTATCTTCAACTACATCATGCAATAGCGCAGCTTGTACCATTATCTCGTCGTTGCTCACAAATGCTGTGATAGCAGCCACCAAAATTGGATGTACTATGTATGGCTCACCACTTTTTCGTTGTTGATCGGCATGCGCTTTTGTAGCAACATCAAGTGCTTTTATAATAGCAGATGAGTAATTTGGCAATTGTCCAAAGAGTAACTCTTTAGCTGTTTGAATATCTCGACAATTCTTTATATTTTTTAAAAAAACATCCACGATAGATTAACTCTCGTGATGAACTATAATTTTTCCTTCTGCAATCTCAAGCAAAGCAATATCTGTATATTTCATTTTTTTTATATCAGCATCAACTAAAGGCTGAGCTCCTTTAGAAATCTCTTCAGCTCTTTTGCCAACCGCAGCAGATAAGAGATATCTATCAAATCCTACTTTTTCTAGTGCTTTTGCTGTAACTTGTTCTGTTCTTATCATAACTTGTCCTTTTAAAATTATTTCACTACTGAGCAATGTGTCATATCGCCCTTTGCTATGGCTAGCAAATTACCTTTTTGAAACATATTGCATACCAAAATCGGCAATCCATTCTCTTTTGCTAAAGCTATAGCTGTGTCATCCATAACCCTGATATGATCATTTAATGCTTCATCATAACTAAGAGCATCTAGTTTGACTGCATCACTAAATTTATTTGGATCTTTATCATAAACACCATCTACTTTTGTTGCTTTAATTAAAACTTCTGCTTCAATCTCAGAAGCTCGAAGCGTTGCTGCGGTATCTGTTGTAAAATACGGATTACCTGTACCTCCAGCAAAAATAACCACTCTGCCTTTTTCCAGGTGTCTTCTAGCTCGTCTTACTATAAAAGATTCACCAATTTCATGCATCTCTATTGCAGATTGTAATCTTGCATCAAGCCCTATGTGCTCCAATGCTTCCTGAATAGCCACACCATTTATAACAGTAGCCAACATTCCCATATAATCACCGCTAGTTCGCTTAATGATCCCATCGGCTGCCGCACTGACTCCTCTTATGATATTGCCGCCGCCGACTACTATACCAACTTCTACACCATTATCTACAAGTTCTTTAATTTCACTAGCTATATAATTTAGGATCTGAGTATCAATACCGTATCCATTTTCGCCAGCCAATGCTTCACCAGAAAATTTTACTAAAATTCGTTTTATCACGATATATACCTCTTTGATTTATCGCGAGTATACCAAAAAATCATTTAGAGGTTGTTGAAAAGATTAGATCCGAATCAATTTCAAAGGATCAATATGCTTGGAATTTTTGGTAGCTTCAAAAATAAGCCGCTTTGCAACCTTTCCTATCGTGTATCCCGTTGAAACTGTAGAACCTACCCTGATAGTAGGTGGGATCTTCGACAATCCCGCATAAACTGTGTGTATGTTCCCGCTGTGGGCTATTACAACCACTTTGCCAAGCATGCTGCTATTTCCTGCATAAACAACTTTACCGTCCAAAACACTTACCACTTGTGCATCAGATGAAGGGGCTTGCAATGTAACTGATTCATTGAAGATCTTAATTTTATATACAGGATCTTCATATGTACCAAATCTTTTTACCACACTTGCTCCGGAAATTGGAGATATGGTTTTACCGCCTTGATAATTAAATGTTTGTTGCTCTTGATAGGAGGAATTAATTTGTTTGACCCTGTCACTTTGTTTGCTTGCCTCCAGCGTTCCCATATCAACTTTTTTACCGGTTTTTCGTTCGTAATTTTTAGCATTTGCCTGCTGTAATCTAAGTCTTTTTTTGCGTGCAGCTTCCAATCTGATTGCTTCTTGTTGTGCCAATTCTCTACGACGGGCCTCGGCAACTTCATTTGATCTTAGAATATTAAGCCTTACTAGCGTTGAGCGTAGAGAATCTTGTCTTTTTACAATACTTTGCAATTTGGCGTGATACCTCTCCTCTTCTTTGTTTAGCTTTTCAACCATTTTCTCTTGGTTGGCTTTTTGTATTGCAAAAGTTTTTCGCTGCTTATTTATGGTGCCAAGTTCTTCTTTTGCATTATATGCAATTCGTGTTTTATGTACTTTTGTAGCTTCAAGAGATAATATCTCTTTTTCTAATAACATTATTTTCTTTTGATTATATAGTCTATATTGCTCGTAAACTTCTTGTGAAATAACCGAGGATTGTGTCGTATCATTAAATTGCTTCATAGCTGCAACGAGTGAAAGTTGTTCTGCAAAAAGTGCTATAAGCGCATCATGCTTCACTTTTAGTTCTTGATTAATTTGTATGAGTATATTTTCATACTCCTTAACCTCTCTTGAAACCTTTTGGTATTCATCTTCTGTGTATACATAATCTTGAGACAACTTGGTTAATTTGACATCAATGATCTTAATCTCATTTTTGGCTTTTGTGATATTTTGTTTTGTGCCTTCTATTTTTTTCTTAAGACTTTTCGCCTCTTTTGTGCTTTGACTAATAGCCTTCTTTGATTCTTTTATTTTTTGTGTTGTAGTCGTAGCTAGCAACAAACTAACCGCTATCACGCCAATAGCTATGATGAGTTTCACGCTTCTTTCTCCCTAGAGGAAAACACTACCATGTATACTGAAATCACCACAATTATGATGGCACAAAGCAATAAAGTAACTGCATCATTTGGCTGAAACAATAATTGGCTATTATTCATCAAAACATCTACACCACTAATCTCGGCTATTTGGTATCTAAAATATAAAAAAAGCGACACGATTATTGAAGTGGCGATCAATGCATCAGCAATTGCAACTTTAAAAAGAACCCCGCTTCTAAGCATTATCGGTGCTCCGAAGATCTCCATAACTTGCATTCTTTCTTTATGAACATAACCCCACACTTCCATCTGTTTAATAACCAAAAATAGACTCACAACACTCATAAATACAATAAATACTTTGAGTATAAATTTAATAAAACTAAAAAGTTTATAATTGGAGCTATAGCTATTTCCAAATGTTTCTACTCTTTTTATTTTCTTGTTTGCCATTAAATCTTTTTGTAATTCATCAAGAGAAGATGTGTCTAGATATTTTGCTAATTTTATAGTGTAAAAATTGGGTAATACGTTTAGGATCTCTTTTATATCTTCTTGTTTTTGACCCAATGAGATCTCTTTTAAAATCTCGTCTCTTTCTATTTTTATACTTTGTCCTATATTTTTGTTTATTGACTGTAGCTCTTGCAACGATATAGGTTCATTACTTACGACTAGCATGGAATATCCTTCTCTTAGCCGCTGCTCATAACTTGCAGTCATTCTGTCAAATACTAAGAAAAACTCTATTCCAAGCAAAATTGCCACTAGTGGCAAAATAAACATGATATGATCTTTAATGAACTTCATAAACACCCTTATTTTCAATAATAAAATGTCTATATGGCAATGAGAAAATAGTAGGAATCCTGTGAGTTACTACTACTACCGTAGTTTCCAGTTGTCCGCATGCATTTTCCATTAAATCCCAAATTACATTTGATGAATATTCATCCAAATTACCAGTTGGCTCATCTGCTAAGATCAGCATTGGATTTTTTGCCAATGCTCTTGCAATTCCTACTCTTTGCTGTTCGCCGCCGCTAAGCTCAAATGGATGTTTGTTAGCATATTCTGTCAACTTTACATGCCTTAATAACCTTTGGGCTTGCGTATGCTGTACATCCAGTGAATATCCGGCTATCATTAGTGGCAATACAACATTTTTGGCAACAGTCCATTCATTGATCAATTTATAATCCTGAAATACAATACCAATATGGGTTCTAAGCTCTTGTAGTTTTGAAGTTGATACTTCTGTTAAGTCCAACCCACCAACCATCAGACTTCCGCCGGCTGGTTTTAAGTGTCCATAAAAAGATTTTAGCAAGGTTGACTTACCGCTTCCACTTGGTCCTGTTATAAATACAAATTCCCCTTTCTTCACGGAAAAATTGGCATTTTTTATAATTTCATTTTTACCGCGGTTGTAAGCAAGTGTCAAATCTGTAGCTTTTATAACATTAGCCATGTAGATACTCCTTGATCGCTTGGTGTGCTTTAAAGTTTGAACTTGAAGGAATAGGCAACGATGGATAATATTTGCAATTATTTCTATTAATCATAATATATTTATGCTCTGGTCTAGCAAAATTTCCAAATGCACATTTCATCAAAAGCGTATCCTTGTCTGTTTTATATGATCTTTCAAAATGAACAAAATAATCACCAACTACCTGACTTTCTTGCGGAAATTGTTTGTTTATATTTATATTATATCCTAAATCAGAAAAGGAAAAGTCAAATTTCTCTCTTTTGTCGTCTGATTTTTCATCACAAAAAAGAGTTACATCGTAAATATCTTTTGATTGTCTTTGCCATCTTGCTTCATATTTGCTGATAATCGGTAATGCGTAATTTTTGTTTATTTTCATTTTTAGCTTTGGCAGTTTACTAAAAATTTGCAGTGCATATTCATAATAAAGATCGCTATCTGTTCTAAGCTCTAAAGTGCCGTCAATATCCAACACTCTCATTGCTTCACTGGTAAACTCGTCTCCTATTACTCTGCGGGATGGTTTTTTGTCCCACGGTACAGGAAAGTGGACAAAAATTTGTTTGCAAATGTTTGATGGCAGCATCTCCAAAAAAAGCCTCGCATCATAATTAACTACCCATATATTGCTTAGTCCTTGAATTTCAATTTGCTTCAATAATTGTCCAGCTGAAGGGGTATGGATTTCAATGCCAATAAATAAAGTTTGTGGATTTTGCTTGGCTTGATATAAAATATGTCTTCCGCTTCCGAAACCGACTTCTATGGCTATTTCTTTATGTTCAAATTTGATATCGATAAAATCTTCTATTTTTTTGAAATACTTTGACGCAAATAGAGGTTCTTTATGTCGAACATTGACAATATTTGAGCTTAATATGTCAAACTCTAAAACATTTGCTACTTTTCCTATGGCTTCTTTGAGAAGTGATAACTTTAATGGTCTTGTGATTTTCTCATATTTTAGCATAGCTTCATTGTCTGCATATTTATACACCAGTAAAAACTTCTCATTTTGATAATTGATACCGATCAGTGTCTCTGGATAACTATCCGAGTGAGCCACAAATTCTATGATTTCGCTATGATTTTTAGCACGGCTGGAAAGCTCTTCTTTTGATATTGGTGTTACTTTAATATGTGGCATTGAAAGTTCCTTGTAGATTATCACTTTTTAGTAATTCAAATATATTCTCATCAAAATGTTTTGATATAAAATCTCGCATATCATCAAACAACGGTGCTTCAAATTGCATATTTTGCCCACTTATAGGATGAATAAAATAAAGTGATCTGGCGTGCAAAAATACTCTTGGCATCTCTTTGCCAATATATCCATAGAGTGCATCTCCTAAAATATGCCGTCCAAGAGTGGCTAGATGAACTCTTATCTGATGTGTCCTGCCGGTATATAGTTTGGCAGCAATTAATTCAATATTGTTATCATTTGATGCTAATTTCACAAATGCGCTTTTTGCACTTTTCCCACCTTCAACTACACCCATTTTTAGACGATTGTGTGTGCTTCTACCAATTGGAGCTTCTACTTCGCATGAATCTTTGAGAGGATAATCTATCAATGCTATATAATATCTGCCCATACTCTTATCTTCAAGCTGACGACTAAGAGCTTCATGAGCCTCATTGCTCTTAGCAATTACGAGTGCGCCTGTGGTTTCTTTATCTATGCGATGTACTATACCATGCCTCTCTTCCCCTGAAAGAGTTGAAAGAGATATTCCTCTTTGCACAAGCCAATCAACCAAAGTAGGCTCTTTAACGCTTGGTGCCGGATGCACCACAAGGCCACTTGGCTTATTAACCACCATTAGATGCTCATCCTCATATAGCACCTCTACATCAAAATCAACATTCATTGCAACTTTATGTTCAGCTTCTGGCAACGAGTACGACACCTTGTCGCCTATGTGTACTTTGTGGCTTGTCTTTGTTACATCTTTATCATTAGTCTTCACAAAACCTTTTTCTATAAGTTTCTCTATCTGATTTCTACTAGCATTCAAATGAGATGCTAATATCTTATCGATCCTGCCGGACTCATTTGCTATAAATTCTTCTTTATTTATCTCTAATTGCCCGTTCATATGTCATCCCTCTTCCATCTAGTAGGATCCAAGAATGTATCATCATGTATATGAGATAGTGATGCTTGCATCATTTTAAAAAGATTTTTATTCTCTTTTTCCATCTCTTGCAGCCACTCTTTTGTTTTTGCTCTAGCAAATGGCATTTTGACATTTTTTAGCATGGCAGGACATGCTTCATCACCTATTGCAACAAGAGCATTATCTTCTACAAAAGCCCTAGTTTGAGATTCTCTTACTTGTATGAGAGGACGAATAAGATGAAATCCTCTCTCGGTCTTATATATAGGAGCCAAACTTCTCATGGTGCCATTATAAAACATATTCATAAAAAAACTCTCCACTACATCATCGAGATGGTGCCCAAGAGCTACTTTGTTAAATCCGCCCTCTTGTGCATAGGTATACAAAGCACCTCTTCTCATGCGCGAAAAATAGCTGCAAAAAGAACTATTTGGACGTATTGTATCTTGTGAAATATCAAATATATTCGTTTCAAAAACTTTATGTGGTATACCGTGCTCTTTGCAATGAACAGATAATGCCTCATACTGCTCGTTTGGCATTCCATAATTGACAGTGCATGCTTCATACTCGAATGAAAACGGTGCATGTCTATGGATATGTTTCATGATATGCACAAGCGCTAAAGAATCCTTGCCGCCGCTAAGACCTACAAGCACCTTGTCGCCTTCATTTATAAGCTTAAATGTAGCATTCGTTTTGCCGACAATTCGCAAAAGCTTTTTGCTTACACTGGGGGCTTTTTTTGCTTCGATATCTTTCAAATGCGTTCTACCATATCTAGTATAAAATCTGCACTGACCTTGGCTGAACTCTCCAAGAAAGTATCAAAATCAATTCCGGCTTCATCATTAGCACTATCGCTAATAGCTCTAAGTATAAAAAATGGGATATCCAGAGCGTTACACACCACGGCAACACTTGCCCCTTCCATCTCCAAAGCTGATGCTTTGAAAGTTTCGGCTACCCAGCTTTTTTTCTGGCTGCATGCCACAAATTGATCTCCGGTGGCTATAATTCCCTCTTTTAGTGTTATTCCTTTAACTTTAGCAACTTCATGTGCAATTTTTCTAAGTTCTAAATCGGTCGGTATGCATACCTCACCTTCAGGCACAAATCCATATGGATGCCCAAAAGCAGTGATATCCAAATCATGCTGACATAATCCATCTGCAATGATAAGGTCTCCAATTTTTAGATCACTGCTAATAGCCCCCGCTACACCTGAAAATAAAACTATTTTACATCCAAATTTTTCTATCAAAATAGTTGCTGTAAGGGCTGAAAACACTTTGCCTATCTTGGAATATGCGATAACAATCTCTTTGCCTTTATATGTTGCTTCATAATATATATTATTAGCATACTTTGTCTCAACCACACTATCCATTTTTGCCAAAAGAGGATCGATCTCCTCTCTCATTGCTCCTATTATGGCTATTTTCATTGCATATCTTTTAGTGCGGCAATAGTAGTCTCGAGACTTGCCATATCGCTAACATTGAAGTGCGGTTTGGAAGTCGAGCTCTTGTTAAGTCCTTTAAGCACATTACCATGCCCAAATTCAATATAACAATCTACATCATTATCTATATTAGCGATTGATTGTTTGTAAAGTACCGGCATAACAAGCTGTTTTGGCAACAACTCCAATGCCTCTGCTTTGGTGCTATATGCTTTTGCCGTAACATTTGAGATGACAGGCGCTATAAAATTGTCTTTTAGCATTTCTTGAAGTTTTCCTTCAAGTGGTGCAACGGCACTGTCTAGCAATGGGCAATGCGAAGCAACTGACATATTTAGAAGCATTGCTCTTTTTGCTTTTGCCTCTTTTAGCACATCTACTAATTCTTCGAGATCTTTTTTGATACCTGCGATTACTATTTGACCATCTGAGTTATAATTCACTGCCCAGACTTGTTTGCCCTCTGCTCTAGCATCAGCACAAATACTCTCTACTGTGATATCATCAAGACCAAGCGAAACTAACATTCCCACTTCTTGTTTTGAGCAAGCCTCGGCCATTAACTTGCCACGAAGATTTACAAGCTCAACTGCATCAATAGCATCAAGTGCGCCAGAAGCCACAAGGGCAGAAAACTCGCCCAAAGAGTGTCCAAGCGTAAGTATCGGAACAATACCTGTTTGCTCTACAAAAAGTCTGTTTGCAATAGCGCTGACTAATAATATAGCTGGTTGGGTAAATGCTGTTTGGGCTAAATTTTCATTTTCAGCAAACAAAAGAGTTTCAAAATCAATACCTGTTCTTTCTTTTGCATCAGCGAACATCCCTTTTGCTACTGAAGAATTTTCAAAGAAATCCTTTCCCATACCTATTGCTTGAGAACCCTGACCAGGGAATACAAACGCACACTTTAATGACATATTTTTCCTTTGAATGCATAATTATAAATAATAAGATATTATACCATGTCATCGTTTAGGGTTAGGAATTGACAATAAAATAGCCTACATCTACATTGGATTATTTTTAATTCTAATCTGTTTTTATGATACAATATTTAAAACATCACTAGGAGGAAAAATGTTTTCAATTTTATGGTGGCATTGGATCGTCTTTGGATTGATATTGCTAATTATCGAACTAGCAATTGGTACTTTTTTTATATTAGGTTTTGCTATCGCTGCTATAATTATTGGTGTTATAACATTTTTTATAATTTTTTCGTTTGCAACACAATTAATGCTATGGCTGCTTTTTTGTGTAGTTTTTATAGTCATTTGGTATAAAAAATTTTCTCATACTACCATGACCAAAAGTGGTCAATCAGACTATTCTCTTGATACTTTAGGCACGGTGATACAAGATATCCCAAAACACTCTAGAGGCAAAGTGATTTTTGATACCCCTGTACTTGGCAATACCACATGGCATGCAACATCAAATAAAGACATACATGCTCAAACACGCATTAAGATAGTTAAAATAAATGGTCAACTTATTGAAGTTGAGCCTATTTAACCAAAAGGATAAACAATGGAAATTATGATAATTTTAGTAGCAGTAGTATTGGTAACACTTTACAAAGGCGTTAACATTGTGCCACAAGGAGAAGAATGGGTAGTCGAAAGGCTAGGTAAATTTTCCCGCACACTAAATCCCGGACTTAACATTATAATACCTTATATAGAAGATGTAAGACAAAAAGTTTCCACTAGAGATATCATACTTGATATTCCAGGTCAAGAAGTTATTACCAAAGATAATGCTGTTATCCATACAAATGCAATTACATTTATTCGTGTCACCAATCCCGCTGATGCCATATATGGAGTAGAAAATTTCAAACTTGCCATCCAGCAGCTTGTCATGACAACTCTTCGTTCTATACTTGGAGAGATGAACCTGGACGAAGCACTATCTAGTCGTGAACATATCAAGACGAAATTAAAAGATCAAATTATAGATGATGTGGCAGGCTGGGGGGTTACAGTAAAATCTGTAGAGATTCAAGACATTGCACCAAGTGCATCTATGCAAGCTTCCATGGAACGTCAAGCAGCCGCAGAGAGAGAACGAAGAGCTGTTGAAACCATGGCTGAAGGAACAAAAAATGCTATGATACTTGAAGCTGATGGCAAACTTGCAGCTGCACAAAGAGAAGCGCAAGCACAAGTTACACTAGCAAAGGCTTCAGCTGAAGCTATACGCGAAATTGGGAATAATATTCACGACAAAGAGTTGCCAGCGATGTTTTTGTTAGGCGATAGATACATAGCAACACTCGAAAAAATGAGTCAAAGCCAAAATGCTAAATTTATAGTTTATCCAGCCGATCTTCAAGGTGCCATAAAAGGCATACTGGGTAGCGTATTTAAAAAATAAATACTATCCTCTTTGAGTCTGCCCCTTGAATGATACTATTCCATATGCAAGGTTTGCCACCTTGCTATATCCCATTTTTTTCATGATTTGCTGACAATATGCACTTCTGCTACCACTGAAGCAATAAACTATGATATTAGTATCTTTTTTATCTTCAATTTGAGAAAGAGCTTGATAAAAAGATGTTGTCGGTATCAAAAAATCCGTGCCGACTATTCTTTCACCTTTATTTTCCATCCACTCTCTAGTATCAACGAGTATAAAATCCACAAGACCGATCTCTCTGGCTTCCAATAATGATTCAAGTTCATCTGAATCTACATCTTTTTGATCAAGAAGTGCTAGGCATTCTTCTTTTGATAATCCTCTTGAATGTGTATGCGATACTTGTGCGGCACTATTTTCTATAGTATGTCTTTGTGCATATTCTGGTGTACAAAATATGCCACAATGGCAATGTCCATCATTTGGGATCTCGTGCTCAAGAGCCGGTTTGCATGGACATATCCTATTGTCAGCCTCTTTCCTTGCTTCTTCAGTTTCGCCCTCTACCATAAAGCATGGACAATATCTTTTACCATAAATGAGTTTGTTTCTTGTAAGACCTGTTTTAACCGACTCATTTATCTCATCTTCCGGATTATATACAAATCCAAATTGATTACAGACTTTTTCTGTAAAAGATAGTGTTTTGACGTATTCATTGTTGAATTCTTCAGATTTTACATCAATTTTTATTACCATAAGTGCAATTCCTAAATAAATATTATTTTTTGGAATTATAGTAAAAAAATTTGAGAGTTTTGTTATATAAGTAAAAAAATAAGTTTAATTAAGTTGATGTTATAAAAGTCATAACATCAACGAAATATTAGGATTGACATCACAAAAAAGAGTCAATATTTGTTATTAATGACAATGACCGCCGCCGCAACAACCGCCACTGCTATGACTATGATCATGACTATGGTCATGGCCGCCACCACAACAACCGCCATCCGTATCACAAGCTAACTGTCCGGTCATAGCTTCATCAGCAGTTGCTTCTCTAGCATCAATTACTTCAACGGTAAAAAGCAAATCTTTACCGGCCAAAGGATGGTTAAAATCGATCGTAACTTCATTATCATCAAATGATTTTACGATAACTTGAACGCTTTGACCATGCTCGCCTTGCCCATAAAGTACCATACCCTCTTTAAGGTCAATGCCTTCAAATTGATCTCTAGGCAAAACTTGCATAGCTTCTGGATTAGTCTCGCCATATGCATCGGCAGCTTTTACCAAGATATCACCTTTTTCTCCAACTTTCATGCCAACCAATGCATTTTCAAGTCCAGGTATGATATGCCCTTTGCCTGTTATAAATTCCAAAGGAGCCCCGCCGATATTGCTATCGATAATATCGCTTTTGCCAACTTCTGTTAAACTGTATCCTAATGATACAACACTATTGTCTTTTGTAATAATCATAATTTTCTCCGTTTAATAATTTTTTTGTCATTGTAGCTAAGCAAACTTTACAAACCCTTAGCTATTATTTTGAATGATTTGTTTAAAGCTTACTTCATTGCACTTAATCGTTTTTTTGCTATTTTAGCACTATCTTTTTGGGCATACTTTTCTATGATAGTTTTATAAAAAAGTTTTGCCTGACCCTTGTCATTTATATTTTCCAAAGATATAGCTGTATGTAATAAAAGTATATCTACATACGTTGCTTTAGCATCAAGCCCAGCACTTTTTTTGTAATAAAAAATTGCATCTTTGTGTCTCTTTTTATAATAAGCAATTTCGCCCAAATAATAGTTGGTAGATGCTGGCTTATATCCTTGTTTTTGAGCATCCAAAAATTTTTCTTCTGCTTTATCATATTGTTTTGCTCTAAATAAAGTTATGCCTTCATTATATGCCTGTTCTTTGGTTTTGACATTTGTAGATATTTTTTGATCATCTTTAGTTACATAATCATCCAATATTTTTTTTAATTCATCTTTTGTTACACATTTAGTATTGATATCATCTATCATTTTACCTAGATCTTGAATCAATTTCTTACTATGGTTGGAATCAGAATTACTATTGGTTTCTTCTAGTTCTCGTATTTTGGTATTTAACCCTTCAACAATACTAGTGAGCCCATCAATTCGTTCATTTTGCTCTTGTATTTTCTGCTCCAATAATACTGTATTGTTGGATGCTGAAATTTCCATGGCATGAGATAATGTCCCAATAATGCTAAATAATATGCCTAAAAATATTTTTTTATTCATTTTTATTGCTTGTGAAGGTCAACTCTTCTATTTTGAGCATAACACTCGTCTGTAGTGTTATTAGTGCATACGGGTGTACTTTCACCTAATGAAACAATAGTAAATCTCTCAGCTGCTATACCTTGAGCTACCAAAGCATCTTTTACAGCTTTAGCTCTTTTTAGTCCTAATGCATAATTGAATTCATCTGTGCCAAATTCATCACAATTGCCTTCTAATTTGATATTACCGCTATAACTCTTAAGGGTCTGTATGTTTTTATCGATCGCTTTTTGCATATCGTTTACTATACTAAAATCTCCAAATCCAAAATAAACACTCTGAAAACCGTCAGTGCTATTATTATATGTCCCATCATTTGGGAGTCCACCGCTTGGGCTCATTTTGGCTTTAAGCGCATCAGCATTTGTCATCTCATCATGTTCTCCGACATTCACACCTGCATTACCCATTGACGGTGTATCAGATATATTTGCACTTGTGTTTAATTCTGGTGCTTTTTGACTACAACCTGTTAAAAAAACTAACAATAAGACTGACATTGCATAAAAAATTGATTTTTTCATATAAATCCTTTGAAATTAAATATTTATTATGATATTACCATAAAATTACCAATCAATAGATTGAATTTTGCTCCCGATATCAAATAGCTTAGTTTGATTGACATTTGAATTGACATATCCTGCATAACTTCTGCCGCCTTGTTGTTTTACATATAAAACCGCATTGCCATCATAAGAAAATCTAGGAAATTGGTTGTCGCCACTACTGGTCAATGGCATTGTTCCAGAAGCAGAATTGAGATAGATATTAAATGTATTACCACTAAAGCGCTTACTACTCTCTCTAGAAGAATAGACTATTTTATTTCCAAATGCATCACAGCTATTATTATTTTTACCCCTATAAACAACCGGTGACACAGAAGAATCTGTTAAATATTTTTTAAAAATATTTGGATATCCTAGTCGGTTTGATACAAATATTATCTGCTTTTCTCCAGAAAAATATTGCCCTCCAACATCGATACCGCCAAAGTCAGTAAGGCGAGTTTTTGTCTTTGTAGCAAGATCAAACTCATAAATATCCGGTTGACCGCTTGGTGCCATAGTGAGAAGTAGTTTTGATCCATTTTTATTAACATCAGAACAAACAAGCATACCATCTGATGATGTAATTATATCTTTCGAACCATCATTTAGATTATATCTATACAAAGTAGGTCTAGCTCCATTCATAGCAGTATAATAAAAACTGCCTTGTGATGCATCTGCCCATTTTGGAAAAAGATTAAGCCCGCTTCTAATTACCGGCTGTTTGTATGTAAAAGTATAATCAGATAGTATTATTTCGCTCTGCCTAGGAGCTGTATATCTTGTGAACAAAACCAAACGATTCATCCAGCCTATACTGCCATATCCCAATACGCGGTTTATATCACTCACGGCTTTATGCACTAAAAAAGGATATTTGTTAAATGCCGAAATAGAATAACTTTTTTGAAATAATTTTGTTCCATTGCTATTTTGTACAAGCATAACTGACAAATTAGCGCCACCTGCGTTTTGTAGTTGATATTTTAATGTATATTCATTTGATTTAACTTCTGTAGGTAAAATATCAGAACCATATGCAGTTGTATAATACTTGCTATCAGCACTAAAATTTCCACTTAATATCAAATCATTCAAGAAAAGCGAAAAAACTTTTCTTGCAGCATTATTGTCGATTGAAGTACTTCCGTCAGTAATTGCAATTTTACTGCGATTATCTACCTTTTTTTTGATCGTTAGCTCTACATCACTCTCCCCCACCAAAACAGTCAAAAGCATAATTATAGAAAATAAAAAACGCATCATCACCTCTCCGCAATAAAATTTACATCAAACAGATAAGCTCTTGAGCCTGCATGCGGCCCAAAGCCTACTCTTTGAAGTTGCTTAAGATATTGTACCAATCCTTGATTAAATTCCTCATTAGCTGAAGGCTGAATAATCTTAAAATCAAAATCACCGTTTGGCTGTATGACAAAAGATATTTTTGCTCTCTCCCCTGCATAACTGCTTTGTGCCGGCCATCCTTGTAAAATAGATTTTACTTTTGACTTATATGCATCTTCAACTCCAGCATTTCCTTGTTTGGCAAATTCTTTATTAATACGCTGTGATGCCTCACTAGATGAAGGTTTGAAAGTCTTTGTTGTTACAGATAAAGATGGCTTAGATGATTGCTTTGTTTTTGAAGTTTGAACAACTGGCACATCTGATTTTACATTCGCGAACAAATCGCTGGTCTCTTTTGTTTTATTTTTTGAATTTTGAATAGATTTTGTATTTTCGGTTTTTTTGGTTTCTTGTTTTTTAACTATTTGGGTTTTTGGCTTTGGCTTATCAACTGGAATTGGTTTCTCATCAATTAGCTTTTTTTGTTGTGTGGATTCTTCTTTTTGTGGTTGTTCTACTGGTTTTTCTTTTTGTGGTGGCACTTGGGGTGGCACTTCACTTGATTTTTCAATTTCATTAGTTTTATTCTGGACTGGTGGTGTGCTATCCTGCTTTTCATCTAATGCAGATATGTCAACGACTATGACCTGTTCGGTTTTGGCGCCCTCATCTTTCTCTTCTGATTTATATCCAAAATACCAAAAAAGTGATCCTACAATACAAACATAAATGGCAACAGCAATAATACCGCTTTTTAATGTATATTCTTTCCCCATGGCTTATTGTGTTATCAGCGATACATTTTTAAAGCCGGCCATTTTTACACTTCTGAGGAGAAACATGATATCTTTATATGGCAATGTCTCATCGGCACGAATATATATATTTGTTTTTGGATCAATGTGTGATTTGTTTGCAAATTGGCTAGAAAAAGTCGCTAGAGAATAAACATCTTCGTTTATATATATTTTTTGATTTTTATCCATGCGGATAGTAATTGAATCACTCTTTTGAGTTTGATTTTGCTTTGAGCCTTGGGGAAGCGTGATCTGTTCTTGATATGTTATCGTAGGAGCTGCTATCATCAAAATTGCCATAAGAACCAGCATGACATCCATAAGTGGAGTAATATTCAAATCTGGATCGTCATCCCAATTAAACATTTAATCTCCTAAATTATCATCAATTTGTGCCAACATCATTTTTGACTGTGATGTCAAAAGCGAACTGAGCTCATAAGCTTTACGTTTTAGTATAAGATGAAAACTATATGCAAAAATAGCTACCAAGATACCAGCCGCCGTTGCAACCAATGCTTCAGATATTGCAGGTGCGACGATATTTAATGCAGCACTTGATTGATTACCTAATTTGCTAAATGTTTCCAATATCCCTATCACGGTTCCAAAAAGACCAATAAATGGAGAGGTCGATGCTATTATAGAAAGTAGAGTAAGGTTGCGAGTAGCAATTCGCACGGCATCAGAAGCAGCTGCCTCTAATATAATTGAATTTGGATTATCGACTTTACTGAGATACGCATTTAATAGTGATGATTTGCTTACAGATCTTGACACACCCATATAAATAGCTTTAAGTGAATCAGTTTCTATCGCAATACGTTTATGCAATAGTTTAAAACGATCTATAAATACCCAAAATGTAATTATAAAATATATTGACAGAATCAATAAGACCAAAATAGTGATAGCACTACTTTGGGAAAAATATTGAGTTGCTGAATTAAACAATTATAAAGACTTCCCTATATGTTCTACTTTGCTAACTGCTGCTGCAATAGCCATACTTGAAGCTTCAGTACTCTTAAGAAGTGTTTTTGCATCTTCTATCGCTTTAGCAAGTTCATTATCTTCTCCGGAAAGCGATACAGCACCGTCAACTATACATGTAATTTTTGTCTCATCTACTTTGACATATCCGGAATTAATAGCTACTGCAATTTCTTTGTTTTGAGCTGTTTCAATGACAATAACCCCAGTATTAAGGAGAGAGACTAAAGTCGCATGTCTTGGTAAAACCCCAAACTCTCCTTCACTTCCCGGCAAGGTAACTTGCTTAACGTCATTGTCAAAAATTACACCATTAGGTGTAACAATTTCAAGCTTCATAAGTTCCATAGTATTCCTTTAAGGATTAAGCTTTTGCTTTCATTTTTTCGAATTTAGCAACAGCTTCGTTCATATCACCAACCATATAGAAGGCAGCTTCTGGCATCTCATCATATTTACCTTCAAGAAGTCCTTTAAATCCAGCTATAGTCTCATCAAGAGTTACGTATACGCCTGGACTTCCTGTAAATACTTCTGCAACGTGGAACGGTTGAGATAGGAATTTTTCAATTTTTCTAGCTCTCTCAACTACAAGTTTATCATCTTCACTAAGCTCATCCATACCAAGAATAGCAATGATATCTTGCAAATCTTTATATTTTTGTAAGATTTGTTGTACACCACGAGCTACTTTATAGTGATCTTCACCGATAATTTGCGGATCAAGCATTCTAGAAGTTGAATCTAGTGGGTCAACAGCTGGATAAATACCTTTTTCAGCAATTGAACGGTTAAGAACCGTTGTTGCATCAAGGTGAGCAAAAACAGAAGCAGGTGCTGGGTCAGTCAAGTCATCCGCTGGTACATAAACAGCTTGAACTGATGTGATAGAACCTTTTTTAGTAGAAGTAATTCTCTCTTGCAATTTCCCCATTTCACCTGCCAATGTTGGTTGGTAACCAACAGCTGATGGAATACGACCCAAAAGTGCAGACATTTCGGCACCTGATTGTGAGAATCTAAATATATTATCTATAAACATCAATACATCTAGACCCATCTCATCACGGAAATATTCAGCCATTGTAAGACCAGTAAGTGCGATACGGTTTCTTGCTCCCGGTGGTTCACTCATTTGTCCATAGCACAGTGCAACCTTGTCAAGTACGTTTGACTCTTTCATTTCATGATAAAGGTCATTTCCTTCACGAGTTCTTTCACCAACGCCGGCAAATACAGAGTATCCACTATGTTTCATAGCAACATTGTTGATAAGCTCCATAATGATAACTGTTTTACCAACACCAGCACCACCAAATAGTCCAACTTTACCACCTTTAGAATAAGGAGCTAGAAGGTCAACAACTTTGATACCGGTTTCAAAAACTTCTGTTTTTGTGCTTTGCTCTTCAAAAGGAGGTGGATCTCTATGGATTGACCAATATTGTTTTGCTTCAACCGGCGCACCATTATCAACGATATCACCGATTACATTAAATATTCTACCCAATACTTCTGGTCCAACTGGAACTTTTATTGAATCTCCAGTTGCTTTAACTTCTTGTCCTCTAGATACACCTTCACTCATGTCCATAGCAATTGTTCTAACACGATTATCTCCTAATTGTGCTGCTACTTCCAATACCAATTTATGTTCTTTACCATCAACTGTAAATACAGTTTCTAGTGCTTCATTAATTTCTGGCAAGTAATCTGTAAAATCTACATCGATTACTGGACCCAGGACTTGTACTACTTTTCCTATCATTATCTTTCCTCTCCTCTTGTTATTTCATTGATTCCATACCACTGATGATCTCTATGAGTTCAGTAGTAATCGCTTCTTGTCTAGCTCTATTATATTTAATGGAAAGAGATTTAACCATCTCTTTTGCATTGTTTGTTGCCGAATCCATTGCCTGCATTCTTGCACTATGCTCTGCTGCTAGTGAATCAATCAGCGCATAATACATAGTATATTCTATATATCGTTTGACTAGTCCTTCTAATAATGTATTGTCTTCATCTGGTTCAACTTCTAATTCTGAAGTAGAAACATTATCCAAGCTCAATGCACTATGATCAATAGGCAATACTTGTGATTGTCTAACTTCTTGCGTGATCATATTGACATAGCCATTATGTATCAAGATAATTTTTTCAGTATTGCCATCGATATAATCTTGAGCTATTTGACCGATCAGCTCTGATGATTTTTCAAAATCAGGTGAAGAACTAAGTCCAATAACTTCATTGCTCAATGCAACACCGTTAAAACGATAATAGTCAATACCTTTTCTACCAACAGCTCTTAGTCTAACTTCTGTGCCTTGAGCAGCAAGCTCTTTTCTAAGAGCATTAACTCTTTTGATAGTTTGAACATTAAAGCCTCCGCAAAGACCTTTATCTGCTGTAATAAAAACTATATCTACTATTTTTGGGTTTTTGACTTCCCTAAAATAAGGCAAATCTAAACCGTTAGCATTTTCGCCTGCCATCTTTTTTGCGATTTCATTAAGCAGTTCAGTAAGCTTAGCTGCATAAACTTTTGATTTTTTCGCAAGCTCCTCTGTTCTTTTAAGTTTTGCAGAAGAGACAAGCTTCATAGCACGCGTAGTTTTTTCTGTATTTTTAACACTTTTAATCTTACGCTTAATATCTTTTAAACTTGCCATGATATGCCCTTATGCGTTAAATGATTCTTTGAAATCTTCAATTGCTTTTCGTAATTGTGCTTCAGTTTCATCATCAATTTTTTGACTAGTTCTAATGTTATCCAAAACTTTAGAATATTTGGCATCCATAAAGCTTAACAACTCAGCTTCAAATTTAGTTACTTTTGATGCTGGGATACTGTCTAAATAACCTTTTGCACCAGCATAAATAACAGCAACTTGTTTTTCAATAGGTACTGGAGAATAAGGAGGTTGTTTAAGAACCTCTACCATTCTTTGCCCGCGCTCAAGTTGTTGTCTGCTGTGCTCATCAAGATCTGATGCAAATTGAGCAAATGCTTGAAGCTCTCTATAAGATGCAAGGTCAAGTCTAAGCGTACCGGCAACTTGTTTAGTAGCTTTGATTTGAGCAGCACCGCCAACACGAGATACAGATAGTCCAACGTTGATAGCCGGTCTGATACCTGAGTTAAATAGGTCAGTTTCTAGGAATATTTGCCCGTCCGTAATTGAAATTACGTTTGTAGGAATATATGCTGAAACGTCCCCTGCTTGTGTCTCGATGATAGGGAAAGCTGTAATAGAACCAGCACCAAGCTCATCATTTAATTTTGCGGCTCTCTCAAGAAGTCTTGAGTGTAGATAGAATACATCCCCTGGATAAGCTTCACGGCCTGGAGGACGTCTAAGGATAAGAGACATTTCACGATAAGCTACTGCGTGTTTAGAAAGGTCATCATAAAAAATTACAGCATGCTTGCCGTTATCTCTAAAATATTCAGCCATTGTGACACCTGCATATGGAGCAAGGAATTGTAATGCTGCTGATTCAGAAGCACCCGCATTTACAACGATTGTATAATCCATAGCGCCGTGTTCTTCTAGTTTTTTCACTATAGCTGCAACGGTTGATTGTTTTTGACCGATTGCTACATATATACAGACAACATCTTGTCCTTTTTGGTTAATGATAGTATCGATTGCTATTGTTGTTTTACCGGTTTGTCTATCACCGATAATAAGCTCTCTTTGTCCTCTACCAACCGGGACTAGAGCATCAATTGCTTTGATCCCTGTTTGTAGTGGCTCATGAACTGATTTTCTAGCCATGATCCCTGGTGCTTTTTCTTCTACAAAACGGTTTTCGCTTGATGCAATAGCACCTTTACCGTCTATTGGTAAACCAAGTGCATTCACTACTCTTCCAATCATTGCTTCGCCAACTGGAACTTTTAGAAGCTCACCTTTTCTTTTTACACTCATGCCCTCTTTGATGCCAGCTGAAGAACCAAGAACTACAACACCTACACTTGCTTCTTCAAGGTTAAGAACCATGCCTTCTTTACCATTTTCAAATTCGACGATTTCTCCCGCCATAACATTATTCAAACCATAAACTGTAGAGATGCCATCTGCAATACCTACTACTTTTCCTACTTCGTTTATATCTAAATCAATTTGAAAATTTTCAATTCTTTCTTTTATGATAGAACTAATCTCATCTGCTTGTAATTTAACTGCCACTGCTACTCCTTTACTTTAATATAATGACTTATAATGATCGATTGATATAATCGATTAATTGTTCTTTAACTCTCTGTTTAGAGAAGTTTACCTCAATACCCAAATCTTCTACGGCTACACGCAAACCTTCAAAATCACTAATTTCTTGTACCAATGAAATTTTTGATCCAGTATATTTAGCTAAAGCATTTTCTAGTTCAGCAACTTCTGATTTGCCTAAACTTTTTTGACTTTTGATAACACCCTGATAGCTATTTTGTTCTTTTTGAAGCTCAGCATTTACAATTTTGGCAATAGCTGGGATCAAAGCTAATCTTTTATTTTCACCTAAAATTTTGATAAAATTGATTAATTTTGCATCTGCTTTTTTACCAAGAGCATCAAGAATACTTTGTGTTTTAGACTCATCACTCAATAATGGTGAATTAAGACCATTTATTATAGATGGCACACTATTAAAAGCATTCGATAGCTGCGTCAATATATAGGCATATTGACTAATTAGTCCAGAATCCTTAATAGCAAAAATTGCTTTTGCATATCGTTGCGCTACTAACTCTTCCATTATGCCACCACCTTGTTGCTGATCATAGATACGACTCTGTTTTCGTTAATTGCAATATCATCGTTTGTAATATTTTCATTTAAAACTTCATTGATAGTTTCTCTAGCACTTTTTCTTGATTCAAGTTCCATTTTTTCTTCGAGTTGTTTATCTAAAAAAGATAGTTCTTGTACGCAGTTTTGCATAATTTTATCAGATAATAATAAAGCTTCTTTTTTTACATCTGTGACAATATCTTTTGCTTTTTTCTCACTCTCTTTTACCAGAGCTTGTGCATCTTTTTGTTGCTTTTTAGCCAATTTCAATCTGCTTTCTATATCTTTAAGCTGATTTGCAATCCCATCTTGACGACTTACCAAAAAACCTTTAAGTTTTTCGGCAAGTAGATAATATAGTATTCCGGCAAAAATCAAAAAGTTAAATATTCTAGGAACAAAATCTGTTTCTCTACCAGTCATTGTAAAATATTGAGTAGCTTGAGCTGAACCTTCATGCTCACCACTAGCCAATAAAATTGCTGGAACAATCAATAAGCATATTGTTATAAATTTATTTTTCATCCAGCCTCCTAAAACTTACTTAATTTGGCTTTTATGCCGTCTTTAAATAGAGGCATTTGTGCCAATAGAGCATCTTTGAGTGCATTTTTTTCTTTTGCAAGATTTTGCGCAAAAGAGTCATATGTTACTTCAAGCTCTTTTTGTTTTGCATCTATTTTACCTTGTGCTACCAATTTAGCCTCATCAATTGCTTTTTGTCTAATAATTGCCGCTTCTGCTTTGGCATCACTAATGATCTGTATCGCCTTAGCGTGCAACTCTTCGCTATCCCCAGAAAGGTTTTTGCTGGACTCTAAATCTTTTGCTATTGATTGATTTCGTTCATCCATAAAACCAATAAGAGGTTTAAATAAAATACGATTCAACAAAAACAAAAGAGTCATCAAGACCACAAAGACAAACACCATCAAAGGAAGATGTATATCAAGCATGTCCACTCCTCTTATAATTTCGCATTATTCTACCATTATAGAGGTAATACTTTGGTTAATTTCTCATGCTTTTTTTAGTTTTTCTATAAAGTTTGTAAATTCTTCCTTATTAGAAAATTCTAATTCAATTATATTACCTTTGATTTTATGTTTAAGTGGGAGTAATTTTTTTAATAAGCCGGCATATTCATTGAGTGTAAATGGAGCTAGTTTTTTGGGATTTTTATCGTTAGGTTGCTTGTAGCTTTTTATTATGTTCTCAGTTTCTCTAACACTAAGTTTTTGTCCAATAATTGTAGACAATATGATTTTTTGTTTTTCAGGAGCAAGCCCAACTAATATTTTGGCATGTCCTTGGGTTATTTTACCATTTACAAGTTGCTCTTGCACCTCTGGGATCAAAGACAAAAGACGTAAAGTATTTGTAATTTGAGAGCGACTCTTGTGCACAATATTTGACAGCTCATCGTGTGTTATTTTATGTACTTCAATTAGTTCAGAATATGAGTTGGCTAGCTCTATAGGATTTAGGTCTTCTCTTTGGATATTTTCAACGAGAGCCAGCTCTCTTAATTTAATATTATCAATATCAACTTGAACCACAATAGCTCTTACAATAGAAAGATTTGCAAGTTTGTGAGCTCTTAATCTTCTTTCTCCGGCTACCAATAGATAACCATTGTCTTTTTTTATGACTACAATAGGCTGAAGAAGTCCATGTTGCTTGATAGATTCACTAAGTTCCCTGAGGGCAATTTCATCAAAATATTTACGTGGTTGATAAGGGTTTGGCACCACAAGAGATACGTTGATATCTTCAATCCTTGCTTTGTTGCTATCCAAGATCAAAGAATCTATATCATCAAGATTTTTGCTGTATGCCTCTTCTACCTCTTCAAGTATAGCTCCGAGTCCCCTGCCAAGTGCCATAACTACCTCCCCGCAATTACGCTAGCTAATTCTTCGTATGCGATGCTGCCTTTAGAATCAAACGCATATTCCCTAATTGGTTTACCAAAACTTGGGCTCTCAGCTATTTTAACATTTCTTGGAACTACTATGCATTCTTTATTTTTTTTAAAATAAAATAATTGATTTTTGAAATGATGACTCAAATCTTCGAGTACTTGCTTGGAAAGATTGTTTTGAGTTGAATACATTGTAGGCAAAAATCCTTTAATTGAAAGTTTTGGATTGATTGTCTTACGCAACATATTTATAGTGCTAAGCAACTGTGCCAAACCCTCTAATGCAAAAAATTCACACTGGATTGGGATAATAACGGAATCTGATGCGCTTAATGCGTTGATGGTAATCGGTCCTAATGCAGGCGGAGAATCTATTATTATATAATCATAGATATCTTTAACTTCATGAAGTTTATCTTTAAGCATTAATTCACGATTTTGTTTGTTTGAATCATAAAACTCTTTTTCAATACCCACTAGCCCTATGTTGGAAGGTACTAAAAAAAGTGATTCTAGATGTGTCTGCATGGTTACTTGTGAAATATTCTTTGAACCATTCATTACATGCAAAATATTAAATTCATAATCATTTCTATGAAATCCGAGACTGGTTGTAGCATTTGACTGCGGATCTATATCTAAAAGTAATACTTTTTTCTTTTTTGCAGCCAAAGAAGCTGCCAAATTAACTGCAGTAGTAGTCTTTCCAACGCCGCCTTTCTGATTGGCAATACATATAATTTCTATCATCTTAAGCTAAATACCTTTTCTCCATCTAATATAAGCGATCCATCATCGCACAGCACAGCCGTTAATAGGCCTTTTTTCTTATCTTTGATGTGTACAAAATATTTTCGATTCTTTTCAAATTCTAGCTTAACCTTACTAAAGACTTCCTGCCATTTTGGAAATTTTTCTATTTCTTTTATATATTTTTTCAAAAGAAAATATGGATCTATATCAACACCTAGACTTGCATACGATTTTGGAGCTGACAAAATATTTATTCCTATGCCGCATACTAAATTTTGATCGATTTTTTGAGTTATAATTCCGCCAATTTTTGATTCTTTGAGATAAATATCATTTGGCCATTTAAGCCAAACATCATCTACAATATCTTGGAGCAATTCTTGCATAATTTGTGCAAAATATATAGATGCCGAAGCTAATGGCAAATCAAAAGGTAATAAATCATATGGCAATGCAAATGAAGCAAAGAAATTGCCTTTTACTCCTTCCCACTCGTTTAATCTGCTGCCAACTCCGTCTGTTTGTTCGTTTGCAATAACTGCTATTGGAGCTCGAAGTTTATTGCTCTTTAATTCGTTGACTAGATAGTGTTGTGTAGAAGATAGTAAATCAAATGAGAGTATTTCCAATTTTTAACCCCCTTCCCATAAGATAAGCCTTGGCATTCATAGCTTTTTTGGATGGTGGCTGGAGCAATGATATTTTAATAGAACCAACATTACATCCTACAACAATACTATCATTTACAATTGATAATATCTCTCCAGCTCTGTTTTGAGTATTTATATCGACAATTTCCAATTCCGATAACTTTAATCCGTTAGCCAAAAACACACCAGGCCATCTATAAAATGCACGATATTTATTTATGATAATCAAAGCATTTGAAAAATCAACTTCTCCGTCACTTTTTTGGATTTTACGACAATGTGTTGCTATTGCTTTAATTTGTGGCAATGGAATTAGATTCTTAAAATTTCTAAGCACTTCAACTGTAAGCAGCGCAGCATCATAGCTCAATCTATCCATCAGATCCGTCACTACCATATCGTCTGGGATTTTAAAATATCTATATCCCAATACTGGTCCGCTATCGAGTCCCTCTTCAATCAGCATAGCTGTAATTCCTGTAAATTTATCACCATTAAGCAAACTCTGCTGCACAGGACTAGCTCCACGATATAAAGGCAACAATGAAGCATGAAGATTAATGCAAGGGGCAATATCTAAAATATTTTTAGGCAAAAGCTGTCCAAATGCTGCTACTATGATAAAATCCGGCTTTGCCTCTACTATAGCTTCATAAATACCATTGTCTTTGAGGGTTTGTGGCTGCAATACAGGTAAATTATATTCTAATGCCAGCGATTTAACCGGTGGTGGCATAAGCTCTTGGTGTCTGCCTACCGGACGGTCCGGTTGAGTAAGAACAAGAGTTACTTCGAATTCGGTATTTTTCAATATAGCTTCCAATATGACTTTGGCATACTCCGGCGTGCCCATATAAACGATTCGTTTCATAAACTCTCTTTGCATAAAATATATAGTAGATTATAGCATTAATTGGATTTGAGATAGGAATTTATGAAGATCTTATAGGTCTAATTGCTAACATAGTTTGATATAAATAATATCATTATGGTGGCAAGAAAAATAGTTTAATTTTGAGAATATATCAATCTATCCTACCAAAACAATTCGGCTTACATAGCAATAATAAACTTCCGTTTACTACTAACATCTCATAGTATATTTAAACATTATTCTTGGCTTGACAAGCTATTAATAGAATACTAAACTCTAAAAAGTGTACCGCCCTTTTGTATGCCGTCAAGTAAAAAACTTTTTATATCGCTCAAATCAAATCCACTGGCCAAAAACATCTCTTTGCTATTTTCTAACAAAAATTGTGCAGATTGTAGCTTGGTGACGATGCCCCCTGTAGCAAATTCATTATTTGCACTATGTTCTTGTGATAGCACTGACTCGTCCAAAAAGCCATGCTCTTTAAACATAACTGCATCACGAAATTTATTTGGGTCTTTGTCATAATACCCATCTATATCAGATAAAATTACGAGAATATCTGCATCAAAATAATAAGTTACATGGGCTGAGAGTCTATCGTTGTCGCCAAAAACTAGCTCTTCAGTGGCTGTGACATCGTTTTCATTTATAATAGGAATTACATTATTCTCTAAAAGCACTTCGATTGCCTGTTTGGCATGCTCTGTTCTTTTGCGCGAATCAAGATCTGATGCTGTTAGAAGTATTTGAGAACAAAGCATATCGTATTTCGCAAACTTTTCTTGGTACATTCTAAGCAAAAGTGGTTGGCCAATGGCAGCAAGAGCTTGTTTATTTGGTATGAATGATTTATCAAGTTTAAGTTGTGTATATCCAGAAGATACTGCTCCAGAACTCACAAGTATTACCTCTTTATAGAGCTTCTGCAAAGAAGCTATCATCTCAACCAAAGATGCCATCCTTGTCTTGGAAATTTCACCATTTTCGGTGAGTACATGTGATCCTACTTTGATAACAATTCTTTTCATGACTATTCCTCTGATTGAGTTTTTTGCTGCTTGACAAAATCTCCTAATATATAACGCAAAGGTTCGGTATTAATATGTGATACAGAAGATATCGGCAATACAAATCTTGGAGAATCTTTCTCATCACTTCCATAAGAAATATACTCGCTATTTGGATGGTATATATCTAGATTGTTGTTTGGTTTCAATCCGATAGCGGCTAAAAACTCCGTTGTTGCATCATTTACTTCCTGTGGGCTCATGGCATCTATTTTTGTGATAGCTATACCGAATGCTCTTTTGCCAAGAACCGCTGAATATCTCTCTAATTCTTCCAAGAGCGTAGAATATTGATATTCCATAGCACGATAATTACTAACATCTATCATTACAAGAAGCGTACCGGTACGCTCAATGTGTCTTAGGAACTCAAGACCAAGTCCTTTACCTTCGCTGGCTCCTTCTATTATACCAGGAATATCTGCCATTACAAACGCATCATAATCATTATATTCAACTACTCCCAATTTAGGAATAAGTGTAGTAAATTCATAATTTGCAATTTCTGGTCTGGCATTTGATAATACCGAAATGAGTGTAGATTTTCCAACATTTGGATATCCTACAAGTCCGACATCAGCGATAAGTTTCATCTCGAATCTAACTTGCTTCATAATCCCTGGAAGTCCAGGCTGTGCATATGTAGGACGTTGATTGCTAGAGTTTTTAAAGTGCATATTGCCAAGTCCGCCCTTGCCGCCTTCAAGCAACTTAACCTTCTCACCCACTTCTGTCAGATCAAGCAGTAATTCTCCTGTTTCAATATCAAATATTTGTGTACCTGGTGGTACAATGATAGTAGTATCCTCACCACTTTTGCCATATTTTTTTCTGCCTTCACCTGGACGACCATTTTTTGCTTTAATGTGATGTCTGCCCCTAAGTGCTGTGAGTGTATCTGTATTATTGTCTACTTGAACATATACAGAGCCTCCTCTACCGCCGTCACCGCCATCTGGTCCGCCTTGAGCTACAAACTTTTCTGTCCAAAAGGATACTGCTCCTGCTCCGCCTTTGCCCGAACTAACGGTAAGTTCTACTCTATCTATAAACATATTTAGTTTGCCTTTTTTGATTGACTTGTTATAATAACCATAATAACTCCCATAACAAAGCATGGAAGCAAAAAATCTATATAAAAATTAAAATATTATATCTTAAATCGACCTAACAATGCCTAAATAAAAATCGAATTGTGGATGAATAAATGAGAAATAATAAAAATTATAAGAAGCCAAAGAGGCTTCTTGGGAGAAGTGTTACGCTGGAACTACAGAAACTTTTTTCTGAGTTGAAGTGCGGTTTTCAAATTTAACTACACCTTCAATAAGTGCAAATATAGTATGATCTTTGCCCATACCTACGCCATTACCAGGATGTACTTTTGTACCTCTTTGTCTGATGATGATGTTACCAGGAATTACTGCTTCACCACCAAATTTTTTTACACCTAAACGACGACCTATAGAATCGCGGTTATTTTGGGTTGACCCTTGACCTTTCTTGTGTGCCATAGTTGCTCCTTATGCTATACTTGTGATTCTTACACGAGTGAAATCTCTTCTAAAACCTCTTTTAAGTTTAGAATCTTTTCTTCTTCTCTTTTTAAAGATAATGACTTTTTTGTCACGACCTTCATTAATGACCTCACCCTTGACTACTGCACCCGCTACAAAAGGAGTACCTACAGTCAAAGTACCGTTATCTAGTGCTAAAACTTCTGTGAATTCTACTGCACTTTTAGGCTCTAAATTCATGTTGTCAAAACAGACGATATCGCCCTCTTGAACTTTGAACTGTTGCCCACTTGCTTTAATGATTGCGTACATTGCAAACCCTTTATTAATTTCTTACTTGGTATTAAAAGTGTGTGATTATAGCAAAATAAGCTTTAATCTTTTTTAAATTAAAGTATTTTTAATCCACATAATCAAAGACTATAAATTAAGAACTAATGATTACCGATTAATAGTGGCTATACACTCTATCTCAACAAGTGCATTTTTTGGCAAAGTCTTGACTGCTACTGTACTTCTAGCTGGTTTGTGATCACCAAAATATTCAGCATAAATCTCATTTACAGCTACAAAATCATCCATATCAGCCAAAAAAATTGAGGTTTTGACTACATTGCCCAAAGAACTGCCGCCAGCTTCCAATACTGCCTTTAAGTTTTTTAGTACTTGATTTGTTTGAGAAATGATACCATTCCCAGCCATCTGTCCACTTGGCAAAAGTCCAATTTGCCCGGATGTATAGATCATTCCATTGACTTCAATGGCTTGAGAGTATGGACCTATTGCTTGTGGAGCGTGCAATGTAGATATAATATTCATGTGTTAACCTTATTCATTTGATTCAAAAAATACATAATTGCCGGCATAATCCGAAAATTCAAAATAGACTTTCTTTTCGTTACTATCGATCTTGCCGTTTAAATTTAAGTCATGATAACCATATCCGAATCTATAGGGTCTATCTTCATTGCTTTGTGTGCCCATTGCAGTAGAAAGCTTATCTATTTTGATAAATCTATGCACCAATTTATCTCCGGCATACATCTCCAATACACCGTTCGTACCTGTCCAGTTTTGAATGGAGCGGCCTATGGTATTTTGCGTCTCTTGCGTACAACCTGCAAGCAAAGCTATCATATATAATGCTACAAACAGTTTTGCTTTCATGACAATTACCCTTATAATTATTTCTTGTGATATTATTTTACCATTTTAAATAATAATTTAAAATTATTTCTGATACATAATCAAGACGGCAAACTAAATTTTTGCGTTACAAGATCACCAAACTCATCAAAATATAGATAATATAATTTGTCTCTTGTGACTGGCAAACCGGCCAAGTAACGCAAAGCTATATTTGCTTGCAGGGAAGCTATATGCATTACCATCGGTGCTGCTATGCCGTTTGGTACATGTGGTGGTGTATTGAATGCTGTGAATCTTCCATGCTCAAAAAAACATACCTGTCCTACAAAGGATTCCACACTTGCATAAATCCAAGGAATGCCACTTTCGCTGGAATATTCATCTATTTGATGTCTTGTATCGAAATTATCACTAGCATCAAGGATCAAATCATATTTTTTGCCTAAATGACTAAATTCCCCAAAATCCATCACAAGACCTCTAGTTTTGACAAAAGGATTTTTGGCTTTTATCAGATCGCTAACAACTTTTGATTTGTACCTTCCCTCGTCTTTTAGGGTAAAAGCAATTTGACGATGAATATTATGTAAGGCAATGGTATCAAAATCAATCATATCAATCTCGCCTATACCGCTTGTCCCAAGAGCTAGAGCCAATGATGAACCAAGCCCTCCACTACCTATAATTGCTATCTTTTTGGTAGCTAAAAGCTCTTGGGTCTCTTCGCCCCAAAGCTGAATTTGTCTATGAAAATATGATTGTGATGTCACGACAACTCCTTTTATTGTCTTAGTTGCAGTGCTTTTTCAAACTGCCATGCCTTACGATGTTCTTGCAATAATCTTTTATCTATCTCTTCTATAAGCATAGACTCTTTATCTTCCAACATCATTTCTACTTCTCCATCAGGACGAACTAACATACTGTCTCCATAAAAACGCCATTTTATATCTTTATCACTATATTCACCCAAGCGATTTGTTCTAAGCACATAACACCCATACAAAAATGCTTGAGTTTTGATGATCTCTCTCCAGCGATTATGAGAACCAAAAGTTGAGGATGTTGGAAGCACTACTAAATCTACTCTTTTTTCCCTTACAAAATCCCAAAGGTTAGGAAAATGCAATTCAAATCCCGCCATAACCATCACTCTAAAGCCATCAATTGAAAATATCATGGGGGATTTGAGTGGCTTGATATTATTGGCAAAAAAGTTTTGCTCATCCCAATGTGGATATGAAATAAGAATTTGCTGCTCATAATATGCAATTTGTTTGGAAGTGATCTTGGCAATGACTTTGACATAACCATTTTTTTTATGTAACACGATCGGGGCTATGATAACCATATTGTATTGCTTTGAAAAAGATTTCAAAAGTGTTAAATGTTTATTGGTTTGTTCTTTTACCATAAATACCGGCATATTTGCCAACTCTTTATAGAAATGGTTTAACACATATTCGCCAAAAACTATCAACCTAGCGCCCCTAGCATGGGCATTTTTAAAATAAAAATCTAGTTTTGAGCCATTCATGCCCAATGTTTGGAGCTGCAAAGAAGCTACCACTAGAGTTTTCACTCTTTGGCCTTGATATTGTTTTGTTCTATAATAGTTATTTTGGCTTTCGCATCTTCAAGCATATCTTGAGCTTCTTTTATAGTTTTTAATCCATCCTCATAAAGCTTTACACTATCTTCTAGGAGAATATCTTGGCGCATTAGTTTTTCTATAATACCTTTAGCATTAGCTATTTTATCTTCAAAAGTTTCAGTCTTCATTTTTCATCCCTCAGTATACTTGTAATGTCATTTTCAAACTTATCTATCTCTACCAAAAATGCATCATGACCATAATCGCTTTGCACATCTATGTAGCTACATGACTGCTCATTACGTTTCATCATTTTGTATATATGCTCCATTTCTTCCGGAAAAAATAGATAGTCCGAACTGAAACTAAATAGATGTACATTGGATTTTATACGCGAGATGGCATCATGAAGCGAATCGTATCCGCGCGACAAACTAAAAGTATTAATAGCTTTGACTATATATAGATAACTTAATGGATCAAAATGACGACTAAAATTTGCCGTATTATACTCCATATATCTCTCTACTTCATATCTTCCAAAAAGTTCAAAAAGTCCATCATTGCTCACATAGCTGCGGTCAAACTTCTTGTCCATAGATTTTGGAGAAAGAAAAGATATATGTCCTGCTATTCGTCCGATAGCCAATCCGCTAAGCCCCTCTTCTTTGAAAGCATCTTTTGCATAATTGCCATCTTCGAATCTAGGGTCAGTTCTGATAGCCTCAACGGCAACTTTATTAAAAGCTATTGTCCAAGGTCGTGTAGCATATGTAGCTGCCATAGAAATAATATGTTCTGCTAGATTTGGATAATCAACTGCAAATTGAAGCGCTTGCATACCACCCATTGAACCGCCAATAATAGCTTTTACGCGATATATACCGAGATTGGAAAGCAAATGCATTTGAGCTCTCACCATATCCTTGATAGTAACTACTGGAAATTTGAGACGAAATGGTTGATGTGATGGATAATTATCGCTCATTGGACCAGTAGAGCCAAAGCAACTGCCTATGACATTTGAACATATTACAAAATATTTGCTAGTATCAACGGCTTTGCCGTCTCCTATAAGTCCATCCCACCAACCGACTTTTTTTTCACCTTCATAGCTTCCAGCTACATGATGAGAACCACTTAGAGCGTGACATACCAATATTACATTGCTTTTATCATCATTAAGTTCACCATAGGTTTCATACGCTATGGTATATGGCTCTAATATACGACCGCTTTCTAGATAAAGTGGACTGCTAAAGTGTGCTTGCTTGGTGGTTATCTTCATAAACTGCTTTTTGAAAAATTATTTTTAGTTATTTTATCTTAATTGGACTTTAGAGTTAGTGAAGTTGGATTTGTGGACTAAATTATTCTAAATTTTTCATATAGTCATGAATATAATCATTTAAGCTTCTACTCTTAGTTGGGGCAACCATTATTTTTCGAAGTGCGTTAGCCATTCTACTTTTTTTTATAAAAATTTGTTTAAATTTAGCCGTAATCCATGTTTTGCCACAGTATGATGGCAAAAAGGTTGAATCAAACATATATGTATCATCCAAGCTACATGAAACAAGAATCTTTTTTGAATAATCCGCCAATGCTTTTCCTTCTATGCTCGTCCACTTATTATTAAGTATTTCCGATATGTCTAGATTGGTTAAAGGAATCAATTGTCTATTGACAGCTAAATCTATTATGTTAATTTCAAATTGTCTGGCTTTTTCGCTGCCGATGAGATGCTCAACATTTATAAAAAATTCTATATGATGTTGAGTAGATAAATTTTCTGAAATCATTGTACCTTTTAGTATGCTTGGGAGTATATCGATAAAATTTTCGAATTTTTCTACACGCTCATCAATTGTTTCGGCTGTGTTTACTTGTGTCATATACATACTTATTGGGTGCCGTAATATACTTGGTAAAATTGAAAGCTCCTTATTTATATCATTCCATTTTTCCAACTTAACAACATCTAAATGATTTTTTATTATTGTATTATGCTTATCTTGAAGCTCTTGATACATCTGCATTTCACTACTAGATATTAAGCATGTAAATATATCATAAATATTTTTTACCAAATCCATGCTATCCGTAAGTGTTATTTCTTGTTGCTTAAGTATATTATTTACATTGATTTTTGCAATATTCAGTGTTTCATTTGTTGAATACTTAAATAAAGCAATAGATATCGCTCTAAATTCGCTTAAATTTGGATTTAATTGCTCATACAAGGTCCTTCTGCCCTTCGCATTATTATATAAAGCAAGCTTTAAAGATTCAATTTCGTTTTCTGTACTACTATTTAAAATGTCGTTAAAAATTTTTCTCTGAATATCATTCATAATATTTTCCAATTGAGGCTACGCTAGAACTAGCTAGATATCCTGTAAACAATAATACTGAAACATCTCCAGTAATTATTTTTTTCATCTAGTGCCTTCTGCTATACCATATCTATAGCCTATTGTATATCCATGCTCATAGTCCGATTGTGGATCTCCAAAGCCCTTTATTGGTTGAATGGGACAAATTGGTGTAATTGGATTCATACTGGAATTATTAGCTTGCTTATATCCAGATATATATCCTCTTTCAAATCCTTTACAAAAATTATTTGCAAAAGAAGAACCTACTATATTATTTTGGCTAGGTCTAGATTCCATTTCAAGCTGTCTATTGGCTGCTTCTATACCATCTAAAAATCCTGCTGATAAGAATAAGGAACCAACTAGTAAAAAACTCAAAACAAACTTTTTCATAAAAACCCTTTTGGTATGCTCATGCCAAATATTCACTATAGGGAATGGTGAAAATATTGTATCTTTTATAAACTTAAGCAAAAATTTCACCATAGGGAAGTTTAGTTGGAATATCTTGAGTTTACCGATGAAGAGATAATAGATTTTCATCAAACTATCGCCAATAATATCAAGAAAATTAGAAAAGAAAAAAAGATAACACAACTTGACCTTGCTTTGACTATCGGTCACAAATCAATGAGTACAATTGGAAAAATTGAAGCTGGACTAGAAAGTAAACACTATAATGTAGAACAGCTTTACAAGATAGCTAAGATTTTAGATGTAGATATTTGTGAGTTTTTCAAAGAAAAATAATTATAAAGTGACAAACTGCCACGGCTTGTTTAAAGCCCAACAGTGACAAACTTACTCGTCATAAAGAGAAGTGCTTAGATATCTCTCTCCGGTATCACATAGGATAGTGACAATAACCTTAGCTTTATTTTCCGGTCTGGACGCCACGAGTGACGCGGCAAATACATTTGCTCCTGCTGATATTCCTACGAGTAGCCCCTCTTGCTTGGCAAGATCTCTAGACGTACTCATAGCATCTTCATTGCTTACTTTAATAATCTCATTATAAATATGAGTATTAAGCACAGGGGGCACGAACCCTGCTCCGATACCCTGAATGGCATGTGGTGCAGGAGAGCCTCCGCTCAGCACCGGTGAAGCGCTAGGCTCTACAGCTACGATACTAATGTTTGGATTAAGCTCTTTTAGCCTCTCTCCTATACCAGTAATTGTTCCTCCGGTCCCTACTGCGGCTACCAAGATATCAACTTTGCCATTCGTATCGAGCCATATCTCCTGTGCTGTTGTAGTACGATGTATGCCCGGATTGCTAGGATTTGAAAACTGTCCTAATATAATAGAGTTTAAAGTACTGCTATGAAGCTCTTCTGCCATTGCTATGGCGCCACTCATTCCCTTTGTGGGTTCGGTCAGCACAATAGTTGCGCCAAGAGCTTTTAGCAGTTTTTGCCTCTCTATGCTCATAGAGCTTGGCATAGTTAAAATTAGTTTCAACCCTCTAGCTGCACAAACCGAAGCCAATCCGATGCCTGTATTACCGCTTGTTGGTTCTATAATAGTAGTATCGGGTGTTATAAGCCCTTTACTGATAGCATCATCTATCATAGCAACCCCGATTCTATCTTTGACAGAATGAGTTGGATTCATAAACTCACATTTACCAAGCACTATTGTATAATTCAAACTTGCTTTTTTGAGTTTAACCAGCGGAGTATTGCCTACAAGTTCTGTAACATTTTGTGCGTATTTCATTTCTTTTCCTTATATGTTATAATGCAAAGAAGCGTTGTATCTATCTTGATACTTTTTAAAATCTACCAGGCTAAGACTTAACATTGTCAATATTTCATTTCCAATATCATCAAAAAACAGATTGAGTATATGGTTATTACTCTTGTCATCTACGACTCTTATGTCGCCCTCAAGTGCTATGATTATATCTTTGATGCATATATCATTAGGTGATTTTGCCAGCAAAAATCCACCATTAACACCTCTGATGCTCTCTACTAGACCTGCTTTTTTTAATTTACCTAATAATTGCTCTAAATAATTTAGAGGTATATCTGCTCTGCTGGCAATTTGACTTGCCCTGAGCGGTATGTTGTTATCATGCTTTAAAAGCTCATACATGGCATTGAGCCCATATATTCCTTTAGATGATATTAGTGCCATTTTTTATGCCATTGCCTGAGCGAGATCATCAATTAAATCTTTTGTATTTTCAAGCCCGATACTAAGTCTAATGGTAGTAGGATTCACTCCAACTTTTAACAGCTCATCACCAGTCATTTGCGAATGAGTCGTACTTGCCGGATGAACAATTAAGGATTTACTGTCTCCGATGTTTACTACTACACTAAATAATTTTACACTATCTATAATACGTTTTGCTTCTTCATAACTTTCTACATCAAAGGATATAAGTCCAGATGCCTTACCGTTTAAAAAATATTTTTGAGCTTTGGCATAATCGCTGTGGCTTGCTAGTCCTGGATAGTTAACTGATTTTACTTTAGGATGTGACTCCAAAAATTTAGCAATTTCAAGTGCATTGTCTGAGTGTTTTTGTACTCTAAGATCCAATGTCTCAAGTCCTTGTATCAGCAGCCATGAATTAAACGGTGCTTGCGATGCTCCGATATCACGAAGCAGTGAAAGCCTAATACGCAAACAAAAGTTTGGTAATGGCACATCGGTATAGACAAGTCCGTGATAACTTTCATCGGGTGTATTGAAATGGCTGTATCTAGATGATGTTTTGAAAAATTCATTGAGTCCATCTCTCTCTATGACTACACCGCCTATAGCTGTGCCTTGACCGTTAGTATATTTCGATGTAGAATGAACTACTATATCTACACCACATGCTATTGGATTAAATAGTGATGCTGTGGCTACCGTGTTATCACATATAGTTAGTACACCATGTTTTTTTGCAACTTCTACAATGGTATCTATATCAGCAATCGCGATTTGCGGATTTGATAGTGATTCAAAATATATTGCTTTTGTTTTATCGTCTATCAATTCTTCTAAATTGCTGGCGTCCTTGCTTTTGAAAATCCGTGCTTCGATTCCAAAGCGTTTTATTGTGTGAGTAAGCAATGTCACCGAACCGCCATATAGCTTGTCGGATATAATTATATTGTCGCCAGCCTCAGCTACATTGGCTATAGCATAAAAAATAGCAGCTTGTCCTGATGCTGTACATATGGCAGCTGCCCCACCCTCAAGTTCCGCAAATCTAGCTTCCAATACATCAGTAGTTGGATTGGTAAGTCTAGTATATATCGGTCCAAGCTCTTTTAGCGCAAAAAGATTAGCTGCATGCTCGCTATCTCTAAAATCATATGCAGTAGTTTGAAAGATAGGTACACTCATTGTGCCAAAACCAGCTTTTTGGTCATATCCGGCATGAAGCGCGATCGTTTCTTTTTCCATTATCTTTCCTTATATTAAAATATTTAATGTAAATATAGTATAAAAAAATGATAATGTCAAGTGTTTTTGTACAATTTTTAATAATTTACCAATATTACGGGCTTTATTGAAATATAAGTATTTTAGTATAGTTTAATTTTAGATATTTTAAAATTGAGATAGTTAAGAGAGCTCAAGAAAGGTTTTTGATGATTAATTTGAATAATTTAAATTGGCTAGATTTTTTTAATGCCGCACTAAGTGCGGCATTAAAACGTATTACTGTCCATGATAGTTTGGACTTTCTTTTGTGATAGTAACATCATGCACATGACTCTCTTTTAGCCCAGCACTAGTAATCTCAACAAACTCGGCTTTTTCCCAAAATGTAGGAATATCTTTAGAACCACAATAGCCCATAGAGCTTCTAAGCCCTCCTATCATTTGATGAACCACATCGGCTATCTTTCCACGGTATGGTACTCGTCCTTCAATGCCTTCAGGAACTAATTTATCAGCTGCTGTACCTTCTTGGAAATATCTATCCGTACTTCCTTTGGTCATGGCACCTATACTTCCCATGCCTCTATATTCTTTAAACTGTCTGCCATTAAAGATTATCATCTCTCCTGGAGCTTCATATGTACCTGCCAAAGCTGAGCCAAGCATTACTGAACTAGCTCCAACTGCAAGTGCTTTTGCTACATCTCCAGAGTATTTGATACCTCCATCAGCTATTACGGGCACTCCAAGAGGATTAGCTACTAGTGCTACATTATCGATAGCTGATATCTGAGGTACACCAACGCCTGCTACTATACGAGTAGTACAAATCGATCCTGGTCCAATACCGACTTTAACAGCGTCTGCCCCAGCTTCTATAAGATCTTTTGCTGCTTCACCTGTGGCAATATTGCCGGCTATTACATCAATATCCAATTCGGCTTTTATCTTTTTCACTGTATCAATGATGCCTTGTGAGTGTCCATGAGCAGAATCAAGTACAAGCACATCTACGCCGGCTTCTACCAATGCTCTAGCACGATCCAATTGTCCCACGCCAATAGCTGCAGCTACTCTAAGTCTGCCAAAAGCATCTTTGTTTGCATTTGGATGTTGTACTTTTTTCTCTATATCTTTAATAGTGATCAAACCTTTAAGTTTGCCTTTGTCATCAACTATAGGGAGTTTTTCGATTTTGTGTTTCTGTAATACCTTGGCTGCTTCTTCGAGTGTCGTACCTACTTTGGCTGTAATCAATGGAACATGTGTCATCACATCTTTTACAAGAACGCTCATATCGCTAATAAACCGCATATCTCTATTAGTAAGAATTCCTACCAACACTCTATCTTGGTCAACTACCGGTACGCCTGATATATGATACTCACTCATAAGAGCATCTGCTTCTCCTACTTTTGCATCTGGATATATAAATATAGGATCTATAATAACCCCACTTTCTGATTTTTTGACTTTTCTAACCTGCAAAGCTTGAGTTTCGATATCCATATTTTTATGTATTACACCGATTCCACCAAGTCTAGCCATAGCAATAGCAGCTTTGTATTCTGTAACTGTATCCATCGCGGCTGATACGATAGGTATATTTAAACTTACTCTTTTGGTGAGCATAGTAGTGATGCTTACCTCTTTTGGCAATACAGTTGAGTGCTGTGGCACCAACAAAACATCTTCAAATGTCAAAGCTTTTTGTTTTATTCTCATATTATCTCCTTATTTCGTGTATTTTACAGCTTTTTCCATACTAGCCGCACCGTCAAAAAGTGTCTGTTCATCAAACGCCTTAGCAATTAATTGCAATCCAATCGGCATACCATCGCTGTCTTTTGCTACAGGAAGAGAAAGTGCGGGAAGTCCTGCGAGGTTGATGGCTATTGTGTACATATCGCTTTTATACATCTCAAGAGGATCATGTACTGCACCAATTTTTGGAGCAACACTAGGAGCTACCGGTGAAAGTATAAGATCAGCCTCATTGAATATGGTATTAAACTCATCACGGATGAGATGCCTGACTCTTTGCGCTTTGAGATAATAAGCATCGTAATATCCGCTTGAAAGCACAAAATTGCCTAGTAAAATCCGTCTTTTGACTTCATCTCCAAAACCTTCACTGCGAGTATTATAATAAAGATCCGAAACATTGCTTGCCTCTGCTCTTCTACCATACCTAACGCCGTCGAATCTAGCTAAATTTGTCGCGGCTTCAGCAGTAGCTAGGATATAGTATGTCGCGATGTCATACTTGGTATTTTGCATATTTTTATGAACTATTGTATGTCCTGCATCTTGTAAAGCTTTTATCGTATCACTATATGCTTTTTGTATATCGCTGCTAGCTTCACTTATATAGTTATCTATGACAGCAATTGTGAGTTTTCTATTTTCATTTATGACCGTTTTACTATCTTCAATATCTGCACTTGTAGAATCTCTTGGATCATGACCTTTGATAATATCATAAAGTATAGCAGCGTCTTCTACATTTTGGGTAATTGGTCCTATTTGATCCAATGACGATGCATAAGCAGCCAAACCATAACGACTCACTCTCCCATAGGTCGGCTTCATTCCCACACATCCACAATACGCTGCTGGCTGGCGGATAGAGCCACCAGTATCACTGCCAAGTGCTGCGATGGCTATGCCTCCGCCTACTGCTGCTGCTGCACCGCCTGAACTTCCTCCAGGTACGCGAGATATATCATATGGATTTTTGGTAATCCCGTAAAAACTACTCTCAGTAGTACTCCCCATAGCAAATTCATCCATATTGGATCTCCCAAATGCCATCATCCCACTAGACTTTAGCTTGGTAATAACAGTCGCATCATAAGGAGCAATATAACCTTGCAGTATTTTTGATCCGCTTGTAACACTCCATCCATTTACTTGAATATTGTCTTTTATTAAAATAGGCACGCCCTCGCCTGAATTTTCAAATCCAATATAGGCATTCAAATCACTTGCTTTTGCAAGGTTTTCTAGTTCGCTTTTAATTTCAGCTAACTCTTCTTTGGTTTTAGTTAATGCAACTTTAAGTGTGATCATTTTTGCTCCTTAATATATCTTTTTTTCATAATATTCACTATCAACAAACCAACCCCAACAAGAGCAAATATAAACACAATAGAACCTATAATCACTTCTGATCCTACCGGTTTAGATAAATCAAACATTCAAAACCTCGTCACATCTGCTGCAAAGTTCATTTTCGACTATACTTTTATATCTCCAGCATCTTGGGCATTTATGCTGTGATGCTGCGGCTATATTAAATTTTTCACCATTTACTTCAAATGAAGCCAATATCTTAGAAGTAGCATATTTTTTAACATTGGACACCATAAACCAATCTTCAAGATCTTTTTCATCACTCATGCCAAAATCTGCATCTTCGTACACAAGCTCTACTTCAAGTGTGGATTTGATTATTTTCTCTTTTTTGAGCTTATCTATTTCTTCAAAAAATGCATCTCTAACACCGGTTAGCATCGTAGCATCAAGATCTGAGCTAATCTCAGGCAGCTGAGTATATTCAAATTCAAATATATTTTTTGCATTTCCTTTGAGCACAACAGTAGCAAAATCGAGTATTTCATCGGCTGTATAAGTAAGAACCGGTGCCACAAGAGCCAACATGCTTTTGGCAATAAGTGCCATCGCGCTTTGTGCCGAGCGTCTAGCATCCCCATTTACGTCATCACAATAAAGTCTATCTTTGCAGATATCCATATATATGGCACTAAGCTCATTTGTCAAAAAGTGATTTAATACCGCAAAACCACGCAAGAAATCATAATTATCAAAATTCTCTTTTACTTCATCGAATACTTTTTTTGCAGTATCCAATATCCATAGATCAAGCTCACCAAATTTATCGAAACTAACTACAGCTTCCAAGTCGTTTATATTTGCAAGTAAAAATCTAAATGTATTTCGGATCTTTCTATACTGCTCGGCTGTTTGCTTGAGAATACTTGAAGAGATTTTAAGGTCACTTTGATAATCACTTAATGCTACCCAAAGACGCAAGATCTCAGACCCAAACTCCTTTGTTACTTCATCTGGAGCTACTACGTTGCCTTTGGATTTACTCATCTTCTCACCTTTTTCATCAACGGTAAACCCGTGAGTCAAAAGTGCCTTATAAGGAGCATGATGATTGACTGCACTTGAGAGAAGCAAAGAACTTTGGAACCAGCCACGATGCTGATCGCTGCCTTCTAAATACAGATCGGCAGGATATTGCCCCGCATCGTAGTTCGAGCTTTTTAGCACGCTGTTCCAAGTAGAACCACTGTCAAACCAAACATCTAATATATCTGTAACTTTTTCTAATTCATCAGCATCATATCCGCTGCCTGGATAAAGCAGTTCAGATATCGGTTTATCATACCATGCGTCACACCCAAACTGATCAAATATCATAGCTGTAAAATTGAGTACCTTTTCATCAAAAATAACTTCTTTTGTCTTTTTAACGCGGAAAAATGCTATAGGTACACCCCATGATCTTTGGCGCGATATACACCAATCCGGGCGTTGTTCTATCATGCCTTCAAGTCTACCCCTGCCCCAGCTAGGATAAAATGTAGTATTTGCCACTTCTTGTAATGCTATTTCTCTTAAAGTATCATTTTCACCATTTGGCTTTGAATCCACAGAGATGAACCATTGATTTGTAGCTCTATAAATAAGTGGTTTTTTAGTTCTCCAACAATGCGGATATGAGTGAACAAATTTGCTTTGATGCAACAATGCATCTCCTAAGAGTTCCAATATAGGAGCATTAGCTTTAAATATATGCATGCCTACAAATTCACTTGGATTTGGGAGCAAGTGATGTCCTACTATGCTCTCATCATAACACCCTTTTTCATCAACCGGCATAAGAACTTCGAGATTATATTTGAGTCCTACACGATAGTCATCCTCTCCGTGCCCAGGAGCAGTATGTACAGCCCCAGTACCGCCATCAAGTAGTACATGTTCACCCAAAACAATAGTTGAGTTTCTATCGTTTAGCGGATTGATGGCAATTTTATTCTCAAGCTCTCTTGCAGCGATTTTCCTGCCTGAATGCTTGCCAATGATGCCAATTTCGGATAATGCTTCGTATCTGCTTTGCGCCACAATGTATCCATCTTCACTGACGACATACATCTCATCTGGATTTAATGATATACCGGTATTTGCTGGTAAGGTCCATGGGGTTGTTGTCCAAATGACAATGGCAGCTTTACCGTGAATTTCTAGCTCTTCTTTTGTCTTGTCGCTTAGCTCAAAAGCTACATATATTGAATAGTCTTCTTTGTCTTTATATTCTACTTCTGCATCGGCCAATGCTGTTTGGGCAGCCCATGACCAGAAAATTGGTTTATGACGCTCTATGAGCAAGCCCTTACTTGCTACTTCACACAAAGTTCTATATATATTAGCTTCAAATTTAAAATCCATTGTTACATAAGGATTATCCCAATCAGCCACGACGCCTAGAGATTCAAATCCCTCTTTTTGTATAGCTACGAATTTTGAGGCATGTTCACGACAAAGCGAACGAAACTGAGAAGCGGGCATAGCCTCTTTTGCTTCTTTTCCGATATCTTCTTCCACTTTTTGCTCAATCGGCAGTCCATGGCAATCCCATCCTGGTACAAAACGAACTGATTTGCCTTGAAAATAGTGATATTTTACTACGATGTCTTTGAGTATTTTATTGAGTGCATGTCCTATATGGATAGAGCCGTTAGCATATGGTGGACCATCATGAAGAGTAAAAGACGGCTTGCCATCTCTTAAAGTTTTCATCTGTTCATATACACCATCTTTTTTCCACGCAGCATATCTAATCGGCTCGTTTTGAGGCAGATTTCCTCGCATTGGAAACTCTGTCTGTGGAAGTAAAAGTGTATCTTTATAGTCTATCATATGTAGTGCCTTCTATCTCTAAATTGTGGTGATTATACCCAAAACACGATTAAGAAGAAAAGAACTACACCAATGGCAGAAGATTATGATAAAATTATTGTTATGGAAAATAATAAACAAACTCAAATTATTACCTCTATAATAGATAAACTTCGCGAGTATCATCATACGATCTCTTTTGCAGAGAGTTGTACAGGCGGTCTTCTGGTATCCAGATTTACTGTAATTTCGGGGGTATCTAGCGTGCTCAACGGTTCAGTGGTCTCATATAGTAATGATATAAAGAATCGTTGGCTTGGCGTAGAGACAAGCGTACTGGAACAATTTGGCGCAGTAAGCAAAGAGTGTATCGAGCAGATGTTAGGTGGTATCAAAAAAATGGCAAATTGTGATTACGCGATAGCGGTTTCAGGAATTGCAGGACCCTCGGGTGCTACTCCAACCAAACCGGTAGGCACAGTATATATAGGAATGCTTTCGCCAAACGGAAATATTGTGCATCACTGTTTGTTTGAAGGTAACAGAGAGGCTGTGCAGAACGCTTCGGTTGATTTTGCAATAAAATTATTAGCAAAAGAGTTAAAAATTATTTTCTAAGTGGTTTTTTAGCTTGACAATCCATGTCAAATAAGCTATAATGCCGACTCTTAAATAACGTCTCGTTAGCTCAGTTGGTAGAGCAATTCACTTTTAATGAATGGGCCCTAGGTTCGAATCCTAGACGGGACACCACCAAAGTTGACTTAAAATAGTCAAAATAAAAATTTTTAAGTTTATTTTTTAAAAATAGACTAGGAATTAAAGTAAAGTTTGCTATAATTTCAGCCTTTGGTCTCTTAGCTCAGTTGGTAGAGCGCTACCCTTACAAGGTAGATGTCGCAAGTTCGAGTCTTGCAGGGACCACCATGACATTTTCGGTGCGGCGGTAGATCAGCTGGTTAGATTACCTGCCTGTCACGCAGGGGGTCGCGGGTTCGAGCCCCGTCCGCCGCGCCACTTTATGTCTCGTTAGCTCAGTTGGTAGAGCAATTCACTTTTAATGAATGGGCCCTAGGTTCGAATCCTAGACGGGACACCACTAAAGTTAACTTCAAATAGTTGGCTCATGCGATTATATCGCTTTTTTATGACTGTTTGGATCTAGATGACCCTTTCATCTAGTGGCCAAGGATGTTGCGTTTTCAACGCAGACACAGAGGTTCAAATCCTCTAAGGGTCGCCAAAAAGATTATGGTCTCTTAGCTCAGTTGGTAGAGCGCTACCCTTACAAGGTAGATGTCGCAAGTTCGAGTCTTGCAGGGACCACCATAATAAATGAATCTATTCTAGATTCTGAAACAAGTTCAGAATGACAAAGCAGTCATCATAAATTTATTTCAGGGTCTATACTCCTAAAAAACCAATGCGGCGGTAGATCAGCTGGTTAGATTACCTGCCTGTCACGCAGGGGGTCGCGGGTTCGAGCCCCGTCCGCCGCGCCACTTCTTTTATACAATTTTTCATTTAAGCTTTTATCAGATACAATTAATGTTGCTCTCAATATTTTTACTAAAGGATAAACCATGTCAAAAGTTGCAAAAGTCATAGAAATTTTAGCTCAATCAGACAAAAGTTGGGAAGATGCTGCTCAAAATGCTCTCATAGAAGCATCTAAGTCCATTAGAAATATTAAATCTATCTATATTAAAGATAAAAGTGCAAAAGTAGTAGATAACAAAATTTCACAATATCGAATCACAGCAAAAATATCTTTCCGTGTAGATGAAGAAAAAAAGAAATAAGTAGATTTAGTTTTTAATCTACTTATTGTCTACTCTCATAAGCACACTTGCTTCGTGGGCTGTTAAGCCTTCTGTATGAGCTATCAAGGCACAAGCATTTCCTAGCTCATTGATCCCTTGTTTGCTCATAGAGATAATGGATGATTTCTTCAAAAAGTGTTCAACGCTTAGAGGCGAATAAAATTTTGCAGTTCCGCCTGTAGGTAGAGTATGGTTCGGTCCAGCTATGTAATCTCCGATAGGTTCTGGAGTGTTTTCCCCTAAAAATATAGCTCCAGCGTGACGTATGCTATCTAGTAAACTCATAGGATCCAATGTCATAACTTCTAAATGTTCAGGAGCTATCTCATTCATAAGTTCTACTGCTTCATTCATAGATGAAGTTACTATAATAGCTCCTCTGTCTTCAATAGATTTACGAGCTATGGTCTCCCTACTAAGCGTATTTAAGAACTCTTCAACTTTACTGCTTACGCTGTTTGCCAAATCAACACTAGTAGTAATAAGTATAGAGCTTGCCATCTCATCATGTTCTGCTTGAGAGAGCAAATCCATAGCTATATAATCTGCCCTAGCACTCTCATCGGCTAAAATGCCTATTTCGCTAGGTCCTGCTATCATATCTATATTTACTTCGCCATAAACTAGTTTTTTCGCAGTTGCTACAAAAATATTACCAGGCCCTGTAATAACATCTACTTTTGGTATAGTTTCAGTGCCATAAGCCATAGCGCCAATGGCTGATGCTCCACCTACTTTAAATACTTTGGTCACCTTACACAAATGACAAGCAGCTAGCAATAATTCGTTTATATCATTATCAGGAGCTGGTGTACATACCACTATTTCTTTTACACCTGCTACGATTGCTGGGATAGCATTCATAAGAAGTGAACTTGGATATGCGGCTTTGCCTCCAGGAATATAAAGTCCTGCCCTATCTACTGCTGTGACTTTTTGCCCCAATATAATACCGTTTGGCTCTTCATTCATCCAAGTGTTGGGCATAAGTTTTTGATGGTAAGCCTCTATGCGATCATAAGCTAGATGCATGGCATCCCTAAGTTTATTATCTAAGCTATTATATGCTTTTTTCATATCATCAACTGATATATTTAGATCTTCATCATTTATGGGGGCCCATCTATCAAATTTAGCTATCTGTTCTTTAACTGCTTTATTGCCATTATTTTTTATCTCTTTAATAAGATCAGAAACGATAGTAGAAACCCCATCTATATCCATTTTCCCTCGTTGTAAAAGTTCAGCAAACTCTGCTTCAAACTTTACATCATTGCTCTGAATTATCTTCATCCCATATCCTTGTATTTTCTTTGATATCTCGGCAACATACTTTCATTACCCAACACTCCTCCTTGATGGATATACATGATCTCTCCATCAAGTTTGTCAATATTTGCCAAAAGCACTTGCCATCCTATCGGATCATAGAGCATATCAAACTCTATGCCGGTTTGTTGATGTAATTTTAGCCAAATTTTATAATGTTCCCTATAAAGTTTGCTAAAATGCCACTTTTTTTGAGGCTCTAAAATAGTTGGATGAAGCCTATCATCACTTTCAAGCATAAAAAATTGCTCTTTTAAATAATCAGAATTTCCTACGCAAGGCGCAGTATAGACTTTGGTTTTTAGCTTGAGATGTCTTTGCATAAAAAGAGATGTTGTTCCTGTTCCTGACGGTAAAAATATATTTAGTTTTTTTATATTATTTGATATTTGCCAATCGGTTATCTCTTTTGCCATAATTTCAAGTCCAAAGCTAGCCTCTTTTTGCCTACCACCTTCTTCTATAAATAATACACTATCATCTTCTTGTTTTTCTTCATCATTATTTAATTTTATTTTCATACCATTTTCCAGTGCTTTAGCATAATTGCCATGTGGATTTTCTCTTAAAAAATCTGCTATATGATCAACAAAATATTCAAATTCCCAGCCTCTCATGTGAGCCAAAACTGATAATGAATACATCGCATTTGATTGTGCAGAACCATAAGAGATTATTTTTGAAATATTTGGAAAATCGTGGGTTAAGAAATAATGAAGTTTACGGGCTTTATTCCCTGAAAAATCATGGTGCACGAAATCATCTCGTTTGAGATAAAAACTATGCCCATCAATAGAGATGCTCTCTACTGGTGTAGGTAATAAAAGTTTAATATTTGACAATAATATTAATTTCTTCCAATACAGTTTAAATCTTCATATGCCTGAAGAAGTCTAGCTACCATGGCTTCTTCGCCAGCCCGTAGCCATTTGCGAGGATCATAATAATTTTTATTTGGTTTATCTTCGCCATCGGGGTTGCCAATTTGACCTTGAAGATAATCGTGATACTTGGCTTCATATCCTCTCACGCCATCCCAAAAAGCCCATTGAGTATCGGTATCAATGTTCATCTTAACAACACCATAAGAGATAGCTGCCCTGATATCGCTAAGTTCAGAACCAGAACCGCCATGAAATACAAAACTAACCGGTTTTTGAGCAGTATCAAATTCTTTTTGAATATATTTTTGAGAATTATCAAGTATAGTTGGTGTCAAAACAACATTGCCGGGCTTATAAACACCATGTACATTACCAAAAGATGCTGCAATAGTAAAACGATGACCAACTTCGCTTAACTCTTTATATGCAAATGCTACTTCTTGTGGTTGAGTATAAAGTAAAGAGTTATCAACATTGCTATTGTCTACTCCATCTTCTTCACCACCAGTTACACCAAGCTCTATTTCGAGAGTCATGCCCAGTTTGTCCATTCTGGCCAGGTATTTTTTGCATATTGCGATATTTTCTTCCAACGGCTCTTCACTAAGATCCAACATATGAGATGAAAATAACGGTTTGCCATGCGTAGCAAAATGCTTTTCACTGGCATCTAGCAGCATATCTATCCATGGAAGCAGTTTTTTGGCTGCATGGTCTGTATGGAGCACCACGGGAACCCCATAGGCTTCAGCAAGCACATGTACATGTAAAGCTCCTGCGATTGCTCCTAGCACAGCTGACTTATCTGATGGCAAACTCTTGCCACCCCAAAATGCGCATCCACCATTGGAAAACTGAATTATGATTGGCGATGCTGCTTTGGCGGCGGCCTCCAATGCAGCATTAACCGAATCTGTACCTACCACGTTTACGGCAGGAATTGCAAAACCCTCTTTTTTTGCTATATTAAATAGGATCTGCAAATCATCGCCGGTTACAACACCGGCTTTAATTTGACTAAACAATGACATCAAATCTCCTATTTTATTTAGCTACTATTTTTGCACCGCTCATTAGTGATCTTATCACTTTGTCTTGTTTTATTTGCATTTTGATTGTTTCTTTTACTTTGTCGAATGCAGGCACTTTACTTTGATCTTTACTAGCTGCTTTTAGTTTGTCATAAATAGTTTTTGCTTCACTGTCAGATACAGTTATGGCAGCCATCTTTTTTTGCATCCACATTGCTGAGAGTGCAGCATTTTGCTCTTTTACACTAAGCTCGCTTTTTGCTGCTTTTTCTACAAGTTTACTCGGAGCGATCATTGTTACAAGTTGTTTTTTTTCTTCAGGTTTTAATTTATCGTATGTTGTTTTTCCTTTAGTTAGGATTTTAACAGCATTTTCTGCTTCTGATTTATAAATAGGCATACCATTTACAGATCCTACAACGCTATCTGCAAAAATAGATGTAGCCAATAATGCACTTATACTTGTTACTAATAAAACTTTTTTCATTTATTTCCTCTTTTTAAAAAATGTAATGAAATTATACACTATCTTGGTAAATCAATCATTAATATATAAAATCGCTATTGACCTTGAATAGCTTTTGTTGGTATAGTGATTTTTGCCGTTCTTTTAAACTCTTTCGCCAATTGGGCCAAATAGAGACTAAATTGTTTTTGTTTCAAAGAAACTATAATATCTTTTTTTGCTTTTTCATAAGAAATAGTTTTTGGTTTTAGTTTTTCTTCGACAAAAATAATATGATAACCGATCTGAGTTTGAATTGGCGTTAATGATATCTGGTTAGCACCTAGATTCCATACTGCCTGAGAAAAATTAGTACTCATTTGCTCTCTTGAGAATTCACCCAAATATCCTCCTCTTGAGCGAGTTGCGTCAATTGACTCTGATGTGGCTATAGCAATAAATGTATTTTTTAGCATATCTCCTTTTAGATTTCTAAGTGCGGCAATAATATTATCTGCTTCTTGTTTGGTGCGAACAACTATATGTCTGGCTTTTATACGAGTAGGTTCAGTAAATTTAGATTTATTTTTATTATAAAAATCTCTAGCTTCCCCATCGCTGATAATCATAGAATCGATCTGCATTTTTATCCATAAATTAATCATCAATTCTTTTTTAAGTTTTTGAAGTTGTTCGGCAAATTCTGGGGTTTGTTCAATTTTTCCTTTTGCAGCTGCCTCGGCAAAAAGTTCTCTTTCTACCAACCTCTCTATTACAGCTAGTTTTTGTTCTTGGGTAAGAGAAGAAAATTGTAAATTTGTATTTGATGATGCCAAAAATTGTTTAGCGTCCTCAGAAGTAATAGGCTTTCCATTTACAGTAGCAATTACATCATTTGCATTTGCAATGGCAAAGATACATATTAAAGCTACCACTTTTTTAAGTAAACTATGCATATATTATTTTTCCTTTTTATCATTTATGATATATTACCTTATCATTGTAAATCGTTCATTAATAATACCAATTGTAGAATGATATATTATTTTATACGAAAGAGTATCATGGCAAAAAAAGCAACAAAATTAGAAATAGAAACTATAAAAGAGTTATTTCTAAAACATTATCCAAATAGTATAACCGAACTCAAATATACTAATGCTTATGAACTCTTGATGGCAGTGATGCTTTCTGCGCAATGCACAGACAAAAGAGTCAACCTCATCACTCCAGCACTTTTTACTTCTTATCCAACAGTATATGACTTGGCAAAGGCAAATCTAGATGATGTAAAATCACTTATCAATACATGCTCTTTTTTTAATAATAAAGCCAAAAATCTAATCAAAATGGCCGGACAAATTGTAGATAATTATGACGGAAAAATACCACTAACACAAAAAGAATTAGTAAAATTAGCCGGCGTAGGACAAAAAACGGCCAATGTAGTAATGCTAGAATACACCGGCGCAAATCTTATGGCAGTAGATACGCATGTATTTCGTGTAGCCCATAGACTTGGGCTGAGCGACGCATCAACTGCCATTAAAACCGAAGCAGAACTAACAAAAAAGTTCAAAACAGACCTGCATAGGCTTCATCAAGCTATGGTACTTTTTGGGAGATATCGCTGCAAGGCTATTAACCCTTTGTGCGAAGATTGTTTCTTGAAATCATATTGCAAAAGTAAAGGACGATTTAAAGCGTAATATTCTCTTTAGACTTTACAAAATTAGACTCAAGCAACCTCTTGAATCATTTTTTTTAACACTTCAAATGTTTTCTCTATCGATTCCAAATTTACTGCTTCTCTAGTAGAATGTGGATATGTTATAGTTGGTCCTATAGATGCAAAGAGCATATGTGGATATTTTTGCTTCAATATGCCACACTCAAGCCCGGCATGGATAGCTTTATATGTACTTTTGCCAAAAACCTTATGAATACATTTTGCACTCAATGCTGTAAAATTATTTTCTTCAGGATTCCATGCAGGATATTTATCTTTCTTATCAACTTTAAATCCGGCATCTCTAAAATAGTCCGCTGTGACTTTAGCTTGCAAATTAAGCTCTTCTATACTCATAGCTCGAACGCTGACTTCTATTATTAAAACATCTTCTTGAAAATCGACAATAGCTAAATTTTGACTGATCTGTGGTATGCCAAGATCGTCGTTAAACTTCAATATGCCGTGTTGAAAAGCTGCTATATGCGAAATTATGGATTCTTCAAATTTATAGGATCGATTTTCGATTTGAGTAATTGTCACATTATCGCTTTTTAAAAGTTCGATATTCTTGCCAGAAATGACAGCTTTTGCATTTGCAGGAATTGAATTTATCCTCTCACCTCCGCTGATTGAGATCAAGCTTACATCTTGTTCATGTAGAAACTGAGTCAATTGCATGATGGCATTTGGAATATTTTTATCTATATCCACTCCGGAATGCCCGCCTGGCAGATCAGATATGCTTACTTCATAACAATCAAGATCATTTGAGATCGTTTTTATACTCTTTGTGGCTTTAATATCTATGCCGCCTGCACATCCAATATAAACTTCACCCTCAGATTCGCTATCAAGGTTGAGCATATATTTGCTTTTGAGTTCAAACTCGACTCCATTTGCTCCTATAAGCCCTATTTCTTCATCAGAGGTGAGCAAAAACTCAAGTTCATATCCATCTTCTATAAACACCATCATCATAGCAATGGCGATGCCATTATCTGCTCCCAATGATGAATTCTTGGCTTTTAGCCATCCATTTTCTTCGTAAACCTCGATATTTGGTGCATCTCCCATACAAACCATATCATAATGGGCTTGCAATGCAAGGCGCGGTTTTCCTTTGTATATGAGAATGTTATCTACGCTATCAACTTCTGTATTGTACCCGTGTTGTTTGCCAAAATCTACTAAAAAATCTCTCAAAGCTTTGGTCTGTTTACTGCAATGAGGAATTTTGGCAATGGTTTTAAAATGCTCTATAATTCTTGACACAATAACTCTTTTTTAACGCATTATAATATAATTCCAAAAAATCTACTGCGTATAAACGGATAAATCATGATACAGCTAACCAATATAACCAAAAGCTTCGGTGGTCAAATTTTATTTAATGGACTAAACCTACAAATGTCAAAAGGACAAAAAATAGGTCTAATAGGCCGTAATGGTACTGGCAAATCCACGCTTTTCAAGATCATATTAGGCGAAGAAAGTTATGATGAAGGCGAGGTAAGCATCCCAAAAAACTACCGCATTGGTACCTTACGTCAGCATTTAGAATTTACCAAGCCTACTGTGCATGAAGAGTGTGCACAGGTACTTAGCGAGGATGAGCAATATAATTTTTATAAGATAGAAAAAATACTCTTTGGTCTTGGATTTAGCGCAGAAGATCTAGAAAAAGATCCTATGAGTTTTTCAGGTGGATATCAGATACGAATCAACCTAGCTAAACTTTTGGCAACTGAACCTAATATGCTATTACTTGATGAGCCGACAAACTACCTCGATATTCTTTCCTTGCGCTGGCTAAAACAATTCATCCGCGAATTTGACGGGGAAGTGATACTTATCACGCATGATCGTGAGTTTATGGATAGTGTCACAACGCATACTATGGGTATCCAGCGCAAAGGATTGTATATTGTACAAGGGGATACAAAAAAATATTATGAGACTTTGGCTCTTCAAGATGAAACATATGAAAAGACCCGTCTCAATCAAGAGAAAAAACGCAAAGAACTTGAAGATTTTATAGCTAGAAATAAAGCACGTGCTTCTACTGCAGCCTTAGCGCAGTCAAAAGTCAAGGCTTTGGAAAAAATGGATGAGATGGAAAGCTTAGAGAATGAAAATTCACTCTCATTTAATTTTAACTACAAAGAAACACCTGCCAAGGTAGTGCTACGTGCCGAGGAGTTGGGCTTTGGATATGATGCCAATGCTCCACTTTTTGAGCATCTTAGTTTTACTTTGGAAAACGGCAAATGTCTAGCAATAATAGGAAAGAATGGGAAAGGTAAATCAACACTGCTAAACTATATAGCAGGAGAACTTCCTAAGCAACAGGGCGAGATTACATTCCATCCATCTACAACTATTGCACACTTTGGACAGACTAATATCGAAAGACTAGATATTAAAAATACCATCATTGACGAGATAAGCTCAGTAGATAAAAAACTAGGTATCGCTCAAGTAAGAGCAATATGCGGAACAATGATGTTTAGCGGAGATCTTGCAGAAAAAAAAATAGAAGTACTCTCAGGAGGTGAACGAAGCCGTGTAATGCTAGGAAAGATCATAGCAACCCCTGCAAATTTACTTCTCCTTGATGAGCCCACCAACCATTTAGATATGCAATCAATTGATGCTTTATGTGATGCTGTGGAATCTTTTGAAGGTGCAGTGATCATGGTCACTCACTCCGAAATGCTTTTACGTCGTTTAGCAGATGCACTGATCATCTTTCATAAAGGAAGAGCTGAGTATTTTGATGGCAGATATGATGAATTCTTGGAAAAAATTGGCTGGGAAGAGGAAGAAGGCATGGGCAAGTCTCAAAAATCTAAGCCAAAAATAGACAAAAAAGAGCGCAAACTTCTTAGAGCCAATCTGGTTCAAGCCAAGAGCAAAGAGATATCTCCATACAAAAAAGAGATGGATTCTTGCGAAGCGGAAATCATAAAGCTAGAAAAACAACTTGAAGAACACAATCAAACTCTTGTTAATGCTACCAATAATGGCAATAATTCACAGATAATAGAATTTTCACAGTTCATCTCAAAAATAAATAATGAGATAGAAGAGTGTTTTGAAAAATTAGAAATAGCCACTGAGAAGTTTAATGAGATCAGTGCAAAGTATGATGTACAATTGGCAGAGCTTGACTGAGGATAATATATAATATTTTGATATTATTAGGAATAAAAATTTCAAATGAAACTTTTTTCTTTATTAAATATCATTAATATTATTAAGGATATAATGATGTATATCTAAACAAAGGATTTATAATGAAACAATGGTCATTAAATTTTAGATTGTGGCATTGGATAAATGCAATAGTAATTACAGGATTGCTAGGTACTGTTTTTTTGCGTAAAACATTTCTAAACTATAGAACAAATAGTGAGATTATCATGGATAAACTTAGTGATATAAACATCACTATAGCCAAGGATCAAGCAGTTTCCATTGCAAGAGCTATCAGATCTCCTATGTGGGATTGGCATATTTGGCTCGGGTATGCTTTGGCTGCACTTGTAGTTTGGAGAATTGTGTTATTTTTTACAGATAGCGGAAAACAAAATTTTCAAAATTGTTCCCAAAAAACTACTCATGACAAAATAGTTAGTTCATTATATGTGATCTTTTATGCTTTAATGTTCGCCATGGCTGCAACTGGATTAGTACTTCATTTTCATGAATTTTTAAATGTTGGAAAAGATTTAGGAGAAAGCATTAAAGAAATTCATGAGCTGCTTTATAATGGGATTTTATATTTTGTAATTATTCATATAGCAGGAGTTATCTTAGCAGAAAACAAAGACGAAAAAGGGATAATCTCAAGCATGGTAGGAAAATAAGAAACTACCGTATGATCTCATTTACTTCCCAGCCGCTTATCGAGATAATCGAAGAGTTAAAAAGTTCACTTCAAACTTCAAACACTGTAAGTTTCGAAGTGATAAATCCGGATATTTCTCATAACTCATACAGCGGAGAGTCTGTTTTGGTTAATGGAGCAAATTATCTATACCGCGGACACAAAGTTTGGGTAAATTTAGCCGAACTGCTTGGCTGCAAGATACATACACCAAGCAAAAATCAAGAACATACAATAATCATTACATTTCAAAAACTAAATACAAACAACTCTTTTCATACGGCTCTTTTGGGTACAAAAGAAGAGAAATATGGAATAGATTCTACGTTTTTTGGTATTAACAAAAATGAAGAGCCGACTTTTCTAAACGCATATTATAAAGCACTTCAAGCTGTTAAGATTGATGCTAGAAAAAATATTTTAGATCTTGGTATCAACAAAGCAGACGAATTTGAACTCATTGCCTCTATGGTCCAGCCTGAAATATTACAAAACATGAAAATGACAGGCATAGACCATTCTATATCTGCGATAGAATTTGCAAAAAAGAGATTTAGTAATGCCGTATTTTATGCACACGATATAAACAAACTTGACGAGCTTGCACTAGGACGATTTGACCTCATCATTTCTATAGGTACTCTGCAAAGCCCAAGCATCAATTACAAGCCATTTTTGATGGATTTAGTTCAAAATTATCTCACTGAAAATGGAGCATTGATCTTAGGCTTTCCAAACAGCAGATGGATAGACCATGAACTTATATATGGAGCAGTTGCTCCAAATTATAATTATTCTGAAATGTCACTTCTGTTTAATGATGTCATATTTGCCAAAAAATACCTGCAGCAAAAAAAGTTTCGTGTCACTATCACTGGACGCGAATATATATTTCTTACTGCTACAAAAATAGGTACACTCTAGCTCATAATCTCTAGCAACTTATCTCGATCAATAATATACAGCTTTTTAGAACGTACTTCAACAATCCCTGCTTCTTTGAAACGCTTGAGTATTCTTGACAACCCCTCTGGTGTAAGCATAATGTTTGAAGCGATTTGGCGTTGAGTAAATTGTTGCAATTGATGCTCGTTGTCTATCAAAAAAGATGCTGTGCGAGCAGATGCATTGGAGATTGTGGCATATCTTAAAACACTCTCCAAGTGCTGTATCTTTTGAGTTAGTGAGTTTATCAACACCTGTGATAGTGGAGAGCTTTTGGATATATATGATTGTAATGAGTCTAGCCCTATTTCATAGATCTCAGCACTGCTTTTACATCTGGCAGTTGCTGGATAAGCGATACCCTTCAATGTTGCCATTTCTGCGATAAGCGAAGGTGCCACAAATTGACCCATTACAATCTCATTGCCTTTTTTGTCATGCTTATAAACTTCTACTTCGCCACTAGCTAATATCAAAAATTGTTTTGGTTGTTCGCCAGCGTAAAAAAGTATTTTACCAGCTTCAAATTCTCTTTTTTGGGCAGCAGATCCCAAATACTCAAGTGTCTCATCGTCCAACAATGCAAAAAGTAAAATCTCTTTAAAATTCATATTATCTTAACCATAATCAATATCTTTATTCATACTATAGTATATACTTCCTGAAAAATAAGGATAAATACAATGATAGATCATTCGGCTCTACCACAAGTAGCATTTGACGAGATGAACAGAGTACATCATGAAGAAGCTACACTGCTAAATACACTTGAAGAATTGTTAAAAAACTCTCCAAATGATTATGACTCTATAGCAACTTGCTTGCATGAGATTATAGAGCACACCAGAGGGCATTTTAGCAATGAAGAGAGACTCATGCGTGAAGTGGGCTTTCCGGCTTTTACTATGCACGAGAGCGAACATATAAGAGTTTTTAATGAAATGCAACGTATTGTATCACAGTGGTTTGGTGCAAAAAATAATGAATTGCTACATGACTACTTTTTGGGCTCAATGCAAGAATGGTTAACTACTCACATCATGACGATGGACACCATCACTGCTCAATTTGTCTGCATGCGCAAAGGCTGCTAGATGACAAAAGTAGCTTTTTTGGAAAATCTTTACTTCGACACAACACCTCAAATAACAAAAATGTTAGAAACTCCTACCAGCAAAGAGATCCGTATCTGTATGGCAAAAGGAAATATTATGAAAGAACATACAGCTCCAGGAGCAATAACAATTATGGTTCTTAGAGGAGAAGTAACTATAGCCTCAGATGGCAAAAAAATCACACTGCGAGACGGTGAAATGATATATTTTGATGCAAAAATCCCCCATTCTCTTGAAGCAATAGGACAAAGTATCTTAAGACTCGTACTATCCAAAAACGATACCGTACAAAGAGTCCAAAATCTTGTAAGATTATAAAAAATCGTAAAACACATCGGCAAAGTTATCCACTTTGCCATTTTCGATCACTATTCCTTCTTGCTGCAACAATGCTATTTTTCTTTCTATTCCGAAGGCATAATTGCCGATCTCTCCGCTGCTCTTGACTACCCTATGACATGGAACATTTATAGGATTTGGGTTTTTAGCCATTGTGGTACCTACTGCTCTGTAAGCCTTACTACCTAATGCGTGAGCAATTGCTTGATATGTCGTAACTTTGCCTTTGGGAACTTTTAGTAAAAGCTCATAGCATTGATCACGGAAGTTCATATACACCTCCTCTTTTTTGTTAAACTTTTGACAGTTGTAGAGTATAAAAATTATACTGAATCTATTGTTATGCTATCATATTGATATAAAAAGATAAGTAGTGCTAGAGATATTCATGAGGATGGCTTGACAATAAATTTATTTTGTATGATATAATCACACTATTTCTTCAATGACCAACTTCAAGTTTAATTAATTGGCACTGTAAATATCTATCAAACAAATATAATACAAAGGTGGCAAATGCCCTTCAAGACTTTAAATATTCAACTCCAAAACAATATAGCCTCTTTGGAATACACAGTTCCTACACCTATTCAAATTAAGGCAATACCTGTAATATTAAAAGGGCGTGATATTTTGGGCGCTGCCCAAACAGGCACAGGAAAAACTGCTGCATACTCATTGCCTATTTTGCATATGATTAACAAAACAGACTCTAGTGAACTTGCACGAGTGCAAGCTTTGGTGATCGTTCCTACTCGTGAACTATCCGATCAGATCACTTTGGCTATCAGAAGCTTTGCCCTTAAAATGGGACTCCGTATCCTTAATATTTCTGGCGGTGTCAATATAAGCAAACAAATTGCATCTTTAGAAAAAGGAGCGGACATAATTGTCGCCACTCCTGGGCGTTTTATAGAACTGAACCGCCAAGGACATATACCGCTTTCGAAAGTACAATTTTTAGTGCTTGATGAAGCTGATACGATTATGGACATGGGATTTATACGAGAGGTAGAGCAGATCATAGATCTATTGCCTCCTAAACGCCAAACTATTTTATTTTCCGCAACGATGACCGGTGCGGTTAAAAGACTTAGTGAAAAAATCCTAAATAAACCTCTTTTAGTTGAGATAGATAATCTCTCACCTGCCGATCTAACTATACGCCAAATCGTCCACCCAATAGAAAAAGAGAGGAAAAGTGAGCTTCTTTCTTTCATTATTGGCTCCAACAATTACCCACAAGTGCTGGTTTTTACTCGCACCAAAATTATTGCGGACGAAGTGAGTCAACATCTCAAAGATAGTGGTTTGCCTTGCGCGACCATCCATGGAGACAAAAAGCATGGGGCTAGAGACCGTGCCTTGAAAGATTTCCGTTCGGGTGAGATAAAAATCTTGGTAGCAACCGATATAGCAGCGCGCGGATTGGATATTGATGACTTGGGTGTCATTATCAATTATGATATACCACATATCCCAAATGACTTCATTCATCGTATAGGCAGAACTGGCCGTGCGGGCAAAAACGGAGTAGCGATCACGCTTTTATCGACCACAGAGCAGATATCTTGGAGAAAAATAGAAACCATGCTAGACAAAAAACCAGAACTCATTACTGTAAAAGGCTTTGAACCGACAGCAGCAACAGAGGCTGTAAAGACACGCGGGAAAAGCTTGAGCAAAGAAGTTGATAAGAACAAGAAGACTGTCGGAGCCTTTGGAAACAAAAGGAAAAAAGAGCTAGTTCAGCCAAAATATGCAACAAAAAGGGGTCCAAAAATAGCGAGAGCAGAATCTGCAAAAAAATCAAAAAAGAGATAAATTTTCAACTATTGCTATTTAATTACAAATAATCTAATAGACAATATCAAACTGTATTAATTCTTGTTATAAAAAAATAATATAAATTAATGCTCTATTTATAATTTGATACCTAATTTTTCACTAATTAGAATTATCAGATAATACGCAAATATTGTCAAAATGATAGAAATTAACAAACTTAGGTAAAAAGAAAACCCTTTTTTTATCAACATTGGCAGAGCAACAAATAAAGTCAGTGATGGAATGATCAAAACCATTATACTGTTAGAAAGCTCAATTATTTTCGTTGAATCATTTGTATCAATATACAGCCAAACCATTGCCAATACAGAAAGCAATGGGATAGAAGCAAGAATGCTGCCTATCAATGTATTTCTCTTTGATATTTCAGAAATAATTACTATCAAAATTGTTGTAATAATTATTTTAATCAAATAATACATCATATATTCGTCCTTGTTTATTTAAATCACACAGCATAATAACTTGCTTCTTTATGATGGACTATAAGTGCGGTGGTACTCTGCTCTGGATGTATCTGGAATGTCTCACTTAGAGTGATACCAAACTCTTCGGGCTTAAGAAGATCAAAGATAATTTGGCTGGGCTCCAAGTCAGGACATGCCGGATAGCCAAAGCTGTATCTAGCTCCTTGATATCTGTTCATCCTCACATCGCGGAGGCTAAAGCCTTCATCGCTGCTGGCAATATTTAGATCAAGACGGATCTGTTTGTGTACAATCTCGGCTAATGCTTCAGCCAGTTCGACGCCAAATCCATGCACCATATTGTATTCCAGATACTCACCATTATCATAAAGCTCTTTTTCATATTCACTAAATTTATCTCCAACACTCACACAAGAGATGCCTATTACATCGTCTCTGGTGTGAGAGAAAAAATCACTCAATGCGCGGTGGGGCGCTCTGCGTTGCCTAGGAAAAGTGAATTGGTATTTAGCTCTGCCTATGATCTCATGCAGTGGTTCTTTGTTTGCATCGACATCATTATTCCACCCCTCGCTCTCATCAAAAAGCAATAATTCACGGTCATTGCTTCTGCATGGATAATATCCGTATATTATAGTAGGATCAAATAATCCTAGTTCAATTATCTCTTTTTTGATCCGTTCATAAGCAGGATATACTTTGGTCTCCAAGATTTGCTTATATGCCTCTTTGCTCATACCGCGGCTTGTGTATCCCCAATGCATTTTAAACAAACTTCGTTTATTGACCCATTGCGTAACCATATCAAAGTCAAGTTGCTCTTTCCTTAGCACTCTTCGACCCCAAAATGGAGGAGTTGGAATATCAACCTTGCTAGGCATTTTAAGCTCATCAAATGGAGGGATCACTACCTCTTTAACATCTTTTTTCTCATGCTCCACCATATCACCGGCCAATCGATCATCCAACCCAACGCTTGGATCTTCGATAAATTTTTCTATCCTGCTCATGGCAATAACACCATCAAATGCATCACGACAGTAAAATATATGCCCATTGTAGATAGGTCTGCAAAAATCATCAACAAAGCTTCTAGTAAGTGCTGCGCCGCCCAAAAGCACAGGCACTGTAATACCCTCGCTTGCCATTGCTTCTAGGTTATCTCTCATTACTGCTGTAGATTTGACCAGCAATCCGCTCATGCCTACAGCATGGATCTCTTCATTTTTAAGGATTTCCAGGTACTCACTAAGCTCTTTTTTGATACCTATATTAAAGACTTTAAAGCCGTTATTTGTCAGGATAATATCAACTAGGTTTTTACCCACATCATGCACGTCACCTTTGACCGTACCGATTACAAGAGCGGTTTTAGTGCTTTTTTCCTGCTTTGTCAGATAAGGATTAAGGAAATCAACGGTAGTTTTCATAGTTTCAGCTGACTGGAGTACAAAAGGAAGCTGCATTTTGCCTGATCCAAAAAGTTCACCTACCTCTTTCATCGCATCGATTAGTATCTCGTTGACTATCTTGTCTGCTGAGATATGGTCTTTGGCTTTTATCACAAGAGGTATCATTCGCTCTTTATCGCCGTCGATTAAGAGCCTAGCTATCTTCTCCTCATCGCTCAAAGCTTCATATGCTTCATCACTCCTAGTACTATCAATAGTTTTGTCGCTGAAATGATTAATAAATTTAAACAATGATTGATCATCCGGAGTAAAGAGCAGTTCTTCGCAAATCGCCCTATCTTCATCACTCATCTTTGATAGCGGCACTATATGTTTTACATTTATAATTACGCTTGTCATACCAGCTTCGATACAATGATGTAAAAATACAGAATTAAGAAAAACTCTAGCATTTTGGCTTAGACCAAAAGAGATATTAGAAAGCCCCAATGTTGAGCCGACTGTAGGATATTTGGCATGCAGCTGCCTAATAGCGCCGATCGTTTGTATCGCAGCATCACGATATTCTAAATCTCCACTGCCTACTGTAAAGGTCAGCATATCAAAGATAAGGTTTGATGGATCTATACCATGACGATTGACACACAGATCATATATGCGCTCAGCAATCCTCATCTTATCTTCAGTGGTTTTTGCCATACCTTTTTCATCAATGACTAGACAAACGAGAGCTGTACCAAACTTTTTGGCTAAATGACAAATAGCATCAAGTTTCTCTTCTCCATCTTCTAGGTTCACTGAATTAATGATAGGTTTTCCGCCTATGGCTTTTAGGGCTTCTTCTATAGTACCGACCCTGGTGGCATCAGGCATAAGAGGTATCGAGATCTTTTGATTATATAGTTTCATAACCTCACGCATATCCGCTGCACCATCTCGTCCAGCAAACTCTACATTCACATCCAAACAATGTGCTCCATCCCTGACTTGAGCTTGTCCAACACTAAGAGTGCCTTCATAGTCACTGGCTATGATGAGCTCTCTAAATGCTTTTGAACCCGTAGCATTGCTACGCTCGCCTATAAGAAGAGGTGCTGGAATTTGTACAAGTTCTACGCTATTAAATAAAGAAGCGATAGAAGGTTTGATGCTGCCTATTGGTGGTTTAGGTTTTTCGCCATTTAGTGCTTTGGAAAGTGCTAGTATATGTTGGGGTGTTGTACCGCAACAACCTCCCAAAAAGCTTACCCCATTAAAAGCAGTAAACTCTTTTTGCTTTGAAGCAAACTCATCTGGCCCCATAGGATAGTGAGTATATCCTCCTCTGTTTTGCGGCAAGCCTGCATTGGCATGTATAGAAAGCGGGAATTTGGATATTTCACTTAAAAGCCCCAAATGTTTTTTTACTTGATCCGGTCCGGTTCCACAGTTAAATCCGATTGAAAGGATATCAAACGGCTCTAGTATAGTCATAAGCGTGGTTGCGTCTGTGCCGATGAGCATCGTACCACTTAACTCAATAGTTGCACTTACCATGATAGGCAATTTCACATCACGTTGAGCATTTGCCTCCTCGCATGCATGAAGAGCTGCTTTTATCTGCAGCGGGTCTTGACAAGTCTCTAACAAAAATATATCACACCCACCATCTATGAGTCCAAGAGAGGCCTCTAAAAATCCTTCATACATCTCGTCATAATCGATATGACCAAGACTAGGTAATTTTGTCCCAGGCCCGATAGAACCCAATACAAACCGCGGACTTTGCTCGCTTTGAAACTCATCGCATACGCTTTTGACAAGCTGGGCTCCTTTACGCGACAATTCATAAGCTCTACTGCTCATACCATATTCATCAAGTACCCATGGCATTGTTCCAAAAGTATTTGTTGAAATAAGATTTGCCCCTGCCATAGCATAGCGTTTGTGTATTTGTCTAATAAGATCAGGCGCTGTATCATTGAGTAGTTCATTGCAACCTTCTTGAGAGTTTCCATGTTCATCTATCCAAGCTTCTGCTGGAATCTTGATGTCTTGGATCTGTGTTCCCATTGCTCCGTCTATGATGAGAAATTGATGATTTAGTATATCTAATATATGTTCTTTGGTAGCCAAAAGGTTATTCCTTAAAAATGATTTCTAATAATATCAAATTTTTTATTTTTTAAAAGGTCATTACAGGTCTATTTTATAATGTTTTTAAGTTATAACTTGAAAATGCAGAAAAAATAAGATATAATCCCGTAAAATACAACTTACCAAGGAGAGAAAATGAAATTTTCAATGATTACCGTACCATTTGCCAAAGCAGCTACTTCTCTCCTGCTACTCTCAATTTCTCTTTAATAAATAACGATTTTCATTCTATATTTTCTACCCTTTTTGGGTACAATTAAACAATTTTTACACCGTAAAATGGTGTTTTTATGAAAACAAAGGTAAATACAAAATGCAAACAGAAATGATAAAGATATTTGATACCACGTTAAGAGATGGAGAGCAAAGTCCAGGGGCTTCCATGAACACGGAAGAAAAGATTCAAATAGCTTCTCAATTGGAACGACTTGGCGTGGATATCATAGAAGCTGGTTTTGCTGCAGCAAGCCCTGGTGATTTTGATGCGATCAGCCTGATAGCACAAAAGATTACTCGATCAACCGTATGTTCATTAGCTAGAGCAACCGATAATGATGTCAAAGCAGCAGCTGATGCTATTGCCAAAGCGCCACTTAAAAGAATACATACTTTCATAGCCACCAGTCCGATCCATATGGAATATAAGCTCAAAATGACACCTGATGAAGTCATAAAAAGAGCGGTACATGCAGTAGCTTATGCCAAAAGTTTTGTAGATGATGTAGAATTTAGCTGTGAAGATGCAGGACGAAGCGATATAGGATTTTTAAAAGAGATAACAGATGCAGTCATAGAAGCAGGAGCAAGTACTATTAATTTGCCAGACACCGTAGGCTTTCGTTTGCCTTTTGAAATAGGAGCAATGGTCAAAGAGATGAGCCAGTACACCAAAGGTAGAGCCATCATATCAGTACACAACCATAATGACTTGGGTCTTGGCGTGGCAAATTCATTGGAAAGTGTATTAAACGGTGCCAGACAGATAGAATGCACCATTAACGGCCTTGGAGAAAGAGCAGGAAACGCTGCTCTTGAAGAGATAGTTATGGCCATCAAAACACGTCAAGATGTATTTAAAGGACTTGATACGCGTATCAATACAAAAGAGATATATCCGACAAGCCGTTTGATAGCCAACATAACAGGTATTGAACCTCAACCAAACAAAGCAATAGTAGGCAAAAATGCTTTTGCGCACGAGAGCGGAATACATCAAGATGGAATGTTAAAAAATAAATCTACCTATGAGATCATCCGACCAGAAGATATAGGTCTTGATATGGAAAATACACTTGTTCTTGGCAAGCATTCTGGCAGAGCAGCATTTAAAGATAAACTTTCAAAGCTTGGTTTTGAGCTTGATGATGAGAATTTGAATAGCACATTTGATAGATTCAAAGAGCTTGCAGACAAGAAAAAAGATATCTATGATGATGACATTAGGGCATTGGTCACAAGTGAAATGACAAATGTAGAAAAAACCTATGAGCTTGTAGCTATGCAGTTAATGGATTCTACCGGTGGAGTGCCGAGTGCCGCTGTGACTATTCGTCACAACGAAGAAGAGATCACAGATGCCGGAATTGGTGGAGGCACGATAGATGCAGTATTCAAAACAATTGATCGAATTACTGGCTATCAGGGGACATTACTTGATTACAAGGTTACATCTGTATCCAAAGGCAAAGATGCCCTAGCAAATGTAACAGTTAAAGTAATGTTTAATGATGATGAGCCAGCCATCATAGGCCATGGACTAAGTCTTGATACAATGCTAGCAAGTGCAAGAGCTTATATAGGCGCACTCAACAGCTATCTCAGCATGGAAGGCAAACTGGCACTTAGAAGTTCTTGCCATGATAAGGGCGGTATATAAATGAGCAAAAAACATACGATAATTGCCAGCTTTGTCGAAAAAGTCATTAAAGGCTTTTTCGGCATATTGCCAGCCGCACTTGTTCTTATGGTAATTTTTTGGATATATGGCAAGATAGAATCTTTTGTCAATTCATATATATTTGCTCCCATAGGATTTTCTCCTGAAAGAAATGAACCGCTTTGGATAGCACTTTTTGTGATTGTTTTGATCGTTGGGCTTTTTGTATTGGGTTTTTTAATAGAGACTAGACTAGCTGCTCTTTTTGGAAAATTAATTGCAAAGATTCCTGGCTATAAAACCATCAAGGATATGATCGAAATTTTTAACTCCTCAAAAAAAGGAGATACAAAAGTCTTAGTAGTTGCAATTCCTGGATTCGGAAGTAAAGATAGTTATAATATAGGACTTATGTATTCCCAAAAAGAAAGCATCATCAAAGATCACTACACAGTTTCACTCTCAATGTCACCTATTCCAAATGGTGGCTTTATGTTTGAAGTGCACAAAAAAGAGATCTTTATCATAGAAGAAGCATCTTTTGATCACAATTTGCAGTACCTTCTATCCATGGGTGTCAAAAGCTTAGCCGAGATATTAAAAACACAGCCAAGGCAGATCGATGCCCTTATGCCTTTTGAGAAATGGCTAGAGACCAAACAAAACAATGCGAACCATACACTTCAACAATAACACTATTGCTCCTTCAAAAGTAGTATGCATAGGTCGTAACTATGTAGAGCATATATATGAGCTTGGCAATGAGATACCGGAAAATATGGTGCTATTTAACAAACCAAATTCCGCTATTACGAATAATCTGAAATTTTATCAAAGTGACTGTAGATTTGAAGGTGAGATATGTTTTTTGGTAATTGGCAACAAATTCCAAGGAATAGGTTTTGGACTTGACCTCACCAAAGCGGATATCCAAAATCACCTAAAAGCCAAGGGGCTGCCATGGGAGCGGGCCAAAGGGTTTGACGGATCATGTGTTCTGGGCAAATTTATACCGCTTGCCGGAAATCTGGAGACACTGGAGATGAAACTGTATATCAATGAAAATCTCCAGCAACATGCCACCTATGAACTTATGATCTATAAACCGCTTGAGATCTTAGAAGAGATACAAACTTTTATGAGCTTAGAAGATGGAGATATTATCATGAGTGGCACTCCAAAAGGTGTGGCGGCATATTCAAAAGGTGATGTTTTTAAAGCTGAAATTTATATAGATGGAAAGATTATTATTGAAGAAGCATTTAGGACAGCTTAATTATATTTGCTTCTTTTTCAGTATAATATCAAATATTTAAAAGGTAATTGAGCTTCTTTATATTTTAAAAAGGAATTTTATGTCTCCACTATTATCTATGCTGATTCCTGCTATTGTTGCTTCTTTGGGAGGAATTTTAGCAGTATTTTGGAATCCATCTCATCATACTCGCAGTCTTATTCAGCATTTTGCTGCAGGAGTTGTGCTTGCTGCTTTAGCTGTAGAAGTATTGCCAGAACTTAGTAGAGAACATGCACCATGGTGGGTGCTTATAGGCTCTTTTGCTTTTGGCGGCATATTAATGTATATACTCAAGCTTTGGACTATAAAGATCGAAGCCAAGAGTGAACATAGTAGCAATAGTAAAGTTAATTACGGACTCATAGCAGCAGTATTTATAGATGTATCGGTTGATGGATTTCTTATAGGTGCTGGATTTGCCGCAGACGCTACGACCGGATTAGTGTTGGCCTTGGGTTTATCTGTTGAATTGTTATTCTTGGGATTGTCATTGGTATCAGATGCCATAAAAGGCTGGCATGTTGCGATGATGACTTTTATGCTCTCGGTTACTGTGTTATTATTTTCACTTCTAGGTTATTATCTATTGCAGGGTGCATCTAACGCCATCATAAGTAGTATCTTAGCTTTTGGTGTAGCTGCACTTATTTATCTAGTCACAGATGAGCTGCTAATAGAGGCACACGTTGTAGAAGAGAAACCATCCTCAACTCTTTGGCTCTTTGCTGGTTTTCTCATATTTTGGAGTATTCAGCTAGCAAGTTCTTAGCCCCCCCTTGCCTTTTTGGCAAGTTTACTTCAAGTTTCTTTGTTTGTCCTTTCAAATGTAAATTTTTTGTAAAGAAGTATATTTTTGTAATTTACAATCCTAAATTATTATGTCAATATCAAACCAAAGGAGTTATTATGAAAAAATATACTTTAGCTATGTTGTTATGTGGAGTACTTGCAAATGCTGGAGGTTTTTCTCCATCTATACAAAGCTATATTGCAACTCTCAAAAGTGAAGCAAAACAAGCCAATAGCAGTTTTGTGGACTTCAATGCCAAAAGAGGTGAGCAGATATTTACTTCTAAACATATAGGCAAAAAAGGCGATTCAATCTCTTGCACTAGTTGTCATGGAAACAATCTAACCAAAAATGGTCAAAATGCGACTACTAATAAAATTATTAAGCCATTAGCGCCAAGCGTCAATAAAAGCAGATTGACAGATACCAAAGAAGTACAAAAATGGCTTAGACGAAATTTCAAAGATGTTTACAATAGAGAAGGCACTGCACTTGAAAAAGGCGATGTACTTTATTATATTCAATCCAAATAAGGAGTGTTACAATGTATAAAAAAATCATAATACCACTGATTTTGATAAGTGGAGTTTACGCTGATGATGACAGATGGGGCAACAGGGGTGATGTAGCGCCGGTGAAAAATGCGATATATGCCAAAGAATGCGGAAGTTGCCATTTTGCATATCAACCAGGACTATTACCTCAAAGATCTTGGACCAAGATGATGGGTAATTTGGAAAACCATTTTGGCAGTGACGCTTCATTGGATGATGCTACTACTAAATATCTAGCTAATTATCTAAAATCAAATAGCGCAGAAAGAGGCATAGAGTACAAAAGAAGCAGAAAGATATTACAGTCAATTAGACCAAATGAAACTCCTCTTAGAATTACAAAAACTAGATATTTTGTGAATAAACATAATGAAATACCAAAAAAAATGATTGTTCAAAAAGCTGTAGGCTCACTAGCTAATTGTGCTGCATGCCACACCACTGCAAACAAAGGAAGCTATAGCGAAAGAGCTATAAAAATACCAAATTATGGAATGTGGGAAGATGACTAGGAGTTATATCTGGCCACTTGGCAATAGAATATCTCATGTTTTGATGATAGTTTTTTTTGCTACAGCATATTTATTGGGTGATGCAGACGAACTTCTAAAATATCATGTCATATTTGGATTGGCTTTTGGTGTACTGGTTGCATTTAGAATCTTTTGGGGACTTGTAGGTCCCAAGTATTCTAAGTTTAGAGATTTTGACTTAAACATCAATTCTCTAAAGAAATATATAGGCGCTGTTTTTTCAAAAGGCGAAAAGCATATAGGACATAATCCGGCATCCAGTTTTGCCATAATAACTATGTTTATAGTAGCTATCCTAACAACTCTTAGTGGTTTGCTAGCATATGGAATTGAAGAAAATCATGGTGTTTTTGCATTTTTGCATCAAGCAAATTATCATGAGATGGAAATATTTGAAGAGTTGCATGAGTTGCTTGCAAATCTCTTTTTGGGTGTTGTACTTGTACATATAGCTGGTAGTCTTATGGATAAGTTTATCAAAAAAGGAGACGCAGTCGACTCAATGATAGATGGATACAAGATGACAGATATGCCAGTGGGCATATCAACTTCATGGTGGCAAAAAATATTCCAAATTATCTGGATCGCAGTTTCTATATGGTTTTTGTATTATCTGTTCGCTACTCAAGAAAACATATTTGTATCCAATTATAACAAACCAGTCTCTTATGCTGTTTTGCATCCGGAGTTTGAAGCAGAATGTGGCAGTTGCCACATTGCATATCCTCCATTTTTATTACCTCAAAAATCATGGACAAGTATGATGGAAAATTTGGAAAACCATTTTGGAGAAGATGCTAGTATAGATGAGGCCACAAGGGTTTCTATACTTCGTTTTTTAGAAAAAAACAGTGCCGAAAACTCTACACATCAAGCCGCTTTCAAAATAGCAAAAAGCCTTAATGATACAAATCAAACAGTTATAGCAATTACTAAAACTCCATACTGGAAAGCAAAACATAAGGAGATAGATAGTAGAGTGTTTTTATCGAATAAGGTGAAAAGCAAAGCTAATTGTCAAGCATGTCATCAAGATATCGAAAAAGGTATGTTAGAAAATGATTTGATACAATTACCAAAAGGTTTAAGAACGTGAAAATTATTTTTTTGTTTCTCTTCTTGATAAGCATAGTATTCTCCGATGGACACGATGATGATGAACATCATCTTTATAAAAAAGACCTTACTTTCCTAGCACTCAATTCATCCCAACAAATTATTGTTAAAAAAATACTTCAAGACTATCGCATTAAAATGAAAAGTTTGAAACAGACACAAAAAATGTTGACCAGCCAAAAACAAACTCTATTTTTACAAGATAAATTTGATAGCATTAAAATGCAACGATTTAATAGAGAATGGAGTGACAAAGCAAGTTTTGCAGAGATAGAGTTTTTGGAGCGAATGCATGCTATACTTACTTTTGAACAAAAAAAGAAATTTATCCATTATATGGATGAGTGGGAAATAGATTGAAAATTTATCTCATAGAAGACGACCTAGAGATGCAAGAACTACTTGTAGACTATCTGCAAAACCATGATTATAGTGTAATGGCATTTGATGATCCTACCGTGGCATTAGAAGCTTTAGGAACTAAAAATGATTGTGATCTGGTTATACTTGATTTGATGCTGCCTAAGCTTGATGGGTTTGATGTTTGCAAAAAGATTCGCTCCATTAATGATGTGCCTATTATTATCTCAAGTGCCAGAGGAAATCTAGGCGATAAAGTGGCAGCATTTGAGTATGGCGCAGATGATTATCTAGCCAAACCATATGAACCAAAAGAACTTTTGATCAGAATGGATGCTATATTTAGACGCATAAAAGGGTTGGTAGGCTTACAACAAATAGGAGAGTTTCAGATAGATGAACGCAAAATGGAGATACTTCAAGATGGACATCTACTTGAACTTACTAGGATAGAATATGAGATATTAGTACTCTTATTACGCCATCCAAATCAAGTACTTTCCAGAGAGTATATATCAGGACATTTGAAGGGTGAACACTCCAACCTAAAAGACAGAGCCATAGATATGCATATATCAAACCTTAGAAGCAAGCTGCTTGATGATGTCAAATCGCCCAAATATATCAAATCAATTTGGGGTGTTGGCTATAAATTTATAGGTTAAACTATGTCAATATTATCAAAAATCACAATACTATTTTTGATAAGTATTTTGCTTATGGGGTATATCTCTTTTAAGACTAATGAAATCTCACAAAGAAACCTAGAGACATCTATTAAAGATAAATATATACAAGCATCAAAAAATCTTTTGGATACATTGGTAAAAGGAGATAATGATGCTCTTATACTTCAAGCAAAAACGGTTAATTTTAGTATCATATCCCCTGGCAAATATACATTTCAAAAAGCTCAAAAAATATCATATACTCCGGTATCATTTGGTTATATAGAGGTACTTAAAAATAGTGATGGTTATTTTTTACACTTACATTATTTAGATGAAGATGTGTTCTTCTTTGACGATACTCAAGTAGAAGAAATGGGGCAAAAAAAGATTTTAAATATTCTTATTTTAGCAGATGTACTAATATTAATAGTAATGTTTTTTGTTATCATAAAAATGCTTACACCACTAAGAAGACTTCCTGCTGAAATAGAAAAATTTGGAGAAGGAGATTATACTCATCGTATCAAAGAACTTAATAGCTCAGATGAAATAGCAAAAGTTATCTCTCAATTCAATAAAATGGCATCCAATATAGAAACCCTTATACACTCCAGAACACAATTTTTAACAGATATTAGTCATGAATTACGCACTCCCATCTCCAAGGCAAAGCTATCTTTGGAAATGATAGAGTCTTCTAAATATAAAGATATCTTGAAAAAATCGATTGACCAGATAGATACCCTTACTAACGAACTTTTAGAATTAGAAAAATTAAGCTCAAACAATTTAAATCTATCTTTTTCTACCCATTCCATAGAGACACTTTTGGCAAATGTACTTGCCAAAATGCTCGTAGATGATGAAGAGGAATTGCATATAAAAGTTCAGATTCCATTTTATCTGTACGGTGATATAGAATATCTTTCTATATCTATCAAAAATTTAATTGAAAATGCACTCAAATACAAAACTGGTGGGATTGTTCATGTGACGGCAATGGATAACATTTTAGAGATCAGAAATTTTGCAAATCCTCTTAGTAAACCACTCTCGTTTTACACAGATGCTTTTACTCAAGAAGATAACGCCAGGAGAAATAAAGGATATGGTTTGGGACTAAATATCGTTAAACGAATTCTAGAACTTCATGGTTTTACTTTGAACTATTATTACGATAAGGGGGAAGTAGTGTTTGTTGTAGATTTTAATAAATTGTGAAAACTTGATATATGTTTATTGTGCTCCCCAAAAGAGGAGCTTTATATAAATAATTAGGGAGTTTAGTACATTCCACCCATGCCACCCATATCAGGCATAGCAGGAGCTGGTTTATTTTCTTTGATCTCACCGATTGTAGCTTCAGTAGTAAGAAGAAGACTAGCCACGCTTGTAGCATTTTGCAAAGCTACACGTTCAACTTTGAATGGATCAATGATACCTGCTTCGAACATATCTACATACTCACCGGTTGCAGCATTGAAACCGAAATTGGCATCTTTATTGTTAAGTACTTTATCAACTACTACGCCAGCATCATAACCGGCATTCTCAGCAATTTGTTTCATTGGCGCTTTTATAGCTCTGAGAATTATTTCGGCACCAACAAGTTCATCGCCAACCAAGTTAAGTTTGACGTTGTTTGCTGCTTTAATGAGCGCTGCACCGCCGCCGATTACGATACCCTCTTCAACGGCTGCTTTGGTAGCAGACAGGGCATCATCAACTCTATCTTTTTTCTCTTTCATCTCAGTCTCAGTAGCAGCCCCTACTTTGATGACAGCTACACCACCGGCAAGTTTAGCCAATCTTTCTTGCAATTTTTCTTTGTCATATTCACTTGTGGTTTTTTCTATTTGAGATCTGATCTCGCCCACTCTAGCTTTAACCGCTTGGCTATCACCTTTGCCATCTACGACAACTGTATTATCTTTATCTATAACGATTCTTCCTGCCTGCCCAAGGTCTGCTAATGTTGCTTTGTCCAAGCTCAATCCAAGTTCTTCTGTGATCACTGTAGCTCCCGTAAGAGTTGCAATATCTTTTAACATCTCTTTTTTACGATCACCAAATCCAGGAGCTTTAACTGCAGCTATATTTAGTACGCCCTTTAAACGGTTAAGAACTAATGTAGCAAGTGCTTCGCCCTCTACATCATCAGAAATAATAAGAAGTGGTTTGCCTGTTTTTTGGATTTGCTCAAGAACTGGGATAAGGTCTTTGAGTGAAGTGATCTTGACATCAGTGATAAGTATCATTGGATGCTCAAGTTCGCAAGTCATTTTTTCAGCATTTGTCACAAAATATGGAGAAAGATAGCCTCTATCAAACTGCATTCCTTCAACTACTTCAAGATCATCATTGATGCCTTTTGCCTCTTCGACGGTTATTACTCCATCTTTCCCGACTTTTTCCATCGCTTCAGCTATCAAATCACCAATAGCATGATCAGAATTCGCAGAAATTGTAGCTACTTGAGCGATTTCTTTTTTATCTTTTACTTGTTTTGAGATTTTTTTAAGCTCTTCAACAATTGCCGCACTAGCTTTATCCATGCCTCTTTTGACTTCAATTGGATTTGCACCAGCTGTTATATTTCTTAAACCCTCTTTGAATATAGAATGGGCTAAAAGCGTAGCAGTAGTAGTACCGTCACCTGCTTCATCAGCAGTTTTACTAGCTACTTCTCTTACAAGTGATGCGCCCATATTCTCCAAACTATCTGGAAGCTCTATCTCTCTTGCTACACTCACACCGTCTTTTGTGATGTGTGGAGCGCCATAACTTTTTTGGATAAGTACATTGCGCCCTCTTGGCCCCATTGTTACCTTGACTGCATCGGAGAGTTTTTTGACTCCTTCATATAATCCATTTCTTGCTGTATCTGAAAAAAATATCTCTTTTGCCATTTATGATCCTTTAAATATATTTTATATTATTTTATGAAAGCAGACCCAATATATCGTCGCTTGTTAATATTAGATACTCTTGATTATCAATTGTAATTTCTGTACCAGTATATTTACCGAAAACTACAGTATCACCTACTTTGATACCTTCAGCATCAGGTCCAACAGCAATGGCTTTGCCTTGAAGTGGTTTTTCCTTCGCATTATCTGGAATAATAATACCGCTTGCCGTGGTGTTTGATTCTTCTTTTCGTTCAACAAGCACTCTATTTGCCAATGGTGTAAATCCCATAATCGCTCCTTGGTTGTCATTAAATTTAAAAATATTTTTTGAGGGATAATTATATCGAATTATAAACTGGGTGTCAAGATATTATCAATAATTTTATGCAATAATTATGAGTCATACAGACTCAAGTTAATAGGCACTATTAAAAAAATAAGATAATTAATCATATAAAAAGCATAAAAGTATTGACAATTTAGCTAACTTTGGATAGAATGCCGTCTCTTAAAACTTTTAAATTGTGGCAAGGTAGCTCAGCTGGTTAGAGCGCTGGTCTCATAAGCCGGAGGTCGGGGATTCGAGTTCCCCTCTTGCTACCACTAATTTTCATTAAATTAAACTCTCTTTTGATACTTTTTCACTATAATTCCAAAAATATTTAGCAAGGTTTTGTATGATTGATTTAAAATATCTCCAAAATAATTTTGAAGAGGCAAGTAAAAAGCTGGCCAAAAAAGGTGTTGCAACACAAACATTAGAAGAATTAAAATCTCTTTTTACATCTCTTAAAGATGACAATGCCAAATATGAAGCTACAAGAGCTGAACAAAATAAATTATCTAAACTTTTTGGCGAATACAAACAAAAAGGTCTTGATACATACGACTTAAAAGCCCAGCTAGATAGTTACAAGTCAACACTTGCAATACTACAGGAAAATGTCAGACAATCAGAAGAAGCTCTTGAGGCATTAAGTCAAATGATTCCAAACTTCCCCGATGATAGTGTCCCAGAAGGTGCTGATGAAAATGATAATATAGAGCTCAAAAAAGTGCTAGAGCCTCGCAAATTTGACTTTACCCCAAAAGAACATTGGGAATTGGCATCAAGTTGTGGATGGATAGATTTTGAAAGAGGCGTGAAGCTTGCAAAGAGTCGATTTTCGGTTTTACGAGGAGATGGTGCCAGAGTAGAAAGAGCGCTTATTAATTTCTTTTTGGATTTTAACCGCAAAAATGGCTTTGAAGAGTTTAACGTGCCTCTTATGAATAACTCGTCTATGTTAAAGGGTACCGGACAATTACCAAAATTTGAAGATGATCTATTTCGTATCGAAGATGAAGATCTTTATCTCATACCTACTGCTGAAGTACCACTGACGAATATGTATAATGACGAGATCATAAACGATAAAGATCTACCAATATTGATGACAGCTTATACTCCATGCTTTCGCAAAGAGGCCGGAAGTGCAGGTAGGGATACTAGAGGTATGATACGCCAGCATCAATTTGATAAAGTAGAGATGGTTACCATATCAAATCCTGATAAAAGTGATGAAATTTTCGAAATAATGGTGCAAAATGCTTCTGACCTGCTGAGCGCTCTTGAGTTACCTCATAGACTTGTTATGCTTTGCGGGGGTGACCTTGGCTTTAGCGCAGCAAAAACTGTGGATATCGAAGTATGGCTTCCTGGTCAAAACCAATATCGCGAGATATCTTCAATCTCAAATACAAGAGATTTCCAAGCAAGACGAGCCAAGATAAGATACAAACAAGACGGTAAAAATAGTTTCGTACATACTCTTAATGGCTCTGCATTGGCAGTCGGAAGAACATTGATTGCTATTATGGAAAACTACCAGCAAGCAGATGGATCTATTTTGATACCAAAAGTACTAGAAAAATATCTACAATAGCCTATCTTTTGATAGGTTGCTTTTCTATGCAATCTACGGTCATTTTTGCTGTACTATCTTCTAATACAAACCTATCTCCAACATTTATATTTTCAAGTCGGCTCAAACGATTTTCTACCAAAACTTGTGACCATCCGTCTGTGCAACGAAGAGCTGGATTTGCCAAAATAAAATGTTTTTTTAGCTCCTCTAATAGATATTCCTTTTGATGCAATATCAAAGCAAATTGATTTTGTAGATTCTTTTCAAGCTCACTAGGGAATTTTTCAAAATTACTTGTTAAAAATCTTGATATCCGCATCATATCATCTTTGATTTCGCGATACTGCTGCTCCATATATGCGATCTTGCTGTACGGAGAATTTCTTCGCATGTTTTCATTTACATTTTCTAATTGCTTATCTAGTAATGATAAATTTCTGATTGTATTATTTTTCAAATCTTCAAAATAAGCATCCAATATCTGTAAGATCTCTTGTTTATCCGGTAATATCATCTCCATCGCTGCACTTGGTGTCGGCGCCCTAAGATCTGCTACAAAATCGCTTATCATTACATCTATTTCATGTCCGACAGCACTTACTATTGGGGTTTTGGCTTCATGAAAAACATCTGCAACTATTTCGCTATTAAATGCCCACAAATCTTCGCTGCTGCCTCCGCCTCGTCCTGCAACAATAACATCAACATCAAGCATATCAGCATACCTGATAGCTTTAGCTATTTGTGTTGGAGCTAAGTCGCCTTGCACCAAAGTATCTACAATAGTAACCTCTAAAAGCGGCCATCTTTTATCTATAATTTTCAGCATGTCATGTAAAGCTGCGCTATCTTTGGCGGTAACAAGGGCAATAGAATTGATAATTTTAGGGATTAATTTTTTTCTTGATGGATCAAAATAGCCCTTTTGTAACAATTTTTCTTTGAGCTGCTCATATGCAAGAGCTAATGCTCCTTGGCCATATGGCTCTATATGAACAGCATAAAATTGATACTCACCTCTTGGCACAAAGACTCCTAAAGAGCCCTCTATGACGATATGCTGACCAGCTTCGATGCGAAATTTTAATTTAGTGACACTTGATTTGAACATCACACATTTAAGCGAACTCTCGCTATCTTTGATAGTAAAATAAAGATGTCCACTTGTATGATATGTAGCTGATGAGACTTCACCTTCAACAAGTATATGTATAAATGTTGTCTCTAGCAATGATTTGATTTTATTATTGAGCGAAGAAACACTCATCATTGCATTTGAAGTCATAAGATATCCTATGTAAGTGGTTTTTGAGCTACGATCAATGTAGATATACCTAGAGAAAATGATTTGACGTATTTGATATTAAAGCCCGCTTGTTTTAATTCGTCTTCTAGCATCTTGGTAGTCAAGAAGCCTTCTATAGAATCTGGTAAATAACGATATGCTGCGTAATTCCTTGAAACTAATCCTCCTATAGCAGGAAGAATTTTTTTCATATAAAAATCAACGATTTTTGACATAAAACCGCTCTTTTCTTGTTTGGTAAACTCTAATATTACTACCATACCACCATTGTTTAATATACGGTGAAATTCACTCAATCCTTTTACTCTATCTACAACATTTCTGATCCCATAAGAGATTGACACTATGTCGCAACTCTTATCGGCAAATGGGAGCGCTTGCGCTTGACCTTCTATAAAATTTGCAAAAGAAACTTTTTCTTTGGCAACTTCTAACATTCCTACTGATGGATCTACACCTGTATATTGATCTACACTGATTCCATGCTTGTCTGCTCTAGCTTTCCAGTATAATAGTAAATCTCCAGTCCCGCAAGCTACATCAACAATCTGGCCTATTTTATTTTTTGCCAATATTTCATAAGCTTTATCACAACCTTTTTTTCTCCATTGTTTATCAATACCAAAACTAAGAACACGATTTGCAATATCGTAAGTAGATGCAATGTCGTCAAACATTCCTATAATTTTTTGCTGTTTATCTTCATTATTGCTCATATCTTTTTGCTCCATATTATCAAATCATCTCCTATATTTTGGTGGTGTAAAGTTTTTAATTTCATATCTATATTATACGATAAACGTTTGGAATTTAATATTGGTGCCTGATATATCAAAAGCCAATCAATCCTGTCTTGCCAAGCTCTTAACATTCCTTCTCCACCTTCTACCAAAATCAAAGATGGTGCCTGAAGAAAATCTAAATTATCACCTAAATCAATATCTCTATTGGGAACATTAAATAGCGGAATGCTTTTATCAATATTTTCTCCATCAGTCGTATAGATAAATAGATCCGGTGCTTTAACACCGATTAATCTGCAATCCAATGTAGGTCTATCTATTCTGACTGTATTGCCGCCAATTACAAGTTTGCTAGCAATACTGCGAAGTTTATGAGTATGTATCCTAGAATCCAGGGAACTAATAACTCCCTCAGTGATTCTGCCATTTGTAGTTTGTGCCAACTTAAATAACACAAAAGCTCTTTTTTGCCAAACCATAAATGGTTCTAATAGCTCATTTGCTTCTTGTTGCAACAATCCGATATGGACATCGATGCCATTTTCTTGAAGTCTTTGCACACCACCGGAATGACTAGGTACAGGATCAAGTGTAGCTATATAAACAGATTTTATATTTAAATCGATCAGCAAAGATGCACATGAAGGTGTTTTTCCTTCATGATTACAGGGTTCTAGAGTAACATATATAGTACATTTTGCAAAAAAATCACCAGGCAAAGAACGCAAAAATTTATGTGCTAAAAAAGCATTTTGTCTGTCAAAATCTATTGTTTTGCCGCTTATAAATTCATAAGCTTTTAAAAGAGCTAATACTTCTGCGTGTGAGCTGCCAGATTTTTCATGAGGAGCAATACTAACTAATTTGCCTTCTAATGCTACAACTGCAGCTACACCTGGATTTGGATATGCTAATCCTTGATTTTCCCATGCTGCTTGCAATGCAAGGCGCATATATAACTCATCCACATTTTGCCCTTACCACTCAAAATATGTTCGTGCTTTATTGATTTGAGAATAATTTATTTTTCTCTCCTCTCCATCAATATCAATCACTATCCCATTATCGTCGGCACTTTTGAGTGTACCTACAACTTGACCCTCTTCAGTTATTTTAAGTTTTACCTTTTCACCAATAGAACTTTGGAAATGATGCGATTTTATGAGTTTTCTTTCGATTCCTGGTGAACTTACTTCCAATCTGTAAGCCTGTTCAATTGGTGGGTTCACATCCAAAAATAATGAAAGTTCACGAGATATATCAGCACAAAGATCTAGATTAACTCCACCTTCGTTTGTGATCATCACTCGCAAAATAGTATCATCAAATTCAGTAGCTATCTCTATATCATATAATTTCGCACCAAAAGAGTTAACAATTTTAGCAATAGAATCTCTGATCTCATTTCTCATCATCACCCTTTATCTCTTTATGTATTTTAGCAAATAACTCTTCTAGATGACTAATTTTATCAGGTTGCTCGTCAAATTCAAATGTCATATATGGCGCTTTGAACCATCCCTCACTTTGTTTGCAATGATTTTGAATGTAACTTGAGAGAGAATGAAGTTTTTTCAAAATTATCTTTTGTTCATCTGCACTAAGTACTGATTTATCCAGATAAACTTTTGCATCACTCCGGCCCTTGGAGCAAACTACATCAGTAATGCCCAAAGTATTGAGCAAAGGATCATCCAAAGTACCTAAAGCCTCAGGTATAATCTCACGTAAGATTGACTCTACTCGATGTCTTTTGATCTCTTCTTGCGTCATAGTGTCGCTTGTTCCTCAACATTTTTAAATGATTCTATAATATCTCCGGCTTGCATATCATTGAAGCCATCAAACATGATACCGCATTCATATCCGTTTTTAACCTCTTTTACATCATCACTAAAGCGTTTGAGTGATGATATAGTTCCTTCATATATAACATTTTCACCTCTCATAACTCTAGCTTTGCTGCCTCGCTTGATACTACCGCTTATAACTTTACAACCGGCAATGGTACCAACTTTAGCCACAGTGAAAGTCTCTCTAACTTCTGCTTGCCCAGTAGCTTCTTCGCTTATCACAGGACTCATCATACCGCCAAGCAAATCTCTGACGTCATCTAATAATTGATAAATAACCGAATAAGTTTTGATCTCAACTCCAAGCTCTTTTGCTTTTTGTCCTACGCTGCTATTGGCTTTGACATTAAAGCCAAGAATTATTACATGTTCTCCTGCACCTGCCAACGTTACATCGCTTTCAGTAATACCACCCACACCTTCGTGAATTATATTGACTTTGACTTCTTCATTTCTAAGCTTTTCAAGACTATTTTTAATGGCTTCAAGAGAACCTTGAACATCAGCTTTTAATATTATTGGCAATGCTTTTAATTGCCCCTCTGTGATCAATGCTGTTAAATCATCCAAAGATGCTTTTGTACTCTTAGAAAGTTGTTTTGCTCTATCATACTCTGCTCTTTTGCTTGCTAATTCTCTAACATCTTTTTCGTTATCCATTGCTATTAGAACATCGCCTGCTCCAGGAACTTCATTCAAACCGACAATCGCAGCCGGAGTGCTTGGTCCAATCTCTTTTACATTAGAGCCGTCATCAAGTTTGATAGCTTTAATGCGTCCATATGTTTTTCCAACAATTACATTATCACCTATACGAAGAGTGCCATTCTTGACTATAATATTTGCTACCGGTCCAAAACCTTTTTCAAGTGAACTTTCAACAACTATAGCTTTAGCATTTCTAGATGAATCAGCAGTAAGTTCCATAATTTCAGCTTGAAGCAAAATCACGTCCAAAAGTTCTTCGATGCCAAGACCTGTATGGGAAGATACCGGAACAAATTCATAATCTCCGCCCCAATCAACCGGAGTAATACCAACTTCGGCAAGTTGTGCTTTTACCATATCTGGGTTTGCACTCTCTTTGTCCATTTTAGTAATTGCAACTATCATAGGTACGCCAGCGGCTTTGGCGTGATTGATGGCCTCTTTTGTTTGAGGCATTACTCCATCGTCAGCAGCTACAACTATGATGACTATATCGGTTGCTTGTGCTCCACGAGAACGCATCTCTGTAAAAGCTTCATGGCCTGGAGTATCTATAAATGTAATTTTTTTGCCATTTTTCGCTACTTGGTAAGCTCCTACATGCTGCGTGATACCACCAGCTTCTCTAGCTGCAACTTTGGTAGAACGAATTTTATCCAAAAGCGATGTTTTGCCATGGTCAACATGTCCCATTATAGTAATAACCGGTGGTCTCTCTGTTAAATTAGTATCTTCTTCCTTGTCATATGAGCCAACATAATCAAGAGCATCAAGTGGATTAATAGTAGTTACCTCCACGCCAAATTCATCTGAAAGTATCTCAATATCATCTTTATCCAAAAAGTCATTTTTGGTAACCATAGTTCCCAATGCAAAGAGAACTTTTACAACTTCGCCTACGCTTTTACCTACTTTTTCTGCAAATTCATATACTCTGACATTTTCTGGAATCTCTATTGCAGTTACTTGCTCTTGATTCTCGTCTGATTTAATATATCTTTTGCGCTTTTTGCCGCCACGACGCATATTGCTTTGCTGATTGAATACTTGCGAAAAACGTGTTGGTCGTTTTTCTTGTTCTTCTTTTCTTTTTTGTTCTTGTCTTTTCATTTCTTCATAGATATTTTTATCGGAAAAATCAAGCAATACAACTTCTTGTTCCTCAAAAAGCTCAAAACCACTACCCATAAAATCTCTATCATCAATTTCTAATTTAGAGCCACTCTCTTTTGGATTAATAACTTTCTTTAGTTTTTTCTTTTTAGGAGCTTCTTGCATATCAACTGCTGGTTTTGTTGGTGTTTGTACTTTTTGTTTGACTATAGTCATACCAGCAAGTATATTTGTCTCTTTGTCTTTCATCTCTTGGGCGGTTGCTTTTGGCGTTACTTTGATTGAGCTTGAGATATTAGAAGTTTTTGCCTTTTCTTTTACAGGCTCAACTGCTGGAACTTCTTCTTCCTTTTCTGTATCAACAACCGGGACAGATTTTTCTTCTGCTTTTTCACTCTTGATGCTAGCTGCTTTTTTAGCTGGTTTTTTAAATTCTTGTGGCAATTCTCCGCTCACTATATAATTAAACAATACTTCTGCATTTTCCATGCTAATAGAGCTAGAAGCTACTTTAACTGCAAAGCCCAATTCTACAGCCTTATCTAATACCTCAGCATTTGAAAGCCCTACTTCAGCAGCAACATCTTGGATTTTAACCTTATCCATCAATCTCCTTTAATAACTTGTCAACATAAGCTTCTTCAATTTTGAAACGCTTTGCCAACCCTTTTTTCTTTTTTTTATCTTGAACACACATATTGCAAAGATAAAAGCTTCTACCACTGCCATCGTATGAAACAATACTAGTCTCGTTATGCTGTAATCTTATGAGAGTATGCTGGGAAGCCTTTTGTCTGCAAGCGATACACATTCTTATAGGTTCTCTTTTTGACATCGCGTATTATACCTAAAAAGAGTTTAACTCTTTGCAATAATGCCATAATTGTCCAGACCACAGACAAATATTCTAAATTCCGGAAAGCTTTTTTGTAAAGCTTGTGAAATTTTTTTGCTATCGGCATCATAGCACAAATTAAAAAATGTAGATCCGCTTCCTGAAAGCGTACTCATCAAAGCACCCTCTTTTAGTGCAATTTTTTGCACTTCAAAAAGTTCAGGCATCATCTTCATTCGTCTAGTTTGATGGAGCTTATCTTTGGATGCAATCCGTAACAAATCCCATGATTCACTCATAAAAAGTGCTGTCATATAAGCTGATCTTGACAACGAATACACTGTTTCTTCTTTTGTATAAACTTTTGGAAGAGTTGTGCGAGATTTTGCGGTAGATATAGTCTTATTTGGAACAACCAAGACAGCTTTTAAATAGTCAGGCAAACGTCTTTTTTTACTATATACACGACCATCTTCTACACATGCGACATTGAATCCGCCCATTACTGCCGGCGTGATATTATCTGGGTGTTTTTCATATGTAAGCGCAAGGTTCAATAACTCTCTTTTTGTATATGATACACCCGCAGCTGTATATGCGCACGCCAATGCAGCAACTATGACTGCTGAAGAACTCCCAAGTCCTCTTGAGATCGGAATACGATTTAAAAATTCAAAACGAAATGCATCTTCTTTATTTGTTAATCTCTTATAATGCGTAGAAAATATATCTAAAAAAAGAAGATTTTTTCTGATTTTTACATTTTCGGCCCCTTCTCCGTGCGTAGCAAGACTCAGAAATGATGATGGCTTAATAATAACCTCATTACGTAAATCAATAGCCAAACCCAATGCATCAAAGCCAGGACCGAGATTAGCACTAGTAGCAGGAACACTTACAAACAACTTCTACCCTTTAGACTGCCGGCAAAATATGCAATGGCATAGCATCAAAATCAAGCGTTATATCTTGAAGTTTTTTTGGCAATGCAAAAAACACATTTGGCACCTGGTCAAATTTTTTCGTTATTATAGTCTCTTTTTCTTTGACAAAGTATAGATTTCCCATGGCTTTTATGGGTCTATTATTATTACAATCAAAACCGCTACATCCTACACAAGGTATGCCCATAGCAATTTCTATAGTTTTTAATGTCACAAATGTAAGTTTTGTAGCCATATGGCTTCCAGGTCCGCTAGTATATATTATTGAATTTATATCATATATATCCAAAATAGGCAAAAGCAGAGGCAAAAGAGCATCTGATATCTTTTCATCACTACTCCATTCTTGCACTAAATTTCCATCAAAATAAAGTCCTATCAAAAAGGGAGAAGAGATCGATACGATTAAGACATCATGCTGTCGCGAAACTTTTTTCAAATTCCCTACTTTGTACGGCATCTATAGCAACCATTTCATAATTATAACTCTCTTCTTTAAGTTTTTCAATGAGTTGGGCATTTAACTTATGGCTACCGGCAAAAGACTCATAAGCTCCCAATATTGCACACCCTCCGACCATCATATCGCCCATAGCGTCCAATATTTTATGCCTTACAAATTCATTGTCAAAACGCAATCCTTCCGGATTGAGAATCTTATGTTCGTCCAATCCTATTGCGTTTTGCAAAGTTGCACCAAGGGCCAGATTTTTACTTTGAAGATATTGTATATCTTTTGCAAATCCAAAAGTTCTAGCTCTGGCTATCTCATCTATAAATTTTTTTGTACTAAGAGTAAAAGAGTATGATTGTTCTGCAATGGCAGGGTGTTCAAAATATATTTTAAAATCAAACGAAGCTTTATCACTTGGCACAAAGCGGACGAATTTATCTCCATCTCTTACTTCGACCGGTTTTAATATTTTCATAATTTTTTTAGGAGCCTCTAGTGTTTGGATGCCTGCTTCATCAAGCAAGAGACAAAAGGAAATAGCTGAGCCATCCATGATAGGCATTTCATTTCCATCTACAACAACTCTAAGATTATCAATACCGTAAGCATACACAGCCGAGAGAAAATGTTCTATAGTAGATATAAAACCTTTATCATTTCCAATAACTGTAGCCATTTGGGTATCTATAACACTTGATGGCTTTAATGGAATAGTAAGGGCAATATCTTCACGATAAAATATTATACCGCTATTTGGACCCATAGGTTCCAATCGCAATCTTATAGGCTCACCCTTATGCAAGCCAATACCGACTGCTTCAACAGGTTTTTTGATGGTTCTTTGTTGCATTTTTCCCTTTTCTGTAAATAATAATTTTATTATACTATATTTTTTATTAGCTATCTATCTTCATAGAAAGGTCGATCCAATTAGCTTGATGGATGATGCTTCCAGTAGATATAGCATCGACGCCTGATAATGCTACATCTTTAATTGTATCAAGTGTGATATTACCACTGGCTTCTATCAATACATGAGGATAATTAGCATTCCTAAAACCAACAACTTCTTTCATTTGTTCTATACTCATATTATCACACATAACTATATCTGCCCCAAGCTCCATAGCAATTTGGGCCATCTGTATACTCTCTGATTCTATTTCTATAGCAGTTGTAAATGGTATATTTTTGCGAGCTTGCTTGATATAATTTGGCAAATCTGCTATGGTTGCCAGATGTGTATCTTTGAGCATAAGTGCGTCATCGAGCCCCATCCGATGATTTATCCCTCCACCGCATCTGACTGCATATTTCTCGAATATTCTTAACATAGGACGAGTTTTACGTGTATCTAGTAGTTTGACGCCAGTACCTTCAAGTGCTTTGACATATTTTGATGTCAAGGTTGCAATAGAACTTGCATGCAATGCAATATTAAGGACAGATCTCTCAAGAGCTAAAATAGTTTTATTATCTCCCTTGATAAATAAAAGCTTTTTGCCGCTTGTAAACTCTTCTCCATCATCTATGTTCCACTTAATATCTATTGGATACAACTCGGAAAAAACCTCTATATATTCTCGCCCTGCAAATACCCCATTGCTTTTTGAAAGTATATAAGCTGAAACATTTTTGGTTTCTCCAAAAAAAGAAAATAGATCACCTCTGCCTATATCTTCAGCTACGGTTGACCTGATAAAAGATTCTTTATGCATTGCATGTCTCCTTTATTGTACTTCAAGCATTCTTGTCAGTGCTAGTTTGGCATATTTACTTGTATATTCATCTACAAAAATCTCATTGATCGGATTGCCGTCTTCTATAGATTTCAAAGTACGGTATAAATCTTCTAGTGTTGTCTCATTCATTGTAGGACACTCTGGCTTAGTAGAAGATAAAACATATGTATTGGCTTTTCTCATGCGATTTACCAAATTATACTCTGTGCCAACAGCAACTTTTTGGTCAATCTCAAGCTCATTTACATACTTAATAAGTTGCGAGGTTGAGCCTACAAAATCTGCCAATGCGGTTACTTTTGGATCGCACTCCGGATGAACTGCTATTTTAATATCAGGATATTTACGTCGATAAAACTCAATATCTTCTGGCGTAAAGAGTTGATGAACCGAACAAAAACCATTGAAGCAGATAATATCAGCTTCTTTTGGATCGCATTCTCCTACGCCGATCACACATGATTTTAGCCCCATTTGAATAGCAAAATTTTGACCCAAACAACGATCTGGAACAAATAATATCTTTTTGCCGCTCTGTAATCCTTTATTTATGATCTTATATGCATTTGCGCTCGTACATACCATGCCGCCCATCTCTCCGACCTTAGCTTTTACGCTTGCATCTGAATTTATGTAGGTTATCGGCAAGATGTTTTCTTTTGCAATCCCTCGCTCGGTCATATAAGCTACGCTTTGGTCAAAATAACTGCCATCGATCATTTTAGCCATTGCACAGCAAGCAACTTTGGGCATAAGTACTCTTTTTTCTGGAGATATTACTTTGACGCTTTGTCCCATGAAGCCAACACCACAAAATATTATCCATTCATTTGGATCATTTTGGCATTTTCTGGCAAGCTCTAATGAATCACCGACTATATCCGCCATATCAAAAACTTCATCTCTTTGATAATAGTGAGCCACTATTGTAACTGGCAATTTAGCTTTAAGTCTTTCTATCTCTTTTTTATAATCCATATTTACCCTTTTATTATCTTTTTGGATACCAATTGGTGAAAATTGGAGCTATTTTATCTAAAATCGGATAAAATTGCATTATTACCACACTAAGTAAATACCTTAATTTTGATACAAATGATTTTGTGCATAATCAAGACAAAACTTTGAAAGTATAGCCCAAGCTACGCTGAGAAGTTTTAACGATGAGTATGTGCAAAAGCATTGTACCCTATGGGGAGCAATGATAGACAAGCAATCTTTGAACAAAAAAAGTCTTGAATTACTTACAAGTAGTCCTTTAACTTTTTTTATCCAAATCTTACTACCTCTAATGCTCTCAAAATTTAAGATATTTACCTAGTATGGTAATAACATTACACTTGGAGTGATCATGGACTTTATCAATCAAAATTTAATATTTTATGCTTTGGCTTATATTATTGGCGGCATCCCATTTGGGTATATACTTGCTAAGCAATTTGCCGGAGTAGACATTAAAAATGCAGGGAGCGGGAACATAGGAGCTACCAATGTACTCAGAGTTGTCAAAGAGTCTAATCCTTTATTGGCAAAAAAATTAGGGGCAGCTACGTTGGCTCTGGATGCACTCAAAGGTGCAGCAATACTATTGATCGCGATATTGTTTGGTGCTAGTCAAGAGGTATTATGGACTATAGCATTACTAAGCGTTGTTGGTCATTGCTTTTCGCCATTTTTGGGTTTTGAAGGAGGCAAAGGAGTAGCAACAGCGCTAGGTGTACTGATTGTTTTGATACCTATACCAACATTTGTTGCTATTGCAGTTTGGTTCATTAGCGCAAAGCTTTTCAAGATCTCATCGCTATCATCTTTGATAGCATTAGCGGCACTAATAATTGCCAGCTATATCATCACTCCGGAAATTCCTCATGCACCTCTTTGGATTATTGCATGGATAGTGTTTTATAAACATATACCAAATATAACGAGGATCATAAAAAAAGAAGAAGGAAAAGTCATATAATGACAATCCATATCAAACAGCTCGAAATTAGTGTTATTATAGGCATTTTGGAACATGAAAGAGATAGAGTTCAACGATTAATAATAAATCTAGAAGCATCTTATGATTATGTACAAGGTCAATCATTTGTTAATTATGCTGATATGGTTAACATCATAACCATGGAGCTTTCATCTAGCCAATATGGCTTGCTTGAAGACGCACTAATTGGGCTCAAATATAAAATACATGATAATTTTCCCCAAATAGATAAACTTTTTATCGAATTAACAAAACCTGATATATTATCAAATTGCCATGTTGGAATAAGTCAAGAATGGATTTTTTAAAAAAATTACATACAAAACTCTATTTTTTTGCTATAATTAAAAAAAACTTAAACCAGAATGGAGTCTATTATGAGAATATTGATTATTGAAGATGAAGTAACACTAAGTAAAACGCTCTCCGATGGACTCAAAGAGTTTGGATACCAAAATGATGTTGCAGAAAACCTAAATGATGGCAAATATTATATAGGTATAAGAAATTATGATTTGGTATTATTGGATTGGATGTTACCGGATGGAAATGGCATGGATATAATCAAGGAGATAAAAGCAAATTCTCCAAAAACATCTATCATTATGCTTTCAGCTAGAGATGACAGAGAAAGCGAAATCGAAGCATTGCGTGCAGGAGCCGATGATTATATCAAGAAGCCATTTGATTTTGAAATTTTATTAGTTCGTATAGAAGCAAAACTTCGTTTTGGTGGTTCTAACATCCTAGAGATTGGTAACCTTGTCATTAATCCGGAAGAAGAAAAGATAATTTATGATGGTAAAGAGATAGAATTAAAAGGCAAACCTTTTGAAGTTCTCACTCATTTGGCAATGCATAAAGATCAAATTGTATCAAAAGAACAGCTTCTTGATGCTATTTGGGAAGAGCCGGAACTCGTTACTCCAAACGTTATTGAAGTTGCTATCAATCAAATTCGTCAAAAAATGGATAAACCGCTTGGCATTACAACCATTGAAACAGTACGCAGAAGAGGCTATAGGTTTTGTTTTCCCAAAAAAGCATAAGAGTTCGTTTTCTACTACAACTTAGCGTTGCAATGGCAACGCTTTTAGTTTTCTTTTCTACTATTCTTTATGCATACGTCAGTTATAGCACAGATAAACAACTGGAAGATGGCATCATAAAGCATGCAAACTATCTTTTTGCTACATACCCTGATATCGAGCATACAGTTTCTACGCAACAAGAAGTTCTAAGGCAAACACTCAATATTGAAGCAAATATTGTTACAGTCAAAACCAATAATCCTTCTATGACAAGCATAGTAAGATACAAAGATAGGCAAGGGCATTTTATCATGGAAATGCGTATTCCATATCGTTCTCATGCACTTACTGGAGCAGAAAGTTATCTAACTATAAAAACTGATATTACGCAAGCAAAAAAACTACAGGCCGAAGTTTATAGAGCTATTCTGTTTTTGAGTGCTATTACAATGGTTATAATCATAATTTATGCTTTTTTCTTATCAAATATGCTATTAAATCCAATTAAAACACTAAATAACAAACTATCAAAAATGGATGAGAATATGCTTCAAAACATAGATCTCACATCTCTTCCAAGTGAATTTCAACCACTTGGCAAAACTCTTAACCGTCTGCTTATGCGTATCCAAAATTTTATTAAATACAAAAAAGAACTCTTTATTGGAAGTGCACACGAACTAAAAACTCCACTTGCGGTTATGAAAACTAAAAATCAAGTTACTCTTCTCAAAAAAGATAGCACAAAAGAAATGCTAAAAGAAGCTTTAATGCAAAATATCGCCTCTATTGATGAAATGAATAGGACTGTCTCTTCAATATTGGAGTTTGGTCGTGCCGAAGGTGCTCAGCTAGAAACTCCACAAAAAATTGATATTATCTCATTTTTGAATCAAAAAATGGATGGTTTTAAAATATTGGCCCAAAATCAAAAAAAACATTTTTCTTATGAATTATCACCAAGGAGTCTCATGGTGACAATACAACCATTATTGCTTACTCAAATAGTTCAAAATTTTGTTCAAAATGCTCTAAAATTTACTCCTGAAGGAAAAAGTGTCTTGTTTAAAAGCAGACTAAAAAAACATGATTTAATAATAGAAGTTATAGATGAAGGTTGTGGTATAGATGAAAGCAAAGATTTATTTGCTCCGTTTGTGAGAACGAAAGAGTCTCAAGGCGTTGGACTTGGGCTTTTCTTGGCTCAAAGTGCTGCACAAGCATTAAGAGCTACAATATCACTCAAAAATAGAACAAAAGGCAATGGTGCCATAGCTTCCTTGATCCTTCCGGTTGAAATGATTAAAAAATGAAACATTTTTTAATTTTAAATAAACAATAAGCTTTAATGGGTTATAACTCTTAAAATTTATTATATGAGGAATTATATATGGCGTTAATGATTGGTGATGAGTGTATCGCATGTGATGCATGTCGCGAAGAGTGTCCAAATGAAGCAATTGAAGAGAGTGAACCAGTATATTTTATAGATCCTGATCGTTGCACTGAATGTGTCGGATACTACGATGAACCTTCTTGTATTTCGGTATGTCCTGTTGATTGTATAGTACCAGATCCAAACAATATTGAAAATACAGATGAACTGATGTTTAAATACGAACAATTGCAAAACGAAGAATAATGGCAGTATGGCAAAACGAACTGCTATAATAGATATAGGCTCTAACTCAGCAAGGCTTGTTATCTTTGAGCGGAGTAGTCGTTTTGGCTTTAGACTATTATGCGAACAAAAAAATAAAGTACGCATAGGCGAAGGAGCTTATAACAAAGGCGGATATTTACAGCCAATAGGCATAAAAAGAGCTTTTTTGACCTTAAATGCTTTTGCCCAAACAATCCAAAAATTTGCTGCAAATGATCTGATTTGCGTTGCTACTTCAGCTCTTAGAGATGCTCCTAATGCAAAAGAATTTATATCATTTATCAATGATAAACTCGATATCAAAATAAAAGTCATAGATGGTAAACAAGAAGCTTTGTACGGTGGTATTGCTATTGCAAATCTGCTTCCTTTCAAAGATGGTATATCAATAGATATCGGAGGTGGGTCATCTGATTTGACATTAATTAAAAATGGTAAAATCATAGATACATTCTCCCTAAATATTGGCACTGTCAGGATAAAAGAACTTTTTTTTGATTGTAATCGACCCATTAATGATGCTAAAGAATTTATACAACAAGAATTAGCCAATCTTCCAAGTAATTTTATCCATGATTTAGCTATTAGTATAGGCGGTACTGCTAGAACTCTCGGGGATGCTATTATGAAAGAGTCTGGATACCCGCTGGATAAGCTTCACGGTTTTGTCTATGAGATTAATACACATCAAGAATATTTAGAAAACATAACAAAAAGCAGTGTGTTAGGACTAAAACATTTTAAGCTGAAAAAAAATAGATATGATACCATCAGAGAAGGCACTCTTATCTTGCTGGAAATAATTGCACGCATTCAGGCAAAAACAGTAATAACAAGCGGTGTGGGGGTTAGAGAGGGTATCTTTTTAACTAAATTACTTAAAAAAAATAATTATACATTTCCAAGGGATATAAACCCTAGTATTCAAAGTATTTTAGATAGATTTGATGCTGATCGTTCATACAAAACCATACAGACAAAAAAACAAATTGCTAAAAGGCTATATGATTTATTAGGTGGATATTTTGAATTTAAAAAAGGATTTGAGAATGAACTTTTATCAGCTTTGGTGCTGAGCGATATTGGTAAAAATCTTACAATTTACAAAGCAAATAGACACTCATTTTATATAGCCTTGCAGGAATTGAATTATGGATTTACACACGAACAAATGATTTTTATTGCTGCTCTGCTAAGGGGCGGCAAAAGTGCGAAAATCAAAAAAGCCATTCACAAAAAATATGACTCCCTTCTACCAAGAAAAAAAACTATGCAATGGTATAGTTTCATATATACCCTTTCGCTTATGCTTTCAGAGCATTCACACAATGCAAAAATTGAATTTGAATACAACAATCAAACACTCACAATTACATCCGATAAGCCGCTATATCTTATAAAAGAAGCTATCAAAGAGATCAACAAACCTGCAAGCTTTGCGATTATCGTGAAAGATACACTACATATACCTTCACAAATATATAGCATATAATTCAATCATATAAAATTAGATTGGCACAACAAGAAAATAATCATTTTCCAGATTCTTTACAATTATGACGATTTTTTAAAGAAACTTTTTACTTCGTAAAACCGCTATTCGCTAGTTTTGGAGCTACATTTCCTGTTGTGTTTGCACTATCTGTGAGAAAAAGGTAGCAAAAGAAAGAAAGCATACATTCCCACCGAGACGATGGGAACGAGAAAAGTTTCAGGATAAATAGTTATATATTAGAACTTAGTTCCCATACTAAACTCAAAAGTAGATGTCTCATCACGATCTTGTGGATTTATAGCTTTTGCAAATATAAAGTTGATCGGTCCAAACGGCGAAAACCATTCTACAGCAACCCCTGCCGAGCTTCTATCTATATCATCAAAACTATTTTTATAGAAATCATCAGAACCGATAATACCATAATCCAAGAAAAATGCCATTCTAATTTTTGCTTCTTCTGAAATAGGTATACTTGCTTCTATAGTATTAGAAAAGGTTCTTGTTCCGCCTACTCTTCTATAAACTCCTTCTCCATCTAAAATCTCTGGAGAAATTGAGTAAGAATCATATCCTCTGACACTTCCGATGCCTCCCAAAAACAGTCTCTCGGCTACAGGCACATATCCATCATTTGAGCTCAAATACCCGACCCTTGCTTTGTATCTCAAGATCAAATCATAATCTATCCAATCTCTCAAACCGTAATATGCTCCAAACCTAGCATTAAATTTGACAAAATCACCGAAATCTGTATACCCACCTTCCGTGGTGTGATCTGGATCTAGAGTGCCACTAAGAGTAGCCACCTCTGCGCCAAGGCTGGCTATATATCCGCTCCTTGGGACATAGTAATCATCTGTATTATCAAACTTAATACCCAAAACACCGGCTGCTTTTTTATATTTATCACCATACAAAAGCTTATACAATGGATCTATCGACAATGTATCGGTAATATCAGATTGATTATCTGCATATGTAACTCCGCCGTAAATATACAAATGCCTCATAAACTCTCTACCAATCATCAAAGAACCGCCTGTTTGATCTAGTTGGTAATCATCAAATTCATACTCTTTCTTGTTTAGATCAAGAGATAAACTGTACAATGAATCCCAAATTCTAGGATTTGCTAAATGTAAATTGAAATTTGTGGATCTTTTTGAATAATCAACACCAAAACTTGTATCAATCCCGGTTCCAAATATATTTCTATCAGAAACACTTCCGTTTAGCATAAAGCCTTCATAGCTGCCGTATCCTCCTCCGACTGAAAAAGAACCTGTAGGTGCTTCTTTTACATTTACTAGCAAATTCATTTTGTCATCAGTTAATTTTTGAGCTTGGATATCATATTTTTCAAAAAATCCTGTTCTACCAAGTGCATTTTTACTGTCTTTTAGATCTGTTTGGCTAAACTGATCTCCTGGAGCTAGATATACATATCGTCTCACAACACTATCTTGAGTTTCGTTATTCCCTGATATTAATACATCATTGATAGTTACTTTTGTACCAGGAGTGATCACATATTGAATATTGATGATGTCCGTACCGCTTTTGCCCATTTGAGGTGCAACAGTAGCAAATGCATATCCTAAATTAGCTGTCTGCTCTTGAAGATATGCAATATCTTTGCGCATTTTGTCTATATTGAAATATTTTCCTTGTTTAAGAGTAAGTTCGCTCAAGAGCTCATTGGTATCTAAACCCTCAACAGACTGCACTATAGAAATATCGCCAACCTTGTATCTATTGCCCTCTATGATATTATATTCTATAGTTGCACGGTTTTTATTGTCTACTTGTACGCTTGGTTTGCTAATTTGTGCATCTATATAACCATGCTTCATATAAGTATCTTTGATTCTATAAACATCGTTTTCCAATTGAGACAGATTGGCTACACCGCTATTTCTTAGCGGTAACCAACCTAAAAAATCTTCTTCTTTATTGGCTAAGTTCGCTTCCAAATCACTTTCGCTAAGCGCATCTATTCCATTGAAAACCAAATTCGAAATTATAAGTTTTTCGCCTTTTTTTACATCAAAAGTCAAAGATACACTACCAGCCCCAACAGCTTCACTTTTGACATCTACTGAAGCATCATATATTCCATCTTGGGCTAGTTTTGCTTGCAATATTTCTTTTGCTTTTTGCATTTTTGCATCATCAAGCAACTCACCTCTTTTTAAGCCCATTGCTTCAATGAGCTTTTTACTTTCTTCTTCTGAGCCATATCCAGTGATCTGAGCATTTGCAATAGCTAGTTTTTCAACAAAATGATATACTATCACTCCACCACTTTTGGTCTCAACTTTTACATCTTGAAAATATCCTTGTTCTGAGAGATTTTTGACAGACTCTTTGATTTTTGATTCAGACAATGTATCGCCGACTCTGATACCACTAATTTCGGCTATTGTATTAGGTGACAAACTATGCAAACCGTCATATTCAATCTTAGTTATATTTTGTGCGATTAGCATTGAGCCGATTGACATCCACAATAAAGAAGTTTTTTTAATCATACAAATACCTTTTGGTTAAATTAGCAATGAATTAATGAATTCAAGCAATAATATAGCCAATAGTTTATCGTCTTTTAGCCTAAAAATTAATAATAAATCTGTTTTTTTTAGCCTTATGATATAATTTGGCATTATTTTACAGTTAGAGGTCAAAAATGAATATAAAATCAATTGGTATTATTGGTTTGGGGCTAATGGGCGGTTCTATTGGTTTAAGTTTAAAAAAACTATATCCACACATTAATATCATTGGGTATGATCATAATTTGACACATATACAAGAAGCAAAAAATTTACACTTGGTTGATAAATTTGCCCAAAATATAGAAGAAATCTGGCAATGCGATCTTGTTATTTTGGCAATTCCTGTCGATGGAATTATTTCGATTATCGGACAAATAAATAGCGTACCACCTATGACTACAATTATTGATATGGGAAGTACAAAAAAACTAATTTGTGATAGTATTCCAGATGCAATTCGCTCAAATTTTGTAGCAACTCATCCAATGACCGGTACAGAAAAAAGCGGGCCTACTGCTGCTATCGATGGACTATATGCCGGAAAAACCGTTGTACTTTGCGATATAGAAAAAAGCGGGGCTCATCAGCAAGAAATTGTTAAAAAACTCTTTAATGCGCTTAAAATGAATATTATATATATGGATAGTACTTCGCATGACCAACATGCAGCATTTATCTCTCATATGCCACATGTAATTAGCTATGCTTTAGCAAATACAGTTATGCGCCAAGAAGATCCAAAAAGTATTATAGCACTTGCAGGCGGAGGATTTCGCGACATGAGCAGAATTGCCAAAAGTTCTCCTGATATGTGGGAAAGCATAATTAGACAAAACAAAATCAATGTACTTGAGTCTATAGTACACTTCAAACAAGAGCTTGATTCTTTTGAGGAAATGATGCTGCAAGAAGATTGGGATGGGATCAAAGATTGGATGACCCAGGCCAATAGCTTACATGATATTTTATAAATATCATTTCATTAGCTTTGAATAAATCTATTTTTTGTTTGATTTCTTTCTTTTTCTAGACATCACAAGCAATAATAAAATCATACTAAACAACCCTGTTATAAAACTGATTGTTAGCCAAAATATTGATGGCATACCGTCTTTTGAAGAATCATTATTCATTGAACTACTTGGTGAACCTATGACTTCAATATCATAAGATGGCATAATGATAGTCTCTATCTTGTTGGTATTAGTATTATACATCGTTATACTGCGAGACGGAATAGTAAAATCATGATCACTTACAAAAATATATTCTTTAATATAACTAGAGTAAACTTTGTTGCCCCTAATCTCTTGTGTAATTTTAGGATTTTGTGCATTAACAATCAATCCATCAATTTCATAATCTAAACCATCAAAATTTTCTACAGCACCTTCTCCTTCAACTTTTAAAGACAATACGACAGGAGTGTTAATGTCGGTAGTCATCGAATTTGGTTTGACACTTATTTTAAAATCACCGACCAACTGAACCAAACTTGGCAATGGTTTTATAGTAACAGACAACATCTTCGAACTTATGGTTTGAGTTTGTGGTTTACGGCCAAACAATGTATCAAAAAAACTACGAAGAGTACTTTTTTTTGTAATGATAGTAACTTTTGCCGGATCTATTATATAATTTCCTGGTTTTTGAGGAGTAAGTAAATAATCGATCTGCACAATATCATACCCTCCTCTTCTGATACTTTTTTTACTTATCTCTTTAAAAATAAAACCATCAAAAGGTGGCTTAATATACTTTGTGGACGATATATCAATGTCTGCTTTTTTTGATATTATTACAGATACTACCAAAGAATCCCCATAATATAAAGATTTTTTATTGGATGTCATATCAATAGATATATTGGCATAGGAAATGTTTATAAGTAAAATAAAAAATATAAATATTTTACCAAGGTTTTGCATCATCATTGCTCCTTTTGGTTAGATTAATATTATACATCATAGTTGGTATCTTTTTGTTTTTTAGGCTTTTGAGCATATATTTTAACTGTTTTTGTTCTGGATTGTTTTGTTGATTATCCTGTGTTAGCATGGCTGGGTATAGTTGATTGGTATTTTGATCTTGTTGATATTTTTTTTGTTGATTTACTTGATTTTTGTATTCTTGGCTATTTTGATCTTGTTGTTTTTTTGTAATTTCTAGATTGTACTGTGTATCTTTATCTTTTTGAATTTTAAGTGCCTGCTCATATGATTTAATTGCATTGTCATAGTCTTTTATTTTAAAGTAACTATTTCCTAAATTGTGATATTTGCTGGCGTTGCTTGGAGCTTTTTCGTATGCTTTGATAGCCTCTTTGTATTTTCCTTCTTTGTAATAGCTATTGCCTAAATTGTACCAATCTTGCTCTGTTTTATCCAATAGTGTTAAAATGCTGATACTTTTGTGATACTCTCTCATTTTGTATGCTCTTTGGGCATTATGTCTATCTATAAAATCAAGCCACCCTGCATAACTTACGCTAAATGAAAATAGTGATATTAAGACGATTTTTTTCATCTTTTTATCCATTTTGGCAATGAACTCCATGACAAAAGAAGCAACACGAGCGATATTCCAAGCGGATAATAAAATAATTCTTTGCGATCTTTGAATATAATAAATTTATTTTGATAATCAGCATTATGCTGATGCAAAGCGTCAACTAATTCTTTTATATCGCTATTATTATCAGTAGGAATAACAAAAAGTTTAATATCATTTTTGTTCAATAATCTCTCAAAATCATCCAAATCCTTATTTTCTCCTCCATCACTAATGATAATAGCTATTTTATTTGGTTTATCTTTGCTCAAAGATACTATCAACTCTCCAATAGCCAAAAAGTTTGTAGCACCATTAACCAAATGTGTATTGTCGATACCATCTAACATTTCTTGTAAGGCAAATATATCACTTGTAAATGGCGATATCAAAAATGCATTGTTTGCAAATGCTGTTAATGCTACCTCATCATCACTTAAATTTTTTAATAAAATTTTTGCTTTTTGTTTAGCATAATTTAGTCTATTTGGATAATTATCTTTACTTCCCATTGGTCCCAAGATATCAAGTGCGAGTACAACATTTGAACCTTGTGAATATATTTCTCCTCCTCTATCTATAACAGGTCTTGCCATAGCAATTATCATTAAAAACAATGCTGTAAAAAATAATATATTTCTCACTACTTGCGGTATACTATCTCTGTTTGCATATAATCGTTCTAATACTTGAGGATCAAACAATCTATCTAATCTGCTTTTATTCGTGACAATCAATATGGCCAAAACAACAAATGGAATAATTAAAATCAAAAATAGATAAGGATATACAAAATGCATCATTTTATATTCCTTTTATATTTCGGATATATATCCAAAAAAGCAAACTCATCCAAGCTATAAAGAGAGGGTATATATATAAATACTGATAATTTCTTTTTGATTTTTCATCAAATTGCGCGGTCTCTTTTTTGTCTATTTCATCATATATTTTGGATAATTCGGATGCACCCACTGCTTCATATGCCATACCATGGCCTACTTTTGCTAATTCATGAAGATAAAGAGCATCATAAGCATTGCCGTAACCTATGGTATAAAATTTAATAGGCAATTTTGATACAAGGGATAATAGCTCATCTTTGAGGATAGTACTTTTATTATCAGTGCTTCCTGTAAGCAAAATAACTATTTTTGTTTTTGCCTCGCTTCTGTCAAGCATGCCATAGCTTTTGGTTATTGCATCATTAATAGCGCTCATATGACCGGCTATACCAACTTGTTGTATCTGTAAAATAGATTTCAAAATTTCAGTATCAACTGTTATAGGTGACGCAGTAATTGCAATATCTCCAAATGTCACTAAACCTATATGATCGCCGGTTCTTTTGGATATAAAAGAATTCAACTCTTTTTTTGCTATATCAAATTTACCACCTTTCATGGAATCACTAGCATCTAAAATGAGCACTATATCTTTTTCATTTTTTTTATCAAAATATTGATCAGTGGTAATTACAGGCGAAGCCAAAGCTATTATGGCTGAAGATATGCCCATCCATTTCAAAATACTAAGAGTGAGTGTTTTGTTTCCTTTTCTTGGTAACAACAAATGCACATGAGGAAAAAATATAGCTTCATTTTGTTCTTTGCACCATTTATCGCATGCACTAAAAATAAATATCAAAATCAATATCCATGGATATTCAAAACTAAACATCAAGCACCTGCATCAAAAGATGATAATATAACAGAGTCTCTTCGTTGATTGGCGGAACGTCTTTTTTATATTTATATTCTAATAGCATTGGCTCAAGCTGGCTGAGTATCTCTATACTTCTAGGGTCTTTTGCCAATAGTCTTCCATAATAGCTAACTTTATATGCCGCATTTTTAGGATTTGACCAGTCAACACTCTTTATAGCCTGCAGGTATTGCTTTTTTAGATTATGTTTTCTGCTATATAACCATCTGGATATGCCCCACCAAATCATACTTATAATAAGAAATAACAACAATGTTCCAGATACTATAAATCCCCAATACATCCATTCAGCATTTGTCAAATAAGGCTTAATATCTTTTAACTCTTCCATATTTATCGTATGCTTTTCAATAATTTTAGATATACATCTTCATGCGTAAAAATTTTGAACATTGGTATGCCGTATTTTTTGCAATGGGTTGTCAATTTAGCATCATTATTGATCAATGATTTACGATAATTAGATATTGCATCATGATCTGCATTCACAAAAAAACTTTGACTATTTTCCATATCAACTAATCGTAACAATCCTAACTCTTGTGGATTTTCTTCAAATCTATCTCTGACTATTATTAGTACCACATCGTGTTTTTTGGATAATTTCCCAAGATCGATCTCCCCTATGCCATCGCTTATAATATATAGCAATGACTTTTTGTTCAAATGAGTCCACAACGTTTGAGTCATCTCCTGATAATTACTCTTTGTGCCAAGTATTTCAAAATGTTCCATCTGCTCCAAAGTATCAAAAAGTGAAAATAGTTTTTTACTTGGCTTATTCCACTTTATAAGTTTATCAGCAAATAAAAAATGTGAAAATATATCATTTTGGCTCAATGCGCTCATACCGATAATTGCAACAACTTCTCGCATCACTTCACTCTTTTGTCTGATGGTGCCAAAATAACTCGATCCTCCCATCATGGTAGCAACAACCACATTGAGTTCTCGCTCTTCATGATATATCTTTACAAATGGCTTTCCCATTTTTGCTGTTGTATGCCAATCAATTTTGCGTATATCGTCTCCATACATATATTCACGAAGCTCACCAAATTCAAACCCTTCGCCGTAAAATTTAGATATATGATTACCAAGCCTCTGAGAATAGACTTGTTTTTGTGTTTTAAGAAGCAATTTTTTGGTATCTATATACATCATATCTTCATTTATGGAATGGGTACACTAGCTAGGATTTTTGATATTATATCGTCTTGGCTTATATCACTAACTTGTGCTTCGTAACTAAGTATAATACGATGCCTAAGCACCTCTTTTGCTATGTATCTTATCTCAGTTGGGGATACATATGACTGACCCTTTAAATACGCTATTGCTCTTGATGCTTTATAGAGATCTATACTAGCCCTTGGAGATGCCCCAAATTCGATCATAGGCTCTAATTCTTCCAATCCATAAGGTTTTGGTTCTCTAGTAGCTATAACAATATCAACAATATATGCTTCTACTTCTGGATCTATATGTATATCCATCATCTCATTGGTCGCAGACTCTAGCTTTTCGGCATCAACGACTTGGTTTATTTTTTCAAAAGTAGAGTTCGCCACTCTTCTTGCTATATGGAGTTCTTCTTCTTTTGTGTTGTATCCCACTATTACCTTCATCATAAATCTATCTAACTGAGCTTCTGGCAAAGCATACGCACCTTCATGTTCTATAGGATTTTGAGTAGCCATGACTAGAAATGGCGGTGGAAGCTTAAAGCTCTCATCGGCTATAGTTACTTGCTTCTCTTGCATTGCCTCCAGCAATGCTGACTGTACTTTGGCTGGAGCTCTGTTAATCTCATCGGCTAAAAGTAAATTTGTAAAAATAGGACCTTTTTTTGTTTTAAAAGAATTAGACGAGGGGTCGTAAATTTGAGTACCTATAATATCACTAGGCAATAAATCAGGAGTGAACTGCACTCTGCTAAAATGCAGTCCAAGACTTTCTGCAAGAGCATTAACAGTAGTAGTCTTGGCAAGTCCAGGCACCCCTTCAAGCAGTATATGGCCTCTACACAAAAGTCCCACAAGCAAAGCTTCAATCATTTTTTCTTGGCCTACAACTACTTTACTGATCTCTTGCTTGATAACATCTGCAATGGTTTGCTTATTTGACACTTTATCCCCCTAGATATTAAACAAAGTATATAGTTTTGAGTTTTAATAGAAGATTAATGCGCTTATGTCTATCAAAAGTTCTTAGGCTAGTTTATACCAATTTCATCAAATTTATATTTTAGTATATATCCTTTATCATCCGCAAAATATACATTATCACTGTTATCAATAGCTATTCCCTCTTGATTAAATTTTGGAAGCTTTAAAGTGCTTATGATTTTTTTTTCAGCCATACTATACAAATATAGTCTATTTTTTGTGTCACTCACTATATAAAGTATACCGTTTTTCATCTCCAATCCAGAAGAGTCTTCGATCTCATGATGCAGCACATCAACCACTTTTGCACTATCGTTATAAAGTTCAACGATAAACAGCTTGGCATCTTTTTTTGATAATGTCTGAAGTGAAAGGATATATTTATCTCCTATCTTTGTTATACCTTCGATACCACGTTTTTTACCAAACTCTCCCAATCCTTCTATGTGAATGTACTGTATTGAGTGTGATGCTCTATCTACTTTTACTAAGCCACCGCTCTCCAAAGCAAATACAAAACTGTTATCTTCGCACACGGCACCTTCTAGGTCATATTTTCCGATATTTTGTTTATACATGATAGTACCATTTGTACCTATCTCATAAAAATTACCTTCATCATTGGCGACAACTAAGGTGTCACTATTGTTACAATAGCTTATACCGGATGCTTCCGGTATTGATGCTATGATATGCTGCTTGCCAAATGATTGCTGACAACCGATCATTGCAAAGCTAACTATTATTATGCTAAAGATTATAGCTTTTGATCGATATCTCTTCATATGTAATGCCTTTGTAAAATTAAATTGTATAAATATATCAACTAAGACAATGGCCTGGCCTATTGTCTTAGATATCCAAATGCTGCGGCAATTATATCATCATCGTCTTTGCTATAGGATTTGAGAGTCACTCTATCTTTGCTTGTATCTTCAAACTCAATAAATACATTTTCACCATAACTGGAAACTTTTGATATACCTTTACTGCTGGCCAGCAGTTTGATGGCCATTATATCTATGAACTGCTTGCTCATGGCATCTAGTCTGCCGAACCTATCTTCTATCTCGCTAGCTATTTCATAAACTTCACCTACGCTTTGACTAAGGGCTAACCTGCGATAAAGCTCAAGTCTGAGTCTATCTTCGCTGATAAGCTCTTCGTTTAGATAAGCATCAACTGCTAGTTTAACTTCAACGCTTTTTCTTTTCTCTACTTGTATGCCACTAAGCTGTTTTATGGCCTCTTCTAACATTCTAAGATAAAGTCCATAACCTATCTGTTTTATGTGTCCACTCTGCGCTTCTCCAATTATATTACCGCCACCTCTGATCTCTAGATCATGAAAAGCAAGCACTGCGCCGCTTCCAAGGTCTGAATGTGATTCAAGTGCAACAAGTCTCCGTTTGGCAAGATCGGTTAATCTCATTTTGTCTGCTACCATAAAATAACAATACCCCTCTTTGCCTCCGCGCCCCACTCTGCCTCTAAGCTGATGCAAATCAGCCATACCAAAATTCTCTGCACCGTCTACTATCATGGTGTTGGCATGTGGCATATGTATCCCAGATTCGACTATGGAAGTTGAAAGCAGCACATCATACTCACCGGCCTCAAACTTCATCATCTCATCTTCTGTATCTTTGGCATTTATTTTTGAATGGAGTACGGCTATGTGAAGAGATGGTAGGATCTCAAGTAGTTCCTTTTTTTTATTATTTATGGAGGCTATAGAATTATATACGTAAAATATCTGCCCGCCCCTTCTGATTTCACGCAAAAATGCCTCTTTTAATAACTTTTCATCATAGCTTTTGACAAAAGTTCTCACGCCTATTCTTTCAATTGGTGGGGTGAGTATTTCACTGAAAGTTTTTACGCTTGATAATGCCAGATTAAGACTTCTTGGAATCGGCGTAGCACTCATACTAAGAAGATGAACGTTACTAGCCATCTCTTTTAGGCTCTCCTTTTGTTTTACCCCAAATTTATGTTCTTCATCTATTACAACTAGCGCTAATTTCTCAAACTCTACTCCAATCAGAGCATGAGTTCCTATAACTACATCAATAGTACCGTCTTTGAGCCCTTTAATAGTAGTATTTTTTTCTTTGGCAGTACAAAATCTATCAAGTTTCGCCACACTAATACCATATGGAGATAATCTTTCTTTTAGACTCTTATAGTGCTGGCTGCTAAGTAATGTAGTTGGAGCTATCATGCATGCTTGATAGCCGTTTTTAACACACGCAAATATCGCGCTCATTGCTACTTCTGTTTTGCCAAATCCAACATCAGCGCTAAGAAGTCTGTCCATCATCTGACCACTTGCCATTTCTGCCAGTATAGAGTTGATTGCTTCTTCTTGATCCTCAGTATGGATAAATCCGGATTTGCTCATAAACTCAGCATGGAGTAATTCATCCAATGCGATATGAATACCTTTAGAAAGATGCCTTTTGGCTGATAGGTTGACTATATCAGAAGCAATAGCAAACAATTTCTCTCTGACTTTTTCTTTGAGATTTCTAAAGCTCATTTTACCTAGTCTGTCAACTGCGGGCAAAGCTCCGCCTTCTGCAACATATCTGTCTATGACTTCTAGATTTTCAACAGGTACTAATAGCATATCTTCATTTTGATATACGATTACTACAAACTCGCGCATCGCCCCTAAAACTTCTCGTTTCTCTATTGCTCTAAAAAGACCAACACCGTGGGTTTCGTGCACTACATATTCACCAGGCTTAAGCTCATCAAGAATAAGCATGCTTTTTTTTACTTTTTTAGGCTTGATCGGACTATTTAGCGAGACTATCAGCTCGTTTGCGCTTAAAATATTTATGATACCGTCTTGATATACAAAATTGAGCCCGTCAAACGAATCAAGCATACTGCCGCGCACTATACTTTCATTTTTTGCAATTACCGTGATTTTCTTATCTTTATGCGTATTTAATAGTTTATTTATATCTGTTACTTCGATATCACGATAAATTTTAGATTCCGGTATTGCTTGAAGATCTTTAAAATCAATCTCGTCTTCTATGTGAGTTGCTGCGATAGGTTTAAAAATATCCATAGGATTGTATCCCAATTCATCCAGCACCCACCAGCCTTGTGAATCTATATCTTTTACAAATACTTCATATGGAGTTGTCTCTGCTCTGCTTTTGAGTGCTTCGTGCTCAATCGCATTTAATGCTAAAAATGCAGGATGAATTATAATCTCTTCAAGCTCGTCTTTATTGCTTTTTTGAGTACTAATGTCAAATTGCCTAATACTTTCTACTTCATCCCCAAAAAGTGAAATTCGATATGGCATCACAGCAGCCAAAGGATAAATATCTATGATATCTCCACGAAAAGAAACTTCAGCTTTTCCTGTAACAATATCTACAAATTGATAACCCCAGTTATAAAGCATCTGTTTTGCTTGAGAATTAACCTTGTCTCCAAAAGCTATAGCAAAAGTATCAAAGTACTCTTGTTTTGGAAAAGGAAGCATTAGGGTACGAGCCGGGGAAATAAGTATTTTAGGATTATTTGAATGGTAGTAAGAATCAAGCTCTACAAGCAACTTACCCAACTCTTCTTGATATGGGCGCAAATCCTCGCCTTTAGACAAAAGAAGAGATGGCAATACAAATGAATCAATATTTGCCAAAGTTGCTATATGGTTTATCTGTAAAGCTTCTTTGTCATTGTTGCATACTAGCACCAAATTGTTTTCTTTTAAAGAGGCTAAAAAATCATAAATGGCGCTAGAATACATAAATTGTGTAATATTTTTTATTTTTTATTTTTTGGTAAGGCAGCATCAGGATGGACTATTTTTGTATCAACGAGATTGTGATATTTATTTTCTATTTCGATATAACGACTTTGAAGAGAATTTCCTTTGACTACTGTTTTCCCATCAAAGAATCCATTTTCTTCTACGGTTATTTTCGAATAAATCAATTGACCCACTGCTCTTCCTGTAGAAAGAATGTGTATCATATTAGCATCAATGACACCGTCTACTAATCCACCTATTACTATAATATCGGTTTTTACCTCACCATAAAGTTCACCTTTTTCGCCAACTGTAACTGTTTGATTAGACGATATGGCACCCTCAAATTTTCCATTTATCATAACATCGCTTTGAGTTGTAATCCCACCAACTACATTGCAATCATCTGCTATAATGGTTGCATTATATGAGCCTAACTTCGAATTCTTTTTATTAAAGATCCCCATGGAACATCCTTTTGCTGTGTAAATATTTTATTATAGTTTACCATACTCCAACTAATAAATGCGCCAGGGTTGATAGCTTTTCCTCTATAATGCACTTCATAGTGAAGATGAGGACCAGTTGACCTGCCGCTATTTCCGCCGAGTGCAATTACTTGACCTTTTTTTACAATATCGCCTATCTTGACTTTTGTTCCGCTCAAATGAGCATAGGCTGTACTAAAACCGTATTTATGTCTTACAACCACTAATTTTCCATATCCGCCAACATCTCTATTCACTGACCTTGTGACGATGCCATCAGCAACGGCATAGATAGGCGCGCCTATGTGGACTCTCATATCAACACCATGATGCATTTTGTTTGTTTTAAATATTGGATGTGTTCTTTGTCCAAATCTAGATGTAACAACGGGACGTCTTACTGGCGAACCATTTGGTATATGTTTCAAAATAAACTTTTTAAGCTCAAAATCGCTTTTGAGCTTGGCCAATCTACTTTCAGCAGTACTCTTTTCATTTGAAGCGACGCTTTCTTTTTGTTTAAATACTTCCGGAGGAGTGCTCATTTTTTCATAAGCAGTAATTTTTTCTTCCAAAGCTTCGAATTTTTCATCCAATTCTTCGTATGCTGATATTTTATTTTCTAGATCTTGTTGATAAAGCTCATTTAATGATGTTAATTCCATTACTTTGTGTGTCAAAATAGGTATAAAAATAGCTCCGCCTATAGCTACAAAACTAATAAAACTAATAATCCAAAATAAAAATCTTCTAAAAAGTTTGGAAAGACTGTATGATTTGGTACCTCGTATGTCCGAAATTGTTATTATGACTCTATTTTTCATCTCACCTCTTTGGATTTCAAAAAAGCTTCAACGACTGCAAAAGAACCAAATACCAAATACTCATGTTTTGGATCAATAGTACCATCAAAAAAATCATAAGGAATCTCAAGCTCTTTAAGTGTATTTTCTAAAATTTCAATTTTCAACGCCCTGGGAGAATCAATGGCTATGATCAAAAGCTTACTAATTTTAGGTTTTAATAGTTCCAATATCTGATTATAAGGCTTATCTTCCAATGTATTATATATAAGTACAACCGGCTTATAAAGTAATTTATTTATTGCCTTTGCAGCTAAAAGATTATGGCCTACATCCACATGGATATTCGCAGCATATTGGAAGTATCTGCCCATCATGGTCCATGTTTGCAAGCTTCGTATATCATATTCCAAACCGAGTACGTCAAGTGCTTCACAAGCAGTGATAGCATTATCTATCAAAAAATCTCCCCATGAATTCTCACAAGCAATTTGTTCTATAGAATGAAAATGCGATGAAGTTTCTCTTGTAACAAAATAGAGCTTTGCATCTTTTTGTAATGCTATCTTATTTGCAGCATGTAAAACTTCTTGGTGTATTTGCGGAGCAATTATGGCTAAATTGCCTATGCTTCTTAGCTTAGTGCTAGCAATACTATTGATATCGTTTCCCAAAAATGCCTGATGGTCAAAATCGATCGGAGTTATTACGCTAAGTACTTTTGGTATTACATTTGTCGCATCATGCTCTCCACCCATTCCGGCTTCTAATACTATATAGTCACATTTCTCAAAAACAAAAAGAGCCAACATGGTAGTGTATTCAAAATAACTGAGTTCGTCGCTTTGTTTATTGGTTAAAATTTCATAAAGACGTTTATGTGAGTCTTCCAAAAGCTTATCGCTGCAATTGCTTCCGTTTAACCAAAATCTTTCGTTAAATTTTAATATATGAGGAGAAGAGTAATGACCCACACTAAATCCACTATTATAAAGCATATGAGACATCATTCGCCCTGTGCTTCCTTTACCATTGGTCCCAACGATATGGATAACTTTTGGGATCTTGATAAGCGGCTTAATGACTTCAAAAGCATCTGTGATACGTACATAATCTATGTGCTTATAGTACAATGGCTTTGTGCTAAGCAAAAGATTAAGCGCAGGTATCATTTTTGGATTGCTCCTAAAGCACTAACATATGCCATAAAGGCATCAATAGCTTTTTCTAAACCTGCTCTAATGGAAGCAATGCGTATCGTTGAAGTTTCCAGTGCACTCTCGCTTATGCCTTCTTGGGTGGTTGTCGTGATAGTTTTTATGATAGTTTTACCTGTTTTAGTTACCATGGTAAATTCTACTTTGACTATCGTTTGATAACGTGTGGTATATCCGTATTTATCATAGCTTAAAGGTATGAACTGTGTACCTTTATATGAAGCTTTTATAACATTATTAGCTTGTTCTTTAGGCGCTATTTTGCCATTAAATCTGGTAATTATAAGTTTTCTAATTTCATCTGTCAGATATGGAGCATTTTCAGGTTCACTCGAATCTATCTCCACTTCTACATAAACACTCTCATCAAATACTTTTTTGACCATACGTGAAGATGGCTGATATCCACATCCATCCAGCCCCAATATTACTAATAAAATTATTAAAAGCTTAGTTATTTTTAGCACGGCTTAACCACCAAGTTTACAAGTTTGTTGGGTACAACTATTTCTTTGATTATGCTCATTTGCTCCAACCATTTGGCTGTAGCTTTTTTGGCAAGAGATATGATCTCTTCATTGGAAGCACTAGGCGATACTTCTATCTCTCCTCTGTTTTTACCGTTTATGGATATACCGTATGTAATGCTATCAGCCACAAAAACTTTATCTACAATCTCTTGAGGTGTAAGATTTTTAAGGCCAAAGTATTTTTGGCTAATTTCCCATACTACATGCGGAATTACAGGTTCCATAATAGAACAAAGTACCCAATACCCCTCACTCCAAACACTCTTATTATCCTGAGCATTAAGCGCATTCATAGCTTCCATCACGCCAGCTATCATAGTATTGAATGTATATCTTTCATTATAAACATCATTTGCCCTAACCAGTGCTTCATAGACTTTTTTTCTAGCAAATTTTTCATCTTTTGTTAGCGAATCATGATCAATAATAGGCTTTGTTTGACTAGGTATAATATTTACGCTTCTATCATAAAATCTCTTGATAAATTTAAATGCACCTTCCACAGCACTATCATTCCACTCTAATTCTTGAGTAGGAGGTGCTGCAAAAAGGATAAATAACCGCGCCGTATCTGCACCATACTGCTCTATAAGTGCATCCGGATCAACGGTGTTTCCTTTGGATTTACTCATTTTAGCACCGTCTTTTAGTACCATACCTTGAGTCAAAAGTCTATCAAATGGCTCATCAAATTCCAAATATCCTAGATCTCTAAATACTTTTGTAAAAAATCTAGCGTACAAAAGATGCAATACTGCATGCTCAATTCCGCCTATATAATGATCAACACCCATCCAATATTTTATTTGCTCTTTTGAAAATGGCTCTTGTAGCCAATTTTTCGGCGATGCGCAAAAACGAAGGAAATACCAGCTAGACTCCACAAATGTATCCATAGTATCTGTTTCTCTAATTGCATCTCCACCGCATCTAGGGCATTTGCAATATTTCCAAGTAGGATGCTTTTCTAGAGGGTTGCCCTCTCCTGTTATCTCAATATCTTCGGGCAGTGCAATAGGAAGATTTTCTTTTTTCTCCATAACCAGTCCACACTTTTCACAATGCACAAATGGTATCGGAGCACCCCAATATCTTTGGCGCGATACGCCCCAATCTTTTAACTTGTAATTGGTAGTTTTCTTGCCTATATTTTTGCTCTCAAAATACTCTATTATATTGCCTTGAGCATCTTTTGAATTCAGGCCGTCAAACTGAGCTGAATTGAAAAGCTCTCCTATTTCTGTGTATGCTTTGCTCGGATCCAACTCGCCATCATATGGTTTAATAACCGCATTGATAGGCAGGCCATACTTCATGGCAAAATCAAAATCCCTATCGTCATGAGCCGGAACAGCCATTACTGCACCGCTGCCATAATCCATTAGCACAAAATTAGCTACCCAAACTGGTACTTTTTTTCCAGTTAGAGGATGTATAACATCAAGACTCAATGGCGCGCCGCTTTTTTCTTTTTGTCTGTCTATTGAAGAGCTATTTTTCATTTCAACGATTTGAGAGATCACTTCATCACTCAAAAGAGAATTTTCTATCATAAAAGATACGATCGGATGTTCTGGTGCAAGTGCAGTGTAAGACACTCCATAAATAGTATCCGGGCGTGTAGTAAATACATCAAAGCTATCAAATTGATTATTCAGTTTTACTTTGCTCTCATTGTCAAAAAATAGATCAAATTCCAAGCCGTTTGATTTGCCTATCCAATTTTCTTGCATAGTAAGCACTTGTTTTGGCCAGCCACCTTCAAGACTAGAGAGATCATTTAGGAGTTCATCGGCATATTGTGTGATTTTGAAGTAATACTGGTTCATATCTTTTTTTACTATTGGAGTATCACATCTCCAGCAGCATCCATCTACTACTTGCTCATTGGCTAGTACTGTCAAATCATGCGGACACCAATTAAGAAGACCTTTTTTACGATATAACAGACCTTTTTCATACATATCAATGATGAAGCCTTGCTCAAATTTTGTATAGAGTTCATCGCTTGTTGCTAGTTGCCTATCTTGGGAAAATGAAAACCCAAGAGAAGCAAACTCACGTTTCATATAATCTATATTGTCATAAGTCCATGTTTTAGGATGAGAGCCGTTTTTGATAGCAGCATTTTCAGCAGGCATACCAAAACTGTCAAAACCGATCGGATGAAGTACATTAAATCCTTGCTGACGATAATATCTAGCAAATGCATCACTTAGGGTATAGTTTCTCACATGTCCCATATGAAGTCTTCCACTAGGGAATGGGAACATACTTAGTATATATTTTTTATCCAATGCAAAATCTTCGCTTGGCTCAAAACTTTTATGTTTAAGCCAATAGCTTTGCCATTTAGATTCTATATCATGAGGCTTATAACCACCCATCTTTACTCCAAAAAATAAAATATCGCTAGATTATACCAGAGGGTGGCTAAAGAGGTGGTAAATTAAATATTTTGATGAAAATTATATGAAATATCTGTCATAATTGCATCATTATAACATATGGATTCCTGCCTACGCAGGAATTACCACAACTCGTCATACTTGCGAAGGCGGGTATCCACACATTTACTTATGTATTCTAGATAAAACCATGACAGCACAAATAGACTATTATTATTAAAATGGTTAAAGTGCTTTTTTAGCCTCATGAAGCGCGGTTATTACAGCATCAATATTCTCTTTTGGGATATGCACTTTCCAATCAGGCTCGCTTGCATTGCTTTGCAGTAATATACCAATACTTGCTACACTTTGGCTCTCTGGTCCATATGGCTCAGCTATAATGCCTATTGTTATACATCCATCAGTTGTACCTTCTAGATCAATTTCTTGGATTATTCTAGTTATTTGACCCATAGTTTGCTCCATTTTTTTAAAATATTATATCACTATTTTTGTTTTTTGATCAAGGATGCCAATTTTGCTTGCGAACGCAACCAAATATTATGTTCTACCGCAGGGAAGCCTGCATAGGTTTTACCGCCTTCGAGAGATTTTGTCACACCTGATTTGCCGGCAATTGTTGCAAAATCACCAATTTTTAGATGACCCGCACTCGCACTTTGTCCACCCATTACTACATTTCTACCTAGCACTGTAGATCCTGACATTCCAACTTGACCTGCAAGTATACTATATGCACCAATATCGCAATTGTGACCTATCTGAATAAGATTATCCAGCTTAGCACCGTTTCGTATAAAAGTACTGCCAAATACAGCTCTATCTATCGCACAATTAGCTCCAATCTCTACATCATTTTCTATGATAACATTACCGTTTTGATAAATTTTGACATGTTCTCCCATTCGTGTATGAGCAAAACCAAATCCATCACTCCCGATCACTGTGCCGCTATGGATGATGCACTTTTCTCCCAAAATGGTATGATGATAAATCGTAACATTTGGATGAAGTAAGGTATCTGAACCGATTACGACATTATCTCCAATATAGCATCCGCCAAGTATGGTCACACGATCACCTATGGTTACATTGGTTCCAAAAATCACACTATCATCAATATCACATTCATTACCTAAAGTAGGTTTAACAGTTTTTGTGGATAACTTATATGCAAACATTTTAGATGCAAGTGCGAGTTTTAGATATGGTTCATTTGTGATTATCGCCATGGTATCTTGAGGCAATAAGTGGGCATATTTCTCTTCAATTAGAACTGCTCCGGCGTTAGTAGATGTGAGCTCATCTTTGTATTTATCATTATTAAAAAAACTAAGCTGATCAGAGTTGGCTTCGCTTAGAGTATGGATACCTATTATCTTTTTATCATTACCGTCAAATGGCAAACCAATCTCATGTAAGATACTGCTTAGTAACATAGAGTGCTTACCTCTCTATGGCTACTATGCCACCTCGTACGATTTCAAGCGGATTATATCTTTGTGATGCTTCAATAAAATGCTCTATTCGTTTGGACTCATCTGCAGCCATAGCTATGATCATATTTTCTCCTGCATTTACTATACCGCCATTATAAGTATGACAAAGTGCTTGAATATCCCCAAGATGCTCGCTAGCAGGAAATTTTATCAAAACCATCTCTTTTTCTACCATTTCTTCATGTTCAATGACTTTTAGTGTAGAGATAAGTTTATTGAGCTGCTTTATAATTTGTTCGATTATTCTTTGATTGCCTTTTGTAACTATAGTTATTCTCGAGAGATCACTATTTGGTATCGGAGCAACAGTGAGTGATTCTATATTGTATCCGCGTCCGGCAAAAAGCCCTGATACTCTTGCCAATACTGAGCTTTCATTCATAACTATAGCTGATATAACTCTTCTGACTTCTTGCATTATTTGTCCTTATGCTCTAATAACATATTATACAATGCTCCACCGGCGGGCACCATTGGTAGTACATTTTCAAAGCGATTTACTGCTACATTCATGAAACAAACCTTGTCTTGTTTGATGGCATCTTTAAGCGCGTCATCAAACTCTTTTTTTGTAGTTACATCATAACCTATGCCGCCGCATGCTTCAGCCAAAGCTTTGAAATTTGGCTGGAAGCTCAAATCTGTCTCAGAATATCTCTTCTCATAAAAAAATGTTTGCCATTGTCTTACCATGCCCAAAAATTGATTATTGAGAATAACATTGATTACCGGTATCTTATATTCAGCTGCGGTTACAAGCTCTTGCATATTCATCAAGATTGAGCCATCGCCTGTTATATTAATAACAGTTTTTTCAGGTATTCCTCGTTTAGCACCCAAAGCTGCCGGGAAGCCAAATCCCATAGTACCAAGACCACCTGAATTGATCCATTGTCGTGGTCTGTCAAATGGATAAAATTGTGCCGCCCACATCTGATGCTGCCCCACGTCAGATGTAATAATAGCATTTTCTCCGAGTGTCTTGCCAATTCGTTCAATTACCCATTGTGGCTTAATGACTTCATCACTATCATTATAACTAAGAGGATGAAGCTCATTATATCTAGCTAGTATTTCTCTCCATGCTTGATACCTATCTGGATTTACGGTACCGACCAAAAGAGGGATCATTTTATGTAATACTTCACTTACGTCGCCTACTATAGGAAAATCCACATCTACTAGTTTTCCTATATTTGCCGGATCTATATCTACATGTATTATTTGGGCATATTTGGCAAATTCACTAAGTTTTCCTGTAACCCTGTCATCAAATCTTGCACCAAGAGAAATGATCAAATCTGCTTCACTCATAGCCATATTTGAAGAATAATTTCCATGCATACCTATCATTCCCAGTAATAACGGATTTTCATTGCCCATTACGCCTCTAGCCATTAAAGTTTCAACTGCAGGTATTTGAGTTAGCTTGGTAAATTCTCTTACCAAATCGCTAGCATTGCCTAGAACTACACCACCACCGAGATACAAAAGCGGTTTTTTTGCTTCCAACATAGCCTCAACTGCTTTTTTGATCTGTCTATCATTTCCTTTATAGCTAGGACGATATGTCGGAATATTAACCTCAGATGGGTAGTTAAATATCCCATATTCTGCTGTTATATCTTTTGGAATATCCACAAGTACAGGGCCGGGTCTTCCTGAATTGGCTATATAAAACGCCTCTTTGAGTATCCGAGGCAGATCTTCAATGCTATCGACTAGATAGTTGTGTTTAGTGCATGGTCTAGAAATACCTACTGCATCAACTTCCTGAAATCCATCCGTACCTATCAAAGAAAGAGGAACCTGCCCCGAAATGACCACAAGCGGTATAGAATCCATATAAGCAGTAGCTAGTCCTGTTACTGCATTTGTAAATCCAGGTCCGCTTGTCACCATTGCAACTCCGACTTTGCCTGTTGCTCTTGCATAGCCATCTGCTGCGTGAACTGCTGCTTGCTCATGGCGATTTAGTATATGCTCAAATCCGTTTTGTTTATAGATAGCATCATACACATTCATAATAGCACCGCCGGGGTAACCGAAAACGGTCGTAACTCCCTCAGCGATGAGTGCTTCGCACACCATTTGTGCTCCACTCATTTTCATGGTCTCTTCTCCAACGATATAGTTTTGGGATTGATTATAGCAAAAAAAGTTTAGAAATCAGTGAAAAATATTATGACTTTATAAGAATAAATTGTCTCTATTTAGAATCTCGTTCCCACGGTCTCCGTGGGAACGCATACTAGACTACAAAAGACAAATATACACTCCCATGCAGGAGCATTAGGGGGAGGGGATGGTTGGTCATTCTGAACTTGTTTCAGGATTTTCCTCTCGTCCCACGGTTTCCGTGGGAATGCATACTTAATTTCAAAATTTATTACATTATGCAATATTTTTCTCTATCCAAAACTAAACATATCATAATACAATAAAAAAAGACAAAAAATGGGAAGAAGCAGATATAAAATATATAAACTGACATATCCTCACTTTTTTACTTGCACTATACTTCATTGGTTACCGATATTTACTAGGCAAGAAAGTGTCAATATCATACTTGATAGCTTGAGATATCTACAAAAAGAAGATAGTCTAAAGCTCTATGCTTATGTAATTCTTGAAAACCATATTCATTTAATAGCCAGTAGTGATAATATCACTCAAAGTATAAAAAAATTTAAATCTTTTACCGCAAAAGAGATATTAAAACTGCTTTTAAAAGAGAATGTTACTACAATTATTGATCAACTAGCATTTTATAAAAAGGCGCATAAAACAACAGCTGAATATCAAATTTGGCAAGAGGGCAGCCAACCTAAACTTATACAGAGTGATGCTATGATGATAAACAAAATAAAGTATATCCATCAAAATCCAGTAAAAAGAGGATATGTTGATGAGGCAAAACATTGGCGATATTCAAGCGCTAGAGATTATGAGGGAATTAATGGACTTATTGAAATTGAGAGATTTTGGTGATAATTGTATCAGATATGCGTTATATGCATTCCCATCGAGACGATGGGAACGAGGAAATTTCATTCGTCACAATGACGGCCGCTGCTATTCTTTGCACCCTTCAAGTGCAACACCCTCTCTAAGCCCGTCATCTACGACGATACATTCATCTTTTCCAAGCAATTCAAGCAATGCTTTAAATAGCACTATACCTGTAGCTATGAGGTCGCTTCTATTGGTTCCAACAGCAACTTCTCGCATATCTTCACTCATGTCCAAGAGTCTTTTTAGCTGCTCGTCCATATCTGCAAAATCAAGCTTCATACCATTTATCTTATATGCCTCATAAGTCTCAAAGTCCAAACCTATCTTCATTGCTGCTACAGTAGTGGGGGTTCCTGCGGTTGCTACTACTAAGTCTATGTTGTTTTTTTCTTGCAAAAAGTCTTCAATAAACTTGGATATTGGCTCAAGTCTGCTAGGCAGCGCGCTTTTTAGCATATCAAGAGTCGGATAGGCCTCGGCCAAAGTGACAATACCTAGCGAAAAACTTTGCGCAACGATATCATCATGACCAACAAAAGCAATCTCAGTAGATGCACCGCCTATATCGATCATCGAAAATCCATTTTGCGTCACAATATCCAATGCTTTTAGACGATTAATGACTGCTGATATAGTGAGTCTAGCCTCCATGTCTCCATCAATTATCTCAAACCTAACGCCGGTTTTATCATATATCTCTTCTATTATCTCCAAACTGTTTTTGGCTCTTCTCATAGCCTCTGTGGTCACGGCCTTGATCTTGTCTTTACTAAAATCTATATGTGATGAGGCTTCTTTTATAGCTCCAATAATACGCTCTTTAGCCTGGGCGGAGATCATTCCTGTGTGGATAAGATTATCAGCAGTTCTGACAATTTTTTGATACTCATACAAAAACTCCCCACTTGTACAATCAACTTGCAATACACGAAGAGTATTGGACCCCAGATCGATAGCTATCATTAATGTGCTTCGCTAAATATAAAACCGTTTTCTTTGAGCTTCTCTCTTATCTCTTCTTGATGAGCTTCGCCTTTTGTCTCAAGAGCTACAGATACATGCGCGTCTCCAAATTCCAGATCAATAGAAGTCCTATCATAACCTATGTGGACTATGTTTGCTCCTGCCTCTCTAAGTATCTCGGTAAATTTCATCAATGCTCCTGGCTTGTCAACCAAAGTTACCATTAGCTTCATTTTACGGGCGGATTTCATAAGTCCTTTTTCTATGATGAGAGAGAGCATAGTTACATCTATATTGCCACCACTGACCACTATGCCTACTTTGCTATTTTTCGGTAGTTTGAGCTTGTGATGCATTAGTGCGGCTACTCCAACAGCGCCTGCACCTTCTACGAGTATTTTTTGTCTCTCTAATAAAAATAAAATGGCATTTGATATCTCATCTTCACGGACCAACACCATATCATCGACATTTTTTAATATATATTCGAGTGTTATTGGAGATGTATCTCTTACTGCAATACCGTCGGCAATTGTGCGGACATGCAATGTATCTACTGCACTTTTTGCGTCAAAAGATTGCTTCATAGCCGGAGCTCCTTTGGCTGCAACTCCTATTACTTTGATCTTTGGGTTGATAGCTTTGGCTGCCGTAGCAATGCCAGATATGAGTCCTCCGCCACCTACGGGTACTATGATTGCGTCTAGATCATTAATTTCTTGAAGCATCTCCAGAGCTATTGTGCCTTGACCTGCTATGACCTCATCATCTGCAAATGGATGTACGAAGCTTGCATTATGGCTATTGGCATAATCTATGGCATACGCATAAGCTTCATCATAATTAACCCCATGCAAGATCACTTCTGCTCCAAAATCTCTTACACCTTGTATCTTGGTAAGAGGGGTAGATTCTGGCATCACGATAGCGGCCTTCAGCCCAAAATGTGATGCGCTAAGCGCAACACCTTGAGCATGGTTGCCTGCACTTGCTGCTACTACGCCCTTAAAATTGCCTTCTTCGATCAGTGTAGCTATTTTATTGAAAGCCCCTCTGAGTTTAAACGAACCTGTACGTTGAAGGTTCTCTTTTTTGAGATACACTTCATATCCGCTAAGATTACTCAAGATTGGAGCGAATGCAAAAGGTGTCAGGTGAGCAACTGTTTCAACTCTTTTTGATGCTTTTTGAATAGTGTCAAGATTTAACATTTAATTTTCCTGTTGCCATAATTGGGTAGAATTATATCATATTACATCATTAGGTATATAATTGTAGTAATAAATCAACTTACGAACAAGGAAACAAATTATGGAATGTGAATTTCCTACAGTAAACGCCGACCCAAAAGAGATGAAAAAGATTTTTGACAATGCCAAAACCATAGCTATCATAGGATGTTCTCCTGATGAAAGCAAAGCTAGCAATATGGTAGCAAGATACCTAAAAAATGCAGGCTTTACTATAATACCTGTATATCCAAAAGAAGAAGTGATCTTAGGAGAAAAAGTATACAGAAGCTTAAGCGAGATCCCTTTCAAGGTCGATATAGTTGATATATTCAGAAAACCTGCCGAAATTGCAAAAATAGTCGATGAATGTATAGCTAGAGGCGATGTGCATTGTATTTGGACACAACTTGGACTTGTCAACAACGAAGCAGCCAAGAAAGCTAAGGAGCACGGCATGCAAGTAGTACAAAATCGTTGCACCAAAATAGAACATCAAAGATTATAAACTATATTTAATTTTTTATTAAAAAAATTTAATTCTCAATAATATAAAAGCTTTTAAGTTATATTATTATTTCACAATTAAAAATGATTATATTTGGGATAGTAAAATGAATAAATTTAACTTTTCGACTATTGTATTGACTATGTTAGTTACTAACAATTTAAGTGCTAACAATGTAGATATTCCATTGGATTCTCCTATATATGATGAGATAGAAAGATTACAAGCCCTTGGAGCTATCTCATCACTTAGCACAACAACAAAACCTTACAATACAAAAGAATTACTCGAAGCCATCTCCAAAATAGACGATACCAGATTTCAAAGCTCCAAAGAAGAGTTGTTAAATGAAATCAACAGATACAATTCAAATGGATTACTCGATACTTCTGTATCAGCCTATTATAGCCACGATCAACAACTGCTTACAAATGTTTCCGGATTACCAGATGGAGATGGAAGTGCCTTTTTTGCCAACAAAGATGGACTCAGACTAGACAAAGATGGCAATGTACAGGTATCTGGCAGACTTCAATACATAAATGAATATTTTAGTTTCGTGGTCACACCGGCATATACGAATTCACGAGATGAAAATGGATTTGAACTACACGACACATACGCTAGAGCAACATATAAAAATGTAAATCTCACACTAGGGAAAGAAGCTTTATGGATGGGACCGTCACATAGCGGAACACTGCTACTTTCTAATAATGCAAAACCCATTGATATGCTAAGAATTTCAAATGTCGAATCATTTAAACTTGATTTTTTGACACAACCGGTATCGGATATCATTGGTTTGGTGGATGTTGATTTCTTTGTAGGCAGACTAGATCACTACGACCATATCCTATTGCCCGATACAAGCATCAATGATGGCTATCCAAAAATGATCGGTATGCAGCTTAGCTTTAAGCCTCTTGATAGTTTCGAATGGGGAGTTTATAGAACGGCGTTATATGGAGGCGGCGGAAGGGATGAGAGTTTTGATACTTTTATCGATGTTTTATTTCCGACTGGAGATGTTGAAAACATATCTGCACTAGAGCCAGGTGATCAAAAGGCAGGAGTTTTTGCTACTTATAACTCCAGCAATGATTATCAACCATTCAAACTATATGCAGAGGGCGCAGGTGAAGATGCAGCAGGCATTACTCCATCAAAGTGGAGCTGGATAGGCGGTGTGAAACTATTTGACATAGGTAATATCAACGGTCTTAGCCTAAATTATGAATATATCACAATGCACGATAGTAATGCATGGTATCTTCATCATATATATCGAGATGGATACACGAACGATGGCCGTATCATGGGGCATACCCATGGCGGCAGAGGTGATGCACACTTTGCAAATATAACCTACCAACCCTCTATGCAACGAACTCTTTATATGAGCTATGCACGAGATGATTTCGATAATGGAAGCAAAGCAAACAGCCTATCAATTGGCATAAGAGAAAGATTTGATAATAATATAGAACTAGGTACAACAGCTGGGTATAACGATTCTAACATATATAATGATAACTATTTCGTGAATATCTCAGGCAAAATGCTGCAATGGTAGCAAATGGTTGATTGCCAACTCTCCCCTAGCTCCCATCCTTGTCTGTACACCGTGTGAACTAGATTAAAACTATTGCACAAAACAGAATTAAAATAAGACTAACTAATATAAAATTATATAATTTATTTAAAAAATTATATTTTTAACTACTACTTTAAGTTTCTTAAAATAATTAATGTGATTTAATATTAAAAAGAATTATTGAAGGAGGATAATATGTTTAAACAAATATCATTAATCGTCCTATTGGTAATTGGAAATGTTGCATTTATAGAAGCTGCGCCTGCCGCCAAGCCATGGGAATTTGGCGTTAGTGCTGCAGCACTTTTTGAGGGTGCTAACGGCGATAACCTTGGCAATGATTTTCCTGGTGCCGGATTGCGTGTGGGTTACAATTTTTCAGAGAAATGGTCAGCTGTTGGAGAAATATTATACACGGCTCCGGATTTTGGCACTAAAAACGTTGATGTTGTCGATTATATTGGGAGCATGAACTATAGTTTTAGCCCGATTAGTTCTTATGTTCCATTTACTTCTTTTGGACTCGGGTATCGGACGATAAACGATGTTTCCGGTCGTAATGATTTTAATTTAGTATTAGGTGCCGGACTCAAAGTACCTATGTATAATTCTTTTCAATTTATGATAGAAGGGAAAGGACGTTGGAATCTAGAACACAAAGAACAAGGCCTGATAGGCACAACAGGAGTAAACTACTTCTTCTAATCCCCCTCCACTCCCGTCATTGGGGACTTGATCCGAAATCTATATCAACTTATCGTATCTCTATATTTCCCAAATACAATAATGTACTATTCATGATCTCTATTAATTTCTCTGAATATTCCAATACTTCATCAAATACTTCAACCAATTCATCTTCTATATATTCATGCACGATAGTATTTCTCACATCTTTCATAACCCTAAGCTCTTCGATGTCATCAAAGAGCCCTCTTTTATGTGCATTGTTTACCACATCTATGAGAGTTCCTTGGTTTTCAAACTCATACTCATCAATTGTTCTAAATATCTTTCTTATCAGAAAATCAATACCCCTGCTGTATCTACTGCATAAAGTTTCAAACTTGCCAAATTCATCTACTGTGTAAATATTCTTGATGCCTATGGCTTTGCATTCCTCAAAAGATATACTGAGCCAAGATAGCTGCTTTTCCAATAAAATTTTATCTGATCTTAATTTTTCTGCGATCATAGCAAAATAGCCTTTTTTTGTATCATTTTATGAAATGGATTCTTGAATGTTCCATCATCTAGGACGATATCGAGCTTTTGTTCTCCAAATTTATCAAAAAAATCTACTTTCAAGAGTCTCAGATCTCTTTTTGTCAGTTCTTTTGAGACTATGAGCAGATCAATGTCCCCGCCTTTTTTGGTATCGTCTGTTCTGCTTCCAAAAAGATAAAGTTTGGCATCAGAGCACAATGAACGTAGTTTTGTTTTAAATGTGTTTATCTCAGATTCAGATAATCTCATAACTTCTCCTTAAAACTAAACTAATTTTATCATAAATTCATACAAACTATTATATCTGCAACCGTCATGCTGGATTTATTTCAGGATCTCTGCCCCCGTCATTCCGGACTTCTACCCCTTTAGCCTTTTTCGTCATTGCGAACGAAGTGCGG
>DIKI01000001.1:315833-316295 GCA_002424475.1 Sulfurovum sp. UBA5622
CCACTCTTTTATGGATTCCGTGTCGTAGTACGGAATGACGAACCAATGTATGGTACACCAAAAATCCAAACACTACACCCACTATATCTGCTACGACATCTAACGACGAAAATTCCCTAGGCGGTAAAAACGATTGGGCTATCTCTATTTGCAGGCCAAAAACAAAAAGTAACAAAAATCTATAAACTATGTTTAGATCTTCAAAAGCCAATGACACAAGAATATACAAAACCGTAAACGCAGCTATATGATTTAGCTTGTCCCATCCTAGAGTAACCGACTCCACTCCTGCTGTAGCAGTAGCTAAGAATTCTATGATTATAAGTATCACGATAAAAGATAATATATAAATGTATTTCAAGTTTTCTCTTTTTGTTTATTTTAGCAATTTTTTTATAAAAACTATAACTTTACAACAAAATAGTCTACTATTACCCCGTCATTCCGTACTTGATACGGAAT
>DIKI01000001.1:316315-365148 GCA_002424475.1 Sulfurovum sp. UBA5622
CGCGAACGAAGTGTGGCGATCCACTGTTCCGTCATTCCGGACTTGACTCGTGGATCAATCACAATGCTTTCGTCATCCTCGCGAAGGCGGGGATCCACCGCAATGTTTTCGTCATTCCGCACTTGATACGGAATCCTTTCAGAATATCTTCAAAAATAACATCATATAATAAACTATCTACATCTAGGAGGTGAAATATGCCAGATATCTGTGAACACTTACGAAAAGAGATGCAAACCCATCATGCAGCAATAACCAAACTACGCGAAGAGCTGGAAGTTTATGTCGGCACACCAGATTCCCAAGAAGGTGACAGTGAAGAGATCAAGGCTGAGATCGCAGAACACCGCCGAGCTATCGAGGAACTGCGGATGGGCATGGAAAGCCAGGGGTGCTAGTTTAATTACACCTTTTTTGTCATCGCGAACGAAGTCTGGCGATCCACTATTCCGTCATTCCGGACTTGATCCGGAATCCATATATAATAAATAGTGTCACACGAGACTCGAGCAGAAAAATAAAACTCTGAAGATGCTAAACTAAATTCAGCATGACTGAAATCTAGATCCCCGTGTCAAGCACGAGGATGACGGGAGGGTATCATTCCTGACCTCTCCCTTCAACCTTAAAGAAAATCTAAAATCTTATCTTTACATCCTGCCATCTAAATATTTTCCAGTTTCTTTGTGACCAAAATCGGGGATCATCTCAAAAAATAGTTCTACTATCTGCTCTTTTGTCCACTCTTTTTTGGCTTTCATTGCATTGATTTCAGCGGTAAACATTTCAAGCTTCTCATTATCAAAAAGTGCCTCATTTTTGATGACACCCAGATTCTCAAATCGATCCATATCCAAGGTTTCTTTGTCGGTAAAAAACTCTTCAAAATCCTTTTCTCCAGTTGTATCACTAGAAAAGAAATAGCACGGCCATTTTCCCTCATCGGGCAAAGTTTTTGCAAGTTCTCTTGCTTCATCTTCACTCTTACACAAATGAGGCTCATATCCTAATTTTTGTAAGTACTTCACCGCAATATCGGCAAAGGTGATAAGATGAAGTTTTTCACTCAGTTTTGGAAAGAATATATCTCTATTCTCACCCAACAAACAAGACATCAGACAAAGCTCGCCAGATTCTTTTGGTGTTACAAAATACCGCTTAATATCATTTGGTGCCGAGAGAGGTTGTCTTTTTTGAATGCGCTGATTAAACCCGTGCAGCAAACTTCCGTCACTAAACGCCACATTGGCAAAACGTGCTGTCGAAATAGGCATTTGCAAACTTCTTCGCATTAAGTACATCTCCATGATACGTTTGCTCGCCCCCATCATATTGACCGGATTTGCCGCTTTGTCGGTTGAAACACAAAAATATTTTTTCGTCCCATTGTCCAATGATTGCCCGATCGTTTTATCGGTATTTTCAATATTTACTTCTATCATCCGCATTAGGGTAAAGGGATCTTTTTCGCTTCGCACGTGTTTGAGTGCAGAGAGATTTAAAACATAATCATACTTTCCGTCACTTTTGATAAACGCATCGTATTCGATACTTCCGATGTCGAGTGCAAAAGTCGCAAACTCCCCATCACCATACCCCAATGAGCTTCGGATGTCACGCACGAGTTCCACCATATTGTTTTCGCTTATATCCACGATGTGAAGTTTTTTAGGATTGCGCTTAAAGATCTCTTTAGTCACAGCTTGCCCGATGCTCCCAGCACCGCCTATGACCAAAAAAGTTGACGAGGATACAATGCTTTTGAGCTCATCATCATATTTTTTGATGTCGTCTTCAAAAAGTTCGCTTGTTCTGCCTATGAGTTCTAATGTGAAATCCATAAATATCCTTTATACAATTAATTCTTTTGGTGGAGTCGGCAAATCTTTAAAAACTTTCAAATATAACTTACTTTCCGAAAAAAGAACACTCCAAACAGTTAAACCTATCAACATAACATAAGTATAAAGATTTTGATTTTTCTTGTACCAAAGTTCAAGTTCAGCTTTATAAGGTGCTATATAAAGTTTATAGAATTCTTTAGGCTCCAAAGAACTATGAGAAATCATGCTCTCTTCATCTCTAAAAAATAAAGACGCTATTCCTGTAAGGCCGGGCTTAATAGAGAGAATATCAGCCAGTTTGTCTTTTGGATACAAATCTAAATGCGCTTTTACCTGTGGCCTAGGTCCTACGACACTGATATCGCCTTTTAAAATATTTATTAGTTGTGGCAACTCGTTAATCTTTGATTTTCTAAGAAATTTTCCAAAAGGCAAAACCCTAGGATCTCCATGCGTTGTAATATATGCGTTAGTCATATTTGGACTGTTTTCAAGCATGGTAGCAAACTTCCATATTTTAAACATTTTACCGTCTTTACCTACTCGTTCTTGTAAATAAAATACCTTTCCTTCACCTGTAAATCTTAGAATCACCATAATCGGCAACAACAACGGCGCCAATAGCATCAATGCCAACATTGATAACAATATATCTAAAACTCTTGTCATGCTTTTTCTCCTTTTATCATAAGTTTTATACCCTCTTCTACGCTATATGGGTTTTGAAGATTTAGTTTTTCTTTTGTGATAGTATTATCTACTTCCAAACTCTCATATAGTCTTTTGTGAAATGATGGTTTTAATAGTTTCAATAAACTTTCAAAAAATGGAATTTTTATTAAATATACTTTTTTCTCTAAGTTTTTTGCTATAAGTTCAATAAGTTTAGTGGTACTCAAAGGTTCATCATCGCTTGCTAGAAAAATACCGGATTGTTTTTGTTCTATAATACTATCAACTAAATGGCAAAGATTTCCAATGAAAACAAAACTTCTTTTATTTTCTATCCCTTTAAGTGGTATAATGGGTAACTTTTTCACAAGTCTTACTAAGCTATCTATATTGCCTGGGGCTTTATTGCCATATACCATGGGTGGCCTTATGATACTTACTCTAAAACTATCATCATTTAGCTCCAATAGTTGTTTTTCAGCTTCGAATTTACTTTTACCATATGGTGAAACAGGATTACAGGGGGTATTTTCATCAAGTTCTTCCAAATCTTCACCATAAACTGCGATAGTACTTATAAACACTAATTGTTTTACACCATTCTTCTTAGCAAGTTGTGCTAATCTTACAGGATAAACTACATTTATTTCATGATATTTTTCGTATGGATATTCAATCTTTTGATGAACTAAAGCCGCGCAATGTAAAACAACATCTATTTTTTTAAAACTTATACCCTCTATTTTTTGATTTAAAAGTGAGAAGTGTTCAAAACCATATTTGCTTTTAGAGTGATTTATAAAGTTGCTTCCTATGTATCCGGAGCTTCCTGTAAGTAAAAGTTTCATTTTCTGATGAGTCCTAGTATCTTTATTGGATATTTCATAAGAATTTTAAATAAATTACTTTTTATGCCGTTTTCTTCACAAACTCTAAGTTGCTCTTTGCTATTTGTCCAAATAGCACTCAACGAAGTACTAACACCACCAACTCGCATTTTAATCAAAGGTTTTTTTATATAGCTATAACTGATTTTATTTGTATATAAAAATCGAGCCATTATGTCAAAATCTGCAGCTATTTTATAATTTGTTTTGAATAAACCATATTTGTCATAAATAATTTTTTTTACAAAAAAAGTTGGATGAGCAGGATACAACGCATACATAAACTTACTTGGCAAAAATTTACTACTGTCATAATATCGTACTACCTTTTCAAGATTTTCAGGTTTCACGAAAACCAAGTCTGCAAATACACTCTCCACATGCCGAGATTTAAACTCACCGACTACTCGTTCAATTACAAACTTATCTATATAAAAATCATCACTATTTAAAATGCCAATGATATCTCCCGTAGCTAAAGCTATACCTTTGTTCATAGCGTCATAAAGCCCTTTGTCTGGCTCACTAACGAACTTACTGATCTGATCTCCATAGCTTTGCACCACTTCTACTGTGCCATCAGTACTAGCACCATCTACGACAATATATTCTATATTTTTATATGTTTGCCCTAGCACTGAGTCTATAGCATCTCTTATAGTATTTTTGTTGTCCCATACAACAGTTATGATTGATATTTTCATTTTTTATTCTCCACTTATACTATGTCTATCTGCAAAATCTATTTTTTAACTATTAGTAATGTTTTAATAGCATTTAAAAAGCAATAGTATAAAGCGGGTGGCGATGAAATATTGGGCAAAACAAGACTGGCTTCAAAAAACCGATGTGGCTGTTGCCAATAAAAAAGTGCATCTTTTTTATTATTTTTTTTAATCCACATATCCACATATTTCCAACTATAATTTATCAGGATTTTTTTACTATCAAATATTGGACTTATAACAGATTTTTTAGGTCTTACAATTTTACCGTATAATGTAATGTCATGAAAACAACTCATGCCTATCTCCTATCCAATGAATTATTTACTTTAGAACTTCTTTTGTTGTTCAAAATACTAACATACAAAACAGACAATAAAACTAAAACAGGAAAAGCATTCCTAGACACGAAAATATATTCAGTTATTAAGTTAGCTATCACGTACAAAAACACCAAGAAACAAAAAAGTAAAAATTCTTTTTGATTAGTTGAATTTGTATATGCTTTCTTAATTATCAAAGAATAAAACAAAACAACAGAAATAATGAATAAAATCCCGCCATGCGCCAATAAAATAGTAAAAAGACCGTCATACCAAATTAATGAGCTATGCAAACCTAAACCTAGCAAAAGTCCAGAGTACTCCGAATCTTCAATCCCAACAAGAAGTTTATAAATTCTTCCTTGAGAGCTTTGATCAGCAGCCAAATCAAAGTTAAATGCTCTTTGAGTCAATCGTTCATAATCACTGAATAGTTCGATAGCAGATGGCATAAAGATAAATGCTAGAAGCAAAATAAAAAATATAGATAAAAAAGAATATATAAACGCTTTTTTACTAATGATAGCTTTTACCTTTGTTCTAGTTAACTTCAATATAAAGTATATAAAATAAATAAAAATTGACAACCCTACAAGAACTAAACCCGTTCTACTGCCTGTTAATAATAATCCAACTATCCCATTACCTGCAATAACTATTGTAATTAATAAATTATGATTAAAAAACCTTCTAAGATAAAATAAATACGCAACAACAAAAAAACCAAGATAAGATGAATACAAGTGTGCATCAGATTCAATATAGTCATTTGACAAGGGGAAAGACGGTCTAAAACTACCGCTAATCGCCCCACTTGCTAAAAGCGACAAATATATATAAGTCCAACTACTCAAAAAAATAAAATTTATTATCAATATCCAATTTATAGTTCTTATCTGTTCTTTTGTTTTTACTATAGATACAAACAGCCAAGGTACGGTAAAAATAAACAAATACTTATAAATGAAACCTAAGCGTGATAATTCCAAAAAACCATTTTGAAAAATTCCTATTAAACTTGAAAGTGTAAAAAAGAATATTGCTAATATCAGTACGATTAGCAACGATTTGTTTACTTTTGGATTTGAAAGAGTAAAGAATATAAAAAGTATAATAAATACAATATCCAAAAATCTAAAAGAGCCCAAAAACTCGTAATTTACAGGAAAGACAACTGCGCATATACAAAAAAGTAGAAAATATATATTATAAAATTTAATTTTTATTAGTTGCATCTAACTTCCACTTCAAAACTGTAATATACTTTGCTAATATAGGAAACTTTTTAATAAGTATGATTTTAACCTTTGCAACAAATCTCAGTTGACATTTCAGAACATCCCATATAAACAATTTTTCTTTACTCATCAATGTATTATAAACTCTTGTATTGTCAAAAATATCTTTTTCAAATCCTTCAGTAGCCCTAGGCTCAATTTCTAATACATCCACAAGTCTTAAAAGTCTTTTGGCTCTAAATATCACTTTGTCTGAGCTATAGTTGATAATCCCACCAAAAGTTTGATTTGAATGTTGTCTGTACAAATAAAGCGGTTGGTTTATATTGCGAATGGAACTCGCATTTTTTTTGATAAGCAATGATATCCATACATCTTCAAAGGGTAAACTATCGGGCAAAGGAAATATTTTTTCGGCAAGTGATCTTTTAAATGACCACGAACACTTAGGAATACTCAAAAGATTTGACAAAGCAAACTCATACGACTGAGATAAAATAAGAGGATTAGAATTATATGTAGATAGCCTTTGTAATCTTTCATCTGTAATATAAATGCTATGGCAATGTGCATCATACTTTTTCATTTCATCATAATGCCTAAAAAAATCTCGCAACAATACATCATCAGAATCAATACACTTTATAATCTCTCCCTTTGATAAACTATAACCATAGTTTGTTCCTAAAACTTTTCCATTATATCGGTTTTTAACTACTTTAACTCTTCCATCAATTTTTGCGAAATCATTTGCAACTTCAAATGTAGCATCGCTTGAATGATCATCCACTATTATTAATTCCCAGTCAACTTTGTTCTCTTTTTGAAGTTCAACTATAGCATCATTTATATAGTTTTGAACATCTTTCGCCATCATAATAAAACTAATCATTTATATACTCCATCATTGTATTGTAATATAGACTCCACATCAAAGATTACTGGTTTCTCTCTATACGCAATGCTTAAAGCTATACTGCCAAGTTGGCAGATATGCCCAAGCTTTTGCACATCTGTTTGGTATTGTGTGAAATCGATTCTATCTCTTTTGCAGCGCCAAACACAATAAACTTCGTAACTATTCCTTATTAATGTTATCATTTGGCATTAACCTTGCTTGGCAAATCGATGTATCCACTTATGATTTTTCCCAACCATGAAAAAAATAATAAATATTCAAGTGCACTCCAAATGATCGGTTGAACAAAAAACATCATGTTATATATCCACTTTATACTTGTGTAATTTTTTAAATTTCAAAAAAAACCCTTTAGCCAAAAAGAATGCTTTATACAAGTGTAACTTCCTCAATACCTTTTGTACTAGATCTTTAAATTTCTGATATCCGGTTCTCGTTATTGTGACCATTGCTCTCTCTCGCAACAACAAGCTATCACCGATAAAACTATCGTCCACTAAAATCATCGATGGAGCAACACCATATATATTTAACTTTTTGTCGTTCCACATGTCAATAGGTTTATAAATTACTCTGTATTCGACCAACATTTTACGTGCTCCATTTTTATTGATCAGATAACCATATGCCCCGACAGGAGCTTCTGCAAAACGAACAAGTCTTTGAGTCTGTGAAATTTTCTTTTGATGCCACACTGATGGCAATGTGTCTATAAGCCTCGATCTTTTCGTATGATGTCCGAGCATAATGCACTCCCAATCCGACGGCAACTGCTTTGCAATACTTTTCAAATCCTCTTGCCCAAACGAAAAATTGACGTCATCTTCTAGTATAAGCGCTAGTTCAATATCATTATCTATCATATCTTGATAGATAGAGAGTTGGCTTAAAGCGACTCCTATTTCACCTTCGGTCAATTTCCGGCCTAAAATACTTTTTGCTTTCGCTTGATCGGCCACTTTGTCAATATATGATTTTTCAAGCTCTTTGCCATATACAGCTTTGATAAAAGTCGGTTCGATGCCGTTTATTTCGCATACACGAAGCATCTGTGCTTTTTTTTCGACATCTTTTTCTAAATTAATAATAAAACATTTTATATCATTCATCTCTTGTTCACCTTGAGAAAATTTAGCACTTTGAATACTATTTGCTTGGCACTTCGCTTGGGGTAAGTGATAAGAATATTCACTTTTTCAAACACTCTGATATATTTGATGTATCTTGCCGTGACTGCTTCGCTCCAGCTTTCCTGATGAGAGAGCCTCTGAATTTTTGTTTTTTGATGCTCTTTTTTTATCTTATAATTGGTTCTAAGATTTTTAAAATCGTGAAATGGAATTTTCAGCAATACTTTTCTAACAAGTTTCTTCCATAAAACTTGGTTATTCTTAGTTTGTTTATCGACTAAGACAACATCATGCCCTTTGCTATGTAAAAGTCTATACAATGCAACTGCTTGTAAGATACCGCCATAATTTTCGTGTATTGGTAGTGTTAGAATTCCTATTTTCATCTACTTCCTTTTAGTATTCTAAAAATTTTTAAAACTACTCTTTTAGGCAACATAACTAAAGAATATATTTTCTGTATTTGTCTTATTTTATTAAAAAGTAAATCAATTTCAGGTTTATTTTTTTCATAATTCTCATTTGATAATTTTTGAATTTTTAGCTTTTGTTTATTTATAAGCTGTGTAAAAATGTTTTTACTTCCATAAAAAATAGCATTTTTATTATCTACTACAGGCTTTTGGGATAAAAATACTTTTTCATACTCTATTTCTTTTACTTCTATATCTAAAGATTTTTCTAATATTTCTGAAATCTCATTTTTACGAGCTATAACCAATGAATGCCCCCTATAATCTTTCATGTAATTAGGAAGCCAAGCATCCATCAAAACGATATCAGCACAATGAGCAAATACATCTGTACAGCTATTACAAGCATTTGGAGTAAATGCCCTACTTCCCCATAATTTACCAGGGCCGTCAAACTGAGCCGTCAAACTGAGCCGTCCAACTGAGCCGTCTTTTATGTCCTGAAATCCAAAAGCAAAATTACTTGCAGGTTCAGTGTCTTGTTTTACTCTATAGTTTACACTTTTTAGTCTATCTGTTCCAATTGCATTTTTTGCCAAAGTATGTGTAAACTCTTTTGTCTTCATCTGCCCACAAACAAGACCTATTACAAACTTTATTCTCTTTCGTAACTTACTATTTTTCCCTTGTGCCAGCCTGATGGCTTTTGCAAAACATGGAAGTGTAGTTATCGCATATGTTCCATCATTTTTCATAACATAGTCTAATACTTCAGACATTTCTGTAGGGTAATATACCGAGCTTCTTATTTTTTCTAACTCTTGAACCTCTTTAAAATTTGAAAATTTAAAAAGTTTATCGGGATCATCATTTGATTCAACCGTCAAGATAGTATCAACTAATTTTTGTTCAAGTAGATTTTTTAGTATGGAATGTCCTGCACCGCCTGATGCTGATTTTAATCTTTCAGAAGTCTCTTTTTTATAAACTTCATAAGTGTTTACAAAATATCCCAAATCTTTATGAAAAAGCATATTGTTTTCATTTTCATATAGTTTTTTTCCTAATTCTTTTTCATCTTGGTTTTCTTCCACAAAAGGACAGGCATCCATACAAAGTGTACATTTATCTAAGCATCCTTCTGATTCAATCGGTTCATACATACCAATAGAATTAAAATCCATTTTTAAAATATCTACAGGACAAATGGCATCACAAGTTCCACAACCAATACAGTTATCTCGTAATACAGTTGTTTGAATGATATTAAAACTCACTTACTTCCTTTGTTGTTTATATTTATTTACTAACATAAGCTTCATTTTTTGTCTTGTATGTAAATCAATACCTATAAAATAGATTAAAACAGAATTAACAAATATAGATACTACAAAAAAGAGTAACATTTGATAGATAGTGTTTTCTAACATACAAGATAAATAGTTTAATGACAGTAAAGAGATACCTATTATAATTATAATAGGTATTACTGATAATCGTAGAAAACTTATAGCTGAAAAATTTATTAATCTTTTTAAAAAAAAGATTTCTAATAAAATATGAAAAATCCACATACACAACATCACGACAAACGGAGAATATATAGGAAAATTATTTTCTAATAAAACCCATGAAATCGGTAAAATCAAAATTAATAATATTCCAGCACTCATTTGAATACCTTTAACTTTTCCAGTAGCTTGTATCGCCATCACCATTGGACGTATAAAAGAAGACATCAGACCATATATCATGAGTAATTTTGTAAAGATAATTGTATTTTGGGGTATTTGTGTCAACCACACCGATAGAACATAGTCTAACTTTAAAACAATCGGCAAGACAATGATCCAAAGCAATAAAAATGCATATTTAGTATTTTGATATAAAAAGTTGTTTAATTCATCTATTTTGTTTGATGCATACAGTTTTGTTATTTGAGGTGTTATAGCTGTTTGGAAACTATTTACAAATTGATTTAATCCATTACTTACTTGCATCGAAATAGCATGTGCAGCATTTGCAATAGGACCAAAATATAAATTTAAAAGTAAAGATACTCCATGGCTTGATAACAATGCACCTAATGTTCCAAATAAATTCCAACCTGAAAATTGAAGCATTGACTTTACCATCTCTTTATCAAATGAGAGTGAAAAATGAGACTCTTCATAGTTTCTGATCACATGAATTCTGTAGTATGAAGCAATGGTTAATGAGACCATAAACATCAAAATCCCGTAAATTATTAGTTTATCAAATGATATAACCAATAATAAATAAACGACAAGAAGTTTTAAAATAGCCTCAACTATACTTACATAAGCAAATATATACATCCTCTCATGCGCTATGATAAGAGCATTATAAGGTACTTGCATCACCGTAACCATTGTTGAAGCTATAGCGAACTGATATACCCAAAAAGCGGCATCAAACCTCTCTGCCGGGATATTCATTTTTTCGTACAAAAGCCAAAGGCCAATAGTTTCACCTAAAAATAGAATGAAAAAAGCTAAAGCGATATGTATAACTAAAGCAGTTGAAAAAGTCTGCTTTAGTCTCACAAAATCATCTTTACCTATCTCAAAAGTTAAAAACCTTTGAGTACCGCCAGTTAAAGTATTATTTAAAACTGCCATAAGAAGCACAAAACTAGCTACTAGATTATAAAGTCCAAAATCTGTCACACCTAAAGTATCTAATACAACTCTAACCGTATAGAAACTTACCGCCATGATAATAATCATACGGAAATATAAAAAGAGTGTGTTTTTGGCTATTCGTTTGTAATTTTGGGTCATGCTACTAGAGATACCTTTTTCATTTACTTAAATCCTATTATTTCTATAATCTTGATTGGAAGAATTTTTCTTGCTATTAAAATAATTAAAAAACAAAATATTAAAGTTGTTGAAGCCAATATAAATTGATAAATAAATTGATTTTCTACTAGTGATGGTGAAAATTTGATAATAAGGGGGGGGATAACTGCTAGCATAAAAACATGTATCAAATAAATCCCAAAAGATATTTTTCCTAAATATTCTAATATTTTAGATTTAAAAAAATCAATATTTTTAAAAAGATATATAATTAAAAATATTGAAAACATAAAAGAAGTTGGCTTCATCGCAGTAGCTGCTATCCCTCCATCTCCGAACAGTGAATAAATAAAATATGATTCAAGACAAGACAGTAGATAAAAAGTAATAATTAAACTGATCAGTAATTTATTATTAATAGAAATTTCTTTTAGTGAACCAAGATACAAACCAAGAACAAAAAATACAAGTAAAATTGGAAAATTTCCAGCATAAAGTATTAGTGGTAAATTTATACCCATATAATTTCGGATATAAAATATTATGCCTACAGTAACTAGACTTATAACTAAGCTAATAATCAACCCCCTAAAATTAGCAAGATGTTTTAATAAAGGTAATAACATATAGTATTGGATAATTAAAGCAATGAAATAATAAGGACCGGATGATTGAAAAATTACTAACTTAAATAATTCATGAAAAATTGATTTATTAAAAATCAATACCCCTAAAATAAATAATACACTAGACCAAAATAAAAAAGGGATGTATATTTTTGGAATTTGCTTTTTAATAAAAGAAAAATATTCATCTAAGTTAGAGATGTTTTTCTTAATTAAAAAATAACCTGAAATCGCAAGGAATAAAGGAACAGCAATATTTATTAATTGACGAGATAAAATAGTAAAATTGAAATTGAAACTGTCATCAGGAAACTGAAATCCCATATTTGATGAATGTATTATCACAACACAGATAATTGCCAATCCTCTCAACATATCAAAATATAATATTCTTTCAAAGCCTGATTGTTTAGCCATTACTTGCCATCTTCTTTATCTCCTCAGTCATTCCCAAAAAGATCACGACTATAAACTTTGTCCGCCACATCATCCAGCACATCGGTGTGTCGGTTGGCTACTATAACATCAGAAATTTTTTTGAACTCTTCTAGATCACAAATTACACGTGAGTGAAAAAACTCATCTTCATGCAATGCAGGTTCGTAGATCACGACCTCGATCCCTTTGGCTTTGATCCTTTTCATAATCCCTTGTATGGCAGAAGAGCGGAAATTATCCGATCCTGCTTTCATAACTAAGCGGTAAATCCCTACTACTTTAGGGTTTTTCTTTAGGATGCTATCGCTTATAAAGTCTTTTCTTGTGTTGTTTGCATCTACGATTGCTCTTATGATGTTGCTTGGCACATTAGCATAGTTGGCTAATAATTGTTTAGTGTCTTTTGGCAAACAATATCCTCCGTAGCCAAATGACGGGTTGTTATAATGCATTCCTATTCTAAGATCCAAACCAATACCTGTAATTATTTGTCTGCTGTCTAAGCCGTGTGTTTCAGCATAGCTGTCAGGTTCGTTAAAAAATGCGACAAACGACATGGTATCATTCAAGAGTCCAAACTGCTCAGGTCCCAAATACCTTGCCAACCAAATAGTTATCAACAGGACTATTAACATCCTTAAAAAAATTTCAGCAAACAGCCATGAGGTATTAGAAAAATATTTTTTATAGCCCTGACGATTAGCGGAAGCACACATACTATTCATATCAATTTGTACCATGAAGCTGTAAAGCTTTTTTCAAATAGTTCATAGCTTTATTTCTCTCAATACTCAAAATTTCGTCAACATGAGAGAACGACGTATTGAAAACTTCATCATCTTTTATATTTTTATGCCATTTGCGTGCGTTTAGCCCAAACATTTTGAGCAATGTATCAATGCGAGATCCCATCGTAGCCTCTTTTTTTTCAATCCTGTCAAAAACCATAAAGTTTGTATTCATGAGAATCGAAAAAACAGAGCCATGAAATGAATCAGTGCACACCAATGCCGCATCATTGATCAAGTCTATGAATTCGCCCGGATCAGTCAGATAGGCATCTTTGGCATTAGGATTTAGCAAATTTATGACTTCAAGATCAAACGTTTTTGAAATATGATTGATCCACTCACGATATTCATTGCTGCCATCACCCAAAAAATAGGTCAAAAGATAGTTTGATTTCGGCTTAAATGTAGGTGTCATTGCAATGGAAAACCATTCTTCTTTGTTCAACAGCATGGTCGGATCGACCAACACTTCTGCATCTCTTTCTGTAAGCTCATTCACAATCTTGGCACCCGCTTCTTCTCTGACAGAAATATAGGCCATTTGATTAATCCGTTCTCTAAAGTCAGCTTTTACATGCTCTGGTATTTTAGAAACCCCAAAGCTTGCTGAGTAAGAAACTCTTTTCTCGGAAGGTGCAAATTGTAAAAATTCAACAAATGACCCTCTATTAAGATTTGGATTCCAAACCTGGTCGCTACCGGTTACAAAAAAGTCAAAATTTTCCGATAGATCGTCCGGGATAGAAAGTTCAGAAATGGTATAGTCAGTTTCATTAATATATTGTTTTGAAAATTGAACAAATCTTTGTGTTCTTTCATTTTTTAATTTTTTAATTTTTCTATTTTGGTACTTTGCAACAAAAAGATTTAAAAGGTTTCCCCTGTTTCTAGCGATTCTCTCTATCAGTGAACTTTTTTTCTGAACAGTAATATTTTTAATGGTCCAAACCGTAAAACCTAATTTTTCCAAAACACTTTGCAGTGCGTAATTCTGAAGCCTATTCCCATAATTATGATATCCACAGAGCGTGATAATGCCAATCTTTTTTTTCATTTAATCATTCCCAAATAAATCTCTACTGTTGTACACTTTGTCCGCCACATCATCCAACACATCGGCGTAGCGGTTGGTGATGATGACATTCAACATGACCTTGAACTCTTTACTAAGAGCATATGCAAAAAAGAGTGCGACATATTCTATTCCGGCAATGGCAATTTTCATTTTTTGACCCCCAAATACCATTTATACATCTCTTTAATTCCAGACTCTAAATCCATTTTGTACTCCCAGCCAAGACTATTTAACTTTGTTACATCTGTGAGCTTTTTCATAGTGCCGTCAGGCTTGTCGGTGTTGAAGTAGAGTTCACCCTGGAAGCCGATGATCTCCTTGATGGTTTCTGCTAGTGCTTTGATGGAAATGTCAACACCTGTTCCGATGTTGATGTGGGTGTTGCATATTTCTTTGGTGTGGATTGCCGTGTCGTTAGACTCCTCGCAATGACAGTTCAATGGTATAACTTCGCGGGATTTGTCATTTTTGGATTCCGTATCAAGTACGGAATGACGAGAAAAGTAAGTATCTTTGAAGTCTCTGTTTTCCATCAGAAACACACAGGCCTCTGCCATATCTTCAGACCAGAGGAATTCTCGCATAGGTTTGCCGCTTCCCCATATCTCAATTTGAACTAAAGGCTGGATTCCTGCCTTAGCGGGAATGACGGAGATCCCATATTTGTTTAAGATTTTGATTACATCTTCTTGTGAAGCATTACCTGCGATCTTTTCTATAGGATTTTGATTTAAATCTTCTTTGATTGCATCCCAATTTCCATCTTCAAGACATTTGCCGAGGTGGATCTTACGAATGAGTGCAGGCAACACATGAGATTTTTCCAAATCAAAGTTATCATTGGGGCCATAAAGGTTTGTTGGCATCACAGATATGAAATTAGTCCCATACTGTATATTATAACTCTCGCACATTTTGATACCTGCGATCTTGGCAATGGCATAAGGTTCATTAGTATATTCAAGCTCACTAGTAAGTAAATATTCTTCCTTCATCGGCTGTGGGCAATTCTTGGGATAGATGCAGGTGCTGCCAAGAAACATAAGCTTTTTAACACCATTGAGATAACTCTGATGTATCACATTGTTTTGAATAGCTAGGTTTTCAAAGATAAACTCAGCCCGATAAGTGTTGTTTGCGACGATGCCCCCTACTTTTGCGGCAGCTAGAAAAACATATTCCGGTTTTTCACTAGCAAAAAAATCTTCTACAGCTTTTTGATTCGTAAGGTCTAGTTCGGAGTGAGTTCTGTAGACTAGATTTGTATAGCCTTTAGATTGCAAGTTCTTAGCTATTGCACTTCCTACTAGTCCCCTATGGCCTGATATGTATATTTTTGATTTTTTTTCAATAGACATTATAAAACTGCTCTCTTACTCAAAATAACTCATTATTTGATATCCACCATCTTTGAGATACTGGTCTTTTGTCATAAGTTTAAGATCGCTTGCCATCATGTCGTTTACTAGGTCTTGTAGATCATATTCTCTGTTCCATCCGAGTTTTTGTTCTGCTTTTGAAGGATCCCCGAGAAGAAGATCCACTTCTGTAGGTCGGAAATAGCGTGGATCAACTGTTACAACTTCATTGCCAATAGTGACTTGGTAGTCAGGATTGGAACAAGATACGACATATCCTTTTTCATCCATACCTTCACCTTTGAACTCCAAAGTGATCCCGGCATAAGCAAATGCCATGCGAACGAAATCACGAACTGTTGTTGTCGTACCTGTAGCTATAACCCAGTCCTCTGGTTCATCGGCCTGGAGGATCATCCACATCATTCTTACATAGTCTTTTGCATGTCCCCAGTCACGTTTGGCATCAAGATTTCCAAGGTAGAGTTTATCTTGTAACCCTAAAGCGATCTTGGAAGCTGCGCGCGTGATCTTACGGGTGACGAAAGTCTCTCCGCGTACTGGTGATTCATGATTGAATAATATTCCATTACATGCAAATATGCCGTACGCTTCACGGTAGTTCACAGTAATCCAATAGGCATACATTTTTGCTACAGCATAAGGGCTTCTTGGGTAAAAAGGTGTCGTTTCGCTTTGTGGTGTCTCTTGTACTTTTCCATAAAGTTCAGAAGTGGAAGCCTGATATATTTTTGTTTTTTTGGCAAGCCCTAATAGTTTGACTGCCTCTAGTATACGAAGTGTTCCTGTCCCATCTGCATTGGCTACATACTCCGGTGTCTCAAAACTTACAGCAACATGGCTCATCGCAGCAAGGTTGTAGATCTCGTCCGGTTGCACTTCCTGTATGATACGCGTGAGGTTCATAGAGTCTGTCATATCACCATAGTGCAAAATAAAGTTTCTATGTTCTACATGTGGGTCTTGATAGAGGTGGTCGATACGATCTGTATTAAATAATGATGTTCTTCTTTTGATCCCATGGACGATATACCCTTTTTTGAGCAAAAACTCTGCTAGATAGCTTCCATCTTGCCCTGTGATGCCGGTTATTAATGCTACTTTGTGATTTGCCATGTTATTTATTTTCTCCTCTTTTATAATCATCGTCGATTCTTACTATATCATCTTCGCCAGTATATTCACCCACCTGAGCTTCTATTAGTACTACTGGGATTTTGCCCCCATTGGCCAATCTATGCTCTTCACCCATCTTGATATAAGTCGATTCATTTGGTCGTATGAGTTTTGTTTCATCACCTACGGTTACAGTAGCTGTTCCACTTAATACTATCCAGTGTTCGTTTCTATGGAAGTGTTTTTGCAGGCTTAGTCTTTTGCCAGGTTTGACTTCTATTCGTTTTATTTTGTATCCCGTGGAATCTTCTAGTATTGTATAAGTTCCCCATGGCCTATGACCTGTTAGGTGGATATTATGAAGTTGTGAGTTTGAAGCTTTGAGTTTTTCTACTACATTTTTTACTTTTTGGCTTGAACCTTTTTTGCTAATTAGTAAAGCATCGCCAGTATCTACTATAATACAATCTTCTATATCTACGGTTGCAATTTTGCGTTCATTGCCATAGATAAGATTGTTTTTAGAATCAATTGAAATATGGTTATGATTTAAAGTGTTGCTATCTTCATCTTTTGGCAACTCTTCATAAAGAGCATCAAAGCTTCCTACATCCGACCAATCTATATCGCTAGGTACTACTTTTACACGGTCCGATTTTTCCATTACTGCATAGTCGATGCTATCTTCGGGGATAGCTGCCATATCATCGTGTTTAATACGGATGAGTTCATCGTCCGTCATTCCGTGCCCCGATACGGAATCCAGCGCATTTGCACATGCTTCATATATTTCTGGTGAATATTTGTGTAGTTCTTCTAGAAATACTCCTGCTTTGAACATAAACATTCCACTATTCCAGTAATAGTTTCCAGCTTTGAGATACTTTGTGGCAGCATCAAAATCTGGCTTTTCATGGAAAGCTTTGACATCTTCTCCTTCTGCTTCTATATATCCAAAGCCCGTTTCGGCAAAATTTGGCTTGATGCCAAATGTCACGAGGTTGTTTTGAGAGGCCAATTCTTTCGCTCGAGAAATTACCTTTTGATACTCTTTTTCATTTTTGATCAAATGATCTGATGGAGTGACTAATACTATCTCTTCAGGATCAAGTGCAAGGCAAGCTAATGCAATAGCCGGAGCTGTATTTCTTCCTATTGGCTCTAGTAGGTATTTATTTTTAGCAATATTTAATTCTTCTAGTTGATCTATTGCTAAAAAGTACTGCTCGGCATTTGATACGATAAACTGACCATTGCACACTTTGGAGTTTCTCTTGACTGTAAGTTGAAATAGTGATTTATTATCGAATAATTTTGCAAACTGCTTAGGCATAAGGGTACGGCTGATAGGCCAAAGTCTGGTACCGTTTCCCCCGCATAGAATGATGTTGGTCATATTATTTTCTCTTCTTCTGCAGCCATCATATTATTCATTACATCCCCATTTTTCTTATATATTATTATATCAATAAATTATTACAGTATCGTTGTAATAGTGTTAAATATATGTTAAATTTAATTAATATTTTAAATTCCATTTTTATCTTTTCGAAAAGCTTTTTTTTGTTTCTATATCATTACGGCTGATGTCAAAATAAAGTCGGTTTTTCATATCATCTCTTTTGCTCTGGCTATAAGTCCATTTAGTTTTTCTTCATATAGTTTTGCATTTTGTTGCGAGGTTGATTCAAAACGCGTAACCAACACCGGAGTAGTATTGCTCGCTCTTACAAGCCCCCATCCGTTTTCAAAATTGACTCTTACGCCATCAACATCAATAATGCTTTTTATGTTGGGAAAATCGGCAGGAGGATCTTGGAGTAATGTTTTTAATTGTGCTATGATGGCAAACTTTTGACTTTCAGTGGTTTTAACCTTGATTTCCTCTGTTGAAAAAAGTACTGGAAGTTTTTCTATTTCGCTATCTAGGTCCATACCATTTTTTATAAGTTCAAGTACTCTAAGTGTTGCGTAAATGGCATCATCAAATCCAAAATATCTATCCGCAAAAAATACATGACCGCTTACTTCGCAAGCAAGCTGTGCATTTTCTTCTTTCATTTTGACTTTGAGATTTGAATGTCCTGTTTTGTACATCACAGCTTTGCCGTATTGGTTGATAGTATCGTACATCACCGATGAGCATTTCACTTCACCGATGACTGTTGGATTTTTCATTTGGCTAGATAAAAGAATAGCTAGTATGTCACCTTTGATATTATGCTTTTTGGTAAGTACGGCTATGCGGTCAGCGTCTCCATCATATGCGAAACCTATCTCAAACTCACCTTTAAGCTCCCTCTTTATATCAACTAAATTATGCTCTTCTGTGGGATCTGGATGATGATTTGGAAATGTTCCGTCAGGTTCTACAAAAAGAGCTTTATAGTTGAGCTTTAATGCATCAAAAATATCAGTAATAACCGTGCCGGCAACACCATTGCCACAATCAAGTATTATTTTTTGCTCCATTCCCCTAAGATGAGAAAAATGATCTATGATAAAATTTATATAATCATTTTTGGTATCTATAAATGTTGTACTGGCATTATCTGCAATGACCATATCTTGGTTTGCTATGATCTCATCACCTAGAGCGTAAATATCTTCACCAAAAAACGGTTTTTTGTTAATTGTGATCTTAAATCCATTATATTCACTTGGATTGTGTGAACCTGTTATCATGATTGAGGCATTTACTTGTTTGTCAATATTACAAGGCTGTACAAAGTTTGCAAAATAATTAACTGGAGTGGCTACCATACCCATATCAAGCACCATACAGCCGGCTGCATTTAGTCCGCTAGCTAGATAATCCAGCAATATCGGCGAATGAGTCCTAGCATCATATCCTATGACTACAATACCGCCAAGTTTTTTAATCTTGAGTCCTAAAAAATATCCTATGAGTTTTACGCTTTGTTCGTTCAATTGAGATGGATAAATTCCTCTGATGTCATATTCTCTAAAAATTGATCTAGTTATCATTTCAAACTCCATTTTTGCCAATTACTATCATTGCTGTTTTCCATACGATTTTGAGCTCTAGCCATATATTCCAGTACTTGATATAATAAAGATCATACATAAGCTTTTGTCTGGCATCTTCTACATTTGCCCCGTATGGATAATTCACCTGCGCCCATCCAGTAATTCCCGGGGCTACCAAATGTCTCTGGCAATAGTATGGTATGTCTTTTTTGTACTTTTGCACGAGTTCACTCCACTCTGCTCTTGGGCCTATGAGATGCATTTCACCTTTTATTATGTTTATAATTTGAGGAATTTCATCCATCCTCATCTTTCTCATAGTATTGCCCCATGGGAATATCCTAGGGTCATTTTCTTGGGTATAGTGATTGAAAAACTTAGTGTTTTCATGCATACTTCTATACTTGATGCATTCAAAATTTTTATTGTATTTGCCTATGCGCAATTGTCTAAACAGGACTTTGCCAGGGCTTTGCCGCTTGATCATAAAAGTAGATATGATCATTACCGGCCATGAGAAAAAGAGCAGCCAAAATACTCCGAAATAATCGATACATCGTTTCTGAAAATATTGCCATTTAGAATACGCTCTGATATTGTATAAGAAGTCTAGATTGTCATTTTGGGTGGGTATATAGCATTTGTGTAGTCTAGTTTCCAAGAAATGTTCCATGGTGCAAAATGATATATCTCTCTCGAATTGCAAACTGGTAAGATATGCAATGATGTGCGAATGGACTTTTGAATCCATATTTAATACGATAATATTATGCTTCAATCGATGTATGTGGCTTTTGATATTTTCTATAGTAATGTCTGGATCTTTGAGTCCGTCTTTGATATAATGGATGTTATTTTTGGATATACCAAGTTTTGATTTTTCAAACTTTTGTAATTTGTATTTCACACCGAGTATGATCATTTCAATCCTTTATCAAATATTTATCTACACCTTTTTAATTATAAACAACCTGCCGTATAAACTTTGTCATTCCGTGCTGCAACACGGAATCCATAAAAAAGTGGATACCGAATCAAGTTCGGTATGACTATCCACTCGTGATGACGAAATGGTATACAGGATCTATTACACATCAGAAACCAACATATCATTTAAGATTTTATTATTGTCAAACAGATTTTTGTAAGCGGAATTATTAAAAGCTTTTTTCAGAGTCTCCGTATGTTTAGCATGGTGTGTATCTGAGCCTACAAAATCAACAAATCCTTTTTGGCTAAGATATTTGGCAACATGCTCGACCGGCTTGGAATAGTAGCCCACTAGCGAGTTGAGATTGATCTGGAAATGGATACCAAGAGTTTTTAGATATTCATATCTATCTAGTTTGCTATGATAATAGAGATATCTCTCAGGATGGGCAAGCACAGGGATATAATCTCGTGCTTTAAGCTCATATATAGTCTCTTCGAGATCAATAGGCGGCGTCATATATGAAAATTCGAACAACACATGGCGACCTATGTGTAAGAGATTGTCATCTTTGATAGCTTGCAAAAATGTTTTATCATAATAATATTCTGCACTAGCAGCTATCTGGATATCTATGTTGTTTCGCGACAACTCATCTCTAAGCATATTCATGCCGCCAGTTATAGACTCTATGGTATTGTCAAACTGTCCGCTTTTGATATGCGGAGTAGTGATGAGCTTGCGGTACCCAAGGTCGGAGAGTTCTTTGATGAGCTTTAATGAATGTGCCATATCTTTGGCACCATCATCAATACCCGGGATGAGATGCGAATGAAAGTCTGTCCAAACTAATGGGTCTGGTAATTTTTTTCTAAAGAATATCATTTTGTTTTTTCATCTGCTCCATAGCCATAGCCGTAACCATAGCCGTAATAGTTGCCCTTGCCTATTTTGAGACCGTTTAGAATGAGGCCAACAGAGTGCAAATGGTGCTTGTGTGCCATTTTGTTGAAATTTGCTAGCAATGCTTTGTCTGTAAATTCAGATCTAATGACCAGCAAAAAGAGATCGTGGATATGTTTTTTGAGCAGTATCATGGTGTCTGTCACAAGCCCGATAGGTGCGGTATCTATAATGACATAATCATAACTGTTTTTGAGTTCATTGATTATCTTTTCTATATTTGGGGATAGCAGCAATTCTGATGGATTTGGCGGTACTTTACCTGCAAATGCTACATCCAGATTTTCCCCTATATGTACGATGACATCATCAAGCGTGGCTTTGCCGACAAGCAGAGAGCTCATACCATGTTTGATATTGGCATTTGGAAATTCTCTAAGCAGCTTGGATTTACGGATATCCAGATCCACCAAGATCACTTTTTTGTTGCCTTTGGCCAAAGCACCTGCAAGACTTGCCGAAACAGTAGTCTTGCCCTCTCCTGGGATATTTGAGCTTATCATGATAACTTTGCTATTGCTCTCAGAAGAGATAAACTCCATATTGGTACGGATCATATTGAGTGACTCCATGAAGGCTGTCTCTTCGGCTTTGTTGTCCGGTATGACACCGTACATCGGAGTATCTGTGATACGTTCCACGTCTTCTGGGGTGATGATCTTATTGTTAAAAAACTCTTTTAGGAATGCGGCAAATAAGCCAAGGATCAATCCGGTAATCAATCCTACCATCACTATCAAAGATCTTTTTGGTTTGACCGATTTTGGGTAAATAATAGCATTATCAAGTATCCTGTTTTGGGATATGGCTGATGCGTTCATAATCTCAAACTCTGCTTTTTTCTCAAGCAGGTATGAGTACATCTTTTCATTGACTTGAAAATTGCGGCTCAGATTCATTAAGCCAAGCTCGGTGCTTGGCATACCGCTAAGTGAACTTTCGTATTTATTTTTGGTCGCTACGAGGTCTATTTTTTGTTTTTTAACGCTATTGTATAGGCTTCTAACTGAACCTCTCAAGGATGACTCTAGAGATCTGATCTCGCTTGAGAGCTCTACTACATCAGGGTGCTTGTCAGTATATTCTGCTAACAGTGCATTTCTAGCAGCACTCTTTTGCTGAAGGGCAGTGATGATACTATTCATAGAAGATCCCGAGGCTCCAAGAGCATCGATAGATATAGAAGCTGCACCTCTAGACGTGCTCATTTGTCTCATTAGGCCTTCAAGTACACCAAGTTTCATATCTGCCTGGGCTATTTGGGTATCGATATCTACCAATGTAGTCAGCAAAGTAGAAGCACTGTTTGGAATGGTTGCAACAGTATTTGACTGCTTGAAATCCTTGATCGCTACTTGTGATTGTGATAGATTATCATGTATGGTCACGAGCTGTTCATTGACAAATTTGAGTTTGTGTTCCACCTCTTCTCTTTGGAAACCTAGTTTTTGGGCAAAATATACTTTGACTAGATTGTTGACTATATCTACGCCTCTTTGCGCAATTGCATCTTCAAACGTGATCTTGACGATAGAAGCTTGCTTGGATATCTGTGCTACGCTGAGATTGGGTCTGATGAAATCATCTATGAAACTGTTTTTGTTCGCTTGGTACGTGATCTTGTAAGAGACATTTTCCATATCAAGTTCTTTTGTGGCTTTGAGAGTAAATGTGAAATATGGTGTCTTGATGGCTTGCCCAAATTTGTATTCTCCGTCAATTTCCAAAGGCTTTGCTGAGTCTTCTGCCACATCGGCTTGGATGCGATAACTGTTTTTGTCGATTACTTCTACATCAAATATGATATTTTCATTTAGTTCTTCGGAGATGTCGTTCATCTGGAGGTCAAAAGGTCTCTGGCTATATAGCTCGGTATCTTTGAGAACTCCATCTTGAAAATATCTCACATTAAGAGGCATAACACTCATAAGCTTGAGCAATAATTCTCTTGATTTGAGTATTTCCATCTCATTATCAATACCCATACCGCCTCCGATATCTCCGGCGAATATATCTAGTTGTCCTGGCGCAAAGGTATTGCTCTTGGCATCTTGGATCTCTATAGAAGCATATGTAGAATATATTTTTGTCGACCAAAAGGCGTAAATGACCGAGAACAAAAAGACAACTCCGGCAATAGATGCTATTAAGGATCTTCGACGGACTATGACGATCCAAATCTCTTTGAGGTCTATCTCATCTTCTTCCATAGAAGATGGTGTGTTTAATTCTGATAATGCTCTCATATTTTAATCTCTTAGGTATTTAATATTTACAAATGGTGTCAAAAGTTTGCCGATAGTGTCGAGTAGCGGTGCGCTCTCTCTGAGGTATGTATTGTACACTTTTATATCACGAGGGGGAATGTAAACTATATCATTTGGTTTGAGTATCAAATTTGCTAATTGTATAGATCCGCTCTTGGTCATATCTACACTTCTAATACGCGGTTTGCCGTCAATGTATGTGACAATCTTAACATCGGTTCTGTTGGCGTAATCGGTAAAATCTCCGACTTGGGCAAGTGCTTCGAAGAAATTGAGTGTTTCGTTATTCACAGGCACGATTCCTGGTTTTTGTACTTCACCTATGACATATACTCTTTGATTGAGAATGTCAATTTTGACAAAAGGAAATTTAAGATATTCGCCGTAAGCTTTGGTAAGATGTTCGCTTGCTTCGCTCTCGCTGAGTCCTGCAAGCTGTACATGACCGACAAGCGGCAGATAAACGCTCCCGTTTTCTGAAACTAGATATCCTCTCTCCGGGTCAATATAATTTTGTGAACCGCCGCCTAAAGCCAGAGGTTTTTGGCCGTTAAATACTTCGACTAATATTCTGTCCCTTGGGGATATTTTGCTTGAATAGGATATGCTAGGTGCATATGAGACTTTTTTGTTGTTTGCTGTGCTTTGATCGTTATCTTGAAAAAGTGTGTATTCTTTGGTGCTGCATCCGCTCATAAATATTACTAAAACAATAGCAGTTAAATAACTTTTAAACATAATTCTTATCCACGAAATTAATTTATCGATAATTATATCAAAAAATAATATATGTAAACTAAAAAAATGTTATATTGATACATAATTTTTTTATTTATAAGTTATATGTATTTTTTTCAAAAAACACCACTTTCTCCCCCGTCATCGTATAATTAAAAGTGCTGAAAAAAAGATAGTCTCGTTCCCACGGTCTCCGTGGGAACGCATACTGGAACTCTAGAAGACAAATATACACTCCCATCGAGGACGATGGGAGCGAGAGAAAATCTACAATAATCTGTCATACTGAATTTATTTCAGTATCTCAATAGTTTTCTTTTACTACTTTTTTAGAAAAAGTAGCGTAAAAATCGTCATAATCGCAAGTACTCCGGCAAATAATGATAATCTCATAATATTCTTTTACTGAGTAAAGTATCTTTTACTTTTATTCAAATCTTTTAATAATGATGCGATTATGACAGAGATTTAAAAAATGAGTGGATCCCCGCCTTCGCGAGGATGACAATCAAAGGCGTGAATTTACTAACACTTCGTAATTCCTGCGAAGGTAGGAATCCATAAAAGAGTGGATACCGAATCAAGTTCAGTATGACAAGAAAACCAAAAACCAACGACTAGCAACTAGCAACTACCGCAGCTATCCTCTTCTTTTCAAAAACACACCGCTTTCTATATGCTCGGTATGAGGGAATTGGTCAAAAACAGCCGCGTCAACCACCTCATGTGTTTGAGACAAAGTAGCTAAGTCGCGCACCAAAGTATCTGGATTGCAAGAGATATAGATGATATACTCAATGCCTGAGATAAGTTCTATAGTGCCACTATCAAGCCCGGCGCGAGGAGGATCAACAAGCACGCAAGAGAAATCATATGAGCCAAGATCAATATCTCTGAGGCGATTGAATGCCCTTTTTTTGCTAAGGGCTTCAGTCATCTCTTCAGATGAGAGACGTATGAAATCGATATTATTGACGCTATTTAGTGTGCAATTTTCTTTGGCTGATGCAATGGAGCGTTTGGATATCTCAGTGGCTAAAATTTTATCAAAATGAGCGGATAGTGGTATAGTGAAATTACCAAGCCCGCAATAACTCTCCAGTAAGTCGCCATGACCAATGCTTTTTGCTTTATCTTTTGCCCAGGATATCATTTTGGCATTTACCACAGGATTTGGCTGAGTAAATCCGCCCTCATAATGCATATACCAAAAATCCATGCTGTCAATGTTGAGGCGTTCGCGTACAGACTCTTTGGATAAGACCAGTTTTTGTCCTTTGCTGCGCCCTATAACTGAAACGTCAAGCTTAGTTTCCAACCCTTTGGCTTCTTTGGTCCAATCATCATCCAGTTTTTTGTGATATAGCAAAGTAACCAATACCTCATCAAGTGATGAAGCTAAAAACTCCATACCGAATAATTTATGGCTTAATAGCCTGGAGTCATTGATAAGCTCCAGCATTTCCCACATTCTGCTTTCAATAGGAGTAATGACCTTTGAGCATTCACCTATCATCACAACACCGTTCTTGGTGATATTGCTCATGGCATAATCACTCTTATCACCATTGTGCCAGATACGAAACTCTGCTCTGGCTCGGTAATGAGAAAGCGGCGAACTAAAAACAGATAGATCATTTGTATAAAAAGGCTTTAAGAGTGCTTTTACTTTTTTGGTTTTTTGTTCTAACTGTTCTTCGTAACTAAGCTTATGCAAACTGCACGAGCCACACTCTCCAAAGTGTCGACACTTCATCTTTATCCTTTTTTGTATCATTTAATCACAACTAAGATATAATCTCAATGATAAAATATAATCCCTATAATCGTAGATATTAATTATAATATTTTACCCAACAAAGGCTAAAAAATGGCAGTAAGCGTAGTAATCTTGGCAGCCGGTCAAGGCACACGAATGAAATCAAAAACACCAAAAGTATTGCACGAAATATCAGGCAAACCTATGCTTTTTCATGCCATTGAAGCTGCCCAGAAATTATCTGATGATATTACAGTAGTGCTTTATCATGAAGCCGAAATGATAGAACAACAAATAATAAAAAACTATAAAAATATACACTTTCATATCCAAGATGCCGTCAACTTTCCTGGGACCGGCGGAGCTCTGCGGGGTATAAAGCCACGGCACGAAAAAACATTGATCTTAAATGGCGATATGCCGCTTGTCACAAACGAAGCTTTGCACAAACTAATAGATAATGATGCTGATATTACTATGAGCGTGATTATGCTTGATAACCCTAGCGGTTACGGTAGAGTAATGATAGAAGATGGCAATGTAACTCATATCGTAGAGCAAAAAGATTGTACCTCGGAGCAATTGCTTATTAAAAGCGTAAATGCAGGAGTATATGCAATAGACAGTGGTTTGCTGACTCGCTATATACCACTACTTGATAACGATAATGCACAGCGTGAATATTATCTAACTGACATTATCAAAATGGCCGTAGATGAAGATATGATAGTCCATCCGGTAATTGTAGAAGAAGTTGAGTTCAAGGGAGTGAACTCCAAGCTTGACCTATCTAACGCCGAGGAGATCATGCAAGCTGGGATAAAAGCCAAATGGATGATGGAAGGTGTCACGATGAGACTGCCTCAAACGATATATATAGACTGTCGTGCTACTTTTGAGGGTGAATGCATCATCGAAAACGGTGTGAGTATCATCGGAAAAAGTATATTAAAAAATGCTCATATCAAAAGCAACAGTATAGTAGAAAGCTCCGAGATCATCAACAGCGACATAGGACCTATGGCAAGAGTGAGACCAGATAGTGTCATACAAGACTCTCATATAGGCAACTTCGTAGAGGTCAAAAAATCAATACTTAATGGTGTAAAAGCCGGTCACCTAAGCTACTTGGGTGATAGTGAAGTGGGTAGCGGCTCCAACATAGGAGCCGGAGTGATCACATGCAACTACGATGGCAAGAAAAAATACAAAACCATCATAGGCAAAAATGTATTTGTTGGAAGCGATAGCCAGCTCGTAGCTCCTGTGATCATAGAAGATGATGTCATGATAGCAGCCGGTACGACCGTCACTCATGATGTAACCAAAGGAAGTCTTGCAGTATCAAGAGTACCTATGAAAATAGTGGCAAACTTCTTTTATAAATTCTTTGGGAAGTAAACATAGACGGTTATCCATCTGAATCTCGTTCCCATCGTCACGATGGGAATGCATACTGGAACTCTAAAAGACAAATATACACTCCCACGCAGAGCATGGGAGCGAGAGAAAATTTCCGTTCGCCCTGAGCTTGTCGAAGGGCGAGTATGGTTCGACAAGCTCACCACGAACGTAGTATGGGGATCCACTTTTAATTATACAATGACAGAGTAATATCCTCTGTGGCGATTCAGGCACGTATATCTCTCAGACTTACACCGAAAATTTACAAATATTTGGATAAAATCTGCTTATAGAAAAAGGATATTTATGCTTTTAAAAAACAAAAAAATACTTTTAGGAGTCACTGGAAGCATAGCAGCTTACAAAGCTTGCGAAGTAGCTAGGCTCTTTGTCAAAGCCGGAGCTAGTGTGCAAGTCGTGATGAGCCAAGCGGCTACTAGATTTGTGTCCCCTCTGACATTTGAAGCATTGACTAGAAATCCTGTATTATGCGAAGATAGCGAAAGCTGGGCAAATAATCTCAATCACATAGAGATCAGCAAAGATTGCGATCTATTTCTCATGGCCCCGGCAACTGCAAACACTATCAATAAACTCAGCAAAGGAATAGCAGATAATATATTATTGCAGAGCGCATTGGCTTTCAATAAACCTATAGCCATCGCACCCTCAGCTAATACCAATATGCTAAACAACCATCAAACCAAAAACTCTCTAAAAATGCTAGCCGTTAGCGATATAACTATCATAGAGCCTCAAGAGAAGCTTCTTGCATGTGGCGATAGCGGTACTGGCGCATTGGCAGATCCACAGGAGATATTTTGGCAATGTGCCAAGATACTACTAAAAGATCCTTTTTGGTCAGACAGAAGAGTAGTGGTAACTGGTGGCGGCACTGTAGAAAAGATAGACGATGTGAGATATATATCAAATTTCTCAAGCGGCAAAATGGCAAATGCTGTGGCAACTGCTTTGTACTTGAGAGGTTCTGATATTTGTCTCATAACCACTAAAGAAACAAACGGCTTACCAAACAACATCTATACTATAAATGTAGAAAGCGCGGAAGAAATGCTAGGCTTTACCGAAGATGCCCTTAGAGTTGCACGAAAAGGTATCATGAGCAAACCAAGCTTGAATAACCCAGATGCAATCGGTATGATACAAAAAGAGCCGTTTTTGTTCATGGTAGCGGCCGTGGCTGATTATACCCCGACATTTCCACAAACAGGAAAGATCAAAAAAAATACCATAGGCGAAAACTGGAATATTGAACTAAAACAAAATCCTGATATTCTCAAAACTATCAAAAAAGATGGCATCAAAACTGTAGCGTTCAAAGCAGAAATGGATAGTGACAATGGTCTGGCCAATGCTGCGAGTTTATTGGAAGATAAGGGAGCAGACGCAGTATGCTACAATCTCATATCTGATTCAAATAGTTTTGGCAGTGATGAAAATGAGATAATTTGGCTTACTAAAGACGGACAAATCAAAATGGAAAAACAAGATAAACTGTCATTGGCATTTAAAATACTAGAAAATGCCGCAAAGCTTTCCGTATGAATAATGAATTAAAACATCTAGCTATTATTATGGATGGTAATGGCAGATGGGCAAAAGAGAGGAACTTAGTACGTACAAAGGGGCACGAAAAAGGTGCCGAAGTCATAAGAGATATTACGGAGTATTGCTCAAACCATCCAACCATACAGACACTAACTCTTTATGCTTTTAGCACGGAAAATTGGAAAAGACCAAAAATCGAAGTAGATTTCCTTATGCGTTTACTTGATAATTATCTAGCAAAAGAACTTGATACTTATCACAAACATAATGTTAGATTTGAAACAATTGGGGATGTCGGCAAATTTTCATCATCTCTTCAAAAAAGAATCCAGAGCACAAAAGAAGCTACCAAAAACTATACCAAGTTAACTCAAATATTGGCACTTAATTATGGTGGAAGAGATGAGATAACCAGAGCGGTCAATAAAGCCTTGAAAGCAGATCTGGAGATCACTGAAGATAATATAAGCAAAATGCTCGATACCCCATATAGCGATATAGACCTACTCATTCGTACTAGCGGGGAACAAAGACTAAGTAATTTTTTATTATGGCAAAGCAGTTATAGCGAATTTTATTTTACTTCTACATTTTGGCCGGATTTTACTCCTAATGAGCTTGATGAGATCATAGCAAGGTTTTATGATAGAGACAGAACGTTTGGCGGTCTTTAATAATGATAGCAGCGTTCATTTTTATATTTGGGGTTATAGTAGGATCTTTTCTAAATGTTGTGATCTATCGTATACCACTTGGAAAAAATATAGCATTTCCTCCATCTCATTGTCCGTCATGCAAAACTTCGCTAAAATGGCGGCACAATGTCCCTATTTTCTCTTGGGTTTTTTTAAAAGGAAAATGTTATTTTTGTCATGCATCTATATCCAAACGTTATCCGATTATTGAATTACTTAGCGGTATACTTTTTTTGATGATATATTTCAAGGTCGGTCTAGTGTGGCAACTTCCATTTGTATTTGCCAGTTTTGCTTCCTTACTAGCTCTTAGCGTAATAGATTTTGACCATATGGCCGTACCTGATAGTGTAAATATCGCCGCATTGATTTTTGCACTGGTGCAACCTGATTTTATATATGCTGCATTGTATGCGCTTATTGCTGCAATTGGATTATATGCTGCTGGATTGATCGCTTCTATGTTAGCTAAAAAAGAGGCTATGGGCAGTGCGGATGTGATAGTAGCCGGCACCATGGGGGCCTTGCTGGGTTTGCCTTTGTTTTTTGTCGCTATATTTTTATCTGCTCTCATAGCTTTAATCCCATCTCTTGTTCATAGAGAAAAAGGTGTGCCCTTTGTGCCATTTTTAGCTCTTAGCACATTAATAATTTATATCTTTAATAATCAAACTGATACACTTCTAACAAAGGTGCTTTATGGGTAGAATCAAAGATTATTTATCATCTAATTTCAAAAAAACTTTTTTGGTTATTTTTCTTCCGTTTTTTGCTATCGTTTCATTGGTATACTTTATCCGTATCACCGTACTCACGGCACAAATACAACTGAATTTTGTAGAGCTTTTCCAGCTTTATGCATATTTTTTACCTCCTATTTTATTTTATACATTGCCCATCTCGTTTATCACTGCTATTGCACTTGTCCTAGTACGACTATCTCAAGATAATGAACTAAATGCCCTATATGCCCTAGGTATCAGCTCAGCCCAAATCATCAAAAATTACTTTTGGCTAGCAATACTTTTCTCAGTTTTGCTTTTTTCTATCTCTTTTTTGGCTATGCCGATAACCAAACAAATGTATAATGCTTTTAAAGTAGAAAAATTATCTGAAGCCAAATTGAATATCAATGCGGCATCGCTTGGTCAAAAGTTTGATGACTATTACCTCTATATTGGCAAACAGATAGATGATAAATTTTATGATATAGTCATATACAATCCAAGCAGTCAAACCGAAGAGAGGATTTTTGTATCCAAAAGCGGTCAGATATTAAGTAACCCAAATGAACAAGCTTCATTTATATTAGAAGATGGGTATGGCTATACTTATTATAAAAACAATCTGCAACAGTTCAAATTTCAAACTCTTAGAGCCTATGATACAAGTTCTCATGGTGAGATTAATTTTGAATCTATCTTGCATTATTGGGGTCAAGTCAAAAATGACGATGTGATGATGAAAAAAGCTTTATTTTATATTTTTATAAATCTTATTCCGCTGTTATCTCTTTATGTTGTGGCGGCATTTACTATGATCAATGCAAGATACCAGAGCAATCACTCTTTTATTGTTATTTTTACTATTAGTTTGATTTATTATGCTTTTGCCTCTTTTTTGGAGGGGTATGGTAATATTTATTGGTTGCTTGGCGGCATATTACTCTTTGCAGCAATTGGTTGGAAGCTATTTGCCAGACTAGCGATAAGGCATTTTTGATGCGAGTAAAAGCAGTTATTGCTTATGATGGCTCTGCGTTTCATGGCTTTCAAAAACAATCTCACACCAAACAAACAGTTGCTACGGCCATAGAATCGGCTCTTGAAAATCTTAAAATACAATCGAAAATAGTTGGCTCTGGTCGCACAGATAGAGGCGTGCATGCCTCCAATCAAGTTATACATTTTGATGTACCGGCTTTTTGGGATGATCTTGAAAAATTAAAAACTGAACTGAACCGAAAATTAAAAGCTATCAAGATCAAACGCATAACTAGAGTTGATGACAAATTTCATGCTAGATTTGATGCCAAAAGAAGACTATATAGATATTATTTCACTACGAAAAAACCGAGTGTATTTATGCGAAATTTTTTAGCCCATTATGACTTTTTTGATGATCGTAAATTAGATCAAGCTCTTTTGCTCTTTATTGGAAAACATGATTTTAATAGTTTTAGCAAAAATGGCTCATCTCCAACTAGCACAGTTCGTACTATATTTGGAAGCCATCATAAGTATCATCATGGAGTACATTGTATTGCTTTTGAAGCTGATGGATTTTTACGTTCTCAGGTACGCATGATGATAGCAGCTGCAATGAAATTTGCTCAAGACAAAATCGAACTTTGTCAACTAGAAGAACAACTACAAAATAAATATGTCTATTCCGCAACTCTAGCCCCACCCGAGGGGCTTTATCTATCTCATGTGTTTTATTAATTTTTAGCTATCGGCTCTGGTGCGACAGTAGAATTTTTATCTTTGAGAGGCTTTTTTTTCTTGGTAGCATTCTTATCTTCGCCTTTTAACTCTAGATACGAAGCATTTAGATCTTCATATACGCTTTGTAAATCAAATAATTTATCATCGAGTATTTTTACTTTATCTACATTTGCACCATGTGTGTTGACCAGCTCGCCACCGTCTTTGCCTTGTTTTAATATAAGCACAACAAAAAGTGCAAGTATAAGCATATAAAGTATATTGAAAATTATGCTATTGGATATCAATGAAATTACTTTAAAGATAGCAACGGATGTAAAACCAAACAAAATGATATAAACGCCAAATGTTTTGTGTGCTTTTAATGCTGCTTGGCCATTCTCATCAAGATAATCCCAGGCTTCTTTGCCGTCTGTTACGCCAGCTATATATGCTCCCAATAAAAAGATCAATAGTAATATGAGCAAACCTACAGTAACTACATCAAGCGATTTTCGTCTCAATACCAAATTTACAGATTCTATCAAAAATATGATAACCGGCAAAGCTATAACAAAATGAACCATTGGCGGATGTAGATGTGCTGGCAAGTGAGCTAATTTATCCAAAAAAGTTATACTAATCTCTGGTAATCCCATAATACAATGCTCCTATTATTTAGAATGATTTTAAATTATTATATCATATAATAACAACAATTCCAAATAAAGAATGACATCATGTCGCTAAGAACAAAGATCAAAAAGGTCTGACGATAACCATAACCACAATCCCTATACCAAGCAATGTCGGTAATTCATTATAAAAACGAAAGAATTTACCGCTTTTTGCATTTTTATCTATGATCAAGACTCGACGATAATAATCAAGAGAAAAGCTATATATCATAAGCAAAATAACTAAAAAAAACTTGATATAAAACCATACGCCTTGCTGCAATATAGATGGATTTATCCATAATAACCAAGATCCACTGATCACTGTAGCCCACATAGCAGGAGCACCAATGTACTTATATAATTTATACTCTTGGATCTGGACAACCTCTACAAACTGTGCTTTATCGTTATGTTCGCGATGATATACAAAAAGCCTAGGAAGATAGAAAAGCATTGCCATCCAACTCAGAACACTCACTATATGAAACGCCAATATCCAACTATAATATGCCACCATCTACTCCAAAATCTCAAAATCATTTTTATTGTATACAACCAATTGTAATTTTTTATAATACCCCAAATGTCCATAAGATATCTTTATTTTGCTACCGTCTTGAGGCAAAGCAGCTCTAGTTTTAAAAAATATAGGTAAAGATTTATTTGAGAAATATATCTTTTTGTCTTTGTAAATACCTGATATATTTTGGATAACTTCATTTTGTCTATTTGCAATTGGCATATTGAGATTCTTGACATTTAAAATAAATGGCTTTGTAGGAATATTTGACATTTTTTGCTTTGCAATGCTTAGGTGTGTGACTTCCTTGAGCCCATTATAGGTTTTGATCTCATGAATAAGCAGATCATATTTATCACCCTCTTTAAGTCCTTTTGCGCATTTGTACAAAAAAACGCCTCTTGCATTTGGCGTTTGTTTGATTATAGCATTTGCTCCTCTTTTCCATATAACAACTGCATCTTCAATCAAAACATCTGTTTTGATATCATCATGCAAATAGAGATATTCTATAGGCTGTTTTGTAGTTTTGTGTTGGACAATATTAGATCTTAATTTGAAAGGTGTCATGGTGAATTGAGCTTTTAGTGGTAAGTGGTCCGAATACCCCCTGCCCTCATGCTTATTATTTCTGATCTTCCAACGATTAATGCCTCCATAACGATTTTTGAGATATGATGGCGCAAACACCATAAATGTTCCATCTTTGTATTCTATCCCTTTTGCGTCAAATAATGTTTGGGGCAACAAAATATGATCTATCGTACTTTTATCTCCAAAAAATTGGTGGTTCCATCTATTACTGGGTGCCAATTCACCCCAAAGATTATAATGCATCCCTTTTGGAGAAGCTATGATCTCTGCTTTGTTGATCAAGTGATGGTCTTTATATGTATTGATAACGTCTCCTATTGCTGTACGACCATTTGTATCATCTAGTTTTGGTTCGAGCGTATTTGGTGCATCATATCTGCTGTTCAAATCTCCTATAATGATATACTCATCACCTCTTGAAAGCTGAGAAATGCGATTTGCCAGTACAGTTGCGGCACGTACTCTAGCACTTTCCTTGCCGTTTTGAGATTTTGATTTCCAATGATTGACAAATACTCTAAGTGGGGTATCCTCTACTTCTAGATAAACTTCTAGAATATTTCTAACTTTTGAGCTGGGAGATATTATGATCTCTCTTTGATAATTGATAGGATACCTAGAAAGAAGAGCGACTTGAATAGGTGCGTTTGCCTTGGAAGTTATGGCACTATATGGATAATCACAACCGACTTGCTTCAATCTAGAAATCAATTCTTGAAAAACAAATTTGTTTTCTATCTCTTGCAGTCCAATGATATCGCTATTCAAATCACATATTACTTCGGCTGTATGATTGAGCTTTATCTGTGCAGTATGCTCATTCCAATTATGAGTACCGGGCTTATAGTCATTATACTCACTTCCTTGGATTTTTGCATCAAATAGATTTTCTACATTGTACGAGGCAATACTAAAATCAGCATATAACATACTACACAATAATAACAAAAATGACAAAAAACGCACAGCAAACTCCATTGATTAAACAAAGAAGATTATAGCATTAGAAATAAAAATAAAAATAAAAAATGCCAAAATGAAAGATTTTTACAACAGATATAAAAGCAATATCAGTCTACAATTTCTATGCTATCGTCAGATAAGATTATTTGTTTAGATTCTATGAGCTTAGTCAGAGTACTTTTGAATTTCTTTTTACTCATCCCAAACATCTCAGATATGATAGTCGCATCACTTTTATATGTACACTCTACTTTTCCATGATTCGCTTCAATGACATCGAGAATTTTTTGGCAAGCATCATCTTGATTTAATTTGGCACTTTTCAACAAACAATCAAGCTTCCCGTCTTTGCGAATGGTTTTTATGATCCCATGCTTTTTATCTCCCACAGCGATCGGCTCAAAAATCTCATTGGCAAATAGCATGCCCTCAAAGAGATTATTGACCACTACTTTAAAACCAAGCGGTGTTTGGGCTATGACAAACATATATACTTCTTGATTGGGAAATAGTCCTCTAGTATCAAACGAAAGCCATTTACCTATTTTTTGCGTGCCGTATAATCTGCCGGTTTGCTCATCTAGGCAAACCCTCAATATAAACCAATCATCTACATGAAAATACTCTTTTTGTTCAGATAGAGGCACAAACAGATCTTTTGGCAATCCCCAATCTACAAATGCGCCATATTGTTTATAGCTAACTACTCTAAAGTATCCATATTCGCCTAGCATCGCCTTTGGTTGTTCCGTGGTCGCTACTGGTCTGTCTTCTGAATCTGTATACAAAAAAACATCTACAAGTTCGCCTATATCCATCTCGTCAGGCTTTACATAAGCATTGGGCAATAAAACCTCGCTTCCGTCTTTGGCTCTCAAAAAAAGTCCATAATCACTATTTCTTGCAACCTCTAGGGTATTTATCTTGCCGATTTGAAGGGTTTTATTCATTTGTCTGCTTTGGTAAAGTCTCTAAATGTTTAATCAGTTGTTCTGGAGATACAAATCCTGTAATTGTATGTTTTTGCAAATATTCTCCTTTTGCATTAAAAAAAAGTATGTTTGGAGTACCAAATACACCAAAATGCTCCAGCATTGCCATATCATCAGAGGTATTGTCTGTCAAATCAACTTGTATAAACAAAAAGCCCTTGAATGCTTCTTTTACTTTGGGGTCAACAAAGGTTATCATATCAAGCTCTTTACAAGCAGCACAAGACTCTTTGGTAAAATCAACAATAACAGGTTTACCGGATGCTTTTATCTCATTCATTAATTTCTCTACAGAATAACCTTTGCGCCCATGACTTGAGATTGTCGTGCCATTTGATGCCAAATGCGCCAATGGCTTCAAAGTAGAAGTGCCTCCACTAAATGCTCCAATTAATAATACAACACCAAGGGCAAATAATAAGATAGATACTATCTTTGATATGACTTTAGCAATAAAACTTACAAATACTATGCTGTTTTTATATAGTCCCCACGAAGTACCAAATGCCAATAGTGCCGATAATATCATAGTTACTATTGAAGGAGTTATACGAGAGATCATCATAATAGCAAGGATAAGCATTGCAATGCCAAAAAATTTACTAACCAAGCTCATCCATCCCCCTGGTCTTGGCATCCATTTACCGGCTCCAATACCAACAAGCAGCAAAGGTACGCCCATACCCATGCTCATCACAAACAGCGCCACGCCTCCAAGTAAAGCATCGCCACTCTGTGAGATAAACAATATAGCCCCACCTAACGCCGGAGCAACGCACGGTCCAACTATAAGTGCTGATAAGATCCCCATGATAGCAGTTCCGATTATCCCTTTATTGCCGGCATTATCGCTGATAGCAGATAGTTTGGTTTGCCACTTCATCGGCAATCCTATCTCATAATAGCCAAATAATGACATAGCAAGAGCCACAAAAACTCCTGCAAATAGTATCAAAACAAATGGATTTTGCATAGCAGCTTGCATATCAAATCCAAGCAATCCTGCCACTACTCCAACAATAGCATATGTCAATGACATAGCTAGCACATAAACCAGTGATGTCAAAAATGCACGCATTGTGCTTGGTTTTTCATTGTCGGCCTGAGATATGATGATAGCTGACAATATAGGGATCATAGGAAATATACAAGGAGTAAGAGCCAAAAGCAACCCAACTACAAAAAAGAGTAATACAATAAAACCGAAACTCTCACTCTGGATTGCTTTGGATATATCGCTCATGCTTGTACTGCTGCTTAGAGAGCTGAATTTTGACCAAAATCCGCCACCATCTTCCCCTTCAAATGAAAAACTTTTACTTATAGGCTGATAACATACGCCGCTTTTTGAGCATCCTTCAAAGGAAACTTGGATCTCATAAGCATCATTTGTGATAGCTTGTATATCTTTTTTTGGGATAGATACTTTGAGCTCTTTTTCATAGACAGCTTCATCATGAAAGTCAACAGATGCTGGAAGTGACGCTTTTAGCAAAGTAGCGGAAGGCTTAGTGATTTGAAATTTGATCGAATCTGCATAAATGTATATATCTTTACCTAGAGTTATAGTAGTAATAATAGAATCGTTTGTTTCGGTAGCTATGACTTTAAAGGCATCTTCTGGTTTTAGAAATTCTTGTTGTTTTGCTTGACCAAATCCGGCTGCAAAAACAAGGCTATTTATAGCCAATATTAACAATAATAAGCGCTTGATCATTACTACCCTTATAATTTTTAAGTTTGTTATAGTATAAAATTACTTAATCGGTATTGTATCGGATATTAACTAATCAAACATTAATCAAGGAGATTAAATGTCAAATCATCTAAAATCTGAAGCATCTGCTTACTTACAACAACACGCGAATAATCCGGTAGATTGGTATCCATGGGGCGAGAAAGCCTTGCAAATTGCAAAAGATCAAAACAAACCTATATTTGTTTCGATTGGTTACAGCAGTTGTCACTGGTGTCATGTAATGGAGCATGAATCTTTTGAAAATGAAAATATAGCCAAATTGCTTAATGAGCATTTTATATCTATCAAAGTAGATAAAGAAGAACGGCCTGATATTGACAAGTATTTCCAAGAGGTTTATACACTTATGAACGGTCGAGGCGGAGGATGGCCAACCTCAATATTTTTAACTCCGGATATGAAACCTTTTTATTCTGCTACATACATACCTTCCACTCCAAAATACGGCATGATGGCGTTTGATGAACTTTTGAACGCAATAGCGCAAAAATATGCTAAAGACCCATCTTTACTTACACAAAAAGGCTCAGAGGTTCTAGAGTTTCTAAAACCAAAAAGAAAAGTTGAAGCTACAAAACTTGATATTGGTATCATGGATAGATATATTTCACAAGCCAAAAGTCTTTTTGATAAACAATACGGCGGTTTTGGAAATGCACCAAAATTTCCACAAGTATCTACTTATATGACGCTTATTGATTTTTATAAAATGACAAATGACAAGGAGATATTGCAAATAATTGAAACATCTCTAGATTCTATGATTCGAGGCGGGCTGTATGATAGAGTAGATGGTGGATTTTGCAGATACAGCACTGATGAGAGATGGCTTGTGCCTCATTTTGAAAAAATGACATACGATAATGCTCTTTTGGCTGAACTATACCTAAAAGCATATGTACTCACACAAAACAATACATATAAAGTTATAGCACTTGAGACTATAGAGTTTATGCGTGAATATATGAGTGAAGATGGACTTTTTTATGCAGCAAGTGATGCAGATACAGGTGGCTTGGAAGGAGAATATTTCATATATGATTATAACGAAACAATTGAAGCATTTATAAAAATTGGTATACCTGCAAAGGATGCCACCACAACAGCTGCCATGCTTGACATCACAAAGAGTGGTAATTTCGAAGGCAAATCAATAGTAAATATAGCGTGTGATGCTGATGAGATACAATATTATGATTTGTCTATAGCAGCACTAAAAGAGACAAGAACCAAAAGAGAGTATCCATTTAGAGATACCAAGATCATCACTGCATGGAATGCTATGATGATAAAAACTCTTTTTTATGCGAGCAAAATCGAGCCAAAATATCTTGATATCGCCAAAAATTCTATTTCAAAACTCTTAGATAAACTCTATATTGATGGTGTTTTGTATCATGCTTTAATTGGCAATAATGCTCCGAATGTAGAGGCATTCTTAGAAGATTACGCCTATTTGGCTCAAGCACTTATTGAAGCACATCAGAGCACATTTGACAAAAAATATCTTGAATTAGCGATCACTCTTAGCAACAAAGCCATTAGAAAATTTTATACTCACCACGAATGGAATTTTGCAATAGGAGAATTTGCTACAAAAGCCGAAACATATGACAGCTCATACCCATCATCTCTTGGCATAATGCTTGATGTGCTTGGCAAATTGGATATATTGTCTGATTTGGATTATGGTGATATTATTTTTGCCTCCTTAGAGCGACATTCTCATTCGCTTATGCGCCAACCAATCTCTAGCCCATGCATGAGTAATGTAGTATCACGATACCTAAAAGGCGTCATAGCACTGAAATCAACAAAAATAAATCTTGAAAAAAATCACGATTCTATAGTTTCGCTCTCTTTCCCATATCTTTTACTTGAAGCCAGTGATGACGAAGGATGGTCGTTGTGTAAAAAAGGTGCGTGTTTTGCTCACACCAAAAGTTTTAATGATATTAATTTGCACATAGAATCACTATAGAGTTGATAATATTTTTGCTATACTTTTCAAAAATAATTTAACTTAGGGAAACTATGACGACTATTAAACAAACCATGCTAGCTATCATGACACTCTTTATCATGAACGGATGCACAACACTTGTAACTGCTCCTATAGCAATAGCCGGAGCAACCGCAAGTGCTATCATTGATGTCACTGGGAGCGCAGTGCATGCAGTGGCTGGAGATGATGATAAGGATGAGGATGATGAGGAGACTAAGTAGCAATTTACCTCTTCATATCGTAAAGTTTTAATAATAGTAACTAAAAAAATATTATCTTATTAAATATTATTATATTTTATAATGTTTTATAACAGTCATTTAATTATATTTCGCAGTATTTTTGTAAAAGTACGATATAATTTGATTATGTTTCAAGAGAGGTTAACACATGAATACTCATGCATGGTATACACATTTTACAAAAAACTTTTCCAAAGTAGCTGGTAAATCCTTAACATTTATTTTTGCAATGATACTTATTATTGCTTGGCTTATTAGCGGTCCATTTTTTAATTTTAGCAATACTTGGCAGCTTGTAATAAATACTGCTACAACTATTATAACTTTTATTATGGTTTTTGTCATACAAAACACACAAAATCGAGACACGGAAGCTATGCAAGTAAAATTGGATGAGCTTATACGTGTTTCCAAAAAAGCACAAAATGTGCTTTTGGATCTGGAAGATCTAGATGAAGAACAGATAGATGCTCTTAGAAAAAAATATATAGATATTGCTCAATCAACGCGTAAAGATAGCAAAAAATAACAAAATCAAAGTGATACTATTTGCTATTTTTCTAACTTCTTACGTAGCTCAGGTTGATTTTGTCTAAAATCTTTGCTATCCCCATAATTAACAAAATTTTTATAATATTCATGCATATATTTTACACGATTGGCGTGACGTATAGGACACCAAAATTGCTCTGTTCGCCCCGCAATTTCGGAGACATATCCCAGTAAACCATTGAAGTAGCTGCAATACCAACAGTTTGCTTTTTCTATGATATTAAGATAGCCTAGCTTATGTCTGTCAATAATAATATAATCACTTCTTTTTACTTTTGATATTTTGTAAATCGGAAAACAAATTGCTTGGAACAATGAAGCTACAATGTCTAAAAAAAATGCAGGTATCAAGCATGCCCATATAATTGGAACACTCAGAACATATAAAACGGGAGCATTCATAAGATATACAAACAAATTTTCTTTATCTTGTTTATATTTGGCTCGTAACTCTTCTTTTTTTTGAGTTATTTCACAACTAAAGCTTTGATATTGTTCTTGAAGTTCTGTTTCTAACTCTGCCTCTAAGGATTTTATTTTATCAATTAATTGAGATACCTTTTCATTTTTCATCAAATCCATTTATAAACTTTTGGCATTTTTGAACTCTTCTATCTCACTCTCTACCATTGAATCTATCATACGCACATAAAGGTCATTAATAAGATTCGGGGAAAGTCCTAGAGAAATGGCCTGAGCTCTTGCGCGCGAAATGACATCTTTGATGCGTTCCTCGCCTTTTACCTCTTCTATACTATTTTTGAAATGTGCAATCTGCTTAATATATTCATTACGTTTAGCAATGAGAGCTACTATATCATGGTCAAGCTTATCTATCTCGTCTCTTGCTTCTTTAAGGGTAGTACACTTTTTCATAGCTATTCCTTGTTGAGTATATAATGATATTATAGCTTGTTATTTTGAAAATGTTATGGGGCATGAATGTCAAGAATTGTTTCTTGGTATTCATGCCATTATATAGGAGTATAAATGAATATTTTGGTATCCATTTCCGGAAAATTGCGAAAATGGATTTTAATTTGGAATGTGAGACTAAAAAAGCAAAGAATTGCTTATTACTCTACTTCTGCATCGATGACATCGTCATCTGCTTTTTTTTCACTTGAAGCAGCAGCACCGCCTTGTTCTTTTGCATACAATGCTTCTGCTAATTTATGGCTTTTTTCTGTAAGTACTTTGACTTTAGCTTCTATTTCTTCTTTTGTTGCACTATCATTTTTGAGAGTACTTTCAAGATCTTCAATAGCGCTTTCGATGCCTGCTTTTTCAGAAGCATCGAAGTTTTCGCCAAGCTCGCCAAGAGATTTTTTAGTTTGATGTATCAAGGCATCTGCTTGGTTTTTTGTATCTACTAATGCTTTTCTTTGCTCATCTTCTGCTTTGTGAGCTTCAGCATCTTGTACCATTTTTTGAATCTCTTCATCGCTGAGTCCTGACGAACCGGTAATCTTGATCTCTTGAGATTTTCCTGTACCTTTATCTTGAGCAGATACAGTCAAGATCCCATTGGCATCTATATCGAACGTAACTTCAATTTGAGGCACACCCCTTGGAGCTGCTGGAATATCTCTAAGCTCAAACATACCGAGTGATTTATTATCTTTGGCAAACTCTCTCTCGCCTTGTAATACATGTATGCTAACTGCAGGCTGATTGTCATCTGCTGTTGAGAATACTTGCGATTTTTTAGCAGGTATTGTAGTACCTTTTTCGATAACTTTAGTTGTAACTCCACCCAAAGTCTCAATTCCTAGGCTAAGTGGTGTAACGTCTAGAAGCAATACATCTTTAACATCACCAGCTAATACACCACCTTGGATAGCAGCGCCAAGCGCAACAACTTCATCTGGATTTACTGATTTGTTAAGCTCCTTGCCAAAGAATTTTTTGACTTCTTCTTGTACTAGTGGTACACGAGTAGATCCACCAACCATAACGATTTCGTTGATCTCACTAGTTTTTACTCCTGCATCTTTCAAAACTGCAGCGATAGTTTTGATAGTGCTCGCAACAAGATCAGAGATAAGTGACTCAAATTTAGCTCTAGTGATCTTCATTACCAAGTGTTTTGGTCCAGTGGCATCAGCTGTGATAAACGGCAAGTTGATCTCTGTTTCTGTGGCACTTGAGAGTTCTTTTTTTGCATTTTCTGCTGCATCTTTTAATCTTTGCAATGCCATCACATCGCTTTTGAGGTCAACGCCATTTTCATTTTTGAACTCACCGGCAATATAATCAATTACACGGTTATCAAAATCATCACCACCCAAGAATGCATCTCCACCTGTTGCCATAACTTCTACCACATTATCACCAGTTTCAAGTGTAGTAACGTCGAATGTTCCGCCGCCGAGGTCGTAAACTACTATTTGCTCTGCACCTTTTTTGTCAAGACCGTAAGATAATGCGGCAGACGTTGGTTCATTGATGATACGAAGCACATTTAATCCAGCTATCGTTCCAGCTTCTTTGGTAGCTTTTCTTTGAGCATCGTTGAAGTACGCCGGAACGGTAATAACTGCATCAGTCAGTTTTTCTCCCAAATAAGCTTCAGCATCTTCTTTTAATTTCATAAGCACTTTTGCTGAAATCTCTTGAGGTGTATAAGTCTTACCAGCCACTTCGATAGCACAAGCACCATTTCTATCTATGACATGATATGGCAATCTCGTTTTTGCTTCTTTTGCTTTTGGTTCATCACACATAAGACCCATAATTCTTTTTATAGAATAAATAGTCTTTTCTGGATTTGTAACTGCTTGACGTTTAGCTGCTTCACCAACTAGCACCTCACCTTTATCTGTAAAAGCCACCACTGATGGAGTAGTGTTTTTACCTTCTTTATTTACAATGATTTTTGCCTCGCCATGGTCATATATCGCCATTGCTGAATTTGTAGTCCCTAAATCTATTCCCAATACTTTTGCCATTTTTTATCCTTTATCTAATCAATTTGATTTTGCAGTGCTTACCATTGCCGGACGAAGCACTTGATCTTTTATAGTATAGCCTTTTTGCAACACTTGCACAATAGCACCATTTTCATGAGCTTCGCTTTCTACTTGCATGATGGCTTGATGGACTTCGGGATTGAAACATCCCTCGCATTCTATCTCGCTTATGCCATGTTTTTCCAGCACTTTTTTGAGTTGCTCATGTGTATTTTGTATACCTTCTTTTATTTTTTGCAAAACCGGCGACTCTTCACTGTCAGTAATTGCATCTATGGAGGCTACGGCGCCGTCAAAAGAATCCATAACACTCAAAATATCTTTTGCAAAACTTGTATTTGCATATACAACGGCGCTTATCTTATCTTTTTCAAGACGCTTCTTGGTGTTTTCAAAGTCTGCATAAGCCCTCATATATTTGTCTTTATATTCCGCGACTTCGGCTTGAAGTTGTGCCACTTCGTCAACTGACTCATTGCTATCCTCTAGTTGCTCTTGGCTTACCTCTTCTGCAAGTTTGTTTTCTTCTTCTTGCGACACAAGCAACCTCCTTAAATTTAAATGTCTATATTATAGCAAGTTTAACATAATTATTTATAATTTGATATTATTATCGATAACACTGCAACTATGCTTAAGCGAATTATACAACATTGAGTGATAGTTTGTCAAGTCATATATGAATATTTTTATATAATATACTTTAGTCTATATGGCTCAAGTTAAAATATAGTAAAATATATTCATTACGAAAGGGTTTTTTGTTTGTAAATAATTTGGAGTGGGCATGTATTACATGTTGGGTTATACAATGCTTCCCTCCCTGACGATGGGAACTAGAAAAACATCATTCATGCATAGGCAGGAATCCATAATATAGTTGTCGCCCGAACGCTCGAAAAGTAGCTAAAGAAAAAGACATTACGACTTAAAACTACAGATAATATAAAAATTATGGGAAATAAAATTTGAAGTGATTAAATAAATGAAAAATTACCGCCAAGGCGGTAAAAAGAAGAAATCTTAGTTTCTGATGCCAAGAGCTTCTTTGATAACATGCCATCTAGCAATGTCAACTTTTTTAAGATAACGCATCAAGCGTCTTCTTTGACCAACAAGTTTAAGCAATCCTACTCTTGAAGAGTGATCTTTTTTGTTAGTTTTGAGGTGTTCAGTTAGATAAACAATTCTCTCTGTAAGCAATGCAACTTGCACTTCTGTTGAGCCTGTATCTTTGTCGCCTCTTGCGTATTGAGCGATAATCGCCTGTTTTTTCGCCGAATCCAAAGCCATAATTGACCTCCTGATAGGTATTTTAATTTGAAATGGCATTATACCCAAACCAGCTTAAATACAATTAAGGATCAAGACAGACTAGATCATCCTCTATTAGAATTTGTATCTAATGCCCATATATATGCCTTTGCTTTGTTCTAAAGGTATAATTTCCAGTATTAAAGGCGTATCTCTATTATTTGCCAAATAACCAGAGGCTACACCGAGTGCCATTCCAGCTAATGTATCTGTTGTCCAATGTTTTTTGGCTTTTACGCGTCCTATGGCTTCAAAAATTGGCAATGCGGCCAACATCCAGATGGCAGGATATTCATCTTTATAATTTAAAATATAAGGTGTTACTATAGCTGTCACTACAGTAACGTGACCGCTTGGAAAACTATCGCTACCATCAAAGCTAAACCATTCAGATGAAGATTCTGTTTGGTTAGGTCTTTTCCGTCCTATGCTATATGCTAATATTTTTTCGGCTACAGCACCGGTTATTGCTGCATCGGCAGCCTTCCATGCAACAACACCTGCTTTGGTACTGTTGCCATCTATTATAGCTTTTGTCGCAACTCCAGCAAGCATTAAATATGGCAATGGTGAAGCCAATTTATAAATTCCGTCATCACTTCTTGATGTATAATATTTATCTATTTCAACAGCAAAAGAGCAAATTGACAATAAAAACATTGCTAAAAATCCAATATGCAATATATGAATGATTTTTTTCACAAAAATCCTAATTTTTAAATTTTATATATTAAAAGTAATTGAACTATTTTATTAAAAAATTATTATACAGTAAGGAATATTAATACAATATCTTTAAGCAGTCATATTGCCAAAAAAATAACTGTAGCATATATAATAAATACCTTTTAAGATATTGTAAACAAAATTAGAGTAAAATAGTCTTAATTAAACTAAGGAAATCGCAAATGCTACTTACAAGAGCAAGTGAATATGCCCTGCTGTCACTAGATATTATAAGAACTGCCAAATCTCCAATTGGAGTGGAATATCTAGCTAATGAGCTTAATATCCCAAAAAGTTTTTTGGCCAAAATTCTGCAAAACCTTGCAAAAGAAGATATCTTGGTTTCCAAAAAAGGTGCTAAAGGCGGATTTGTATTATCTAAACCTGTAAGCGAAATATCACTATATCTAGTCATCCTAGCCGCAGAAGGCAAAGCCCCAGCAGTTTTTGATTGTGCGCAGTATGCTGACACATGTCCAAATGGAGCAACTGGAATGTGTGCAATATCTCCATTTTTGGCCAAATTTCAAAGCAAAATCAACTCTTTTTTACAAGAATTTAGTCTAGGAGATATTTTTGAAGCGTAAACTATATCACCTTTCCCATATCGACCTGGATGGATATGGGTGTCAATATCTCACAACACAAGCTTTTGATGAAATTTCTTGTTACAATGCCAATTATGGTCCAGAAGTAGGAGCTAGACTCAGAGAAATAACTAAAGATATTACCAAAGATGGTAAACAATCAAATGCTATAATACTAATAACGGACCTTAACCTAACCACAAAAGAAGCAAATTGGATAGAAAAAGAAGCTAGAGCTCTAGGGGTAGGCTTACAGCTTTTGGATCATCACATCACAGGTGAAAAAACCGCTCTTAACCACTCGGAATGGTACCATCTTGATATCAATCATTGCGGCACTTGGCTAACATATAAATGGCTTCAAAAGAAATATGACTTTGATGCTAAAAATGAATACAAAGAAATAGTAGAGACAATCAATGCTGTCGATATGTGGCATAGTGATAGTAATCAATTTGAATATGGAAAAGTAATGATGAGTATAGTCTCATCTGCAAAAGAGATAAACCGCACTATGTTCCCGGCTGAAGATACAGCTTTTAAAATGTCTCTTATAGACCATGCCGGATCAATGCTTGGCAACAGCGATGCTCATATAGCACTTGATGATGCAGCACATAGATTGAAAAAAGAGTTTTTCATTATAGACCAAAACAATACCAAAGACAATCTCGTTGCCTCATATATCACCTCTCTGCTCTCTAGTCAAAAAGAGAGATTTACTATCACTTATCAAGGATGTAAGGGCGTATTGGGATACAATATCGGCAATGCATCTATCATTGGCAATACATTTTTGGTACAAAATCCTGATTATAATTTTTATATGGATGTAAATTATCGTGGTAATTTTTCTCTTAGAGGCAATGATACTCTTGATCTCTCCATTATGGCAGCCAAAGTCGGCAATGGCGGAGGACACAAAAACGCCAGTGGCGGCAAAATAGAAGAATATCAAGATTCATTTATATATGAAGAAGTCAGAAATTTTGTACAAGCATATCTAAATGATAAGTCTTTTGAAAATAAATAGATTCCGAAACTAATTTCTCAATCTCATCGAGAAAATGGGAATGAGAGAATGATTGCATACAAAGGAAAGGCGGTATTTGGCATCATTGGATGGATTGCATTTTCTAAATATTCAAACAACAATCTTTATATTTCCATTTTTCGCCTTTTAAAACTTCGATTTTATAGAGAATATATTTTTATTAGCTTACACATTACTTGCAATTTAATTCAATTAATGCCTTATCATTGGTTTTTATTGCATTAATACAGTCATTATATTTCTTTTTTGCCAATTCTAAATCTATTAAGTTCTGAATGGCTGTTTTTTCACTTGTATTATTTTTGCCAATTTTATCGAATATAGACCCTATCGCGCTAAAATAAGCGTTTATAATGCTAGCAGGAAGTTTTACCAATGCGAGGGCTTCTCCTTCTCTCGCTTGCTTAAATCCAATTAGCACTCCATCTTGCAATGCAATATCAGCATCATTTTTTGAAAACAATACTTCAGATATGGGCAAAAAATGTGTTGGTGATTCTGAAGGTGAAAAAATAATAGCCGCTGTATTTAAACCATTGCCTTTTGCTGTCATAAGATATGGGATATCTTGACGATAATATATGCCGGCATGCCCTTTGTTGTCTATATATGGACTGGGGACAATATTAATGGTCTCTGCGTTCTTTTCTATTTTTATTTTCATTCCACATGCACTGTAATCTCCTGAAGTTTTATATATAAACGTATGTGTACCATCTTTGCATTCCAATTTGGCAGGTTGTGTTTGTATGAAAATCTTTCCATTTGCTCCACCTATACCGCCTGCCATTTGAGCCAACTCTGCAAATATCAGCGGAAAGTCGCTTCTTATATGAGATTTTCCAGATGTTAACAGTCCGGATCTAGTTAAAGAAAAATTAAAATCACTTTGTGCAAATAGATTTTTTTTATCTGTTAGTACATACTGCTTTGATAAGTCAGGATATGACGGTGTGGTTTCTAGTTTAATTTTATCTATGTCTATTTTACCACCTTTAACTTCTATTGTGACCATAAAATCTTTTTTTGGCATAAAATATGTAATCCCATTTGCTAATTCATCATTACTTGGATTTTGAACAGATTTTATGCCTGCACAAGCAGATAGCATAGTTACCAAAAATATCGCTATCAATACAAATACATAACTTTTCATAGATTATCCTTTGCTAAATTATAGTATAACCCAAAGCAGAAGGATCACTAAGATTTCCTGCTGCATCTACACTATAAAGATAATATATTCCTGCCACAAGTCCTGCTGTTGACATCGCTGTAGTAGTATTTTCAGAAATCATATCAACGCTATTCCACATATTATCGGTAGAGCTTGTAATATCAAGGACATCATTTACTGTTATCGTATCGTTTACCAAATATGCAATTCCTACTTCACTACTCTCGGCTAATATATTTGAAATCACAGCGCCATTACTATCAAACTTTTGCACAAAAATATCATAATTACTGCCATTGTTGCCATTCCAAGTAATGACAAATTCCCCATTTGTTCCGACTGATGTTATTTGGGGATAGCTATCATAACCGCCCATACCATCAAGTTGAACTTCGCTGCCGACTGGAGTTCCATCGCTATCAAACTTTTGCACAAAAATATCATAATTACTGCCATTGCTGCCATACCAAGTAACGACAAATTCCCCATTTGTTCCTACTGATGTTATTTGAGGGTAGCTATCTTCACCACCCATACCATCAAGTTGAACTT
>DIKI01000008.1 GCA_002424475.1 Sulfurovum sp. UBA5622
AATATTGTTAGTACGCCAGCGCTTGTCGTAGATGGAGTTGTCAAAAGCACCGGTAAGCTTTTGAGCGTTGATGAAGTTTTAAAGATATTAAAGAGCTTCTAGTTTCTCTCTCCTAACACATATGCAAGTTCATGAATATTTTCTGCGATGTATTCTATATCTTCAATGGCATCACGATGTGATGCAAAAAGTATTTGATCTCCATATTCAAGCGCAATATCACTCATATCAGGCAACAAATACAACTCATCTTTTCTAAGAAGCAACAAAGCTACTATAGGATTGTATTCATCTCTGTTGGCTCTTGATCTTATCAAGGTTTCTAGTTTGATTGGTTCTCTGTGTTTAATTCTTTCCGCCAACGCATGGGCATGATCTTCATCGATAAAAAGTTCATATGTTGATGGGTTGTCGCCGACCTTGGTTTTAAGCATTCCCAATAATTCTTTCGCCCACACTTCGTCTTGTTCTATTGCATGAGAGATAAATTTATCAACAATTGGATCTATTAGTGCAGCTATGGTCTTATATATCAACAAACGAGAAGGCATAAATACATAATTGATATTAGAGTAGTTAAATAGAGCTTGGTTTTCTATTTCATTTTCTCTTGCTATTGTTGTAATTTTTGGGTTGATTTTACGTGCGATAGAAAGCAATGAGAGATTAGTGGTATCGTCTTTTGAGCCAGCTATAATAGCTACTGCATCTTCTATTCCGGCTTGCAATAAGACCTCTTTATCATCTGCGTCTTTAAAAAGTATTTCACCCTGTTCTTTTTTACTGAAGGTATTTTTCTTGGTGGCATCCATTTCTATAAAAACTGCATTGATATTGTTTTTCTCTAAAACATTTTTAATCTCATGTCCCATTCTGCCGTATCCGCAAATGATATATTTACCCTTAGAAAGATTAAAGGTGGATGCTCTCAAATCGCCCATTCCATACAACCATCTAGTCAGCTTATATAAAGATGGCGCGGTTAGAAGCATTTGAATTTGCTGAGAAATAATCTCAAATGGATTTTCAATGATCTCTACTCCCAGATCTTCAAGATTTTCAGTCATGTGCTTGGTGGTAGATTTGATAGCCAGAGGAATTTTTGAATTAAGTATTTTGGCAGTTATTGCGATTTTGAGATTAAGATTATCGTTTTCAAACAAAGAAACCAATCCTTTGCAATACTTTGACTTGATGCCGGCTAGCTCCAATGCTTTTGGATCATAGATGTCAGCCTCAAGAACAGGAACAGAGGGCACATAATTTTCAAGTATCAGCTCATTTACCCTATCTGGGTTTTTTTCAATAACGACTACTCTATATCCTTGGGCGAGCATCTTGCCAACTATTTTTTTCGTAACATTGTTATAGCCAAGAATTATGAAAAAGTCTTCTCTTATTTTTCTAACTTTTTTACGAAAGGCGGTTTTTTTGATCTCGCTAATAAATAACTTATCTTGTAATATAGAAAGAAGGGAGCCTATACCATAAAACCAACCAATAACAGTAATATATATCAAAGCTGATGTCCACATACGCTGCGAATAAGAGAAGGTATAAGGCACTTCTCCAAAGCCTATGGTTGTAGCGGTATAAGTGACAAAATAAAATGCATCAAAAATTGTCATTCGATAGATTTTATCATCTACCGTAATACCGTCAAGTGATATCAGCCCCACGATTGCAATAGTATATGTGACAACAATTACAATAAAAGGTACTCTCATTTTTTGGAGTAAAAGCCAAAGCGATGAGTTTTTCATGCTTACTTACCTTTTTGACTTAATAGTCTCTCCGATATAGAGTATAACTGAAGTGATGTTTGCCAATAATGCACCACCAGAAAGTGAGATAACTATTGATGTTGTATGAACGTCCAATGCTCCGGATGTATAATAGATAATAGTCCAAACAGTAGCAGCAGCTATCAGTTGTATATCTGCAACAAGAGAGGTTGCCAATAGTACTGAACCAATTTGTGTTTTATCGCCAATCTTAAGAGTGGTGGCTATGAGATTGACTACAATTGCAGCAAAAAGTTCGTATTTGCTATGCAGATCAATATTGCTCAAATCCCCATAAAAAAAACCAAAATTCAGCGTCATCGCTAAAATGATAAAAAATCCGCTTATAAGTTTGTCAAAATTCATTCATTACTCCTTGTGAAAATATTGCAAAATATAATCTTGGTCATATGTTTATGTTTTGCATTTTATTATTCAAATATTTGCGGTATGCCCTATATGCTAATCCCAGACCTATTAAGATGACAGGAATAGCATAATACCAATGCGCTAATATTAAACGAAAGAGTGCAATTATATGTTCACCAAAATACCATACAGGCACTATGGTAAGCGCGGCCCAACACCAAGCACTTATAAGATTTATGATACCAAATTTTTTGGCACTATACCTAGTCAATCCTATTGATATAGGAAGAATTGTCCGCATTCCATACATATATCTTTGCAAAAAAATAATGCCTATCCCATATTTTCTAAGCAATACCGTAGCAAGAGCAAATTTACGGCTATGGTGTGAAAATTTTTTGTTAATATAGCTTTTATTGTATCTGCCTATATAAAAATATATTTGATCTCCAACAAAAGCCCCTATTCCCGCCACAAAAATAGCTAAAAAAAGATTCATATCGCCAGAGTGGCACAACAAGCCACCCATAACAAGTCCTATCTCTCCTTCCAATATGCTCCATATAAACAAGATAATATATCCGTATCTTTTTAGTAGATACAAAAGCTTGTTTTCAAATCCATTAACTGGTACGTTGTACAAAACATAGGTTAGCATAATAGCAAAAAATACCACGCCAACAAAAAGAACTTTACCAGAATTGTTTTGGAACCATTTAAAAAAAGAAGTCAAATTACATCCACCCCTTTTTCTTAAATATATACAAAGGAGTTATGGAAGATATTACCATAAGCATAGCAGCGATTGCATATCCATATTTCCAGTTGAGTTCTGGCATGAACTGGAAATTCATTCCGTATATGCTAGCTATTAGTGTTGGCGGCAAGAAAATTACATTCACGATTGTAAAGATTTTGACTGTTTTGTTTTGCTCAATATTCAACATACCCACAAATATGCTTTGCAAATAGTCTAATCTCTCAAAATTAAAATCTGTATGCTCTATAAGAGACTTAATATCTTTAAGCATTATCATAATATCATCGGTTGCTAGCCTATAAACTGTTGATTTGAGCAAAGAAGTTAATATACGTTGTTTATCGGTAAGATTTTCTCTAATTTTCATATTGAGATCTTCAAATGCGGAGATTTTTTCCAATATCTCTTCGTCTTCATTGGTATAGTCTGTAAATACATGTCTTCTGATCTTAGCGATCTCTTTTGATAAGTTCTCAATAGCATCTGCATCTGCATCGATACGAATATCGATAATTTGACAAAAAATATCAAATCCATCCTTGAACTCTTTTGGCGATGAGATTAATTGCTTGTTAAACTTATCAAAAGATGAGAGTTCTTTATAGCGGATAGAAAAAAGTATTTTGCCTTGAAGAATAAATGAAACTGTTTCATTGTACGGATTTGGATCATTGGTGATCAAAAAATAGCTATTTATCTCTACTCTTTTGTTCTCTTCCCAATATCTTGAGCTTATTTCTATCTCTTCACTCTCTTGTTTGGTAGGGAATTCTATATCGAACATCTCTTCTATAGTGATAACTTCTTTACGTGTAGGACGAAGCATATCTATCCAAATTACATTGTTTTGCTGTTTAGATTCTCTGAGTGCTTCTAAGCTTTTGATAACTTCAAGTCTGTTGCCTGTTTTGATATAACATTTTACCATGAAGTCTCCTTTGCTTTATGTTGATATAATGATATACCTAAAGAGCTAAAAAAGGACTAAAAATAAATATTTTACAATAATAGCTTGTTATATGACTATTTTTGCCTACCGTCCAATACTGGCACAAAAAGACATGGTTCTATCGCTTCACTGCTGATTTTCCCGTTTATTTTGTAATATCTTGTTAAAATTTGCAAAGATCCTTCTTGAACTGGAGCTACAAGTATGCCTCCTTCTGCCAATTGATCAAAAATAATATCTGGTATCTTAAATGCTGTTGCAGAAAACAAGATCCTATCGTATGGAGCATAATCTCTCCACCCTAACTGTCCGTCCTCAAACCTTGTGAATATATTATGGATCTCCAGTTGGCTAAAACGTCTTTTGGCATCTTTTAGCAGTTCACCTATTCTCTCTATTGTAAAAACCCTGCGACACATTTTGCTCAATATTGCTGCTTGATAGCCGCTTCCGCATCCGATTTCTAACACACTATCTACACCCTTCATTTCTAAATGCTGTGTCATTTTGGCTACGGTGACCGGTGAACTTATCCATTGATTATCGCTTAACGGCAAAGCATCTAGCTGATATGCCAAATGTTTAAATACCGAAGGCACAAATACTTCTCTATCGACATCCAAAAATGCTTTTTTGACATTGTCGTCCAGTGAAAATTGTAATTCAATCTGTGCTATCATTCTTTCAATTTGCCGTCTTCTTAGCATCATTCACTCCATGACTATATATCTACGCATTTTAGTTACTTCTTTCAAGTCTACTGCCAATTCACAAAGTGTACCGTTTGGAGAGTAAATCATAGAACTATTCATGATGTCGTCATCGCCGCTACTTGTAGCTATTACAAAACATTGATTCATAACAGCCAAAGCCTTAGATAAGATCTCAAAATGCTGCCCTCTAATTTTGCCCCATTTTGCTGGAACCATTATTATATCGCTGCTTTCTAGTTTCTTCCATACCTCTTTGAATCGCAACTCAAAACATATCATTATTCCATATCTAACGCCATCGATTTCAAATGGTTTTATACGGTTTGTATCTCCTGATACAAAATATCTATCCTCATTGCCAAGTCTAAACAGTTTTGATTTTTCTTGGACATGTACGATCTTGTGTCTATGAATAACAATTGCCTGATTGATGAATCTGTCATCAAATTTGCGGATAAGTGTCAATACGACTATGGCTTCATTAACTTTTTGCTTGAGCAATTCTATGGCATATTCAGAATAAGCCGAAGCCTTCTCCATATTTTCATAATCAAATCCGCTCAAATATAGCTCTGGAGCTAAAATGATATTTTTATAATCATTTCGCTTGCCAATTTCTTCAAGTAAATATTGGAGGTGTTCGTCGTAAGCGGCATTTGAAAAAAAATCTATACACCGCACTTCGAGTTGTGATGGCTTAGAAGTCATCTAGATCTAGGCTTCCTATTGAATAGTTAGTATTTTTAGCTTCAAAGAAGTTGGATTTTTGATCATTAAATTTAGAGAAATTATCAACCCATTTAATAGGATGTTCTACATTATAAATTGTCTCTAGACCAACTGCTTTGAGTCTCTCGTCTGCAAGATACTGTATATATTGCTCGATGATATCATTGGTAAGTCCCAATATCTGGCCTTGGGTAATATATTTACCCCAATCGCTCTCCAGCTTAACAGCTTGTTTAAACATTTCATAAACTTCATCCAATAGTTTTTGAGTAAACAGTTCGGGTCTTTCTTTTTTGGTTGATTTTATCATATTTTGGAAAAGTACCAAGTGTGTTACTTCGTCCCTCTGTATAAAACGAATCATGTCTGCAGATCCTAACATTTTGCCAGAACGCGCCAGAGTATAAATGTATGTAAAACCACTATAAAAGTAAATTCCTTCCAAGATTTGATTTGCGAACATGGCTTTTACTATATTTTCATCTGTTGGATTACGTCCGAGTTCATCATAAACACTTGCTATGGCATCATTTTTGGTTTTGAGCATCATATCCCGTCTCCAAAGCTCATAAATCTCTGCAGAATTCGTTGAGATACTATCAACCATAACAGCATAACTTTGAGAATGCAAAGCCTCCTCAAATGCTTGTCGCACCAATATAAGATTGATCTCTGGCGCTGTGATAAAAGGATTAACATTATCAATCAGATTATTAGTCTGCAAAGAGTCCATAAAAATAAGTTGGGCCAATACTTTGTCATATGCTGTTTTCTCGGCATCTGTAAGATGTTTGTAATCACCAACATCTCTAGTCATATCAACTTCTTTTGGAAACCAAGTGTTATTTAACATAACCTCCCAAAGATTATAAGCCCATTGATATTTGATGTCATTAAGTTCAAAGATACCAGTGGGGTCTCCTCCAAAAATTTTTCTATCGTTAGTACGTTCTTGGGAGTTCGGATTGTATATTTTTTTGCGTTCCATGCATCTATTCCTGCAAAATAAAAATTTTACTTATTATACACTTTTTGTCTGATTATTTGTTAAGGCAGAGGAGGAGAGGCAGCTTTTCATTTGAGTATTTATAGGAAGGACTTTAGGGGGACATATGATAAAATGAAAAGCTGCCTAGAAAGCCAAAACACAAAGTCTATTGGGGATTAGAATACCTTGTTGCTTCCTAAGTAGTATTGTATGGTCTATTTGTGTAGCAATTGTGGATATTATTGACATCCTGCGCATTCTATACTTCTATCTGCCACACTTTCAGTCTGTTTTACAGTCTCTGGTGATTCACTTCGTAAATAATAGGTGGATTTGAGTCCAAATTTCCATGCATCCATATAAATATCGTTTAAATATTTGCCGCTAGCTTTATCTAAAGTAATAAAGATATTGAGGCTTTGCCCTTGGTCAATCCATTTTTGACGAACTGCTGCTGCTCGTATAAGGACTCTTTGATCAAGCTCAAAACTAGGGGTATAAAATTCCCACGTATTTGGTGTAAGATTTGGTGCAACTACTGGTATCATGCCTGATAAGTTTTTCTCAAACCATTTTCTTTTATATATTGGCTCAATAGCCTGAGTAGTTCCTGTCAAAATAGAGATAGAACTAGTAGGTGCTATGGCCATAAGGTATCCATTTCTCATGCCATCTGTTTTTACTTTTTCTTTAAGGGCTTGCCAATCATGAGTATAGCCAAAAAGCCCTCCACGATCTACCAATTTGCAAGCATTTTCATTGGCTTTGTCAATAGGGAAAATTCCTTTGCTCCAATCAGAACCTTCATATTGAGAGTATTTCCCTTTTTCTAGTGCTAAATCACTTGATGAACGGATAGCATAATATGATATTGACTCCATAACCTCGTCTATTTTTTCAAAATGCTTTGTACTGCCCCACTCTATAGAAGCTTCGGCAAGCATTTGTGCTTCGCCCATAGCGCCAAGACCGATTGCTCTAGTCTTTTGATTTGTTTTTTTCACTTTTGCCAATGGGTAGAAATTAAGATCTATGACATTGTCCAGCATTCTAATTGCGATCGGCACAACTCTTGCTATATCTTCAGTAGTATTGATCTTTGATAGATTTATAGATGCCAAATTACATACCGCTGTATCACCATCATTGCTCTCTTTGTCAACCATCCAAATTTGCTTACCATTTATACTGTCAAGTGCTGTCACTTTTTTGGCTGGTTTTGTCATGCCATTGTCAACAGTTATTAGCGTATCTTCTTCATGGGCATCTACAGTGCCATCAACATACGTAAAACGTGTTTTATAGTGATTTGGTGCTGTATTTTGGAATATTTCGGTACAAAGATTTGAGCTTCGTATCACTCCTGTATGTTTATTTGGATTAGTTCTGTTTGCTGCATCTTTAAATGTCAAAAATGGACTTCCGGTTTCAAAATAAGCTCTTAAGATATCTTTCCATAATGCTTTAGCAGAGATTATTTCTCTAGTGAAACTCTCATCTTTTTCAAGTTCTTCATATCTTTTCTCAAACTCTTCACCATATAAGCCGGTAAGCTCAGAAACCTCAAAAGGATCAAACAGCGTCCATGTCTCATCAGCTTCTACTCTTCTCATAAATATATCATTTATCCACAAAGACGGAAAAAGCTCATGCGCTCTTCTTCTCTCTTCACCTGAATTCTTTTTGAGATCAAGAAAATTTTTAACATCGATATGCCATGGTTCTATATATACAGCAATTGCGCCTTTTCTGGTGCCTAGTTGATCTACAGCTATCGCCACATCATTAGCAATTTTCAAAAAAGGGATAATTCCGCCTGCTGCATGTTTGTGCCCGTCGATGAAAGAACCCATACCTCGAACCAACGACCAATCCCAGCCTATGCCGCCACCAAACTTAGAAAGCAACGCCATCTCTTTGTAAGCGTCAAATATGCCTTCTATATTATCAGGGGTGGAACCTATATAGCATGAGCTCAATTGATGTCTAGGTGTTCTGGCATTACTCAATGTCGGTGTAGCTGCCATCACTTCAAATTTACTCAAAACATCATAAAATTTCTTCGCCCATGTTTGAGAATCAAATTCATTTTGCGCCAAAAACATAGCTACGCCCATAAAGAGATGTTGAGGCAGTTCAATAGGCACGCCTTCTTTGTCTTTGAGCAAGTATCTATCGTATAGAGTCCGTATACCAAGATAATTAAATTGCAAATCTCTCTCAGGCTTTATATGATTATTTAAATCATCAAGATCGTACTTGTCTTTAAGTCCCAACACTACTCTGCCCTCGGCTTCGCCTCTTTTCATATATTCTCTTAAATGATCATATCCAGTAAAGCCTGTAACTTTATGGTAAATATCATAAAGAAACAATCTAGCTGCTACAAATGTCCAATCAGGTCTATCTATATCAATCTTATCAACGGCTGTTTTAATGAGAGTTTGTTGTATCTCTTCTGTGCTAATCATATCTCTAAATTGAAGCTTGGCGTCAACTTCTAATTCGCTTTGGCTTACACCATTTAGATTCTCTACTGCAGCAGATGTGTATTTTTGGATTTTAGTCACGTCTAAGGCTTCAACGCGACCATTTCGTTTAACTACTCTAATCATAATAACATGCCTTTATCATTTTTATTTATAATTTTATTTTTGGTTTTAATATAATATTATTATGGATTTTACTCAAAGTTGGCTTTGAATGATTTTAATTTGAAAAGATTTTTGACTATTTTAAAGATAAGAAAATATTATAATAATTTATGCTTTAAAAAAAGAAATATACATAGATAAATATACAATATTTGTCAATGTATATTATAAATAATACCTACTTTTATGTTATTAAAAAACTATCGTTTTAGTATAAAATTATATATTCTAATCCAAAAAACTATTTTCCAAAAACCCTTGCAAAAATTGCATCTACATTTTTGGTGTAATAATCAAAATTGAAACACTCTCGTATCTGTTCTTCGCTGAGTTTTGATCTCAACTCTTCATCTGACAAAAGATATTGAAGGTATAAGCTCTCTCCTCTTTCATTTGTGGTAGCCTTGCCTTGCTGTATCTCTTCCCAAACCTTCATAGCATTTCTTTGAATGATTTTATATGCATCCTCGCGGCTTACTCCGGCTTTTGGCAATTCCAAAAGAACTCTTTGCGAAAATACAAGTCCGCCTGTAAGGTTGAGATTTTTCATCATATTTTTCGGCATCACCGTAAGCTTGGAAATGACACTATTAAATCTATGCAGCATAAAGTCGCTTGTTATAAAACTATCTGGAAGCCAAAATCTCTCTGTTGAAGAGTGGCTTATATCTCTTTCGTGCCAAAGAGCTACATTTTCCATCGCTGGAATGGCATATGCTCTAATGATACGGGCAAGTCCTGTGATGTTTTCTGTCAAAATCGGATTTCTTTTATGTGGCATAGCGGAGCTTCCCTTTTGTCCAGCCGCGAAATACTCTTCACACTCATAAACTTCTGTTCTCTGCCAATGTCGGACTTGAATAGCAAATTTTTCAATACTAGAAGCTAACAGAGCTAATGACGTGGCTAGTCTAGCATATCTATCTCTTTGTATTACTTGATTTGATGCTGGAGCTGGGGCAAGTCCCAACTCTTCACAGGCATACTCTTCAAGTTCAAGGGGAGCATGTGCAAAATTTCCCATTGCACCGCTTACTTGTCCTACACTTATAACTTTCATTGTTTGCTCTAAATTCTCCAAATGTCTTGCCATTTCATCATACCATACCGCTAGTACCAAACCGAAAGTAATTGGTTCTCCGTGAATCCCATGACTTCTGCCTACCATCAATGTCATCTTATGTTCAAATGCCCTTGTTTTTATAGATTCCATGACCATTTTTACATCTTCTATGATTAGCTCCAAAGAACTTTTCATCTGCAAGGCAACTGCTGTGTCAACAGTATCGCTGCTAGTCATTCCATAATGGAACCATCTGCTTTCTTCTCCAAGACTTTCTGATATGCTTGTAGTAAACGCTATTAGATCGTGTTTGGTAATAAGCTCTATCTCATCTATTCTCTCAACATTAAAACTTGCATTGTCTAATATTTTTTTAGTATCCTCATCTGGGATTAATCCTAGCTTATTCCATGCTTTTACTACCGCAAGTTCTACATCAAGCCATGCTTGATACTTTGCTTGCATGGTCCATTTGTCACTCATCTCTTTTCTTGAGTACCGTTCTACCATCTCTCGTCCCTTATGGAAAATTATTGTATTATTTTAGCCAAATAGTGTTTAAAAGGTTGCAAAAACAATGCCATTCATACAAAAGCATTTTACTATCGATACTCCAATACCGGCATTTTTATTTGTCATGAGAACACTCAAAACTACGCAAGGAGAGTCCCAAAGACTTATTCATAAAGGAAGAGTAATAGCAAACAATGAAGTACTTAAAAGTCCAGGCCAAATAATTAATGGCGACATTTCGGTCACTATTTTTGAGCCCGAAAGGGTTGATATGCCGCCTCTATTTTCCACTAATGATTTTATGCTTTTTGATAAACCGTCAGGTATACTAGTGCATCCTACTACTAGATATACACCATTTTCTATGTTAGATGCCATGCGTCAATATGGTGGCGTGGAAGCCAACCCTGCTCACCGTATAGATAGAGAAACATCTGGGCTATTGCTTGCGAGTAAACACAAAGAAGCCGAGATACTAATCAAAAGCGGTTTTGAAAATCGCATAATATATAAAAGCTATTTAGCTTGGGTGGACGGCAAAGTAACTCAAAATTTTGACGTAAATGTTCCTCTTCAAAAAAATGAAGACTTTGAGTTTAACAAGCATAAAGTTACCGTAGAAAAGTCTGGCAAATCATCTCATACAAGTTTTGTCCCAGTACAATATGACTCTCATCTCGATAGTACTTTGGTGCAATGTTTCCCACACACAGGCAGAATGCACCAAATTAGAGTTCATTTGTTTCACGTGAAACATCCTATACTTGGAGACCCGATATATGGTGTACCTTTTAAGATAAGCAATGCCTACCTGGACAAAGTGTTAAGTGTGGAGGATAGAGCTTTATATACTGGTGCATCAAGGCTGATGTTACATGCTCAAAGCCTAGATTTTAACTATAACAAAGTCCGTTATAAAATCGAAAGCAAAATAAATTTCGAAGATTTAAGGAGTCTAATTATGCCAAAAAACGCGAGAAAATTTAATACCTAAAGAACCTCTAAAGCTCCACAAAATATTATATATTTTTCTGCCTACTATTAACATTATTTCCTTGTCTCATAAATCAACCAGCCTACTCCTATAATACCAACTACTGTTATAATAACTATCATCGCGATGTCTAAACTTGTCATTTTTATCCTTTAAATATTTTGTTCTCGTAGTTGCCCACATGCTGCCGATATATCCAACCCTTTTGATTCGCGTAATGTGCAAAGCTGCCCTCTTTTAGTTAGATACTCTTGAAATTCTATCATTGATTTTTTAGAAGGAGTTTGAAATTCGCTGCCTTCATATGAATTGAAGTATATCAAATTGACCTTGGCTTTGATACCATTTAAAAGCTTTAAAAGCTTCTTGGCTGCACTAATATCATCATTGACATCTTTGATAACAAGATACTCAAACATAACTCTTTTCCTTTGGTTTATAGGAAAATTCCTAACCGCTTCAATGATAGAAGCTATATTATAAGCTTTATTGATAGGCATAAGTTTTTGACGCAAATCATCATCCACTGCATGAAGAGAAATAGCCAAATTTACACCCAAGTCCATTTTACCAAGTTTTTCTATCTTACTACTGAGTCCAGAAGTAGATATGGTTTGACGATTTGGTGAAATTGCCATACCGTCTGGATCGGCAAAAATCTTCACTGCTTTGGCTACATTATCCAAATTATCAAGTGGTTCACCCATGCCCATGTATACAATATTAACTCGTCTATTGGCATCTATATCGTTTTCTCTCTTTATGACTAGAAGTTGTGCTACGATTTCTCCAGCGGTAAGATTCCGTACAAAACCACTTTTTGCCGTTAAACAAAAAGCGCACCCTACCTTGCATCCTACTTGCGAAGATATACAAACTGTATATCTTTTATGGTGTTTTAGTGACCCATCTGGATGATATTCTTCTTCTTTCATTAGAAGCAAAACAGCTTCTATTGTATGTCCATCATGGAGACCAAAAAGATATTTTATGCTTCCGTCACTGCTATGCTGAACAGTTACTATTTTTAGTGGTTCTAGTGAAAATTGGCTATCAAGCTGCACTTTAAGCTCATTTGGAATATTTTTCATCTCTTCAAAGCTACGTACATAGCGGTGATATATCCAGTTCCAAATTTGTTTGACTCTAAAGGCTGGTTTTATAATGGCGTTAAGTTCTTCTTTTGTGTAATCATATATTGTTGGTTTCATATTTTATCCGTTTTAAAAGTTGCCAAATAACTTCTCTTTATTTTGTTGTATATATTCTTCGAGCATCTCCATGGCTTTGGAATGATTGGCTTTAAAATCTCTATGTGCATTAGAATCACAATAATTTGTTACCACAAAAATACCCCCCGACGGGATATTAAATCTTTGGGCAACTTTCATTACAGCATAAAATTCCATATTTTCCAGATGAATACCCTTGGAGATATAATGTGAACCAAGAGATATGTCTGTAGTAATATAATTTGATGAATTAATTATTGTTTCACGTGAAACATCTGAAGCAGCACTAATGAGATTATCCAGCGGAGTATAAGCATTTGAAACAAAATAGCTATTTTCAATATTACAAGCACTTCTGGAATGAATTATATCAAAAATCTTTTTTTCTCCATAGCTGCCCGCGCTTCCCAAAAAAAGTAAAAATTTTGGTGGATTTTTGAGACAAATTTCGGTAAGAGATATTGATGAGTCAACCAATCCTACACCAATTAGTGTAGCGAAATCAAAAGACTCTCCATTTCCTGCACAAACTATCATCTACACACCAAAGTAAAAGATGGTGTGATTTGTATATTCTGCTCGTCTTGAACAGGAATAGGAGCATTATCGCTACTCAAATCCAGCATCTTTCTATTTTCAGAAAAAACTGTTTGATTGTCATGAAAATTTATGCGTGACACCTTACAGCTTTTGCCTATCTTTGATGATAAATTTTTAGAATATTGTTTCGCCCAAAGTATCGCATCAAGCCTCAAGCTGTCGCTGTCGCCTTGATTGGCTTGTTGTTCTTCGCTAATTTGCCACGAGACAGAAGAGATAGAGACCATGAGCTTTTCTTTGTCGCCTAGTCTTTGAATATCTCTTATAAATTTATTTAACTCTTTTGGGTTTTTGGATGAAACTGAGTAAGAAATAACCCCATTATATCCATCTTGATAACTCTTACCATTATCATATACCATATTTGGGTTTACAGAATATGTTCCACCTTTAATGTTAAGATGCTTTGAAGCATCTGCAAAATCAGAAATTTTAGTTAGACGTTCTATGGTTTGTTCTTGAGATAATTTTTGCGATGTTATATTGATTGATGTTGACAATGTATCGGGTTTAATTTTCTTAATAAAAGTTTTAGAGAAAGTTATCTCTGTTTGTGCCATAGCCAAAGTTATAGTAAACATAAGTGTAAAAAATAACTTTTTCATTATTTGCTCCTAACTGGTATATTCTCTTTTCTTAAGTATTCTTTGAGGTCATTAATTTCTATCTCTTTGAAGTGAAATATTGAAGCTGCCAATGCTGCATCAGCATGCCCAATAGCAAAAGCATCTCTTATATGCTCCATAGTCCCTGCTCCTCCGCTCGCGATCAGCGGAATACCAACTGCCATACTGATAGCAGCGTTAAGCTCATTATCAAACCCTGCTTTTGTGCCGTCTGCATCCATAGAAGTGACCAATAGTTCTCCGGCACCTCTATCATATGCTTCTTTTGCCCAATTGACAGCATCTATGCCGGTGTCATTTCTGCCGCCATGGGTAAATATATGCCATTTGCTTTCCCCTACTCTTTTAGCATCAATGGCAACAACCATACATTGCGATCCAAATCTTTTGGCGCCCTCTTCTATAAAAGCCGGCCTTTTGATAGCTGCTGAATTTATGCTAACTTTATCGCATCCTACGTTTAGAAGAGCATAAATATCATTTAATTCCCTGATACCGCCGCCAACTGTCAATGGAATAAACACTTCTCTAGCAACTTGTTTAACTATATCAACAATCGTTCCACGGCCTTCATGGCTCGCACCAATATCTAGAAATGTTATCTCATCTGCACCTTCTTCGTTATAACGCGAAGCAACTTCTACAGGATCACCTGCATCGCGGAGTCCAACAAAATTGATGCCTTTAACGACTCTGCCGTTATCTACATCCAAACAAGGTATAATTCTTTTTGCAAAATAATCCATATATCTTTAACCATCCATAAATATGGTAAGATTATACAAAAATATTCCAAAAAGTGTTATTTGGTGAACGATTAAAAACAAAATAAGGTAAATTACTGTATGATTAAGTTAGATTTATCCAAATTTGCAGATAAAAAATTTGGTCAAAATTTTCTAAAAGATGAATTATATCTCCATAAAATCATCCAATCGATGCCCAAAGATGATCTTAAGATCGTAGAAATTGGACCTGGATTAGGTGATTTGACCAGAGAACTTCTAAAAGAAGAGAAATGCGTCATAGCATTTGAGGTCGATAAACGATTGTGCGAACATCTGAATAACACATTGCAAAAATCTATTAACGATAGATCTTTAGAGGTTAAATGTGGTGATGTTCTGCTCAATTGGGGAAATAGAAACTTGATAGATGAGCCGTACCATTTGGTGGCAAATCTGCCGTATTATATCGCCACTCATATCATCCTAAAGGCATTGAGAGATAAATATTGCCAATCGATATTGGTAATGGTGCAAAAAGAGGTAGCTTTGAAATTTGCTGCCAAGCCAAAACAAAAAGAGTTCTCCTCTTTGTCTGTATTGGCTAGCAGCATAGGAGAAGCTAAAGTATGCTTTGATGTACCGTCAAGTGCATTTGTGCCTCCACCGAAAGTGACATCTGCGGTTTTGAAAATTACCAAAGAGAGATCATTAGAAGACGAAAAATTTGAAGAATTTTTGCGAACTGCATTTGCGCAGCCTCGTAAAAAACTCATAAGAAATTTATCGAATCTTGTGGATATGCAGATACTTGAAGAAGAATTTAAAACACATGAAATGGATACTAATATCAGACCTCATGAGGCAACCATGTCACAATATAAACATATATATAAATTTATAAAGGAAACTTTTTATGGAAAATAATAAAGACAATACAACAACACAACGAAACGAAAATCCACATCGCAGACATCCAAATCCGCACAGAAACAACAAACCACAAACAACAAGCAATGTACAACAAGAAGGCGAGAACAAAGAACAATCACGCCCAAATAAACCAAAAAAACCAAACTTTAGACCAAAAAGCGGTAACAGACCTAATGTAAACGAAAACCAGTCCCAAGCCAACAAAAATCCAAATCCTTCACATGGCGGCAAAAGCGACAGACGCAAAAATCCGGTAACAGTAAGCGAGGAGATGAACAGATCACTTCAAGCCAATAAGGCTGCTCAGGATCTTAGAATGAATCCATGGAAAATGATAGATGTCAACAACAACGCAAAGGTTAGGTTCACGCCTCTTGGTGGGCTTGGAGAAATCGGAGGAAATATGGCAGTCTTTGAAACCGAAGACAGTGCTATCATTTTCGATGTAGGCATGAGTTTCCCTGATGAAACAATGCATGGAGTTGATATTCTTGTGCCAGATTTTTCATATCTGCACACTATAAAAAACAAAATCAAAGCAATTATCATAAGCCATGCCCATGAAGACCATATCGGAGCTATGCCATATCTGTTTAAAGAACTTAAATTCCCGATATATGGAACACCATTGGCATTAGCAATGATAAAAAACAAATTTGACGAACATGGACTAAGAGACGATAGTAAATATTTTAATTTCGTTACAAAAAGACAACCATACCCAATTGGTGATTTTATTGTAGAGTGGATGCATATGACACACTCTATTGTTGACTCTAGTTCGCTTGCTATACAAACTCCTGCTGGAACGATCATTCACACGGCTGATTTTAAGATGGACCATACCCCAATAGACGGATACGGTCCTGACTTGCACCGTTTGGCATATTATGGATCCAGGGGTGTATTATGCCTGTTATCTGACAGTACAAACTCACACAATCCCGGTTTTACAAAAAGCGAAGCAACTGTAGGCAAGACGTTTGAACATATATTTATGACCACCAAAGGAAGAGTGATAATGTCAACGTTCTCTTCAAACCTTCACCGTATATACCAAGCTATGGATAGAGCCACTAAATATGGCAGAAAAATATGCGTTATAGGCAGATCTATGGAGAGAAACGTGGAAACCACTAGAGCGTTGGGGTATGTCGACATTGCTGACAAGCATTTCATAGAAGTACACGAAGTAGCCAAATATCCTGACAATGAAGTACTCATTGTAACTACAGGCTCTCAGGGTGAAACTATGGCAGCATTGTTTAGAATGGCAACAGACGAACATCGTCATATCAAACTAAAACCAAGCGATGTAGTTCTTATTTCTGCTAGAGCTATTCCAGGAAATGAAGGTTCAGTATCAAAACTCATGAACCATATAGTCAAAGGCGGTACTACGGTGCACTACACCGACCTAACAGATATGCATGTATCAGGACATGCAGCACAAGAAGAGCAAAAGCTTATGCTTCGCCTTGTACAACCTAAATTTTTCTTACCGGTGCATGGCGAATATAACCATATAGCACAACACGCCAAAACAGCCGTTGCGTGTGGTGTTGATGAGAGAAATATTCTTCTTATGAGCGATGGCGATCAAGTTGAGATTACTCCGAAATATATCAAAAAAGTAAAAACAGTAAAAACCGGTAAAACATACATAGACAATCAAAACAATATAGCTATTGAAAATGATATAGTACTTGATAGACAAAAACTAGCCGAAGACGGTATTATAAATATAGTAGCTCAAGTTTCACAAGAAGCACAAAAAATTGTAGGCAAGCCGATCATAACAAGTCATGGATTGGTTTCTAGCAGGGAGATGAAAAAATTTACTAACGATATAGAAATTTTACTAGAAACCATGCTTTCATCGATGAAACCAGAGGCCCTTAAAGAGCACAAAGCAATAGAAAATGAGATACGAAATGCTGTACGTAAGCATGTTATTAAAATCAAAAAACGCTATCCGCTCATCATTCCGACTATTTTTATAATCTAAAGGATTGCTATGAACTTGCTTGAAATTGCCAAAGATACACTTCTTACAGAAGCTTATGCACTACAAAAAGCTTCCCAAACGCTTGATGATGCCTTTGTACGAACAGTTGAACTTATCTTGTCAACAAAAGGAAAGCTGGTCATAGCAGGAGTTGGAAAATCCGGGCTTGTAGGGGCTAAAATGGCTGCAACATTTGCCAGTACTGGCACACCGTCATTTTTCTTACATCCCACAGAAGCACTGCATGGAGATCTCGGGATGATAAGCCCAGGTGATACCGTGCTTGCAATTAGCTATAGCGGCGAGAGCGAGGAACTTGCCAAGATTTTGCCTCATATCAAACGTTTAAATATTCCGCTCATTGGAATGACAGCCTCAAAAGAATCAACCTTGGGAAAATATTCTGATCTAGTGGTGCCAATCAAAATTCACAAAGAAGCTTGCCCCTTGGGTGTGGCTCCAACCACATCTACTACTCTTACAATGGCAATGGGAGATGCAATAGCAGTTGCTTTGATGCATCGCAGGGGCTTTAAACAAGAAGATTTTGCATCTTTTCATCCAGGGGGAAGTTTGGGTAAAAGATTGTTTGTCAAAGTCAAAGATATAATGCGCACAAACAATCTGCCTATTGTAAAAGACAATACAACACTTAAAGACGCTATTGTAGTCATGAACGAAGGAAAGCTTGGAACTGTACTAATAGTTGATAAAAATGAAAAATTAATAGCGCTACTAAGCGATGGAGACTTAAGAAGAGCGTTGGCAAAAGATGATTTTGATTTGACTTTGCCGGCTATTAACTATGCTTCGCCAAATCCAAAAAGTCATAAAGACATAGAGCTTTTAGCAAGTGAGGCATTGGCATTGATAGAATCTATGCGCATTCAGCTATTACCAATAACAGATAGCAATGGGCATGTTACTGGCGTGCTGCACATACATGATCTAGTCAATGCCGGCATAAAAAGCTAAGGAAAAATATGCGAATCAATAAATATATATCTCATCATACAAAATATTCACGAAGAGATGCCGATGAACTTATCAAAACAGGCGAGGTAAAATTAGGTCGTCAGGTATTAAATGATTTAAGCTATGAAGTACAACCTGATGACAATATATATGTCAAAGGAAGATTGGTCGAAAAACGCACTGAGATTACTGTCATAGTTTATAATAAGCCAAAGGGCGTATTGGTCACAAAACAAGACGACAGAGGCAGGGCCACAATATACCATAAGCTCTCCGGCAAATACAGACACTTCATACCAGTAGGCAGACTCGATTATGCATCTGAAGGGCTTTTGATACTAACCGATACTCCAAGAGTAGCTGAGATTCTTATGAATAGTTCATTACCGAGGGTTTACAATATAAAAATAGACAAGCCTTTTACTCAGGATATGGTCGAAGCTATGAAAAATGGTCTTGTGCTTGATGATGCAAGAGCTGGCGGCCATGAAAAAAGCAAAATCACTGATATGTCATTTGCACCGTTTGAAAGCTACGAGATTCGCTCAGAAGGTCCAAAATCCACAAAACTAAGGGTAACCATCAGTGAAGGTAAAAATAGGGAACTAAGACGTTTTTTTGCGCATTTTGATGCTAAAGTACTTGATCTAAAAAGAGTGGCTTATGGTGAAATAGAACTGAACAACTTGCCAACAAACAAAACTCGATATTTTACACGCAAAGAGTATGATGATCTGCATAAATTCATGAAAGCTCAAACAAAAGAGACAAGCAAGAGATCGCCTAAAGAAGAATAATGAATTTTACCATCAAATATCGTCCAATGTCTCTTGATGATATAGCAGGTCAAGAACATTTGCTTGGACTTGACGGCGTTTTGAGAAAACTTCTAGATGCAAATGCCTTATCGCATGCATTTTTTTATGGTCCTGCTGGATGCGGGAAAACTTCGTTGGCTAGAATTATTGCCAAAATAATGAAAAGTCCTTTTTATGAGATGAATGCTACAACGCTAAAAGTAGAAGAGATTAGAACTATTTTTAAAAATCATACAAACTCACTTCAAAAGCCACTTATATTTATAGACGAGGTGCATAGACTAAGTAAAACCCAGCAAGAGGTGCTTTTGCCATTTATGGAGAGGTATGATGGGATAATTCTTGGGGCATCTACTGAAAATCCATATTACACGCTGACTTCTGCCGTGCGTTCGAGATCTTATCTGTTTGAGCTTCATCATGTAAATAACGAACAAATGCTTGCTTTGCTTGAAAAAATACTAAAAAAAGAAAATATACAAATAACCGATGAAGCCAAACAATATACAGTGCATTCCAGTTCTGGGGACGCAAGAGCTATGCTAAATCTACTAGACAGTGCCTCAAAGATAGCTAATCGTATAACACTTGATACGCTCAAATCTCTTCGTCCCTTTGCCTTGCAGAGCGGCAGCAGTGAAGCCGGCACACATTATGATCTAGCTTCTGCACTCATAAAAAGCATTAGAGGAAGTGATATTGATGCCGGATTGTATTATCTTGCAAGACTCATAGAAGGCGGAGAAAATGCTGCTTTTATAGCTAGAAGACTTGCCATACTCTCTAGTGAAGATATCGGAAATGCAAATCCAAATGCTCTCACGCTTGCTAGCAGTGTGCTAAATATTGTAGAACACATAGGATATCCTGAAGCCAGAATCCCGCTATCACAACTTGTCATCTATCTAGCATCGTCACCAAAATCGAACAGTGCTTACTCAGCAATAAATAATGCTCAACAATGTGTACAAAAAGGACAAATATTTCCTGTGCCCGCTCATATCAAACCAAACTCTACTGAATATTTGTATCCGCATAATTTTGGCGGCTGGTGCGAACAAAACTATCTAGAAAAGCCTTTATCTCTTTACAAAACAAATCTAATTGGATTTGAAAAAACGCTTAATGAATGGCACGAAAAAATAACCTTTAAAGCAAAATGACCTCCACGGTTGACCCACTTTTTTATGATATAATTTTATTATAATTTAGAAAAGGATATGTTTATGACAAAAAAATTAAAAACTTCACTGCTAGCATCTGGAGTTGCTATAGCGCTATTAGGAGGGTGCGCACAACAAGGTTTGGTTGCCGATGATTCATACACTAGAACAAAAACAGGGGCTGTTACAGGCGCAATTGGTGGTGCTATCATAGGTGCTGCGACAGGTAATCATTCAGGCAAAAGAGCTCTCATAGGTGCTCTTATAGGTGGAGCTGTTGGGGCTGGTGTAGGATATAGTCTAGATCAACAAGCCAATGCAGTGGCACGCGCTTTAGGTACAGGCGTGAGTAATGACCCGCTAGCAGAACTTGATCCAAATAAAGAAATTATAGTTGCCAAAACAGATACTTATGTCAAAATCACATTTCGCGACAGTATGATGTTCCCAGTAAATTCTGCTACACCAAGATCATCTGCTCAAAGCAAGATAAACAAAGTAAGTACTGTACTTCAACAATACCCACAAACTATAGTACAAGTAGCGGGATTTACGGATAACACAGGAAGCTATAGCTATAACCAAGGATTGTCTGAAAGAAGAGCTGACAACGTAGCTGATGTCTTTGAAAATGCGGGAACATCGAATGTATCTGCGGTAGGATGTTCTTACAATGCACCAGTTGCGCCAAACACAACAGCTTCTAATAAATCTCTAAATCGTCGTGTAGAAGTATATTTGTACCCGAATGCAAATGCACAAATAAACCCTTGCCAACAATAATAACCATCTTTTTTAATTGCGACTGATAGCTTTTGTTGTCAGTCTCTTTCTTGCGGCTTAATAGTTAAACTTGCTTGTATAGGCATATGATCAGATCTAGCATGCCATTTAAGTCCAGATTTGACATGAGCTTCGGCTATTTGAAAACCTCGTACGTAAAGCCTATCTAATTTAAACCATGGAATAAAACTAGGGAATGTACGGCCTAGCGGCGCCTTTTTTACAATATCTTTTTTTCTTGTTTGCTGCTGCATGGTCTCAATAGCATCTTCTAATGCGAGCTCTCCTGTCAAAATATGATGGACATGAAGATTCCAATCGTTAAAATCCCCCGCTATAACCAAGGGCATATTATCTAAAATGCTACGTCGTATATGTTCCACAAGGGCTTTTGCCTGCCTAACTCTACTGACTTTAAATAAACCAAAATGCGTGCATATGACATGGATATCTCCATATTTTGGATGTTCTACAATAGCGTGTAAAACACCACGTTGTTCAAGCTTGTGATCAGACACATCTATATTTTGCCAGGTTTTAATAGGATATTTTGACAGTATCGCGTTGCCGTGATGGCCATGCTCATAAAAAGCATTAGCTCCATAAGCTGCATATGGGTATTGCTCCCCTTGCAATTCGCTTGTTTGTGAAGATACTTCATGTCCAAAAGAATCGTTATGTCGCTTTATGTTTATATCTTGGACTTCTTGTAAAAAAACTATATCCACATTTATCTCATTTAGTGCTTCTTTTAATGCATTTAAACGGCAGCCACGCGCCATAGAGTGAGCTTTGTGAATATTGTAAGTAGCGATTGTAATCATAAATTTATCCAACCCATAAATGAAATCTTGAGTAATATCTCATTTTTAATAATTATAGCACTAAGGTAATCCATTTGATATAAAATTATCAAACAAAAAATATATTTTTATGTAAGCCATAGGTTAACATTATCTAATACTAGTTTTGTTATCAGCAACACAATAAAAAAATCAAAACTGATATAAATAATGTTATAATATTTTATACAAGGAGCATACCGTGTCTTTGATAACTGTAATTATTGTCATACATTATATTATAGTAATTTATGTAGTTTATCGCGCGATGATACGTCCACACCGCGAGCCTGCATCTAGATTGGCGTGGGTAATAGTGGTCACAACAATACCCATCATAGGGATCATACTTTATTTTATGTTCGGCGAAACAAGCATAGGATTTATTCGTGCCAAAAATATGCAAAAACTCAAAAGCCAAATATTTCAAAATAAATTTAAAGCAACTCTTGATACTCCCATCACTGATACAATCCCAGAAAAATATCATCATATATTTCGTATCGGCCAATCAATTAATGGATTTATGCCTTTTGGCGGAAATCAACATAGCCTGCTAGAAAACTCTGAAGCTATGATAGACTCTTTGGTTAGAGATATCGATAATGCAAAGCAACATGTTCATATACTGTTTTATATTTGGTTCACAGATGAAAGTGGAAGGAAAATCGCAAATGCTCTTATACGTGCTTCCATGAGAGGTGTAGTGTGTCGTGTTTTGGTGGATGCGGTGGGTTCGCGCAAACTGATCTCATCTAATATTTGGGATGATATGCATAAATCCGGCATACATGCAGTATCCTCATTGTCGATAGGCAATACGTTGCTAAGAATGATATTGGGTCGTGTTGATCTGCGAAATCATCGCAAAATTGTGGTCATTGATAATTATATCACTTATTGCGGTAGTCAAAATTGTGCTAATGCCAATTTTGACCCTAAAGATAAATATGCTTTATGGGTAGATGCAGAAGTTCGCTTCACCGGTCCAATCACATTACAAAATCAACATTTATTTGTACAAGACTGGCTGGCAGCTACTAGGGAGGATTTGCCATCAATGTATGAATCTGAACAGCCAAACGATATAATTGACTTGACAAACGTCCAGATATCTGAAGATATGAGAAGCAAAACAAATAGTTTTTGTCCATCCCAAGTAGTAGGAACAGGTCCAACTGAAAGATATGATGCAATGTCAGATGTATTTCAAGTCATAATAAGTTCTGCACGCCAAAGCCTAACGATAACTACACCTTATTTTGTTCCAAATGGGCCTGTGCTTAATGCAATATGTTCGGTTTCCAGAATGGGAGTAGTGGTAAAATTAATACTATCACATAATACTGATTCATGGTTTGTGCGTGCTGCTAGTCACAGCTATTACCCAGAACTGTTAGAAGCCGGGGTAGAGATATATGAATATCAAAGCGAAGTATTGCATTCAAAATTGTTAACAATTGATGGCGAACTGGGCATGATAGGCTCTGCCAATCTAGACCGTCGAAGTTTTGATCTAAACTATGAAAATAATATAATATTCTATGATAAAAAACTCACAGAAGATATACTTGAAAGACAGCAGGTATATATAAATAAATCTGCAAGAGTAACCATTAAAGAAGTAAATGCTTGGAGCAAGCCCAACTTGCTATGGTACAATATCAACGCTACAATAAGTCCGCTACTTTAATATATAACATCATCAAATACCTCTTGTGCTACAATACCGTTTTAACAAACAAAAGGGAAAATATATATGAAATATTTTATAAGCTCATTTATCATAATGGCAATCGGTTTGGCGGTAGCATTTTTCTTAGGAGGGCTTGCTGCTATTTATGTAACATTTTTGCTCATAATCCTAGAAGTTTCTCTATCGTTTGATAATGCTGTAGTCAATGCCAAAGTACTTAATACCATGGATGCCATTTGGCAGAAAAGATTTATACTTTTTGGTATTCCCATAGCCGTATTTGGCATGAGACTATTGTTTCCGCTAGGAATCGTAGCTATTGCAACCGGCATGGGACTTATAGAAACCTTGCAAGTCGCCATAGGCGAACCAGAGCAATATGAAGCAATTTTAAAATCCACAGAAAAAAACATATTTGCCTTTGGTGGGGCCTTTTTGTTGATGGTATTTTTAGATTTCTTTTTTGAAGCAAAAGAAGTATATTGGATTAAAATATTAGAAAACTCTAAATTAATAAAAAAATTATCATTATTGTCAAATATAGAACTTTCCATTGCTATAGCAATAGGAATTGGTCTTGGTCATGCAACTCAAGATTTTGGTGTTTTATTGGCATTTATGTATGGCATATTACTCCATGCATTACTTGGCATGATAGATGATGCTTTTTCTACCGCAACGGTCAAAAATGGACTTGCCGGTTTTATTTACCTTGAAGTACTTGATGCCAGTTTCAGCTTTGATGGAGTCATAGGGGCGTTTGCACTAAGCAGTAATATATTTATTATAATGATAGGTTTGGGAGTTGGTGCCATGTTTGTGCGTAGCATAACACTCTATTTCGTAGAACATAAAACTTTATCCAAATTTAGATATTTAGAGCATGGGGCTCACTACGCTATTGGCATATTGGCCGTAATCATGCTTATGAAAATCAACATTCATATAAGCGAGCTTATAACCGGCACTGTAGGCATAGGACTCATACTATTAGCGTTTGCTCACTCTATTTGGGAGAATAAAAAAGAGTTATTAAAAATAAATTAGACTATATCCCGTAAAAGACCATTCGCTTTTGCGGGATAATATACTTAATTTCCTATCTCTTGAACCGTCTCTTTGGTAGCATCATAAGCGTTCCCAGCATCTTGTTTGACACCTTTGACTGTACCAGCACAACCAGTTCCCATCATACCAACCAAAGCAGTAATCATTAACCAAAAAATAGTTTTTTTCATTTTTAATCCTTTTGTCGAGTAATTTACAAGATTATTATATTCTATCATCTATTTGCTATTCCTTAAAGCTACTGAAGTGCACAGCAAGCAAAAAAAGGATAAAATACGAAAAAGATAAAAGAAGAGGAATTATGCATGGTAAGTGAAATTTATACCTATACTACAACGCACATGGATAAAAGCATAGAAGCCCTCAGAAGAGAGTTTTCTACACTTCGCACAGGAAAAGTAACAACAAATATAGTTGACAATATTAAAGTAGACTATTATGGCACTCCAACCGCTCTCAATCAAGTGGGTAATGTTATAGTCCAAGATGCAACCACAATAGCCATCAGCCCATGGGAAAAAGCACTATTAAATCCTATCACGAAAGCTATTCAAGAGGCAAATATAGGAGTTAATCCAAATAATGATGGCAGCATCATCAAGCTGTTTTTCCCTCCAATGACCGTTGATCAAAGAACTGAAATTGTCAAGCAAGCTAAAGCAATGGGCGAAAAAGCAAAAGTTGCAGTTAGAAATATCCGCAAAGACAGCAACGATAAAGTCAAAAAACTTGAAAAAGACAAAGCTATTAGCGAAGATGAAACCAAAAAAGCTTTGGATCAAATCCAAAAGATCACGGATGATCATATAGCAAAAATTGATGAAGCACTAAAAACAAAAGAAATCGATATATTAAAAGTATAATTATGAACATAGAAAATATATACAAAGAAGCTGGCGCTTTACTAGAAGGTCACTTTATACTTTCAAGCGGCAATCATTCAAACAGATACCTGCAAAGCGCAAAAGTGCTAGAAAACCCTGCTACAGCCGAAGTATTGGCAAGAGCTTTGGCTGAACAGATCAAAGTTAGCGGCATAGAAGTAGACACCGTATGTGCCCCCGCTCTTGGTGGTGTAATAGCTGGATACGAATTGGCCCGTGCTTTGAATGTGAGAAGTATATTTGCAGAGAGAAAAGACGGTCAAATGGAACTTCGTAGAGGTTTCAATATAAAAAAAGGTGAAAAAATCCTTATTTGTGAAGATATCATAACAACTGGCGGATCTGCTATGGAAGTAGCCAAAATTATTTCAAAGCTTGGCGGAGAAGTGGTAGCATTCGCTGCTCTTGCGAATCGTGGATTCTGCCACCGTCAAAGCAGCAATACTTCTCGCAAAGCTAACTGCAAGTTACTAGAAAATATACCATTTTATGCATTGGCTGATTTTGAATTTGCCATGTATGAACCAGACAATTGCCCTATGTGCCAAGAGGGCAGTGTTGCCATTAAGCCTGGAAGCAGAGCCTAAGCTCTCCAGACAACTGCACAAAGAGCTACGTCAATATCGCTTTTGCGCGGTTTGACGATAATGCTTTCTATCTCATAATTTTCTATCACGAACAAAGAGGCTATCTCATCAGCTCTCTTTTCAAGCTCTTCTTCGAGCTCTTTTAGTTCACCTTGTATTAACTCTGCTTTTTCTTTAGCCCTATTTATATCACTGTTATCTTTAAACAATTTACTTCCGCGAGAAACAACTTTTTCTATTTTAGAAGCACTGCTAGAACCGCCAAGCAATGCCCCCAATACTGCTATGCCGGTACTCACAATGGAGCCGCCCGAATCTATTTTCTCTTTTTCTATCTGCTCGTTAGCCCTATTTAATTTTTCCAATAAACTCTTCTCTTTAGCTTCAAATTGAGCCGTAAGCTTGTTGATAGCCTCATCCTTTTTTACCTTAATTGCATCGCCTACTCTAACCATAAAATCAGCCCTGCTCTCATTTGGTTTTGACTCCAGATTTAATGATTTACAGGCCAAAATCTCCATATTTTCATTTTGGTATAGCCAATCAGTCAAACTAGCTATTGTTTTTTTTAGGCCTTTATCTGATTTGATTATTTCAGGCAACGACACAAAAGAAGCAGACGAGGGAGCCTTTGTGGAAAATCTACTGAAATCAACATTGTCTTTTGAAACATTTGCCCAATCCAAATGAGAATCATTTACGTCCAATGGTAAATTGACAAAAAACTCTTTTTTCTCATCAATTCCTTTGGCTTGTTGGTAATAATAGATGCTGACCTTCGCACCTAAAGTTGGCATAAACGACTCTATATTTGGTTCAAAATATTGAGGAACGTTTTCATCTAGCGGCTCTATAGTTGTGCGTATAGCGGTATCGGCGGGCTTCTGCTTAACCTGAGCGGTTTTTTGGCCACTCATAAGCGACATTATCTCTTCTCTTTTTAGCGGTCCTCTAAGATAACTAAGCGTCCATCTGGTACCAAATAGTCTAATGTCATCTAGATATATGCTTTTGAGAAAAAAACTGCGCTTAGGCAGATTTGATATGATTGAGCGAATCTCGTCTTTACTAAAACTTGCTCCGATCTGTCCACTAAGGCCATCTATTATTTTATCTATATCTTGGGTGGTTTGCAATCTACCTATAAACCATGTGCCAATATTTGCAAGTCCTTTATAATCCAAATCCACAGGATTTTGTGTACTTAGTATTACTCCTATACCAAAAGCTCTTGCTTGTTTTAAAAGCAATAACATCGGCTCCTTGCTTGGTGGATTTTTACTTGGTGGAAAAAATCCAAAAATCTCGTCCATATAGAAAATAGTCTTCAATATTTCCGTACCGCTCTGTAATCGCATCCAGGCTGTATAGCGGTTTAAAAGCAGGGCAACAAAAAACATCCGTTCATTATCATTGAGATGTGATATGTTAAATATCGCTACTTTGGCTTTGCCGTTTTCATCATATAAAAGCTTTTGGATATCAAGAACTTCGCCTTGCATCCAAGCTTGGAAGTGGGGGGATGCTATAAGGGCATTAAATTTTGATGCCAAAGCAAATCTTGCATCAGCCGAATAATAATCATCCAACCTAAGCACTCCTATCTTATCAAAAGATGGGTTTATTATACTGCTTATTAATGTTTCGATGCCTATGTTTTGATTGTTCATCCAAGCGTCAGATACGATCTGCGAAAGCAAAATATATTCTTTTGAATTAACAGGGTCTGCTTCTATGCCAAGCAATGCCAAAAGACTAAAAACGGTTGTTTTTAAATACAAGGAAGACAAATCACTGTCTTCTAATATCTCTACAGGTGGGACATCAAGAGAACTCATCACATTAACAGGAACTCCTGCTGAACTGCCGGGAGTATATATGGTCTTGGCTACCGCTTGAAACCTTACCGCCCTTTCCTTATCCTGTCCGAAACTCTCTATGCCCTCCTTCCAAGATGCCGCGACTTCTTTGGCATAATCTAGCGGATCTCTTTCTTTGGACATAGCTTCATCGGTAACCCATGGAACAAATGAAGCCGGATTGAATTCACTATCAATAAGGCATAAATTTCCCATATCGCCTTTTGGATCTATTATTATGGAGGGTATATTATCTAAACTTGCTTCTTCTACGAGCCCTACACCCAAACCCGTCTTCCCCGAGCCTGTCATTCCTATAATAGCAGCATGCGTAGTAAAAGCTTTGTTCTTTATCAAAGTAAGTACATCTGTAGATTTCATTGTATTTCTATCTAGATCTTTACCTAAATAGAATAAATCCAGCTTTTCATAGATAGATGACGACATGGATGTTCCTTGAAATAATAAAATTATAAACAATTGTAGCCAAAATCTACACAAAATTGTAACTCCTAAAACTAACCCCAAAGGTGGTACAATATCATCATTAAATAATTGAGACACATATGAAACACAAATCAAAAAAGAAAAAAACCATATCTGCTGCTATACCAAAAAGACGATATGCTACAAAACTAACAAAGTTTAAAGCCTTTTTGATAGATAATTTTATGTTGCTTATGCCTATTATGTATGTGGTTTTTTATCTTATAATGGGTGGTCGAAGCGGGTTTGCCGAGCATAAGCTATATGGATGGGTAGCTATATTTTTACCGCTTATTTTGCTGCAATCTATATTCTTCTATAGATGGGGACAAACCCCAGGATATAAAGCCTACAATATAAAATTAATAGACGAGACCACGGGTGAGAAACCAAATTTTGGCATCATATTATTTCGTAATTTTTGTGCATTGTTATCATTTTTTACTATATTTGGATGGATGATGATGTTTTTTAGAAAAGACTATAAGACTCTTCATGATCTCCTAAGCAACACGGCAGCTGTAGACATATGAAAACGAACTATATCCTTGCTATATGGCTTTTGAGGGGATATTATTTTTTTTATTTTGCCATGGTTGGTGTTTATATCGTATTTATGCCAAAAATCTTAACCGATCTTGGCTACACACCATCACAAATCGGTATTATATACGCCTCTGCTCCTATGATGAGATTCTTGCTCCCATTTGTTTTTCGCTATTATTTAGCCATAACCAATCGCATATTTCTTTCTTCTTTATTGTTAAGCGTAGTTGCGGTACTTCTCTTTTGGGGGACTATTGAGCATTTTTGGAGCTTTCTTGCTTGCAATCTTATATTTGGGGCAGCCATGGGAATATCATTACCTTATGTTGAAACCATATCCCTTAAGCTATTGTCAAAAATACAATATGGAAAAACAAGACTATGGGGATCTATTGGTTTTATGGCGATTGTGCTATGGCTTGGCAAAGTACTAGAAAGTCCTAATGAGGGCTTGACATATCTGGCAATCACTGCTTTTTTAACGCTTATATTTGGTGCCGGCATAGGTACCAAAGATGCCAAGACCGATACAGATATCAAAGAAGATATAAACTCTTTTTCGTTAAGGATCCATGCTCCGTTTTGGATTTCTATTTTTCTTTTGCAAGTCAGCTTTGGTGGGTTTTATAATTTCTTTACTATATATGAAACTTCACATGGCATTTCACTGGAAGTTACAAGTTGGATGTGGAGTTTTGGGGTCATTTGTGAAATTGCAATGCTCTATTTTCAAGGACCTCTACTGCATAGAAACCTACTTTCTATTATCAAATTTGCCACTTTTATTACTGCTTTTCGTTGGCTTATATTATATCTTTTCCCTAGCTCAACTGAATTGATATTTGCTTCCCAGTCTTTGCATGCTTTTAGTTTTGCTCTTTATCATACTGCTGCAATCAGCTATGTTTTTACGCTTTATTCACAAAAAAAACTAGCTCAACAGTTTTTCCTAGGCATTGCATTTGGATTAGGAGCCTCAATAGGTGCTTTAGTCGCTGGCAAATTTTATGGCGATATGCTTTTTGCTATAGAAGCGCTTATAGCTTTTGCGGCATTTGCTGTTTTATTTTTTCCATCAGCCAAAGGAACTAAATGAAATTATTTAACACAGCTGTCATATTTGCCGGGGGCAAAAGTAGTCGCATGGGTAGCGATAAAGCATTGCTGCCTTTTGGCAGATATGACTCTTTGGGTCAATACCAATATGAAAAACTTCAAAAAATGTTTAATGCCGTTTACATATCTGCAAAACATGATAAATTTGATTTTTCACCACCACTTATAGAAGATAAATACGAGCAAAGCTCACCGCTTGTGGGACTAGTTTCAACATTTGAAACGATCGATGAAAATGAAGTTTTTATACTCAGCGTAGATGCGCCCATGATAGAAAAGGAAATCATTGAACAACTATATGAAACTGCATCATCCTATCATGATGCCGATGCTATAATAGCACAGAGTCCACAAGGGATTGAGCCGTTATGCGGCATATATCGTCGCTCTATAATCCCACTTGCCAATGAGTTTCTTGAGCTAAATAATCATAAACTTGTAGCACTTCTATCAAAAAGCAAAAGCATATATCATTTATTTGATTCTGATGAACCATTTTTAAACCTAAATCATCCAAAAGAATATGAACAAGCAAAAGAATTATTGAACAGTAAGAGACTCTTTTAGTTTAGATTCTATATTGCTCACAACTTGTATGGTCTCTAGCACGGAGTCCGGATTTAAGCTCATAGAATCTATCTTCATTTTGACCAAAGCTTCCGCCATCTGAGGATAGTCTGATGGAGCCTGTCCGCATATGCCACTGTGGCGATGATTTCGTTTAGCGCCCTTCACTGCCATATCTATCATCTTTATGACTCCAGGGTCGAGTTCATCATAATCAAATGCAACTATTTCGCTATCGCGGTCCACTCCAAGTGTGAGCTGAGTTAAGTCATTGCTTCCTATGCTAAAACCATCAAAAAATTCACTAAACGCATCTATCTCTATTACATTATTTGGTATTTCGCACATGACATAGATTTGCAAACCATTCTCTCCTCTTTTAAGTCCATATGTTTCCATGGCATCTATTACCATTTGGGCTTCTTTGACACGTCTGCAAAACGGTATCATTAATATAATATTATCAAAGCCCATCTCTTCTATTGCGCGCTTCATAGCCAAGCACTCCCACGCAAATCCATCTTTGTAGTTTGAGTGTGTATAACGTGAAGCTCCTCTGAATCCCAGCATAGGATTTGGTTCTGTTGGCTCAAAAAATTTACCGCCCAAAAGTGCAGCATATTCATTTGTCTTAAAATCACTCATGCGTACCACGCAGGGCTTAGGATAAACCGTAGAAGCAATGCTTGCTATGCCTTCAGAAAGCGTTTTGATAAAAAAATCCTCATTATCTTCGAATGCAAAGCCAAGTGCTTGTATCTCTTTTTGAGTTTGTTCATCTGTTTTTTCTGGATAAATAAGCGCCATAGGATGGGCTTTGATTGAATTGTTAATTATAAACTCCATTCGCGCAAGCCCTATGCCATCCACGGGAAGAGAGGCGAGCGAAAAAGCAAGATCCGGATTGCCAAGATTCATCATTATTTTTGTTTTGGTTTTAGGAATTGCACCTAAATCAATATGCTTAATTTTATATTGTAAAATACCTTCATAAACAATGCCGACTTCTCCTTGTGAACAGCTAACTGTTACTTCCTGCCCGTCATACAATACTTCAGTGGCATTTTTGGTTCCTACAATTGCCGGTATTCCAAGCTCTCTAGAGATAATCGCAGCATGGCATGTTCTTCCGCCGCTATCAGTAACAATTGCCGAAGCTATTTTCATTATAGGTTCCCAATCAGGACTAGTGGTGGTTGCAACCAAAACATTGCCTGCTTCAAACTTATGCAGACTGCTCACATCAATAATTTTTTGTACTTTTCCGCTACCAATTTTGCTGCCTATGGCATGCCCTTTAGCAAGTATTTTTGACTTTTCTTTTAGCGTATATATTTCAAAAGTAGTTTCGCTTTTTCTTGATTCAACCGTCTCTGGACGTGCTTGCACAACATAAAGATATCCATCTATGCCATCTTTTGCCCATTCTATATCCATAGGCTTATTATGCCCTGCTTTTTTTGAATAGTGTTCTTCTATGTTGATGGCATATTGCGCAAGCTCTATCGCCTCATCATCCGAAATACAAAACCGTTTTTGGTCTGCAAGCGGTGTATTGATCACGATGGTGTGTTCTTTGATAGCTTTGCTTTTGCTATTGTTGCCAGCAAAAATCATCTTTATGGCTTTTTGCCCCAATCTTCGTTTAAGCACAGATCGATACCCTTTTTTAAAAGTAGGCTTGTGCACATAAAAACTATCTGGCTCCACACTTCCTTGCACTATAGTCTCACCCATTCCATAAGAAGCGTTAATAAATACAACATCCTCAAACCCGCTTTCTGTATCAATGGAAAACATAACCCCGCTTGCTCCGATGTCACTTCTGACCATTTTCATTATTATCACGCTCAAATAAACTTTCATGGTATCAAATCCATAATCATACTTGTAGTGAATAGAGCGATCAGTAAAATTGGAGGCAAGACAATTTTTATAAGCGGCCAATAATGCTTCAAGTGAATCGATATTTAAATAAGTTTCATTCTGTCCGGCAAAAGAAGCTTCTGGTGAATCCTCCGCTGTAGCCGAACTTCTCACAGCAAACGTAACATCCTCTCCATATTCATTTTTGAGCTGATTGTATCCTTGTGTAATCTGATTTACAAGCTCATCAGGAAGTATGCATCCAGTTATGATTTTCCTGCACTTTTCACTCTGTATTCGTAGCTGATGGATATCATTTATATCAAGTTTATCAAGCAGCGTATGAAGCTTGTCCCATGCATCATTGATATCAAGTATCGTCTTATAGGCATCAGAAGTAACGGCAAAACCATTTGGTATGCGTATCCCTTGTTTTGTGAGATTTTGGTACATTTCTCCCAAAGAAGCCCCCTTGCCGCCAACAAGATCTACATCTTCAACCCCTAGTTCTTTAAACCATTTGACATATTGCATGATTATTTCTCCATCGCATTTATCTATATAATTTTATCATGATTAATGTACTTGTTAATATAAAAGGAATAAAATAAAATAAATATTACTAATAAAAGGGTTCTTATGGCTATATTGCAATCATTTGGTGCGGCAGAAACTGTAACAGGGTCTTGTCATCTACTCAAATTACAAAATGGGATCAAGATCTTAGTTGATTGCGGACTGTTCCAAGGATATGCAGAAGATCGCAATCATGATGCTTTTGGTTTTGAGCCAAAAGAAATAGATTTTCTTTTAATTACGCATGGTCACCTAGATCATGTAGGACGTATTCCTAAGCTGGTCAAAGAAGGGTTTAAAGGCACTATAGTCACACACAGCTCCACGATGGATCTAGCTGAAATAGTGATGCTTGATAGTGCGAAACTAATGAAAGAAAGTTATAATATTAGCTACAAAAAAGCTCAAAGGCGAGGCGAAGAAGAAGAAGTCACAAAACCGTTATATACAGAAAGTGACGTGGAGTCTGTTTTTCGTATTCCAACAATCTACACTTCATATGATGAAAAAATAGATCTTGGCAATGACGTATCGGTCAATTTCAAAAATGCCGGTCATATTCTTGATTCGGCTGTCATAGAACTCTTTTTTGAAGAAAATGGCATGATAAAAAAAGTAGTATTCAGTGGTGACCTCGGTAACGACGATGAGCTGGTCACACCTCTGCCTGACATTATCGAAGAAGCCGATTCTCTGCTAATAGAGTCAACCTATGGCGACAGAAACCACAGAAGTGCGAAAGAGAGTGATGATGAACTACGTCAAGTGATCTTGGAAACATTTGCCAAAAAAGGGAATGTTCTCATCCCATCTTTTGCTATAGAACGTACACAAGAGATATTGTGTTTGCTCAAACAAATGTACAACAAAGGCGAGCTCCCGGAATGCCAAATATTTCTTGATTCGCCTATGGCTATTCGTGCTACTGAAGTTTACAAAAAATATCATGAAGAACTAAGTGAATGCTGTAACGAATTTTTGGAACGTGATGGTACTATATTTGATTTTCCATATCTTCACTATACTCCAAAAGCAGAAGACTCCAAAAAGATTAATGAAATAAAATCACATTGCATCATAATTGCAGGTGCAGGCATGTGCAATGGAGGACGTATACTTCAACACTTCAAGCATCGTCTATGGAACGATAGAAATGCACTTGTATTTGTTGGCTATCAAGTAGAAGGAACGTTGGGCAGATATATAGTAGATGGTGCAAAAACGATAAAACTTTACGGAGAAGAGATTGTTATTAAAGCCAAAGTACATACGATAAATAGCTTTTCTGCTCATGCAGATCAAAATGGTCTCATAGATTGGATGAGCAAATTCAAAAAACTTGATAATATCTTTATCGTTCATGGAGAAAGAGACAAGCAAGAGATTTTTCAACAAGAAATAGAAAAACGTTTAAATAAAAAATCGCATATTGTTAAACATGAAGAGAAAATTGGGATATGAGTGATGACACCAATAATAAAAGCGTAAAGCGTAAAAAATGAAGACAATTACAACAATTGAAAAATTAATTGAAGAAGCAAATAAAATTGTTGGGGAATATGAACTATCCAACCCTGATTTTGCTGCCGGATCTGTAGCTGCAGCTCTTTTAACAACAAAAGGAAATATATATACCGGCATCAATATTGATGTAGCGTGCGGTATTGGGTTTTGTGCAGAACATTCAGCAATTGCCCAAATGCTAAAACACAGAGAAACTCAAATTAAAATGATTGTTGCAATAGATACAACCTCCATCAGACCGCCTTGTGGGCGATGCAGGGAATTAATGTTTCAAATTGACTATAAAAATCTAGATACAAAAGTATATATCTCTAAAGAAAAATATATGACTTTAGATGAATTACTACCTTGCCGCTGGAATCCAAGCTTATAGTGCATTTCGCATTCTAGCGGATCTTGTAAAAAGATTTTTTATTTTTTTTCCAAGATTTGGGTTATCATTTTTTTTGCAAAAAATGTAAATTTATCGAACAATCCGCTATGGAATTTATTTTTGTGATAAATCATATAAAATTCTCGGTGGCACTCAAACTTTTTAACATCCACCTTAAACAATTTGCCCTCTAATATCTCTTTTTCTACTGCGATTTTAGAAAGACAAGCAAAACAATGTTTGTTTTTCAATATATTTTTGATAGATTCGGTATGGCCAAGCTCCAAAAATATATTCAAAGAGTCAACTTTATCTTTGATACAGTTAAGAAATACTTCTCTTGTGCCGCTTCCTTGCTCTCTTAGTATCCATTTTTCTTCTGCCAAAGAATCTATATAGCAACTTTTTGCCTTTTCTTCATCCGCAGTTACTATTACTAGTTCATCTATTCCTACTTTTTCTTTAAGCACTTCAGGATCATCTACTGATCCTTCAACAAAGCCCACATCAATTTGCCCTTCTCTTACCATCTCAATTATATTTTTGGTATTGCCATTTTTAAGAGAGATTCTCACTTCTGGATAGCTATCCATGTAACTACAGACGATTTGAGGCATTACATAATCAACAATAGTAGTACTAGCTCCAACACGGATGATCCCCTTGTTCGGCGTGTTTTGAAACTCGGTTTGAATATCTATTGTTTTTTTATAAAGCGGCTTGATCTCTTTATGAAAAGATCTGCCTACTTCATTTAAAACTAATCTTTTATTTATTCGATCAAAAAGCGGTCTTCCTATAGTAGTCTCTAGCTCTTTGATGGACATAGAGATCGCAGATTGGCTTAAATCCATATCTTTTGATACCTGTGTCAAGTGTCCCTTCTCAACAACATTTAGAAAAATCTCAATTTGTCTAAGTGTAATGTTCATTCTAATCCCCTTTTTATCACTTTGACTGATACATATCAATCTTATTATTTATTTGATTATTATGCCATTTTTTTAATATAATCTTAATCAAATTTAATGTTTAACTACAAAAACTAAGGCTTTTTTATGAAAAAACTAATTTTATCCAATAAAAATTATATTTCAGGTATTATTTTTGTTGCGATATTGGCTGCAGCAGCGACATTTATAGCCAATCAAAACATTGTTAAAGCCTTAGGTCTGTCTCCATTGGTTATAGGTATTGTCATCGGTATATTCTATGCAAATACCCTACACAATAAATTTCCTGCTGCATGGGAAAGCGGTATCACCTTCTCAGCAAAAAAGATTTTGCGTTTCGCTATTGTCTTTTATGGGTTTAGGATCACATTTCAAGCTATAGCTTCGGTAGGGCTTGAAGGCTTTTTAGTTTCTCTTATTATGCTTTCTACTACTTTTATATTGGGAACATGGCTTGGTCATAAAATTTTTGGAATGGAAAAAGACACTTCTATGCTTAATGCTTCAGGGGCTGCTGTATGTGGTGCTGCAGCCGTACTTGCTACTGAGCCGGTACTAAAATCTGAAGAGTACAAAGCTGCGATTGCAGTTTCAATGGTAGTACTTTTTGGAACAATATCTATGTTCCTTTATCCCGTGCTTTATACTATGTTTATAGAAAATGCTTCAGGCTTTTTGCATATGTCTCCAAGAGAATTTGGCATATATGTTGGAGGGACGATACATGAAGTCGCCCAAGTTGTAGCAGTGCCATTTTGTATACCTGGTGCACCTGAAGAGATGGCAAACAATGCTGTAATTGTTAAAATGACGCGGGTCATTATGATAGCACCGATGTTGATAATTTTGGGTATTTACTTAAGTTATACTTCTAAAAAACAAGGGCTGGAAGCGGAAGGAAAAGTCAAACTTGTCATTCCTTGGTTTGCTGTATATTTTATTGGTGTTGCCGGTTTTAATTCATTGCATCTAATCCCTGAAAATATTGTAGCTTCCATAAACGAAATTGACACCTTTTTGCTAACAATGGCTATGACTGCACTTGGCATGGGAACACGTTTTGCAAAATTTAAAGGATTGGGGCTTGCGCCAATATATACTTCTGCTGCAATGTTTGCATGGCTTGTAATAGGCGGTTTTGTAGTAACAAAATTTATTTGTGAAGTATTCTAAGATTATTAAACTATATTTCTTCTAACATAAAGATAGTATATAATCATATCTTTATGTTCAATTGCAACATTTTCCATTTGATTTCTTAATAAAATATGGTGCGACTATAAAATACAAGATAAAACTCCAAAGAAGAATCGCACTAAATATGTCAATTATACCTGCATCATCGTCTAAATGCACTAAAGTTACCGGATTTATATCATAAATATCAAAAATATAATCCATTCCCAGTCCAAAAAGTAAACTACCTATAACAATGCTTCCAAGATATATAAATAGCGAACGATTGCCAAGCATCTTTTTAACTACGGCAATTGTAATTGTATTTGTAGCCGGACCTGCTGTAAGAAATGCGAATGCAGCGCCAGCACTTACGCCAGAGAGCATAAGGGCGGCTGCTATGGGCAAAGAAGCCGTAGCACATACATACATTGGGATTCCTATTAAAATAGCAATAACATATGAAAGCCAATAGTGCGCCTTGAGTATTTCCTCTAAGCTGTCAGGAATGATCGATGCAATAATGGCTCCCAAAATAAGTCCGAAAAATAATGGTTTTGCAATATCAGATAACAAAATAATAAATGCATATTTTAATGCATTAATAATCGAAAATCTTTTTTTAATAATTTTATTTTCACAGCAACCGCTTTGGTTGCAACAACTTTGTACGTCAGCTAAGGTGGACTCTTTGGTTATCACTTTTTTGTCAAAAATATTTGTTAGGATACCCGCAATTATAGCAATTATTACAGAACTAATTATGCGATATAAGGTAAATAGCCACCCAAATATACCATATGTTACCATTATAGAGTCAACGCCCGTAATTGGTGTAGAGATAAGAAACGACAACGTAGCTCCCTTGCTCGCTCCTGATTTATTAATAGAGCTTGCTAGTGGAATAACGCCGCAAGAGCATATGGGCAACGGAGTGCCAAAAAGAGTGGCTTTTATAACAGACAAAATGTTACTATCGCCCAAATGTTTTGTTACCACAGTGTCTGGTATAAATTCATGTAAAATGCCTGCAAATATAAGACCAAAAAGAATATATGGTGACATAGAAACGCTAAGTTGCCACAGGGAATTTAAAAAATATGTTATCTCCATTTATATATCCTTTTTTTCTTTACCAAACTACCTCAAAAATGATATTTTAGGATAGCAGATTATAGCTTAAATTACAATAATCATTATCGTTATCGTTTAATAATTATTGATGAAATAAAAATATTTACTTGTCATTTGATCAAGCCGTTCATACTCAGTTTCTTTATTATAATAAGTTTATGTCATAATAATTATAATTATAAAAGGTTTTAAGCTTGAATTGATATACTCTGAAAACAATAACTACCTCAAAAGAGCATCAAAAAAGGATTATATTTTATGCAAAGATTAATGATTTTGCCAATAACTTTTATGCTGGCAGCTTGTACTGATACTTGCATACCAAAAAAAGAGATAAACAACAGTACAATAAACGCGTCAGACAAACTCGAAGCAATCAAAGCAAGGGGAGTATCACAAGCTGATGGACTTATGTCTGCGATAAAGCCTGCACTTATGCAGTCACTCCAAGCAGATCCTACAGGAGAGTCAGGCATGATGGTTTGTGCAAATGCAGCTATGCCGCTGACCGATAATTATAATGCACAATTGTCAGCAGACTCTAAAGTCAGAAGAACAGCACTAAAATATAGAAATCCGACCAACAAACCAGATACCAAAGATATCGAAGTAATGAATAATATTATTGCATCCAAAAATCTTGCTCCGGTGATAGTTGAAATGAACGATAGTTATAGAGTATACAAACCTCTTTCGATGACACAACCATGTCTGGCTTGCCACGGAGATCTAAAAACCATGAATAAGCAAACAAAGGAAAAAATAAAAGAGTATTACCCAAAAGATCTCGCTGCAGGATTTAAATTAGGAGAATTTAGAGGCGTGATCGTATCAGAAATAAAAAAATAATATAGACTATTTGCGCCTTCGATAGCTAAGGGCTTCAAGCAAATCACTTTTTGTAATCTGTTCATTCTCCTCTAAATCAGCTATCGTGCGGGCAACCTTTTTGATACTTGCTATACTTCTATGGGTCAGCCCGAATCTGCTTATAGCACTATCTAATATGTTTTTGGCTTCATTGCTAAGTAAACAAAACTTCTCAATATCTTCCTCATTAAGCTTGCCATTTAATTTAGATTGATTGCGACTTTTTTGTGCCTTGAAAGCCTTAATGACACTTGAATGCATTGACAACGATGAAACATCAGCTCTATCTTCGCTGCTAACTTCTTGCATTGTCACAAAAAGATCGATTCTATCTAAAAATGGATCACTTAGCCTATTTTGATAACGCTTGATCTCAGCTTCATTACATCTGCATGCCTTGTTTTTAGACAGAAGGTTGCCGCACGGACAAGGATTCATGGCTGCTACGAACATAATATCTGATTCATAAGCTATCTTGGCATTGACTCTAGCGATATGCACCTTTCTATCTTGCAATGGTTCTCTCAGTGCTTCTAGCACCTGCTTGGAAAAGTGTGGCAATTCATCAAAAAAAAGTATACCGTTGTGTGCAAGCGCAACTTCGCCGATTTTTGCTTGATTAGAGCCTCCTCCGAATACAGATGCGCTTGTAGCGGTATGATGGGGCGATCTTATGGGGCGTAATGCTTTAAAATTAGGTAACATCCCATCTAAAAATTGATGTTTTGCAATAGAGAGTATCTCTTTCTCATCAAGCGGAGGCAAAATACTTCTAAGACGTTTTGCTATCATGCTCTTACCACATCCAGGACTGCCCTCCATAAGAAAATTATGCATACCCGCCGCTGCTATCAATGAGGCTCTTTTGGCTATTGGCTGACCTTTGACATCGGCAAAGTCTCTTTCAAATCTATCATCAAAATAATATTCTTTACCATCTAAGCTCAAAGATTTCGCATCATAGGAAAAATGCTCTATTGCACTAGACAAGGCTTCATTTTTAATCACACTGATCGCTTCTGCCAAAGTATCAACCGGTACAAAATCGACTCCAGAAATATAACTAAGATAAGCTATCACTTCTCTAGGTACGATTGCTTTGCTGATAAGTCCTTGCTCTTTGAGTGAGAGCACCAATGGAAATAGCATAGAACTGCTTTTGACTTTGCCGTCAAGACCAAGCTCTCCAAATACAAAAAGTCCTTCTTGAATAAATGTTTGCTTGTTTAATGCGATCAAAAGCGCAAGTGAAAGATCAAAATGCGTACCACTTTTTTTAAGATCACTTGGGCTTAGATTGATAGTGATCTTGAGAGGTGGAAATGTGAATTGGTTAGTAAGGAGAGCGGATTTTACTCTCTCTTTTGCTTCTTGGATATCGCTGCTAGCCAGCCCCACTACAGTAAAGCCTGGAAGCCCTTTGGTAAATGTAGCTTCTACTTCTATAATCTTGGCATTAACTCCTTCTAGCGTGGCACACGTTAGACGATTTATAACAGTGACATTGGATAATTCTTCCATTGGAAGTGTCTCGTTTTCTTTGCTCATGTTAAAAGTATGCCATGAGCCGTGTTTTATAACAGAAAATATGTCAAAATGTCATTTTTTTGATTATTTATCTCTTTTTCCAATCTTTTTCAAACTTTTTGCGCTTGATAAATGAAAGTTTTTCTACAAACACTTTGCCGTCTAAATGATCCACTTCATGCTGTATAGCAATTGCCAAAAAATCATCGTCCTCTATCTCATGCTTATTGCCGTATCTGTCATGGTATGAGATTTTTACATATTCAAATCTGTTCACGTCTTCATAAATACCCGGCACACTTAAACATCCCTCTTGAAAAATAGTCGATCCCTGTTTTTCTTCAAAAATTGGATTGATAATCTCTAGAGTGTTTTCTTTGGGTTGGTCGCGGCCCAGCTCTTCATCTTTGATAGGAACATTTATAATAAGGACTCTTTTTGGAACTCCTATCTGAATAGCTGCAAGCCCTATTCCATTTTTGGCGACCATTGTATCATACATATCTTCCAGCAAGTCATGGAGTGACTTATCAAACTGAGTGATCTCTTCTGAAATGAGCTTGAGTCTTTTGTCTGGATAGATTACAATTTCTCTTGTCATAAAATAATCTTTTTTATAAACTTTTGGTCAATACCTTGTCTATAAGACCGTATTCCATAGCTTCTTCGGCCGACATGAAATTATCTCTTTCGGTGTCCTGCTCTACTTTCTTGATAGATTTGCCGGTTTGCTTGGCAAGAATTTCATTTAGAGTATCTTTGAGACGTTGTATCTCTTTGGCTTGTATTTGAATATCTGTTGATTGGCCTTGGGCTCCGCCCGATGGCTGATGTATCATGATACGAGCGTGAGGCAATGCATATCGTTTGCCTTTTGTGCCTGCGGCTAGTAAAAATGCTCCCATAGAAGCTGCTTGACCTACGCAAATAGTAACAATATCTGGTTTGATATAATTCATAGTGTCAAACATAGAAAGTCCGCTGGTTACCACACCACCCGGAGAATTGATATAAAAATAGATATCTTTATCTGGATCTTGGGCCTCTAAAAATAAAAGCTGAGCTACTATCGAAGATGATACTTGATCATTTACTTCACCACTTAGCATGATAATTCTATCTTTTAGTAGTCTTGAGTAGATGTCATAACTTCTCTCGCCTCTTCCGGTTTGCTCTATAACATATGGTATAACGTAACTCATTTTCTACCTTTATTTAATATGTAATTAATCTTCAAGACCCAAAAGTTTTGAGAATAGTTTGTCTTCTATGATTCCCATTTTGATGGCAGGAAGAAGATTGTTTTTGCTGTAATATTCCATTACTTTTTGTGGGTCTTGTCCTGACATTATAGCTTCATAATAAATTGCTTGAGAAACTTCTTGATCGTTTGCACTAATTTTTTCTTCACGAGCAAGTGCATCAACTAAAAATGTAGCTTTTACACTCATTTTGGCTTCATCTCTTACTTCATCTCTTAGTGCATCAACTTTTTCTGGATTATTTTTATAACCCTCAAGCTCCTCGGCTGTCATAGTGCTAGCTTTTTGATTTACTTTTACATCGACTTCTTGTTCTACTATATTGTTTGGCAATGCAAAATCATATTTAGCTACTAGCGCGTCTACCAATTGAGGTTTTAATTCATTATTATAAAGTTTAGAGATCTCTTCTCTTTGAAGCTGCTCTTTGATTCTTTCTTTTAGCATATCGACATTTGCGCCCTCTGCTCCATGTAAAAGTTTGGCTGCTAATTCATCATCAAGTTTTGGTGTTACTTTTTCTTGAATTTCATGCAATGTAACTTCGAAATCTGCATCTTTGCCAGCTAAATTTGCTGCGCCGTACTCTGCAGGGAAAGTAACTTTGATAGTTTTAGTTTCTCCGGCTTTCATGCCAATAAGCTGCTCTTCAAAGCCAGGGATAAATTGTTTAGAGCCGATTTTAAGAGAAAAATTCTCTGCTTTTCCGCCCTCAAAAGGTACCCCGTCAACACTGCCCACGAAATCGATTACAGACATATCATCATTTTTGAGTGCTCTTGCTTTTTTGATCTTTTCATATGGGGCTTGTGCGACTACCAAACCATCCAATCTCTCGTTTACCAATTCATCGCTGATTTCCGGTTTTTCGAATTTTGGAGCTACACTTGCATAATCACCCAAATCGATTTTAGGTCTCAAAGAAACTTCTACTTCTACATCGATACCATTATCATTTTTATCATATTTTTTGAAAAACGGTTGACCTATTATATCGCTTGGATTTAATTTTGCCTCTTTGCTTCCTTCATCCAAAAGAGCTTTTACAGCTTCTGCTTCAGCATCATGAGCTAATTTATCGCCATGCAATTTTTTGACTACGTGTGCCGGAACTTTGCCTTTACGAAAACCGTCTACTTTCATGCTCTTACCTGCTTGTGCTGCAAGAGTGTCAATATTTTTGTCTATATCTGCTTTTAAGATCGTTGCGCTCATCGATACATTTGCGTCATCTATTTTGTTAACTGTTACTTTCACTTTTTTCCTTTTGAGGTTTGGGTATTTAATTATAGTAATTGCGTGATTTTAGCCAAAAGATGGTTAAAAAATAATTGTTAACTATTTTATTGTGCTTTTATCATGGGGAGTTTCTTGCTATCTTATGTTAATATTCCTAAAGAAAAATGATGCGAATCATACAAAATATACATTCTACAAGCCAAGGCATGCTAATGAAAAAAGCTATATTGCTTCTCAATATGGGAGGGCCAAACAATTTAGATGAAGTCAAGATATTTCTAAACAATATGTTCAATGACAATCGCATCATATCAGCTCCAAAACCAATTAGATGGCTTATATCAAAACTCATCATTTGGAAAAGACTCGACGAAGCAAAAAACAACTATGCCAAACTAGGAGGCAAATCTCCACTTATCAAACACACAGATGAACTCATCAAGGCTTTATCAAAAGAAGTAGATGCAAGCGTGCATGCCGTTATGCGATATACTCCGCCGTTTGCTCTGGATGTGCTTCAAAAATTAAAAAACACAGACGAGATCTATGCCATACCCCTCTATCCCCAGCATTCAAGCACCACTACACTTTCTAGTCTCGATGACCTCTATAGAGCATCGAACAAACTAGGATTAACTGATAAAATAAAAACCATATCCAGCTACCATAGCCATCCTCTTTATATTAGATCAATTGTAGAGAGAATAAAAGAGGCTTTAAACAATGACGATGCGAGTGAATTTGAACTACTATTTTCTGCTCACGGCTTACCTCAAAAGATTGTTGACAAGGGAGATCTGTATCAGCAGCATATCAGATATACATTATTTTATGTCAGAAAAATGATGCTAAATCGTGGAATGAACTTTGCTAAAACACATCTGGCTTATCAATCACGCCTTGGACCAGTAGAGTGGCTGCGACCGTATATGGATGAAAAACTGCTAGAATTTAGTGGCAAAAAAGTCATAGTATACCCCATAGCATTCGCACTGGATAATTCTGAAACAGAATTTGAACTGGATATTGAATACCGCAAACTTGCCCATGAGATAGGTATAGCCGATTATCGCGTAGCAAAGGCGCCGAACTCTCATCCGGATTTTGTAGCGTGTTTGGCAAATTTGTATGTGAAGATGCAAGAATAAAAACGCTTTTAGAGTTTTTAAAACATAAAAATTATAACATTTGTTTCTCGGCATATAATAACAGTTTATTTTATAATATCGACAAACAAATCGAATAATAAAATTATCTTTTCTCACATAAATAATAAATTCTTGCTGTTTTAAAATATATTTTACAGATTAATAAAAAAACAAATGACTTTTAAGTAAATATCACCTAATATACGTTATCTATAAAAAAATATAACGATATACTTTAAATGGAACGGAACTTGCATTATAATATGCGTTATACAAAAATATATATAAAGGAATTTCTATGGGGATAGTTTTAAAACTACTATTTGCTTCTATGCTACTGATTTCAACTTCATGGTCACAAACCATCACTGTCGCAGCTGCGGCCAACCTCAAATACGCTGTAGCCGACATAGCCAAAGAGTTTACTAAAAGCACAAATATAAAAGTAAAGATCATCACAGGAGCTTCAGGCAAGCTTACTCAGCAAATCATGAGCGGTGCTCCATTTGATGCGCTTCTTTCTGCGGACGTAGAGTACCCTGCCAAGCTTGCCAAAACAGGCTACACTACCACACCTGCTCAAATCTATGCTTATGGCACACTTGTTCTTTGGAGCGATACAGGAGTCAATCTATCTAAAGGTGTCGCTATAGTAGCAGACCCTTCTGTCAAAAAGATAGCAGTTGCCAATCCCAAAACCGCACCTTATGGCATAGAGGCCATGAATGCAATGAATTATTATAAAGTGGCCCAAAAAGCACAACCAAAACTAGTAATCGCCGAATCTATATCTCAAGTTGGTGCATATGTAACCACAAAGGCCGTCGATGTAGGTTTTATGGCAAAATCAATTGTCCTTAGTCCAGAGATGAAAAACGTAGGCAAATGGGTAGAGATTGATCCAAAATCGTACAGCACCATTGATCAAGCAATGGTAGGGCTCAAAAACGGTTCACCGGAAAATCAAATCGCCGCGAAAAAGTTCCTCCGATTTATGTCTTCGCCAACAGCGGTTGCGATCTTGAAGGCAAACGGCTACGGATTGCCGAAACAAAGATAGGAATGAAAATGAAAAAATTAAGTACGGTTGCAGCTGTTATTTTGAGCTTGGTTTCGACTTCACAAGGAGCGGACACTATAAATGATGCTTTTAAAGAGGGCAAATGGGATGGACGCATAAGAATGCAATATTTCTTGACTGACTGGGAAGACAATAGCGCAACCGGCAAAAATGGAAAAGATGCAAGCGGCGCGGCATTGGGCGGAAGTATACTCTATAAAACAGCACCATTTTACGGATTTACATTTGGGACAGGACTATATACTACTCAAAATGCTTTCGGTATTACAAATCTCGAAGATGGTGTAACGGCAACTACTAGCAAAGATCTATTTTGCAGAGATCAGGGATGCGAATACGGAGATAGTTTTAGCGTGCTGGCTCAGCTTTATTTGGGATATGACTTTGCTAGAACCAAAACAAAAGCAGGGCGATTTTTGACAACGAACCCATGGATAACTCCAAATGATACAAAAATGATACCTATCGCCGTAGAAGGTGTTGAAATCGTCTCGAATGATCTGCCAAATACCACTATACAATTTGACTATACTCAAAAGATCAAAGAAAGGGGAATGACCTACTTTGATGGCATGGCAGCTACTGGTGATACGCCTACTAAAATCTTGAATTTTTATGCCAGCAAAGATGGCCCTGATGTTTTTATACTCGGAGCCAAAAACAGATCTATAGACAATCTCATGCTTCAAGGCTGGGCAATGCACTGGGATGATCTAGTAGATCAGGCTATGTTTGAAGCCAATTATGCAATAGAAGTTGGGGATGTCATTATGGGCTTTGGCGGACGATATATAAGACAGTTTGATATAGGGGCAGGTGACATAATCTTGCCTCAAATAAACAATAATGACAGCAACAACAAAGTAGATGGTTCTTTGTGGGCATTAAAAACCACGATAAATCTAGGAAATAGTAGAATATTACTAGCAACTTCCCATACATCAAATGATGCGGATATTATTGCACCATGGAGAGGGTTTCCTACCTGGGAATATACTAGAAGCAAAACACAAACAGACTGGAATGCAGGGACAACTGCATATAAGGCTCAACTTGATTATGATTGGGGCAGCTATATAGACGGATTAAGCACCATCATAAGCTATAGCAAATATGATAGGGATGAGAGCAAAAAGCCGTATCAATCTATGACAAACAGAGGATATGCAAACGGTGATACAAACCAATGGAATCTAGATATAATTCAAAAACTTTCTGGTAACTTTGAGGGCATTGAATTAAAGGCTAGATTTATGGATCAAGACAATAAACCAACGCTGTCATATCCAAAACAGACTTCTAACCGTGAAATGCGCTTAGAAGCCAACTATAGATTTTAAAGGATAAATGTTGAATCGACTTAAAGGGCAGATAACCTCTATCCAATCCTCACAACATCTCTCGCTAGTAAATGTCGGGATAGGTGATGATTCTTTGCATCTTCTTTTGCTTGAAAAACCGATCGAAACTGTCGGATCAGAAGTCGATTTGGTATTCAAAGAGAGTGAAGTGATCCTCTCCAAAGAGCCCATAAAGTCTACTGCCAATATATTTTCTGGACGTATCAACAAAATAGAAGAAGGTGAAATTCTAACTTATGTAACACTGCTTTACTGTGACAAGGAGATAGCAGCACTTGTTCCTACTGCCACCCTCGCTTCACTAACATTCAAGCCTGGCGATGCTATCTACTGGATCATTAATCCTAGTGAAATTTCACTTCAAAGAGGTCACCATGGAAGCTGAATTTATTGAAACAATGATACTAACATTTGAGCTAGCTTCAATTACAACACTGATTCTTTTATTTATCAGCATACCTTTGGCTGCTTTTTTGGTATTTACTAAAACACGGTTTAAAAGCATTGTTGAAACTATTGTGAGCATGCCTCTCGTGCTTCCTCCATCAGTACTGGGATTTTATCTGCTTTTGGCATTCAGTCCTGCTTCATTTATGGGGGAATTTTTGACAAATCATGGGATTCGATTGGCATTCAGTTTTGAAGGATTGGTGATAGGTTCTGTGCTTTTCAGCCTGCCATTTATGGTACATCCTATTCAATCTGCACTTTCGCAAGTCCCGCGCTCTATTTTTGAAGCGGCATATACCTTGGGCAAATCGAAACTCACTACTTTGGTACGTGTCATATTGCCGATCATACGTCACGGGCTGATCTCCGGAATCGTACTGGCATTTGCCCATACCGTAGGAGAATTTGGGGTTATCTTGATGATAGGAGGTAATATTCCTGATGAAACCCGTGTCGCATCTATTGCTATTTATGACGAGGTAGAATCACTCAACTATGCGATGGCACACCAATATGCTCTGACATTATTCGTAGTAACATTTTCTATTCTTTTGCTTGTATATACTCTCAATAAAAAATCGCTTGAGGGGATTAAATGATTATCGTCGATACAACTAAACGTCTCAATACCGCCGATGGAATTTTGCAAGCTCACTTTGAACTCACTATAAATGACAGCGAATTTCTCACTCTGTTTGGCCCATCGGGAGCAGGAAAAACAACCCTCATGCGTCTCATAGCCGGACTGGAGACTCCTGATAGCGGTCGCATTGAAGTAGATGGGGAAGTATGGTTTGACAGCGAACTCAAGATAAATCTTCCTCCGCAAAAACGGAGTGTTGGATTTGTTTTCCAAGATTATGCCCTATTTCCAACAATGAATGTCAGACAAAATCTTCTCTTTGCTGCAGAAAACAACTCTGGGCGCAAATATGTAGATACGCTGCTAGAAATGACAGAACTTACATCGCTTGCTACTCGTCTTCCGGCTACTCTTTCAGGAGGACAAAAACAGCGTGTCGCCCTAGCACGCGCTTTGGTGCGCAATCCAAAAATCTTGCTTCTTGATGAACCCCTCTCGGCGCTTGACCCTGCTATGCGCCAAAAACTCCAAGACGAGCTTATGGTGATCCATAATCGTTTGAGGGTAACCACACTTTTAGTAAGCCATGATATAGCCGAAACAGTCAAGCTCTCTGATCGTCTAGCTGCTATTGAGATGGGGCATGTAAATCGTGTTTGTGCTCCGATAGAATTTTTCACAGCTCACACCCTTAGCGGCAAGCTTCAGCTTATAGGTGAGGTGCTCAAAATCGAAGAGGAAGCGCCGGTAGTCATTGTGACATTACTAGTTGGCTCATCCATCGTGCGAACTGTTGTCAGTCATGACGAGGGAGAAAAACTCCGTCTTGGAGAACATGCCCTGATCTCTGTCAAAGCATTTAACCCGATTGTCATCCCTTTAAATGAGAAATAGACATGAAACCTTTTTTCTATAGATGCAATAGCAACAATTCAATTTTATCGAAAGGAAAAAACAATGAAGCCCATGACTTTTGAAGGACTAAATATATCACTATTGAGTGCTTGCGGGACAAAGCCGTTTTGGCCGGTAAGCGAAATATGTGATATTTCGGAATTGAAGGCTTTGATGATACTCCGGTATTTTTTCCGGTAAACTTATAGGAGATATTTATGTTTTTAAAATCAATCGATTTCGCCAGAATGTACCGAGAACACAAGAGCGCTACTGACTTTAAGGGTAAAAGCAGTGCAGATTGGGATGCCAAGTCAAAAGATATGGCTGTATCTGTGCTAAATAGTCCGTATGTAAATGATTTTATTTCGCGTATGGATATTACCGGAAATGAAGTGGTATTGGATATCGGATGCGGTCCTGGAACACTTGCTATTCCGCTAGCCAAAAAAGTCAAACAAGTCATTGCGATAGATTTTTCAGCCCAAATGCTAAAAGAACTTGAAGCTTACGCCGCACGTGAAGGAATTAACAACATAAAAACTTACCATCTAGGCTGGGAGGATGATTGGGCTATCTTGCCAAAAGTAGATATAGCAGTAGCATCGCGCAGCATTGAGGTACACGATATCGATATGGCACTATCAAAGATGTCATCCCAAGCTACAAAAGCATGCTATCTGACATACAAAGTTGGCGGGAGCTTTGTGGATATGAACATCCTTGATTATATCGGCAAAAAGATTATTGCCAAGCCCGACTTTTGGTATATTCCTCTCTTGCTTTACAAAGAAGGCCATCTGCCCCACATAGATTATATCGAGACACAGCATGCCTCTATCCACTTCTCATCTGCTGATGAATTTGTATCGTCGCTCATTTGGAGCGTTCATGAACTAGATGAAACACAAAAACAAAAAACCATGGAGTATTATGAACGTTTCATTGCTACAAAAAATCGTCTTCCTAAACCATTTACGTGGGCATTTATATCTTGGAGCACAAAAAACATAATCTAATAGATTATAAATATTTTAGAAAAAAGGAACACGATGTTTAAATTAAATGACATTGAACTGCTAGAATATATCAAAGAGGATATGCCGTATTTTGATCTGACCACTACGCTCCAGGATATGTCTGACAAACAATCTAGAATGCAAATCTTCACAAGAGAAGATATTGTAGTAGCATGTAGCGAAGAAGCTGCGAGAGTAGCCATGCTCCTTGGCTGTGAAATATATTCCATGCTTCCGTCTAAAACCATAGCCAAACAAGGAGATATGCTATTGGAATTTGGCGGCAGCTATGAAAATGTCCAAAGCGCATGGAGATCTGCGCAATTGATACTAGAATACTCATGCAAGATAGCGACTTATGCTTATGAAATGAAACAAGAAATTTCAAGCGTAAATCCACACTGTGAATTATTGGTAACTAGAAAACACTTTCCGTTTGCAAAAAGATTTTGTATAAAATCCATTATGTGTGGAGGAGCTATGCCCCACAGACTAGGTCTTAGTGAAACTGTGCTTTTTTTTGCACATCATCGTAAGGTATATGCCAACGATGAAGCATTTTACAAAGCATTGAGTGAAATAAAAATCAAAGCCATAGAAAAAAAAATAGTTGTAGAACCAAAAGATCTTGATGATGCTATGGCATTGATGAAATATGGAGCCGACGTGTTACAAATGGACAAAACGAGTTTGCAAATTCTAAAAGAGATCACAACATATAGAGATAAATACTATCCGTATGTCAAAATACTTGGTGCTGGCGGCATAGACAAAGAAAATGTCAAAGAATTTGTAGCTACCGGCATAGATGGTGTAGTTACTAGCAGGATCTATTTTTGCGGTATGGCAGATATGGGAAGTCAGCTGAAAATGATAGATTAGAAAATTATACTTTTTTTTGCTACAATAGAAAAAAATATGGAATATAAAATGGATAAAGATACCAAATTAAACGATATAGCTGAAGCCACAAGCAAAATATTAGCTCTTTTGGGCGAAGATATAAACAGAGAAGGACTACTCAAAACTCCAATGAGAGTAGCCAAATCATTGGAATATTTAACTAGTGGATATAATGAAGATCCTAGCGAAATTCTAAATGAAGCATTGTTTACTACCAGTAATGATGAAATGGTACTGGTGCGAGATATAGAATTTTATTCTATGTGTGAACATCATATGCTTCCTATTATTGGACGTGTCCATGTAGCATATATCCCAGATGGTAAAGTCGTAGGGCTATCTAAAATTCCTCGCATTGTTAATGTTTTTGCCAGAAGATTGCAAATCCAAGAACAGCTCACTGAGCAAATAGCAGATGCCATAAGCGAAGTTATAAAACCAAAAGGAGTTGCCGTCGTTGTTCATGCGCGCCATATGTGCATGGAGATGAGAGGAGTACAAAAGATCAACTCTACAACCATTAGTTCCGCTTTGCGTGGATTGTTCAAAAGTGATACCCGCACAAGAAACGAATTTTATAATCTTATCAACACACATACGCCATCAAACTTTTAGGTAAGGGGGGCTCAAATGCTGCAAAATATTTCTAAAAAATGGATAAAAACTTTTGTTTTTTTGCTGTCATTATCCCAAATAATACTAGCAGATGATAGGGTATTTCCGCTAAATGATTCAATAAAAAAAGAAATGAGTGGGGCCAGCTATCATCAAAGATGCCCTGTAGGGATCAATGAGCTTAGACTTGTGAAAGTAAAATATTTAGGATTTGACGGAAATACCAAAAATGGCGAACTTGTAGTTCATCAAAGCATAGCCAATGAAGTAGTTACTATATTTGATGAACTTTACGATATTGATTACCCTATTAAACAAATAGTCCGTATTGACAAATTCAAAGGAAGCGATTTTGCTTCAATAGAAGCAGATAACACTTCCGCATTTAATTGCCGTAAAGCCACAGGTGGTGGCAAATGGTCAAAACATTCATATGGGAAAGCTATAGATATCAATCCTATTGAAAATCCATATATTTTTAGAGGCGGGAGCACATCGCACAAGGCTTCATACAAATATATAAATCGCAATATCAAAAATATAAATACGCCGCAAGAAAAAGCTATGCTTTTACCAAACAGCAAAGCTGTAAAGATATTTAAAAAGTATGGATGGAGATGGGGAGGCGATTGGAGAGTGAAGGATTATCAACATTTTGATAAACAATAAACTCACAGTTGCCGATATCAAAAACTCTCATTTGATAACAGTGATGAAATTCTATACACACTCACCTCTTTTTTTTAACTAAACTGGGAGTATAATTATCTTTTTTATGTCTATTTTTATAATATTTTAAGAATAAATGATGTATTATCAATCTAATTAGGACTATTTTAGTCTTATTTAATAAATAAAGATTTAAGGAACAATATGAGAGTCTACCTCGACAATAATGCTACAACCATTGTCGATCCGCATGTTTACGAAGTGATGGAACCATTTTTTGTACAAAAATACGGTAATCCTAATTCTCTACATCAGTTCGCAAGTGATACACATAAACCGCTAAAAGAAGCAATGCAAAAGATTTATGCTGGTATCAATGCAAAAAACGAAGATAGTGTGGTTATTACTTCCTGTGCAACAGAGAGCAATAACTGGGTATTAAAAAGTATTTATTTTGAATATATCCTAACAGGACGTAAAAACCATATCATAATAAGCGAAGTAGAACATCCATCAATTATAGCTACTGCCAAATTTTTGGAATCAAAGGGATGCAAAGTAACCTATCTGCCAATCAATAGTGAAGGTATAGTTGAAGCTCATACAGTTCGTGATTTCATCACAGACAAAACCGCGTTGGTATCTATCATGTGGGTCAACAATGAAACGGGTGCGATATTCCCTATAGAAGAGATAGGAGAAATATGCTCAGCTAAAGGCGTATTATTTCATACTGACGCCGTGCAGGCCATAGGCAAAGTTCCGGTTAATGTTCAAAGAGCCAATATAGATTATCTGACCATGTCTGCACACAAGTTCCATGGACCAAAAGGAGTAGGAGCTTTGTATATGAAAAAAGGCAAAGAACTAACTCCTCTTTTACATGGCGGTGCACAAATGAATGGTCTTCGTTCCGGCACACTTAACGTAGCTGGAATAGTGGGTATGGGCAAAGCTATGGAACAATCAATAGACGCATTAGATTTTGAAATAAGCGAAGTAAAAGAGCTTAGAGATACCCTCGAAGATGCCTTATTGGAAATTCCAGATACATTTGTAGTTACTCCAAGAGCCAAACGTGCTGCAAATACTATACTGATATCTTTTAGAGGCATAGAAGGCGAGGCTATGTTGTGGGATCTAAATCGTGCCAATATAGCTGCTAGCACAGGAAGTGCATGTGCAAGCGAAGACCTTGAATCAAATCCGGTTATGGAAGCCATTGGGGCAGAGGCTGATTTGGCTCATACAGCTATACGATTTTCACTAAGCAGATATACTACAAAAGAAGAAATAGACTATACTATAGAAGTAGTAAAAAATGCGGTAGATAGACTTAGAGCAATTTCAAGCTCTTACGCATATGCCCCTGAGGGTCATGAAAGTAAATTATAAAAGGTAATATAATGGGAATAGATAGTTTGATAGGCGGTACTATTTGGGATCAGTACAGCGACAAGGTAACATGCCTTATGAATAATCCTCAAAATATGGGTGAAATTACACAAGAACAAGCTGATGCAATGGGTGCTAAACTCATAGTAGCTGATTTTGGTGCCGAGAGCTGTGGGGATGCAGTGAGACTCTATTGGGCAGTAGATCCAAAAACTGATGTAATTTTAGAATCCAAATTTAAAAGCTTTGGGTGCGGCACAGCGATAGCTAGCAGCGATACGATGGCTGAGCTCTGCAAAGGCAAAACAGTTGATGAAGCAGTTAAAATAACAAACATAGACGTAGAAAAAGCCATGAGAGATACTCCTGATGTACCTGCTGTTCCACCTCAAAAAATGCACTGTTCCGTAATGGCATACGATGTCATCAAAAAAGCTGCCGCATTATATAAAGGCGTAGATATAGAGAGTTTTGAACATGAAGTCATAGTATGCGAATGTGCAAGAGTAAGTCTATCTACCCTGCGTGAAGTAATTAGACTAAATGATCTCACATCCATAGAACAAATCACGGATTATACAAAAGCCGGTGCATTTTGTAAATCTTGTATCCGCCCTGGAGGACATGAAGCAAAAGATATATATCTAGTTGATTTATTAGAAGAATATGAAAAAGAAAAACTTGCAAAACAAGCCGATAGCGGCTATGATGCTCCATTTGCTCAAATGACAATAGTTCAGAGATTAAAAGCGGTCGAAAAAGTCATAGATGACAATATTCGCCAAATGCTTGTAATGGATGGGGGGAATATAGAAATACTTGATATCAAAGAAAATGGTGCAAATTTCGATATATACATCCGTTACCTTGGAGCATGCAGTGGATGTGCAAGCTCAAGTACAGGCACACTTTTTGCTATCGAGAGCATCCTAAAAGAAAAATTAGATCAAAATATAAGAGTAATTCCTCTTTAAAAAGCAAGGGGGCGTTGGCCCCTCCTTGACTCATGTCAGAAATCAACACTACTTTAAAACAATCTTTTTAACAGTTCTATATATACCTCTTATCAAAACAAAAACAATATAAATTATTAGTGTAAATACCAGTGGATGAATAGCACCTATGCCATAAGCTCCTGCGTCAGGAAGTGCCATAATATGACTAATTGGATGTGAGGCCCATTCTTTAAAATGCATACCTATTGCTAAAAATAAAAATATACCTACAAATATATATAACTCTTTTTTCATAATAAATAACCTTGTGAAATATGTGGAATGATAGCGAAAAAAGATTGAAAAAAAGGACGAAGAAATTTAACCCCCAAAAGAGGGGTTAATGTAATTATGCACGGCCAGAAAGCATACCGTATTGTGTCATTGGTTTAAGCAAATAAACTTTTAGAAGCCAATAGATCCATCTTTCTTGGGCAGGATCAAGAGGGAATGAAGGTGCAGCTACTGCTTTTGTGTCATCTTTAGGATCCCATTTAAATTCAGCAAGCATTACTTTGCCTATATCAGTGATAAGCGGACATACAGTATAGCCATCATATTTAGCAGCAAGTTCTTTTTTGCCTTCCATAGTAGCAATAAGATTTTCTACTACTACTTTATATTGTTTTCTAGCACTACCGCCTGTTTTGCCTAGTGGCACCGCAGCAACGTCACCAAGAGCAAAAACATTTGGATATTTAGCATGTTGAAGCGTCTCTTTATTTACAGGAACCCAGCCTTTGTCTGAACCTATTGGAGAATCAGCTATCTCTTTAGGAGCTTTTTGCGGTGGAATTAGATGACAAAAATCGTAAGGCATTTCGATTTTTTCTGTTTTTTCTACCATTGTAAACTCTTCAAGCACATCATCCCATGCACCTTTTTCTTCCCAATGTTTTTCAAAAGAAGCTACTTTATTAGCAACATCGATAGCTTTTAATTTATGTGTAAAGGTAGTAGATACGCCTCTTTCTTTCATTTGTCTAACAATAGAATCATGATATGCAGGTACACCAAATAGTTTTTTACCGTTTGTAACAAAAGAAAGCTCAGCATTATCTCTAGCACCTGCTTCTACAAGTCTAGCATTGGTAAGATTGACCATTTTCTTTTGGGCTCCGCCACATTTGAATGCAGTATGAGGTTCAGGAAATAGGCCTTTTACTTTTTTACCGCTTTTAGCTGCTGCTACAAACTCTTGCATTTGGGTCCAAGTATCTGCTGCTCCCTCTGCGAAGAAAATAGAACATAAACCGTTTTTACCTAGTATTTTTTTAGCTTTTGCAGCATCTGCAGCATCAAGAGAATATACATCACCCACTTCTTCAAGACCAGCAATTCCGCCGAAATCAAGTACAAGGCCAGTAGCTACTACCATATAATCGTATTTGATCTCTTTTCCACCACTTGTTTTTACAGTATTATTATCAGGATTAAATTCTACTGCTTTTTCTTGAATCCATTTTACGCCATCTGGCATAAAATCAGCTGTTTCATACACAGTATCTTCTTTGCTCCAAACACCACTACCTATAAGTGTTTGTCCTGGCTGATAAGAAACTGATTTTGGATTTGGTTCCAATATAGTGATATCTGGATTATCTAGTGATCTTGAAAGTAAAGCTGCAGTTGCAATTCCAGAAAGGCCACCACCAACTATTAAGATCTTTCCTTTTGCTGATGAACTACTAGCTTTTGCTTCTGTAGCAACACCGCTACCCATCATCATAGCAGCACCACCAAGACCCATCATCTTCATCGCATCACGACGAGAGATTCCTTCTTGTTTTAAATATGCATCTATTTGCTCTAGATTTTCTTTTAATAACCTTTTATCCAAAACGCACTCCTTTGTTATAATCAAAATATATCAAATGATTATACAGTATAATCAATAAATAGATGTTAAATATAAGTGAAATAAAATAACTTTTTTTAATTATAAATAATAATAATCTACTTTATCAATAATTGTAATATTTCTACATTTTTGAATATTGATTTGCGAATTATATATGACACCTTGTTATATGTCTTTTCTTCTAGCGGATTTGAAGGATTAAAGTGTATACCTTCTATTGTTTTTCCATTTTGAGATATTTGATATCGTCTATGTTCACTATTCTTGCCCATAGAGACAGTGCTATTTATGTTAATATTGCAAGATGCAAATATTAAAGGAGAATTTGCTTCACCATAGGGTTCATATTTTTCTAATATTTTAAAAAGTCTATCATCTATTAACTCCAACTCTATTTCACAAAAAGCTTTATCTGCATCATCTGTACAAATATCACTATAATTTGGTAATGCATTTATAAAATCTTTCAATCTATCTTCTCTTAAAGAGATACCTATTGCCATAGGATGCCCACCAAATGTTTCTAATATATCTCTATGGGGATCAATCGATGCAAACAGGTCAAAACCTTTTATGCTCCTACCGCTGCCTTTAAGAAGTCCATCTTTGCTTTTGCTTAGTACAATTATTGGTTTTTTAAAATATTTTACCATTCTTGATGCTACTATTCCCAAAACTCCTTCGTGCCAATCATCACCTCTAATTATAAGAATTGAACAATTTGGATTAAGCACTTGTTCTTTTGCTTGGTTTGAAATCTCTTCTTCAATAATTTTACGTTTTTCGTTTGTATTTACCAAAAAAGTTAAGCGCTCATTAGCTTCTGATAGATCATTGCTTCTCAAAAAAAGAACAGCTTGTGAAGCATCGTTCATTCGTCCTGCACTATTTAAAAGAGGTGCAATCCAAAAAGAGATATCTTCACTTTTAAAATTTGATGATTTAAGATGATTTTTGAGCGATATCAAAAAAGATTTTTGAGAATTATTAAGTTCTTTTAATCCTGTTATCACTATAGCTCTATTGATGTGTAGCAGCGGCATTACATCGGAAATAGTAGCAATAGCTACAAGGGATAAATATGATTTTAAATTTATTGTTGATTTTAGATGCTCTCTTAATCCTGCTATTAAATACCACGCTACCATGGCACCGCATATATCAGGATATATAAATGTACAATCATTTTGTTTTGGATTAATAATAGCATATGCATTGGGTAATTTTTGAGGTGTTATATGGTGGTCTGTAATAATAAGAGTTTTATTATTCTCCAAACACCAAGAAGCCACATCAACAGCTGTAATGCCATTATCAACGGTAATTATTACATCAAAATCTTGAATATGTGAAAGTATCTTTGTAGAGAGCCCGTATCCATGTTCAAATCTATTTGGTATAAACCATTTGACATCTGTATTTATAGATTCAAAAAAATCTGTCAATATAGTTGTAGATATTACACCATCTACATCATAATCGCCTACTATTATAATTTTTTCTTTTTTTTCAATCGCTGATACAATGCGTTTGCATGCTTTGTCCATATCTTTAAAAGTAGATGGATGTGGCAAATTAGATAGATTTAATAATCCACCACTATCTTCAAATCTTTTTTTTAAATAATTTTCTATCTCTTCTAAAGTAAGTTTGGATGAGTATTGCAATTAGTTACTCCATTATATAAATCGTCATTGCAATCAAAGTGCGTTAGCATTGTCACTGCGAGCGTAGTGTGTCAGTCTATTTTTTTTGGATTGCTTCGTGACTCACAATGACTAAAAATTTTATTATTTATCTTTATGTTTCATACTAGCTTTTACAAAAGCTAGTATAGATTGATTTGGATGTTGTAATCTTGATGTAAATTCCGGATGAAATTGTACACCCAAAAACCAAGGATGATCTTTTACTTCAACGGCTTCAATAAGCCCATTTGATTCACCTGTAATTATCATTCCGTTTTTTTCCAGCATTTCTCTATATTTTGGATTTGCTTCATATCTATGACGATGTCTTTCATAAATTACGGCTTCATTGTATGCTTTACGCAAATTTGAGCCCTCCAAAGTTTGACACTCGTATTCTCCAAGTCTTAGGGTTCCACCTAATGGAGATTTGGTAGTTCTTATCTGTTTTTTTCCGCTTGCATCTATAAATTCATCTATGAGATATATCATTGGATTTGGAGTATCTACATCAAATTCTACTGAGTTAGCATCTTTTAGGCCAAGTATGTTTCTTCCAAATTCAATAATTGCAAGCTGCATACCAAGACAAATTCCTAAAAATGGAATTTTGTTTTCTCTAGCATATTTAATAGCAGCTATTTTGCCCTCTACTCCTCTTTCACCAAATCCACCCGCTACCAAGATACCATCACAATCTTGTAAAAATTTTTCACTTCCGTCTTCTTCAATTTTTTCACTATCAACCCATTTAATAATTACTCTACTATCAAGATTAGCTCCTGCATGGATAAGCGCTTCAGTAAGTGACTTGTAAGATTCTTTTAAATCTAGATATTTCCCTACAAATGCTATTTTTACTTCAGAAGAAGGCATAATTATTTTATTAACCAAATTGATCCATTGTTCCATATTTGGTTTTAATTCTCCTAATTCAAGTTGTTTTGATATAGGTTTTAATATTTCTTGAGCCATAAAATTTAATGGTACTTTATAAATTGTGGCAGCATCAATTGCATCAATTACACTATCTTCATCTACATCACAACTATATGCTATTTTTCTTTTAAGATCATTTGGTACAGGTTGTTCTGCACGAAGAATTAACATTTGTGGAGCAATACCTATACGTCTAAGTTCTTGAACAGAGTGTTGAGTTGGTTTGGTTTTAAGCTCACCGGCTGCTTTTATATAAGGCAACAAAGTTACATGAATATTCATAACTCTGCTTTTTCCAAGTTCGTGTTTAATTTGACGAATAGTTTCCAAAAATGGAAGGCCTTCTATATCGCCTGTAGTACCACCAAGTTCTACTATTAAAATATCTTTACCCTGACCGGCTAAAAATATTCTTTCTTTTATTTCATTAACGATATGAGGAACTACCTGGATGGTTTTACCTAAATATTTTCCTTTTCTTTCATTTTCAATAACAGTTTTATATACTTGACCTGTAGTAAAATTATTATTTTGAGTCAAAGCAGTATCTATAAATCTCTCATAGTGTCCTAGGTCCAAATCAGTTTCAGCACCATCTTTTGTGACAAAAACTTCTCCGTGCTCTAATGGGCTCATAGTCCCTGGATCCACATTAATATATGGATCGAGTTTTAAAATCCCTATTTTAAATCCAGAATGTTTTAAAAGAGTTGCTATACTAGCTGCACTAATTCCTTTACCTAAAGAGCTTAACACCCCTCCTGTTATAAATATATATTTTGTTTTATCAGTTGACATAAATTTGAAAATCCTTATATTACTATTGGCATGATTATGGTCATAAATTGTTGGTCTTTTACAACAAATGGTAGATTTGGTTCATTAAAATTCATTTCAAAGTTTTCTTCATCACTTTGGAAAATAAAATCCAAAAGATATTTGCTATTAAAACTTATCTCAAATTTCTCGTTAATTCCAGTGTTTACTTCTAATTCTGTTTTTGCTTCTACGTTATCACTACTAAGAGAATGGAATATGATAATATTTGAATGAATGGACATCTTGATATCTTGAGATATAGTTGTCATCATTTTTATAGATTCTGCCATTTCTTTTTTTGGAAGAATAGTAGAGTATTTTATAGAATTAGGAATAATTCTTGCATAATCTGGAAATTTTCCATTTATCAAGCGAGTATAAAAATAATAATTTTGGTTCGTAATTATTAGATTTGTATTATCATAATAAATATTTATCTGATCCAAAAACAATTTTTGGATCTCTAAAATAGCTTTTTTGGGAATTATTAATGCTAATTCTTGTTCGCTTTCATTTTCTATGGTTGCAATAGCCAATCTTCTAGTATCAGTTCCTACTATATCCGTTGATTTATTTTTAATATTAATCAATGCACCATTTAATTCAAATTTTGGATTATTTGTATCTATTGCTGGGGAAATTTTTTTCAAGCTTTGTATAAGATGCATAGAATCTAGTGTAATCTGAGGTTTATTTTCTATACTTGGAAAAGCTGGGTAATTTGATGCATCAAATATTGGAAGCTTAAATTTTGATTGTTTTTGTTTGATAATCAATGACGTATCTAAAACTTCAAGTGTTATCTCATCGTCTTTTAAAATACGGATAATATCCAAAAGTTTTTTACCATTTGCAGTACATTTGCCACTTTGTTCTACCATGATATGTTTTGTGTTTATGCTAAGCCCAATTTCAAGGTCACAAGCTTTTATAATACATTCATTTTCATTAGCATCAAAAAATATATGAGAAGTTATTTGACTGGCATCTTTTTTTTCCAAAAACGGCTGCAAATTGATTAAGATAGATTCAATAACCTGCTTTTGAACTTTAATCTTCATAAACACTCCTTATTTATAAATAAAATAGTATTAGTAGTAAAAGGCAATGAAAAAGTGAAAAACTAAATCTCACCCCTAATTTTCGTGCTTGCACTAAGATGGTTTAAATGACAATTTTTCACATAGTCTCACTAATTTTAGTATTATATCTTTTTTTTATTCAATTTTCTTTGGAGTGAATTTTATTTGATAGTTCTTCTAAAAGCACTTTGAAATTTTCATCTTCATCAATTATTTCATTTATTTTTTTCATAGAATGACTAATGGCGGTGTGATCTTTCATGCCAAAATACATAGCAATTTGAGGCATAGAGTTTGGAGTAAGATTTCTGGCAAGATATATAATAATTCGTCTTGCATTTACTATGTTTTGTGTTCGTTTTTTAGATTTAATATCAGATGGTTTGATGTTTAATTCTTTTGAGACTATTTGTGCTATGGTATCAATTGTAATATTTTCTTTCTTCTCTTTGAGTTGATCTTTTATTGTATTTTTTGCAAATTCGAGTGTTATTTTTTGATTTAGAATCGAACTTAAAGCATTGAGTTTTATAATAGTACCTTCTATTTCGCGTATATTATCTCCCATGTTTGTGGCAATAAAATTTATTACATCATTATTTAGATAGATTTTATCTAACTCACACTTTTTTTTGATAATTTCAATTTTTGTTTCTAATCCAGGCGGTTGGATATCAGCCATCAATCCCCACTCAAAACGACTTTTTAGTCTATCAACAAGACCGGCTATTTTGTTTGGTGGTCTATCTGCAGTGATAACGATCTGTTTTTTTGCATTATAAAGTTCATTGAAAGTATGAAAAAACTCTTCTTGAGTTTGCTCTTTTCTACTGATGAATTGTATATCATCTATTAGCAGTACATCACATTCTCTAAATTTCTCACGAAATCTATCCATAGTTTGGGATCTTATATGAGAGGTAAAACTGTTCATAAACATTTCTAAAGTAGTATAAACTACATTTTTACCCAAAGCAATTTGTTCATTACCTATAGCTTGAAGAAGGTGAGTTTTGCCAAGTCCTACCCCTCCGTATAAAAATAAAGGATTGTAGAGTTGTCCGAGTTTTTCACTTACACTTTTGGCTGCAGTGTAAGCAAATTGGTTTGAACTTCCTACTATGAAGCTATCAAAAGTAAGTGAAGGGTTTAAAAAATTGGTTTTTGTTATATTTTTTTCAATAGGCTGATTTGTTTTGATATTTTGAATTACATTAACATTTTTTGTTTTTATTGAAATTTCTAATTTTGGTTTGATTCCGGTGTGGATCTCAAAAAGATGTGTGATTTGAAATTCATATTTTGTCTTGATCCACTTGGCTATGATAAGATTTGGAGCATTGAAATGAGCTATATCACTTCTAGAGTGTTTGGTATCGTATGATAATTTTTTTATGTATTGATTATAATCATTTTCAGATATCTCTTTTTTTAGCTCGCCTAAGATTTTTTCTCCAATATTCATAATGCTCCTATAATAGTTTTAAACCTTAATGTGAATAACTTTTATGATTTTAGCCAATTTTAGCTAAAATAGCCTAATGTTTAATAGTTGAATTAAATTATTCACTATGTGAAAAAAGGTGTGAATGAATATATTAGGAATAGACCCCGGGAGCCGTAATTTAGGCTATTGTATACTGGAAGTAAAGGGTGTGAAAACATCACTTATAGAGGCTGGTTTGCTTAAATTAAAATCCTCAATACTCCAAGAGCAGATAATAGAGCTCTCAGCGGGCATTGATATGATTTTAAAAGGTCACGATATAGATGAAGTTGCTATTGAAGATATATTTTTTGCATTTAACCCCAAAACCGTTTTGAAGCTGGCACAATTTCGTGGAGCACTTTCTTTAAAGATATTGCAAGAAAAGGGACAATTTTATGAATACACGCCGTTGCAAGTCAAAAAATCAGTTACTGGAAATGGTAAAGCGACCAAAGAACAAGTCGCTTTTATGGTAAAAAAACTTCTTAAAATACAAAAAGAGATCAAGCCGCTCGATATTACTGATGCTATGGCAATTGCGATTACACATGCCCAAAGAGTTAGATTAAGAGGCAATAATGATACTATCAAAATTTAAATGAAGTAAAAAAATGTTATGATGCAAAATAACAAAACATTATGACATAATTTTTTTAAAGAGGTTGTATTCATGGATCTTATATATGGTATTATAGTAATAGGTGGCGGTCCCGGCGGTATAGGAGTAGCTGTTGAATCCAAGATTTTAGGTATAAAAAAAGTACTTCTTGTAGAAAAAAGTGATAACCACTCTCAAACTATTCGTAAATTTTATAAAGATCAAAAAAGAGTTGACAAAGATTGGCAAGGCCAGAGCGTAGTTCTTGATGGAAATATAGATTTTTTTGATGGCACCAAAGAGAGTACAATCGACTATTTTGACTCACTTTTGGATAATCACCTCATTGATGCAAAATTTAATTGTGAAGTTGATAAAGTCATAAAAATGAATGATATTTTTGAAGTTTATACAAACTGTGGTAATTTTCTTGCACACAATGTGATTATAAGTGTAGGACGGATGGGTAAACCAAATAAACCATCTTATGAGATACCTGTATCTCTAAGAACGCAAGTTAATTTTAATCTTGATAGATGTGGAAATGATGAAAGTATAATAGTCATAGGCGGAGGGGACAGCGCGGTAGAATATGCCTGCGAACTTAGCCAAAGCAATCAGGTTACTTTATGTTATAGAGGTGAGAGCTTGACCCGTCCAAACCCTACAAATATAGAGATGTTTCATAAATTTGTATCCGAAAAAAAACTAACCCCAAAGCTTGGAATCGACATAGAAAGTCTTGAGAATGAACATGGTAAAGTCAAAGTAATTTATACCGATGGCACAAGCCAGACATTTGACAGAGTTATTTATGCTCTTGGAGGCACTACCCCTGTAGATTTTCTGAAAAAATGTTCAGTGTTATTAGACGATCGTGGGGAGCCTGTTTTTGATGAGAATTATGAGACACAAATAAAAGGGTTGTTTATAGCCGGAGATATAGCTTTCAAAAGTGGAGGAAGTATAGCGATCGCTCTTAATCACGGGTATAAGATAGTTAGTTATATAATGAATACAAAAACAAAAGAAGACAGTCATTACCCATCTCTCTCGCCATCTTCGATGGAAGCATATATATAGCTTTCAATATCTGATATTATTCATCAGTTCAAGTATGGATTCCCATCGTTTTCGATGGTAACCATGCAATCCTCAATTAATTTCAGTACCCAAAAAAACCAATATCACGGTGCAGGTTCACTATCTGCTTTTGCATTTTTTTCTACTCTGATCATTCTTTGTTTAGGAACACTAAAATACTCTTTTCTATTATCTTCAGTTGATTCTTGGATGATGAGATCATACATATATACATCATAGTCAAAATAGATAAGCCCATCATCATTTTTATGTACAGTAAAATATAGTATATTAATAGGTATTGCTTTTGTCAGCCTTATTGTTGTAGTTTTGTTTGAATCCAATATCTCTTGCATAGATGAAGTGTTATATTTGCCATCAGTATGATTTTCTAAAAGCATGGCAGCAAATTCCAAAGGTTTTTGCATTCTCATGCACCCAGAACTATAAATTCTATAGCGTCTATTAAATAGATCTTTGTTATCTGTGTCATGTAGATATACATCATATGGGTTTGGAAAAATGAACTTTACTCTTCCGAGTGCATTGTCATTGCCTGGGTCTTGGACAAATCTATATGGCACTTTAACGGAGCTATTCTCATATATATCAAGTTCGCCTGGTGCCATAGAAACTTCATCATTATTGGAAAAAACTCGAATATTGTGTTCGGTTAAATAATTTGGATTTTCTCTAAGAACTCCGATCAAGTCTTTTTTTATGAGATTGTCAGTTACTGTCCATGTGGGGTTTAATACAAGATATTCTAAATAATCATTAAATACAGGAGTAGGTCTATCTATGCGCCCTACCACGGCATTTGTCGATAGTACCGGTCTATCATATTTAAAATATGTAAAATTATACGAAGGAATATTTATTTCTATTCTCTCTTCACTTAGTCTCTTTTGGTAAATCTTTGTTTTATCGAGGTTGGTCACGATGCTTTGAAGATGGGTTGAGAGAGGTTGGTTTAAATAATAATTAGTGACATTATCTACTTTACCTGTTTGTTCTATATTATATCTTTTTTGATATCTCAAAACAGCATTATAAAGCGTGGAATCAAAGTTTTTGTCTATTGCGATATTGGCAGGATAATCTCCTAAGTCTTGGAGTCGTTTTTTTAACAGCATGACCCTAGACGAGTTGCTGCCTACTTGTAATATATCATTACTATAAGGTATCTCTGCAAATGGTTGCATATAACGATATTTTTTATATATTTCTACCAATGATCTATATCTATCTTCTAGTGGCAACTGAGAGTTCAAATATCCATATATATCTCCATTGAGTACTGCAAATGCCATTGTTTTTTGATCTGGAAAATCATTTAGTGTTATCTCCCAATTTGCACGAATATCATCACTATTCTTTAGACCTGCCATTTTTTTTTGGACAAGCCCCCAATCCACATCACCTTGAGAGATAAATTTTACCAAACGCACAAAGCTGCTGCTAAGTGCCACATCAAGTCTTGCATATAATGCCATTTTATTGTGTATTTCATTATTATCTATCATAAATAAAAGTTTTTCTATTTCTCTTTGTCCCAAGTCTTTTTCTTTATAGTTAAAAAGAGGATCTTTAAGAGCAGACAGTAATTCTTGCATTTTTTTATTGTTATTTATCCAAAGAGGTGTGTATCCTGTATTTACATATAAATTTTGTACCAACAAAGCATCTTTGCCTATTAGATGATTGTCAATAGATATTTTGATTTCTTTAGATATGTTGCCATCAAATGATTCCGCATTGATAGATATAGTTGTAAAAAATATTAATAAGATAAGAAAAAATCGCAATATAAAAACCTTTGCTTCATAATATTAGAATAAACCATTATATTAAAAAAAGTGTTAAAAGATGATGTTTGGGTTAATTTGATTATACAAATCTTCAATTTTTTTTAAATATAAAAAATATGTAAAAAAACAAACTTAATTTAACCTATAATTAATACTATAATAGTAAAATATTATCAAGTTTCAAAAAACTGCGTGAAAATGAAGCTAAAATAATACAAAATCATCACTAAAAATTATAAATAGTCATTAAATATTATGATAATTTATTGTTACTTTAGAGATTTGATTATCACTATTACAAAGGAAGGAGAAAAAATGAAAATGTTAATTGGCAAATTGTTAATAGCATCTGTGTTAGTTCTTGGTATTTCTGGATGTATTCCAGAGAAACAAGTAATGAAAAAAAAGGATTTGGGCTTTAGTGCTCCAGGAATGTCAGATAAAGAATCAATGGTAGTTTTTTATCGTAAAGGCGGAGATAGTACCCAAGCTCCAAAAGTATGGGTAGGAAATCGTCTCATAGGTGTAATATTACCAAACCAGTATGCACAAACATTCACATGCCCGACTAGGATCAGTGTACGTGTAGAAAATGGTCTCAATCCCGGAGTCGAGCAATCTTATATAGCCCCAAAAGGACAAGTTCTTTATCTAGAACTCCAAGATGTGGGTGACGGGATGTATGCTGTGAGAAAAACGGACGGTATAAGCAAAGGTATCATTGCACGTTCTGATATCCTCAATCGTTATAAGCCTTTGTGCAATTCAGAGTATATAGAACTCAATGCCGATACACTGTTTGCCTTTAATAAATCAGTACTTTCATCAGAAGGCGTCAATACTATAAACGCATTAGCTGCCAAAATCAAAAAAGAGTATTTTTCAGTCAAAAAAATACGCATTGAAGGTCACACAGACCGTATCGGTACTGATGAGTATAATGATGCACTATCACTAGCGCGTGCCAAAGCAGTTTCGAGCCAACTTAAAGCAAACAATATTGGTGTTATGATCGATTCATTTGGAATGGGTGAAAGACATCCTATTACAAAAGGCTGCCAAGGAGACAAAGCGACACCTCAGCTTATTGGATGCCTAGCACCAGACCGTAGAGTTAGTATTGAGATAATCGGTATCCAAAATACTATTAGATAAAAATTTATAAAAGGAGACCAAATATGAGCCAAGAGATCGCGGTGATCGTCAAAGACGGTCAAAATGTTGTTTCAACAAATACGGTCATGGAAGGTAGCGGAGCTACTGGAAGACCTTTGATAGTAAAAGCTGGTTCAAAGCAGAGCATTGAACTCAAAAATGTAGCTACTGGAGTAGCTCCTGACCAAGTCCATGTAACCAAAGACGGGAAAAATCTCAAGATAAAACTGGGCAAAAAAGTAAGTGCAGAGGATGACTCAGCAGACATCATCATAGAAGATTATTATGCTAATGACGCGAGCCTCATTGGTGTTGCAGAAAATGGACAATATTATAACTTTATACCGCAAGGTACAAATCCAGATTCTTCATATTATAGCCTAGGTGGTGATGTGATCGGCGAAGCGACCGAGACAGATTGGCTTCCAATAGCACTTGCCTTACTAGGCGCCGGTGCTTTGGCTGCTCTTGCCGGCGGCGGCGGTGGTGGAAATCAAGATGCCACAGCTCCAGACAGTCTGACAGTAAATTTAACTGATGATGATGCCCCGATAACCGGAGCGATTGTTAGCGGTACTATTACTGATGATACTACACCTGTTATCAGCGGTACTACTGAAGCAGGAGCTACTGTAACAGCTAGAGACGATGCTGGAAATATTCTTGGCTCAGCTACTGCAGACGGTAATGGAAATTATTCTATTACCCCGACTGTGGAGCTTACTGAAGGTCAACATTATATTTCAGTAACTGCCAAAGATGCCGCAGGCAATAGTATTACGGTCTCATCTGTAATTTTCACAGTAGATACTACGGCTCCAGATGCTCCAGTCCTCAATCCAACGGACGGTAGTCCGATCACTGGTACGGCTGAAGCGGGAAGCACTATAACTATTACAGATGGCAGCGGTAATCCAATCGGCACAACCACTGCAAACCAGAATGGCAATTTTAGCTATACGCCGACTACGCCGGTCCCTGATGGAACGGTTATCAATGCTACTGCTACAGACGCAGCTGGTAATGAAAGTGGTCCAGGTACAACAACCGTAAACTCAGCCCTAATAGATGCGCCGATTGTAACGGATGATATTGTTCCGGTAATCGGGCAAGTATTTAATGGTGAGAGCACAAATGATGCTAGACCTGAATTCTCAGGTGTTTTGGCTAATAGCGTAGGTTCAACAATAGAAGTATTTGACGGGGTTACATCGCTAGGAACTACTACGGTGCAAGCTAATGGCAGCTGGAGCTTAACTGCTGGAAGCAATCTTGCTGAAGGTGCTCACACTATAACTTATACAAAAGACGGCGGATCCGCAAGTCCTGCTACTAGCTTCATTGTTGATACCATAGTTCCAACTATTACAATGACTCTAACAGACAACGTAGGAGATGTGACAGGAACAATTGCTAACAATAGCTCTACAGACGACACCACGCCGACTATCAGCGGAACAACAGAAGCAGGTGCGAGCGTGACAATCAAAGATGGTGCTACCGTGCTCGGTACTGTGACAGCAGACGGCAGTGGTAATTATGAATTTACTCCGAGCGCGCCACTTAGTATGGCTACGCACACTGTTACTGCTACTGCCACTGACGCAGCAGGCAATACAACTACAAGCGCGCCTACAACATTTACTATAACACCGCCTGCAGTCATCGACCTTGGAGATGATGGTCAGCTCATTAATCCGGTTTTTGTAGATGGAAACTATTATTATTACTGGGATAGAGACAAAGATGGAGAAGGCATTGTTAACGGAAATCCAGATCAAGATGACTGGTTTACGCATAATGAATTAGATGCTATATTTATGTATGATGTAAACGGAGATCTAAGACCTGGTAATTTGACTGATACAAATGATACCTATCGTTACGCTGAAATAGAAGGACATCACTTAGCACTACCTACTTACGGCGGGGACAAAACGAATGATGGTCTTCAGGTACCAACAGCAATAGATAATGTTCCACTGGGCGAGATCAATCCAACATACGATGATCTAGTAGCTATTTGGGATGCATTTGAAGGTCATCCTGATCTTGCAAACGGTATCACTGCAGAAAACGGAACACCTCCGGAATGGGCGAACGGTATATATTGGTCAGCTACGCCGTATGAAACTACGCAGCACTACGCTATGGATCTAACAAATGGACATGGCGGCACCAATGCTGAAACCAACCAAAGCTGGGTAGCAGTACAGGTGATATTTTAATTGACTAGCGTTTCATGTCATATTTATAAATCAAGGCAAAAAGTCTCCACTTTTGCCTTGATTGTAGGATGTATGGCAGTAGTAATCAAACAAATATAAAAATTATCAATATTCAAAATATTATTATTAAATCTTAATAAGGGGACAAAAAATGAGCCAAAAGGTCGCGGTGATCGTTAAAGACGGTCAAAATGTTGTTTCAAATAATGTAGTCATGGAAGGCAGTGGAGCTGCTGGAAAGCCATTGATAGTAAAAGCCGGCTCAAAACAGAGCATAGAGCTTAAAGATTTAGTTACTCACGTAGCACCCGATCAGGTGCGTGTAACCAAAGACGGAAAAAATCTCAAGATAAAGTTGGGCAAAAAAGCAAGTGCCCAAGATGACGCAGCAGATATTATCATAGAAGGGTATTTTGATAATGATGCGAGCCTCATAGGTGTTGCAGAAAATGGACAATATTATAACTTTATACCACAAGGAGCCAACTATGCTTCATATTATAGTTTGGGCGGTGAAGTGATCGGTGAAGAGACAGCGACTGATTGGATGCCTTTGGTACTCGGCTTGCTAGGAGCTGGTGCTTTGGCTGCACTTGCAAGCGGCGGCGGAGGAGGATCTGCGCCTGTAGACAATACTACTCCAGAAGGCTTGACAATTGTCGTATATGATGACAGTAAAGATCCAGATGAAGTAATTGTTAGCACTGGCGGATCAAATCAGATGGTTTTAATGGCATCATCAGCTAGTTCTAATATTCCTGTTACCAATGATAATACGCCAACCATTAAGGGCGTCACAGAAGCAGGCGCAACCGTGACTATCAAAGATGGCGCTACTACGCTTGGTACAGTTAAGGCAGATGCTAACGGTAATTACACATTTACTCCAACTGCTCCGCTTAACGATGGTACACACTCTATTGTTGCAACCGCTACTGATGACGCAGGTAATTCCATTATGGAATCAACAGGCTATTTTATAGTAGACACAATAGCTCCAGGCTCGGTATCTTTGACTGTTACTGATGACGTAGCTCCTATTATTGGAGAGATTTCTAATAACGGAGTTACTGATGATACTACACCAACCTTTACAGGCAACACGGAAGCATGGGCAACTGTGACCATCAAAGATGGAGCTATAGTGCTTGATACTGTTACGGCAGATGCAAACGGTAACTACACATTTACTCCAGCCACTCCACTTAGCGAAGGCATACACTCTATAAGTGCGACTGCAACTGATGCAGCAGGCAATACTATTACAAGCACAACAACAAATTTCACAGTAGACACGACCGCTCCTACTGCAACTGCTATTATAGATACTATTGCTACAGATAGCGGCATACCAGGAGATTTCATTACAAATGATAACACTTTAGTATTTAGCGGTACAAACGGTGCGCTTGCTAGCGGTGATAAAGTACAGATATCTCTTGACGGTGGAAATACTTGGGTTAATGCTACCCAGAGTGATGCTACTCATTGGAGTTATGATAATAGTGCGAATGCTATGGCAGCAGGTAATTATACATTGCAATCTAGAGTCGTTGATGCAGCCGGCAATGCAGGCCAAGTTTCTACGCAAACAATGACAATAGATATAACTGTTCCGTCGAGCTTAAGTGTAAACTTAACTGATGATGAAGGCACAATAACCGGATCAATTGTTGGCGGTACTATTACTGATGATACCACACCTGTTATAAGCGGCACTACGGAAGCAGGTGCTAACCTAACGGCCAGAGACGACGCAGGAAATATTCTCGGCACTGCTGCCGCAGACAACAATGGAAATTATATAATCACTCCAACTACTCCTCTTAGCGATGGTCAACACTATATTGCAGTGACCGCTACTGATGCCGCAGGCAATCCTTTTACTGTTTCATCCGGAATTTTCACGGTAGATACCATAGCTCCTACTGCCCCGGTTCTAGATCCAACGGATGGCAGTCAAGTTGTAGGTACGGCTGAAGCAGGAAGCACTATAACTATCACCGATGGTAACGGTACTCCAATTGGCACAACTACTGCAAACCAAAATGGTAATTTCAGCTATACACCGACTACGCCGATTCCAGACCAAACAGTTATTAACGCTACTGCAACTGACGTAGCAGGCAATGAAAGTGATCCAGGCACGACAACTGTGGATGCAACTATAGTAGATGCGCCGATTGTAATGGACGATATTGCTCCGGTAATCGGACAGGTTTTTGACGGTGAGACTACAAATGATACCCAGCCTGAAATCTCCGGATTGGCAGGCAGCGTACCTGCAAATGTGTTGGTGACTATATATGACAAAGGAGCCTCAATAGGAACTACGACGTCAAATGCAGATGGCAGTTGGAGCTTTACTCCTAGTGCACCTTTTGCTGATGGTTCTGATCATAGTATCACATATACCAAGAATGGCGGCACCAACCATAGTCCTGCTGTTGATTTTACAGTAGATACCTCAGCTCCAAACTTTATCAGCATGATGCTTACCGATGATGTAGCACCTATAACTGGAGTGATTACAAATGGAAGCACTACAAATGATGCTAGGCCTGCTGTCAGCGGTACCACAGAAGCCGGTGCAACCGTAACCATCAAAGACGGCGCGACAGTGCTCGGCACAACGACAGCAGATGGCAGTGGCAATTATTCATTTACGCCGGCACCGCTTAGTGAAGGTGCACACTCTATAAATGCTACTGCAACTGATGCAGCAGGCAATACCATTACGAGTACAACAACAAATTTCACAGTAGATACAATAGCTCCTACTTCAAGTATTAATATAGGGACTATCGCCGAAGATAGCGGCATACCAGGAGATTTCATTACAAATGATAACACTTTAGTATTTAGTGGTACAAACGGAATGCTTAATGCCGGAGAAAAAGTGCAAATATCTCTAGATGGCGGAAATACTTGGATAGATGCTACCCAAAGCGATGCCACACATTGGAGTTACAATAATACTGCTAATGTTATGACAGACAATTCATACACTATACAAGCCCGCATAATTGATGCAGCTGGCAATAGAGGAAGTATAGATACTCAAAGCGTAGTTATCGATACAACAGATCCTATTGCAACTACAAACATTACTTCCTTAACCACTGATACAGGAGTAGTCGGTGATTTTATGACAACCGATACTACTATAATCGTAAACGGTACAAATACTACCATGAATGCTGGAGAAAAAGTGCAAATTTCTTTTGATGGTGGAACCACTTGGCTAAATACTACACAAACCGACGCAATCCATTGGAGCTATGATAATACTGCAAACGCCATGACGGTTGGTGAGCATACTTTACAATCTAGAGTGGTTGATACGGCTGGCAATGCAGGTGCAGTAGATACGCAAAATATCACTATTGAGCCGCCTGCAGTTATAGACCTTGGAGATCAGGGTCAACTCATTAACCCTGTTTTTGTAGACGGCAACTACTATTATTATTGGGATAAAGACAAAGACGGAGAAGGCATTGTTAACGGCAATCCTGATTTTGATGACACATTTACGCACGATGAACTGGATGCTATATTTATGTATGATGTAAATGGTGCTATGAGACCAGATAATTTGACTGACACTAATGATACTTATCGTTATGCGGAGTTAGAGGGATACCAAGTAGCATTGCCAACTTATGGAGGAAATAAATCAAATGATGGTACACAAGTAGCAACAGATATCGATAATGTTCCGCCAGGCGAGATTAATCCGACATACGATGATCTAGTAGCTATTTGGGATGCATTTGAAGGTCATCCTGATCTTCCAAACGGTATCACCTCAGAAAACGGAACGCCTCCAGAGTGGGCAAACGGTATATATTGGTCAGCCACACCGTATGAAACTACACAGCACTACGCTATGGATTTTACCACCGCACATGGCGGCACCAATGCTGAAACCAACCAAAGCTGGACTGCAGTACAGGTAATATTTTAATTTTTTGTGATGGCGCTACTTCGTTATTTCATTTCTCGCAATGACTGTAATTGCGAGAAGTTGACAGGCTTAGTGATTTTCTTTGTTTGCCTTTCTGTGAGAAAAAGAAAGGCATAACATGCCAAATTTAATTCAGCTTCTCATTTTTATTTTAAATTCCAAAACACACTTCGATACAGTCTAGCGAACAAGTTCATGATGACTAAATGAGATTTTTACTTAAAATTAAAATGTATTTTTGTGAATAAATATATTAATAAGACAAGACTATTTTTGTAGGAAATTATTATTTATGAAAGTTTTTGTAGAGAAGTTACTCCTCGAAAGAGGAGTAAATAGGAATTAACCTAAAGTAACGTTACCAGCAGCGCTAAGTCCAAGATCAGCTAGACCTACAACACCACCAACAAGACCGCCAACTAGGCCAACAGTTGTATTAACAAGACCAAGAGTCATGCCAAGAACACCGTCAACTAGTCCAACAACATCATTAACTGCTGGTAAAAGTGTACCGTTAACAAGGTTATTTGCAATAACAGTTACATTATCAACAGCACCGTCAGCAACTACTAGAAGGTTAACAAGATCAGCAGTGATTGCAGTAGTAGCAACTGAAGTAGTAACATCCAAGATATGGTCAACTGAAAGAGCCAAGTTTGCAACATCATCAACAACAACATCAGCAACAGTAGATACTGTTCCTACCAAATGCCCCACAGTACCAAGCAAATTATCCAATTGTAATCCACCAAGTAATCCATTATCAGCAACTAAAAAATCTAACAACATTAAAAGTCCTTTAAAATAAAATATGATGCCAAATTATTAACATCGTGAAAAAATTATACTACAATAAATATTTAATGTCAATATAATTTTGTAATTAAATCGCAATAATTTTTTAATTTCATTATTAATTTTTTTATCTTATAATGATATAATACTTTAGAGTACAATAATATAGTATAAATAAATGGTTTTTAGGTAAGGACAGACAGGTGAGATATGTTTATTTGATTTTGATAGCCGGTTTTACTGCAACATATGCCGATACAAGATATAGTGTTAATGATCTAGTAGCAATGACTATCAAATCTCATCCGAGTATCAAAATGCAAGAGCAAGTCATCAGAGGCGCCAATGCACAGGTGCAAGGCGCAATGTGGAACTATTTCCCTACTCCTTCCATTAGTGTCAATCAAGGTGTTAATAAAGATAAGCTTTGGGGAGGAACGGCTGCTATAGAACAACCACTATGGACTGGCGGAAAGATCAGTTCGACATATGATATGGCAGTTGCTAATAAGCACAATTCAGAATATGGATTAGAAGAGAATGGGTATATATTGGTTGAAACATTGCTCAATACTCTCAAAACATATCTAAAAGCCAAGGGTGATCTGGAAGCATTATCTGAAGGACAAATGCAGCTTGGGATATTGGAAGGCATGGTGTCTAGACGTGTAGCTGCTGGAGTCTCTTCCAAGTCGGATATGGAGCTCTTGAAAGCCAGATTGTATCAAATGCAAACAGATATTAATTATGCCAAGACCAGACGTGACACTTCTCTTTCGCAAATAGAACTTTTGACTAGCAATAAATTTAATGATGGTTTAGAGATAGACCAAAGAGTGCCGTTTTCTTTTGACTCTGTAGACAAGATCATAAAATCGATGATCAATACCCATCCATCACTCAAAAAGCTTGATGCAGGGCTAGAGCTTGCTGAGGCAGAAAAATCAAAAGCAAAGTCTGTATTTTGGCCAAATATTTCTATCAAAGCAGAAAGAGGTATGGGAAGTAACTCATTATATTATGATGATCCTATGGATGAAACTTTGGTGTATGTATCCGTGCAGGCATCTCCTGGTGCTGGATTATCTGCATTTTCCGGGGTAGAGTCAGCCGAAGCAAAAATTATGCAAGTTAGGCAAGAGAAGCTTTCAAAACAACAAGACCTTACAAATAAAGTAATGTTTGCATACAATGATTATATATCATCAACCAATAGAGTTGAGTCTCAATCGGGCTCCATTGGCTCATCGCAAAAAGTTTTCGCTTCATATACTAGATTGTTTTTGGCAGGAAAACGACAATGGCTGGATCTAGTCAATGCGTCAAGAGAACTTACCCAAAATCAAATGGCATTTGAAGATACGAAATCTACACTTCTAGTTTCAGCATACCAGCTTGCCCTATTGGGTGGTAAAGATGGATTATTGAATATGCTTGGCAACAATAAATTAGCAAAACTCAAAAAACCTGCCAAGCCTATTGAACCAGTACAACCATCTATCCCTGTAGATAAAAATCAAAAAGTAACTTTTGATACCATTTTTTCAAGAAAAGATGAGAATTCGTCAAAAACTTCGTTAACCACTACCACGCCTACCAAATCAAAGGCTGATAATATGTCCACGCCGGCGATCACAAGAAAAGAAAAAGTCGTACCATCAGTTGTCGCAGTTGCTAAAAAAGTTGAAACAAAAGAGAAAAACGAAACAAGCGGATGGAGTTTTGCTAGCCTGTTTGGTAAAAAACCGGAAACCAAAGCAGCTCCGGCGGCCGTAGCAAAAGCACCTGTAGCTAAAAAAGAGGATAAGCCAAAAGTTGCCGCTGTAGAAACCAAAAAAGCAGAGGTCAAAGTAGCTCCAGTGACTGTCGCAAAAGCACCTGTAACTAAAAAAGAAGAGAAACCAAAAGTTGTCGCAGTTGCTAAAAAAGTT
>DIKI01000004.1:0-69008 GCA_002424475.1 Sulfurovum sp. UBA5622
ACAGATGCGATCGCATCTGTAAAAATTCTTCATATTTTCTACAAAAACTTATAATTTTCATCATCATCGCTTTTTAAATTATTTTCAATATAATAATATATTATTTATATTAGAAGGAAGACGTATGAAAAAAAGTATCGCAATATCTCTTGCGGCGGCAACAATGGCATTTGGTGCTAGTAATAGTGATTTGGCAACAATGAAAGCCGAAATAGAAGCACTAAAAAAAGAAGTAGCAGCACTCAAGGAGGCTAAAGTAGAGAGTCAAAACTCTAGCGCGGCTATCAAAAAACTTACTCAAAAAGTAAATGAGATCAAAGAGCATGATGCAAATGATAATATCAAATGGGGAGTTGATATTAGAACAGCAGCTGACAGCCTCAACTATACAATGGCAGATGGTACTAAAAAATCTAACGATGCACTTATGAGTACTAGATTATGGCTAAATATGGCTTATGCACCTGATGCTAACAATATCTTTAAAGGGCAATTAGCATATAACAAAGCGTTTGGTGCAGATTTTGGCGGAATGGCTGGCTCTAGAGGATGGGGTATGGATACATTTGATTGGGTAACAAATGAAGCTCTTAGCGGCAATAGTCTGAAAGTAAAAGAAGCTTATTGGCTATATATGGGGGACAGCATAGGCGAAGCAAATATACCTTGGACAGCCAGCGTTGGTCGTCGTCCGTCAACAAACGGTTTCTTGGTAAATTTAAGAGATGACGATAGTGCACAATCACCGCTTGGTCATAATATCAATGTTGAATTTGATGGCGCAAGCGCGGGCGTGAATCTTGAAAACGTTTCGGAAGTCCCTGGAATGAATTTCAAAGTTTGTCTGGGACAAGGAAGTACAAGTGCAACGCCTATGTTCGGTGGTCCTGCAAATTATAGTGATGATAATAGCATAGACGATATCACAATGGCCGGATTTATATTTGTACCATATGATGACGGGCAATATAGCATAAAAACAAACTATTTTAGAGCATATAATTTGCCGGGCACGGTAAATCCTATGGACCCAACGGCTGGATTTAAAACTGTTGGAAATATGGATGGCTTGGCAATATCTGGACTAATTGACGGGATAGGAGAAGATGGAATATTGTCTGAAACTAAAGTATTTGCATCATTTGCTATGAGCAAAACAAATCCGGAAAACGGTGAAGCTATGCTTGGATCAAGTGACAGCGAAACAGGAACGTCTTATTGGGCAGGAATTCAAGTACCGTTATGGGATGGAGATTTTGGACTAGAATATAATCATGGCAGCAAATATTGGAGATCATTCACTTATGGCGAAGATACCATGGCAGGATCCAAACTTGCCGCACGCGGCGATGCATGGGAAGCATACTATACTTATCCTATCACAAAAGCACTCAGTTTACAAGCTAGATATACCTATATAGATTACGATTATAGCGGCAGCAATAGCTTCTTTGGAAATGAGGGTGCTCCAATGACCATGGACCAAGCAAATGCAATACCTGGCATGGGCGGCATGGTTGTTGACAAAGCAAGTGATCTAAGATTTTATGTGAGATATAGATATTAATGATTTTTTTCTTTCGCCTTTTGGCGGAAGAATACATAATTTATTCGAGTATCCGATGGGATATTGGGATGAGTTATTTTGTAGATTGTTTTTTGTTTCACTCATTGCAATGACTATATATTTATCTGATTTCAATCATCAATTTTTCTTGCTTAGATTTTGACTATAATTATTTTTAATATAGTGAAATACCAAAATATTAATATCCATATATTTTTCATTCTTATTTAAGATTATTTGTCTTAGTATAACAGTGTATATTTATACTAGTTTAAAAAGGGAAAGAAAGCAATGAAGAAGAGTATAACGCTGTCTTTGGCAGTAGCGACAACAATGGCATTTGGTGCTAGTGATAGTGATTTGGCAATGATGAAAGCGGAGATCGAAGCACTAAAAAAAGAAGTAGCATCTCTTAAGGGAACAAAAACTGAGAGTAGTGATACTAGTTCTACGATAGCAAAACTTACACAAAAAGTAAATGAGATCAAAGAACACGATGCCAATGATAATATCAAGTGGGGAGTAGATCTAAGAACAGCGGTGGACAGTCTAAACTATACAATGGCTAGCGACATAGCTTATATGGATACTGGAACTAGTGGAGCTCCAGCCGGCGGCATGTTTGCTGTGCCAAAGAAAAGATCTAATGATTCGCTTATGGCTACTAGATTGTGGTTAAATATGGCCTATGCGCCCGATGCTAACAATATTTTTAAAGGACAATTATCTTATAACAAAGCATTCGGTGCTGACTTTGGCGGCAATGACGGCGGCATAGCCAGACCTCGCGGCTGGGGCATGGATACATTTGATTGGATAACAAATGAATCACTAACAGGCAATGATCTAAAAGTAAGACAAGCATACTGGCTATATATGGCAGATAAAATTGGTGAATCTGATATTCCTTGGACTGTAAGTTTTGGTAGAAGACCATCAACGAACGGCTTCTTAGCAAATCTTAGAGAAGATGATGAAGCACTATCGCCTCTTGGGCATATTATAAATGTTGAGTTTGATGGAGCAAGTGCTAGTGCAAATCTGGGCAATGTCACAGGAATCCCAGGAATGTCATTTAAGCTTTGCTTGGGTCAAGGCTCAACTAATGCAACTCCTATGTTTGGTGGACCAACAAATTATACAGATGATCAAAATGATATTGATGATATCCAGTTGGCCGGATTCATATTTGTGCCTTATGATGATGGACAATTTATAGTCAAAACTACAGCGTTTAGAGCATTTGATTTGCCTGGATATAGCCCAGCAGAAATGGGACTTATGTTTGACGGTGATGCCGCAACAAATCCTGGCATAATGAGCCAAGCTGGCGATATTGACGGAGCTGCTATTTCTGTACTTGTTGATGGTATCGGTGATGAAGGAATATTGTCTGAAACCAAAATATTTGGATCTTTTGCTGCGAGCAGAACAAATCCTAATGCAGGACAATTTATGCTTGGCATGCCAACACCAATGGGTATAATAGGGGCAAATGCAGGCGAGAGCAAAACAGGGACTTCTTATTGGCTTGGAGCTCAAGTACCAGTGCTTGGCGGAGATTTGGGACTAGAGTTCAACCATGGCAGCAAATACTGGAGACCGTTTGACTATGGCGAAGACACTATGGCGGGGTCTAAACTAGCCGTTCGTGGTGATGCGTGGGAAGCGTACTATACATATCCTCTAACGCAAGCTCTTAGTGCACAACTTAGATATACTTATATGGACTATGACTATTCAGGAAGCAACAACTTCTTTGGTGCCGATGGCGCTCCAATGACTATGGCTGAAGCAAATGCAATGGGCATGGGCGGCATGGTCGTAGACAAAGCAAGTGATTTGAGATTTTATGTAAGATATAGATTCTAATACTTTTCTTTCGCCTTTTGGCGAAAGAATACATAATTTGTCTGAGTATCCAATGGGATATTGAGATGAGTTAATTTCTATAATATATTTTTATTTTCAACTTTTATTTTGTGCTTGTACTTTTTTGAAAAAAGGCAAAGAATAAATTTTTGCTTTTTTTATGTTACTTTTTATAAAGTAACATAAATCGAAGTCCTCAAAAATCGCACGATTTTATTTGGGCTAACCGCCCTGATAAAATCTAGCTTTCAAGGTATTTTCGGACGACATTTATTGATGAAGGATTACAAAACACCCATTTGTGCCAAAAGGTTTCTAGCAATATTTTGATAATATCCTTTTTGGATACTGTCATCTGTTACAACAGCCGGCTTGCCAGCATCAGATGTTTCTCTAATGGACATTGTTAATGGTATTTGACCAAGCAGAGGAACATTGTAGCGCTTTGCTATCATCTCTCCGCCGCCACTGCNNAAAAATATCATATTTAGTTCCAGTATCTGGAGCGATAAAAAAGCTCATGTTTTCTACTATACCGCCGATCGGAACGCTAATATCTTTGAACATCATCACAGCCCTGCTGACATCGTCTGTGCTTATAGCTTGAGGAGTTGTGACAATTACACTCGTGGTTATTGGAAGTTCTTGAGCCATCGTTAGCTGGATATCACCGGTACCTGGAGGCATATCAATGACCAGAAAATCAAGCTCTCCCCATGCTACATCTTCTAAGAATTGTATAAGAGCCGATACTGCTACAGAACTTCTCCAAACAAGCGGAGTATCACTTTTTGGGGTAGTGAGCCCAACACTCATTAGTTTTATCCCGTAGTTTTCACTAGGGATCATTTTGTCTTCATCGTTCCACTCTAGTTTTTCATCGTTCACTCCAAGCATCCGTGGAGTATTTGGTCCATAAACATCAGCATCAAGAAGTCCTATCTTGTATCCCATTTGAGCAAGGGCAACACTCAAATTTACACTGACTGTGCTCTTGCCGACACCCCCTTTGCCGCTAGTGACTGCAATGATATTTTTGGCATAAGCAGCACGGTTGTTTGGTTTGGATGTATTGCCATAGTTAAGTGATGGTTTTTGGTTTGCCAAAAACGCTATATCGATAAATTTAAAATCTTTGCTAAAAATATCTTTGATTTGTGATTCTATCTCTTCAAATACCGATTCGTTAGATATAGCAAGCTCGATTCTAAGTCTATCTCCATTTGGCTCAATTTTTTTGACAGTCTTAAGAGACATGATGTCTTTGCTAAGTCCTGGATAGATAACTTCTTGTAGTCTTTTTTCTATAAATCTTTTATTCATGGTTTGTAATTTCTCTCTTTATGATCAGATCTGTAGATTTGGCTTTTTGAAGCCATGTTGAAATTATTGGTCGTACATGAGGGTGTATATTGCCAAGTTCAGTATACTGCATAGCTCTATGCTTGATAAATGAAGATATGGCATTTAAAAGATCTTTCGTTTTATTATCTTTCTTGGCATCCCCCAATAGTTTGGAGAGTAGAATGTTTCTTTCTTTGAGCGGTAGATCATAGCCTATGGTTTTTCCAAGTTGTACAATGTCATACGAAGAGATGTAAATACCGCTATGAAAAAGAGAAAGTAGTTGTTTTTCTAATGTCTCATATTCGTTTTGTCTATCTTTGAATTTTGTTTTCATTTTCTCATCCCCAATTTGATCTCGGCAGCCTTAGAAACATTGGCATCTTCATCATCCATCATAGACAATAAAACCTCTTTTGGGGCAGATGGATTTTCCGCCACTCTAAGGCGTACCATCTTGTCGCTATCGTTTGCCAATACTTGAAGTAATTTGATGGGTGTATTTGGATTGCCTGACAATCCATCTCTGACGATTTTCTCATCAGAAAATAATCGATTTAGAATGGATGGTGGAGTGTTCGGGTTGGTAGCTACCAAGGCTCTAACCAAATTGATATCATCGTTAGCTAATTTTTCTAGTATATCTACAGGGGTAAAGTGATTTTTTGCCACTGCCCATCTGCTCCCCATATCAGGCACACTACTTAGATCCCTCAAGATGGAAATCATTTCATCGCTTTTGCCTTGCTCTTTATCGTATACACTGCATTTGCGAGATATGTTCATGGCTACCATGCCTACAATTTCATTGTTATCTCTGAAAGTGTCAAATATCTCTCTTACCTCTTGAATGGGTAGTTCGTTTTGTGATAATGCTTCTATAGCTTCTTCATAGTTCATAATGGTTGCCTTTTTTGTAACAATTTTATATGAATATAACATATTTGGGTTAAAAGAGGTTAAAATATAACCAAATATATTGTTTTATATAAATTCAAAAATATGAATATAGGCTTTTATCAAGAAAATGATTGAACATAATGAGCTGTTTTGATAAAAAATTGATAAAAGTTTGTAATTTCATATAAGAAAAGCGTATTTTATAATTATAATTTTTTTTTAATTCCATTTAAGCATATCTTCTTATAATGATAAATACATAACACTATTAGTAGTTACCAGTTTAGTACTATAATAGGTAGTTAGAAAAGTTATAAGGAGAATATATGAAGAGAGTTGCAAGTGTCGTTTTGATGGGCAGTGTACTTGCTGTGAGTTCACTATATAGTGCACCTATACAGCTTATAGAACCAGCAGAAGCACTAAAACTTATAGGCAATAAAAACGTTATTTTTGTTTCTGGTGATGATCCTGATATTTACACTAATAACCATATCAAAGGTTCAGTGGAGATGTATGCGCATCATTTGCATCATTCAGATGTAATGGGTAATATGCATTGTGCTCCACTATACAATTGCCCCAAAGAAGCACAGGAATATATAAGAAGCAAGGGCATAAGAAATGATCAAACAATTATCGCATATGATAATTATCGTGGACCTAATGCAACCGGCGTATATAGCTTTTTTGAAAGCTACGGACATAAAAACATAAAACTTTTAAACGGCGGTTTTGATGGAATTAAGCAAGTAGATAAATATCAACAACAACATGATTCATTGAAAAAAGAGAAAAAAGCACTTAAAAATCAAATAAAAGATGCAAAAAAAGCAAATAATACAGCACAAGTAGCAAAATTAGAAGCAACAGAAAAATCTTTGACATCACAAATGGATGCGCTTATGCCAAAGCTTGCAATACAACCAGGAGAAGAGCCAAAACATACTCCTAGTAATTATGTAATTGATCAAAAAGCTATTAACACAAAATATATTGCAGATAAGCATGAAGTTAAAAAAGCAGTTGATGATATCATGAAAAATGGCGACAAAAGCAAATTTGTTGTAATTGATACTAGAAGTATGGAGGAGATTATTGGTGAGAAAAAAATGGATAATGTAGCCAGAGGCGGACATATTCCTGGGTCAAAATTTATCGAGTGGAAAAATATCACTGACGAAGAAAAAACAAGATCATTCAAACCTAACGCGGAGATGCAAAAAGTATTTGATAAAGCAGGAGTTAGAAAAGATCAAACAATATATGCATATTGTCAAGTTGGTGCCGGAAGAGGATCACACGTTGTTTCTGCACTTCGTAATCTTGGATATCAAAATGTAAAAGTATTTACCGGTAGTTGGGATACGTGGGGTAATGATATGAATTTACCAATCAGAAGATAAGAGGAATTATATAATGACAAAAATAATGACAAATGAAAAAAGACGAAATTTTTTGAAATTTTCCGGTGTAACTGCAGCCATGGTTGCATCGCAAGGCGCTCTTTTTGCTAAAACCGATGTCATGAAAATCGAAAACGGCAAAGAGGGATACCCAAATACTACCTATACAGAAGATATGTATCGCAATGAGTTTGGATTTATCCGTGGAAATACTGAAGATACCGGTTTTGCTTACCACTGTGTTAACTGCCAAGGAAACTGTGCATGGGAGATATGGTCACACAATGGTGTAGTAACACGTGAGAATCAATCGGCAAGATATCCATCTATCAATCCTAAAATCCCTGACTTTAATCCAAGAGGATGTAACAAAGGCGTACAGCACTCTCAAATCATGTATGAAAAAGATAGAATTCTTTATCCAATGAAAAGGGTCGGGCAAAGAGGCGAAGGCAAATGGCAAAGAGTTAGTTGGGATGAAGCAGCCAATGAAGTAGCACAAAAAATTTGGGATGTTATGACTGATCCAGCCAAAGGACCAGATAAATTGATGGTGCATGCAGGGACAGGATTACTAACTGAGGGTAGAAGGGGCGGACCGTTAAGATTTTCTACAATGCTAGGATCTAGCCGTATCTATCCAGCTTCTTATCTTGGAGATATGTTCTCTGGTGCTGCCGTAGCGTATGGAGAAGGGAACGTAGGCTGTACTTATGACTTTATGTACAATGTGGACACGGCGATCTTTTGGGGCGGAAATCCGTCGGTTTCAAGGATCCCTGATGCTCACTTCGTATGGGAAGGTAAATATAATGGAGCTAAAGTTATAGTTATTACTCCAGAATTTAATGCATCTGCTAGAACAGCTGATATTTGGATACCTATTAAAGCAGGAAGCGACAACATCCTTGCTGCTTCTGTAATTCATGAGATACTAAAAGAAAAATTGTATAAACCAGAATTTATGAAAATCTTTACAGATCTTCCATTCTTAGTAATTAAAGATACAAAGAAACTGCTTAGACGCAGTGATGTAGAAAAAGCTAAAAATCCAGAAGATGCAGAGAAGTATCATGAAGAGTTTTATGTCATGAACAAAAATACTGATGAGATAGCTCTCATGCCTGGAACCGAAGGAAGCGCACACAAATCTATTCGGATAGCAGAGCTTGGTATTGATCCTGAACTTGAAGGCGAATGGGATGTAGAGCTATTAAATGGTGAAGAAGTAGAAGTAACTACTGTATTTGAGATGCTTAAAGAAAATATAGAAAAATTTTCTCCTGAAGAAACACAAAAACTTACAGGTGTTCATCCAGATACTGTAAAAATGCTAGCTCGTGATATTGCGCTTCCAAAAGTAGTATCTATCACTACTGGATTTTCACTCAATAAATATTTTAATGGATTGATGAGTGTATGGAATATTTCATCAATATGCGGACTTACAGGTCGCCTTGGGCCATACGGTGGACTCAATACAGAAAATGAATTTAAACTCTCAGGTCTTGATGTACTTGCTGGATTTGGCGGTAAATATGCAGCTAGATTTGGTTCAGGGTTTGTTGGAGAGTTTGTATTTGGTGACGGATTGAAGACTTTTGATAAATATTTCTCAGACGAGGATGTCAAAAGAGCCCAAAACGGTATGGGCAAAAAAGAATACATGGAGATCATCACCGCAATGCTCGCAAAAGGCAAGCTAGGCAAAGCCAACAATGAGAGTAAGCACGGCAATGTAGTTAAGCCATGGTGGGAACCTGAAGTTTGTCTAGTAGTAGCAGATTCCAAGTTTAGAAGAAACAAAGGCGCTGATTATCGTGAAGCATTCTTCAAGAAAATCTCATACTTTGCTTATGCAGATTACCGCATGAGTGAAACAGCGGTATATTCCGATTTGCTTTTACCGGCAAAATCACACTATGAGGTTTGGGATCTAAGAACTAGCCCAGGGTATCATAGATTTACCAACTTAGCTCAACCGGTAGCAAATATGAAGCCGGTAGGTGAAGCAATGGACGAATGGAGCATGATGGCTCTTATCGCCAAAAAGCTTGAAGAGATAGCTAATAAGCCGGAAAACATCTCTAAAGCCAAAGTAAAAGATGATAAAAGATATGCGAAACCAGGTTTTCATGACTTGTCAATAGTATATAAAGAGTTCACAAATACAGATGAAGAGTCAGAAGCTGCCATGGAGCCATATTTGGGAACTGACAAGATGGCAGTCGATGCCGCATTAGAAAAATGTGACCAATATGAAGGCTGGACAGCTGAAAAAATGTATAAAGCAGGCGGATTCTTGCAATTAAACGAAAAAGCCGGTAAAGTATCTCCTTTGTATTCTGATAGGCCTTATAATACTTTTGAAAATATGTTATATAGATTTGAGAGATTTGAGACATTATCTGGAAGACAAACTTTCTATGTAGATCATGATCTATATATTAAAATGGGTGCAAATACAAATACCGCTATGGAAGGTATAAGACCAATAGATCCTAAAAGGTATCCATTTGTACTTATGACACCACATGCTAGATGGTCTATTCACTCTAACTATAAAGCGAGCAGAACTTTGCAAAGACTTCAAAGAGGCGGTGTGCCGTATGGTCAGATCAATCGCGAAGTAGCAAAAGTAAAAGGAATCAAAGATGGGGATATGCTCAAAGTATCTAATAGCTTGGGGCAATTCTTTGTAATGGCAAAAGTCTCTAGTTCATGTCCGCCGGATGGTTTGGTAATGGAACATGGTTGGGAGCCATATATGTATAGATATAATAAAGGTCACAATGAGTGCGTACCAACTTCATTAAATCTCCTTGAGATGGCAGACGGATGGGGGCACCTGAAATTTGGCGGTCTTTGGGACGGAAACCAATATGCGTATGACGGCGCAGTGAATATAGAGAAAGCGTAAGGAGAAGATTGATGTCAAAAAGACAATTAGCAATGGTCATGGATTTAAACAAATGTATAGGTTGTCAAACCTGTACAGTTGCATGTAAAACCCAATGGACCAATAGAAATGGCCGTGAATACATGTATTGGAATAATGTAGAGACTTATCCAGGAGAGGGATATCCAAAAAAATGGATGGAGCTTGGCGGAGGATTTGATGCAGCCGGAGATCTAAAAGAAGGTATTGTTCCAAACATAGAGGCCGATTACGGTGTGCCTTGGAATTTTAGCAATGAAGAGCTAGCTACATTTAATTTTCGTGAAAACAATCCAACAGCTGCTTTCCATGCAGACAGTACTCCTACATGGGGACCAAACTGGGATGAAGATGAGGGAGCTGGAAACTTCCCAAGTGATAACTATTTCTTCTATTTGCCTAGAATGTGTAATCATTGTTCCAATCCAGGGTGCCTTAGTGCATGCCCAAGGGACGCGATATTCAAAAGAGATGAAGACGGCGTAGTGCTTGTGGATCTTGATAGATGCCAAGGGTATCGTTATTGTATTGCGGGATGTCCTTACAAAAAAATATTTTTTAACTCCAAACTTTCTAAGAGCGAAAAATGTATTTTGTGTTTCCCTAGAATTGAGCAAGGATTGCCGCCTGCGTGTGCACAACAATGTGTCGGTAGAATCAGATTTATTGGTTTTCTAGATGATGAAGATAGTCAGGTTTATAAATTGGTACATAAATATAAAGTTGCATTGCCGCTTAGAAGTGATTACGGTACACAGCCAAATGTTTATTATGTTCCTCCTACTGAAGCGCCTGCAAAATTTGACGCCGAGGGTAAAATAATCGAAGGAAGCCAAAGGGTACCAATGAAAGAGCTTGAGACTCTATTTGGCAAGGATGTCCACGGAGCCATCAAAACTATAAAAGCAGAAAAAGACAAAAGAGCAAAAACTGGCGAGAGTGAACTAATGGATCTACTTATTGCGTATCACCATGAAGATATGTTCAGGCTCGATGCTAATTATTATCAAGATGTTGCAAAAGCCAAAGGCACTACAAATCCATTGGCACCAATTGATAGTCGATATGCAAAAGGCAAATTTACAAAAGAAATTAATTTCAAGGCGCACGCATGAAAAATATAATAAAATCTTTCATTATAGCTGGATTAGCAACAGCTGCATATGCTAAAAGCCCAGCTCCTGCAACAGCAGAGAATCTTATAAATGCCCAAAGGGTATCAAATATAAATGTAGCAAATATTTCTCCAACTGATAGCATTTGGAGAAATGCAAAATCAGTAGCTGTGATTTTTTATCCTCAAACTACTATAAAATTAAATGATGCAAAAGCAAATGCAGCAAACAAAGACAATAAAGCTATCGCAGCTCAAGTATCTGCTGTTTATAATAATTCGGCCATAGCATTCAAAATTAGTTGGAGCGATCCTACCCAAAGCGTACAAAGTGGCAACGCCTCTGATGTGTATCCAGACGGTTTTGCAATGCAATTACCAGTTAGCTTCAATGATCCAAAAAAACTACCATATATCGGTATGGGTAGCGAAGGAAGACCGGTACTTGTTCATTTGACAAAAGCTACAAATATGCATTATGAACCAAACGGCAATGGTGATGTGGAACATCAAGTTAATCCTCATAATACAAATGCATTTGGTGCTGATCTGGCAAATTACAAAGATAAAGTAAACAAGCTTGGCAAACAAGGTTATTCTCGCGCATTTATATCTGAGGGATTTCGTTCTATGACGCAGCTCAAAGATGGTAGTGACAAGTTTGGCATGAAAATGACATATGATGCCAAGAGCAAAAGATGGACAGGGGTAGTAGCCAAACAACTTAGAGATGGTGCAGCAGACTTGAGCAAGTTTGGCGCATTGCCGGTATCATTTGCTGTCTGGGATGGTAGCAAATATAACCGTGGCGGCGTCAAAAACTTGTCTACTTGGCTGGCTGTCAAGCTACAAGGCAAAGCCGGTGGCGATGCTTTGGTAAAAGAGCTTACTTCTAAACCAAAAGGTGATGCAAAAGCTGGCCAAGCTCAAGTTGAAGCGATGTGTGCAAGTTGTCATACTTTAAGCGCAACAAAACAAGCAGCTTCTCCTGTTATGGCTCCAAATCTAAAAAATATAGGTGGATATTCAACTAATGCATATCTTGTTGAGTCAATTAAAGACCCAAATGCAGTTGTTGTTCCTGGGTATAACAGAAATGCTCATAAAGGTTTTGCTTGGTACAATGTAGATGCCAAAACAGTTAAGAGAACATCTACTATGCCACCAATGATGAGCGATGATAAAAGTATCAATGATGCTGTTGCATATCTTAAAACTCTAAAAGCGGAGGTAGCTAAATGAAAAGATTAATTTTTGGTATAACTCTTGTTGCATTAATGCTAACAGGTTGTAGTAAAAAAGAAGGCGATACGAATGCGACAGCAGAGGCTAATGCTACATTTGAGAAGCAAGGTTTCTTGACAACTAAATGGTGCGCAGAGCAAGGCATGTTTGCTGATTGTCGTATGGAGAGCATCGTATGCGGCGAAGGTGAATGTAATCAGAAATGGGAATTTGGTGATAAAGAAAAAATGGAACTAGTACTTTATGTGCATGATGATTTGAAATATTATAATGTTGATGCTTCAAAAGTTAATGTGCCAGAGATTCTTGAAACCAGCATAAATCGTGATCAGGTTATGATAAAAGGTAACCTTGATGAAGGCAGCAACACTATTGTCGCTACTGCTTTTGAAGCTCCACCACCACCAACGAAATCTTTCTTTAAGGGTTGTCTGTAACTCTATTTTTCTTCCCTGCGGGGGGAGAAAAAAATAACTAATAATGCACAATGTGTTGTATATTATTAGCGATTTTTTGGATAGATTAAACTATTTTGGGGTATGCTACAACAAATTTATACAGGAGTTGTCGTGGACAATAAGATCAGAGCTTATATATATGCTTTTCTATCAAGAATATTTAGCTCTCATATAGACAAAAAACTACTTAATGAGTTACAAGGCAATGCGGAACTGTTACATACTATCGGCAATGAAGCAGCAGCTTATTTGCAGAATACAAATGAAGAAAAACTTTTAGAAGAGCTCAATATCGCATTTCATTCTTTATTTGTTGTGAATAATCATCCTATAGAGTCTTCAGTAATGGATGCAAAAAATGAAATTTTGGTTGGATTGCAAAATCCGGTCATGCAATTTTATGTCAATCATGGGTACGATCTAAACCTTGCAGCATCTTCTTTGCATGTACCAGACCATATTGCTATTGAATTTGGATTTATGCAAAATCTTATACTCCAGCAAGATACAACAGCACAAATCAAATTTTATAATGAGCATCTATTGGCATGGGTCCCCCCATATTTGCTGGCCGCAAAAGAGATGAGCGATAATCCGTTTTATAAAGATCTATGTGATTTTTGCATAGATTTTATGCTAGATGACTATAGCAATCTATACGTCGGGGTTGCTAATGAGCTTGCTTAATCCGGCAAATGCTATCAAGATCGAACCACTTCGTTGTTTGAGAATAGAGCATGTCAGCAATGAGTGTTCAAAATGCATCAATGCATGCACAGTAGAAGCTATTGGTTTATCAACATCTAGAAGGATATCACTAGATAGTACAAAATGCATAGGATGTATGGCATGTATTGGAGTATGTCCTACTGAGACATTAGTATATCTTGATTTTGATCCGGCAGTTTTTGTCTTACAAGCTGGAGTCAAAAAAGATCTTTCGCTTTCGTGCAAAAATAATAATGCCTGTCTTAGTGTGTTCAATAGCGAAAATCTTATTTCACTTGGGTTGCGCCATGAGAGTGTAAACTGTGATATGTCGCTTTGTGGCAGGTGTGATATGAATCTAGGCGGTAAAACGGCTGAGATTATAGCAGAACACATAAATGAAGCAAATAGATTCTTGCAGGCAGCAAATAAACCATTGCTTGTAATTAGCGAAAAGAAAAATAAACTCTCCCGCAGAGAGGCTTTGTTCTCTTTTGTCAAAGATGTCAATACCTTGCGCAACAAGGAATCGTTTGATGCGCTTTTTGATCCTAAAGAGAGCTTGCCAAAATCCCGAGTAGTTTTGCAAAATTCACTTAAGCTGTCTATAGAAGAGTTGCCAGAAGGCAAGATAAAAGAAAATTTTTCGTTTATAGCACACAAGAAGATAGATTTTGTTTCATGTGACAATTGTGGGGATTGTATCCAGTTTTGTCCAACAAAAGCGTTACAATATAACAGCGATAAGACAAAGATCTTATTTCAACCGCTGCGTTGTATAGCTTGTGGCATATGCGATGATGTATGTAAGCCCAAAGCCATTAGCAGCGACAGTGAGCTTGATATAGTAACATTGGCATTTAATCGTGCAGAGATCCTAATAGAGCATCATTTTGAAGTGTGTACTGAATGTAGGGTAAGTTTTCCACAAAAAGGAAATGAAACGATATGCGCTAGATGCGTAAGCTTCGTGCAAGATCATAGTGATCTATTCGCATTAGCAAGGAATATGTAAAAAGTTTACAGCCCTGCTGCAGTGATAGCTTCTGCTTGAGCGTGAGCGATAAGCGGATCAATTATAAGTTTTAGGTTGCCGTTTTCCATGACATCATCAAGTGCATAAATAGTAAGCCCTATGCGGTGATCTGTGATACGATTTTGCGGATAGTTGTAAGTACGGATCTTCTCTGAGCGATCCCCTGAGCCGACTTGAAGCTTGCGTGCAGCAGATGTTTCGTCTAGCTGCTTTTGCATCTCTTGCTCGTAGACTCTGGCTTTGAGTACTTTCATAGCTTTATCGCGGTTTTTGTGCTGGGATTTCTCATCTTGGATGGCTACAACTATACCTGTAGGAATATGCGTGAGCCTCACAGCAGAATCTGTCGTATTAACTGATTGTCCGCCGCATCCGCTAGAGCGGTAAACATCCATTTTTATCTCATTTGGTTTGATGTCTACTTCTACGTCATCTACTTCTGGAATGACAGCTACTGTGATAGCAGAAGTGTGCACTCTGCCTTGTGTTTCGGTATCCGGTACTCTTTGTACCCTATGTGTGCCTGCTTCATATTTGAGCTTGGAGTAAACACCATTTCCTTTGATCTGAAAAATAAGCTCTTTATAGCCGCCAGCTGTGCCTTCGCTACTGCTGACTAGTTCAACTTTCCATTTCATCTGTTCTGCATAACGCATATACATTTTAAATACATCAGCTACAAACAATGCACTTTCATCCCCGCCGGCACCTGCACGAAGCTCAACAAAGATATCTTTATCATCATTTTTGTCTTTAGGGATCATGAGGATCTTGATCTCTTCTTGAAGAGCAATAAGCTCCTCTTCAAGTATAGGCAATTCTTCTTTGGCTAGTTCACCAAGCTCTGCATCAAATAAAAGTTCTTTATTGTCGCTTATGCTTTTAGCCGTTTCTATGTATTTGTTAGCTTTTTCTACAATAGCAGCAAGAGATGATTGCTCTTTGCTAAGTTCTGTCATGCGTTTAATATCATTGCCGATATCTGGAGAGCTTAAAAGAGTGCTAATCTCATTGTATCTGTCTATGAATGGAATAAGTTTGTCTTGAAACATATATATATGCTTTGGATGAAAGTTGTGAAGTTGGGCGAAACTGCTTACGCAGCTTCGATAGCGTTGACCATTTTATGGAGACGGCTGATTTTTCTAGAAGCAGTTGGTTTTTTGATAAAACCTTTGCTTACCATAGAGTGAATTTGTTGGTTTGCTACTTTGAAAGCTTCCGTTGCAGCTGTTTTGTCTGCTGCTGCTATTGCCTCAAGAACCGCTTTTGTAATGTTTTTGATTCTAGTTCTATAGTATCTGTTTCTTTCAGTTTTCACTGCAGTTTGCAAAATTCTTTTTTTTGCTGACTTGTGATGTGCCATATCATTTTCCTTAATGTTAATCTTTGGTATAGGTAACTATAGTTACATAGTAAGTTCGCGAATTTTATCCAAAGCAATATTAAATATTGATTAAACTTGTAGTTTTGGGCTAGTTTTGGCTACAATTATCGCCGAATTATGTAAAATAGTATATATAAAAGGAGTTAGTGTGTCGCTTTTTGGAACAGATGGTGTGCGTGGCAAAGCAGGTAAAAAAATAAATGCTTTTGATGTCATGAGATTAGCAATGGCAACTGGAATATACTTTAAGCCAATTTCCAAAACAAATAGGATCTTGGTGGGCAAGGATACTAGAAGAAGCGGCTATATGGTTGAAAATGCTCTTGTTTCAGGGTTGACGGCTGTGGGATTTGACGTGGTGCAAATAGGTCCTATGCCGACTCCTGCCGTAGCTTTTTTGACTGAAGATATGAGATGTGATGCTGGAATTATGATATCTGCGAGCCATAATCCTTTTTATGACAATGGAATTAAATTTTTTGATTGCGAAGGAAATAAGCTAGACAAAGCAAAAGAGGCAGCTATTGAAAAAATTTTTAATGATCCAGCTTCGATTGATATGGCGCAAGCTATAGAAAAATCTATTGGCAAATCCAAACGAATAGATGATGTAATCGGTCGTTATATAGTGCATATCAAAAACTCTTTTCCAAAACATTTAACGTTAGCAGGCAAGAGAGTAGTCATTGATTGCGCTAACGGCGCAGGATATCTGGCCGGCCCAACGATCCTAGAGGAACTTGGCGCTGATCTGATAGTGCTTTGCAATGAACCAAATGGTTTTAATATAAATGAAAATTGCGGTGCTATGCATCCGGAATATCTAGCCAAAGCAGTTGTAGAATATCGTGCCGACGTTGGAATAGCACTTGACGGGGATGCTGATAGACTCGTGATGGTTGATGAAAAGGGTGATGTTGTCGATGGAGATAAACTAATGGGCGTACTTGCGCTTCATTTAAAATCAGAAGGCACACTAAAAGGCAACGGCATGGTAGCAACCGTGATGAGCAATCAAGGGTTAGAGGAATATTTGGCTGAGCATGGGCTTGCGCTTCATCGCAGTGCGGTCGGAGACAAGCATGTAGTAGAGATGATGCAAGAAAAGGGAATAAATTTCGGCGGAGAGCAGAGCGGCCATATTATATTTAGTGATTATGCCAAAACCGGAGATGGGCTCTCTTCTGCACTTCAAGCATTGGCTTATTTAGTGCAAAGCGGACTTAAAGCAAGCGAGGCATTTAATCCATATGAGTCATATCCGCAAAAGTTGGTAAATTTATCAATTTCTTCCAAAAAAGAACTCTCTTCTCTTGAAGGGTTTGATGTATTATGTGACAAAATAGAAAAAGCACACATGAGACATTTGTTTCGTTATTCTGGTACAGAAAATAAAATTCGCCTACTTTTGGAAGGCAAAGACAAAAAGGCATTGGAAGAAATGATGGATGAAGCACAAGCGTTTTTTACAAAGGCGCTTGCTTGAAGCGAGAATTGATCATTTTTATTATCGCAGCATCTGCTATATTTATTATAGACCAGATAATAAAATCCATATTTGTGGGCGGATTTGGCTGGGAAAGTGCTTGTATATCTTTGGAACTTCACTATAATCGCGGCGTGGCATTTTCTATGTTGGATTTCTTGGGGGATTGGCTTAAATGGATACAGGTTGTATTGGTAGGGTTGCTTGCATTTTTCATCTTCAAAGAAGGTTATCTCAAGCAATATACTATTCCATCGGCATTGATCATAGGCGCAGCTTGTGGGAACCTGATAGATAGGTTTATACACGGCGGAGTAGTGGATTATGTAGCTTGGCATTGTGGTTTTGATTTTGCAGTATTTAATTTTGCTGATGTAATGATAGATGTGGCCGTAGGGTGGTTTTTGATCCATCAAATTTGGTTTGCCAAGGAATCTAATTAGATCGGATATAGATATTTTGTCAATTCATCGTGTACAGCCCCATTTGATGCAACGATGCTTTTTGAACTCAAATGATATGGTTCATTGGATGAATCGCTTACCATTCCCCCGGCTTCTTGTAGTATAAGAATGCCTGCAGCTACATCCCAAGGTTTGAGATCTATCTCATAAAATGCATCTAATTTGCCTTGAGCAAGATAGCAAAGATCCAGTGCTGCTGCACCATATCGTCTGATATCTTGAATATTTGGAAGCAGATTTGTTATGCATTTAATCACCCAATCGTATTCTATGCCTCTTTCGACTTTGGCATACGGGAAGCCTGTTCCTATTAGCGCTTGTTGAAGTGTATTTTGAGGACTTACGGACAATTTCACTCCATTACAATATGCTCCTTTTCCTTTTTGCGCCCAAAACATTTCATTAAGTATAGGATTATATACGATTCCAGCTATCGGAACAGAATTTTCCCAAATACCCATAGAAATAGCAAGATGCGGTAATCCGTGTATGAAGTTTGTCGTACCGTCAATAGGGTCAATATATATGGCTTTATCTGAAGAAACAATTATATCATTATGACTTTCTTCACCTATAAGCACATAATCGTCAAAATGCTTTTTGAGCTCAGACATTAGAAATTGCTCAGTTAGAACATCATATTGTGTCACCAAATCCACAACGCCTTTATGTGAAATATCTTTGGATGTCGCAAATCCTTCTTTGATGATTTCCCCGCCTTTTAAGGCTATAGATTTGAGTATTTCTATCATAGGCTAAATAACTATTTTTACACAAGGATGGTCTTGAAATGCTTTAAATATCGCATCTCTTTCTTCTTTGGTGGCTACCTCACAGCTGGCATTATAGCTGTGAAATTTGCCACCGCTTGAAACATTGCCACACGAGCATAGGTGCTCTTTATCGCTCAAAATCTCTTTGATGCAAGCCAAAAGCTCTTCTTTGCTTGTACCGATAATTTTAAATCCCCATTGGGTTGGGTATTCTATTTGCGGTTTTTCTTTAGTATTGGTATCTAAAATCATTTTGTCTCCTTTTATAAAGTAAAAATCTTTGTTTGTAGTAATAATTTATTGGCGAATAAAGTCGCCAGACTTGCCGCCTTGTTTTTCTTCTAATTGAATTTGGCTGATCACCATAGATTTATCAATTGCTTTTAGCATATCATATATTGTAAGCAGTCCGATACTTACACCTGTTAATGCTTCCATCTCGACTCCTGTTTGCCCTTGAAGTTTTGCCGTTACGCTCAATTTGAATCCTGGCAAGTCGGGCAGCTCTTCTATGTCGGTTTTAACAGAAGTCAACATAAGAGGATGACACATAGGGATAAGATCGCTCGTACGTTTAGCTCCACTTATTGCTGCGATGACTGCCGTTTGAAGCACGGGACCTTTTTTAGCAATATTGTTTATCGCTGCATCAAAAGCTTCTTGACTTACGGCGATAAGACCACTAGCGGTTGCTATCCTGGTCGTAGATTCTTTGTCTGAGACATCAACCATTTTTGGTTTATTATTCTCATCTAAATGTGTAAGATTCACGCTTATTTCCTTTGAAATAGTTCTTTTTGGTATTGTAACATAAAAAGCAAAAAGTATAAAATGACGTAAAAAGGACTATTTTGACGAAAATAATCAATTATTTATTGACTTTTATCATCAGTTGAGATAAAATAACTCCAATGTCAAAAAAGGAGAATAGATGATCTATGCATATATGAGACAAGCACCGCAATCACAGCTTTTATCTGAACAGCAAAAATCCATTCTCTCATTTGCATTGACACAAATGATACAGATAGACAAAGAGGTAATTGAGTATTCTGCAAAACATCGTCCCGTTGAAGAGAGAGAAGAATTTGAAAGTTTTGTGCAGAGTCTCAAAGAAAATGATAGAATAATAGTGGCCACACTTTCATCGCTGAGTAATTTGGCAGATGAAGGTGTTAAGATCATTACTTGTTTTTTGAGCCGAGGCGTAGATCTTTTTGTAGCATCTTCTGAAGTATACATAAATCGTTTAACACCAATAGGAGAGATCCTTCCCATGTTAAACGATCTAAGAGAAGCCCAAAAAGCTAGGTCTAGACATATAGGCAGACCAAAAGGAAGCAAATCTTATTCTAAGTTTGATGCGAGTTATACTCAAATTGCAGATATGCTAAAAAGCGGTCAAAGCGTAAGTGCTATAGCTAGAGCATTACAGATTAGCAGGACTTCACTGAAGGATTATATCGATTCAAGGGGCATCAAAGAAATTCTTAATGGTTCTTTTGTGTCTATGGATAAAGCACAAGCTTCTAAGCAGACTCATGATAAACTTATCATCTGTCCATTTGAAAATACAAATCACATTACAAGGGGGTAATGAAATGTCAACAACTACAAATGATGCCGAACAACCAAAGGTTAAAGGAAAAGAATATCTAAAGGGGTGGATACCTTATAGCGTTAAGAGATATTGGGCGTATTTAGCAGTTACAATAGTGGGACTTGTGATGCCTTGGATCACTATTAATGGCAATCATATATTTTTGCTAAATTTCGATCAGAAAAAACTGCATCTTGCCGGAGTCGCATTTGATATGCAAGAGCTTTATCTTATGCCATTTATGCTCATGCTTCTATTTTTGGGTATTTTTGCTCTAACTGCTGTCGGGGGTAGAGCTTGGTGTGGATGGTTTTGTCCACAAACTATTTTTCGTGTAATTTATAGGGACTTTATAGAGACAAAACTACTTGGGCTTAGAAAAAGAATCTCTAACAAACAACAAAAACCTGATATGAGCAAAGTGGAAAACCAGCTCAAAAAAGTGGTTGGAATTTTGATTTGGTCAGCATTGGCATTTATTGCAGCCTCTAACTTTATGTGGTATTTTGTGCCTCCAGAGGACTTCTTCAGATATCTTGCAAATCCTGGCGAGCATATGGTGCTTATAAGCTTTATTGCTGGATTGGCTTTGTTTTTGATAGCAGACGTTATATTTATCAAAGAGGATTTTTGTGTATATATCTGTCCTTATAGCCGTGTTCAGTCGGTATTGTATGACAAAGATACTATTATGGCAATATATGATCCCCATAGAGGTGGAAATATTTACCAAGGGCATGGAAATAATAGAGTCAAGCTTTATAACAAACAAAAAGAGCTTTTAGCAGTTGAGCCTAATGCAGAATGTACCACTTGTCAAAGCTGTGTTAATGTATGTCCTACTCATATCGATATTCGTAAAGGTTTGCAATTAGAATGTATCAATTGTCTTGAGTGTGTTGATGCATGTACAAAAGTAATGGGTGCTTTGGGTAGACCGAGCCTTGTTAGATGGTCAAGCGAAAAAGAGACTATAGCACAAGAAGGTAAAACACACTATTTAAGAACTAAAACTATAATGTATTTTGTTGCACTTACTATAGTCTTAATCGCGCTTTTTGCTATGGGCAGTAAAAAAGAGAATATGCTCCTTAATGTCAATAAAACCACTAGACTTTATAAATTGCTTGAGCATGATGGAGTAGAAAATGATTATATTTTCTTATTTACCAATACGGACAGCAAGCCACATTCTTATTATTTTGAAATCGTTGGTAATGATGACATTAAAATCGTTCGTCCAAAAGAACCATTTAGAATCGGTGCCGGACAAAAGAAAAAGGTCGTTGTAGTACTTGAAACACATGAAGAATTGGCTGATGATGCTAGAAAAGACGTGCCTATTCCTCTCAAGATAAGAGCATATGCGGTAGATGATAAGAAAAATATCGTTGTTGACAGAGAAAGTGTATTTGTTTATCCGCGCAAAGACCTACTCGAAGATTAATCCAGAAATAATTTCTTCAAATTATCGCTATGTCAATTTATGACTATAGCGATAATTTTTACTCATAATTTTTTTAATCATACTCACTATTCATTGATTAATGTTATAATATACATATAGAATTGAAATAATTTCATCATATTTAAGGAGGACTTTGTATGATAAAAATATTAATACTGGGGGGCGGCTTTGCTGGTATAGAAGCCGCGATATATTTGAGAAAAAATGGACACGATGTTACGTTAGTAAGTGAAAGAGATTATTTTTATATCTATCCTACATCAATTTGGATCCCAATAGGTGAGGCAACTCGTGAAGATGTAAGTATCCCGCTTGAAGATTTGGCCTTTAGGCATGGATTTGATTTGATAATTGATAGTGTAGTAAAAGTTGAGGCAAAAGAAAAAAAAGTTACACTCCAAAGCGGAAAAGCTTTAGATGGATTTGACAAGTTGATTATTGCTGTAGGTCAAGGCAAGATGAAGGCAGATGGCATAGAAAACACCCTATCAATTTGCGGAAAACCTGAAGAAGCCGATGAGCTTTATTTAAAACTTCAAGAGCTCATTGCAAAAGGTAGCGGAAAGCTTGCGTTCGGCTTTGGCGGAAATCCAAAAGATAAATCAGCTATTAGAGGCGGTCCTGCATTTGAAGTGCTTTTTAATGTTCATAATTATCTCAAAAAAAGAGGTTTGCGAGACAAATTTGAACTTACCTTCTTCGCTCCTATGGCAAAGCCCGGTGAAAAGATGGGAGAAAAAGCTCTTGTGATGATGGATGAAATGCTTAACGCGACTAATATAAATAAAAAAGTAGGCAGCAAAATAGTTCGTTTTGAAGAAGATGGTATAGTTTTCGAAGACGGAACGAAGCTTAAATCGGACCTAACTATGTTTATATCCGCCGGAACAGGACATCCACTTTTGATGGCTTCCGATCTGCCTCTTAGTGAAAGCGGGTTTGTAGTCACAAATGAATTCAATGAAGTTGAAGGCATGAGTGGAGTTTACGCAATAGGCGATAGCGCGTTACTTCTTGGAAACAATGACTGGAAGGCAAAACAAGGTCATGTGGCTGAAGTTATGGCAAAAAATGTAGTCCATAATATCACATATCCAGGCGACAAAAAAAGCTATGTCGATCACCTAAATATCTTGTGTATGATGGATATAGGTAATGGTGCAGCGTTTGTATATAGAAGTAATACGAGTGATAAAATGATACCGCTTCCAATAATTGGACATTGGATGAAAAAAGGGTGGGGCTGGTATTGCAAAAACTCAAAACTAAACAATATACCAAGAATCCCAGGATTATGAAAAATACATGATCGCCTTAAAATTTCTTGCTAATAGCGCAATTGCAGATCTGGTAAAAGGTATCGTTTGCGTAATATATTTGCTATAGTTTGCATAATGTCGGTGTTTTTTGCCGGATGTGAGAGTAGAAATCCGGTATATAGCAAATTTTATAATGATACCAATATATCTTTACCCTTATCATGCATAAAGGTCAATATATATAATGATATTATTTTGTCCTACAATGTCAAAGAGGCAATGAAAGATAAGATTTCTGACAATTGTCCTTACCGTATAGAAGGAGAAATCTATCGTGCTTCTAAATGTAACAGCATAGCGGCAAAAAGCACGGGCGTTGATTTTAACGGTTATGTAAGACTAAATATATTTCAAGGTAATAAGTGTATATATAAGGTGCAAAGTGATTTTAAAAATGATGAAGATGCTTCAATAAAACGGGTTATAGAGACACTTAAAAAAGAACTGTTTTAGATTTAATTTTTATTCAAAAAAATAGGCTGAATATTTTTTTTGAATAAAAGCTTTAAATTAAGAGTAATTTTATCCCATTTAAGTCATAATACTTTTATAAAATTAATATAAAGGACAAATTATGGCAACAGTAACATTAAAAGGCAATCCTTGCGAGTTATCCGGAAATGAGATAAACGTAGGCGACAAAGCCCCAGAAACAGTAGTAGTAAAATCGTCAGATCTATCAGAAGTTACAGTAGGCGGAGCCAAAGAAAAGGCCCAACTTATCATTGCAGTTCCAAGCCTAGATACTCCTGTTTGTGCTATGGAAGCAACTAAATTTAACCATCAAGCAGCGGCTATTGAAGGTCTTGAAGTAACCGTAGTATCTATGGATTTGCCATTTGCAGCTAAAAGATTTTGTTCTACAGAAGGCGTAGAAAATCTAACCGTTGGAAGTGATTTTAGAAATAAAGATTTTGCGGAAGCTTACGGTGTGCTTATTGCTAGCGGACCTCTTGCAGGAGTAATGGCTAGATGCATCTTTGTCATTGACAAAAATGGAAAAGTAGCTTATAAGCAATTGGTTCCAGAGATTACAGATGAGCCAAACTATGAAGAGGCTATTGCAGCAGCCAAGGCAGCAGCTTCTAATTAATCTAAAATTCTTTCCTAAATAAATTAACACTTTGTCTGCCGTCATATTTGGCTGCAGACGATTTTATAGATTTTTCTTTTTACCCGATTTTATTATTTATTGATATATAATTCCTATATATGAAGCAAAGGTTATATATTGGCTAGATTTACTCAAAAACAGATTGATAAATACAATCGTCAAAAATACATTGCAGAGCTAGAGAAAATATCAAAAAATATATTTAAAATGCTTCGCGACACCAATACTGACTCTAATTCTTTTTCTATTAAACTCGAATCTATGGTTAAAAAACTGCAAGAAAAAGAGGCTATTCGCCTGGAAGGTGAGTACAATCAAAAACTAAAAGAATATATTTTAGCTATACATGAGAAAACAAAAAATGCTGAACAATTTAATGATATAATATTAAATGAATTGAGAGAGGCAGAGATGAGCAATCTCAATCGTTTGCAAAAACTAAAAAATAAAAACAGCTACAAGAAGGAGAAGCATAAGCTTTTGGCGCGTCGAGATGATGATTGATCTGATATAAGGATGTGAAAATGAAATTCAAATTTGCAATTTTAGTCTCTATTTTAGCAATAATAATAACCGGTTGTTCAAAAAAACAGATTGCTTACGATAAAACATCTTATGATACCAAAGAGTGTTCCAAGCAGCTTCGTACCGGCGCTGACGTCATCCCTTCAATGAAGATAGACAAAATAGTCGTTTATAAATCCAAAAAAACTATGTATATTTATAAACAAGGCAAAGTAATACAAGAGTATAAAATATCTTTGGGCAAAAATGGTCTAAGGGGACATAAAATAGCGCAAGGTGATTACAAAACGCCAGAGGGTCGTTATTGCATAGTAAGTAAAAAATGCGACCCGAGACTTTATAGATCAATGCTAATATCCTATCCAGATGTGCAAGATATAGCCAGAGCAAAATCAAAAGGAGTAAAGCCAGGCGGCTATGTGACAATTCACGGACAGCCAAAATGGAATGCTAACGGAAGCGGTGACAAATATACATTGCAACATGATTGGACCGAAGGGTGTATAGCCGTACCAAATAAAGCAATTGATTTCCTATGGAGTTCAGTTGCTCCAGGAGTCAAGATAGAAATTTACGCTTAAAACATAAAATTTGTATTATAATACTTAAAAGAGGAGATTTAAAGACTATGAAATATATTAAAATAGGGATTTTTCTTGCTACTGTTTATGCTATAGGCGGAGGAGATATAGCACCTTTTTATGAACCTTATGCTCAAAATTGTTCAACAAACTGCAAAAATGACAGCACTTATGTAGATGAAAAAACACAATTAATGTGGCAAGATACAATATATGATGATGCAAGCGATGGTGCATATAAAAAAGACAGGTCAGCTTGTAAAGCCGGGAGCCTATCGTATGCTAAAAATTATTGCGAATCATCAAACAGCGGTGGTTATTATGGCTGGAGACTGCCTACTTCTGATGAAATGATGGCAATTTCTGTCAAAAAAAATATATTTAAAGACAATCGAGACGCTGACTTTTGGACATCCACGCCTGCTGGGAAAAATAAACATTATGTCGTTTATGCTGTAGATGGTTTTAGATACGAAAGAGACCCGATGCAATCAAATTATATTCGTTGTGTTCGTTGCGTGACAAAAGAAGATAGTGCTTCAAACAAATAATTAGAGTATCTTGACCTCTTCTTGTAATAGTATGCCAAATTGATCTTGCACTTTTTGTTTTGCAAGGTCTATGAGCCTCATAGCATCGTTAAATGTGCCCCCGCCTTTATTGACCAAGAAGTTGGCATGCACTTCGCTCCATGCCATTGCACCTATTTGTTTGCCTTTTAACCCAACTGCTTCTATAAGTCTGCCGGCATGATCTCCTAGTGGATTTTTAAACAATGAGCCAGCACTTGGTTCTTTTGGCTGATTGGCACGTAATGCTACAAGAGATTCTAAGAGCTTGACATCAAATCCATGAGTAATATTAAATCTAGCCTCACTAGCAATACCGCCAAGCCTTGCATAACGGTAGCTATGTTCTATCTCGCTCGCTTTTTTCCATACACCATCAATGCAAATGCTATCTAAAATATTGAAGATCTCAAATTCTTTGACTCCAGCATTCATGGCCAACATTCCGCCCAATGAACCAGGAAGTTTTGATACAAACTCAAAGCCCGCAATGTCATGTTTTTTGGCAAAAGAAAGTATTTTGCCTGTCGGTGTGGCTGCTCCAATGCTAAGCATGTTCCCGTCTAAATTTATAAAATCAAAATCTTTGCTTAGCATCATAAGCGGAGGCGGAGTAGTGGAGATGAGCAAATTGTTTCCATGGCCTATGAGATATCTATCTTTGGGTATGATATCTCCTTTTTCAATCATTAGTACCTCTTCTTTTTGTCCGATATGGATACTGCTAAACTTGCTGAAATCTATGGTTTTGTAAAACACTATTGCTGCCTAAGTTCTGCATATTCTTGAGGGATTAGATAATCGGAGGACATGATAGCCTCTGTAAAAAATCCGCGCTTAAATCCAATCTCATATAATTTATCAAGTGCCTTTAGTTGCAAAGGAGAAAGCGTAATAGATTCATCAGAAGCATACATATCAAGATAACGCTCAAGCATTTTGCCGTCAATCCGAACCAGTTTTTCATCTTCAAGCTTTTTTGAAAGCTCAGCCTTTCTCTCGTTGGCTACTTTGACACCATCTATAAGGATATTTTCTATATCTATAGCACGATTTAGAGGGATGCTGCGTCTCAATGCCATTCCACCAAGAGGCAGAGGCAATCCGCCGCCGCTAAGTTCTATCCATATATCCCATATCTCTTTTTCTACTTCCAGGCTTTCATCATAAGAGAGTATCGATTCGTGTATAAGCACCCCGGCATCTACTTCATCGTTAAGTACCGCATTTTCAATTTCTAGGAAATTTTTATACACTATTCTAGCCTCTGGGTAGTATATACGAAATAACATGGCATTTGTGGTATTTGCGCCCGAGAGAGCTACCCGAAAATTACGTTTTAGCTTAGTCTCTTTTTTGCGGATGAGCTTGGGACCATATCCTTCGCCAAAGCTTACTGCGGTTCTTAGCAAGGCATACTCATCTTTGATGAGTGGATAGAGAGCAAAACTAACGGCGGTTACATCATAAGTACCTTTTAATGCTTCTATATTTAGTGTTTCTATATCAAGAGCTTCATTAGTAATATTATAATCTTTTGTATCGACCCAGCCAAAAGCTATGGCATAGTACATAAATATATCGTCAGCGTCTGGCGAATGGGCGAGGTTTATTTTCATTGATTGCTCCAAAAGTAGATATGTTATTTTAGCGAAAATGAGTTAAATAGGAGAATTTGTAAAAATAAAAATATGATAATTAAACTATGGTATATTTAAATCATGTATTGTTTGTGATAGATATCATTCCTCTACGCAATGTTACAAAGCCCTCTTTTTCAAGATTTTTTAGAATTCTGCTTATGACTTCCCTTGAAGTTCCAAGTATTTGAGCAATTTGTTCATGCGTGGTATGAATGGTTTCTATGCCTTGGACATAAAGCCAATTTAATAGCCGCTGATCCATTCTTTTGAATCTTAACTCTTCGACTAAATGTAAAATCTGAGAAAGCCTTTGTGAGCAAAATGAAACTTTAAAATCTCTATATGATGGTGAATTATCTATCAACCACTTGATAGTATGATGGGGAATAACCCACCCCTCGATACTTTCGTCTACTATCGCAGTAGCTGTTGCAGGCGTTTGGGAAACTGTACTAAGAGTATTTACCAAGCATTGTTCTCCAGGCTTGATGTAATACAAAGTTATCTCGCCACGACCAATATCATCTGAGTTTATATAGACCTTCACGCTGCCTTTTTCTAAAAATAAAATACCATCATTTATATCGCCTTGGTAATACAAAAAAGTACCAACACCAAAAGAGACTCTTTTGGCATCCTGCTCTACTTTTTCTAATGATTCGGGCTCCAGTGAAGCAAAAAATTGATAATCATTCAATTTCATTTAAAACTCCTTCCATCAAAAAAAGTATAGCAAAAAATTTGCTTAAAATGTCATAGCTTTTGAGTTTGGAGCATACAAAGCACCTGCCAAATCACCTGGAGTTGCCACTTGTACACCTTGCACCATATCTGTTTTTTTAATGCCGCCAAGTTTTACAAAGCCTTCGCAAATCATCACCTTCCCACCCTTTTTTATAAGGGCTTGTATTAACTCTTTTGGCGTAAAGCCGGCAAATTTTGGATTGGTATTATTGTTTAAAGCATATTTTACCGCATCACCTGCTACAAATACCGTACTGCTTATTCCAGCATCTTGCATGGCGTTGGCTACTGCCAAACCAAATCCGGATTGATTAATAGATGATGAAGTTATAGTAACAACAATTTTTTTTGTTGAAACTTGATTAGGATTAGCATTTAGACTACTTACAGCTAAAGCAAAAGCGATTATTCCGGTGTAAAATATTTTGAGGTACATTTGTAACCCCTCCCTTTTTTAGATTAGCATTATTATAAATGCTAAGATGAATTATAAAAATTTATAAAATTCAAGTATGTGACAAAAGTCACACATGAAAATAAATTAAAATTTTTAAAATAAAAATATGTCATTTTGACATCTTTTTAAACTAATCATCCAGAAGTGATTAAAATGGTGTTAGAATTTCAACATAAAGGATAAAAGGATGAGCATGGCAATGGATGCACAAAAAGAAAAAGCGTTAGAGATGGCGATCAAACAGATCGATAAAACCTTTGGAAAAGGTACTTTGATGCGTCTTGGTGACAAAGAAATTGAGCCGATTGCTTCTATCAGCACCGGTTCTTTGGGGCTTGATATAGCTCTTGGCATTGGCGGCGTGCCGCAAGGAAGGGTCATAGAGGTATATGGACCTGAATCTTCGGGCAAAACCACATTGTCTTTGCAAGTCATTGCTTCAGCACAAAAAAACGGTGATGTTTGTGCCTTTATTGATGCAGAACATGCTCTTGATGTATTGTATGCCAAAAATTTGGGCGTTGATGTGGATAATTTGCTAGTATCTCAGCCAGATTTTGGAGAGCAAGCACTTGATATACTCGAGACCTTAGCAAGAAGCGGCGCAGTAAGTCTGATAGTCGTGGATTCAGTAGCAGCCCTTACTCCAAAAAGCGAGATAGAAGGAGACATGGGAGATACGCATGTAGGACTACAAGCTAGACTAATGAGCCAAGCTCTTCGAAAACTTACCGCGGTTCTTCACAAAACAAATACCACTGTTATCTTTATCAATCAAATCCGTATGAAAATAGGCATGATGGGTTATGGTTCGCCAGAGACTACTACAGGAGGAAATGCTCTTAAATTCTATGCCTCTGTCAGAATAGATGTGAGACGTATAGCTACACTTAAACAAGGAGAGTCACAAATAGGAAACCGCGTTAAAGCAAAAGTGGTCAAAAACAAAGTCGCACCCCCTTTTAGACAAGCAGAATTTGATATTATGTTTGGAGAAGGCATCAGCGGAGAGGGCGAGCTTATAGATTATGGTGTAAAACTTGATATTATAGATAAAGCAGGAGCATGGTTTAGCTACAAAGAGCACAAGCTTGGTCAAGGCAAAGAGGGAGCAAAGCAAACTCTCAAAGACAACAAGCCTCTAAGAGAAGAAATAGAAGGCAGAATAAGAGAGGCTTTGGGTGTTAGTGATATGCTCTCTATGGGCGAAAGCGAAATGGGAATAGAGGACTAAGCCCGTCTTCTTAGATAAAATTTGCTAAAATATCAACAATATATGTAAAGAGGAAAATTATGATTTATATTGATGATATCAGAGCTAATGAGGTTATGGACAGTAGAGGTAACCCAACAGTTAGAGCTACAATATTTTTGAGCGATGGCACAATGGCAAGCGCTATTGTGCCAAGTGGTGCAAGTACTGGCAAAAGAGAAGCCTTGGAGCTTAGAGATGGCGGTGAGCGATACATGGGCAAAGGTGTGCTTAAAGCTTGCGAAAATATCAATATTACTATAGCAGAAGCCCTAATAGGCCTGAGTCCGTTTGGTCAAGCGGGGATCGATGCTTTGTTAAAAGACCTCGATGGCACAGACAACTATGGCAATTTAGGCGCAAATGCCGTTCTTGGTGTTTCTATGGCATTAGCAAGAGCAGCAGCTAAGTCACTAAAAATGCCGCTTTATCGTTATCTTGGCGGAGCAAATGCTATGGTTATGCCTGTGCCTATGCTTAATATTATCAATGGCGGAGCTCATGCAAACAATTCGGTAGATTTTCAAGAGTATATGATAATGCCTATAGGTTTTGATAAATTCTCAGAAGGTCTAAGAGCTAGTGCAGAAGTTTATCATCATCTTAAAAAAATCATCAACGATATGGGCGAGAGTACAGCCGTGGGCGATGAAGGTGGATTTGCTCCAAATTTAAAAAACAATGAAGAGCCAATTGCTGTAATTATAGAAGCTATCAAAAAAGCAGGATATGTTCCAGGCGAACAAATAGCAATAGCTCTTGATGTAGCGAGCAGTGAGCTCGAAGTAGAAAAAGGTGTATATCATTTGCACTCAGAAGATAGAAAACTGACAAGCGCTGAACTTGTAGATTATTATGCAATGATGTGTGATAAATATCCAATTGTATCTATAGAAGATGGACTTAGTGAAGACGACTGGGATGGTTGGAAAATATTGACAGATAGACTTGGCGACAAAGTACAGCTAGTTGGAGATGATCTTTTTGTGACAAATGCCAAAATATTAGCTCAGGGTATAGAAAAAGGGATAGGTAATTCTATTTTAATTAAGCCAAATCAAATAGGAACAGTCAGCGAGACTATGCAAACAGTTAGGCTGGCACAAAGAAATGGATACAAATGCGTTATGAGTCACCGCTCTGGAGAGAGTGAAGATGCTTTTATAGCAGATTTTGCTGTAGCGCTTAATACTGGCGAGATCAAAACAGGATCAACTGCTAGAAGCGATAGAATAGCTAAATACAATAGACTCTTGGAAATAGAGAGCGAGCTTGAAAATAGTGAATATCTAGGAAGTGCATTATTTAGATAACCTTTATGGCTTTTAATGATTATTTTGATTTTACAATATTTGGTGTCGTAGGAGCCAAAAAAATAATTATGACTTTTGGGTTGATTGTTTTTGCAGGTATTTACTTGGGAGTAATATTGTTTGGCGAAAACTCTATATTGGCACTTTGGCATTTAAAGCAAGAGAAACAAGAATTGACCAAAGAGATCGCTGACACTAAAAATAAAAATCAAGAGTTGCAAAAAGAGTATTTTTTACTCAAACAACTAGAGCCAAAAAGCAACTAATTATGGCCTGGGCAACTGGTAGCTATTTTTAGTCCTAGTTTTTCTAGCATTTCTATATCGCTTTGCGGTTTATCGCCTTGTGTGGTTAGATAGTCTCCTATAACGATAGCATTTGCTCCTGCATCAAACATAGCTTTTTCATTCCCGCTAAATAGCAGTTCTCTTCCGCCGGCTATCATTAGGATCTTATTTTCTCCCAAGCCTTTATACATTTGGGATATGATTTTTACAGCTTCGTCTTGAGTTATATTCCTTGATTTTATAGGAAGGGCGGGATTTGGGTGATAAAAATTTAGAGGTACAGCGTCAGGCTGGAGTGATAATATACCATCTATCAGATCTGTTCTATCCTCATCACTTTCTCCCATGCCAAAAATTCCACCAGTGCAAAGCGAAAGACCAACTGATTTGACATTTTGGCAAGTTTGATATCGCTCTTGCCAGCTATGTGTCGTACAAATTGTCTTATAGTATGACGATGAAGTTTCTAGATTATGATTGTAGCTATCTATGCCACTATCTTTTAGATAGCGAAGCTGCTCCATGTTTGCTGTACCATTACATGCTATTAGGTGTATGTTGTCTATTTCTTTTTTTATATTCTTGGCTGCTTTTGCTATATACTCTGTTTTTTTGTCATCCAGACCTTTGCCTGCAGTAACTAGACAGTAACCTAATGTACCAGCTTCTTTTGCTAGTTTGGCTTCTTTGACGATCTGCTCTATAGGCTTATAAGTATACCGTTCTATATCGGCATGATAGCGTACGCTTTGGGTACAAAATGAACAATCTTCCCTGCAAGTGCCGCTAAGAATATTATTGATAGCACATAAAAAAATTTCTTTTGACATTAAGCCTCCTCTTTGTGCTTACATTTGAAGCACTCAAATACCTCTTTGTTTTTGAGATTTTTTTTGCCCATAAGATATCCACATTCACTACAATGACGATCCACCGGTTCGAAGTTGGCAATAAATTTACATTTTGGATAATTACTACATCCAAAAAAGCTTCCTCTGCGTCCATTTCGTTCATGCAGCTTGCCGCCACATTCCGGGCAAGCTACGCTTAGCTCTTTTGGAGGAGTTAGAGATTTTGCATTTTTACATTTTGGATATGCCGAACAAGCCAAAAACTTACCTCGCTTACTATCTTTTATGACCATTGGCGAGCCACATTTATCGCAAATTTCATTAGTAGCTTCTGATGGTGCACTTGTATCTTCTTGTTCTGTTTCATTTAGGTTTTTTGTATATTTACATTTTGGGAAATTGCTACAAGCTATAAACTCTCCAAATCTGCCTTTTCTCAGCAACAGTTCGCTGCCGCACTCGGGGCAAATTTCCCCTGTCGGCGTAGCGATCTTGAGACTGGTTATATTTTTTTTACCCTCAATTAGTTTGAGCGAAAATGTACTGTAAAATTCTTTTAGCATTTGTTGCCAATCTTGTTCTCCATTAGCAACAAGATCAAGTTTTTCTTCCATATTTGCAGTAAAACTACTATCGACGATTTCAGGGAAATGCTCTTCTAGCATAACAATAACCAAAAAAGCTATTTCAGTAGGATATATTCGCTTCTCTTTTATCTCTATATATTTTCTAGATTCAAGTATGGTGATAGTAGGTGCATATGTACTAGGTCTTCCGATGCCAAGTGATTCAAGCATCTTAATCAGGCTCGCTTCATTGTACCTAGCAGGAGGCTCAGTAAAGTGTTGTGTGGTTTTGATATCGTCCAAATTAGCTGTTGCATTTGGTGTGAGTATAGGCAATAGTTTGTCTTTTTCGTTATATCCTGTAACTTTATAAAATCCATCAAAAACAAGTCGTTTGCCATTGGCTTTGAATGTGGTATTTTTACCTTCAAAAATAATGGTTTGCGATTCTATAATAGCTTCATTCATTTGACAAGCCAAAAAACGATTATATATAAGACGATACAATTTAAGCTCGTCTGCTGCTAAATAAGCACTGGCTTTGGCAGGATCAAAATCTATCATGGTTGGGCGGATTGCTTCGTGAGCTTCTTGTGCGCCTTTTGATTTTGTAGTATAGATTTTTGGCTTATTAGGCAGATATGTATCAGCAAAGTTTGCTTTGATATAAGTTCTAGCTGCTTCCACGGCTTCAGTGGCAAGATTGAGACTATCTGTTCTCATATAGGTGATCACACCCGCTATGCCTTTGTCTGTTTTGACACCTTCGTATAGTTTTTGGGCAATCATCATGGTTTTTTTAGGAGAGAAACCGAGTTGAGTAGAAGCACTTTGCTGTAAAGTAGATGTCATAAACGGCGGAGGAGTTTTGGTTTTTTTGGATTTGGTTTCTATGTCTCCAACTATAAATTTATCATTTTTTGCAGCACTTTCTATAGTTCTTGCTTGGTTTTCGTCCCCAATGGTGAGTTTGTCTATCTTATTTCCTTGGTAGGCAATAAGCATAGCTTCGATCTCTTTTTCAAAAATACCCTCGATGCTCCAATATTCTTGGCTTTCAAAGGCATTAATTTCTCGTTCTTTATCTACTACAATTTTAAGAGCAGCACTTTGTACTCTCCCGGCACTTAATCCTCTTTGTATCTTGCTTGCCAAAAGGGGAGAAAGCTTGTACCCAACTATTCTGTCTAGTAAACGTCTTGTTTGTTGTGCATCGACGCTAAGCATATCCATTTTACGTGGATTCTCAAGGGCATGATTGATAGCCTGCTTGGTGATCTCATGGAATACAATGCGTGGCAGACTTGATGGATTTTTGCCGATAGCCATAGCTATATGATAGCCTATAGCCTCTCCTTCTCTATCTTCGTCCGTCGCAATAAATAGATTTTCAGCTTCTTTGGCAAGAGATTTTAACTCTTTAACTGTAGCTGATGCTTCTTTAGGAATGGCATATTGAGGGATAAAATCGCCACTCTTTTCATCAATGGTGATACCGAAGTTATGCTTTGGAAGGTCACGTATGTGACCTTTTGATGCAACAACTTTGTAGTCTTTACCTAAAAAGCTGCCGATAGTACGGGCTTTTGCGGGTGATTCTACGATAATCAAATTTTTCATAATATTAGGCGCTCTGTGAATATTTTTGTGGTATTGTAACACAAAAGAAAACAAAAGGATATAATATATTACAGTTTGGCATAGAAAGAGGCAATAAATGTGTGCTATTTTTGGCATAATAGGCAGTTATGACGAGAGTATAGCAAAAGATGATTTTATGACCTTGGCCCATCGTGGCGAAGACGATAGCGCATTTATATCAAATGAGAAATATTTTTTCGGTATTCATCGTTTGGCTATTACGTCCTTGGGTAAAGATATAGATCAACCATTTGTGGATGGTAAATATATCGTTGTATTTAACGGAGAGATATATAACTATAAAGAGTTAGCCATTGCTCTTGGTACGGATGCGGCATCCGAAGCGAATGTTATCTTGGAATCTTACAAATTTTGGGGCGATAGTTTCATAGAACATATAAATGGGATGTATGCAATAGCTATCTATGATGGTAATGTGCTCAAGCTTTTTCGTGATAATGTAGGCAAAAAACCTCTTTTTTATTCGGTAAAAAAAGATGCATTTTGGTTTGCAAGCGAGATAAAGGCTTTGGATAGTGGCTCAAAAATTGATAAAAAAGCCATCTTGCCTTATTTGAGTTTTCAGACGACACTCGCGCCAAATACGTTTTATACAAATATTTTTTCACTGCCGGCCGGATCGTATGCAACTTTTAAAGATGGCGAGATAACCATAAAGTCGCATTTTTCACCATTAAATAATAAGATCATATACACCAATTCCAAAGATGCCTCAAATGCTATAGAAGATGCACTTAAAGAGTCTGTATCAAAAAGAATTCCTTCTAGTAATGTTCCTTGGGGGGCATTGCTCTCCGGCGGCATTGATTCATCTTTAGTAGCAGCCATGGCGTCATTAGATTACAGGATCGATACTTTTTGTATAGGATATGAAGATAAATTCGCCTCTTATGACGAAAGGGAATATGCGAGCAAAGTCGCCAAACATATAGGTTCCAATCATCATGAAGCAGTGCTTACAAAGGAGAAGTTTTTTGATGGGCTTACAAGCATAGAAGGATTCTCGGAGCAGCCACTGGCAGATCCAGCGCAAATACCATTATTTGTTTTACTAAAAGAAGTTAAAGAATATGATAAAAGAGTAGTGTTAACCGGAGATGGCAGTGATGAGCTTTTTTTGGGGTATAAGACATATAAAGAGTATTATGATATAGAACAAGCTTCGCAGCTCAAGTATAAAAATTGGCTAAATAGCTTTTTGAGGTCCCATTATTCTCCAAATAAAGAGTGGGAGTGGTATAAACGTATTTTTGGAGGCTCTTTGCTTTTTCGTTCAACCGCAGAACTTTTTACAGACTTACAGCAAAATAGGCTTCTGAAACAAAATGTAAAAGACGATAATTCTCTGCATTACTTAGAGCTTTATTGGAAAGAGTTCGTTCAAGGCGGGAGAGCCAATATCATAGATTGGTATAGTTTTTGTGATATGAAAGTTAAACTCGGGGATCTGTTCCTAGCCAAGCTAGATAGGGTTAGTATGGCTTGCGGAATTGAAGCCAGAAGTCCTTTTTTGGATCCATCGGTCGTAAATTTGGCTTTTAGCATAGATCCCAAGGTGCGTTTTGGGCAAACATCAAAGGCTCTTATCAAACAGATAGCACATCGATATATGCCTCAAGATATTGTAGAACGTAAAAAACGAGGTTTTAGTTATCCATATATGGAGTGGCTGCTGGAAGAAAATGAATTAGAGGTTATTAGACGAGTCCAGAGAGAAAGAAAAATATTTAATAATGAAACTCTGGAGTTTATACTCTCAAAAGCACCAAGCGGTGGGTTTAAACACCATATATTTGCTTTGTATATGTTATGCCGCTGGCTGGAGAGAAATTAGTCTTTCAAAATCCTTGGCAAGGTTATGCCGGTTTGATTTTGGTATTTGCCTTTTCTGTCTTTGTATGTGGTTTCGCATGGTGTATCGCCTTGCAAGAATAGTACTTGTGCTATTCCTTCATTGGCATAGATTTTTGCCGGAAGTGGAGTGGTATTTGAGATTTCTATCGTGATATGACCCTCAAATCCTGGCTCAAACGGAGTAACATTGACGATGATCCCACATCTGGCATATGTGCTTTTGCCTAGACAGATCGCAAGTGTGTCTTGCGGCATTTTGAAATATTCTACGGTTCTAGCAAGGGCAAAAGAGTTTGGCGGCACTATGCATACATCGCCCTTGAAATCAACTACATTATTATCATCAAAATCTTTTGGATCAATGACGGTAGAGTTTACATTTGTAAATATTTTAAACTCATCACTTACCCGTATATCATAGCCATAACTGCTGAGTCCATAGCTAATCACGCCGTGTCCGACCAATGCTTCGCAAAATGGATTTATCATCTCTTCTTTTAGTGATTTTTCTCGTATCCAGCTATCTGATTTTAGCCCCATTTTTTGTCCTTGATGTTCAAACTATTTAAAAATTATAGCATGAAGGATTAAAAGTATAATAATATTATCATACTAGGTAGTGTGGTAATAAACTTGATTGGATATAATAATAGATAAATTTTACCGCACAAGGATTTTTAGCATGTCGATTAAAATTGCTATAATAGGTTTAGGTTATGTTGGGCTCCCGTTGGCTCATGCTTTTAGTGAAAAATATCCGGTTATTGGTTTTGATATCAATACGGATCGTATAGATGAACTCTTAAGTGGATTTGACAGAACTCTTGAGCTTTCAAGCGAACAAGTGAAAGATAGTATTTCTAACGGCATGGTGTACACAACAAATCTAGAAGATATTAAAGATAGTAATATATACATAGTCACTGTTCCAACGCCGATCGATGCCAGTAATGAACCGGATCTGACTCCTATTATCAAGTCTACTCAAAGCGTGGCAAAAGTTTTAAAAGAGGGCGACATCGTAATATATGAAAGTACCGTTTATCCAGGTGTTACCGAAGAGGTGTGCGTACCACTTCTTGAAGAGGGAAGCGGGTTGAAATTTAATGAAGGTTTCTTTTGCGGATACTCTCCTGAGCGAATAAATCCGGGCGATAAAGAACATACAGTTACAAAAATACTTAAGATCACTAGCGGAAGTACTCCCGAGATAGCCAAAAAAGTCGATGATCTATATAGATCTATCATTACAGCCGGCACACATTTGGCACCTACAATTAAAGTGGCTGAAGCAGCAAAAGTCATAGAAAATACTCAAAGAGATGTCAATATAGCTCTTATCAATGAACTCGCACAGATATTTGATCTTATGGGTATAAACACGCATGATGTTATCGAAGCCGCGGCTACAAAATGGAATTTTATCAAACTATTCCCAGGACTTGTCGGTGGTCATTGCATAGGAGTTGATCCATATTATCTCACACATAAAGCACAAAGCCTCGGCTATATGCCAAATCTTATACTTGGAGCCAGACAGATCAATAATGGTATGAGCAAGCTGATCGTTGATAAGACCATCAAGCAAATGATAAAAGAAGACAAGAAGCTCAAAGGTGCAAATGTGCTTGTAATGGGTGTGACATTCAAAGAAAATTGCCCGGATATGAGAAACTCAAAAGTGCTTGATATCATTAAAGAACTTGAAGATTATGAGTGCAAAGTCGATGTATATGATTATTGGGTAGATAGAAGTGATAGAGAGACAAAGCGTCTTAATTTTGTGGATGAGCTTCCATTGGATTCAGGTAAATACGACGCCATTATCGTAGCAGTAGGGCATGATAAATTTAAAGAGATCACTACAGAGCAATACAAGAGTATGTCAAAAGGTGCTCCGATAGTTATGGATGTCAAAGGCATTGTAGAAAACCCAACATGGAGATTGTAATGAAGAATTTTGCACTTATCGGAGCAGCAGGCTATATAGCTCCTAGGCATATGAAGGCCATCAAAGAGACGGGCAACAACCTTGTAGTAGCTCTTGATAAATATGACGGTATCGGGATAATGGATAGTCATTTTCCACAAGCTGATTTTTTTACTGAATTTGAAAGATTTGAGAGTTTTATAGACCAGTGGCACAGAGAACAGAATCAAAAGGTAGAATATATCGCCATCACCAGCCCAAACTATTTGCACGCAAGTCATATAAGTTTTGCACTTAGAAACGGTGCTCATGCTATTTGTGAAAAGCCTTTAGTGCTCAATTCGGGCGATATAGATATGCTTCAAAAGATAGAACAGGAAACTGGTAAAAAAGTTTATAATATTTTGCAGCTTAGACTTCACGATTCTATCATTGCATTAAAAGAAAAAATCGCAAAAGAGCTTGAAGCCGATCTGCATAAAATATACGATATAGATCTGACCTATCTTACAAGCAGAGGCAAATGGTATTTTGCATCTTGGAAGGGTGATGAGTCCAAAAGCGGCGGGATCGCCAGCAATATTGGGGTTCATTTTTTTGATATGCTTTCTTGGATATTTGGTCCTATAGAAGAAAATATTGTACACATCAAGCAAAGCGACGTAAATGCCGGATATATGAAGCTAAAAAATGCTCGTGTTAGATGGTTTTTGAGCGTAAATTATGACTATATACCAGAAGATATAAAAGCAAGCGGCAAGACAACATATAGAAGTATCACAGTTAACAGCGAAGAATTTGAGTTTAGTGAAGGTTTCACTGATCTTCATACAACTAGTTATAAACACATACTCGGAAATGGCGGATTTGGGCTTGATGAGGCTAGAAATTCTATCAATATAGTTTCAAAAATTAGAAATTTGCCCGCATTGGGATTAAGCGGAGATTATCATCCATTTTGTGAAAAGGTACTTTAATGGAAGGCAAATATTTATCTCCTGATAAGTGGAAAAATAGAAAAAAAGAAGCGCAAAAACCAGATACAAAAGATGATTATTTTGCACACGAAACAGCCATCATTGATGAGAATGTATTTATTGGCCCAAATACCAAAATTTGGCACTTTTCACATATATTGAGCGGGAGTAAAATAGGTTCAAATTGCTCTTTTGGGCAAAATTGCGTTGTAGGACCAAAAGTCAAAATCGGCAACGGTGTAAAAGTGCAAAACAATGTCTCCGTATACGAAGGCGTAGAGTGTGAAGACGATGTATTTTTGGGACCGTCTTGTGTGTTTACCAATGTGACAAATCCAAGAGCTTTTATAGTAAGACGTGATGAATTCAAGCCCACACTTCTCAAAAAAGGTTCAAGCGTTGGAGCAAACGCGACAATTATTTGCGGGGTCACCATAGGGGAGTATGCACTTATTGGCAGCGGAGCTGTAGTAAACCGAGATGTAAAGCCATATGCACTTATGGCAGGTGTGCCAGCTCGTCAGATAGGATGGGTGAGCCGTGCGGGAAATACTTTGAAATTTGATGAAAATGGCAATGCTGCAGATAGCTTTGATAATAGTAAGTATAGACTTGAAAATGATAATTTAATAGCGATAGGATAAGTAATGAAAATTGATTTTGCAAACCTGCAATACCAACACAATCTTTATAAGGATGAAATAGAACAAGCTTTGTTGTCTGTAGCACGAAAATGTAACTTTATAATGGGCGAAGAGATTACGCAACTAGAACTTTCTTTGCAAAATTTTACAGGTTCAAAACATGCTATAAGCTGCAGCAGTGGAACCGATGCACTGCTTTTGGCAATGATGGCTTTGGACATAAAGCCGGGTGATGAGATCATCACAACTCCATTTACCTTTATTGCTACGGCTGAGACTATCGCATTTTTAGGTGCAACACCGGTTTTTGTAGATATAGATGAGACGACTTATAATATTGACCCATCAAAGATAGAAGCCAAAATTACATCAAAAACAAAAGCGATCATCCCCGTAAGCCTATATGGGCAGCCGGCTGATATGGATGAGATTATGGCAATTGCTGCAAAGCATGATCTAAAAGTAATTATAGATGGTGCTCAGAGTTTTGGAAGCACATATAAAGGCAAAAGCGATAGTAATTTAGGCGATATCTCATGCACGAGCTTTTTCCCAGCTAAGCCACTTGGCTGCTATGGTGACGGCGGAGCTGTATTTACCAATAATGATGAGCTGGCAGAAAAGATGAAAAGTCTAAGAGTCCATGGGCAAACTAAGAGGTATTATCATAAATATATCGGTATGGGCGGAAGACTTGATACTATCCAAGCAGCGGTATTAAATGTTAAGCTGAAGTATTATGATAAAGATCTGACTTTGCGTCAAGCGGCAGCTTCGAAATACGATGAAGCGTTAAAAAATAAAGCATTTATCCTCCCTGTTATAAGAGATGATAGAACAAGCGCATATGCACAATATTCCATCAGAGTAAAAGATAGAGAAAAGCTTCAAGAAAAACTTGTTAACGCAGGCATTCCAACGGCTGTGCATTATCCGTTGCCATTGCATTTACAAGAGTGTTTCGCATATCTAGGCTATAAAGCCGGAGATTTCCCTATTTCCGAAATGGTCTCAAATGAGATTATGAGCTTGCCTATGAATCCGTATTTGAGCGATCAAGAGATAGAGTATATAGCAGAGAATTTGTAAATGAATTTTTTACCTATTGTAAACCATTCTCTTGCTTATAATAGGGCTATAGACGGTCTTCGCGGCATAGCTATTTTGCTTGTGCTGCTATTTCACCTTTTCCCAAAGCAATTTTCTTTTGGGTATGTTGGCGTTGATATATTTTTTGTTCTATCAGGTTTTCTTATCACTCAAATCATATACACAAAATTAAAGTCAAATACATTTAGTTTCGCAGAGTTTTATCGCAATAGGGTCAGGAGGATTTTCCCTGCTATGCTTATAGTTTTGGCCAGTACATTGTTGATAGGATATTTATTCTTATTTCCAAATGAACTAACTGTTTTAGGACGTCACGTTCAATCCTCATCGCTTTTTTATCAAAATTTTAGACTTATTAGCGAGGCTGGATATTGGGATAAAGCAAGTACTTTAAAGCCTTTACTTCACTTTTGGTCGCTTTCTGTGGAGGAGCAGTTTTACCTATTTTGGCCTATTTTGATTTTGATCTTGTATAGATTAAGGCTGAATTTTACCCTTGCTTTATCTGTAGTATTTTTAGTTCTTTTAATATTGCCTCAGTTTGCCGATATAGACCACTTTTATCATTCACTATCGAGATTTTGGGAGCTTTGCCTTGGAGGGGTTGTTTTTGCAATTACAGACAAATATGATGTTTCAAAAAAGATACATCAGTTTAGGTTTGTAGTTTATTTATTATTCATTGCAGCCATTGGTTTTAGCTATGAAAATAACTCTTTCGATCTTTTTAAAACACTATTTATGACAATCTCTGCCGGATTGCTCATAGCACTGCTTGTGTCCAATCAAAATCAAAAATTTTTCTCGATATATCCATTGGTATTTCTAGGACTCATAAGCTTTCCGCTTTATCTATGGCATTACGTGATTATTGGATATGCACATATTTTTGGGTTTGATGTTAAAAGCCTCGGATTTTGGATAGCTTTGGTTTCCGTTGTTTTGGCATATTTGACTTATATTTTTGTCGAGATAAAAGCCAGAGGCCAAAACAGTTATTATTTTACATTTTTTTTAATTGTCATCGTATTAACACTCGCCGCAATATCACATCATGTCTATAAAACCAAAGGATTAGCAGATAGGTGGCATATCAAGAGTATAAAAAATACATATTTTGACAGAGCACCCTTTAAGGATGCAAATGGTACTAAAATCATTGAAGATATTGTTGGGGGAAACCCCAACATATCTCATATAAGAGCAAATACAAAGATTATGCAAGAGCCATTTTTTGTACTTATTGGAGATTCTCATGCATATAGTATATATGATGCTCTTTCTGTAGAATTTTTGAAACAAGGATATAGGACCCTTTGTATTTCCAATAACTCAATACCACCATTTATAAAAACGGTTGGTAGTTTGGACAAAAAAACAAAAGAAAAAAATAAAACTATATATCAAATTTTAGAACAAATAAAACCAAAAAAAGTTATTTGGGTATCACGAGGTCAAATATATGCGACTAAAAGCAGTTTTTTATTAAATGAAAAAAATGATACAAATAAACGAAGTTTTCAAATAGCTAATTTTTATGATAATTTAGAAGTAACATTTCAATATTTTGATCAAAACAATATCGAATTATATTTTGTACTAGAAAATCCTGAAATGGGATTTTCTCCTGAAGAATGTTTAAAAAGACCGTTTTTTAAATACCCATATAGATCAAACTGTAGCATACCAAAAGCAAGCTATTTAAAGCGACAAGAAATTTTTATATATAATATTAAAGAGATTGCTTCAAAACATAAAAACATAAAAATTATTGATACGCAAAATGTTTTTTGCGATAAAAAAGAGTGTCATGCGATAATTAATGAAAAATTGGTTTATTTTGATGATAATCACTTGAATTTTGAAGGTGCCAAGATTCAAGCAAACGAGATTGTAAGGCAAATATTTAAATTATGATAAATAAATTAAAACCAAAAAACGAATTTAGTCGCAATGTCCTTACTCTTATGACAGGCAGTACAATTGCCCAAGCCATCCCTATTGCGATAAGCCCTATACTTACTCGTATATACACACCGGCAGATTTTGGTGTATTTGCTTTGTTTGTAGCTATAGTGGGATTTTTTAGTGTTGTTTCAAGTGCGAGGTACGAGCAAGCTTTGCTAGTGCCAAAAGATGATGAAGATGCGATAAATATACTGTCTTTGGGTCTTATAATAAATATTGTTATATCTTTGATTGTTTTTCTAATCATATCCTTATTCCATGAAGACATCTCAGATCTATTTAACAACAAGGAAATAGATACGTGGCTTTGGTTTACTCCTTTGACCATATTTTTTATGGGATTGTTTAATCTGCTGACATATTGGAATAACCGTAAAAAGCACTATTCAAATATAACAAACGCAACAATCATAAAATCTGTCATTCTTGCAACTTCGCAAATAATCCTAGGGAGCATAAAAAACGGGGCTTTCGGACTGATTGGTGGACAAATACTCTCAAGCGTCTTTTCAAATATGAGATTGGCTAAAGCTATTTTAAATAATAAAAAACTTTTAAAATCTATTTCAAAAAGCGAAATGATACTTCAGGCTAAAAAATATATAGATTTTCCAAAATATCAAGCACCGCATGCAATGTTAAATAATCTATCTTCAAATTTCCCAACTTTTGTGTTTTCTAGTATTTTCAATATGGGCGTAGTGGGCTTTTATTCGCTTGCTACAAGGATAATATTTGCTCCGCTTGGAATACTTTCAAATGCAAGTGCAAAGGTCTATAGTCAAAAGCTCAGCGAACTTTACAATGATGGGGGAGATAGTTATGGCTTTACTGTTCGTTTTTTAAAATCTTTGGCAAAAAAGATAATTTTGCCGTTAGCGATAATTGCTTTATTTGCGCCGACTATTTTTGCATTTGTTTTTGGCCAAAATTGGGGGGAGGCTGGAGCGTATACTCAGATACTGTTCCCTTGGATATTTTTAAATCTATTGGTTTCTACTATATCTTTCATACCTAGTCTTGTTGGGATGCAAAAAAAAGCTTTTGTTATCAGCATAGTGCAATTATTTTTAATTGCTGTAGCACTTTTTACGGGTGGGTATTATCACAGTATATATCTTGCGCTTTTTTTGTTTTCTATAGCAAATTGTTTGGTGCTTGTTTATAATATGGCTTGGATGGTTAGGGCTATTAGATGAAAGCATTGATCATAGGTAATTACAAAAGCGTATTTGCAAAAGAGCTTCAAAGTGAACTTGCTATAAGAGGAATGGATATTTATTTGCTTGATTTTGAAACTTTGAAACTCTATAAAGATGAAAATATCGTTGATGAGGGATATTATAGATCATTTGATAAGTATCGCAAATTGCCAAAAATTCATATGATCTATAGAATGTACTATATATCTAAATTTCTTCGCTCAAACTTTTTTGATGTAGTTAATATTCACACAGCCAGAGTCATTTATACTTCTATCTTACCGTTTTTGACCAAACAAAAATTGGTAGTTACGGTCTATGGTAGCGACTTTTATCGCATGGGATTGAGAGCCAGGAAGATACAAAAAATGTTATATAAAAAAGCAGATGCTATAACATTTACAAATCCTCTTACAAAACAAGGTTTTTTAGATTATTATCAAGACTTCAAAGATAAAAGCATAGTTTGTAGGTTTGGATTAAAAACTTTGGATTTTATAGATAAAAATAGAAATAAAGACAGGCTATCTATCAAAGAACATCTAGGCTATAGTTTGGACAAAATAATAGTAACTTGTGGATACAATGCCACAAATGGCCAGCAGCATGAAAAAATTATAGAGAATATTGTAAAATTAAATAGCAAGATATTGAATAAAATTCAATTTATATTTCCTATGACATATGGAGACAATGCCCATAAAGAAAAGATAAAAAAAATGCTCCAAGAAGCAAGCTTGGACTATAAGGTGCTTGAGGATTTTTTGTTTGGGGATGATAACGCAAATATCAAATTGTGCTCAGACGTGATGGTAAATATCCTAAAAACCGATAGTTTTTCCGGAAGCATGCAAGAGTTTTTATATGCTAACAATATAGTAATAACAGGAAGCTGGCTGCCTTATGAGCTTTTTGATCAACTTGGAGTCTATTATCATAAAATAGATTTTTCAGAAATGTTGGCTGATAAGTTAATAGAGGTATTGAGTGATTTGGACAAAGAAAAAACCATGAAAAATGTACAGATCATACATTCGCTTTCAAGCTGGGATAATAATATACAAAGTTGGATAGACGCATATGAAAATTAAGATCACACACCTTACATCAGTTCACGCTAGATACGATACTAGAATATTCGTAAAAGAGTGCAGCTCGTTAGCAAAAAACACTAATTATGAAGTAAGTCTAATCGTAGCGGACGGCAAAGGTGATGAAATTAAAAATGAAGTTCACATCTTTGACGTGGGAGCCAAAACTGGTGGACGAATATCTCGTATGACAAATACCGTGCAAAAAGTTTTTCAAAAAGCCGTAGAGCTGGATAGTGATATATATCACATGCATGATCCGGAGTTGATCCCTATCGGACTAAAACTAAGGAGAATTGGCAAAAAAGTAATATTTGATGCCCATGAAGACACTCCAAAACAGTTAAAAAATGCACCGCATTTAAATGCATTTTTAAGAGCTATTCTTTCAAGGACTTATGGTATATTTGAAAGATTCTCTCTTGCAAAATTTGATTATATTGTGACAGCCACGCCGCATATAAGAGATAAGTTTTTAAGAATCAATAAAAATAGTCGCGATATCAACAATTTTCCTATCCTTGAAGAGCTTGGCAACGATATGTTATGGAATGAAAAAAAAGATGAGATTTGCTATGTAGGCGGAATTGCTAAAATAAGAGGCATCAAAGAGCTAGTCCGTGCTATGGAAAGTGTAAAAAATGTCAGGTTGAATCTAGCGGGAAAATTTGTAGAAAAAGATGTGGAAGCCGAAGTAAAAAAATATGCCGGATGGAACAAGGTAAATGAGTTTGGTTTCGTTGGCAGAAAAGAAATAGCAGACATATTGAGCCGTTCAAAAGCCGGTATTGTGACTCTTCATCCCATCATTAATTACCAAGATGCACTGCCTGTGAAGATGTTTGAGTATATGGCCGCAGGCATACCTGTAATTGCATCAAATATTCCACTATGGCAAGAGATCGTTGAGGACGCAAATTGTGGAATATGTGTAGACCCCCTGAAACCAGGTGAGATCGCAGATGCAATTGAACACATCATGATGTACCAAGATGAAGCGCAAAAGATGGGAGCAAATGGCAAAAAAGCTGTTATGGAAAAGTACAATTGGGGCATTGAAGAGGTGAAATTTTTGAGAGTCTATGAGGAGATAATGAGATGAAAATTCTAACCATATTGGGTGCTAGACCACAGTTTATAAAAGCAGGTTCTGTAAGCCGTGAGATAGCTAAATACAAAGAGATAATTGAAGTCATAGTCCATACCGGACAACACTATGATGCCAATATGAGTGACATATTTTTTGATCAGATGCAAATACCAAAACCCGATTATTTCCTTGGTATTGGCGGAAAATCACATGGAGCTATGACAGGCCAGATGATAGAAAAGATTGAGGAGGTAGCACTGAGCGAAAAACCTGATTGGATGCTTGTATATGGGGATACCAACTCTACTTTGGCCGGAGCAATTGTAGCTAGTAAATTGCATATTAAGCTTGCTCATATTGAAGCAGGTTTGAGATCTTTTAATATGAAGATGCCAGAAGAAGTTAATCGCATACTTACAGATAGAGTTAGCGACATACTTTTTTGTCCTACAGATGCAGCGGTACAAAATCTCAAAAATGAAGGATTCCCATTTAAACTATCGACTAATAACAATCAACTAATCACAAACGTGGGAGATGTGATGCAAGATGGAGCAATATTTTATAAAAATCTTGCAGTAAAACCAACTTTTGAGATAAAAAAAGATTTTATACTTTGCACAATTCACAGGGCAGAAAATACAGATGATGAAGCTAGGCTTAAGAGCATTTTTGAAGCACTTAATGAAATAGCAAAAGATAAACAGATCATCTTGCCTCTTCATCCTAGAACAAAAAAAATAATCGAGAATTTAAAATTGAACACTGAGAATTTGACAATGATCGACCCGGTCGGATATCTTGAGATGGTATGGCTTATCGATAATTGTGAGCTTGTAATGACAGATAGTGGCGGACTTCAAAAAGAGGCATATTTCTTTTCCAAGCCTTGCATAACATTAAGAGATGAAACCGAGTGGGTGGAGTTGGTAGATATCGGAGTAAATGTATTGGTCGGAGCTAATAAAGATAAAATTATAGATGCCTATAAAAACCGCCAATCACCAATAACTAGACATCAATCGCTAAATCTTTACGGTGGCGGTAAGGCAAGCGAAACCATCATCAAAACATTATTGGAGTATTAAGTGACTATTTGGATACTCAATCACCATGCACTCACGCCACAAATGAGTGGAGGAACTAGACATTATGATTTTGCAAAAGAGCTTATAAGAAGAGGTCATAAGGTTGCCATCATATCTTCTAGTTTTCACTATTCCAAATACACCGAAATGAAAGAGTATGAAGAGAAAGAACATATTTGTGAATATATTGACGGCATAGAATGGGTCTGGCTAAAGACTCCCCCGTATAAGGGCAATGGGATAGCCAGAGTAAAGAATATGCTTAGCTATACAAGTAAAGCTTTGAGAATTATTCCAAAGCTTGATCTGTCTAGACCAGATATCATTATAGGTTCTTCGGTGCATCTGTTTGCAGTGTATGCAGCTTATAAGCTTTCTCGAAGATATAAGATACCATTTGTTATGGAGATAAGAGACCTTTGGCCTCAAACACTTATAGATATGGGCATCCATAAGCGGCATCCATTTATTATAACCCTTGGGATCTTGGAGAGATTTTTGTATAAAAGGGCAAACAAAATTATTTCGAATTTACCATACGCATATGAATATATATCTGCTTATGCTCCACCGCAAAAATTTGAATGGATCAGTAATGGAGTAGATCTGAAAAATATTCCCTATAAAGAAAAAGCAGAATCAACCCCATTTGTAGTCAGCTATACAGGTGCAATTGGTGTAGCGAATAATCTGGGTATTTTAGTAGAAGCAGCAGACAGACTAAAAGAAAATAAAAATATCATTTTCCGTATAATCGGCGATGGAGCTCAGAAGCAAAAGTTAAAAGAGATGGTAAAAACAAAAGGACTAGAAAATATAACCATTGAAGATCCAGTAGTCAAAAGCCAAATACCAGATATTCTCTCAGCCAGTGATATTTTGTATTTCAATCTCAAAGATAGCCCTGTATTTAGATATGGGATCAGCTCGAATAAACTTTTTGATTATATGGCAGCGGGCAGAGTAGTTATATTTTCTACAAATGCGACTAATAATCCTATCAAAGAGGCAAATGGCGGATTTACTATGGCTCCTGATGAAATAGATACATTAGTAGCTACAATAAAACAGATAATTTCTATGACGCATGAGCAAAGAGTAGCAATGGGAAAACGAAACAGGGAGTATTGCGAGAAATTTTATAGCATCAAAGTGCTTGTTGATAAACTAGAAAAAGTTCTGCAAGATGAGGTAAATAATGCTTAAGAGGGTGTTTGATATTGTATTTTCTGCTATATTGATAATTTTGTTTGCACCTATTTTTATCATAGTAAGTTTATTGATTTTAGCTACTATGGGCAGACCTATATTGTTTGCTCAGTCTCGTCCTGGACATAAAGAAAAGATATTTGGTATATACAAATTTCGCACTATGAGCAACGAGAAAGATGAAAAAGGAGAGCTTTTGCCTGATTCGCAAAGATTGCATGGTGTAGGCAAATTTATACGAAGTACCAGTCTTGATGAGCTACCTCAACTTTTTAATGTGCTCAAAGGAGAGATGAGTTTTGTGGGCCCTAGGCCACTACTTGTGGAATACTTACCTTTATATAATGAAAAACAAAGAATCAGACACAATGTAAAACCAGGCATTACAGGCTGGGCGCAAGTAAATGGACGCAACGCCATAAGCTGGGAACAAAAGTTTGAACACGATATATGGTATGTGGAGCATCAAAGCTTCTTTCTTGATATGAAGATATTGTGGATGACTATGATAAAATTATTTAAAAGAAGCGGGATAAGTTCTGCTAACAGTGTAACAATGGAAAAATTTGAGGGCGGGAAATGAAGCAGATATATATCTATGGTGCTAGCGGGCATGGGCTTGTTGTAGCTGATATTGCTCGTGCTTGCGGATATGACGAGATAATATTTGTAGATGATTGGAACAATAAGTTTCAATCTTTTGAGCAGATTTTGTTAAATACCAATATTCCAATGGCAATTGGGATAGGGAGCAATAAAACAAGAAAAAAACTTTTTGAAAAAGCCAAGTTAAGCGGCTTTGAATTAGTCACCCTTGAGCATCCTGGCAGCATAGTATCTCCTAGTGCAGTTATTGGAGAAGGAAGTGTCGTGATGCCCTTAGTTGTTGTAAACGCAAAGGCACAAATCGGAAATGGAGTTATACTCAATAGCGGTTGTGTGATTGAGCATGAGTGCATCATTGAAGATTTTGTACATGTATCGCCTGCTGCTGCATTGGCCGGAAATGTAATAGTTGGAGAGCTAACACATATAGGTATAGGTAGCAATGTGATACAAGGTATTAGCATAGGCTCAAATTGTATAGTCGGTGCTGGTTCTGTGATTGTCAAAAATATTAAAAACAATAAAAAAGCATATGGTAATCCATGCAAAGAGATCGGAGAAAATGAGTGAATAAAAGAATTTTTTTAAGTTCACCGCATATGAGCGGGAGTGAACTTGGATATATAAAAGAAGTGTTTGATAGTAATTATATAGCTCCTCTAGGCGAGTTTGTAAATAGATTTGAAGATAGCATCAAAAGCTATACCGGTGCAAAAAATGCTTTGGCTCTTAATAGCGGCACAGCAGCTATTCACTTGGCCCTTAGAGTACTTGGCATTGGTGCAGGAGATGATGTGCTTGCTTCCACATTTACATTCATAGGCTCAATAAATGCTATTATATATCAAGGTGCAAATCCTATTTTTATCGATAGCGATTTAGAAAGCTGGAACTTATCGCCTAAACTTCTTAATAAATATCTGTTAGAGTGCGACAAAAAACCAAAAGCTCTTATAGTCACACATTTGTATGGCATGAGTGCGGATATTGAAAAAATTGCAGACATTTGCAGACTGCACGGAGTTTACCTAATAGAAGATGCGGCCGAATCTCTTGGTGCCACTTATGACGGCAAACATACCGGCACATTCGGAGATTTTGGAATATATAGCTTTAACGGCAATAAAATACTCACTACAAGCGGTGGCGGTATGCTGGTAAGTCCAAACGAAGAGTGGGCAAACAAGGCAAGATTTTACAGTACCCAAGCCAAAGAGCCATTCATTCATTACGAGCATGAAGAGTATGGATATAATTACCGAATGAGCAATGTCTTAGCTGCAATAGGTGTTGGGCAGATGGAAGTCATAGAAGAGAGAATTGCCAAAAAAAGACAAATTTTTGAATGGTATAAAGAATTTTTGGGTGACATTGAAGAGATAAATTTCATGCCAGAGCTGCCAAACAGCAGAGGCAACAGATGGCTAACAGCTCTTACCTTCACCAAAACTGATTATAGAGAAGTTATGCAAGCCCTTGAAGGGATAAACGTAGAGAGTCGTCCACTTTGGAAGCCTATGCATATACAACCGCTTTTCAAAGATGCCAAAAGATTGGTTGATGGGACCAGCGAAGAGCTATTTAGCAATGGACTATGTTTAGCCAGCAGCACGACAATGAGCCGTGAGGATGTGTCTATGATATCTGATGAAATTAGGAAGGTTATTTTTAAAGTATAAAATATACAAAAAATAATTACAATATGACATTTTATTATTATAAAAACATATCTATCTGATATACTTTGATATAGTATATCAATTGGTATGATCTTATTTATGAGGGGTTGTTGTGAAAATTGTGAAATATGTCGTTATTATATTTTGTGCTATAAGTCTAACATTTGCTATGAGTATTAGTGAGATAAACAAAGCATCCAAAGATGAATTGATGCAAATAAAAGGAATCGGGGAATCAAGAGCCGAGGCTATAATAGAAGCTAGACCATTTAAGAACCTAACCGAAATTGATGATGTCAAGGGCATAGGTCCTGCACTTTTAGGAAATATCAAAAACAATATCACGAAGGGTTCTTCAAGCCAGAGACAAAAGAAAAAAGTAAATTTATTCGAAGAATCATAAACCTGATATTAAAATCCATTCACACGGCAACAATAGGTTTTGAGCCAAAATGTAATCTCTATTGTGATACAATTGATAAGTTATAAAAGCAAAGCGAGCCCGGTCATGAAAGTGGATATGATATGAGATTTATAGATAGACGCATTTTAAATATAGTCGCGATTATCGTATTTACTTTTATTAGTTTTGGTTTGATTTTTTGGATCACCCACAAATCATGGTCTATTATGTGGACACCTGTTTGGGTGATTATTTGTATTCGAGTACTAGCCTCTTTTTTATTATTTCAAGACTACTCTCTTTCGTGGTCTAAAGTAACACAAAAAACATTTTTACTTAAAAGTGTTATATATACATCGGCTTTTGCTGTTTATATGCCTTTTTTTTATAAAAAAATCCCAGTTTCATTTTTAATTTCAGAGCTTTTTGTCTTCATCTTTTTGATGAGCTTGGCTATGTATGGTTATTATTATTGGAGAAACAGGAGTATAGCAAAGACAAAAGAGGTGGTTATTTACGGTGCAGGTCAAGCGGGACTTAAAATAGAGAATGAGTTTCGCAATAGCTCATATAAGGTTCGATATTTTGTAGATGATGACAAAACACTCCAAAAACGCTCTATCGATGGTATCAAAATTTTATCTCAAGAAAAGCTGGAAAAAGAAATTAGTCCAAACAAGATAGACCTGCTAGTCATAGCCATGCCATCAGCAAACAAAGAGAGGATCAAAGAAATATACGAACAGCTCGGTTCAAACTTTGAAGCCATAAAGATTCTGCCATCATTAAATGAGATACTAAGGGATAAAAATTTCGCTACACAGCTTAAAGATATATCCGTAGAAGATCTGTTGGCCCGTCATCCAAAAGATCTGGATAAGACTATTATAGAAAAATTTATTAAAGGCAAAAAAGTCCTTATCACTGGAGCTGGCGGGAGTATAGGAAGCGAGATAGCCAGACAGTGCGCAAAATTTGGAGCTGCCAAACTCATATTGCTTGATCATAGCGAATATAATCTTTATACAATTGCTGAAGAGTTGCATAACAGCAATATCGCTCTTGTCATGCAATCGATAGTCAATAAAGAATTATTAGAGCATACGTTCGATATGCACAGACCGGATATTGTTATTCATGCGGCTGCGTATAAGCATGTGCCGTTGGTCGAAGAAAATATCAGTGAAGCGATTTTAAATAATGTAATTGGCACAAAAAATACTATTGATATGTCTATAAAATATGGTGTTCAAAAATTTGTATTAATTTCAACTGACAAAGCAGTAAGACCGACAAATGTTATGGGTGCAACGAAGCGAATTTGTGAGCTTTATGTGCAAAATGTAGAACGAAAAAATACAGAAATTGTAGCTGTTAGATTTGGCAATGTACTTGGAAGCAGTGGAAGCGTGATACCAAAATTTAAAACTCAAATAGAAAGTGGCGGCCCAATAACAGTAACACATCCAGACATTACAAGGTATTTTATGTTGATTCCTGAAGCTTGTGAGCTTGTGCTCCAAGCTGCAAGTTTAGGGCATGGTGGCGAAATATTTATACTTGATATGGGTGAGCCTATTAAAATAGTTGATTTGGCTAAAAAGATGATCGAGCTTAGCGGAAAAAAAGATATAAAGATCGCATTTACCGGACTTCGAGCAGGAGAAAAGTTGTACGAAGAGCTTCTCATAGACGATAGCGAAGCTAGCACGCCATATAATTCTATCACTGCAGCTAAACGTACAGATTACCCTATAGTAAAGCTTAATTTAGACATCCAAGCCCTTCTTGATAGTGATAACAAGTTGACTAAATTAAAACATATAGTTCCAGAGTTTAACCATCAGACGAATAAAAAGGAAATTAGTTGAGTAAAAAAAAGATAGCTAAATCAGTTCCTGAACGTAAGCAAGAGATATCAACCAAAATGATTCTCGGCTTGATACTTTTGGCATATACTTTTGGCATATTAATGCGTTTTATATGGATATATCAGTTTTCTAATGATCCTAGTTTATTTTGGAATAATGAGTTTATGCTTACCACGAACGATGGCTACTATTTTGCTGCCGGCGTTCAAAATTTATTAGACGGCTCTCATGCACTTAATCCTAGATTGTGGGATATGTGGCATCAGGGTACTATATGGGTCAGTGCATTTTTTGTATGGCTTTCTCCTTTTTCAATAGATACCACACTTTTTTATATGCCTATATTTGTCTCTAGTTTGATAGCTGTTCCGCTGGTATTGATAGGTTCTTTGTACGGTCGCCCTATGTGGGGATTTATGTCAGCCCTTTTGGGCGTGATTGCTTGGAGTTATTATAACCGTACTATGGCCGGTTATTATGATACGGATATGTTTGCTATTTGGTTGCCTTTGATGGCACTTTATTTTTTGCTTAGAAGTATAGAAAAATCATCATGGAATATGGTATTTTATGCCTCTGTGGTGTTGGTATTTTACTCTTTTGTATATACCTCAAGCAAAGGTGTTATCTATTCATTGGGACTTACGTATCTAGTATATAAACTTTGGTTTCATAGAAAAGAACATTTCACATATAAAGCCATGATTTTAATCATCGTGGCTCTTTTGCCATTTGGTAATATTACAACATCATATACATATCCTTATGGTTTTTTGGTGCAGCTTGCAATTCTAGGAATCATTTATATGGTTTTTTCCTATAAAGAATTTTCCAAAAAATCATTAATCATAATATCCGCTTTTGTGTTTGCGGCACTTTTGTATTTTGGCAATATTTATGGTGTTATAGCAGGAAAAATTTTAGGCTACACTTCAAAAGATACCATATCAGAGGGATTGCATTTTTTTGGGGTAGTTCAAACAGTCCAAGAGGCATCTCCTATAGATTTTATCACAATGGCAAATCGTATAAGCGGGTCAATTTACGGTTTTGTGGTTGCTATTATAGGGCTTGGTCTTTTAGTGCGACGACATAAGGCATTTTGGATATCATTACCGCTTTTGGGGATAGGTATATTTTCTTTAGTGGGCGGTCTTCGTTTTACGGTTTATGCTACTCCTATAGCTGCACTTGGTGCTGCATATTTTCTCGTATGGCTTAATGAATATATGTCGCATAAATGGGCCAAATACGCAGTGCCGATTTTGGGCATGATAGTGCTTTTGTTGCCAAATATTTTGCATATATATGAGTATCAGATGCCAACAGTATTTACCAAACAAGAAGTGGCGGATCTGGATAGATTAAAAAATATTGCTAAAGATGGTGATGTAACTTTGTCTTGGTGGGATTATGGATATCCTATTTGGTATTATACAGGTACTTCTACTCTTATAGATGGCGGTAAACATCATCATGATAATTTTGTTATATCAAAAATTATGCTGAGTCCATCACAGCAATTTGTCTACAATATGGCAACTTTAGCTACAGAAGAGTATTTTCCTTTTGCGTCAAAATTAAAAAATACTTATTTGGGCATAGACACCAAAGATGGTAAAATATATCAGCAATTAGGCTATATGGATTCTATAGATGTTATATTTAAAAATAGACAAAAAGACCAGCTAAATCCAGAAGATGTGTTGGTATCGTTAGAGGACAAAGCGTACCCATTACCGCCAAAAACAAGAGATATTTATATCTATATGCCTTATCGAATGATGCAGATTTTCCCTACCATAGCTTCTTTTGGAGATATAGATCTGATAAGCGGAAAAAATACAAATAATATGCAATGGGTTTCAGCAACACCAACAAAACAAGAAGGTTCGCTGATTTATTTGAATAATGGAATTATTGTAGATGTTCCAAATGGTATTTTTATCTTTAATGATCAACAATATCCAATACAGTCTTTTGTAGAGATAGATAACAATAGTGTCAAAAAGCAAATGTTAAATAGCGATAGTAATTATGTGGCTATACACAATAAACTCTATGGGTCTTTTATAATTATGGATACCGATACTTTTGATTCAGCATATGTGCAAATGTTCTTATTGAGTAAATATGATCATGATCTATTTGAGCTTGTAGTATCTTCTCCATATAGCAAAATATACCGCCTTAAGCGGTAAACGCTCTTTTACTCACTATTTGGTACAATGTCTTATTGATTTATTTTAGAAGGTATATAATGATAGTTACTCGTTTCGCTCCAAGTCCTACCGGATATTTACATATTGGAGGACTCCGCACTGCTCTTTTTTCATGGCTTTGGGCTAGACGCAACAATGGAAAATTTTTGCTTCGTATAGAAGATACAGATATGGCTAGAAATTCTGAAGAAGCAACAAAAGCGATCATTAAAGCATTTGAATGGGTGGGGATGGAATATGATGGCGAGGTAGTCTATCAATCAAAGAGATTTGATATCTACAAGCAATACATAGACCAATTGCTTCGTGAAGGCAAAGCATACCATTGTTATATGAGCAAAGAAGAGCTAGACTCGCTTAGAGAGGCTCAAATGGCACGCAAAGAACGACCAAGATACGATGGCAGATATCGTGACTTTACAGGCACTCCGCCTAGTGGAATAGAGCCTGTTGTGCGTATAAAAGCACCACTTGGAGGAGATATTTGCTTTAAAGATGGCGTAAAAGGCGATATTTGCATAGCTTCTAGTGAAGTAGACGATTTTATCATTGCACGCAGCGATGGCACTCCTACTTATAATTTCGTAGTCGCAATTGATGATGCGCTTATGGGTGTGACAGATGTAATAAGAGGAGATGATCATCTCTATAATACACCTAAACAAATCGTTGTTTATAATGCACTAGGATTCGAGCTGCCTAGATTTAGCCATTTGGCTATGATCAACAATGAAGAGGGCAAAAAACTATCCAAAAGAGATGGGGCTACAGATGTCATGGAGTATAAAACCAATGGCTTTTTACCGGAAGCATTATTAAATTTCTTGGTTCGTCTTGGCTGGAGTCATGGAGATCAAGAGATATTTAGTATTGAAGAGATGAAGAGCTTGTTTGATCCTCAAAATATAAACAAAAGCGCATCTAGTTACAATTTGGATAAACTTCTTTGGCTCAACAGTCATTATATTAAAAATAGTCCAAATGATAAACTGGCACTTATGCTCAAGGATTTTGGAGTTCATATAGAAGGACATGATAAGCTTGAACTTTTACTTGATGCCACCAAAGAGAGAGGAAAAACTTTAGTGGAGGTATCACAGCAAATCAATCTTATTTTGAATGCTCCTGAGGGCTATAATGAAAAAGATTACAAAAAAGCCATCAAAGAAGACACAAAAGTAATTTTGAATGATTTTGCAGCACTATTGAGAGTTTCACAAGATTCGCTTCATTTGCCGTGTGATTATCATGCAGTACTGGAGAAGCTAGTAAGTATAAAAGAGATAGGTTTTGGCAAAATCGGTCAGCCTTTGCGCGTAGCACTATTAGGCTCTATGACAGGAGCAGGTCTTGATGATATCATGGCTATTTTGGGAGTAGATGAGACTACAAAGCGAATAGATAAACTATTAGCTACGCTTTAGCAGATTTTAGGAATATTTTAAGTGATTGCTTTGCCTTTGGGTCTATTTTATAATGTATATGGTTTAGATACCATCTAGCGTCATTTGGAGATATTCCTCTTCTTTTCGCCTCTTTTTTGAGTATATATTGAGGAATGAAAACTTTTGTTCTTGCAAATTTTTTGGCTAGTTTTGTTATCTGGGTTTTATTTTCATGGTAACAAAGTCTAGCAAATACGAAAGGCAATCCGGTTTTATTGTGCCACTCTAGAGATAGATCAACAGCTTCTCCACCATCAAGATAATATTTCAAGGCTCTATCGCCTATCATCACTTCACCTTTTAGATCCAATACTTTGGCTAAGGCATTAGATGTTTGAGAAGCGTTATCAGCTCTTTCTTCCCTATTTAAAAGAAGCACACTATATACTCTGCCCTTACCAACTATGCCTACGTCTGTACATCTGCATCGTTTTGATGTCACTGAAGAAATAAACGCAGCATTTACTTTGCCTTGATGAAAGGCTTTATTGATAAGACTAGGCACATTACGGTGTTTTCTTAAATTCGTTTGTACCGCACTATTATTGATATTTTGTTTCAGAAAAACTTGGAATGGTAAGAGGTTTAGATAATCAATAGAGCCAAACAGCACTGAAGTATCCTTTTTAAGCCTAATTATATCAAACAACTTTTATAATCCAGCTATCTAGTTAACTCTCAAATTTTCGGCAAAGCCAAAAATTAGGTATTCAGCGTGGGTGCTCTCACGATTAGTCGCTAAATTTTTTAGGAGAATGTATTGGTAAGAATAGAATTTTTAGGTCCTATTGCAAAGACAAGCATTGATATTGAAGCAAGTAGTTTAAAAGATGTCGCTTTGTATTTGCAACAAGATAGTGAATTGTCAGTGTGGTTAGATAAATTAGCTATTGCGGTTAATGACACCATGGTGTGTGATTTGGATCATATTCTCAAAGATGGCGATAAGATCTCACTACTTCCTCCTGTATGCGGTGGATGATGGTAGAGATTTATGATGGACCATTGGATGTCAAAGCTATTTTTTCTAATTGGCTAGATGAGGGCATGGAGCGAAATTGGGGCGCTTTCATACCTTTTGTGGGTATTGTCAGAGAAGAAGGCGGCATAGAAGCACTAAGTTTTGACATTTATGAGCCGATACTCAATACTTGGTTTGATGATTGGCAAGCCAAAGCCAACAAAAGAGGCGCGATTCTCAAAATGGCGCACTCTAGAGGAGATGTTAGAGTGCATACATCGTCATATATGTCAGCAGTATTTTCTCCCAAACGACGCGTTGCATTGGAGCTTATCGATGAGTTCGTAGAAGACTTCAAAGCCAATGCCCCTATATGGAAATATGATATTATAAATGGCAAAAGAGTATACGCCGAGGATAGAAGCACTCCGATGAATGGTGCTGGACTAATGTCTAAAAAGGATTAGTATTGGCATTTATAGATTTTGAAACTTCGCTGCAGATCATCAAAGATTTGAATCCTAAAAAAACTGCTATAGTAGAACTTCCTCTCGTGCAAACTCTAGGATTTGTATTGGCAGAAGATATAAAAGCATTTGAAAATTCTCCATTACATCCGACAGCCGCTATGGATGGATACGCACTTCGTTATGAAGATATGGCTCTTGGGAAGCTTGCTATTAGTGGTATTAATCCCGCAGGAAGTGATCTTTCTTTGAGTGTAGAAAGCGGAAAGTGTATCAAGACTTTTACAGGTTCACTTATGCCAAGTGGTACTGATACTCTCATACCTATAGAAAATGTAGAAGTACAAGGAGCGTGGATCATCATCACTGCTCCAGTACCAAAAGGTTTTAGCGTGAGAGGGGTTGGAGAAAACTATACTGCAGGCGAGCTGTTGATACCAGAGAGAAGCAAAATCGACTTCCCGCAAATAGGAGTAATGGCCAGCCTAAATATAGACAAGCCTAAGGTGTACACTAAGCCAAAAGTAGCCATATTGGCCACAGGAAGCGAGCTATTATGTCTAGGTGAAACTCAAACATCACAAGCCCAGATCCGCAGTAGTAATAATTATGCCTTAGAAGCGATCGTATCCAAATACGGCGGAGTTCCATTGCAGCTAGGATGTGTAAAAGATGATAAAACTATCATTACACACGCGCTCAAAAAAGCACTTAATAGCAGTGATATTGTAGTTACTACAGGTGGAGTGAGCGTGGGTGATTTTGATTTTGTCAAAGATGTCATCAAAGAGATCGGTTTTGAAGTGTTATTTCAAGGCGTGCATCTAAAACCTGGTCAACATATCATGTTGGCACGCAAAGAAGATCAATTCATATTAGGCTTGCCGGGGTTTGCTTATTCTGCAACCGTGACAGCACTTTTGTATCTTTTGCCGCTAATGGCACGTTTTTCAGCTACACATCATGGATTACGAACTATCAAGGCGACACTACAAGAGTCATTTACAAAAAGATCAGACAAGACAGAATTTGTAAGCTGTCACATTACAAGCAAAGACGATCAATATCTATGTGACTTCAAAGACAAAAAGCTAGGCAGCAGTGCAATTTTGACCAATATGCTTGGAAATACAGCTCTTATGATGCTATCATCAAAAGACACAAGCAAAGATATAGGTGATGAAGTACCTATATTGATTTTTGATTAGTAAAATGACCAATTGTATTTTTTGGCTTTTATAAAAAGTGCCAAATCAGATATGCTGATGCATCCGGCACTCATCGCTTCTTGGAAAATAGAGAAATTTTTTGAGTAATACATTTTGATTCCTTTTATCCTTAATATTGCATATTGTAGTTTTTATTCTATAAAAATAATAAAAAAATTTCAAATCGCCATATTTTTATTATAAATTATGCTATAATTTGAATATTTTCTTTGAAGGAGATGTTATGATAGAGTTATCTGAAGTGATTGAAAAAATAAAAGATGTGATTTCTAGCAGCAAAAATCATAAGATTTTTGATAAAGATGTAGCCACGGTTCTTGGTATTCCTCAAACTACATTTGCGACTATGAAAAAGCGAAATTCTATACCATATAAAGAACTTTTAGAGTTTTGTGCATCCAAAAAAATAAGTGCTAATTGGCTATTTTTTGACCAGGCAGTTGATATGCTCAAAGAAGAGACTGATAAGTTTTTTCAGATTCGTTATTTTGCAGATATCAGGGCTAGTGCAGGTGGAGGGGCTGAAGTGTTTGGTGAAGATTATGAGATGCTTAGTGTAGATAAAACTATCATTGCAAATATGGTAGGTTTTGGAAATACCAAATTAGAGGCAATACACATAGACGGTGAGTCAATGGAACCTACACTAAGCGACGGCTCTATAGTGTTTATTGATAGGGAGCAGACAAATATAGGAAAAGACGGTATTTTTATAGCTTCAACGACTGCTGGGCTTTTCATCAAACGAATTCGTCAAAGAGCAGATGGGATGATAGAACTTATATCAGACAATAAAGCTTATTCACCTGAAGTCTTGGCTCCAGATGAAGTAAGTATAGTTGGCAAAGTTGTGGGGAATATAGAAAGTTTATAAAGTTTTGAGTTTTTTCTTTTGATACTTTTTAAAAAGTATCGCAAAATTTACATCCTCGCAATATCGTTATGGCATATTTCATGCTAATCGCTTTGAAATATTGCCTACTTGCAAGAATGCTCTAATGACACTATTTTTTAAAATCAAAGTTCGGCAGATACTTCGCCAAGTGCCTCTTTGGCATTTGCTTTGTCACCGTTGTATTTTTTTATCTTTACACCAAACTCTTTCATGGAGTTTGCAGTATTTTTACAAGCGGATTTGATCATTAGATAGTCGCAATCTTGTATGGCTTCTGCCATAATGTCATGGGATTTGATGTGCTCTATATCATTTGCATCATGGTCGCAAACGTGTTTGCCGCTATGTTCTTCTTCGCTTATCTCATGGCCTGCCATTTTTGGATTTACTCGCAATTCTTCCAGCACAATGGTTTTAAACATCCCGCCTCCTACAGTAAATACAGCAAAGAATGGAGTATGTCCGGCGTTTTTGGCGATTTTGAGAGTTTCATCTATTACAGGTACTGCTATTTTCATATTTTTTCCTTTTATTTTTTATGTGTCCATATTGACTTACTTGTTTGTACTCTTATTTTTCTATCATTTTGTTGAGTTGGGACAGTTTATCTGTAAAATTTATACTTTTTATACGATTGTTTTCTGTCTTGATAATAGTGATTTGTCCTTCTTGATAAGGATACGTAGCTCCTTCATTTTCATCTGTTATGAGCAGTACTTTGTATTTGTATTCTCTCATCTTTGGCAATGCGAATGATTTTGAAACAAAAGCAGGCATCTCGCTGATATCAGCTACAAATACAGCGTTATTTTTTTCAAGATATCCTTCGGATTGTTTTGATAAATATTCATTGAGTACAGCAGATGGTTCTTTTTCGAATGTCATTATGATTGTACGCGGCATTTTATCTATATTGTGTGTGGTTCCAAATTGGTCATTTAATATAATTGTATTTATGGTTTGTCCAATTTGGTATTCATTTGCCCACATTATAACAGTTGAAAGCAATATCAAAAATATTTTTTTCATAGATAAAAATTGTCCTTTTTGTTCGTAGTTTATCTTATAGGATATAATAATAAGCTTTCAAAATATACTTAGTTCATTTAGCGTTCTCACATGCCACACACTTGAGGCTTTCAGGGTTTATTTTTAGTCTTTCAATAGGTATTTCATTTTCGCACTCTATACAAATACCAAAAACAGGAGAGTCTATTCGGGTAAGCGCATGTTCGAGTCTTTTTAATCTCATTTTAGATTCATTCAAAATTTTATATGTTATTTCTATATCCAATAAAATCTCTGAGCGCTCCAAATCGCATTGAGAGCAGTCTGGTGCTATCAATTTTGTCCTATCTTCTAATAATTCTATTTGCTTATTTAAAGACTTAATGTCTAAAATGATCTGCTCTTTGATAATGTTTTTGCTTGTTTCTTCCATCATTTGCCCCCAAAATGGTATAAAATATTGTATCATAAAGTAAAAAGTGAAATCATGAACATAAATGATGTTTTGCAAAAATTTATATTATTACTTGAGGATGAAAAGTATTTTGAAGCACATAATGCATTAGAGCCTTTATGGCTGAAGATGAAAAAAGAACATCACTCATATACTAATCTTGCTCGAGGACTCATAAATGCCGCCGTGGCTTTTGAACATCTCAAACGAGACACTCCAACTGCGATGAATAAAGCACAAAAGACCTTTGTGGGCTATATGAAATATCGCCACATGTGTGATGATGGGAATTGTTATTTTAAATTAGCGTGTAAGAAAGCAGATGATATAGCCGCAAGGGTAGGACTATAATGAAGAAATATATTTAGTTCTTCATGCCATAGCCTAGCTTAATGAGTTGTGCTTTTAGCTTTTCACTTACTTCTCCTTGGAACTCTAGCGCATCATCTTTGATAGTTCCGCCAGTTGCTAGTGATTTTTTGAGAGTTTTTAAAAGTGCTTCAGCTGAGCTGTCATCTAGAAAAAATGGCTTGACGATAGTGACTATTTTGCCGTTTCTTTTTTCACGGGCGAAATGCAGTCTGTGTTTGTCCGATGATTTTATTTCCCCGATAGTTTTTGATTCTTTGGTTTTGTTGTCGCTGTTCCAATTGCTATCCCAGCTTGCTCCCATTTCAAATAGATTTTTTTTCATTTATTCTCCTATAATATAGATGATCTCTGTTTTGTTTTTACGAGTTTGGATCTCGCTTAGGCTCAGCCCCTCTATGGGCAATGCCATAAATCCTTCTATATTTTTTGCTCCGGCTTTTGCTATCTCCCGCAAGACTTTGCCGCGATAAGCTTTCGCCCAATGGCTTACTACTTTGCCGTCTTTGACGAATTTCAAAGTTGTGTAGGCTCGTGACGGCACATAAAATCTATCATAGTATCCGGCACGGATATCTAGTATCTCTTCATCAGCCAGATATTCATCCAAGAGTTTGGCACTATTGGCATGATAATATTTATCTACCTCAAGTTCGCCTACTTTTGATCCTTGAGCCAGTCTATATTCCGGGATTAGATCTCCTGCCATTATAGGGCCAAAAAGATTGGAGAATATTATGACATTTTCATCTATGTATTTTTGTTGTTTGTCATTAAGGCTAGAGTAATTCAAATAGTCAAATGCTACACCCGTATATCGCTTCATTGCTTTAGTAGCAAGAGAGTGTAGCCCAACGCTTTGATAATATGCTATTTCTCCTGGTTTTTTCAGGCCAAACATTTGTTTGGATCGGGCATCATCTTTTAGTTCTTCTAGATAAATTTGTGCTAGTTTAAATCTAGCTTCAAAGAGTTCATTGTTCCAAAGTTCTGTTAGACTAAACGGGATCGTTCCACCGGTTGATTTGGTCTCGCTTGGAGCTAAGAGGATTTTCATTTTTCTTTCTTTTCTAGGGATCTTAGTGGGTGTGATTATATCCAATTTGTTCTTTTTGCATCGGTTTTGCTTTTTTAAGCAGTTGAGCATTAATTGCAACAATGACAGTGCTTGCCGACATTAATATAGCACCCACGGCAGGATTAATGAGAATACCCCATTTTATTAAAACACCCGCAGCCAAAGGAATAGCGATAATGTTATATCCACTTGCCCACCAAAGATTTTGCATTATTTTTTTGTAGGTTTGCCTTGAAAGAGTGATCGCATCTACAACGCCTAGAAGGTCGCTTTTTGTCAAGATGATATCCGCACTCTCTATAGCAATATCTGTCCCCGCGCCTATAGCAATGCCAATATCCGCACCTAGCAGTGCGGGTGCATCATTTATACCATCACCAACCATAGCAACTATTTTGCCGCCCTTTCGCAGTTCTTGGATCTTTTGTAGTTTTACATCAGGCAATAATCCAGCTTCATAATGATCAACACCTGTTTTTTTTGCGATATCTGCGGCTACTTCATTATTATCTCCCGTGAACATATAGGTAGTGATCCCTTTTGATCGAATGATCCCAATAGCTTCAGCAGAACTATGTCGTATCGTATCAGTCAAAAGAATAACGCCGCTGATAACACCATCTATGGCGACCCATACCTTGGTTGCTTCATAACTATCGAAGGGAAGTAGTTTTTGAGGGATTTGCAATGATTCTTTTTTCAGAAGCTGTGGCCCGCCTACCATGACAAGATGACCGTCAATTTTTGCTTTGGCACCTACTCCAGATATTGCACTGAATTCATCAGCTGCTGCAAGGATGATCTTTTGGTTTTGGGCATAATCCACAATTGCCTGTGCAATACCATGTTCAGAATGTTGCTCTAAAGAAGCAGCAAAATAAAGCAGGTTTTTTTCGTCTTCAATGGCAGCCACTGTGCTAACAGCGAGCTTGCCTTCTGTAATTGTTCCTGTTTTGTCAAAACAAATGACATCTATTTTGTGTAATCTCTCAAATGCATCTCTGTGGCGTATCAAAATACCATTTTTAGCTGCCATGGATGTTGAGATAGCGACTACAAGCGGTACTGCCAGTCCAAGTGCATGAGGGCATGCAATTACTAATACCGTAACCATTCGAAGTACCGCATCTTCAAAATTAGAAAGTATAGACCAAACGAGCAGTGTAATAGCCCCTATTAGCAATGCAGCATAAAAAAGCCACTTAGCAGCACGATTTGCAAGGTCTTGAGTATGAGATCTGCTTTCTTGCAGCTCTTTGACAAGATTTATAATTTGAGATAGATAGCTACTCTCACCACTTTTTGTGATGCTAACACGAAGTGAACCATCGATATTTGTACTGCCCATAAATACAAAGCTATCTAGACTTTTAAAAAGTGGTTTAGACTCTCCTGTGAGTAATGCTTCATCTACCATACTCTCGCCTTTTATGACCTTGCCGTCTGCGGGGATGTTTTCTCCGGGATGAATTAAAATTTCATCACCAAGTCTAAGCTGGCTGACATCCACCTCTTCTAGTGTATCTTCATGAGTGAAACGCTTTGCTTTTTTTGGGATCAATCGTACCAATTCCTCGAGCGTATTTGAAGCACCTAATATGCTTTTGGCTTCAATATAGTGACCGATGAGCATAATATCTATCAGCGTTGCAAGCTCCCAGAAAAAAGAATTTTCTGCTGAGACCAAAAGGGCTACTGCAGAATAGAAATATGCTACGCTAATTGCCATAGAGATTAGTGTCATCATTCCTGGTTCTTTGGATCTGATTTCCTGTATCATCATTGTCAAAAACGGCCATCCTCCATAAAAATAGATCAACGTGGAGAGCAAAAAAGTGAGAAAATCCCTATAAGGAAAGTCTATGGTAAAACCAAGTAAATCTTGTATCATAGGAGAAAAGAGCAGGATAGGTATAGTCACAATGACAGAGAAAATGAAGCGTTGTTTTAAATCTTCCATGTGATGTGAATGTCCAACACCATGGTGATCGTGATTTTCGTTGGAATTATGTAACATTTTTTTTTGCATCAGTTATCCTTTTATTTCATAATCAAAAGCGCTAAAAAATAAACCTGTAAAGCACAATAAATATTTGAGAATAAATAAGAACATTAGACAAAAGCCTATGTTCTCTTACTAATAATCTAAACAAAGATATTTTATTATATCACATATTGCCAAAGATGGATTGATTAGATGAAATAAGGTTGTTAGAACGGCAAATACTGTGCGACTTTTGTCACTGCAATAAACGAAGCAATCCATTCTTTTTCATGGATCCCCGCATTCGCGAGGATGACACTCTTGTCTATACTGTATAGTTAGCATTGTAAGCTTATCTAAATGAAGCTACTGCTTTGACCATGTTTTCCAAGCTTGGAATTACTTCTTCCCATTTTCTGGTCTTTAATCCGCAATCTGGGTTTATCCATAATTGTTCTTTTGGCAATACTTCTAGCAACAATGCTATTTGTGTTTTTATCTCATCGACTGTTGGGATCCTAGGAGAGTGGATATCATAAACTCCAGGCCCTACTTCTTTGGTATATCCGACTTTTTTAAAAATCTTTAGCAGGCTATTGCCGCTTTTGGCAGTTTCAATAGTGATGACATCAGCGTCCATATCTTCGATCGTGTGGATAATGTCGTTAAATTCACTATAACACATATGCGTATGTATTTGCGTCTCTTTGTATGCACTACTGACTGATAATTTAAAACTGTCAACAGCCCATTTTTCATAAGATACTCTGTTTTCATCTCTAAGAGGATATCCTTCTTTGAATGCTGCTTCATCGACCTGGATTATCTTAATACCGTTTGATTGTAGATCATTAATCTCGTCAGCTAATGCAAGGGCAATCTGAGTCGCTACTTCGCTGCGAGGAATATCTTCTCTCACAAACGACCAGTTTATCATTGTCACAGGTCCTGTGAGCATACCTTTGACTATTTTGCTCGTCAAGCTTTGGGCAAACAGAATCCATTGTAAGGTCATTGGTACTTCTCGGCTTACATCCCCATACAAAAGAGGCGGTTTAACACATCTAGCACCATAGCTTTGCACCCATCCATTTGAGCTAAACGCAAATCCGTGCAGCAGTTCGCCAAAATACTCAACCATATCGTTTCTCTCCGGTTCGCCGTGTACTAATACGTCAAGACCGATACGTTCTTGAATAGCTATAGTTTCGCGGATATAATTTTTGATAAACTCTTCGTATTCTTCGTGCGAAATTCCGCCATTTTTAAACTCTTTTCTAGCCATTCTAAGTTCTGGAGTTTGAGGAAAGGAGCCAATAGTCGTAGTAGCCAAGTTCGGATATGCCAACTTGGCTCTTTGCATTGCAATACGCTCTTCAAATTCACCGTCCCTAGTCCGTTTTGTTATATTTTTTACTCTGTTTTGCACAGCTTCATCATGTATAAGTTTTGAATTTTTTAGCCTATGGATGCTTGCACTGTTTTTTTGCAATAGTTCACCATCGTCATCATTTAATGTATTAAAAAATACATGGCTGACAAGAGTTAATTCATTTAGTTTTTCGTTAGCAAAACTTAGTGAGTCTTTGATGGTATTATCAAGTTTATTTTCATTTGCTAAACTATAAGGCACATGCAAAAGCGAACAAGATGTAGATACTATTAATCTCTCTTTTGGAATAATGGTTGATATTTTTTCAAGTAACTCTTTTGTTTTTATGATATCGTTTTTCCATACATTTCTTCCATTGATAACTCCAGCGGCCAAAACCTTATCGCTTTTAGCAATCTCTTCAAGGGATTCAATATTTTTGACACCTGCTACAAAATCAAGTCCTAAGCCCCAGATCGGTGTATGTATCAAAACCTTGGTAGCTTCATTTGAGTGTTCAAAATAGGTAGTTGCTATTATTTTGATATTTTTTGAGACATTTGATAGTTTTTCATAACAAGGCTTTATGAGACTAAGAAGTTTCGGATCAACATCCGTAGCAAAGATAGGGTCATCAAGCTGTACTATGACTTCATCGTCTAGCTTTCCGATTTCCGCAAAAAGTTCTCCATAAACTTTTAGCAATTTATCAAAAAGCAAAAATTGATCACTCCCATCAGTGGTCACACCAAGAGCCAAGAAGGTAATAGGAGAGATGAGGTTTATCTTTGTTTTGATACCAAGAGTTGCTGCTTCACGGTATTCATTTATAACCTTAGTGCTATTAAGCTCAAATGCTTCATCCCTAGTAAGCTCGGGTATTATATAGTGATAATTGGTATTAAACCATTTTCTCATAGCCATTGCCACGCCGTTTTCAAATCCTCTTGCCATAGCAAAATACTTTTGAGTCTTATCTTGTATTGATTTAAATCTATTAGGAATTGCGCCTACTAGTAACATAGTATCAAGCATTTGATCATAATAAGAAAAGTCGTTTGAGCTTATAAGCTCAACACCCGCGTTTTTTTGTGTAGTCCAAGCTTTTGCTCTTAAATTTTTGGCTACACCTTCTACGGCTTGGAAGCTGCTTTTGCCGCTCCAAAAGCTTTCAAGAGCAAATTTGAGCTCTCTATGTTCTCCTATTCTAGGATATCCCACTACTAAATTTTTTGACATAATTATCCTTTTTAGTTATATATTGTGTTTGTTTAATTTTTAAAAAGATTGAACTATCTGAATAATCATGGATTGCTTCGCCATAAATTCTTGGCAATTACTATTACCGCGAGACTTTACTAAAACTTTGTTTTGAAAAAGTTACAGCAGTCCAAAAATAATTTTACTTGGATAGTTCAATTGTTATATTTTAAAAAGATAGTGGAGGATGTGTTCCGCTTCTGCGGAAACTAAAGTAGCGACAATTGCAGTTTGACCTTCTTATTTGTTTTGCACATTGTAATGCCTGTTTGGCAATTCTCGTGAATATACAATTGCATAGCGTAGGATTTTGCAGCAATAATAGACATTGGGTTTGACTAAGTATTGGCGGATCATCTTCCTCGGTCGCATCGTTAGAAAAATAAGCATAGAAAATCGAAGAGATTTGGGCTTGACTCTTTTGGAGTTTAACAAAAACAGTGTGTGCCAATACGGAAGCAAGAGTGAAATATCTTTTGCCAAAACCTCGTGGTGCTTTCAATGCTTAACCTTGTCGATATGATTTATTTTATGATTGTAGCAAAAAAATAAATAAATTACAAAAATCTCTTGACTTTTTATTTTATTTTGCCTATAATTGCGTTCCATTTTTAGTCTCTAGGAATGTAATGGCGCTGGTGTAGCTCAGTTGGCTAGAGCAGCTGATTTGTAATCAGCAGGTCGCGGGTTCGAGTCCCATCACCAGCTCCATAAATTTAAATTATCAGTGTTTGACCAGTAAAAACAATACAAGGTGAGTTACTCAAGCGGCCAACGAGGGCAGACTGTAAATCTGCTGACTATGTCTTCGAAGGTTCGAATCCTTCACTCACCACCATAAGTGTTGTAAATTTAACAAAATAAAGTGATGCGGGAGTAGCTCAGTTGGCTAG
>DIKI01000004.1:69013-69445 GCA_002424475.1 Sulfurovum sp. UBA5622
TTCGAGTCCCGTCTCCCGCTCCATAAAACTGGGAGCTGTGTGAATTACTTATTTTTTTATCTCTTTCACATATAAAGCTTCATAATAATTATTTTTTTAAATCACAACACAAAACATGTAATTGAATGCCATAACAATTATAATTGGTCAAATACGCCCAGATAGCTCAGTGGCAGAGCACTTCCTTGGTAAGGAAGNNAGAGGTCGGCGGTTCAATCCCGCTTCTGGGCTCCACACCGTTCGTATGGACAAAAGTATTACCGGATGGTAACAGTTTTGTCCATATTATGGGTATGGGGTCTAAGTAAATTCTGATATAATATCAGCCGAATTTTCAAATCAATTAGGAGAAACAGATGGCAAAAGAAAAGTTTGCAAGAAATAAGCCGCATGTTAACATCGGTACAATCGGTCACGTTGACCACGGTAAAA
>DIKI01000007.1 GCA_002424475.1 Sulfurovum sp. UBA5622
TTCTTTCTAAACAAGTAGGTGTTCCATATATCGTTGTTTTCTTGAACAAAGAAGATCAACTTGATGACGAAGACAGAGAAGAAATGCTCGAGCTTGTTGATATGGAAGTAAGAGAACTTCTTAGTTATTATGATTTCCCGGGTGATGATACACCAATCATCGCTGGTTCTGCTTATCAAGCACTTGAAGAAGCAAAAGCTGGCGCGCTTGGTAAATGGTCTGATAAAATCTTGGAGCTTATGGCTGCTGTAGATTCATACATTCCTGAGCCGGTTCGTGAAACAGATAAAGATTTCTTGATGCCAATCGAAGATATCTTCTCNNAAGGTCGTGGTACTGTTGTTACTGGTAAAATCGAAAGAGGTAAAGTTTGCGTAGGCGACCAAATCGAAATCGTTGGTATCAAAGATTTGCAAACTACTACTGTAACTGGTGTTGAAATGTTCCGTAAAGAAATGGATTGTGGTGAAGCTGGTGATAACTGTGGTGTTCTTATCCGTGGTATCGATAAAGAATCTGTACAAAGAGGTATGGTTCTTTGTAAGCCAAAATCAATCACTCCACACACTAAATTCGAAGCAGAAGTTTATGTACTTACAAAAGAGGAAGGTGGAAGACATACTCCATTCTTCAACAACTATAGACCACAATTCTATGTAAGAACAACCGACGTTACTGGTTCAGTACAACTTCAAGAAGGTACTGAGATGGTTATGCCTGGTGATAACGTTAAGGTTAATGTTGAACTAATCAACCCGATCGCTCTTGAAGACGGCACAAGATTTGCTATCCGTGAGGGTGGTAGAACTGTTGGTGCTGGTGTTGTTACTAAAATTATCGCGTAATTTATCTTCTCTTAATGCTTAGGCATTAGGAGGGATTTTCAGCGCTTGGAGAAAATATGAGAGAAACTATTCACTTGGGTTGTGAAAAATGCACAAGACGCAATTATCACACTACAAAAAATAAAAAAAATACGACAGAGAAACTTGCATTAAAAAAATATTGCAAATGGTGCAAAGAGCACACTGTTCATAAAGAGATGAAGCTGTAAGCTTCGACTCGCAAAGAGATTATAGGCCTATAGCTCAGTTGGTAGAGCACTGGTCTCCAAAACCAGGTGTCGGGGGTTCGAGTCCCTCTGGGCCTGCCATATATTAAGGTAATTAGATTATGAAAAAAATTTCAACATTTATTGCTCATGCAAAAGAGGAATTATATAAGGTTATATTCCCAACTAAAGTGCAAATCAGACAAGCTTTTTTTGCTGTAATGCTCGTTGTAGTAGCCATTGCTCTTTTTTTAGCATTAGTTGATTTTATCATGTCATTAATTGTCTCATCAGTTATATAGGAACAACAAATGGCTCATCAATGGTATGCAATACAAACTTACGCTGGTAGCGAACAAGCAGTTAAGCGAGCAATAGAACAATTGTCAATTGATTATGGATTGCAAAATCAAATTGAACAAATAGTCGTTCCAACAGAAGAGGTCATCGAAGTTAAAAATGGCGTCAAAAAGATTACAGAGCGATCACTTTATCCAGGATATGCTTTTGCACATATAGATCTGGATACTGATCTTTGGCATAAGATACAAAGTTTACCAAAAGTATCTAGATTTATCGGTGAACAAAAAACACCAACACCACTTAGCGAAGCAGATATTAATTTGATCTTGAGCAAACTTGAAAAAAGATCTGCCCCAAGACCAAAAGTCGATTTCGAATCTGGCGAAATGGTGCGCATCGTCGACGGACCGTTTGCGAACTTTACAGGAATGGTTGAGGAATATGATCTAGATCATGGAAAACTCAAACTAAATGTTTCTATTTTCGGAAGAAATACACCTGTAGAAATCTTGTACACACAAGTCGAAAAAATTATATAGCAATCGCTTTAATCAATAAAGAAGGAAAAACACAATGGCAAAAAAGATACAAAGTAAATTTAAGCTGATTATCCCTGCTGGTGCAGCTAACCCGTCACCACCTGTTGGTCCGGCATGCGGTCAAAGAGGCGTAAACATTATGGAATTTTGTAAAGCTTTTAATGAAAAAACAAAAGATAAAGCGGGATTTAAAATACCTGTAATTATCACTGTGTATTCAGATAAAACTTTTACATTTGAAACAAAACAACCACCTGCAAGTGATTTGATCATGCGTGCAGCAAATATCAAAAAAGGAACAGATAATCCTATTTTGAATAAAGTTGGAAGCATATCAAAAGCTAAATTAGACGAGATAGTAGATCAAAAAATCGCTGATCTTAATACAGATGATAGAGATATGGCAGCAAAAATTATTGCCGGTTCATGCAGAAGCATGGGAGTTGAAATCGTAGACTAATCTTTATACCACAGAGATTTAAAATATTGTGGGAGCAAATTAAGCGGAGAAAAATAATGGCAAAGAAACAAACAAAGAGAGCAGAAGGTCTGCTAGCAAAAATTGATAAGACAAAAGCATATAGCGTTGAAGAAGCTGTAGATCTTTTGGGTGATTTGAAATCAGCTAAATTTGATGAAACAGTTGAAGTTGCACTTAACCTCAATGTTGACCCAAGACACGCTGATCAAATGATCAGAGGTTCAGTAGTACTACCAAATGGTACTGGCAAAAACGTTCGTGTAGCGGTATTTGCAAAAGATATTAAAGCTGATGAAGCAAAAGCAGCTGGAGCTGATATCGTTGGAACTGATGATTTGATAGAGCAAATTCAAGGTGGTGTTATAAACTTTGATATGGTAATTTCAACTCCGGATATGATGGGTGTGCTTGGTAAAGTAGCTAGAGTTTTGGGACCAAAAGGTCTTATGCCAAACCCAAAAACAGGTACAGTTACTATGGATGTAGCAACTGCTGTTAAAAATGCTAAAAATGGTCAAGTAAACTTTAGAGTTGATAAAAAAGGTAATATTCATGCTGGTATCGGTAAAGTTAGTTTTGATAAACAAAAAATCAAAGAGAACTTGGTAGCGTTTGTTGAAACTATCAACAAAGCAAAACCTGCTGCAGCAAAAGGTAAATATATTACAAATGCAGCTGTATCATTAACTATGAGCCCATCTGTTAAACTTAATACACTTGAATTAATGGATATGAAATAATAACGCACTATTTAGCGTTTATCTTAGGTCTAAGAATATAGGGGCAAAAAAGCTTAATTAAAATCAAGAAAATATTTTTCTTGATATTTCCTTTGGAAAAAACCCTATATGAGGTCGAAAGGAGAAAAGATGACTAAAGCAGAAAAACAACAACTTGTTGCTGAATTAACTAATGAGTTCAAAGAAGCTAGTGCAATTATAGTATGTGACTATAAAGGTATGAGCGTTTATGAACTTGAAAGTATCAGAAAAAATGCAAGAGAAAATGATGCCAAAGTTAAAGTTGTCAAAAATACTCTTGCTTCTATCGCACTTAAAAATGCGGATCAAGAAGGACTTGAGCTTGTCAACACAAACTTAGTAATTTGGGGAAGCGATCAGCTTTCTACTTGTAAAATTGCTGATAAAGCGGCAACAGCTTTTAAAGAGAAGTTTACAGTTAAATCTGGTTTGCTAGAAGGAAAAGTCACAGATGTAGCAACAATTACAGCTATGGCGAAACTTCCAGGCAGAGAAGAGCTTCTTGGTATGTTGCTTAATGTTTGGAATGGTCCAGCTAGAAGCATAGCTATAGGACTTCAAGCGTTGGCTACAAAAAGAGCCGAAGAGGCTTAATTGGTGCTTGGGAGCAAACACTCCTAGTTAATTGAATATTCATACGAAAGGAATTAAAATGGCAATCAAAAAAGAAGATGTAATTGAATTTATATCAAATATGACTGTATTAGAGTTAAGTGAACTTGTAAAAGAGTTTGAAGAGAAATTTGGCGTATCAGCTCAAGCAACAGTAGTTGCTGGCGGTGCAGTAGCAGTAGAAGCAGCGGAAGAAAAAACTGAATTTGACGTAGTTCTTACTAGCGGCGGCGAGAAAAAAATCAATGCTATTAAAGTAGTAAGAGAAGTTACAGGTCTTGGTCTTAAAGAGGCTAAAGATGCAGTTGAAAATGCACCAACAGTACTTAAAGAAGGTGCAAGCAAAGCAGAAGCTGAAGATATCAAGAAAAAACTTGAAGAAGCTGGCGCTTCTTGCGAACTTAAATAATTCGCTTTTCAGAGAAAACCATTTGGTTTTCTCTAATATTCTTTTTATAATCTTGGAGATAGCGATAAACTATTCGGAGACATTTTCATACCCTACTAATAGTTTTTTTGTATGTCCTTTAAAAACGCAACAAACAAATCACAATAACAAACAACATAAGGTTAGCCCATGTTAAATTCTTTACATTCAGGAAATAGACTTAGAGTCGATTTTTCAAAAACCCCCCGAGAAATAGAGATACCAAATCTTCTTCAACTACAACAAGAAAGTTATGAAAACTTTTTAATGATGAGTGAAAAAGATCGTAAAAATAGTATTATTGAAAGAGTGTTTCGTGCTTCTTTTCCTATTCACGATACTCAAAATCGTCTCACATTAACCTATAAAAATTCAGAAATTATAAAACCAAAATATACAGTTAGAGAGTGCATGGAAAGAGGACTGACTTATTCAGTTTCTTTGAAAATGAATATCGCTTTGACAATTTGGAACAGAGATGAAAAAACAGGCGAAAAGCTTGATCCTAAAGAGATTAAAGAGCAAGCTGTTTTTGTCAGAGATATCCCGCTTATGACAGACAGAACATCATTCATTGTAAATGGTGTAGAAAGAGTAATTGTAAACCAGTTGCACAGAAGCCCTGGTGTAATTTTTAAAGAAGCAGAAGCTACAACAGTAGTAAACAAACTTCTTTATTCTGCACAAATCATTCCAGATCGTGGTTCTTGGCTCTATTTTGAATATGATGCTAAAGACATCTTGTATGCTAGAATAAATAAAAGAAGAAAAGTGCCTATCACAATTCTTTTCAGAGCATTAGGTTATTCAAAAGAAGACATTGTTAAATTTTTCTATCCTACTAAAACTATTATGCTTAAAGATAATCGCTTTTTGACTAAATTTAAGCCAGACGATTATATGGGTAGAGCTGACTATGATGTAAAAGACTTGAACGGTAATATTATCGTTACAGTAGGAAAAAGACTTACCAAGAAAAAAGCACAAACCTTAATAGAAGAAGGCCTAGAATGGGTAGAATATCCATTGGAAATTTTATTAGATCGCTATTTGTCTAAAGCTGTTATTGATCAAGAAAGTGGAGAAATTCTTTATGATGCTGTTACACCGCTTGATGAAAATAAACTCAAAAAAATTATAGATCAAGGCATCGAATCTATAGAAATTGCTAATGATCTAGCTGAAGGAACTGATAACTCAATCATTGGTGCTTTTATAGCTGACAATGAAAGTTTGAGATTACTTAAACAAACAGAAGAAATTGAAGATGAAAATGTATTATCAGCTATTCGTATATATAAAGTAATGCGTCCTGGTGAGCCAGTTACACCAGATGCCGCAAAAGTATTTTTGAATCAATTATTCTTTGACCCGGAGAGATATGATCTTACCAAAGTAGGTCGTATGAAGATGAATCATAAACTTGGCTTGGAAATTCCAGAGTATGTTACAGTCCTTACAGCAGAAGATTTGATATATACAGTCAAATATCTTATCAAAGTTAAAAACGGCCAAGGTCACATAGACGATCGTGACCATTTGGGAAATAGAAGAATTAGAGCCATTGGTGAACTTTTGGGTAATGAGCTTCATAGTGGCTTACTCAAAATGCAAAAAGCTATTAGAGATAAAATGGTTACTATTTCAGGATCTTTAGAAGAGTTGATGCCACATGATCTTATAAATTCTAAAATGATCACAAATACTATTTTAGAATTTTTCAGCAGCGGACAATTGTCACAATTTATGGACCAAACCAATCCCCTATCAGAAGTTACTCATAAAAGAAGACTCTCAGCACTTGGAGAAGGCGGTCTAGTTAAAGAGAGAGCCGGTTTTGAAGTACGTGACGTACACCCTACGCATTATGGTAGAATTTGTCCTATTGAGACTCCTGAGGGACAAAATATTGGTCTTATCAATACGTTGGCTACTTATGCTAAAGTAAATGAGTTAGGATTTATAGAATCTCCTTATAAAATAGTCAAAAACAGACAAGTGACTGATGAGATTATTTATATTACAGCTACTCAAGAAGAGAATAAATGTATCGCTCCGGCATCTACGAAAGTAGATGAAAATGGATATATAAGCGAAGATCTTATAGAGACTCGTCTTAATGGAAATATAGAACTTAATGATGCAACCAAAGTTGATTTGATCGATATATCTCCATTGATGATCTCTGGTTCAGCAGCAGCTTTGATTCCATTCTTGGAACACGATGACGCGAACCGTGCCTTGATGGGTTCAAACATGCAGCGACAAGCAGTGCCATTGCTTTCTTCTGAGGCGCCTATGGTTGGTACCGGTATGGAAAGCATAATGAGTAGAGATGCCTGGGAAGCAGTAAAAGCCAGAAGAGCAGGTGTGGTTGAAAAAGTTGATTCTAAAAATATTTATATTATGGGCGAAGATGAAGATGAAGTATTCATAGATCATTATCCTTTAGAAAAAAATATGCGTACAAACCAAAATACTACATTTACTCAAGCACCAATTGTAAAATTGGGTGATAAGGTAGCAAAAGGTCAAGTTATAGCGGATGGTGCCAATATGGATCAGGGCGAACTCGCACTTGGTAAAAATATCTTGCTTGCTTTCATGCCTTGGAATGGATATAACTACGAAGACGCTATTGTAATCTCAGAAAAACTTATCCGTGAAGATGCATTTACTTCTGTTCATATTTATGAAAAAGAGATAGAAGCTAGAGAATTGAAACATGGAATTGAAGAGATCACTAGAGATATTCCAAATATTAGAGAAGATGAGCTTAGCCATCTTGATGAAAGCGGTATTATCAAAATAGGTACAAGTGTTAAAGCTGGTATGATTTTAGTCGGTAAAGTAAGTCCAAAAGGCGAGATCAGACCTACTCCTGAAGAAAGATTGTTGCGTGCAATTTTTGGTGAAAAAGCTGGACACGTAGTAAATAAATCACTATATTGCCCTGCTTCTATGGAAGGTGTTGTTGTTGATGTAAAAGTGTTTACAAAAAAAGGATATGACAAAGATATTCGTGCGATAAAAGCTTATGAAGAAGAAAAAGCTATTTTGGATAATGAACATCATGATCAACTTTTAATGATCGACCGCGAAGAGATCTTGAGAATTTCACATTATCTATCTAAACAAACTCTTACAAAAGAGGTAGCTGTAGGTGATGTAACATATCCAACTGGTGGTTCTGTACCTGAAGAAGCAATCAAAAATATTAATCGTTTTGCTCTTAGAAGTGTAGTACAGTCTTTTGACGCTGATGTACAAAATGAGTATGAAGCGCTTAAAAATTATTTCTTGAAACAAAAGAAGAGACTCAAAACAGAACACGAAGAGAAGCTTTCTATTTTAGAAAAAGATGACATTTTGCCAAGCGGCGTCACTAAGCTAGTCAAAGTTTATGTTGCAACTAAGAGAAAACTCAAAGTTGGTGACAAAATGGCAGGACGACACGGGAACAAAGGTATCGTCTCAAATATAGTAAGAGAAATCGATATGCCATATATGAGCGATGGCAGACCTGTGGATATGATATTAAATCCTCTAGGGGTTCCGTCTCGTATGAACATTGGACAAATACTTGAGGTACACTTAGGATTAATAGGTAAAAAACTTGGTGAACAGATACAAGAAATTTTTGAAAACAAACAACACGATTTTGTTGAACAACTTAGAGAAAAAATGACACAAATCGCTGATGTAGCAAAACTTATGAATGCAAAAGAATTCTTAAGCTCAATATCTGATGAAGAGTTGCTACAGTATGCTAGAGATTGGTCGAATGGTGTTAAATTTGCTACTCCTGTATTTGAGGGTACAAATGAAGAGGAATTCGCTAAATTATTTGAATTGGCCAAAATGGAAGAAGACGGCAAAACCATACTTTTTGATGGTAAAACAGGCGAGCAAATGATCGAGAGAGTTAACGTGGGCTATATGTATATGCTTAAACTCCATCACTTGGTTGATGAAAAAGTACATGCTAGAAGTACTGGACCATATTCTCTTGTAACCCAGCAGCCAGTTGGTGGTAAAGCACTATTTGGTGGTCAAAGATTTGGAGAGATGGAAGTGTGGGCATTAGAAGCATACGGTGCAGCTCATATCCTAAAAGAGATGTTAACTATCAAATCAGATGACGTTGAAGGCAGGGCTAGAGCATATCGTGCTTTAACCAAAGGCGAAAGTGTACCAGAATCCGGAGTACCAGAAACTATGTTTGTATTGACTAAAGAGCTCCAAGCCTTGGGTCTTGATGCACAACTATTTGAAAATAAAAAAGAAGAAGAGGCTGACAATGAGTAATGTATTATTAGAAAATTTAGTACCAATTGATTTACGTAGCGAAGAGAAACCTCATGATATCGAAGCGTTGCAACTTAAAGTAGCAAGTCCAGAGAAGATTTTATCATGGAGCTATGGCGAAGTAAAAAAACCGGAAACTATCAACTATCGTACACTCAAACCAGAGAGAGACGGACTTTTTTGTGCCAAAATCTTTGGCCCGATCCGCGATTATGAATGTTTGTGCGGTAAATATAAAAAGATGCGATACAAAGGCGTAGTATGTGAGAAATGTGGGGTTGAGGTAACAAGCTCTAAAGTCAGACGTTCACGTATGGGACATATCGAACTAGTAGTGCCTGTTGCACATATTTGGTATGTAAGCTCACTTCCTAGCAGAATTGGAACACTTTTGGGTGTAAAAATGAAAGACTTGGAAAGAGTACTTTATTATGAAGCATATATAGTTAAAGACCCTGGCGAAGCAGCTCTTGATAGTGATGGTTCAAAACTTTTATCAAAATATGATGTGCTTAATGAAGAACAGTATCAACAAATATCACAACGTTTTGGTAATGATGCATTCGATGCACGCATGGGTGGACAGGTTATACAAGAGTTGTTAGCAGATCTTGATTTGGTATCAATGTTCAGAGAACTAAAAGAGGATATCGCTACAACCAAATCAGAAGCTAAAAGCAAAATGATCGTAAAACGTCTCAAAGTGATTGAAGCATTTTTACATTCAGGCAATCGCCCAGAATGGATGATGCTTACTCATTTGCCGGTTCTTCCACCTGATCTTAGACCTCTTGTTAGTCTCGATGGCGGGAAGTTTGCAGTTTCTGACGTAAATGACTTGTATAGAAGAGTTATCAACAGAAATCAACGACTCAAAAGATTGGTTGAACTTGATGCTCCAGAGATTATTGTCAGAAACGAAAAAAGAATGCTTCAAGAAGCTGTCGATGCATTATTTGATAATGGTAGAAGAGGAAATGCCGTAAAAGGTGCAAATAAAAGACCACTTAAATCACTTTCTGAAATTATCAAAGGTAAACAAGGACGATTTAGACAAAATCTACTTGGCAAAAGGGTTGACTTTTCTGGTCGTTCGGTTATCGTTGTTGGACCTGATTTACGCATGGATCAATGTGGATTGCCTAAGAAAATGGCGGTCGAGTTATTTAAACCGCATTTGATGGCTAAGCTTGAAGAAAAAGGGTATGCAACTACTCTTAAACAAGCTAAGAAAATGATCGAGAAGCAAGTCAATGAAGTATGGGAATGCTTAGAAGAAGTGGTTGAAAATTATCCAGTTCTTCTTAACCGTGCTCCAACTTTGCATAAACTTTCTATTCAAGCGTTTCATCCGAGACTAATTGAAGGTAAAGCAATCCAGCTTCACCCGCTTGTTTGTGCTGCATTTAATGCCGACTTCGATGGTGACCAAATGGCGGTACATATACCGCTTTCTGATGAGGCTATTGCTGAGGCAAAAATTTTGATGCTTGCATCTATGAATATTTTGCTTCCAGCATCCGGTAAGGCTATTACAGTGCCTTCCCAAGATATGATTTTGGGACTTTATTACCTAACATTAGAAAAAACAGATGTAAAAGGTCAACATAAACTTTTTGGTAATATAGACGAAGTTATGATTGCTTTTGAACAAAATTCACTTGATTTGAATGCAAAAATCAGAACATTGGTTGGTGGGAAAGTTATCACTTCTACTACAGGAAGACTCATTTTGCGTTCTATTATACCTGAGTATGTACCAGAAAAATATTGGAACAAAATCCTTAAAAAGAAAGACATAGGTACACTTGTTGACTATATCTATAAAGTTGGCGGACTTGCTATAACAGCAGAATTTTTGGATAATCTAAAAGATATGGGTTTCAAATATGCAACTAAAGTAGGTGTTTCTATCTCTATTGATGACATTAAGATACCTGAACAAAAAGAACAAATTGTCGGTGATGCAAAAAAAGAGGTTAAAACTATCCAATCTCAATTCGCAGCCGGATTATTAACAGATCAAGAGAGATATAATAAAATTATTGATATCTGGACTGACGCCAATAACGAAATCGCTGATGCTCTTATGAAGCTTATCCAAAACGACAAAGGCGGATTCAACTCAGTTCATATGATGGCAGACTCTGGAGCTAGAGGTAGTGCTGCCCAGATAAGACAGCTTTCCGGTATGCGCGGACTTATGGCAAAATCAGATGGAACTATTATTGAAACACCAATTACATCTAACTTCCGTGAAGGTCTTAATGTACTAGAATACTTTATTTCTACGCATGGTGCTAGAAAAGGATTGGCGGATACCGCTCTTAAAACAGCAAATGCCGGATATTTGACTAGAAAACTTATTGACGTTGCACAAAATGTTAAAATCAGTATGGATGATTGTGGCACACATGAGGGCGTAGAAGTTTCTGATATCATAGTAGGTAATGAGATGATAGAACCGTTAAGCGACCGTATCTACGGACGCGTTGCTGCCGAAGATATCATAGACCCAGTTACAAATGAAATAATTGCCAGCGAAGGTATAATGATAGACGAAGAGATCGCTACTAAAGTAAAAGATGCTGGCGTGAGAGCAGTAGTTATCAGAGCACCGTCAAGCTGTAAGGCACCAAAAGGCATTTGTTCTAAATGCTATGGTCTAAATATGGCTGAGAATAGAATCGTCAACAAAGGAGAAGCAGTAGGTGTAATTGCAGCTCAATCAATCGGTGAGCCGGGAACTCAGTTGACACTTAGAACTTTCCATACCGGTGGTACTGCAACAGCAGGAAAAGAAGAGAGACAAGTAGTAGCGACAAAAGAAGGTTTCATAAGATACTACAACCTTTCAGTATATCGCAACAAAGAAGACAAGCTCATAGTTGCTAACAGAAGAAATGCTGGAGTATTGCTAGTAGAGCCAAAAATCAAGTCAACTGTTGATGGCACGGTATCTATCGTTGTAACGCATGATGAATACGTAATATCTGTTAAATCAGATGATTCTTCAAATGGTGAAGTCAAATATACGCTTAGAAAAAGTGATGTTTCTAAATCAAATGAACTAGCCGGTGTTGCTGGTAATATTGAAGGTAAACTTTTCTTACCATTTGAAAATGGAGATAAAGTTAATAAGGGCGAATCTATTGTAGAACTAATCAAAGAAGGATGGAGTGTTCCAAATCGTATTCCATTTGCTAGCGAACTTAAAGTTGAAGATGGCGCACCGGTAACTCAAGAGATATATGCTGACGCGAAAGGTACTGTAAAATATTTGATGCTCAATGGTGATTATCTTGAGTCAGCTGGTAATATCAAGACAGGACACAAGGTGCATGAAAAAGGTATATTTGCTGTTATTGTCGATGAACACGATAGAGAAGCTTCAAGACACTATGTTTCAAGAGGATCAGTTATACAAGCAGATAATGATTCACGTGTAGAAAAAGGAACATTGCTTTCTACGCCAGAAGTTAATATACAAACAGTAATAGCAGAATGGGATCCATATTCTGAGCCTGTGATCGCAGAAGAGAATGGTAAGGTTAAATTTGAAGATATCATAGCCGGTGTTACAGTAAGTGAACAATTTGATGAACTTACCGGTGTTGTTAGATTGGAACTTAATGAATACATACCGTCAATCTATAAACCGGCAATTGCACTTGCTACAGCAAGCGGAGAGATTATTCGCTACCAACTTGATGCAAAAACCGCATTGTATGTTAAAGATGGAGATGAAGTAAGTACAGCCGATCTGTTGGCTAAACGCCCAAAAGCAGCTATTAAATCAAAAGATATCACTGGAGGTCTTCCTAGAGTTTCTGAACTCTTCGAGGCTAGACGACCTAAAGATATCTCTTTGATAGCTCAAATTGATGGTGTCGTGAGTTTTGGTAAAGCTCTTAGAGGAAAAGAGAGAATTATCATTCGTGGTGAAAATGGTCAAGAAATAGAACAATTTGCTGATAAAACAAAAACTATCCTGGTTAATGACGGAGATTTTGTCCATGCTGGTGAAAAATTGACAGACGGTATCGTGTCCAGCCATGATATCTTAGCATCTCTTGGAGAAAAAGCACTATTTGAATATATCGTAAGCGAAGTTCAACAAGTTTATCGAAGACAAGGTGTTAATATAGCAGATAAACATATCGAGATCATTGTTTCTCAAATGATGAGACAGGTCAAAATATTAGAAAGCGGTGATAGTAAATTCATAGCAGGAGATATTATCTCTAAACGTAAATTTAAAGAAGAAAACGAAAGAATGATATCACTTGGCGGAAATCCTGCAATTGCAGAGCCTATGCTTGTTGGTATTACACGTTCAGCGGTTGGAGCTGATAGTATTATTTCAGCAGCATCTTTCCAAGATACTACAAAAGTACTTACTTCGGCTTCTATAGCAGGCACTGTTGATACACTTGAAGATTTGAAAGAAAATGTTGTAATCGGGCGACTTATCCCAGTTGGAACAGGCATGATCAAACTTGAGGATGTCCATCTATCTCAAGAATAGTATAATCCCCCTAATATTGGGGGGATAAGCTCAATTAAAGCTATTTTGGGTACAATATGCTCCATTTTTCTGAATTTTATGTCACGGAAAGCTATTCAAAATATTACGATAGTTTTTCGTGGCGTAACCACACAGATTCAATTCAAACTATAAAACACGAAAGGAAATAAATTGCCAACCATTAATCAGTTGATTCGCAAAGAGCGAAAAAAAGTGGTGAAAAAATCAAAATCACCAGCATTGGACAAATGCCCTCAAAGAAGAGGTGTATGCACAAGAGTTTATACTACAACTCCAAAAAAACCTAACTCAGCGCTTAGAAAAGTAGCAAAAGTAAGATTAACAAGCGGATTTGAAGTAATCTCTTATATCGGAGGAGAAGGTCACAATCTTCAAGAGCACTCAATCGTACTTGTTAGAGGCGGAAGAGTAAAAGACTTACCAGGTGTTAAATACCACATCGTTCGTGGTGCATTGGATACAGCTGGTGTTGCAAAACGTACTGTATCTCGTTCTAAATATGGTGCAAAAAGACCAAAAGCTAAATAATTAAGTTTGTCACAAGACTAAAAACGCAGGTGTTGTCAATATCCTTAGCGGGACAATGCTTGAGTAAATCATCAAAATTTAAAGATTGAAGGAAAAAATATGAGAAGAAGAAAAGCTCCTGTTAGACCCGTACTAGCTGATCCAGTTTATGGCTCAAAAGTACTTACAAAATTTATAAACGCTATCATGTATGATGGTAAAAAAAGTGTTGCACAAAGCGTAATGTATGGTGCAATAGAGAGAATTGAATCAAAATCTGGTGAAAAAGGCATCGAAGTATTCAATCAAGCGATGGAAAATATCAAACCTGTTATGGAAGTAAAAAGCCGTCGTGTTGGTGGAGCTACTTATCAAGTGCCTATCGAAGTAAGACCTGCTAGACAACAAACTTTGGCTATTAGATGGCTTATTATTGCTGCTAGAAAAAGAAATGAAAGAACGATGATCGAAAGACTAAGTAACGAGCTTATGGATGCTGCTACCGGAAAAGGCTCAGCATACAAGAAAAAAGAAGATACATACAAAATGGCCGAAGCTAATAAAGCATTTGCACATTATCGCTGGTAAGGAAAATTTATGTCAAGATCACATCCACTTGAAAAAGTAAGAAACATAGGTATTGCAGCACACATTGATGCTGGTAAGACTACAACTACAGAGAGAATCCTGTTTTATACAGGAGTATCACACAAAATCGGCGAAGTTCATGACGGTGCTGCAACAATGGACTGGATGGAGCAAGAGCAAGAAAGAGGTATAACAATTACTTCTGCTGCTACTACTTGTGAGTGGAAAGGTAATCAGATCAATATCATAGATACTCCGGGCCACGTTGACTTTACTATCGAAGTTGAGAGATCAATGCGTGTACTTGATGGTGCAGTAGCAGTATTCTGTTCTGTTGGTGGTGTACAGCCTCAATCAGAAACTGTATGGAGACAAGCTAACAAATATGGTGTTCCTAGAATGGTATTTGTTAATAAAATGGATAGAACCGGTGCGGATTTTTACGAAGTAGAAAGACAAATCAATGACAGACTAAAATCAAACGCTGTACCTATTCAACTTCCAATTGGTGCTGAAGAAAATTTTAAAGGTATTATTGACCTAGTTACTATGAAAGCAACAATCTGGGATGATGACCAAACTAAAATGGGTCAAGAGTTTGAAGTAGTAGATATTCCAGCTGATATGGTAGAAAAAGCAGAAGCTTACCGTGAAAAATTAATTGAAGCAATATCTGAGTGCGATGATGCTTTGATGGAGAAATTTATGGAAGGTGAAGCTCTTACTGAAGCTGAGATCAAAGCAGGTATCAAAAAAGCAACTTTGGCTATTGCTATGATCCCAATGACTTGCGGTACCGCATTTAAAAATAAAGGTGTACAAACTCTTCTTGACGCAGTAATCGATTACCTACCAGCTCCTACTGAAGTAGCAGAGATGAAAGGTCAATACGAAAGTGGAGACGAAGTTGTTGTAGAATCTACTGATAATGGCGTAGTTGCTGCTCTTGCATTTAAAGTTATGACTGATAAATTCGTTGGACAGCTTACTTTCGTACGTGTTTATCGTGGTGTTCTTGAATCAGGTTCGTACGTATATAATACAACAAAAGATAAAAAAGAGCGCGTTGGTAGACTTGTTAAGATGCATGCAAACAAAAGAGAAGAGATCAGCGCATTATATGCCGGTGAAATCGGTGCAGTCGTTGGACTTCAATCAACTCTAACAGGCGATACTTTGGCTGGTGACAAAGATAGAGTTATTTTGGAAAAAATGGAATTTCCAGCCCCAGTTATATCTGTTGCGGTTGAGCCAAAAACAAAAGCAGACCAAGAAAAAATGGGTATCGCTCTTGGTAAACTTGCTGGGGAAGATCCATCATTTAGAGTTTCTACAGATGAAGAGTCTGGCCAAACACTAATTGCTGGTATGGGCGAATTACACCTTGAGATCATTGTTGACCGTATGAAACGTGAATTTGGTGTTGAAGCTGAGGTAGGTGCTCCACAAGTTGCTTATAGAGAAACCATCAGAAGCGCTGTAAACAAAGAGTATAAATATGCTAAACAATCAGGTGGTCGTGGACAATTTGGACACGTTTATCTTAAAATTGAGCCACAAGAGCCAGGTAGCGGATATACGTTTGTCGATGAGATCAAAGGTGGCGTAATTCCAAAAGAATATGTTCCTGCGGTTGACAAAGGTATCCAAGAAGCTATGACTAGAGGTATCCAAGCTGGTTATCCGGTAGAAGATATCAAAGTTACACTTTATGATGGAAGCTATCATGAAGTTGACTCATCTGAAATGGCATTCAAACTTGCTGGTTCTATGGGCTTCAGAGAAGGTGCAAGAGCTGCAAACCCAGTAATTCTTGAGCCTATTATGAAAGTAGAAGTTGAAGTACCAGAAGATTTCATGGGTGATGTTATCGGTGATATTTCTAAACGTCGCGGTCAAGTAAATGGTATGAATGAAAGAAGCGGTAACAAAATTGTTGACGCTTTTGTGCCACTTTCAGAAATGTTCGGTTACTCAACAGATCTTAGATCTATGACACAAGGCCGTGCTACATATGCTATGGAATTTGATCATTATGAAGAAGTTCCAAATAATATCTCAAAAGAGATAATAGCTAAAAGAAACGGTTAATTTTTTACAGCATTCTTTGCTGTATCCTTTAAAAGTATCTGTATAAAGCATATGGTTTTACAGATACTTTCTTCTTTCTATTAAAATTATTCATACAATCGGACAATATAATCAATACAAATAAAGTAAAATAAGATACAATATTAATTAATTTAGAGGAGTTTAGTAATGGTGGTTTTAGTATGATGGTGTTTAACAACATTTTTGGTCTTAAAAAATTGAAATATGCAGCTATAATGATTGTCTGCGGTATTAGTATAGCATGGGGCGGTCTTACAAAAGGGATAGTCTTAGATGCAAAAAATCATAAACCGATCGCCTCTGCAATTGTAACAGTAGATGGCAAAGAATATCGCACAAATTTTGACGGAATTTTTAGCGTGCCATCATCCACCAATATAGGTGTACGTGCTATAGGATATGAACGTAAATTTTATAAAAGCAGTGGGAAGATATACCTAAAACCAATTCTTCCAAAAGCTCTTTATCTTTCAAGTTTTGGGGCAACCAACGGTAAAATTATGAGTAATGCCAAACATCTTATTCGTACTACCGAGCTTAATGCAGTAGTTATAGATATAAAAATGGACAGAGGTCAAGTAGCATATAAAACTTCCAACCCAATAGCCAATAAGATTGGTGCACAAAAGATTATTTTATTTAAAGATCTAAAGCAATATGTAGCTAATCTAAAAAAAGAAGGTATTTATACTATTGCTCGTATCGTATCTTTTAAAGATACACCATATGTTACTGCTTATCCTCAATTGGGGGTGAAAAGAAGTGACGGGGCATTGTTTAAAGACAAAGAAGGACTATATTGGATCGATCCGTCCCAAAAAAGAGCATGGAGTTATATCGTTGCAATTGCCAAAGAGAGTGCTGAGGCTGGATTTGATGAAATTCAGTTTGACTATGTCCGTTTTCCAGATCGCCAAGGACTTGTATTTTCCGTAAAAAATACACAGCAAGAGCGTGCTAAAACTATCGGAGAGTTTTTAAAATATGCACGCACACAATTGACTCCTTATAATGTTTTTGTTTCTGCTGATATTTTTGGATATGTCTGTTGGAATGAAGGTGACCTTGGTATTGGTCAGAGAGTGGATGAAATAATTAAGCATGTAGATTACATTGCCCCTATGTTATATCCAAGCGGATTTAGTACAGGAATCCCTGGGTACCGTAATCCTGTCAAAGCAAATTATGAAATTGTCAAATTAACATTAGATAAATCATTGCAAAAATCAGGCGGGTCACCTTTGTCCTACCGTCCATGGCTTCAATCTTTCCGTGATTATGCATTTGATAGACGCAATTATGGAGCAAAAGAGATAAGAGATCAGATCCGTGCAAGTGATGACTTTGGAAGTTCTGGATGGATGCTATGGAACCCGCGCAATGTTTATAGCTCAGCCGGGCTTTCTAAATAGAGTATTGTAGCTGTCAGTTTGAAAAATATATCATTGTTTAGCAAAGTATAAACATGAGAATTATTTTACGCCTTATCATTATCACTCTTTTATTTGAGAGTGTTTTATGGGGCGGTGAGAAAAAAATCCCTATTTTGTGCTATCATCGTTTCGGCAATAATTTAAATGATTCTATGATGATCAAAACATCTGAATTTGCCAAGCAACTTGCATGGCTTAAAACAAATAACTACAGTGTAATTTCTCTTGATAGTGCCGTAAAGTATCTTACGGGACAGATTAAAACAATTCCTGATAAATCGGTTGTTATTACTGTAGATGATGGCCATAAAAGTATCTATTATGAAATGGCACCGTTAATTAAACAGTATCGTATCCCGGTAACTCTTTTTATTTATCCTAGCGCAATATCTCATACTAATTATTCTCTGACATGGGAACAATTAAGAGAGCTAGAAAATACAAAGCTTTTTCGAGTAGAATCACATACCTACTGGCATCCCAATTTTAAACATGAAAAGAAAAAACTTTCGCCTGATGAGTATGCAAAATTTATAGATAAGCAGATTACTGGATCAAAACAAATGCTTGAAAAGAAGATGGGGCATGAGGTGAAGTATCTAGCCTGGGCATTTGGTATATATGATTATGAGTTAATAGTTAAAGCAGTTCAATCAGGCTATGTTGGTGCATTGACCATTGAACAGCGACATACAGCTAAAAGCGACACTTTGATGACATTGCCGCGTTATATGATCATGAGTATACATGATATTAAAGTATTCCAAAAAATACTTAACGAAGATTATTGATCATATCATTGTTATCTTTCTGCAATTTACAGAAAGATAATGCTAAGTATATATATATTCTTTATTAAACTCTTTTACAAGAAGTGCATAAATAAGCGCTCTGTATTTATTTCTGTTGCTGTTACCCATTTTTTCGCATGCTGAACTAATAGCAGCGTACATCATTTCATCTGAAGCATAAATTCCTAGCCTTTTGACCAAAAAATTAGTCTTAATTGTCTCAAGTTCGCTTCCTTGAGTGCATGCAACCGTTTCGCTGTCTGCATTATAGATAGAAGGCCCAAGTTCGGCTGTAACTTTAGTGATCAAATCATCAGATAATCCAAGTCCAAGCTCTGCAGCATTTGCAATGTATAGAGCAATTTTTTCTTCTCTTTGGCTCATTATAAATTCCTTTGATTGAAATGTGAAATTTATTATAACATATTTTTAAATTATATTATATGTTTAGATTTTATTATTATTGTTACCAAAGAGTATCCAGTCCATATTTTCATGACTTCTATGTGAAAAATAGGCAATTGCCTCAAAAGGGATCTTTTTGCGTTTCTTGATCACCGCGAAGTATTGCGGATCAAGCTCAAGAGCAAGGGCGACGTCTTTGTCGTATATCTTTTTTGTTTGTAGTGTTTGAGATATTATCTCTTTTAGTCTTAATATAATTTCTTCTAATTCCATTATTATTTCTCTTTTGTTTTGGCTAAAGAAATAATAATTAAAAAAAGAAAAAAATGACAAAACCATGACAAAATGTCATGATTTTTTAGAAATCTGCGCTATCGATAGTAATGACTGTATGTACATTGCCCCTAGGATTGAAATCAGCAGTTAGTTTCATCCACTTTGGAGATAAGTTCTTATACAATGCATCAAATATCTCATTTGCTGAATTTTCATGCGATATATGGCGATCCATAAATGAATTTATGTATAGCTTGAGTGCTTTAAGTTCTATTACTTTGTCGCTTGGCTGATATTCAAGAGTCATTTTTGCAAAATCAGGATACCCGGAACGTGGGCATTTGCACATAAATTCCGGTAGTTCTATAGATATGATGTAATTTTTTTTGTGTTCATTTGGCCAATAGTTTTCATCATTTTGGATATCAAATTCTTTTATTTCTTTTTCACCATATTTCATCTTTTTTCTCCATTTTTGTGTTTGATAAGCAACTCATCTTCATACAATGGCTTATGTACTGTAAATCCTTGTATATAATCAATCCCAAGTTCTTCTAGTTTCTCTTTTTGTTTTTCGGTATCTACCCATTTTGCAACCGTTAGAATCCCATTTTCTTTAGACATTGATACCATAGTGTGCAACATCATATTTGATTGATCATCTTCGATATTGGCTATATAGTCTCTATCAAACTGGAGCATATCAAATTTGAAATGTCTTATGTAGTCTATTGAAGCATTCGATGAGCCAAAATTATCTATGCAAATACGAATACCTTTGTCTCTAAGCGCTTCAAGAGTTTTGAGATATCCGCTAAGATCATGGTGCGTTTTTCTTTCATATAATTGTATGATAATCCTTGAAGGGTTAATACCGCTTGACTCAAGAGCTTTGAAAAAATGTTTTTGGAAAAGAGGATCTCTGAGTGAAAAGGGAGATAGATTAAATGCTAATGATATATTTTCATCCAGTTTTTTAAGGAGTTTAAATATATGTTTTACTATAGTCAAATCATATTCCCTGCTTAGCCCCAAACGATTTAAAATAGGAAGATAAACTCTAGGAAGCAATTCATCAGTATCGCTTGATTTTAGTTTGACGAAAACCTCATAAACATCTGTTTGTTTGGTTGCTAAGCGAAATAGTGGACGAAATGTAAATAGTAGATTCTTGTGTTGAAGTGCATCGATACTTGTTTGTTCTATTTTTTCAATTTCTAGTTGGTGTATATTTTCTGGTTGTTTGGAATCTATAATAGATGAAGGTATATTTTGTGTGCCATCATTGTTCTCTTGAATTCTGAGCAAATCCTTGAGGTGTAATAAAATTTTTTCATATGATTCGTGTGCATCAACTACTGCAAAAGAGTAATCTACATCAATGTTTTGCGCTGTTTTAAATTTTTGAATAAATGATTGTATGATATTTATAAAATCATCTTTAGAATCGTTTTTAACTGCTATAATAAATTCACTGCCATTACGACGACCAATTATTGGCGATATAAATTTATTTTTTTTGAGAAAACTGTTCAAAGAAGATATGAGATGTTGTAATAGCTTTTCTCTAGCATTAATCCCATATTGTTCTTCTATCGTTTCCATATTTTGGATATCCAAAATAGCTATAAAATTTGCATTATATGATTTTAATTGTGCTATAAATGCTTGCTCATGAAAACTATGCGTTGTTTTATCGATCAATGTTTCAGCAGCGCTGAGCCCCATAAGAAAGAATATGAAATATACAGTAACAAAGATTATCCCAACAAGCAGTATGGAATTTTCCAATGTTGCAGATATGAAAATATTTTTTAGCACAAGAGCATAAACTACAAGTCCTATAAAAGCCAATATTGGCAAACCGGCTCTCAGGGCTAATTTAAATCTTCGTTCTCTCTCTGCAACCTCAGATAGCAACATGATTATACATCCAAATGTTTTACATCTTTAGCATGGGCTTCTATATAATTTCTGCGAGGCTCTACTTCGTCTCCCATAAATAGCGTAAATACTTCGCTTGCAGCGTCTACATCATCTATTTTTACTTTGAGAAGTCTGCGATTATCTGGTATCATAGTGGTTTCCCAGAGTTGTTCCGGATTCATCTCACCTAGACCTTTGTATCGTTGAATATAAGCACCTTTTTTTGCACTTGCTTCGATTTCTGCCAGAAGGGCCAGCATATCTTTATCTTCAAACTCTTCGGTCATATGGTCTTTAATTTTTTGATTGATATATAAAGCTTCATTGTAATGAGGATTGCCAAAAAGTTGATCATCCACGATAAGTTCTTCAAGCCCATCGCCGGTTTGAACGAATAGATGAATAGATTCTTCGCTCACTGTATGGCTAAGTATATTGTATCCTAAGTCAGTAATAAATGTTTGTAGTGTTTTAAATAGCGTTTTATTATCACTTATAACATCCGGGTTTTCTATCATATATCTGAGAACCTCAGGCAGGGCAAAGCGTTTTTCAACTTCTTTTAGTGTCATTTTGTAGTATGATACCAGTTTAAACAAATCTACTATATCATCATGTCCCATTGTTTGGGATTCTACCTCTGATATGCCATTTTCTATCAAAAAGTCATTGAGCGCTTTATCGTCTTTGAGGTAAGTTTCATTTTTGCCTTTTTTATAACGATAAAGAGGAGGCTGTGCTAGGTACAAGTATCCTTTTTCTATAACAGGGCGCAAGAATCGGAAGAAAAATGTCATAAGAAGTGTTTGAATATGGCTTCCATCGACATCTGCATCCGTCATAATGATGATTTTATGATATCTTAGTTTGTCTTCATTGAATTCATCGCCTATACCACAACCAAGAGCTGTGATCATATTTTTGATCTCGTCAGATTGAAGTACTTTATCTAATCTGGCTTTTTCAACATTAAGGATCTTACCTTTAAGAGGAAGTATGGCTTGGAATACTCTATCTCGACCTTGTTTGGCAGAGCCGCCAGCAGAATCTCCTTCCACTAGATATAGTTCAGATATTGCAGGATCTTTACTTTGGCAATCAGCCAGCTTGCCCGGTAGAGTACCCACGCTCATAGAGTCTTTTCTTTTGACCAAGTCTTTAGCTCTTTTTGCAGCATCTCTGCCTCTGGCAGCTAATAATACATGAGCCATGATCTCTTTGGCTTCCAATGGTACTTCTTCCATATATCGGTTAAAATTTTCAGAAAAGAATTTTTGTACCAATGGTCTGACATAGCTTGAGCCAAGTTTGCCTTTGGTTTGTCCTTCAAATTGTGGTTCTGGAACACGTACAGATATAATAGCTACCAAGCCCTCTGCAGCGTCTTCACCCGTGATCTTGGTATTTTTCTCTTTTGCATTTGCATTTTTTGCTATGTAACTCGAAAGTGATCTAGTCAGTCCAGCTCTAAAACCAGCTTCATGTGTGCCGCCATCTGGAGTTTTGATATTATTTACAAAAGAAAGTACTTGATCGGCATCACTATCACAATACATGATAGCTACATCCATTTCTATGTCTTCGTCTTTGCCTTGGAAAAATTGAGCTGAAGAGAGCGGTTTTTTCTTGTTCATATCTTCAACAAATTGTTTTAGACCACCCACAAAATGAAATACATCGCTGCTCCCATCTCGCTCATCTGAAAATAAGATAGAGATTTTAGGATTGAGGTATGCTAACTCTTTGAATCTTTTTCTAAGGATCGAAGCATCAAACGTTACACCTTCTACAAAAATGGTCTCGTCGGGCCAAAATTCTACTTTTGTACCTTTCTTTTTTGTATTTCCGGTAATACTTAGAATGTCTTGCGGTATCCCCTTGGCAAACGTTTGCTCATGAATTTTGCCATCTCTACTAATAGTAAGTTTTAGCTCTTTTGACAATGCATTTACTACAGATACACCAACACCGTGCAAACCGCCACTTACTTTATATGTGTCCTTGTCAAACTTTCCGCCCGCATGAAGAACGGTCAGTACTACAGTAGCAGCAGAGATTTTTTCAGTTGGGTGCTCGGCTACAGGTATCCCCCTACCATTATCTTCTATGATAGCTGATCCGTCTTTTGTTAGAGTTACTTTTATAGTATCACAATATCCCGCCATTGCTTCATCTATGGAGTTATCCACTACTTCATATACAAGATGATGAAGACCTTTTGTAGATGTATCACCTATGTACATTCCAGGGCGTTTTCGTACTGCTTCTAGTCCTTTTAGGACTTTGATATTACTGGCTCCATAGCTATTTCCCATGCTATTATCTCCACATATTAATTTACACTACCGATTGATTTTAAATTTTCAGTAAAACCGAAAATCAGTTCTTCAACACGATGGTTCTCGCGACTTATCGCCTTTATTGAGATAAATCCCAATTATAATTTATTATATCTCAAGATTGCTTATTTGGGGCTTTCTCTATTGTTTTTAGAGCAGTGTGCCAGAAGTATGTTTTTGTGTTGGTTGAGTTTGAATGTCGTTTGTAAATATATTTCTCTCATATGCATCCAAGGCATATCTTCCTACCATGGCAGCATTGTCTGAACAGTACGCAAGTGGAGTGGTGTGAAGTCTTTTATTGTAGCTTTTGCAAAGCGTTTCATAAGCTTTCGCTATAGATTTATTAGCAGATGCTCCTCCAACTATGGCTACATCGCGTATTGGTTCGCTTGCGAAGATTTTTTTACTTTTTTGCAACAGATGTGATATGATAGCTTTCTGGAAACAAGCCGCCACATCACATTTGTCTTGTTCGCTCATTGCAGCTGCTCCTCCAAGAGCTTCTACTTGCAATCTAACCGCATTTTTAAGTCCAGAGAGCGAAAAAGCAACAAGAGGAGAATTAGATAGAGGTATTGGAAATGTAAATCGATCAGCATCACCGCAAATAGCTAATTTTTCTATGATCGGTCCGCCTGGATAACCAAGATCCATCATCTTGGCACATTTATCGAAACTCTCTCCTATGCTGTCATCCATAGTTGTGGCCAAGATCTGCATATTTTCAAAGCTTTTTATTCTCACAATCATTGTATGCCCACCTGAAATAAGGAGTGTTAATATAGGAAAGATAGTCTCTTTCTCTACAAAGAGAGAGTATATATGAGCCTTGAGATGATTGACTGCAATTAGTGGAATGCCAAGTACGGCAGAGAGGGTTTTTGCCATAGCAATTCCCTCCATAAGAGTTACTCCAAGTCCAGGCTGGTTGGTAACTGCAACTGCTTTTAGTTCGGGAAAATACTCTTGTGTTTGTGCAAGTATTTCGGGTAACGCAATAGCATGAAGTCTTGAGGCAAGTTCAGGCACAACTCCTCCATAGACGGAGTGCTCATTTTCTTGGGATATTTTTTTGTGAAAGATAAGCTTCTTTGTGTGTATGTCTGTAATAGCTATAGAGCTGTCATCACAACTACTTTCAATGCTAAGTATCATTTGCCATCCTGATTAAGCAACTCTAAGATATGTTCCCACTCGCCAAATCCGCTGTCACTATTAATATGCCCGGCATGGTGCAATATTTCTAGTTGTATATCGTATTTATCTGCTATCATTTTTGCTTCATCAATATCTAAATACACGTCATTGTCAGATACTATAAGATCTATTTTTGACGCATGCAAAGATGATGGAAGTTGACAAGGGAAGAAGCTTTTGATGGTTTCTATATTGGTATCTAGGCTAGGTGGAGCAACTAATATCAAATGTTTGATATCGCTTATCTCTTCATTTGCCAGCCAAAACCAAAGTATACATCCCAAAGAATGGCATACTACAATATCTGGTTTGAAATCAATCAAGATCTGTTTCGTTTGTGATAACCATCTGTTTTTACTAGGAAAATGGGGGTTGTCCAACATCGGAAATGATACAGTGCCATAGTTGGAAGCCAATTTGCATGCCAGCCATGCCTGCCAATGAGGGGCATCGCTTCCTCCCCATCCGTGCAAAATGAGTGTTTTATCTCTTGACATATTGACGTACTTCATTGTTTATCTGCTCTATGTCTTCTATGGTTTGAGGCAGTATGTTTTCAAAATATTTGTATGTATTTAATACCATATCGCTCATGCCAAAGAAAGAACATTTTCCGTTCTTAAAGGCATTAATTGCTTCTTCATTTGCCGCATTGATCACTACTCCCAAATGCGGATTATTTAGTAGATGATCTTTGATCTGCCACATAGGATAACGGCTAGTTTCTATCGGTAAAAATTCAATCGCACCTATACTAAGAATATCAATGGGTTTTAAAATCTCTTCATTTACTTCGCCCTTCAGAGCAAAAGCAATAGGAAGCTTCATATCTACATTGGCCAGATGGGCAGTGGTGGAGCCATCTTTGAATTCTACCAAAGCATGAACAATAGATTTTTTTTCTATCACTGCATCTATATCATTCGTATCAAATAACCATTTGGCTTCTAAGAGCTCAAATAATTTATTGGTCATTGTGGCGCTATCGATTGTGATCTTATCACCCATAGACCAAGTGGGATGATTGAGTGCATCTTCAAAAGATGCCTTCTTGATATTCTCAAGCTCCCAATCGCGAAATGCTCCACCGCTAGCAGTGATATAAAGCTTGTTCACGGGGCGATGGTTCAATAGATACCAAAGTCCAAAATGTTCACTATCAATAGGCGTGATGCTTGAGGTATCAAGCAAATGACCGGCTACTACAAGTGATTCTTTATTTGCAAGCGCTACTTTTTTGCCAAGCTTGATAGATTCCAAAGTTGGTCTAAGACCTGCATACCCAACCAGGGCATTTACTACGGTTTGGCTTTCGCATAATGATAGAAGCTCTATGATGCCTTCTTGCCCGCAAAATACTTTTGGGTGATTGACCTTGTGGCGATCCAAGCATGAGCCAATAGCTACAAATTTAGGTTTGTAAGCAGCTATTTGTTCATTTAGTAAAGCTATATTATTTCCTGCTACAAGTGCTTCGATATTGATGTCAAAACGAGAAGCAATTTGTAATGTATTGACTCCTATGGAGCCCGTTGAACCCAAGAGTGCTATCATTTATGAAGGCAATGCACGAAGAGCTATGACCATCATTACTACTCCAAATAGATATCCGTCAATTCTGTCTAGCATACCGCCGTGCCCAGGCAGAACATTGCCACTATCTTTTACTCCGGCCTCTCTTTTCAAATAGCTTTCAAACAAATCTCCAAAAACTGCTGATATAGATATAGAAAATGTAACCAATATTGCTTTTACAAGATTATAATCTTTGTATCCTATAAAAGTACCAATAGCAGTAGCTATGATCACCCCACCTATTACACCTTCAAGCGTTTTGTTCGGCGAAGTATTGGAAAATTTAGTTTTCCCAATGGTTTTCCCAACAAAAAAAGCCCCAATATCAGTTAATGCTACAGTTATCAGTAGCCACAACATCGCCCAAATGCCAAAATCATTATAAAGCATCAAGAAAAATAACACACCAATGGTAGGATACAAAAATGGCAATAAAAGCCGTTTGTCAAAATTGTGAAAATATGCCAATGATCCTGCGAACATGATAGCTATAAAAAAGAAAAGATCATCCGGGCTTGGATAGAAATAAGCGACTATCCAAATAAATGCAGCCCAAAAGTATGCCGAAGGAGCTTCGATGTCATACAACTTCATAGCTTCATAAAATGCAAACATATAAATGATACCCAAAAAGATCCACATCACAGGAAAGCTATCAATCCATCCAATGAGTGAAACTATTGCCAACAGAACAAGACCTGTCATCCATCTCTCTTGATGATCTGTAAAAAGGTGTTTCATATACTTTTATCCTTGGGTATCAGAATTTAATGATTATACCATAACTAGCGTTAACTTCTTATTTCAACGCCTTCTTTAGTGATGATAATCGTCTCATAATTTGTATAAAAGACATTTGCTTCTTCTTGCGGTTTGACAAATTTTCTCTTTGTGAAATCCACTTTATATTCTCCAGCTTTATCTGTAGAAAAATCTACACAAAGCTTGGCTGCATTTCTTATGACACTCCCAGGAATGGATTGTTTGTCTGTTTTTATTATGACATGAGATGACGGGATATTTTGTATGTGCATCCATATATCATTTGCTTTTGCAAGTGAGAGAAGTTTTTTGTTCTCTTTTTTGTTGCGCCCTATGAAAACTTTATAGCCTTCTATCCAGAATATTTGAGTATCATCTGTTTTGTTTTTTTCTTTTTTTTGTCCAGATTTTTGAGGCATAAATGGTGCTAGTTGTTCTGTGGTTGTTGCGTTGTTTATCAGGTCAAGCAATGTTTTATAAAATGAAACCTTGCTTTCTAGATTTTCTCTTTCTATATGTACATGAACGGCTTTATTTTTGGCTTTTTTTGCCATTGTAAAAAAATAATCTCCTGTACGGTTTGTCTGAATATGTTTAGGTAGATTTATTGAAATAGGATTACCTTCAAAATCCGTGGTTTTTAGCTCCAAATCATAAGCTTTGATATCGTTTAAATTTGCCAAAACTATTGAGCCGTATAGATTGTATTTTTTACACTCTTCTTGCAGGGCTGTTTCGCTTGACAGAGAAGATAACAATTTGTGTAATTTATTATATTTTTTTTGCGTGGAGGCGGCAAGATTTTTTTTGATAGACTTAAGTGCTTGTGTTTGTATAGCTTGATAATTATTTTCCAAGATTTTTTCTATATCTTCACCGTTTAGAGTCATATTTTGTTTGCGTGGTGGTAAGCCAAGAAGCTCTACACCAGGCCTAATGACCCTAAAAGACTTACTTGTATCAATGTGTCTTAGTGCTTCAATGATAATTTCATTTTCATCCAATAAAATCACATTGGTATGACGACCGGTAAATTCAAATTGAAGCGTGACAGTTTGAGTTTTGTAACTGCTTTTTGTTTGCAAGGCTAAACGCAATACCCTGTCATTTGGTGCGACGCTTATATTCATGATTTTGCTATATGAGACAAGCGATTCAAGCAGACTATCAAAAGGCGCATTGTAGTTTTGTGAATATGGCATCTGTTTTGCCTTGTAAACCATACTCTCGCCTCTTGTCATGACAAAACAGTATTCAAATTCTTTATCAAATCTCAAAGAGATAGTATTGTCTCCTATGCGTTTTGCTTTGAAAATAGTATCAAATTGCATAAGATGTTTTTGTAGGGCTATAAGCTCTCCATATTTCACGCGGACTCCTTGAGAGACCATAGTCCCCTTTGGGCGTATTTTACCATAATATGGTATAATTGCCCAATTTTATGCAAGGAACTAGTTATGGGACAAACCATTACAGAGAAGATTTTTTCAGCGCATGCGGGGCGCGATGTAAAGGCTGGAGAGATAGTAAGAGTAGATATAGATATGATCATAGGGAACGATATCACGACACCTATTTCTATAAGAGCTTTTGAAGAGAGCGGAGCTACGAAATTAGCTAAGCCAGACAACTTTTGTATTGTCATGGATCACTATATCCCGGCTAAAGACATAGCTTCGGCAAATCAAGCTAAGATTAGTAGGGATTTTGCTTACAAGCATGATATGAAGTATTTTTTTGATGAGAAAGATATGGGCATTGAGCATGCGCTTTTGCCTGAGAAAGGGTTGGTAATTCCAGGGGATATTATCATTGGAGCAGATTCACACACTTGTACGCATGGAGCTTTGGGAGCTTTTAGTACTGGAATGGGAAGTACTGATTTGGCATTTGGGATGATAACAGGCGGTAATTGGTTCAAAGTACCAGAATCCATCAAGGTAGAACTCAAAGGCAAACCAGCCAAACACATATATGGCAAAGATATTATTCTAGAGCTTATCCGTATGATAGGCGTAGACGGGGCTTTATATCAAGCTCTTGAATTCACAGGAGATGCTATAGCATATCTTGGGATGGATGATAGATTTTCTATTTGTAATATGGCTATTGAAGCAGGAGCAAAATCAGGGATAATCGCTGTTGACGATATCACTTTGGCTTATTTGGAAGACAGACGTAAAGCAAATAATGGGTTGAAAGCTGAGCCTAAGATCTATCATTCAGATAGCGACGCAGTTTACTCACAAGTAATTACTATTGATGTAAGTAAACTTTCCCCGGTAGTTGCCTATCCATTCTTGCCATCAAACGGCAAAAGTATAGAGCAAGCAGTTGCAGACGATCTTAAAATTGACCAAGTAATGATAGGAAGCTGCACAAACGGAAGAATCGAGGATCTAAGGATTGCTGCATCTATCATGAAAGGCAAAAGAGTTGCTCGTCACACTCGTATGATAGTTACCCCTGCTACGCAAAAGATATTGCTTCAAGCACAGCACGAAGGACTTATTGATATCTTAATAGAAGCTGGTGCAGTAGTGAGTAATCCTACTTGCGGAGCGTGTCTTGGTGGATATATGGGGATACTTGGCGATGGCGAGAGATGTGTAGCTACTACAAACAGAAACTTTGTAGGACGCATGGGCGCTAGAACAAGTGAGATTTATTTGGCCAATTCTGCTGTAGCCGCAGCTAGTGCAATAGCCGGGAAGATCGTAGATCCTAGATAGGTTTACTTTTCTTTTTTGTCATCGCGAGAAGTCATAGACTACATGGCGATCCACTTTGATTAATGGATTGCTTCACTTTGTTCGCAATGACTATCATACTCTAAATTTTTTTTATTTTTCTTCATAATTTATATTTAATTATATGTTATAATATTATAAGTTTGGAGCCGAGGATGAGAAAAATTTTATTCATTGCTTTGGGATGGATAGTAGTAGGTATTACTAATATCCATGCCAAAGGTGTTTTAGCCGGTACAGAAATCAGCAATTTTTCTACATTGCAGTATGAAATTAATGGAGTACCTTATACTGTTGACAGCAATACTATTGTCGATAAGGTCGATCAAATAATAGATGTCAATGTAGTATGGAATGATGCATCCCCAATAATAGTAGCTAGCGGTGAAATTAACCGAGTGCTTACATTCAAAGTTACCAATACGGGTAATGGAAACGACACATTTGATCTTGCTTATGATATAACAAATCCTTCTTCTGATTTTATAGTAACTAATCCAAGAATTTTCATAGATACTAATAATAATGGAGTATTTGATGTGTCAACAGATCTGCCAGTAAGCAGCACTATGTTGGCAGCGGATGCTTTTTCTACAATTTTTTTAGTTTCAGACATGCCTACAAACTCATACATATCTGGAAGTATTTCAAGCAATGCTATAGAAGCTAAATCTACTATTGGCTCTGGTGCCCCAGGAACCTTATATCCTGGAGCCGGTACTGGTGGTGTTTTTGCAGTTGTTGGGATGAGCGGAGGAGTAAGTAAAGCATGGGGAGAGTATAAGATGAGTAATGATCTTGGAGTTAAACTCACCAAAAGTGCTACACACAGTGGCAGTGAAGTATCTACTGGAACAATTGTGAGTTATAATATAGTTGTAGAACTTCAAGCAAATGGAAGTGTTGGTAATCTTATCATAACAGATGCCATACCTGCAGGTACTACTTATGTGGCAGGGTCACTAAAGCTTGATAGTGTCAGCTTAACTGATGCTGTTGATAGCGATAGCGGTAGATTTACAGGCACTAACATAGAAGTAAATTTGGGCACTGCTACGCAGAGCTTAGGAGATCCATATATCAAAAATATCTCGTTTGAGGTGATGATAAGCTAGGCAATCTCTCCCAGTCTTGTACGCAAGACTGGGAGAGATTGCCAAATCTCACAAGCTAATTTATAAATAGTTTGTATCTAGAACAAGGAGTAAGCATGACAAAAAGTTTTTTATCTATTTTATCTATTTTTGCTTTTTCTTCAATATTGTATGCGGATGTTAGCATTAAATCCGAATCACTTCAAGAAAAAACCATAAACAAGCAAACAGCATGGGTGCATGCTGCCAAGGTAATACCCGGGACAAAGATTCGTTATGTCAATACTATAAGCAATAATGGAAATGCAACAGCCCAAAATCTAGTGATCACTAATTCCGTACCAAAACATATGCTTTATGTAGGTGGAAGTGCTAAGTGTGCCGGAGTTTGCAATATCACATATTCGCTTGACGGCAAGCTCTTTGATGTGCCATCTAAGCTTTTTGTGACTGAAAATGGTAAAAAAAGAGCAGCCAAAGCCGCAGAATATAAAGCCATAAGATGGGTAGTGCAAACACTAGATGCCAAACAAAGCAGCAGTGTACAATTTGATGCGACTTTAGAATAGAGGCTTAGGTGTCCAGAATGGACCAAAACAAAGGAGGAAATCATGAAAAAGATTTTAGGTATAGCATTTATGATGTTAATAGGATTCAGCGATGCATATGCCGTAGGTACTGTAGCCGGAACACAAGTACAAAATAGTGTTACATTGAATTATACAGTAGGCGGCATAAGCCAAACAGCAATCAACGCAAACGATGGTACCGGATTTTTGGTAGATAATGCAGTAGACTTTACAGTTGCAAATAATGACGGTGCCCAAATAAGTGTAACGCCAGGCAGCACAGGCCAAATTACCAATTGGACATTGGCCAATACCGGCAATGCTGCGCAATACTTTACACTTGCAGCAATTAACTTACCAAATGGATCAACAGTTTATGGTAATGCAGATACAGCCGATACAAGTACGCCATATACTATAACATATAGTACCGATGGAGGAGCTACCTATAATCCTTATACCGGCGCATTTCAATTAGCAATAGGCGCATCAGTACTTATTAGGGTGGCAGCTGATATACCTTTAAGTGTTACAAATGGACAGGTAATGAACATTCAGCTAGAAGCAACTGCTACTGACTCTGGTGGTACGGCATTGACTTCGACAATCGGTCCTGATACTATAGGAAGCGTGGATATAGTACTGGCTGAAGGTACAGGCATAACTACTGAGGGCAATACTGCATTTGATGGTCAATTTTCTGCATGGGGCGGATATATAGTTCAATCTGCAGCTTTGGCAGTGACCAAAACCTCATGCGTTATCAGCGATCCAGTAAATGGAACAACCAATCCTAAGCGTATTCCCGGCGCAGTTCTTCGCTACCAAATACAGGTTGCCAATACGGGCACTTCTGATGCAACAAGTGTTACTGTGGCGGATCTAATTCCAAGTGAATTTGGTACTTCCGCTGCAAACCTTGACGTGCGAACAGCTGTATGTCCAGCGATATCCTCTGGTGTATGTGGTGCCAAAACAGGTACTGTAGAAACCAATGCTGGTACTACTGGGGCTGGAACTTCCAGTGTTACGCTTGATTACGATGGTGTCGCTGCAGGTGTTACTAACTGTGGATATATCGAAGTGACGATCCAGTAGAACAAAAACCTTGAGAAATCAAGCGATTTTCCTCCTTTTCTTGTCGGCTTCCAAGCGAGCCGCAAGAGTACTATGGTCCATCAAAGCCTCTTATGTTGATCACAAAAAGATTGTGATGATCATGAGAGGTATAGCAGCAGCGCTATTATTCGGTGCTTTCTCCTGGGGGGCGAATATCGGCGATATCATCAAAAATACAGCAAATGCCACATATACAGTTAATGGTACTTCCAAAAGTGCAATCTCAAATGAGGTCGATGTCACCATCACATCCCAAGAACAAAGTAATATCTGGGTAGAAAAAAGCGTCGATAAATCAGTAGTAGGCATAGGGGAGATAGTAAGCTATACAATCAAGGTACACAATGATGGTGCTACCGCAGCAAGTAATGTAATATTATATGACCTTATGCCCCGGGGCGTGAAATACGAAGAAGGTACACTCAAGGTAAATGGTATGAGTGTAGCACCAACCCTATCCGTTGATGGCACAGAGCTGTCGACTACTATATCCACTATATCATCACATGGCCAAGTTGATATCACATTCATTGCAGTGATAGGAGCCGGGATCGGCACCAAAGGGGCGGTAAATCAAGCTTGGGCGATGACGCAATCATTGGTCAAATCTAATATAGCCACCGCTTCATTAATGGTAAAAGAAGAACTGTTTCGCTCTACAGGAACAATACTCGGTCAAGTTTATGACGCGTCATATAAAGATGATAAAAAAGGTCATGGCATCTCAGGCGTGAGACTTTATCTAGAAGATGGTGCATATGTACTCACGGATAAAGACGGTAAATATCATTTTGAAGGGGTCAAGGCAGGTACACATACAGTGCAGGTGGATGTAGATCTGCTTCCGCGCGGATATACCATGGCTCAGTGTCAAGAAAATGCAAGATTTGGGAATCGTGCATTTTCTCAATTTGTGGATTTGAAATATGGAGGATTAAAAAGAGCAGATTTTTGTTTAAAAAAAACAGACGCAAATATCACAGTCGTTGCTAATGAATCTAAAGAAACAAAAGATACAAAACCATATGAAGTATCTTTTGTCGAAGCAAAGATGCCTATATATAGTGAAAATGATCTTCAAAACAATAAAACCGAAATACTATGGCCGCCACCAAATCATGTGCTATCTATTCCTTCTACCAAAATAGCAGTGCGATACCCGAAAACTGATAAAGCAGAAGTGTGGCTTAATGGAGCAAAGGTAAGTATGCTTAACTATGATAGCAAGTATAGTTCACCAAATCAAAATATGACGATAGACAGATATAGAGGCGTGGATCTCCTAAATGGTGCCAATAAAATAGAGATCAAGCTATATGATATATCCGGCAAAATTTACAATACTCTTACAAGAGAGATATTTATAGCCAACACTCCTGCTAAAATAGTATATATGCCAAAGCTTTCAAAGGTGATAGCAGACGGAATCAATCCATGTATCATAGCAGTTAAGTTCCTAGATAGTACTAATAAACCATTAAGACAAGGCATAACAGGAAGCTTTTCGGTCAGTGAGCCATATCGTTCCATGAGCAGTGTAGAGCTATTCAAAAACAATCCGCTTGCCGCCAGTATGGAGTCAACTAATACATATACAGTTGGAGCTGATGGCATAGCATACATCGCATTGCAGCCTACTACACAAACAGGAGAAGCTACATTAAGTTTCAAGCTGGAGTACAAAGAAGATAATATCAAAGTATGGCTCAAGCCCAGCATGCGAAAATGGATCATGGTTGGATTTGCAGAGGGGAGTGTAGGTTATAATACACTCAAAGAACATCAAGAGTCATTACGTGATACAAAAGAAGGAATTGTGCGTGAAGGGCAGATTTCATTTTTTGCCAAAGGCAGTATAAAAGCTAATTGGCTGCTTACGTTAGCATATGATACCAGTAGAGATACTAAAAATACCAGATATTTTGGTGAGATAGATCCAAATACATATTATACTATCTATAATGATGATACTACACAAGCGTATGATGCCTCAAGTCGTAAAAAACTTTATATCAAACTGGAAAATGATGAATTCAATATTCTTTTTGGAGATTTCAACACAGATCTGAGTGCCACAAAGCTTACACAATATAGCCGTACATTCACTGGGCTAAAGAGCGAATATCATAGTGAGAATATAGATGCTAAAGCGTTTGCAACATATACAGATCAAGTTTTTCAAAGAGATGACATTAGGGGTGATGGGACATCAGGATTTTATTATCTCAAAAGCAAACCTGTCGTAGTAAACTCAGAAAAAATATCCATAGAAGTTAGAGATAGATATAGAAATGAAATAATCTTAAGTACCAAAGAGTTGCAAAGATTTAGAGATTATGAGATTGATTATAATCTAGGAAGATTGTATTTTAAAGAGCCGATATATAGTGCTGATGAAGATTTTAATCATATATACATAGTAGCAAAGTATGAGATCAAAGGAGATGGCTCAAAACATTATACTTATGGCGGCAGGGGAGCGGTGAAGCTTAAAGACGGGGACATAGAAGTAGGCAGTACTTATATCTCTGAAGATATGGGTACAGGGAAAAATGAGATTATCGGAGCCGATACTACGGTTAAACTTGGAGCCGATACAACACTTAAAGCCGAATATGCTAAAAGCAAAACCACTAAAGATGGAGAAGTCATCAGGGGCGATGCAAAATTAGCAGAGATAGAACATCTCTCAAACGGACTTTATGCAAGAGGGTATTATAGAGAACAGGACAGCTCTTTTGGGCTTGGACAACTCTCAAGCGAACTTGGTGGAACTCGTAAAATAGGCATGGATGCTGTTAAAACATTTGATAATCGTGTCAGCCTCAAAGCTGCAGCATACAGAGATACCGAGCTACTTTCTGGCAACAACCATGATGTTGCTGAATCAAGACTACAAATAGATGAAACATTATGGGGTGCATATCTGGGCTATAGATATGCAGATGCCAGTGATACAGAAGCTGTCAATCAAATCCTATTAGGAGGGTATCAATCTTTCTTTAATCAAAGATTGAAGCTCTTAGTGGCACATGATAGATCACTGGGGGTTGATGAAGATGAGCTATTCCCTACCAAGACAATGGTGGGGCTCAACTATGCTTTGAGTCAATCAACAGATATTTTTGGATCTTACGAATGGGCAAAAAGTGATACAAAAGATTATGAGTTAGGTCGTGTAGGCACAAGGACAAGACCATGGAGCGGTATGACAGTAGAAAATACAACTATGAGCGAGGCGGAAAATGGTACTACAAGATTATACAATACTACTGGCTTACTCCAAAGCTATCAAGTTACTCCAAATATTTGGCTGAGCGGCGGATACGAAAAAGGAGTGCTTATAGATGGTAATGCAACAATCAAGAACGATGAGTTTGATGCATATAGGATAGGTGGTGCGTATCGCACAGATATGTTTTCTGTGATACTTAACGGAGAGTACAGGAACGGCACTTTTGATAACAAGCAAAATATTACATTTGGTGCATATACACAGCCAAATGATGATTTAGGGCTAGCAGCTAATAGTTTATATAGTAATGTCTATAATGATGCAAATAGTACAAAAAATATAGAAGCCAGAGTGGCTTTGGCTTATAGACCACAACAATCAGATTTGATAGTGTTAAACAAATTAGAATATATCGATACGAATGAGAGGGGAGAAACAGAGGGCAAGACCCAAAAACTCATTAATAATCTCCAAGCCAACTATACTCCAAGCGATGCGCTAGAACTCTCTTTGCAGTATGGTGTTAAATATGTTTTTGATGAAATAGAGGATTATGATCACAAAGGCTGGGTACAATTAGGCGGTATTGATATTAGTTACGATATCACAAACAAGATAGATATAGGCTTGCAAACTAGCGCTTTATTTGCACAAAGTGCCGGAAATTTTGATTATGGAGCAGGGGTGTATGTAGGATATAATCTCGTAGATACCATGTGGCTATCTCTTGGATACAACTGGGATGGAGTAGGTGATAATGATTTTGACTTACAAACTTATCGCACCCAGGGGCCTTATGTAAAGTTTCGTATGAAATTTGATCAAAAAACCCTAGGAGATACCGCAAAGGCTCTTTCATGGTAAGAAAAATATTTTTATTTTGGATATTTTTTAGTGTTGTTTTTGCCTATGGCGCTCCATTGCAATATTTGACGCGCACCACCCCTGCTGCAACATCGCTTGATACGCATACAGGAGGAGCAACAACATGGCCAACTCCACCGGATGACGGATCATTGCTTATAAATATAGGATTCAGTTTTCCTTTTAACGGTACAACATATACGCAAGTGAGAATAAGTACTAACGGAAAGCTTAATTTTGGAGTTGCAGAGAATTCAGGAGGAAATATTCTTCTTCCAAATGGGCTGATCGGGGATTATCAAAGTATCTATCCATATTGGGATGATCTCGATCCGAATGCTATATTGGATTTGGGCGGAACAGGATATATTAGATACGAAACATTAGGCAGCGGCGATAGCCAAAGACTCGTAGTTACATATTTTGATATTCCTAAATGTACGCTCGAGGTATTAGGTATATGCGTAACAAGTGCTGGTCACTATACATTTCAAGTAGTATTGTATAAAAACGGAGACATTCGTTTTCGCTATCCTACTACTTCGCCAAGTAATACTGCAAATGGCTCAAGTGCCACTATCGGTGTACAAGAAAATTTTTCGCCTTCCTATTATGATCAATATTCATATAATACAACTTCTATCGATTTTACATTTGACATATTGTATTCATATTTACCTTCCTTGTCAGTGGCTAAAACATCATGCGTGATCTATGATCCGGTCAATAACACTACCAATCCCAAACGTATCCCTGGCAGTACCATCAGATATGCAATACAAGTAAGCAATAGTACTTACGGAACGGCTTCAAATGTATTTGTGACAGATACGGTGGATAGCAGTGCATTTGATACCAGCACGATCAGGTATCTGCAGATACAAGATGGGGCATGCAATTGCACAGGCGTGAGTAGCGCAAACAATAATGGCCCTAGCGGATCGGCCGATGGAGTAAATCCCGTGATTTTGGACTATGGGAGTATAACCGGCGTAGTGGGAGCCGTTCCTGTGCAAAAGTGCGGGTATTTTGAGGTGGATATACAATAGGGAAGTGAAAAATGATCGTCATTGCGAGAAGTCTTTAGGCTTCGTGGCGATCCATACTCTTGTGGATTACTTCGTCATTTCACTCCTCGCAATGACTGTCGCTGCGAGGCTTTAAAAAAGCCGTGGCAGTCTAGCTCTTTTTATAGATTGCTTGACTTTGTTCGCGATGACGAAATCCTCTTTGTTGCCCACCATCCAACTATCGCAAATAGAGCTATCAAAAATGCAGGGGATAATGGTTCGCCGCTTATTTTTGTAATAGCAGTCATAAGCGCAGGAGTGCTTCCACCTACAATCCCGGCCGCACTCCCAAGTATCACAGCAGTAAAAGAGGCCCTATAGCTATGAGTGGAAATAGCATTGACCGTAGCAGCAAATATCGGAGCTTGGAAAGTACATAGAAGTATAGTCATAATGGAGATGGCTATTAATATGGTGTAGATATTTTGCGAGCCCATAAGCATAAAAATTGGTATGATAGATATAGTTGTAGTAATAGCACTTAGACGCATCAGCCGTAAAGAGCCAAATCGGTCAGCAACGATGGCCATGACAGGAATGAATATTACTCCTAATATGATAGAATAGGTATTGATATACGATGAGGTGGCTTTATCTAATCCTCCGTAAGTCTGAAGCCATACAGGCATATAGACAAAAAGAGTATAGTACAATATCCAAATTGCAGATGCAAGAGCTAAAAATAGCCAAAATTCACGGCGATGATGTTTGATGATTTTGACTATAGGTATCTCTTTGGTTTTTGGAGCTTCATAATTATCGGTTAAGTGGCGACGTAGATACACCCCAATAAGAGCAAGCACCATACTGCTCCAAAATGGAACTCTCCAACCCCATTCCATCATACTATCTTCACCCAAATATCCTAGCAATATACCGCAAAATCCGGCACCGATAGCCATACCCAGTTTGGCACCAAGAGAGACAAATGAACCGTATAGATTAGCATGGCCCCTTGGCGATTCTTCTACCAGATAAACTATCGAGCTAGCGTATTCACCGCCTACAGAAAAACCCTGTATCATACGCAGAAGTACCAATATAATTGGTGCTATGATCCCTATTTGGGCATAAATAGGCAAAAATCCTATGAGAAAAGTAGGCAATGCCATCATGACAAGTGAGCCAATAAGCGCATGCTTGCGACCTATTTTGTCACCTATATGACCAAAAAATATAGCTCCAATAGGACGCATTATCATACCTGCAGCAAATGCACCAAAGGAGCCAAGAAGTGATAAAAATGGGTCGTTCGATGGGAAAAATAACTGCCCCATGATGACTACTAGAAAACCTATGAGAGCAAAGTCATAATACTCTATCACATTGCCTATGATCCCGGCAGCTATTATACGCCATTTGGCAAGATGAATAAGCATTGGCTCCCTTTCTAGTTAAAATCCTTGTGTAAAATCAAGTCCGAAACTCATATTTTGCATATTTGGATCCATATATCCACTTTGCACACTTTTACTTCTTAGATTCATAATATCCATTTTTGGATCTATGCCTTGTGGGCAAGCCAAAGTACATTCCCCACAAAGAGTACAATCCCATACTCCATTTTGCTGAATAGCATCAATGCTTGTTTTGCTATCACTGCTTATGGCTGTATATTTATATACTCTACTAAGAGCAAATGGTCCTAAAAAGTTTTCATTGACTGCCATTACGGGACATGAGGCAAAGCAGCTATTACATAATATGCAATCGCTTTGAACCGTAACTTTGGGAAAATTTTCTACTATAACATCTCCATACATGACAGCATGAGAAGTTTTAAGAGTGTTATGAGTCTTTTTTTTGTCTACTATTAAATCTCTTTGTACTTCATGATAACTAAGCGGTTCGATATAATCTCCGTCCTTTGGCTTGTAGCTGCAAGCAAGTTTTGCTTTGCCATTTACCATTACGCTGCAGCTTCCACATACACCCGAGCGGCAAACCCCGTTAAAGACAAGGGTCGGATCTATTGTGGTTTTGATCTTTATAAAATTCTCAAGTAGTGTAAGTCCTTCAAAGATAGGATAGCTCATATCAATACTTTGAGGTTCTTTTCTTTTGTCAAACCGTTTAATTGTTATCTTCATTTGACATCCTTGAACTGGGCACAAAGTACCCCGTCTTCTTTCCAAAAGATGCTGTGTGATTGAAATGTATCGTTAAGTTCCGGGAAATCTTCTCTAAAGTGAGCGCCCCTGCTTTCATTTCTATGCAGTGCGCCAACCAAAAGCATCTCTGCAACCTCTAGAGCATTGCCAAACTCTATAAAATCTATCAAATTGGTATTGAACTCTTTACTCTTGTCGCTTATTCCCATAAAAGTAAATTCACGCTGCATCTGCCGTAGAGCTGCAAGAACTCCTTTGAGTCCGGTATCATTTCTAATCACTCCTGCATTGTGGTATAAAATTTTTCCCAAAAACTCCCGTTTTTCGTAAAAGTTGATCTGGTTTGTAAAGTTGTTGTACACAGCACTTATAAAAGCTATATCTTTGGCTAGCTGGCTATTTTCTTTGAACTCGCTTTTTGATTCATAATTTACGGCATTTTCACCTGCGACAAGCCCCATGGAGATGATCTCCAAAAGAGAATTGCCTCCTAGACGGTTTGCTCCGTGTATATGAGCATTGGAGCATTCTCCGACAGCAAAACAGCCCTTTAGACCGCCTACTTGCAATTTTTGGTCTACTTCAATTCCGCCCATAGTATAGTGAGCGACACTTTTGATAGGGATCAGTTCATTTGCCATATCTATATGTTCATGTATTTTGCAAAGTTTTAGTTCTTGCGGAAGCAGATGAGAGAGTTTCTCGCTTCCAAGGTGTCTGACATCCAAAAATACTTCTTTATTTTGGCTCAATTCTTTTGCGATAGCTCTGCTTACTTCATCTCTAGGAAGTAGTTCATCGACAAATCTAACTCCATCACTGTTTACAAGATATCCGCCTTCTCCTCTGGCAGCTTCACTGATCAAAATTGAGGATTTCTTAAGTGCGGTCGGATGAAATTGTATAAATTCCAAATCACTTGCGACTCCACCGGCTCTAACCACAGCTGCTATGCCATCACCCGTGCTTCCAAAACCGTTCGTGGTAAACCCGTTATATATCCCGCTATATCCCCCGGTTGCTATTATTACGCTTTTGGCTCTGACTTCTTCAACATCTCCCGAGTTAATATCAAGAAAAGTCGCACCATTTACTTCGTTATTTTCTTCATCAATTATGAGATTGAGCAGATAACGGTTTGCTATAAAATGGATATCCCTTTTTAGAGATTCGTCATACAAGCCTTGAAGGATCTTAAGTCCTGTGTAATCCTCGGCATAATATGTTCTTTTATTGGTTGAGCCACCCATAAATCTAGTTGCAAGATCTCCATTGCTATCTAGGCTAAATGGTACTCCAAGGTTTATGAGCCAATCAAGAGATGCTTTTGAACTTTTACACATGAGATCGATCATTGTCGATGAGCCCAAACCTCTAGATGATTTTAGAGTGTCGTCTATATGTGTTTGTATATCTTCATTGCTGCTTGCATTAAATCCGCCTTGAGCCATGCAAGTGTTTGCATTTGTAGGAAGTGTTTTGGTAGCGACTATGACATCAGCTCCAAGCTCTTTGGCTCTTAGTGCAGCACTTAGTCCAGCCCCACCACTGCCAATTATAAGTACGTCTGTGACCACCATATACCTTTTAGTTTTTGTTTACAATGCCACTAAAGGGCTTAATGTAGGCTTTTTTACTTTGAATTTCAAATCAAGCTTGGAGTGACATTGTATTTTTTAATTCTTATCTGTCTCTCATTTTCTCAACAATAGCCAAAGCTTGAGCTTTAGCCTTTTCTACTTCATCTAGCACAAGCGCCACAGCCATTCTGCGACCTATGTGTGATTCTGGTTTACCAAAAACTCTCACAAAGCTATTACTTGTAAATGCACCGCTTGGCACTTCTATAATAGGATCATGGCTCTCATTCGTGGCTTTGTATGCTGCACTTGCTCCTGCACCATAAAATGTAAACTCAAGCGGCAGACCAAGTACTGCTCTTACATGTAGTGCAAATTCGCTTTGGCTTTGAGTGATAAGCGTTACCATACCTGTATCATGAGGGCGCGGGCTAAGCTCAGAGAAATATACATCTTCACCTTTTACAAAAAACTCAACTCCAAAAATCCCTCTGCCGCCAAGGCCATCTGTGACAGCTTTGGCTATATCTTGAGCTTTTTTTAGAGCTTCGCTGCTCATCGCCATGGGCTGCCATGAGAGTATATAATCGCCGTCTTTTTGCACATGCCCGATTGGTTCGCAAAATACAGTGCCTATCTCATTTCTAGCAGTCAAAAGTGTGATCTCATAATCAAACGGTACAAACTCTTCAACTATCAGTTCACTGGCATCTCCTCTGGCTTCTTTTGCTATCTCCCAAGAACGCTCGATATCAGCCGGAGTTTTGGCAATACTTTGGCCGTGACCTGAGCTGCTCATTACCGGTTTGATAACGCAAGGGAAGCCAAGTTTCTCGCCAGCAGATTTTAATCCTTCTATTGTAGTAACAAATTCATATTTGCTGGTTTTAAGTTCTAAATCTTCTGCAGCAAATTTTCTAATGTTTTTGCGATTCATGGTTTTGTTGACCGCTTCAGCATTTGGGATGACATGAAAGCCTCTTTTTTCAGCTTCGAAAAGTGCATCTATACTGATGGCTTCAACTTCTGGCAAAATATATGTAGGCTTTTCTTTTTCTATGATCTCAAGTACAGCTTCTTTATCTTGCATATTGATCGCATAACTTCTATTGGCCACTAGGTGAGCAGGGGCATTTTCATATTTATCAACTGCTACTACCTCTATCCCGAGTCTCTGAGCCTCGATGGCTACTTCTTTGCCAAGTTCTCCAGAGCCTAGAAGCATGATTTTAATAGAGTTTGTGTTAAGTGGCGCAGTAAATTGCATAGGAGTATCCTTAAGTATTATAATCTTAAGATTGTATCAAAAAGTTTATGAAAAGTAGAAATAAAAGACACACCGAGGTGTGCCGCTGCTTGGTATTAGAGTCTTGACTCGTATCTTCTAAGCATGTAGATCTTTTTAAGAATTTTCTTGCGAGTAGCAATTTTTTCTTTTTTGCGCTTTTCAGTTTCAGTTTCGTGATACTGTCTAGCTCTTGCTTCTGTGACGATAAGGTTTCTATCACATTGTCTTTTGAATTTGCGGTAAGCATCATCAAAAGAATCTCTTGAATTAACAATAATTCCTGGCATAAAAATCACCCCCTTCCTTTTACAGGTTAACGCCATATGCGTATTTAATTTTTGGATTATACCGAAATAAGTTTAGAGTTTGTTTATTTGTATTTTTGATGATAAGGTGTATAAAATTTGCTATAATTATTCCAAGAGCAAAAACAAAGGCAATTTATGCAAAAAGTATTTCGTCATTGTGGCAGTATGGACAAGAGATGTTATGAAAAGTATCATCTGAGCGAAGATATACTCATGGAACATGCTGCACTTGGCATGGAGCGAATTATACGCGAGAAATTTATTGTTGGCAGCAGTGTGCTTATAGTATCTGGGAAAGGTAATAACGGAGCAGATGGTATAGCACTTACCAGATTACTTTGCGGAGATTATGCAGTTAGACTCCATATTCCATTTGAAGTCAAAAGCGAGATGGCACAGATTCAGCTAGTTAGAACCTTGGCTCTAGGCGCAGAGACAACCCAAAACTTATATGACGCCGATGTGATAGTAGATGCTATCCTAGGTTCTGGAGTTGAGGGTGAACTTGGCAGTGAAATATTGGAATTAATAGAACAATTAAATGCCCTAAATGGATACAAGATAGCTTGTGATATACCTACTGGTATTAGTATAGACGGTCAGATTTTGACAAATGCTTTTGTTGCAGATATGACAGTGACTATGGGGGCGTACAAAGAAGCACTTTTTTTAGATGCTGCCAAAGATTTTGTAGGCAAGATCGTACGAGTCGATTTGGGTTTGCCAGCATCGCTCTATGAAGATGAAAGCGATACGCTCTTGCTAGAAAAAAACGATCTTTCTTTGCCGCTACGTACAAAACTATCCACACATAAAGGTTCTTTTGGACATGCAGCGATCTTTTGCGGCGAGAAAGAAGGAGCATCTGTAATTGCCGGAGAAGCAGCACTACGCTTTGGAGCTGGGCTTGTGACTTTAGTGATGCAACAAAAGTATTTTATTCCTCCATATTTGATGCATAGCTCTACATTGCCGGTCAACAGTACAGCGATTGCTCTTGGTATGGGGCTGGGACATGATTTTGAAGAGAGTTTTTTGGATAAACATGTGTTAGCGAACTCATTGCCTCTGGTACTCGATGCGGATGCATTGCATTCGCCCAAGTTGCTATCATTGCTCAAACAAAATGACCGCTCTATTGTGGTGACCCCACATCCTAGAGAGTTTGTCGTGATGTGGAAAATTTTGACAGGAGAAGAAACAACTGTTTCTAATCTACAATCTTACCGCTTTGAATATGCCAAAAGATTTTCTTATTTATATCCAAACACCGTATTGCTGCTTAAAGGAGCCAATACTATCATAGCTCACAAAGGATATGTATATATCAATCCTTTAGGATGTTCAAATCTCAGCAAGGGCGGAAGCGGCGATGTACTTAGCGGTCTTATTGTAGCTCTTTTGGCACAAGGATATGATGCATTGTATTCAGCTATACAAGGTTCATTGTCTTTGACGCTTGCTTCACAAAAATATGATGGAGCTAATTATGCTATGATAAGTATGGATCTTATAAATAATTTGGCATATTTGGAAAACCTATAAAAACAATGTCATCTGGGTGCTTTGATGACACTATTATATAATTTTTGCTACAATGCGACACATGAAAAAGATAGTAGTTTTATTTAGCGGCAAAGGTACCAACTTCGCCCATTTGGCAAACACATTTAAAGATCAAATAGTTTTGGCTATCACAAACAATCCAAATGCTCTTGGCATAGAAATTGCCAAGGCACATAATATTCCACTAGAGATTATAGATTCTACAAATTTTGAGAGCAGAGAAGCATTTGATGAAGCACTTGTCAGGGCTGTCAAAAAAGCAGATGCGGATCTAGCAGTATTGGCCGGCTTTATGAGGATCTTGACCCCCATTTTTACGGACAATGTCAAAGCTATCAATCTACACCCATCACTTTTGCCTAGACATAAAGGCGTTGATGCCATAAGACGCAGTTTTGAAGATCAATATCCTGAGGGCGGAGTGAGTGTGCACTGGGTAAGTAGTGAGCTCGATGGCGGAGAGATGATACTGCAACGAAGTATCATCAAAGCAGGGCTTGATTTTGAAACATATGACAATGCCATTAGAGCATTAGAAAAAGAAACACTTAGTGATGCGATAAGAGTAGTTTTAAGTTAGGTGTGTTATAACTTACACAATAAAGTGTAAACAAAATAAAGGAATATGAATGAGCGATATATTACGCATAGGAAAATATGAATTAAATAGCCGCCTTATAGTGGGGAGCGGTAAATATGATAGTTTCCAAACTACTCTTGATGCGACATTGGCTAGCGGTAGCGAGCTTATTACTGTAGCAGTACGAAGGGTCAATATCACGAACCCAGAACAAGAAAACCTTATGGATTATTTCCGCGGCACCAATGTCAAGTTCCTTCCAAATTCTGCTGGATGTACTACTGCGGAGGAGGCTATTACGCTTTTTAGATTGACTAGAGAAGCTACAGGTATTGACCTGATCAAACTCGAAGTCATAGGTGATACTGCCAAGACTCTTTATCCTGATGTCATAGAGACTATCAAGGCTTGTGAAGTGTTGAGCAAGGATGGATTTACTATCATGGCATATACCAGTGATGATCCAATTATGGCAAAACGTCTTGAAGATGCCGGCGCGCATGCAGTGATGCCTTTGGCATCTCCTATTGGCTCTGGACTTGGTATCCAAAATAAGTTCAATATTCACTTTATCCGTGAAGCGGTATCGGTTCCTGTTATCGTAGATGCAGGAATAGGATGTGCTAGCGATGCTAGTGTGGCTATGGAGCTGGGGGCTGATGGAGTTCTGACAAATACCGCTATCGCACAGGCAAAAGACCCTATAATGATGGCTACAGCTATGAAACACGCGGTAATCGCCGGACGTATGAGCTATCTGGCTGGAAGAATTCCAAAGAGACCATTTGCCACAGCATCATCCCCAGTAGACGGAATGATCTTCTGATATTTTTGTTATATCGCTTCATATAGCATTATTTTGCTCGGTCACTTACCATCAGTAAGCTTCTTTGCAAAATAGCACTCTCTAAATCAATCTAACAAAAATCTCTACATTTAATATTTCTGAGTTTCGCTCGGGCACTTACTACATGTAAGCTTCTTCGCTACACTCAAAACTTTCAAACAAATCTCACACAAACTCACGATAAATATTTTTTTCTGTCATCCTCGCGAAGGCAGGGATCCATCCGTTTTAAATCTTTGTCATGATCGCATCATTATAAAAAGCTTTAAACAAAAGTGAAATATACTGTACTTAGTAAAAGAACATGACAAGAGAAACATCATTTTTCAGAGTTTTTGTGATCATGACGCTTTTGGAGCTACCTTTTCTAAAAAGGCAGTAAAATGAAATATCCTTTCTCTATACTTTTCTTTTTATAAAGAAAAGTAACAAAAGAAAAGCGTCACCACTCACGAATCGCGACGTTAGATTTTTGCGGCATATGCTCAAAATCTAACTGCTTTTCGAGCGTTCGGGCGACATTATTTAAATAGATTTTTTAATCACGTTTCTTATGCCAAATTTCCGCTCATACAGTGAACCTTCTTTGGTAAGTGTGCTTTGATATAGTGAGACCTCTGGCAGTATGGTTCCTAACCGCTTTTCTTTGTATGTTTTGAGCATTTCTTTATAGGCTTTGTAATCATGTATGGCATTGATACGGCAAAGGGTGATATGCGGTTTGAAGCGATAGAGATCAAACCCTGCATTTTTGAATTCTCTGGCTTTGTCATATAGCACTCTGTCTTCAGCTTTAGCGAAAAATATCTTTGGTGGTCTGCCAAAATACCCAAGTTCGGCGATACTTACTTCACTCTCCAGAGGAGTAATGTTGCTTAGTTTATCAATGATAGGCTCCATTTTTTTCACCTCACCCAAGAAAACCCATGTCAGATGCAAGTGATCTTCTTGCGTCCATTTGCCATCTATGATCTCACTAAAATCTTCTTTGATGGAAGCGTAGTCGTCTATGATAACAGGAGAAGCGACGAAGAGCCTCATGGAGTATAAACCTTTTTGGAAATTATATATCACATTGTGACATATTTCCATTCATATTAGTTGGTTTTGGGTATGATATTATTTAAATAAATCTACAATGGGATTTAAAATGACCAATAAAACTACCATCAAATGCCCGAATTGCGGTGTCGAAATTGATATCAATGAAGCTTTGTATCATCAGTTAGAGAGCAAGCACAAGCAAGAGTGGCTAACTGAAAAGAAAAAGCAAGAGGCAGAGATAGAGACCAAACGTAAAGAGTACAAAGCTCACCTCGATACGCTAAAAGCCCAAGAAGAAGCATTAGCCGAACAAAAAGAACGCTTTGAAGACAGTGTCCGTAAAGCTACTAGTGAACAAGTTAGAATAGAAAAACAAAAACTCTCCGAGAGCATAAAAGCAGAGGTTCAAGCAGAGCAAAGCGGAGCTTTGGAAAGTATGCGCAAAGAGCTGGAAGCCAAATCCGAACAAGTCAAAGAGCTAAACAATAGCAAAATAGAGATAGAACGCTTGAAGAGAGAAAAAGAGGAGATGGAGTCATCCATCAAGCTAAAAATTGAACAAGAGATGGGTGAAAAGCTAAAGCTTGAGCGAGAGAAGATATCCAAATTGATAGCAGATGAAAACGAACTCAAACTAAAAGAAAAAGACAAACAGTTAGAAGATCAAAAGCGACTCATCGAAGAGATGAAAAGAAAAGCAGACCAAGGAAGTATGCAGCTCCAAGGCGAGGTACAAGAACTCGCCATTGAAGAGTGGCTCTCAATGCAATTTCCTTTTGATACCATTGGAGAGATCAAAAAAGGTGCGTTTGGAGCCGATTGTGTGCAAGTAGTACACACCAGAGAAGCTCAAAACTGCGGCGTGATATGCTATGAGAGTAAAAATACCAAAGCATGGAGCAGTGATTGGGTGCAAAAGCTCAAAGCCGATATGCTCAAAGCCGGTGCCGATATAGGGGTGCTGGTCACTTCTGTGTACCCCAAAGATATGGATAGGATGGGATTCGTGGATGGCGTGTGGGTATGCAGCCTAGATGAGTTCAAAGGCTCGGTCTCTTTGATGCGGCAGTCACTTATCAATACCCATAAAGCTGTGCAAAAAGAAGATAATAAAGCTGACAAGATGAGCCTTCTTTATAATTATCTCACAGGCAATGAGTTTGCTATGCAGCTGAGTGCTATCGTAAATGGCTTTAGCGTGATGCAAGATGAGCTAGAACGTGAGAAAAGATCACTGATGGCTAGCTGGAAACGACGCCAAAAACTCATAGATGGAGTGCTTGCAAATACTACTGAAATGTATGGATCACTCCAAGGCATCGCAGGAAATGCAATAGGACATATCAAAGCTTTGGAGTTGCCAGATATCAATGAAGATGAATAGATAGTGTGATACAATTATGCAATTTTAAAAAGAGTAAAAGAATGGATAAAAATATAATATTAATAGGTTTCATGGGTGTAGGCAAGGGTTCTACGGCTCGTGCATTTGCCAAGAAATACGGCATATACAACATAGACACGGATGATCTCATAGAGTCCAAAGAAAACAAAGAAATCAAAAAGATCTTTGAAAAGTACGGCGAAGCTCATTTTAGAGCTTTGGAACAAGAGACAGCCGATTGGATAGAGCATAGCGTAAAAGGTACTCTTATCAGTTGCGGCGGCGGATTTTATAAGGTAAATAATCTAAAAAAATTAGGTACAGTAGTACTACTTGACGCATCATTTGAATGGATACACCGCAGACTCAAAAATGCTAAAAATTCCAAGGCGAAACTCGCCAAACGACCATTGTTTGCCAAAGAAAAAGAGGCGAAAAAACTCTATAACCAAAGAGTCGATATATATAGACAGGTAGCAGATGTTATTATAGATATGGAGAAAAACAGCCTACAAGAAATAGTAGAACTAATAGCAAAAGCAGGGAGCGTAAACAAAGATGTCACACAAAAGTAAATTAGCATTTATCATAATATTTATTTTATCCAATATCCAAGTTTATGCATTAAGTATGCAAGAACGAACTGAAATATTGTCTGCGCATAATCAATTGCGTGACAAACTGCGTCTTCCTCGCCTGAAGTGGTCAAATGAATTAGCAAGCGTAGCAAGAGATTGGGTCTATACCCTTCAAGAAAACTATGAATGCCAAATGATGCATAGCCGCATACCGGGATTGGGAGAAAATTTATATTGGGGTAGTCCAACATGGTATGGGTCGGGCAGAAGAGGAGTGCAAAAAGTAAGTCCGAGCGAAGTCGTCAGGCTTTGGGGTAATGAGCGTAAATATTATAATTATGATTCAAATCGTTGTGCTTTTGGCAAGGTATGCGGACACTATACTCAATTAATATGGAGGGATACTTCGGAAGTAGGATGTGCCAAGATAGTGTGTCCGGACAAATCACAAGTATGGTCTTGTAACTATAATCCACCGGGCAATTATAGAGGTCAAAGACCATATTAAGAAATCCCCATAAAATATATATACCTTGCATTGGCAATTTTGGTATATATATTATTTTATCCTATTTGGCTATAATTTCATCATAATTTACCTAGCGCGGTAATAAAACTCAGGATAAAAAATGCAACGATTTGAATCATACCTAAAATCCCATCTATTACAAGTATCAAGCTTTCATCCTTGCTACGAAGATGCGCTTAGTGCTATGCTGGATGCTGGAGGCAAACGCTTCCGTCCACAATTGCTGTTGTATATCGTAGAGGCTCATGAGCCGTTACTTTACAATTCCGCACTTCCAGTGGCATTGGCTCTCGAGGCATTTCATACTTATTCACTTATTCATGATGACCTACCTGCTATGGATAATGCATATTTGCGCAGGGGAATGGAGACTCTGCATGTCAAGTACGACGAAGCAACCGCCGTGCTTGCTGGAGATGCACTCAATACTGATGCCTTTTTGCTAATAGCCAAAGCCCCTTTAAGAGCAGATGTCAAAGTAAAACTCATCGAGATCTTGGCAACGAATGGCGGATCGGCGGGTATGGTATTAGGGCAAGCATTGGATTGTTATTTTGAAAATCAATCCTTGAGTTTGGAACAAGTAGAGATATTGCACCAAAACAAAACAGCCAAACTCATAGCTGCTAGTTTGCAAATGGGAGCTGTTATAGTGGGATTGTCCAAAGATACCCAAAATGTACTTTATGACTTTGGGCTTGATCTGGGTCTTTTGTTCCAGGTGCAAGATGATATCATAGATGTGACACAAAGTTCACAAGAAGCCGGCAAAACTACATCCAATGATGAGGGCAAAAACAGCTTTGTTACCCTTTTGGGTTTAGAAAAAAGCCTTGAGTACGCAGATAATCTAGCTAAAAAACTTGAAGAGAATTTGCAAAATTTTGATAACAAAACAAAACAAGCACTCCAAAATGCAGTGGCTCATTATTTATGGCGACACAATAATTAAATTAAAAGAAGGAAAAATATGCCAAATACACCAGAAAATATAATGCGAAAGAAGATGGCCAACACCGTACGATTTCTAGCAGCAGACATGGTGCAACAAGCAAACAGCGGTCACCCAGGAGCACCAATGGGATTAGCAGATATTGCAGTAGTTCTCGGTGAACACCTACGCCACAATCCGCGTAATCCGTCATGGCTCAATCGTGATAGACTGGTATTTTCAGGAGGACACGGCTCTGCGCTTATATATTCGTTGCTTCATCTTTGGGGATATGATGTAAGTCTTGATGATCTAAAAAGTTTCAGACAGCTTGATAGCAAAACTCCAGGACATCCGGAATACGGACATACTCCTGGCGTAGAGATGACCACTGGACCTCTGGGGCAGGGAATTGCCAATGCGGTAGGTTTTGCAATGGCTGCAGCTTACACAGCAGGTCAAGTTAATTCTGAAACATGTTCATTTATAGACCACAAAGTATATTGTCTATGCGGTGATGGAGATTTGCAAGAAGGCATTAGCTATGAAGCATGTGCATTGGCAGGGCATTTGAAATTAAAAGATCTAGTACTCATCTATGATAGCAACTCTATTACAATAGAAGGTAATACATCTATAGCTTGGAGTGAAGATGTAGAAAAAAGGTTTGAAGCTCAAAACTGGAATGTCATGAAGATAAATGGGCATTGCTATAATGAGATCGACAAAGCTATAAGCGAAGCCAAAAACGCTATCAAGCCGACTATAATAATAGCAAACACTATAATTGGACGTGGTGCAGAGGGACTTGAAGGCAGCCATGAGACCCATGGTGCACCTCTAGGCGAAGCTTGCATAGAAGAGTCAAAAACAAAAGCAGGTTTTTTAGCAGATGAAAAGTTTCATATACCAGAAGATGTATTAGTACGCTTCAGATGTGCGGTTGAAAAAGGTGAGATGTATGAAAAAGAGTGGCTGCACAGACAAAAAGAAGCTCCGCTTTTAGAGCAAAATGAAGCACTTTCTCGTCTTCTTAACCCGGACCTTGGCTCTATTGAATTTCCAGACTTTAGCAGTGAGTCAGGAGTAGCTACAAGAGATAGCAACGGTAAGATACTTAATGCTATAGCAAAAGCAGTCCCTGGATTTATTGGGGGCTCAGCAGACCTTGCACCATCCAACAAGACAGAGCTAAAAGGTTTTGGTGATTTTCCGAAAGGTAAAAATATCCATTTTGGTATCAGAGAACACTCTATGGCGGCTATTACTAATGCGATGGCTATTTATGGCACAGTAATACCATTTAATGCGACATTCTTCGTCTTTAGTGATTATCTCAAACCAAGTGTTAGAATAGCTGCACTAACTCATATCCAAAACTTCTTTATTTGGACGCATGACAGCATAGGCGTAGGCGAAGATGGTCCTACGCATGAGCCTATAGAGCATCTAAGTCAATTTAGAGCATTGCCGAACTTCTATGTATGGAGACCGTGTGATGGTATAGAAAACGTAGAAGCATGGAGGACTGCTCTATCTATGAAAACTCCTCACGGATTTGTACTTAGCCGTCAAAAATTGCCTATTGTTAGTGTAAACAAAGCTTTTGGTGATGTGAGTAACGGTGCATATCTTCTTAAAGAGAGTGAGGATGCCAGAATTACACTGATGGCAAGCGGTAGCGAAGTAAGCGTTGCTTTAGATGCAGCCAAAGCATTGGAGAGTAAAGGAATAGATGCAAACGTAGTTTCCGTACCATGTTTGGATCTCTTTAATGAGCAAAGCAAAGAGTATAAAACAAGAATAATCAATAAAAACACAAAAGTATTAGCAATAGAAGCCGCAACAGCTAGTGAATACTATAGATATGCAGATGATGTACTTGGCATGGAGAGTTTTGGTGCTTCAGCTCCTGCTGAATTGTTATTTGAAAAGTTTGGATTTACTGTAGAAAATATCATAAGAAGAGCAAATAATTTACTTGAATGGAATTAAAAGATAGACTGCCTATTTGGCAGCTATTAGCTAAGTGTTAATCTTAGCTTAGCAATTCTTTGATCCCTTCTCCATCTATCATATCTTTTTCATATTTTACTACACCTATATTTTCCGTTTCATTGATATATACTTCAAATACAGCTTCGTGATCATTTAGCCCCATGATCTTAGCTCTATCGTATTTATCAAGAGGCAAATATATATTTGCCCTAGCACTTGGATTGTGCATTCTCAATATCCACATAAACCAAGCAATACATAGTATGATAACCAAAGTTGCAAGGGTAGCTCTATCAAAGCTTTGCATCATCCATCCGCCCAGCAATCCTCCTAGAAATATTCCTACGTAAGCAAATGTATTTGCTACTCCAAGTGCAGCACCCTTTTGATGTATTTTGGCATATTTACTCACAAAACTCTGCAAAAGAGGCTCAAACATATTAAACCCGATAAAAAACAGTACAACACCTACTATAAATACAGTTGGGCTTTGGCCAAAGCCCATAGCCATAAATCCGATCAAAATAGCAGCAATTGAGATCATAAATATCAATTTTCCTTTGCCATACTTTTCCCCAAACACAGCAGCAGGTCCCATCGACAAGACACCAAAGATCACGGCTGGCAGATAAACCTTCCAAAGCTCAGCTCTTGTCCATCCAAATCCATCTTCGTTTATGCCGTGTGTCATAACAATAGGAATTAGAAAAAATGCCATAGTCATGATAGATGAATGGAATAAAAATGTGACATACATATGTACTAATGCTTTGTCAGCAAATACATCTTTGGTTTTTACAACTAATTTATCGTAACTATGTGAGATCTTAGGAGGTTCGGGCACGAGAGTAAACAGGATTATAATTGCTCCGATACTAAGAAGTGCAGTTAGCCAAAATAGGTTTTGGATACCGCAAGTGCCGGCAACTATCGGAGCGATTATCATTGCTACCGAAAAACTGATAGCTATTGTTGCACCCATTACAGCCATTGCGTGAGCTCTTTCTTCTTCTTTGGCAAGATCGCTTATCATGGCAGTTACCACAGCTCCTATGGATCCTGCTCCTTGTAAAAATCGACCCAAGATAAGCGTATAGATATCGGTACTCATAGCGCAAACAATCGAACCTATTATAAATATGATCAGACCAAAAAAAAGTGTTTTCTTGCGCCCTATACGGTCGCTCATTGTGCCAAATGGTACTTGAAATATAATTTGAGTTAAAGCATAACTACCCATAACAGCACCAGCCAAAAACGGTGTTGCTCCTTCCATTTGGAGAGCATATATGGAAAGTACCGGCAAGACCACAAAAAGTCCAAAAAATCTAAGACCTATGATTAGACTAAGAGGAAAAATGCGTTTTAACATAGTTATTACCTTAAATTGGATAAAATTTGTCCAAATTATAGTAAGAAATCATTAATCAGAGGTTAAATCGTGCAATTAATTTTGGCGACATCAAATCAAGGTAAAGTAAGAGAATTTAGTCAATTTTTTGGTGAGAAACTGGTACCATATAGTGATATAATACCAGCTTTTGAAATAGTAGAAGACGGGGATAGTTTCGCTGCAAATGCTCTTATCAAAGCCAGGGCTATATATGATAGATTAAGCAATGATGCCATAGTCATCGCGGATGATAGCGGTATAAGTGTACCTCTATTGGGCGGTGAACCTGGGATTTATAGTGCCAGATATGCTAGGATCAATGCAAGCGATTTGGACAATTTGAATAAACTTATCTCAGTCATAAAAGCCAATGGTGTAAAGCGTACACCTGCATATTATACCGCCGCACTGGCCCTTGTATGTAAAGAAGGCGAGTTTGTAGTGCATGGCTGGATGCATGGAGATGTAATAGACGAGGCTAAAGGAGATGGTGGATTTGGTTATGATCCGATGTTTGTCCCGCAAGGATATAAACAAACTTTAGGTGAATTGCCAAATGATGTCAAAAAAGAGTTTTCGCATAGAAGCAAAGCTTTGAGATTATTGCAACCGATATTGAAAATGATAAAGGAGAAAAGATGAATAGATTTATGCAGGATATACAAAAGATTTATGATGAACTGACCGCTAGACAAGATAAGCTCAATGGCTATTTCAAATTAACTCATGAATCACACGATGAAGCCGACAAAGCCGTAAATGAGTTTTTGAACTTTATTAATGTAGAAAGAAACGAAGACAGCACCATGGCGGCACTTACCCGCATAGTAAATTTACGAGAAGATGCACTTGAGCAAGTATTGCAAAAGATGGGATATCATAGTGACGACATAATAGCTAAAAAAGAGTTGGCTTATAAGTGGGTAAGCAAAATGCATACAGCTAGACATGAGTCGCTTCTTGAATGGATAGAAAAGCATGGATTGCTTACCCCATTTTATCGTACCCTACTGAAAGGTGTCCATAAAATAGGTATTACTATGAGCGTCTGGCAAAGTGAATGGACGGCTCATATCATACATACTATAAATCGCGAACTATTAAAGCAATTTAATAATGATGATAAAGCCGTATTAGCCTACCTGCATGAGTATAGCCTATTGGATAAAGATACTTTCGGCGTAGTAAGCGATAGATGTTATTCTGTTTTGGATAAAAGTATAGATGGAAAGCATTGTGCTGTTGCGTATAGTGAAGCATTTAAAGATGAGGTAAATAATGTATCTATAGCATTATCGAACTTGATAGGGCAATTGGAAGTTTTAGATGACGATATTTGGGACCAAAAGGAAGCTTGGATAGAATATTTTCAAGCTATTAATGATGCGCTTTTGGAACGTAATGTGTCACATTTATTATCCAAATGGCAAGAGGTCGATAGAGCTTGGATGAGTGTATTAACTCCGCTGCAAGTAGGCCATCCGCTGGAGTATTATGAAGATCATTACCGTAAAGCAGTAGCTCTTGAGTGGGATGTAAGGATAATCAATCCAAAGCTTCAGCATGGCTCAAAAACGCGTGAAAATATTATAGGATTTACAAAAGAATTAGCCGGCACAATCGGTGCTAATGCTGAAAAAACGGCTGCTAATAATATCTTGCAGGTTTCAAAAACACAGCTTTATATAGGCCAGCCGATGCTTTATTATGCAGCTGAGTTTAATGGACTGTTTTCTGCTCAAGTAGTCCCGAATGATAAAATAGTTTCAGATAAATACGGACATAAGATATTCGCATATAGCGATTTTGTTTTGGCTTCCAAATTGGCAAAACCGATAATGAAACTAAGTGTTGAGATTATGGGTGAAGAGTTTGTAAAAAATAGCAGAAATTTTGCCAAATATAATCCTGGGTTATGGCATGAAATTTATGATATCTCTACCATTGGACATGAGTTTGGACATATTTTATGGCTAGACAATGAGACAGAAGGAACTATGAATCAAAGTGGACAATTTAAAAATATAGAAGAGTTCAAAGCTACTGCGGGTGGACTAATGGCGTTCTTTCACAACGAAAAAGAGGAGCTAAAGGGTCATATAATCGATGACCTAGTGAGTCGGTCTATCGGGCTTATGGCATGGAGAGAGGTGGGCGAAGTGCTGCCTTATTATTGTGAAGGGCTTATACATTTACATATATTGTTCGCCTCAGGCGTTATTGATTTTAAAGACAAAATAATGATTGATTACAGCAGATATGAAGAGATGAAAAATGCATATAAAGAAGCATATACCAAGCTTGCTGCGCACTATATAGCCAAAAAAGATGCAAGTGAATATTTATACCAATATGCTCTCAAAGAAGCAGGGGTTTATTTGCCGCTTGAGCCGCAAGTCAGGACATTTGTAGAACATTACTATACCAGATATCAAGAGATTGGACAGCAAACGATCGTATTATAATTTTTTTGACAAAAACTTATTAAGTCCATCTGCAAATGCTCTGACGGTTTTTGTATCAATGGCTCTAGGGCCTCCGGTGATTTCTCCGCTGTTGCGAAGTTCATCCATTAGGTTTCTCATTGCAAGAAGATATTTTATATTTTCTTCATTATATATAGTTCCTCTGGGATCTAGGGCAATTGCACCCTTGGTAACTACCCTATCAGCTAGCGGAATATCGGCTGTGATCACCAGATCTTCTGCTTCGCAGAGCTGGGCTATGCGGTCATCTGCGACATCTGTCCCAAGAGAGACTATCTCCATGGATATATGTTCAATATCTGGAACATTTATATTTTTATTGGCTATGAATATTGTAGTAATGGATCTTTTCAATACAGCACGAAGTAATATTTCTTTGAGAGTATTTGGAAAAGCATCGGCGTCAACGAGGATCTTCATAGTTATCTTCTGTTTTTATCTCTGTTGTGTGTGCTGCCGTCTCGTTTTTTTGGCGCTGAGCCATTGTTTGATCTTGGACGTTGATTGTTGCCGCGGCCTCTGCCTCCGCCTAGAGATATTGGCTCTGCTTTGATAGAAGGGTCTGGTTCAAATCCGCTTACTGTGCTTTTGTCCAGATCCATCTTTATAAGCTTTTCAATGCCGCGAAGATAATCAAACTCATCTACACACACAAGCGATAATGCTTCACCTTCATTGCCGGCTCTTCCTGTTCTGCCTATTCGATGCACATAATCTTCGGCAATATTTGGAAGTTCTAAATTTACTACATGCGGAAGCCCATCTATATCCAAGCCTCTAGCAGCAATATCTGTAGCCACAAGGACTCTAACATTGCCTGCTTTAAAATCGCTGAGCGCTTTGGTTCTGGCACCTTGGCTTTTGTTGCCATGAATTGCAGCAGAAGTTATATTTATCTTCTGGAGGTATTCGGAGAGTTTATTCGCTCCATGCTTTGTACGGGTAAATACCAGTACCTGCGTCCATTTATTTTGTTCTATTAGATTACCAAGCAATGCACTTTTGCGTTTGCAATCAACCAGTATTACACTTTGTTTGATAAGCTCGCTCGATTTGTTTCGTCTAGCTACTTCGACAATAGCCGGATTGCGCAAGATCGATTCACATAGTTTTTTTATCTCATCAGAATAAGTCGCAGAAAATAGCAGGTTTTGTCTTTGTTTCGGAAGAAGAGCGATGACTTTGCGAATATCACGGATAAAACCCATATCTAGCATTCTATCGGCTTCATCTAAGACAAACATTTCTACACGGCTGAGATCAACAGCTTTTTGAGATATCAGATCCAACAATCTTCCAGGAGTTGCTATTAGTATATCTACACCATTTTGTAGTGCATTTATTTGCGGGCCAGTACCAACTCCGCCAAAAATAACAGCACTTTTAAAAGGAAGATATTTGCCGTATGTCTTCACACTTGCTCCGACTTGGGCAGCAAGTTCCCTTGTAGGTGTCAAGATCAATGCTTTGATATGATGTCTTTTTGCCTGTGGCAGATTATGAGACAAAAGTTCTAGCATAGGCAGCGTAAAACCTGCAGTTTTTCCGGTACCTGTTTGAGCACCTGCGAGCATATCGCGCCCTTCTAGTATGTGCGGGATCGCTTGGGCTTGGACAGGAGTCGGCGTAGTGTAGCCTTCTTCGGCAATAGCTTTAAGTATAGGCGCACTTAGATTTAATTCTTTAAATAACATTTTAAATTTCCTTTGATTGTGAGAGGGGAGAAAAAGCATAGAGATGAGATTTCAGTTGATATCATTATACCCGTTTTTTTTATATAAGGGCTTGATTGATTTATGGGTTATGTTTTATCATTTACCAATCTCTAAACACATTTGAGATATAATCATTGCGATTATTATATTTTACTAAGGAAGAGCATGCTACTCTTTACACCCGGACCAACACCTGTATTAGAAACTGTTAGACAAGCGATGGCTACGACTACACTGCACCATCGTACCCCTGAATTTGAAGCTATTTTCGGCCAAGCTAGAGAACATTTAATGAAACTTTTGGGCATGGATGAGTGTGTGATGCTAGCTAGTAGTGGCACCGGTGCTATGCAAGCGTGTATGATAAATTTATGCCAAACAAAAGCACTTACAATTAATTCCGGTAAATTTGGAGAGAGATTCGGCAAGATCGCAGATGCTATTAATATTCCAAAAGTTGAATTAAAATATGAGTGGGATACACCTGTTAGCATAGCTGATGTAGAAAACGCAATTGCCGCTAATCCTGAGATCGATGCAGTATGCATCCAGATCTGTGAAAGTGCGGGTGGCCTTAGACATCCAGTAGAGGCTATCGCGGCTAGAGTAAAAGAGATCAATTCTAATATAATGGTCATAGCAGACGGCATCACTGCAGTTGGCGTAGAGCATATTGATGTGACAAATATCGATGCACTAATTACAGGTAGCCAAAAGGCTCTCATGCTTCCTCCGGGTCTTGCCATGATAGGTTTATCTTCTAATGCGGTAACCAAGATAGGAAGCGGTAAAGATTATTATTTCAATCTTGCGATCGAGATCAAAAATCAACAAAAAAATACAACTGCGTGGACTGCGGCTACGACTCTTATACAGGGGCTTAACGCAATGTTTGATGAGATCGAAAAAGATGGCGGCGTAGAAAAATTATATACCGATACAGTAAAAAGAGCAAAAGCTACACAGGAATCTCTTAAAGCTTTAGGACTTGATATTTATCCTACTGTTTCTGCGCTTGCCATGAGCACAGTTATAGACGATGATGCAGAGGCTATTCGCAAACTTCTCAAAAACAGTTACGGCGTAAATATCGCAGGCGGCCAAGACCATCTAAAAGGCAAGATCTTTCGTATTAATCAAATGGGGCTCATTCCTGTATATGAAAGTGCATGGGTAGTAAATGCCGTAGAATTAGCACTTGACAATATGGGACGCAGAACATTTGACGGAACTGCCAGCAGGGTCTTTAACGAAGTATATTACAAAGGGTAATCCAGTATGATATTCGAACACGAAATTCCTAGTGACTCAAAGCTTTATTTTGGCAAAAGTGCTAAGATAAAAAGAGATATCGAATCTCGCAGTAGTCAGTTGCTTGAATCGCTTGGGTTTGAGGAGATCGTGACTCCTGTGTTTTCTTATCATCAACACGATAGCTTTGAAAACCAAAGTCAGCTTATTAAGCTCAATGATGATCACAATCATACTGTAACCCTAAGAGCAGATTCAACTCCAGACGTGGTACGTATAGCTACAAAACGTTTGGGAAGAAGTATGGAATCAAAAAAATGGTTCTACATACAGCCAACACTAAATTTTCCTACCCAAGAACAGTATCAAATAGGCGGCGAAGTTTTACAAGGAAATTTTAGCGAAGCTTTGGATGTAACTATTTCACTTCTTCAAACATTGGAATTACAGCCTATACTTCAATTGGCAAATATACGTATTCCTCAGCTTTTGAATGAAAAATACGGTATATCCTTGGAACTTTTGAAATCTATGCAAATTGAAAAAATTTTAGCCAATGATCTGCCTTGGATTGAAAGATTGGTTGCTATTCACACCATAGATGATCTATCAGATTTAAATATGTTCCCTGACGATATCAAACAAGAGCTGCTTAAAATTAAACTTGAAGCACAGAGATTAGATTATGAGCCACTTATTATATCGCCGCTTTTTTATGCCAAGATGCGTTATTATGACTCCTTGACATTCAAGATGTTTAGCGGCAATGCATTGCTAGCTATGGGCGGAGAATATGTAATAGATGACCTGAAAGCCGCAGGTTTTGCTATATATACAGACGAATGTATAGCGATGAAAATTAGAATAAATGAGGAGAATAAGTGAGTCAAGCAGATATTGTCGTAGGACTTCAGTGGGGCGACGAGGGCAAAGGTAAAATAGTAGATCATATGGCACGTAAAAATGATTTTGTGTGCAGATTTGCAGGTGGACATAATGCCGGACATACCATCGTAGTCGGTGATAAGAAATATGCTCTTCATCTTGTGCCATCGGGAGTATTGAGTGATAGCACAAAGAATATCATTGGTAATGGCGTAGTGCTATCGCCAAAAGATTTTATAAAAGAGTTGGAACAATTTGGTAATCTAGAGGGGCGATTGTTTATATCAGACAAAGCCCACCTGCTTTTGCCTTATCATGCTCTTATCGATCAAGCATTTGAAAAACTCAAAGGTTCTAGTGCAATCGGCACAACAGGCAAGGGCATTGGACCTGCTTATGAAGACAAAGTTGCTAGAGTAGGACATAGAGTAGGGGAACTACAAGACACAGCCAAACTGACCAGTAAAATTATGACACACCTAAATCAACACAAAGCTGTATTAGATATTTTGGGTGTTGCAATACCAAATGAAATTGAATTAAAGATAGAACTAGATGAATACAAAAAAGCTTTATCTTCATTTATCGTAGATACTACACTATTGGTTTGGGATGCACTTAAAAATGATAAAAAAGTCTTATTAGAAGGTGCTCAAGGAACGATGTTAGACATTGACCATGGAACATATCCTTATGTTACAAGTTCTACAACCATCAGTGCAGGAGCTTGCAGCGGGCTCGGACTGAATCCAAAAGATATCGGCAAAGTTACCGGTATTGCTAAAGCGTATTGTACTAGAGTTGGGAATGGACCTTTTCCAAGTGAAGATTTAGGAAAGGATGGCGAGTTGTTGCGCGAAAGAGGTCAAGAGTTTGGCACAACTACTGGCAGACCTCGCAGATGCGGATGGTTTGATGCCGTTGCTATGAGACATGCTGTTCGTATAAATGGTGTTGATGGCGTTGCACTTATGAAACTTGATGTTTTAGATGGATTTCCGGAAATCAAGGTTTGTACAGGCTATGAGGTAGAAGGCAAAGTAATAGATTATGTACCATATGATCTAGATGATGCAAAACCAATATATACATCTTTTGCAGGATGGGATAGAACAGATGGTATAAGATCTTTTGAAGATCTGCCAGACACAGCAAAAGAATATATACTAGCACTTGAAGAAATGATAGGCACAAAAATAAGCATTATATCAACAGGTCCGGACAGAGACGATACTATTATTAGATAAAGGAGCAAAGTATGAGATTAAAACCAAACCAAACGAGATATGTTGCCAGTAAAATAGGGATCGATTTGGCAAATGCCCCTTTTGTACGTATGCCAAAAGGCAAGGAAGCTGTCGTGGAGGCTAGTAAAGCTATTATCGATGCCAATTTAGAGCAAGAGAGAGCTCTTGATCAAAAAGTCAAAGAGTTGCTTGAAGCCAACTTGGAACAAATAGAATTCCAACACGCAGATGAAAGACAGCTGTTTTTCATGATCAAAAAGAAGATGGCTCCAGAGTTTGGTGTTATTATGAATTATGATGATAGATATAATGATCTAGCGCATAAGATATTAGATGAATTATATGAAAATTATTTGTTAGAATATGATGTCAATGAAAATCAAATTAAAAATATTATTTTTAAATCTTTCCGCTCTTTTGCTGATGCTTATGAAGAGATAGATGATATAGTTTATAAAAAGATCAAACATATGAAAAAAGATATTATTCCAGGGTCTCAAGATTATGAATTGTTGTATGAGAGATTATATCAAGAAGAGTTGATTAGACGAGGAATGCTATAATGAAAAAGATTTCTATATACTTAGAAAATGGACTATTTTTAGAAGCCAAAAGTTTTGGAGCCGATGGTACAAGTATAGGGGAAATTGTATTTAATACCTCTATGACCGGATATCAAGAGATTATTACTGATCCTAGTTACGCTGGACAATTTGTTACCTTTACTATGCCAGAGATTGGAAATGTAGGATGTAATACACAAGACATGGAGAGCATTGGAGCATTTTGTAAAGGCATAATCGTCCGTAATTATCAAGCAAGACCATCTAATTTTAGAAGCGAAGAGACGCTTGATTCGCTACTAAAACGTTTTGGGGTTTTGGGTATATGCGGTGTGGATACAAGATATATCACAAAACTTTTACGCACTGAAGGTGCTATGATGATGATAGCCTCTACGCAGATCCATGACAAAGATGAGCTCGCAGTTATGTTGAAAAACTCTCCAAGAATAGAAGATATCAACTATATAGAACAGGTTAGTACAAAAACTTCTTATATCCATCCTCATAGCAGATATGATATATCATCTTTTGATTATGCCAAGCCAAACACTAGCAAAAAAATTATAGCGCTTGATTTTGGGATCAAAAGAAATATTCTAAACGAACTTACAAATGCAGGAATGGAAGTAGAAGTAGTACCAAATGCCACCAGCGCAAAAAGTATTATAGATAGATACAAAGCCAAAGAAATAAGCGGAGTATTTCTATCAAATGGTCCCGGTGATCCTTTGATCTTAAAAGATGAGCATGCTAAGATAAAAGAGCTACTTAGTGCTAAAGTACCGATGTTTGGTATTTGTTTGGGACATCAATTACTTTCAATAGCACATGGCTATGATACATATAAACTCAAATTTGGACATCATGGCGGAAACCATCCCGTTCAAAATGTAGTTACAGGCGCTGTTGAAATAACGGCTCAAAACCACAACTATAATGTCCCTGATGAGATTGCCAACATAGCAACGGTTACGCATACCAATCTATTTGATGATACGATCGAAGGACTTAAATATAATGATTCTCCTACAATCTCCGTGCAGCATCATCCAGAGGCTAGCCCAGGACCACACGAGAGTAGTTTTATATTTGGTGAATTTTTTGATATGCTCGATTAGGGTTTGATTTTTGTATTGTAAAGAGGAGTAATATTTATGAGTATAGCAATTTTATTTGGCGGATCTAGCTTTGAGCATGAGATTAGTATTGTAAGCGCAATTACTATGCAAAAAGTATTCAAGGGTACAACTCTTGTTAATATTTTTGTAAGCCAGGAACGAGAATTTTTTCTCATTGATTCAAAAGATATGAAGTCAACTACATTTAGTTCAGGTGCTTATAAAAAAAACAAAAAACTACAGCTTCAAAAAGGCGGTTTTGTAATTGGCGGAATGTTTGGAGATAAAAAAATAGATGTCAACGCTGTATTAAATCTTATACACGGAAGAGATGGAGAAGACGGTAAGATAGCTGGGCTTATGGAATTTTATGGCGTGCCATATATATCTCCAAGACTAGAAGCATGTGCTATGAGCTATAATAAGCTATACACCAAGTTTTTTGCTGCGAGCATTGGTGTGAAGACACTGCCATATGAGCTTTTGAGCAAAACATCAGAGCGAAAGATTGTCACTCCATTACCTGTGATAATCAAACCTGCTCGCTTGGGCAGTAGTATTGGAGTAAGTATTGTCAGAGATATAAGCGAACTTGAGTATGCTCTTGATGTAGCATTTGAGTTTGATACCGATGTACTCATTGAGCCGTTTATGGATGGTATCAAAGAGTACAATCAAGCAGGATGCTTGACTGACAAATGGGAGCTATCTATTATAGAAGAACCGCACAAAGTTGAATTTTTAGATTTCGAGAAAAAATATATGGATTTTTCAAGAGATGGTAAGGTAACCTCTGCCGAGATATCTTCAGAAATCGAAGCAGGGATCCAAAATAGCTTCAAAAAGATATATGATCCTCTTTTTAGAGGAAGTTTGATCAGATGTGATTTTTTTGTACAAGACGGTGAGATTTACCTAAATGAGATCAATCCAATTCCAGGATCTATGGCTAACTATCTATTTGAAGATTTTGAAAACATGATACATCATTTGGTAAAAACACTTCATACTGAGTCAAATATAAAAGTTGATTATCAATACATACACTCTATACAAAGTGCCAAAGGCAAGGCATAAACTACAACACTTCTATGTCAAAAATATTTTTTGGCATAGTTAGTCTTAATAAAATATTAAATATTTATACTATTTTTATTTATTTCATATTTTTGTCATATCAATCAAAAATTTTAAGATATTTTTTCTCTTATTTATTATTTTTAATTTTTTTAACATACTATTCCAAACAATATTTTTATCTTATAATCGCCTCCAAAGCCCCTATATGGCGTAATTAGTGCTATAAATGTCTATTTAGTGTTAAGAGTGTGTTAAAAAAATATTCTTAATATCATCCGTTTAAGTTTTATTTATAAAAAAAAGTATTATAATACATATTGAGTGCTACGACTTCGGTTTTAGCATACAATTTTTACAAGGGGGTATTGCATGCAATCAAACGCTGCATTAGAATATGACTATTCTGTAGCAAAGTTGTTTACTTACACAACAATTTTGTTTGGAATCATTGGTATGTTAGTGGGTACGCTTATAGCGGCTCAATTGGCATTTCCACAGTTAAACTATCTTATAGGTGAATATGGTACTTTTTCTAGACTTAGACCACTTCACACAGATGTTGTTGTCTATGGATTTATGTTGAGCGGTATTTGGGCAACTTTTTACTATGTTGGACAAAGAGTACTGAAAGTATCTATGGCTGAATCAAAATTTTTGATGTTCATGGGTAAATTTCACTTTTATCTTTATTTCGTGGGCGCACTTATAGCTGTTGTTACACTTTTGCTTGGTATTACCACATCAAAAGAATATGCAGAGTTCGAATGGCCAATCGATTTAGTTGTTGTAGTTATTTGGGTATCATGGGGTATTTCTCTATTTGGTTTAATAGGAATCAGAAGAGAAAAATCACTTTATATCTCTATGTGGTACTATATAGCAGCATTCTTGGGTGTCGCTATGCTTTATCTATTCAATAATATGGAAGTACCTACTTACTTCGTAAGTGGCGGTATAGGTAGCATTATGCACTCTGTTTCTATGTATGCAGGAACGAATGATGCTCTAGTACAATGGTGGTTTGGACATAATGCTGTTGGATTTGTTTTCACTGTTGCTATTATCGCTATGATTTACTACTTTTTGCCAAAAGAGTCTGGTCAAGCTGTCTATTCATATAAACTTTCACTTCTTTCATTTTGGGGTTTAATGTTTGTATATCTTTGGGCAGGAGGACATCACCTTATTTGGTCAACAGTTCCAGACTGGATGCAAACAATGGGTTCAGTATTCTCAGTAGTTCTTATTCTTCCTTCATGGGGATCAGCAATTAATATGCTTCTTACTATGAAAGGTGAGTGGAATCAACTTACTGAAAACCCACTTATTAAATTGATGGTACTAGCATCTACATTCTATATGCTTTCTACTATCGAAGGTCCAATTCAATCAATCAAATCAGTAAATGCAATTGCACACTTTACAGATTGGATTCCTGGACACGTTCATGATGGTGTACTTGGTTGGGTTGTATTTATGATTATGGCAGCACTTTTCCATATGGCTCCAAGAATGTTCAAAAGAGAGATTTACTCTAAAAAACTTATTGAAATTCAATTCTGGATTCAAACTACCGCGATTGTACTTTACTTCACATCTATGTGGATAGCAGGTATTACTCAAGGTATGATGTGGAGAGCAGTAGATGAATATGGTAATTTGATGTACAGCTTCATCGATACAGTAGCTATTTTACATCCATATTATGTGATCAGAGCAGTTTCTGGTGTGCTATATCTCGCTGGATTCTTATTGTTCGCCTATAATATGGTCAAAACTATGACTTCTTCAAAAGCAATTTCTGAAGAGCCAACAAATAAAACGCCTATGGCTGCGTAAGGGAGGTATGTAATGTTTCATTGGTTAGAAAAAAATCCATTCTTCTTTGCAGTAGGAGTATTTTTGGTTATAGTGTTTGCAGGTCTTATAGAGATTTTGCCAAACTTTGCTGAGGCTTCTCGCCCAATAGCAGGTCTTAAACCTTATACAGTACTCGAACTTGCTGGTAAAGAGGTTTATAAAAAAGACAACTGTATTGCTTGTCATTCACAATTGATTCGTCCGTTCAAATCAGAGACTGACAGATATGGTCAATATTCACTTTCAGGTGAGTATGCTTATGATAGACCATTCTTGTGGGGTTCAAAAAGAACTGGACCAGATTTGCACCGTGTAGGAAATTATCGTACAACTGATTGGCATGAAAACCATATGTGGGAACCACAATCTGTAGTACCACAATCTATCATGCCTGCTTATAAGCATCATTTTACCAATATGGCTGATATTGATACAGCTTATGCTGAAGCAGTAACTGTTAAAAAATTATTTGCTACACCTTATGATGCACCAAACGGTACACCACTTGGTACACATGAAGAAGCAAAAGCTGCAGCTCTTGAAGAAGCTAAAGCAATTACGGCTAACATGAAAAATCAAGATGTTAAAGATGCAGTAGCAAATGGTCAAATTCCTGAGATTGTAGCGCTTATCGCTTACATGAACAGATTAAAATAAGGAAAAACAGATGGAGCTTAGAGAATTACAAGGCTACGCTTATTTCTTTATGACCATCTTTTTGGTAGTGATGTTGTATGGTTATATCATACATCTTTACAGAAGTGAAAAAAAAGGCGAGAAGGATTATGAGAAATATGGGAATATTGCTCTTGATGATGAGATAGACAGTAAGCCTATAGAAAAAAATCCTAAGCTCTCCAAAGAAAAAGAAGGAGCAAATAAATGAATAGTTTAATGATTAAAGCATTAGCATTTGCAGTAGTATTGATACTTGCCACAGTTGCAGTAGTAAAAGGTATGAAAATCGATTTAAGCGATCCTATCAACCTTCTTACTATGCTTGGCGCTATTGGAATTGCTATAATAACTGCCGGTGTTACTACAAAGTACATCGGTCAAATGAAAACAGACAAGTCAACTGGTGAGCTTGTAGGTGATAAATGGGATGGTATAGGCGAGTATAAAAATGAATTGCCTTCAGGTTGGGCATTCTCATTTATGGGCGTAATTATTTGGGCATTATGGTATTGGATCGTAGGATATCCTGTAAATGCATATAGCCAAATAGGTGAATACAACGAAGAGACAAAAGCATTTAATGCTAAATATGAAGCAGCTTTTGCTAATCCAGATCAAGCTACACTTACTGCTATGGGTGAGTCTGTATTTTTGGTACAGTGTGCTCCATGTCACGGTGAAACTGCAGATGGATTGTCTGGTAAAGCACAAGATTTGACAAACCGCATGAGCAAAGAGCAAATTCTTGATGTAATTGCAAAAGGTTCAAATCAACTTGGTTACCCAATGGGCGCAATGCCTCCTATGTTAGCTCAAGGCGCTGATGCTGATGCTGTTGCAGCTTATGTAGCTGGCGGTATGCAAGGTACTGCTCCTGCAGCATTTGCTACATGTGTCGCATGTCATGGTGCTGACGGTAAAGGAAATAATGGTGCAGCTCCAAACATTGCTGGATATGATGATACATTAGTATCTCATGTGCTTCAAAATGGTAAAAAAGGTGCTATCGGTGCTATGCCATCGTTTAAAACTAGATTGACTCCAGTGCAAGAAAAAGCATTGTCAACCTATCTTCAAACACTATAAGGAGTAAATTATGGCAGAAAATACAAAAAGAGGCGTTTTTAGCCTCAATGGTGTAACTGGTATGCTGATTGCTACTGTGCTGTTGCTTTCTATTTTGGGAGTATTAACTGTATGGGGTCTTTTGGTACAACAAGCAAGCGCATCACATTATTATGATGCAACACCAATTACTGGTAGCTTGGATAATGTCAAAATGAATAGCACAGCAAATGCAGACCATGCATTTCAAGATGCAAAATAAGGATACATGATGATTAAAGTAATGAATAAAGTTATAGCTTTATTGCTAGTAGTAGCTGCACTTTATACTTTGTATGCAGTTATTACTCCAAACCACCTATATATAGGATAACACATGATCAAAACATATGCAAGGCTTGCCTTGCTTGTTTTGGTTTTCTCTTCTTCTCTCTTTGCAACACCAATTATCAAAGACGAATTGCTAAAACCAAAAGCTAAAGAACAAATCATTACTATGGCTGATGAACTAAAGCAGAAAACGGGCATAAATGGATACTTGATAGCCACCAATGATGCACTGCCTAGAGGCACGAGCATGGTAGAGTATGCAAAGAAGTTTGAAGAAAACTTAAACAAGCCGTATATAATATTTATTTTTGCTCCACATAATCAAAGAATTGGTATCATACCGTCGTCTCCAGAGTTAAGTAGTCTTTACAATGAAGCAGATGTAAAAGATGCTGCAATCAATGTAGTCAGAGATGAATACGATGGTAACTCTGTAGAAGATAAATATAACATAGCTGTTGTGCAAGCATTTTCAGAATTGGCTGACGAAGTAGCCAAAGCTAAAGGTGTGCAACTAACCACAACAATACCAAATGAGACACACTGGATAGTTAATATTCTCAGAGTGATTATCTATATCGGTGCAATCGCGGTATTATGGATTTTTATCGGACAGCCAATTTTTCGAAGGATAAAGAGTGGAAAACAGTAAAAAAACATATTGGCCTCATATGATAATTGGATTTCTTTTTCTGGGGCTAGGACTAGGGTATTGGACTATCAAGTCTGCCTCTTCTATGCCAGTAGAAAAAGAGAATGCTTATATGATGTCATACCAAAATGCTGATATGAATATCAATGAGATTATGGCACAACAAGAAGCATTTAATGTTAAGTATTCAATCGAATTGATAGGTGCAAAAACTATAAAAGTAGATGAAAACAAAAACAGTAAACGTAAACATGTGGACCCTGTGGGTCTAAATACTGGGACAAATCAATTTTCATATCGTATAGTTGATAAAAATGGGACAGAAATTAAAGATGCCAAGGTATCTTTCTTGCTTACAAGACCACATACTGATCTTGATGACAAAAAAATAGAAAATATTGCTTTTAACGGCAAATCCTTTGAGACACCAAAATTTGACGTCACAAAAGCAGGAAGATATACTTTGGTATTGAAAGCCAAAATAGGGGATGCTGTAGGTTTTCTTGAAACCCCAGCATATTTAGTTAAATAATTCAGGGATATTTATATCTTTGAATGGATGAACCTTCGTGTTCATCCAAATTTTTTCATCTCAACTAGCTACTCCTAGTTTTACTACTACCTTAAATTAAACTACATAAAACCAATCCCTAACTCCTAATATGTTATACTATTTTATGATTAAAGTACAAAATAGACTCAATACTCTTATTGTTTATCCAACCTCTCGCGCATTGCGCTCTATTAGAGAATCTTTTAAAGAAACAGATGGATTATTGCCCACACTTATGCGAATGGATGAGTTTGAATCTCGTTCTATTCAAGTAGGCATAAGGAGCCAGATTGATGCGATGGAGCGAATATTACTGCTTAGAGATGCTGCATCATTTGAAGCTTTTGATAAGCTCAAACTAAATCTGGATTTAGTGAGATTTTTTACTAGAAGTGATGCGATATTAAAATTTTTTGAAGAGTTGGCTAGTGAGCAAGTAGAGTTTGATCAGCTTGAAAATGCTGATGCTTATAGTGAGTTTGATGAACATATACAAATACTTAAAACATTAAAAGAGAGATATAGAACGCTTCTTGATGAGAGAGGTTGGATAGATAAAACTTTTTTACCGGAAATTTATACTTTAAATGAAGTTTTTGTTAAAAGATATTCTATTATAGAGGTCTATTTGGAAGGATATTTAAGTCGTTTTGAGTTAGAGCTTCTTGATAAAATCTCCTCCAAGACCAAGCTTTTTGTGCATTATACTACTAGCAAATTTACCACCAAAATGCAAGAAAGGTTTGCAGAGTATGGCTTGAATCTATCAAGCAATAAGGACATAACTATTGATTTTAGCTCTAAGCAAATTATCTCTTGTTTATCATCAAATAGCAATATAAAAGCAAAAGTTTTGACAACACAAGAGCGATATGAGCAGATCCCATTGGCGTTTGCTGCTATTGAAGAGATGGTAAGTTCTGGTATTAATCCAGAAAAAATCGCACTTATTTTACCTGATGAGAGTTTCAAAGATAGTTTTGCACTTTATGATCAGTATAACAACCTCAATTTTGCTATGGGGCATGATTATTCTAGGGGACACATATATAAAAGTCTAGAAGCTATTAAGCTTTATTGGCAAAGTTTTGAGTCAGATGATAGACATAGACTTATAAGATACGATATAAAATTCGAGATATTAAATAGCATAGATATATCTCAAAAGATAACAATTGAAGTATTTTTCAAATTTTTGAATGATCTAGAGTTGCTTGATTGTCCGCTTGAAGGCGAGATCTTGACTTCTCATAACGATAAAGTATATGAAAAATATTTATTGATGCAGAGGATTTTTGTATCACATAAACTCAGTTATACAGATTGGCTTTTTATATGGCTAAAAGCTATAGGAGAAATTACAATAGACGATACTAGAGGTGGCAAAGTAACCGTAATGGGCGCTTTGGAAACCAGAGGGGTTGTCTTTGATGGTGTTGTTGTTGTGGATTTCAATGAAGGAGTAACTCCTGCTTTACCTAGCAAAGATCAGTTTTTAAATTCATCCATAAGAGCATTTGCGTCTTTGCCTACCAAAAGTGACAGAGAAGCGCTGCAAAAACAGGTATACAAAAGAGTGCTAGAACAAGCTAAAAAATCTGTTATTATCTATAGTACAAGCAACAACAAACTCCCTTCGAGATTTATCTATGAACTTAGATTGCAAGATAGTATAAAAGAACAAGCAGCCGACCACAATTTATTATACGATAAAAGCTCTCAAATCAGAGATGATTTGGACCCTGTTGTTGCATTCGATGCTACAAAAATAATCTGGTCTTCATCCATGCTAAATACATATTTGACATGCAAAAGAAAGTATTATTATAACTATATAAAACAGGTTAAAGCTAAACTAGACGAAGAACAAAATGAGGGAACTATGATTCATTCTCTTCTTCAAAAAGTTTATGAAAAGCATTCGTTTTTTACATCTTCGATCGAGCTAGAAAAAGAGATAAAAGTACAACTAGATATGCTGTTGCCGAAAGGTGATGCTAGAAGCATTTATAAAAAACTATTGTGGCAAGAGAAACTTGTTAAGTTTATTGATGCTCAGATATCACATTTCAAAGCAGGCTGGAGAGTTATAGAACGCGAGTTTGGAATAGACGGAGAGATAAGTGGGCTTAAATTTAGAGGTCGTATTGATAGAGTAGATCAAGACAGTACACATACTTTTGTTTTGGATTATAAAACCGGCAAGACAAATGAGGCAAACAAAGAAAAAAATTTAGAAGATTTTAGTGATTTTCAGATGAGTATTTATCGCCAATTGTTGTTAAAAAAATATAAAAATATCAAACTGGCATTTGTAAAAATTTTTGATAGTGGCAAAATAGAAGAAACTAGAGCATTAGAAGAGAAAGATGAGCTATTGTTTGCTCATATTGAACAAATAAAAAACACCAAAACTTTAGTTGCAAGTAAATGTGAAAACTTGCAAATATGTGAATATTGCGAATTTGCACTTGTATGCCAAAGAGGAGAATATCTATGATGTTTGAGCCTTATCTTGCTTATCTTGCTAGTGCAGGAAGCGGAAAGACCTTTGCGTTGTCCGTACGTTATTTGTCATTATTGTTTTTAGGTGAATCTCCAAGCTCCATATTGGCAGTGACATTTACGAACAAAGCAACATCTGAAATGAGAGATAGGATACTGGGGGATATCGTCAATTTCACAAATCAAAACGATCCCAAGATGCAAGCTGTGGTAGAAGAGGTCTCCAAGCAGACCGGCAAGAGCAAAAATGAGCTTTTTGCTATGCAGCCAAGTGTACTTGATAGGTTTTTGACCAGCCCCAACCACATAACCACACTTGATAGTTTTTTTGGCTCTATACTTCGTAATAGTTCCTTAGAAATAGGAATTGAGCCTGATTTTGTGACAAAAGAGAATAAAGATATACAGAAACTAGAAAATTACTTTTTAGATGAACTTTTCCATAGCGGACTATTAAGCAGGCTGGTTAAATTGGCTTTGGAGCTTGAGGATAAAGAGCTTAATAAAATAATACCAAGACTTAAAGCTTTTTATATCATAGATCCACTTTTATCTGATATCAAATATAGCGAAATTGATACGACAGATATTGAAGAGAGAATAAATATATTAAGAAGTCATCTTAGAGTTCTTGTTGAGCAAGCTGGGGGCTCAAAAAGTGCCATTGAGTATTTTGATCCATTAGAAACTAGTCAATATTTTGTTAGAACAATATTTAATTACGCAAGTTTGTATGACCATAAATATTTCAAAAAAGCCTTGTCTAAAACACCTCAAATTGAAGAATATTTTCAAGAATTGAAATCTCTTCTTCTTGAGTGGATGGAAGCCAAAGAGTCTAGTGTCCTTTTTCATTTTTTTGAGATATACGTTCACTATAAAAATGCAGTTATCTCTGATGTAAAACGCAGTGGAGTTATGGATTTTAACGATATGGCATATTTTACTTTTAGACTCCTTCATGAATATATTTCCAAAGAGTTTTTATATTTTAAGCTTGATGCCAAATTTCGTCATATTTTGCTAGACGAGTTTCAGGATACTTCAATGTTGCAGTTTTTGCTGCTTGCTCCGATGATAGACGAAGTGATGGCCGGCAAGGGTCAGCATGAAGTTAAAAGTCTATTTTTTGTGGGCGATACCAAACAAGCCATTTACCGTTTTAGAGGTGGAGCAGAAGAGGTTTTTGGACTTGTTGCCAATAAATATGGCATTGAGCCAAAACCGATGTTTGTCAATTATCGTAGCAGTAAATATATTGTGGAGCAGGTCAATCGTTGGTTTAGCTCAAAGATGCCTGATTTCATTCCACAAAAAAGCAAAGATGATGCGCCTAATGGTTTTGTGCAGGTTATACAAAGCGATAAAGGATCGATTATAGCCGAAGCCATAATACAAGCCAAAAGATTACTGCAAGCAGGAGTCTGCATAGATGATATAGCTTTTTTGGTTATGACTAATGATGACGGCACTAATTTACAAGAGGCATGTGAATTAGAAGGAATAGATACCGTACTTTATACATCAAGCTCTCTTAAGACTTTACCTCAAATTGCTCCATTGGTCGCCATGGTAGAATATCTCTTTGACAGAGAAAAGATAGATGCTTTGGCAATGTTGGAGCGGAGCGGAATAGATATGATCGATGACTTATGGTTTTCACCGTTTAGCGAACCTGTGGCAGTCATTGATAAGCTTATTAAAGAAAGCAAATGGATTTGTGATGCAAACACATTGAAGCTTTTAGAGTTTGCTTCTAATTTTCACGATATACCAAGTTTTTTAGAAGAGTTTGCTAGCAGCAACATAGAAGTAGCCGGTGGCAGCATACACGGTTCGAAAATAATAACAGTGCACAAATCTAAAGGCTTGGAATTTAAATATGTGATATTACTTGATAAATTCAAGGGCGAGAACAATAATAGCGATCCTTTTATATTCGAATATAATGATGATCTTTATGTGGATAAAATATTTTATAAAAAATCAAAAAGAGAAAACTTTGATCCACTTTATGTTAAAGCACAAAACAAAGAGGCACAGGCAAAAGAAAAAGATCATAAGAATATGCTTTATGTGGCACTCACTAGAGCAGAGGACGGAATGATAATTATCAAAAAAGATCAAAAGTCCAGGTTTGATATGCTAGAAATAGAACCTATAGAGTTAGGGGAGCTTATTGTAGAGCAAAAAGTACAAAAGCCGAGCCCCATACCAAAACAAAGTTCTGTGGTTTTGCACCCTTATGGCTCACAAGAGAACACAACAACAGAAGATAAGCAAGTAATATCATCTGAGGCTATTGTCTTTGGAACAGCACTGCATTATGGACTAGAGATGCTGGAGTCTTTTGATTTAGGTTGTATTTCGTCGGCTTTGGAGGCGGTGTCTTTTAGGTACGGAAGGATTTTAGGAGTAAGTATGATGGATGATATAAAATCTCGCATTGAATTACTTATAAAAGATCAACAATTTGTTTCGCTTCTAAATGGAGCCTTCATTCACAAAGAAGTCCCTTTGAGTTTTGATGGTAATATCAAACAGATAGATTTATTGCTAGAGTATACAGATAGATGTGTTGTGGTTGATTATAAAAGTTCGTTAAAAGAACAAGAAAAGCATATTAACCAAGTAAATGAGTACCGCACGGCAATAGAAAAAATCCTAGGCAAGCCAACCGCTGGAGAGCTGATATATTTATTTAAAGAAAAAATAGAGATACTTTCCTTAAAATAAACTAAATTTCAATAAATTTTAAGTTTAAGTGGATAGAATTCGTTTACAAAATATAAAACTCTTTATTTTGTTGAATTAAATTGAGCCAGCGGCGAAGCTTTCTCACAGAGAGCGCAAGCACAAGAGTGAGAGGAACTTGAGAGAGGCTTTGCCTTTCTCAAAGAAGAAATAATTTTTCTGAGCCAACGGCGAAACTTTAGTGAGAGGAATTGAAAATGTAGCTTTGCTGCTTTTCAAGGAGAGTTATTAAAATAAAAAGGAACTATCATGAAATTGACATCTGTCGTAAAACCTCATGAAGTAGTACGTGATTGGGTCTTAATAGATGCAGAAGGCAAAACTTTCGGTCGTATCTTGACAGAAGCAGCTACACTACTAAGAGGCAAACATAAGCCATCATTTACTCCAAACGTAGATTGTGGAGATTATGTAGTAATCATCAACGCTGAAAAAGCAGTTTTCACTGGTGCAAAACTTGATGATAAAGAGTATTTCCGCTATAGTGGATACTTCGGAAGTACTAAAAGTACAAAACTTAGAGATATGCTAGAAAACCATACAGAAAAGCTTTACAATATCGCTGTTAGAGGTATGCTTCCTAAGACTACTCTTGGCAAACAAATGATTAAAAAACTTAAAGTATATGCAGGTGCTGAGCATCCTCATACTGCACAACTTAGCAAAGGAAAATAAAGATGGCAACAATTTACGCAACAGGCAAAAGAAAAAGTGCTATCGCTAAAGTTTGGCTTACTCCTGGCAAAGGCGATATGAGCATCAATGGCAAAACTCTTGATGAGTGGCTTGGCGGTCATGAAACTTTGAAAATGAAAGTAAGACTTCCACTTGAAGCTACAAAACAATTAGAAGCAGTGACAATCAAAGCTACTACACTTGGCGGTGGTTATTCTGCTCAAGCGGATGCACTTAAACACGGTATCACAAAAGCACTATCACTTTATGAGCCAACATTTAGAACTATTCTTAAACCAATGGGTCTCCTTACTCGCGATTCTAGAATCGTTGAGAGAAAGAAACCGGGTAAAAGAAAAGCTAGACGTTCTCCGCAATTCTCAAAAAGATAATCTCTTATCTTTTTCAAAGAGCTTCTTGGCTCTTTGCTTATTTCAAACATTTTTTATTTTTTATTCTTATTTGTGCAATATTTATTTTCACTCTGTAAATGATTTTGTTGTATTTAGCGATTGTTAGTTATAGCGTAGTTATTATTAATTTATTAGCTTTGATAGACTATCAACCTACACATGTATGTGCAGATCGTATGTAGAATTTTGGTAGATATTATCGTTATCCCAGAATAAAATAGCTAGCTATTCCGAGTATTGCAACGGCTACAAATCTTTTGACGATCACTCCTATGTTGTTTCCTATTTGGCAGCTTGTGCATTGTTTGTATCGTTTAGCTTGCCATTGCGCAAAGAAGAAAAATCCGATCATAATCAATACCACAGAGATGAGAAAAATATTCTTTGCCATTATGATAGCAGCTATGTGATTTTTGCCCCATGTAGTTAGCGGGGCAAGCAACGATAATGCACTAAGTATGAGCAGCTTGTCAGCAAAGCTCACAAAATAATCCTTAGGCGAAAAAAGCGGGCATATTTCTTCGCTCGCCACTATACCGCCTTTTGCAAGTGTATCGATGACCATATCTCTTTGTGCTTTTGGAAGTTTAGCCAAAAATGTACCCCCAAAAAGATAATCTATTTTGCGTTGAATTGTACCGCTTAGCCAAGGATCGTCTATAAGAGCTGTGTGAGTATTGCCATGTCTGTCATCGTAAATTATACTGATAGAGCCATGTCTTGGAATGTTTTGTTCAATATTCGGATAGTATGGTGTAGATTCTATATTTTGCATCTTGCCATCAACTCTTATGATACGAGGATTTATATATTCCTTATAGATTCCATGGTGTTTGATGACGATAATATTATAAGGTATAGCTATCTGTATAGCTGAGAGTGCATCAAGGTTGTTTGCCTCCATTGTATCTTTCATGTTTTCTATCACGTCCCAAAGTTTAGAATCAAAAATTCTAACATCTGTACATGGAGTCAATATCCTCTCATCAGGATAAATTAACAGTTCTTTTATCATAGCAAAACCTTGGTTTGGATTTAAAAATAGATACGCCCACAGAGGGGCTTATGTAATGAAGAGATGATTAATGGCTTTTTCTTACTACCACTAGCATTTTTAGGTTGATTACTATGAATCTGATAATTTGCCAAAGGACGCAAGTTCTCATAGCTTTTACAAATGCAGTAGGCACCATAGTGGTAAAATTTGCATCATAAGGTTTGATTCTTTTTTCTATTTCTTTCATTTTTTTTCTCCTTGTTTGTTATTTTTATTTTTGAGCAAGAGTCATCCTCTTACTCGACTTATTTTTCTAAAGCTTCTATGCTTATTCTGGTATAAGCGTCCAACCCGGATTGAGTTTAGCTTTGTATATGAACATGTGGTGCAAAATATGTTTGATCCAGTGACCTGCAAGTCCAATTTCACCAAATGTATAATCTAAATCTCTTCCAAGACCCGGGTATGTTTCAAAATCCGGAACGACAGGATATACAGTTAACGCAGCAGCAGTTCCATTAGTAAGGCCTTTACCAGCACTCGCTACGCATGCTGCGCCCATGTGCGCCATTGATGCTTCATGCAAATGGGCATTTTTGCCTTTGAGTATTTTGTCGCAAATAGAATGTGCAACTGTTTTACCGATGATACCTGAAGGCATACCTGTTCTTGGTGGTGTAGGGAAGATATCTCTGCCACTTGGTGATTTCATAGGTTTTGAGATAGGATGCGGAGGTGCAAAAGCGATACCTACTGCAAATACATTATCTGCAACTGTACTTTGGTAAGTTTTTGGCCAGTCACTTGCTTTCCAATTTTCATAAGCACCAGCAGCGTAGTTTGCATCTACTTTCATGAAACCATTTGGAGCAAACATTTGATCAGTGATATCTGTACCATCTTTTGCAATAGCTTTTAAACCAACACCAGCAAAAGGAGGGATAAGCATTGCAAAGTCAAAATCGATCACGCCCGTAGTTCCGTCTAGTTGCTCATAATGAGCTTTACCTTTTTCTACTTGCGTAACAGCCGCTCCAATTGTCCAGTTGACGCCTCTTTCAGAAAATAGTGATTCAGCAAAAAGTCTTGAACTTGCAGCGTATCCGCCTCTTTTCATATGAAGTCCGCCAATACCAAAGTCTCCAAGGAATGATTCATTAGAAATCCATTTGATATCTAAATTGTCTCTTACACCTGCTTTTTTAGCTTCGTGTTCAACGTTGAAAATATATTCAAACGCTGCACCTTGACATGTACACATACCGTGACCTGTACCTATTAGTACTGTTTGTTTGCTATGTTTTGCTTTTTCAAAAATCTTTTGTAATTCATGATTTGCATGTTCAGCGTGGTCTGCTGTACAAACAGAAACAGTAAATTCACCTAGACCATTAGCGTCACCAAGTCCTGGAGTAGCGGCAAAGTTTAGTTTTGGACCAGTAGCATTTATAAGATAGTCATAAGTCAACTCTTCTTTTTGGCCTTCTTTCCCCTGGCCGGTATATTCAATTACTATATAAGGTTTATCGCCGTGAGTGCTTCCACCTTCTGGATGTATTCCTAATGCTTTTGCTTGGCGATAATCAATCCCAGCTTTATGATAAACAGGAGCTAATTCAAAAGTAACATCATCTTTTGTCATCTCACCAACACCTACCCATATGTTTGAAGGAATCCAATTCCATCTAGCATTAGGTGTAACAACTACAACCTCATGATCTTTACCAAGCCATTTTTTTGCAAATGTTGCTGCAGTATGTCCTGAGACACCTCCACCCATAACGATTACTCTTGCCATTAAACTACTCCTTTAATTAATAATACTATAAATTCACAAAAAATTATAAATCATAATAGATTAAAATAAATTGAATTTGAAGTAATTATTCAATAAAAGAATTAATTTTTATTAATTAAAAGTCATTAATATAATAAATTTTGAATAAATGTATCATATATATTTATATTAGCTTTTAAGGTATAAACAAACTTAATTGCTCTTGTGCTACAATACTCCAAATTTAATAAAAAGAGGTCAAGTGTTGTTCAGAGAAACTGTTTTAACACCGATCTTAGCTATAAAAAAACGCTATATACCTCTTTTGCTTATCTATTTTGCTTATGGAGCTAGCGGTTTTACGGCAATTGCCGAGAGCTTTTGGATCAAAAAATCATTAGATTTAAGTGCTGAAGCATTAATTGCTCTGAGCGTATGGCTTACTGTGCCATGGACTATAAAGATGATCTTTGGTCAAATGGTAGATTCTATAACCATTTTTGGATCCAATCGTAAAATATATGTATACATAGGTGCATTTCTGATAGCAACCGGCATGCTTATGATGATAGGACTTACTTCTAATTGCCCCTTTCTTAAAAGCCATGCAGCAGGCAATGTGTATATTTTTGCCTCTGTAATAATGGTTATCGGATTTGTGATGCAAGATGTAGTAGCAGATACTATGAGCACAGAAGTCGTAGATAGGAGCCAAAGCAAGGAAGATATAGAACATGAGCTTGCTATGGTCCAGATTCTTGGCAGATTATCTTTGGGTATAGCAGTTTTGATTGTTTCAGGGCTTGGCGGATGGTTGGCAAATATATATTCTTATAGTACTATATATACAATAGCTTTAATAATACCATTTCTTAGTATCATTGGCGTAACATTGATTAAGCTAAATCATACTCCCGCCTCTCCTCTTAATAAACCAATTTTTCTAGGTGGGATTATTTTTGCCATTGCCACTGTACTAATGGGATACAATGAAGTTCCATATTCTCAAGAGATTGTTTTTATTATATCTTTTGGGGTAGTGCTTGCTATGCTCCATTATCTTATAAAAGATTTAGATAATGATACCAAAAGGCACATACAAATGGCCATGTTGATTATTTTTGTATATCGCGCTATGCCAAATGTAGGACCGGCTCTTCAATGGTGGGAAATAGATATTCTCGGATTCAATGAAGCATTTTTTGGCACACTTAGCCAAATTGGTGCAACTATCGCACTAATTGGAATGTGGATAAGTTCTAAATATATAGTGAGACAATCAATTGGTAAAGTATTGATAATTTTAACTATTCTGGGCTTTTTTCTCTCTTTGCCGACATTGGGGATGTATTATGGATTGCATACCAAACTAGGTCTTGACGCGCACACTGTAGCTTTGGTAGATACGGCAGTATCTTCTCCTTTTAGCTATATTTCAGGTGTATTGATGCTCACACTTGTAGCAATATATGCTCCTGAGGGAAAAAAAGGTACTTGGTTTGCCCTGATGGCTAGTCTTATGAATATTGCCCTTAGTGCTTCAGGATTGTTTACAAAGTATCTCAATCAATGGTTTGTGGTAACAAGAGAGATAAAAGCAAATAATATAGTTACTGTGTCAGCCAATTATGATAATCTAGGTATATTGCTTTGGGTAGTTATTATTGCCGGTACTTTGATACCATTATTGGTTATTTGGAAATTTGATCCACAAAAAGAGAGTAGATGAAAAAAGTAATTTTATTTGATCTAGATGGTACGCTAATAGACTCTACAGAGGCCATTGTAGAAAGTTTTTGGGTGACATTTGAAGCTTTTGGAGAACAAGTACCTTTAGCAAGCGATATTATCATGCATATCGGTCATCCATTAGAAACGATGTTTGCTGCCTTGGGCATAAAGGAGAATGCTATAAATGCTCACGTAGCTCGTTACAAGGAGCATTATAGAGATATTAGCAGAGAAAAAACTATATTATTGCCAAATGCTGCTCAAGCTGTTAAATTAGCCAATGATCATGCAACTCTTGGAGTGGTAACTACGAAAACAGGTAGTTATTCCAGGATTTTGCTTGAACATCTAGGATTGATGGAATATTTTGATGTTCTAATAGGCAGAGAGGATGTCATATACCCAAAACCACATCCAGAGCCAATACTAAAAGCTATCAAAAATCTTGATGTAAAAAATAAAGAAAACTGTTGGATGATCGGCGATACCTGTATGGATATACAAGCTGCCCAAAGCGCTGGAATTATTGGTGTGGCTGTAACCTCGGGGTATGCTACTAGAGAACAATTGAAAGAATGCACATTAGAAGTTTATGACGATGTTTTGATGGCTCTTAGTGCAATAGTTACAAAAAAATAAGAATTCAAGCCTATCTTAAGAGTGTTATCATTAAAATATTGTAATATTATAATAATATTTATTCGGAGGAAGTATGGTAGAGATTAGATGGCACTCTCGTGCAGGGCAAGGTGCTGTAACAGGAGCCAAGGGTTTAGGGGATGTTGTATCTACCACAGGTAAGCAAGTACAAGCATTTGCTCTGTATGGATCAGCAAAAAGAGGGGCAGCGATGCAGGCATATAATCGTATTGATGATGAACAAATTATCAATCATGAAAAATTTATGTTGCCTGATTTTGTATTGGTCATAGATCCAGCATTGGCATTCACTGATAATATTACTGATAATGATAAGCCAACAACTAAATATATAGTAACAACACATTTAAGTAAAGACGAATTAGTAGCACAAATTCCAGCATTGCAAGATAAAGCGGATAGAGTTTTTGTACTTGACTGTATGCAAATCTCACTTGATACCATTGGAAGAGCCGTACCAAACGCTCCAATGCTTGGAGCTTTTGTTAAAATTTCTGGTATGTTTGAATTGGATTATTTTTTAGATAGAATGAAAAAAGTACTCTCTAAGTTCCCGCAAAAAATTATTGATTCTAATATGCAAGCAATAACTCGTGCATACAATGAAGTGAAATAGGAGAAAAGATGAGCAATGTACTAAGTAATGAAAAAAGAGGTATGCACGAACTTGGGGCTGAAAAAAAAGTAGGCTGGGATGAGGTCACGCATGGTGTAGTATTGCACTCTTTTGAAGATGATGCTACAGATGTAGCCATGAGAAAAGCAGAAGATAGAAAATATTCAGAATTTAGTTCTTACACCGCTACAGTAGCATCTTGGAGAGTTATCAAACCAGTTTATAATCGTGATATTTGTATAGATTGTCAAAACTGTTGGGTATGGTGTCCGGACAGCTCAATTATATCTAGAGACAAACAAATACTAGGAATTGATTATGATCACTGTAAAGGTTGTGGAGTTTGCGTAGAGGTATGTCCTACTAATCCAAAATCTTTATTGATGTTCGGCGAAGCAATGAGTAGCGAAGATGCTATAGCACAATGGCCAGTAAAAGAAAAAAAAGAAAAGTAAAAGAAGGATATTTATGGCTGAAAAAATAGATCTACAAGAAATAGAAGTATGGGACGGGAACTACGCTGCAGCTCAAGCAATGAGACAAGCGCAAATTGATGTAGTTGCTGCGTATCCTATAACTCCATCAACCCCTATCGTTGAAGGTTATGCTAGTTTTATGGCAGATGGTTATATAGACGGCGAATTTGTAATGGTAGAATCAGAACATGCTGCTATGAGCGGATGCGTTGGCGCTGCTGCAGCTGGTGGAAGAGTAGCGACTGCTACTTCTTCACAAGGTTTTGCTCTTATGGTAGAAGTGCTTTATCAAGCAAGCGGTATGAGACTTCCTATCGTACTCAATGTTGCAAACCGTGCATTGGCAGCTCCTCTTAATGTTAGAGGGGACCATTCAGATATGTATCTTGGCCGTGATAGCGGTTGGGTACAAATAGATGCATTCAATGCACAAGAAGTTTATGATATGAATTTATGCGCTTTTAGAGTTGGCGAACATCATGATATCCGATTGCCGGTTATGGTGCATCAAGACGGATTTGTTACTTCTCATACTGCTCAAAATGTTTGCCCATTAAGCGATGACAATGCTTATAAATTTATCGGTGAATATAAACCTATGGATGAGTTGCTTGACTTTTCAAGACCGGTCACACATGGAGCACAAACTGAAGAAGATTGGCATTACGAACACAAAGCCAGACAACACAAAGCTCTCATGGATGCTAGACCTGTTATTGAGTCAGTATTTGCTGAATTTGAAAAAGTAAGCGGTAGAAAATATAAAAGAGTAGAGTCGTATATGGTAGAAGATGCGGAAGTAATCATTGTGGCTCTTGGCTCTACTGTAGAAAGCGCTAGATTGGCTGCCCAGCAGTTAAGAGATGAAGAAGGCATCAAAGCAGGAGTGGTAGGTCCAAGAGTGATCAGACCTTTCCCTTTTGATGCTATCAGAGATGCTTTAGAAAATTGTAAAGCAATCGGGGCTATGGATCGTTCTTGCCCAGGCGGTGCTTTGGGAATGTTATTTAATGAAGTTAGTGCAGCTGTATACGCTACAGCAAAAAGACCGCTTGTGACAAACTACATATATGGACTTGGCGGAAGAGATTTGGCTATAGTTGATATCAAAGCTATTTTTAGAGAATTAAAAGCCAATGCAGATGCTGGAAAAATTACGACGCAAATACAACAATTCATTGGTCTTAGAGGACCAAAACTTGGATTTTTTGAAACAAGAGAGGGCAAATAATGGCAATTACATCAGTTAAAAATTTAAAAGAATTTTCTACGACCAATGAAAGATTCGAAGGAGCCCATCTTCTATGTCCAGGTTGTGCTCACTCGATGATCGTCAGAGAACTTATGAACTGTAGTGATGATAATCTGGTTATCTCAACAAATACAGGCTGTTTGGAAGTTTCTACTGCAGTTTATCCATATACTTCATGGGATACTTCTTGGATCCATATCGGTTTTGAAAATGCTGCTACAGCTGCTGCAGGAGCAGAAGCTATGTACAAAGCACGCAAACGTAAAGGTACACTCAAAAATCCTGATGCTCCTGTTAAATTTGTAGCATTTGGAGGAGACGGATCTACTTATGATATCGGTTTTCAATGGCTCAGTGGAGCAGTAGAAAGAGGTCATAACTTTACGTATATTTGTTTGGACAATGAAAACTATGCAAATACGGGTGGACAAAGAAGTTCGTCAACTCCTATTGGAGCGAGTACTACAACAGCACCTGCTGGTCGCGTAAGCTATGGTGAAAAACGAAATAAAAAAGACATGATGGCTATTATGGCTGCAAATGGGGCTTCTTATGTAGCTCAAGTTGCTCCAAACAAATGGAAAAATATGGCTCAAGCTTTTCAAAAAGCACTTTCAATTGACGGACCATGTTATATTAATGCTCTGAGCGCATGTACGACAGAGTGGAAGTTTGATCCTAAAGATACAATCAATATCTCTGATCTAGCAACTGATTCTCTGGTTTTCCCATTATACGAGATCATTGATGGCACAGAGTTAAATATCACATATAGACCAAAAAATGTGTTGCCTGTTAAAGATTATTTAGCAGCACAAGGCAGATTCAAACACCTATTTAAACCAGAAAACGCTCACATATTAGAAGAGTGGCAAAAAAGAGTAGATGAAAAATGGGAATATCTACAAAGAAGAGAAGAGGCAAGGGTATAATACATGCCACTTCTTGACAGCTTTTCAGTCGACCATACAAAGATGATAGCTCCGGCTGTAAGGGTAGCTAAAAAGATGAAATCTCCTAGAGGCGATGTCATCACTGTTTTTGATCTTCGTTTTTGCAAACCGAATGTTGAAATTATGAGTGAAAAAGGTATTCATACTTTAGAGCATCTATTCGCTGGATTCATGAGAGATCATTTAAACAGCAAAAAAGTTGAGATTATTGATATTTCTCCTATGGGGTGTCGCACCGGATTTTATATGTCCCTGCTCGGTTCCCCAAAGAAAAAAAAGGTTGTCAAGGCTTGGAGTAAATCCATGCAAGATGTGCTTAATGTAGAATCCGAAGACGATATCCCTGAACTAAATATTTATCAGTGTGGTACATATAAGATGCATTCGCTCAAAGAGGCTCAGGAAATTGCTCGTAATGTATTAAATAAAGGCATTGGTATTATGAACAATAAATCACTTGCTTTAAATCCTAATTTTATCAATGCCTTATAACGAGGCATTGCGTCCGTTTAAACAAAAAGTTACTACTAAAGACGGCAGCCAGACTCTATATTCCAGTGAATTTGATGAATGTTATCATTCAACCAATGATGGTGCTTTAAATGAAACACTTCAAAAACATATAATCCCTGCTTTTACATTAGTGCCACAAAAAGAAAATTTGGTTATTTTAGATATCTGTTTTGGTTTGGGCTACAATACCTTAGCTACGATTTATTATTGCAAACTTCATAAGATATCCACAAAAATAAAGATTATCTCTCCAGAATTGGATGAAGCATTGGTTAGAAGCTTGAAAGATTTCGTTTACCCTGAAGAATTTAACATCTTAAAGCCAATAATTGAGCAGCTTAGCCAAAATTTATATTATGAAGATGAACAGTTTAAGATAGAGATTTTAATAGGAGATGCTAGAGTTACTCTGCCAAATATAGAGCAAAAAATCGACATCATATATCAAGATGCTTTTAGTCCAAGCAAAAATCCGCTTCTTTGGACAAGAGAGTATTTTTCTATGTTGCGTGAGTTGTGCAATTATGATGTGATCATGACAACATATTCAAGTGCAACCCCAGTTAGGATGGGTATGTTGGAGAGTGGATTCAAGCCTTATGCTCCGCCCAAAAGCAATGTCAGGAGCGGTACGATAGCAACTTTGGGTTCACTGGAGCTTGAATTTATTGATATGGAGCTAAAGTTGGAAAGAAATCCAAATGCAAAAAGCTTAAAAGATAGCCAATATCAATAGATATGCACTGCCAGCCATAATGTTCCGTTAACGATACTAATGATTTCATGTGGTGTGTTCGATGGAATAAATAGAGTTTCACCTTTGTTTAATACATTTGGTTTATTATCTATTAGTATCGTTGCTTTGCCTTCCAAAACAACCACCCATTCGTCTTCTTTTTGAGTATAAACTTTGCGTTCCAGGTCATCCGAGCTTACTATTCGAACTATCTTTATATTTTCGTGCTCCAATAATGTTGTGAAATCTTCACCATTTTGAGGTATCGTATAGTCAAAAATATTCATTAGTAAAGTGATTGAATTTTCTCAATATCTTCCCAGCTAGGAGAAGTTTTAGCTGCTCTATTTTCTAAAATATGGGCAATATATCTAGCAAACAAGTCAGTTTCTATGTGTACTTTAGTACCTACTTTATATGAACCGATCAATGTTTCTTTGATAGTATGAGGAATGATAGTCAGCCTGAAAGTTTCCTTGCCTACTTCATTGACTGTCAGGCTTACTCCATCTATGGTGATAGATCCTTTTGGTACTATATAAGCAATGTATTGTTTTGGAACTTGAATGATATAATCCACGCCATTTTCTTTTTTCGTGATACTTTTAACAACACCTAAGCAATCTACATGCCCTTGAACTATATGACCTTCAAATTTATCACCCATTGCCATGGCAGGTTCTATGTGTACTTTGCCTTTAAATCTATTTGGATCTATGATACTTCTAGTCTCATCGGCTAATTCTACTTCAAATCCGTCATTATATACTTTTGTCACAGTGAGGCATATACCGTTTACTGCAATTGAGTCACCAAGATTTGGTTTATAGCGAGCTTGGAGTGCTAAAATATTGTTGTGATAACTCTTAACAGTAGCAATTTCACGAATAAGACCAGTAAACAAATTATTTCCTTGTGATAACGCTTTTTAAAGCAAAGCCCAAAAAGCTATGCTGGGTCAACTGTTTAAGTTGACTCATACGACTAACCGTATTCTAAAATGATATTTTTTTGCGATATAATTGCACAATTATAGCAAAAAGTGCAGGATAAAAGATGAACTACGATGTAATCGTTATAGGCGGAGGGCATGCTGGTATAGAAGCATCACTCTCATCAGCCAGAATGGGAGCCAAAACCTTACTGGTAACAATATTAGCAGAACAGATAGGAGCATCTAGCTGCAATCCTGCCATAGGTGGACTTGCCAAAGGACATTTAGTCAAAGAAGTTGACGCACTTGGTGGTGAAATGGGGCTTTGCACAGATGCTACAGGGATTCAATTTCGTACCCTTAATGCTTCAAAAGGTCCTGCAGTAAGAGGCAGTAGAGCCCAGATAGATATGGATAGGTATAGAATCTATATGCGTGATGTAATCTTAAGGACGCCAAATCTTGATGTAAAGCAAGAGATGGTAGATTCTTTGTTGATAGAAGACAATGAGGCAAAAGGTGTTGTTACACAATTAGGCAATAAGTATATGGCTCCAAAAGTGATAATCACGGCAGGTACTTTTTTGAATGGAGTGATCCATATCGGTGAAACACAACTAAGCGCAGGAAGACAAGGAGAATTTGCTTCTATTAAATTATCCCAGTGCTGGAGAGAATTGGGCTTTGAGATAGGACGATTAAAAACCGGAACATGTGCTAGGGTTGATGGAACAAGCATTGATTTTAGTCAAATGGAAGAGCAGGGAGGTGACGAGCCTCCTATACCTTTTTCTTTTAGAACGCCAAGAGAGACATTTAATCCAAAACAGCTTCCTTGCTTGGTCGCTTATACTAATTTAGCAACACATGAGATAATCGAGAGTAATTTTTATAGAGCCCCGCTTTTTTCCGGTCAAATAGACGGTATAGGTCCTAGATATTGTCCAAGTATCGAAGATAAGATAAATCGTTTTAGAGATAGAGAGAGACATCAAATTTTTATTGAGCCGCAAACACTTGAAGCAAATGAGTTTTACCTAAATGGTATGAGTACATCTTTGCCTACAGATGTTCAGCTTGATATGATACGTTCAATCGAAGGTATGGAAAATGCCAAGATCGTTCGTTTTGGATATGCTATCGAGTATGATTTTATACAACCGACAGAACTAAAGCATACTTTAGAAACCAAAAAGGTCAAAGGACTTTACTGCGCTGGACAAGTCAATGGAACAACAGGATATGAAGAAGCAGCAGCGCAGGGGCTTATGGCCGGTATTAATGCAGCACTGGCATTACGCAATGAAGAACCGTTTATATTGGGTAGAGATGAGGCTTATATCGGTGTATTAATCGATGATCTAGTTACCAAAGGAACCAAAGAGCCTTATCGTATGTTTACGAGCCGTGCAGAGTATAGATTGCTTTTGAGAGAAGATAATGCGGACATTAGATTGTCGCATTATGGATATCAACTGGGTCTTTTAGATGAAGAGTTTCATAAAAATGTAATTTCTAAAAAAGATGCAATTGATGAAGCTGTAACATTCCTAAAAAATACCAGCGTAACTCCTACTAAAGAGTTTTTGGAGCAGCTAGAAGCCATTGGTGAGATGAAAATAAATGATCGTACTTTTTGGATAGATGTTATAGGCAGAGGAGAATTTGACAAAGCAAAATTGCTTACATTGCTGCCTGATTTTGAAAAGTATAATGATGATGTCATCGATCAAATACTCGTTGAAGCAAAATATAGCAGATATATAGACAAACAACAGCAACAAATTCATCGTATGGAAGAGATGCTGAATATTAAAATACCAGCAGATTTTAATTATCGAAAAGTATCGGGATTGAGCAATGAGATCGTAGAAAAACTAGAAAAATTTACACCTCCTACGCTCCAAGCCGCCTCGCAAATATCCGGCATAACTCCTGCAGCTTTGGAGATCGTGCATATCTATATCAAGATGGAACAAAAGAGTCGCAGGAATAAAGATTAATGTTTTATTATTATGCCCATACAAGTCATAAAGAAGGATTAGAGAGTGTCCGCAGAGGCGTCGCCTGCCTAAAGGAAGCCAAAAAAAGGGAAGTTGGTTATAAACTTCTCGTAAATGATTTTAGAGCTGGAATTGTAGCCAAAGAACTTGGCATTGACGAAGCAGTTACCGTGGAGACCATTAGGGACATTGACCTTGTTCTAAAAAGAGGCGATACACTGCTTATAGATTCAAGCGAAGAGCTGCCACACAAGTTTGAGCGTTTTTGTAGCGAGTTTAAAGTATTTCGTATGGCTCAAAAGTGCGATGAAAAATCTGTATTCAACGAACAGATTATTTATCCTTGGCGAGAAAATAATATTTTTGTTGATACTATTTATAGCACTCCTGCGCCTAAAACAAAAAGAGTACTGTTTTTCGGCGGCGATAGTGATGCACAAAAAAATATTATTAAACATAAAAACTTTTTTGATGGTTTAAGTATGGAGATATTGTTGGGGCACTACTTCTTTGTAAATTATGAAAAAGAGCTAGCTAGCATATTTGATGTGATGCATGAATCTGAAGAATATATGGATTTGATACGCACTTCAAGTGATATTGTGACCACTTCGGTTCAATGTGCCCTAGAAGCTAGAATTAGCGGTGCAAATGTGATTTTTATTTCTAATTCACCTTTATCGGAATGTATAAAAAGTTTGTTTGAAACTTATAATATAAATATAATTTATGGTTTTCATCAAAAAATAATTAGAGAACTCTTGTTAGAAAAAACGAAAATGGGGATGATTATACCCACTTATAATGTTTATAATACTTTTTTTAGCAAATAAATCGATTTTTCATAACTTTTTAACAACATATTTTTTATAATATTAAGTTAATTTATTTTGAAAGGAATACGATGAGTAATAGAAGAGACTTCATGGGCATGGCTCTAGGTAGTTTTGCGGCTCTGGGTGCTCTAGGTGCATTATATGCAGCTAAGCGAACTTGGGATCCATTGCCAAGTGTAAAATCGGCAGGTTTTACTACAATAGATCTTAGCCCAGCTAAAGAAAATGAGCTTGTGACAGAAAAATGGAGGGGGAAACCTATTTTTATTCTTAAACAGCCAGCTGATGCACCAAAAAGTGATAGAGAGATCCATGTAGCAGGCGGAAGATATCTCGTTGTTGTTGGTCTTTGTACGCATTTGGGCTGTATCCCGGCATATTTGGCAGATAAAAAACAGTTTAAATGTGCATGTCATGGAGGAGAGTTTAACTCGGTTGGTGTAAATACTTTTGGACCACCACCAAGACCACTTGATATTCCACCATTTAAAATCAGTGGTACAAGTTTAATTTTGGGCGAAACCGGCCCAGAGTATGAGAAAATGTTAGCCGCTGGCTTGACATTAAAAGTATAAGGAGAGAAAATGGCACATTTTGATGAAAAAGCGAAGCCCTTTTCGCACAAATGGTTAAATGAGAGAATGGCAGTAGATACTGTCAAAAAAGTTCTCTCTACAGAATATTGGATACCAAAAGATATTAACTTCTTGTGGGCTATGGGTATGATACTTGCAGCTACTTTTGGCATACTTATTATTAGTGGCATTTTCCTTTTGATGTATTATCAACCGGATGTAAAAACTGCATTTGATAGTGTAAACTATACTATTATGAGTGAAGTTGGTTATGGTTGGTTATGGAGACATATTCATGGTGTTGCAGCTTCAGTTGTATTCCTTGTTATATATATTCATATGTTCACAGGCATCTATTATGGCTCTTATAAAAGAGGCAGAGAGATGATTTGGCTAAGCGGTATGCTTTTGTTTGTTCTGTTCTCAGCAGAGGCATTTAGTGGATATATGCTTCCTTGGGGTCAAATGAGTTACTGGGCAGGTATGGTTATTACCAATCTTTTTGAAGGATTTTCACCGACTATAGCTGGCGGAGTAGCTAACTTCCCAGGATTTGTTGAATGGCTTAGAGGTGACTATGTACCAGGACAAGCATTTTTGACAAGATTTTTCATGTTGCATGTATTCTTGCTTCCACTTGCAATCATAGCTGTAATCGTACTTCACTTTGCAACTTTGAGATTACCTCACGTTAATAATCAAAAGGGTAAAGAGATTGATTTTGAAGAAGCTGCAAAACAATACAAACATGGGAATAAAAAAGAATCAAAAGTAATTCCATTTAATCCTGTATTCTTGAGCAAAGATGTATTTGTAATGGGTGTTTATTTCATTCTTTTCTTCTATTTGGTATTTTTCCACTTTGAATTTGCTATGGATCCGGTGAATTTTGACCCAGCAGATGGTCTTAAAACCCCAGCTCATATCTATCCAGAGTGGTATTTCTTGTGGTCATATGAGATACTCAGACCATTTAACAAAGATTTAGGTCTGATTGCATTTGGATTTGCTCAAGTTGCATTTTTCTTACTTCCATTCTTGGACAAAAGCCCGGTAGTTGCTCCTGCAAACAAAAGAGGGTTGTTTAAAGTATGGTTCTGGGTAATGATCGTAGATATGATAGTTCTTACTGTTATGGGCAAACTACCTCCAGAAGGTATTTGGACAATTATCGGACTAGTAGCCGCATTGGTGTTTATTACATTATTTGCAGTTCTTCCGTTTATTACCAAAAAAGAAAAGAAAGCGTAAGGGGGAATGATAATGAAAGAGTTTAAAATATTAGCAGTTGTTGTTATCTTGTCTCTAATTACATATTGGGGAGTAGAGCCTTTTGCTCACTCTCAAATGCATAAGCATGTAGTAGGTAATGAATTTAATTATGACGGTAAGGCAGATATCGCTGATGCTACAAAAGAAAAATTAGCTAGTAAAAAAGCATTTTGGGGCGAAGTCAATCAAATCGCAAAACTCCCTGGCAATGCTGCTGCAGGTGAAGCGCTATTTGCAACCTGTATGGGTTGTCATAATGGTGCAGGTATCAATATGGGCGGTGTTGTTCCTCCAAATTTAGATCATGCCGGTAATTTGTATGATAAAAAATATCTTATTGCACTTATTAAAGACCCTGCAATGGCATCAAATGTGGATCATAAATATGCAAGCACTATGATGCATCCAATGGGCGCTGTACAAGCAATGGTTACTGCTCCTCAGCAAATAGCCGACGTTGTAGCATACGTTAAGACCAAAAAAGTTGGCAAACTGACTCCAAAAGTAGCCTATGAAGAGGCTTGTGGCAGATGTCACTCAAATAGATACGGCGGGCTTACTCAGCTTGGTGAAACTCCTAAGTTCAAAACTGAAAAAGAAGCACTAGCTCATCAAATGAAAGTTCTTGACGAACAAGATTTGGTTAAAAAATATATGGGCAAATTACCACCTGATTTGTCTATTATGATAAGAGCTAGAAGCGAACAATACATGGAGACTTTCATTGAAAATCCTCAAACACAACTCCCTGGAACTTCTATGCCAAGAGTTGGACTATCAAAAGAGGGTTATGAAGCAGTTAAGGCATATCTAGAAGAGACAGGTGATCCTAGTAAAGATGCTAGACATGCTATTGGACCATGGGTAATTCTATTCTTTGTAATTTTCACAGTACTTGCGTATTTCTGGAAAAAACATCATTGGAAAGACTTGCATTAATCAACTATAGTTTGATTTTCGTAAATCTAAAAAACATTGTCATCCCGTATTAAATACGGGATGACACTATTATAAAATCAATAATCTAAAAAACAATCTTTTTCTTTCTACCATTTTTGTCATATCATCACACTTTTATTAACATTTAGCTACTCTTAGGCAATTTAATTTGAGGATAGTAAAAAGTGTTGATAGACGGACATGGTAGACGTGTTAATTACCTTAGAGTTTCTGTTACAGAGCGATGTAATTTTAGATGTCAGTATTGTATGCCAGAAAAACCATTTTCATGGGTGCCTCAGGAAAATCTGCTTAGTTTTGAAGAATTATTTTTATTTATTAAAGTAGCAATTGACGAGGGTGTCACTAAAATTCGTTTAACCGGTGGAGAACCTTTGATTCGTGAAGATTTAGATAAATTTATAGCCATGATACATGATTATAAGCCAGATATTGATCTAGCTCTCACAACAAATGGTTTTTTGCTTCCCGATGTTGCCCATAAACTAAAAATTGCCGGGTTGAAAAGATTAAATATCTCTCTTGATAGTCTCAAGCCGGATATTGCAGCTAAAATAGCAGGAAAAGACGTGCTTTCTAAGGTTCTTGACGGAATAGACAAAGCTCTTGAAGTTGGACTTGCTGTTAAATTAAACATGGTTCCACTAAAAGGCATCAATGAAGATGAAATTTTAGATATTTTAGAATATGCACGAGAAAAACATATCAAAATTCGTTTTATTGAATATATGGAAAATACACATGCTAATAATACAATTGAGGGTATGCATGGCAGAGAAATATTGGCTAAGGTCAAAGAGCGATACACCATACATGCTTTAGGCAGAGAAGGAGCTAGCCCATCATTTAATTACCGTATTGGTGAAAACGGATATGAATTTGGACTCATAGATCCTCATAAACATGATTTTTGTGAAAACTGCAATCGCATTCGCCTAACAGCTGAGGGACACTTAATCCCATGCTTGTATTTTGATGAGGCTTTGAGTATCGCCCAAGCTGTTAAAGATAAAGATATAAACAAAGCTTCAAGTATTTTGGCCGAAGTACTTCGAAATAAACCAAAAGAAAATCGTTGGAGCGAAGAAGATCTTGACTCAAGAGAACAATCCCAACGAGCATTTTATCAGACAGGCGGATGATGTTTTATTTAGTTGAAGAATTTTTTTCCATTCAAGGTGAGGGTAAGTATGCCGGTACGCCATCGTATTTTTTGCGAACTGGGGGATGCAATTTGTCTTGTGAGGGATTTGGCGCATCTTATGATGTGAATGGTTTGGTTAAATGCGGATGTGATACATACTTTGCAGTGGATCGTGCCTTTAGCCATTCTTGGCAAAAGATAGAAGATGCCCAGATATTCATATCACATTTGAAAATGCAGTTTGATGCCATTGGATATCTGCCTCATGTGGTTATTACAGGTGGTGAACCGCTTTTATACGCAAGTGAAAAAGTTTTTTACGCTGTTTTTTCTTGGCTAATTGATAGCGGTATTCATGTAACTTTTGAGACCAATGGTGTGATTGAGATCGATTTTGATAAGTTCCCAGCTTACAAAAAAGCTATTTTTGCACTCTCGGTAAAGCTATCCAATAGCGGTGAACTAATGTCTAAAAGAATTAATATAAATGCAATAAAAAAAATAATAGATAATTCGCAAGAATCTTTTTTTAAATTTACACTAAGTAAAGATATTATTGAGGATAGTGCGTATGATGAGATTTCAAAACTTATGATCAACCATCCAAATCAAGCAATATACTGTATGCCAGTAGGAGAGTGCAAGTCTACACTTGAAATTAATGATAAAGCGGTTTTTTATTTTTGCATGAAGCATGGATTTAATTATAGTGATAGATTGCACATTAGAATATTCGATACTACACAAGGAGTGTAAAGTTTTATCTTATGTTTGCTAAAATAAGATAATATTACTCCTATTAAGGAAAACGATGATTATAAGAAAACTTTTTAAATTTGAAAATGCACATATTGTAAGAAAATGTACCACTCAAAGATGTAGTCAAAATATACATGGACACTCGTATAAGGTTGAGATTTTGCTTGAGTCGAACTACTTGGATGCCGGGCAGATGGTATATGATTTTGGACTTGTTAAACATACAATGAAAGAAGCGATTGATTCATTTGACCATGCTATTACTTTGTGGTGTGATGACGATGCACAATATATTGAAGATATGCAACGACATAGCGCCAGATGGGTTGTATTGCCGGTATCACCATCAGCCGAACAGTTTAGTAGAGTTTTCTTTGTTATTATAGATCAAATTTTAAAAACTACAACTATGATAAATGAAGAGAGAGAAGTGAAACTCCATAGTATTATCGTTCATGAGACCGATACAGGGTATGCGCAAGCTTTTAGAGATGATGCATATAGTGCATTAATGGGTGAAATTAATTTGCAAAAAATTGAATTTTCTGATCAAGTCAAAAACGAATGGAAAGACAAGCAAATGTGGGAAAAAATTTTATTTCAAAAATTTAGCACAAATCCAGAGAAAATTTAGTATAATTCCATTTGTCAAACACAAATCAAAGGATTAAACATGAAAAAATTGGTACTAATATCTGTAGCTGCTGCAGCTCTTCTTTTTGTAGGTTGTAAAGGTAAACCAGCAGATGCTAACGCAACTGAAACTAACACAACTACTATGGAATCTAACGTAACTACTACTGAAGAAAATGCAACTGGAGCTGTTACTGAAACTAACGTTACTGAAACTAACACTACTGAAACTGTTGATTCTAACGTAACTGCTCAATAAGTTATAGTTTTTTATAACCTTTTACTTTATAATGTAAAAGGTTATATTATCCTTGGTTAAAACTATTTATTTTAACTATTAATTTATCTTCTCTACAGCTTTTATTTTTTAAATTACAAATATTTTCTATTTATATATTTTATTTTTATGCAAATTTCAACAAAACTTTTTGTATAATGCTTCGTCCAAAATAAAAACTCAAAGGATTTGTATGAAAAAAATGGCACTTATGTCAGTTGCCGCTATGGCTCTTTTATTTGTAGGTTGTGGCGATAAACCAAAAGCTGAAGCTAATGCAACAGAAACAACAACTACAGAAGTTAATGCAACAGAAACAGTAACTACTACAGAGGCTAATGCAACTGAGGCAGCAGCTCCTGAAGCTAATGCAACAGCTGCTGCTCCGGCTGCTGCTGATGGTAAAACTTTGTTTGCTGCTTGTGGCGCATGTCACGGTGTTGATGGTAAAACTGCAGCTCTTGGCAAATCAGTTGTTATCGCTGGTCAAGCTAAAGATGTTCTTGTTACAAAAATGAAAGGCTATAAAGCTGGTACAATTGATCTAACTGGTAACGGTGCTCTTATGAAAGGCCAAATGGCTAACCTAGACGATGCTCAAATGGATGCATTGGCTGATTATATTTCAAAACTATAATCAATTTACTCTTCCCACTCTGTGGGAGAGTTGTTATAATACAAATATATTTTCTTCTTCTATATAACTCATCATATATTCAATCGGAATAATTTTTATAATTTTATTTTTCTCAATATACTCTATGTTTGGCGTAGTGATTATCATGCTATTTGCATCTTTGAGTGTTGATACTTGATTTGGAGCTTGCGATAATAGTGGATGAAATAATTTGCCATCATATTGCCCTAAAATCACACTATATTTCCCAGGCTTAATCTTGTAATCTTCGTTTATATTGGTTTGAATAATTGAGTGATAATGTTTGTTTGCCCCTCTAAGTTTTTCAAGCATAATAACTGCAAATAGTTCGAAATTCACCATAGCTGCCAGCGGATTTCCAGGCAGGATAACCACTAACGTATTTTTTATTTTTCCGACTGATGTTGGTTTGCCCGGCTTAATGTCAATTTTTTCAAATAACATCTCCATTCCAAGTTCAATAAAAGCAAGCTTGGTAATATCCTTGTCTCCCACGCTTGCTCCTCCGCTTGTAATAATAACATCACAATCTAGGGACATTTTAATATGAATTTTAAGAGTTTGCAAGTCATCACTGCAAATATTCAAGCCTTTGGTTTGGCAGCCTATACTTTTGGCTCTTGCAGCAAACATTGGAGTATTGGAGTTATATATATCATATGCTCCAATGTCTTTTTGTGTATATGGTTTGAGTTCATCCCCTGTACTTAATATGGTTACATTTGGTTTGCATACGACTTCTATGGTATCCATCCCTTGAGATGCAAAGAGTCCTATGGTATAAGGCGTGATCTCTTCGCCTTTAGACAAACAAATAGCACCTGTTTTGAGCTCTTCGCCTTGCCTCCTTATATGTGAGCCATATTTTATGTTATTTGGCAAAGTTACCGTACTGTCATTTATCACAACATCTTCTAGCGGCACAATAGCTTCGCAGCCTTCAGGAATCGGAGCCCCCGTCATAATTCGTATTGCGTAATCTTCTTTGAGAGTCGGGATAACTCGGCTTCCGGCATATAAAATATCTTGACATTCGATGGATTGTCCGGCATTTGCAATCCTGATAGCATATCCATCCATGGCAGAGTGATCAAATCTAGGCAACGGGATTCTCGCATAGATATCATTAGCACATATGCGTCCTATACTGTCTTCTATGGCTATGTTCTCTTGTTTTGTAATGGGAATGGTACTTTTATATATGATTTCTAATGCTTCTTGTATAGATACCGCCATTAATAAGCCTTTTTGTTTAGATTATATCAAAAGAGTGTTATAATCCAAGAGAATTATTTAATCAGTGCGGTAATTAACGGAGGAGTCATGCAATATCTTTATCATGAGCAGGCAGGAGATGCAGAACTTGAACTAAATGGTGATGCGCATCATTATATTTTTAAAGTCAGACGGCATAGAGCTAATGATATTATAGCTTTACGTGATTTGAAAAATGACATAATATATATGTACCGCATAGTCAATATGGATAAAAAACAAGCTCATTTGTTGCTCCTTGAAGAAAAAAACCTATCTATCAAAGCCGCAAAAGAACTGCATATAGGCTGGTGTATGATAGAGCCAAAAAATATTGAAAAAGTTTTACCTATTTTAAATGAAATGGGAGTCGCACATATTACGTTTATTCACTGTGACAGGTCTCAACAAAATTTTAAAATCGATTTTGATAGGTTTGAAAGGATTTTGCTTAACTCCTCTCAGCAATGTGGCAGAAGCGATAAGATGAAGCTCGAGCTTGGAGGCAATCTCAAAGAGTTTATTATCAACCATCCAGAAGCGTTGATGCTCAATTTTTCAGATAAATCACTAAGCGATATTGATCTTGATGAAGATGTGACTATCATAGTCGGTTGCGAAGGCGGATTTAGCGATAAAGAAGTCAGGCTTGTGCCAAGCGACAAAATCGTAGGGCTTGATACCCCGCTCATCCTGCGCAGCGAAAGCGCTGTTTGTGCAGTGGCCAGTAAATTATTGGTGTAGTTTCCAGCTAAACACTCAAAAAACATTCCGGTTCTAAAGAGGTAGCCAGCATCACAGCATTGATATCCAAATGCTCACTCCATGCGTTGCTCTTTTGATTATTTGGATCTATCCAAAATTTTTCAATAATATTACACATAGGAAGAAAGCTTGCAAGTTCAAAAAGCTTAGATTGCAAAAGAGGAAGGTTCGTAAAACACTCAGGATATTTTTTGATAAGCATTTGCATTTTTTTTACACCATGTAAGCCTATGCTTAGTCCCAATTCACGAAATCCAAGTCTATACTCAGCCGTATGTCTAAAAGTATTCGCATTCAAAAAAGTATCTATGCCTCTTTTGGAAGAGACTAGCAACTTTAGGAGTGTATCAGATAGATGAGTCATTTTGTCATTTATGATAAGTTGCATTAATATACAAGCACTATTTAATAATCCGCCTATGCCAAGGGGATCATGTGTATCTAAGTCCATGACTTGAGACATGTGAAATAAGCCTACCAATTGATTATCAAGGTTAATATCATTATTCAGAGGGGCTGTTTTTATCAGTTCAAGATATGTGATATATCCATCTATTGCATCATGCTGCCCCATTGAAGTTACCAATGGATAAGTCAAATCAATACTCATTTTCCAATACATTCTTTTCATACCATCAAACACAACATAGACAAACTTATTATAAGCCGTTTTTGCCAGCTCACAAGCCCAACTGTTATATTTCGGATCGCCTGTTATTTTGGTCACAAGATTAAGAGCATGCATCCATTTGGTCAGATAATGAAAGTATTGTCCGTCTTGTTCCCATTCTAATCTTTCATCAAAAGGTTCATCCTCCTTTCTTTCATTATTTTTTTTACCTATTCTTAAGCCCCCGATCGTAGGATGTTTCTCGCCTTCTTCTTCATCCAGACCACTAATCCATCCATGGCGTATGTCATCTGTTCTGTGTTTTCCTAAAACATGATGTACTTGGTCGACAAGAAGCAAAGCTTCTTCTTTGTAGCTCGTCTCACCAGTTTTTAGAAAAAGCCCTAAAAAATTACATACTGCAAATGCATCTGTCCACAAATAGCGCACAGAGATACAATCATCATTCTTTAAACATGTTCGTTCTCCAAAATCAGCCATTATCGTTTTGGTTAGGGCTAATTTATTCATGGTAACCTCCTTGTTTTTTTGATGTATCTTAATTGATTTTATTTATAATTTATAGTAAAATAAAATTATAATATAAAAAAGGAGTCTAAATGTTAAAAAATCGTAAAGATGCTGGTCAAAAGTTGGCATTAGCTCTCCAAAAATATAAAATAGACAATGCTCTGGTCCTGGCAATACCTAGGGGAGGAGCTGAATTGGGTTATGAAATTGTCAAAGCATTGAATTATGATTTTTCATTGATTATTTGCCGCAAACTTCCTTATCCATACAATCCCGAGAGTGGATTTGGCGCTATAGCAGAAGACGGATCTATCTTTATTGATCAAAGGGCAGCATCTAATTTAGATGATCAAGAGATAGAACAAATAATAGCAGATCAAAGTGAAGAGATACAAAGGCGCATCAAGACATTGAGAAACGGAAATCCGCTTCCTTCTATAAAAGAACGTACCGTGATATTGGTAGACGATGGCATAGCAATGGGTTCTACAATGCATGTAGCAGTTGCTTTATGCAAAAAGCAAGGGGCTGGAAAAATTATTATAGCTGTACCAGTTGCAGGTGCTAGTGCTATAGCAAAATTCTCCCCGATGGTTGATGAATTGGTTGTCTTGGAATCGCCATACAACTTTCATGCGGTTGCGCAAGTTTATGAAGATTGGTATGATGTAAGCGATGAAGAGGTTTTGGATATATTAAGCAAGATAAAATAATTTTACACATAAAGGAAAAAAAATGAAAAAATACAATCTTTTATTTGGCATTATAATTGTGATTATTAGTTTTACTACAACGGCCTGTGTTGCTGTGGATGCTAAAAATAATATGGCTAATAACTGTTTTACACCACAAGAAGGCACTCCGATACGTCAAGATATTTTAAATGTTCTTAGAAAAGAAGTAAAGAGAATGCATGGAGTTGATGTTGTATTTGTTGTGGAGTATTTAAGAGTCCAAGATGGTTGGGCATGGGTACATGTATTTCCAAAATCAATAGATGGTAAAAATAAATACGAAGATATCCATGCACTGTTAAAATTACAAAACAGTAAATGGGAAATTATGGAAATACCATGCACAGAAGTTGAAAATCCAGAATGCCTAGATGATCCATCATATTTTCCGAAACTCAAACAACGCTTTCCGGATGTCCCTGAACAGATATTGCCAGTTGAGTAATTTAAGGGCACCTTTAAAAACCCTAGATATTCATAATGGGCTTTGCGAAAGCCTAGCCCGTAGCTAAGTTAAACAAATATCTTATGAAAATTTAAATAATTTTGGGTATAATGCCAATTCTTAAAAGCTGTCTCCGTATGAGGTTGCAGCGACCCACTAATTATTTTAGTGGAAGGGTACTTTAAAGTATCAGAGCAGGTTAGTTGCCTGTCATCATATTTTATAAAGAAGGTAAAAAGATGAAAAAAGATATTCATCCGAATTATGTTGATTGCAAAGTAGCATGTGCATGCGGAAATACATTTGAAGTCAAATCAGACAAAGAAAATATAAGTGTGGACATTTGTAACGAATGTCATCCATTTTTTACTGGTTCTGAAAAAATCGTTGATGCGGCTGGCCGTGTTGATAAATTCAAGAAAAAATATAACCTCGGTTAATTTTTTCCATGCAGTGCTTTTGCGCACCGCATGATAACTTATGCTAACATTCATTCCTACTCCTATCGGTAATCCTGCTGACATAACTATCAGAGCTATGCGTCTATTTGAAGATGCAGAACTGTTTTTATGCGAGGATACCCGAAATACAAAACACTTGATGACACTGCTCCAAGAACGCTATGGTATGCAAACGCCGCAAGCTTCATATATATCATTTCATGAACATAACGGCAAAGAGCGCTTAGTGCAAATAGCAACTGATCTAAAAGAAAAAAAAGTAGTCTTTGTTAGTGATGCAGGAATGCCTGTTATCTCTGATCCGGGACAATTATTGGTAGATTATTGCCAAAAAGAAGGTGTATCGTATGATGTGCTTCCTGGTGCTAATGCGGCTTTGACTGCATTTGTGGCTAGTGGATTTAGCGGGGGAGAGTTTTGTTTTATAGGTTTTTTGCCTCACAAGGGTAAAGATAGAGCTAAAGCACTACAAAAAGCTATGAGCCAAGAATATCCAACCATACTTTATGAGGCCCCACACCGTATGCTCAAATTGTTAGAAGAAATAACTGCCATAGAGCCAAATAAAGAGATATTTTTAGCAAAAGAGCTAACTAAAAAGTATCAAAATTATTATCGTAATGAAGTTATAGTCCTTTTTGAACAATTTAAAGAGGAAAATATAAGAGGTGAGTGGGTGGTGATCTTGCAGGGCAATGGAGAAAAACCTCTCTTTGCTTCTACAGGTGAAATAATGGCATTGGATATAACACCAAAAGAGAAAGCGAAGCTTTTGTCGCAAATGAGCGGGAAAAGTATTAAAGAGTGTTATGATGAGGTTATCAGTTTAAATAAAAAAATTTAAAATTACCCCTCCCAAATTTTGTGTCACTCCTTTTTTTGCTTTCTTTTATTGACCATCTCTATGCCGATTTATTTATATAAAAATTTCATCTATAAATTAGTAATTATAAACATAAAATATAACAAGATTTACACAGCAAAAAAAAGGTACAATTAAGCCTATGATAATTTATGGAAAACAAGTCTGTTGGTATGTGCTTGAGCATCACAGAAAATCGGTAAAAACTGTCTATATAGCCAAAAAAGGTATATTGCCTCAAAAGTTATTTGACAGCTATAGAGATCAAATCAAATTCTTAGAAGAAAAATGGGCTCAGGCAATGAGTAAGGGTGGAAACCACCAAGGCATCCTAGTAGAGCTTGAGCCATTTGAAGAGAGTGATTTGGTCAGTATGAAAAAAAACGATTTTTTAGTTATGCTTGATGGTTTGACTGATGTAGGCAATATCGGTGCTATTGTGCGAAGTGCATATGCATTGGGGGCCGATGGCATCATAGCTATAGGAGTAGGTCAACTCAATTTTGCAGGCATCGCAAGAACAAGCGCAGGAGCATTATTTAGTATGCCTGTGATGATAGCTTCCAATGGACTAGATGTGCTACATGAATTACATCAAAGTGGTTTTAAAGTTTATGGTGCTGCAATGAATGGTACATCTGTAGAGGATGTAGTTTTTGCAGACAAAAAAGTATTGGTTGTTGGAAGTGAAGGAGAGGGAATATCAAAACGAGTTTTAGGGAAGATCGATGAGCTTGTATCTATACCTATGAAACACGAATTTGATTCTTTAAATGTGAGTGTAGCGACTGCTATTTTGTTGCATAGGATGAATAATGCTATTAAGTGAGATTTTAGAAGAAAACAGTGTCCAAAGTATCCATGATAAAACAAAAATATCTATAGATATTTTAAATAAAATTATATCTAAAGATTTTAGCAGTTTTAAAAAGGTTCAAGCATTTGGTTTTATCTCTATTTTAGAGAGAGAATATGGTGGCAGAATAGATGATTTGCATGATGAGTGTGAAGAGTTTTTTGCGGCAAACATCAAAGAAGATGTTCCTTTTATAGCACCTGATGTCGTCAAAAAAGCTCGTAAACCACAATGGATATTATGGCTGGTTGGATTTGGCGTATTGGCACTGACAACATATTTTCTTATGCAATCAAGCATGCAAAATGATGTACCTGTTTATAAAGAAGATACAAATCTTACAGCATTAAGTGATGTAAATCATTCAATAGAAGCGCAAGCTGTAATAGAGTCTAATATCAGCATGAATGCAAAAGATAAAAATATTACCGTTCCTGCTTTGACGACAGATAACAATGCATCATTGGCCACAGATAATAATTCTACTGGGTTACAACAATTTAAAATTATTCCTACAACCAAGCTGTGGTTTGGAATGATGGATCTGAATACAAAAAAGCTCCAAAATAGTATCATTTCAAATGCTTTTAATATAGATACTACAAAACAATGGCTTATAGCTACTAGCAAAGCATCATTTAGTTTGCAATCACCTAATGGTTTGATAGAGTTTAAAGATTTTAAAGTCCATTATTTTAAAGTAGACAATACAGGTTTTACAGAGATCACAAAAGAGCAATTTATTGCTCTTGGCGGTCCAAAAAGATGGTAAAATAACAAAAATTTTATAACAAGAGAAAAAAATGTTTGATGAAATACAATTCGACAAAATAAATCGCTTACCAAAATATGTTTTCGCAGCTGTCGGAGATCTTAAAATGGCTGCACGTCGTGCAGGAGAAGATATTATAGATTTTTCTATGGGCAATCCGGATGGTTCAGCATTGCAGCCGGTTATTGATAAACTCATAGAGACCGCAAGAAAACCGCACACCCATGGGTATAGCGCCTCTAAAGGTATTATAAAACTTCGTACGGCGATGGCATCATGGTATAAACGAAAATATAATGTAGATCTTGATCCAGAGACAGAAGTAGTCGCTACCATGGGCAGTAAAGAAGGTTATGTGCATTTAGTACAAGCTATTACAAATCCGGGAGATGTAGCAATAGTTCCAGACCCTACATATCCTATCCATGCTTATGCTTTTGCATTTGCCGGCGGAAATGTTGAGAAGATGAAACTTAATTTTAATGAAGAGACTTTTGAAATAGACGAAGAAAAGTTTTTTGCTGACTTGGAACATACAGTTAATAATTCAATGCCAAGAGCAAAATATCTGATAGTTAATTTCCCGCATAATCCGACTACTGCTACTGTAACTCCTGAGTTTTATAAACGCTTGGTTGCTATGGCAAAAAAAGAGCGATTTTATGTAGTTTCTGATATCGCTTATGCTGATATCACATTCGATGGATATAAAACGCCTTCTATCTTGGAAGTCGAGGGCGCCAAAGATGTAGCAGTAGAGTGTTATACTCTTTCAAAAAGCTACAATATGGCAGGATGGCGCGTAGGATTTATAGTAGGTAATCCTAAAATGGTAGGCGCATTGCAAAAGTTCAAAAGCTGGATAGATTATGGTATGTTTACTCCTATTCAAGTAGCTGCCACAGTTGCCCTTGATGAGCATGGAAGTCTTGTTGAGAGTCAAGTAATACCAAAATATCTACATAGAAGAGATGTGCTCCTGGATGCTTTTGAAAAAGCAGGATGGAAGATGAGCAAACCAAATGCAAGTATGTTCATATGGGCAAAGATCCCAGAACAATTACGTCATCTTGGAAGCCTTGAGTTTTCCAAACTTCTGTTGACCAAAGCGAATGTGGCTGTGAGCCCAGGGATCGGGTTTGGTGAGTATGGTGATGAGTATGTACGTATAGCTCTTATCGAAAATGAAAATCGTATCCGACAAGCGGCACGAAATGTCAAAAAATTTTTAGCAGAATATAAAAAAGAGAGCAAGGCTTAATGGTCAAAATAGGAATACTCGGCGTAGGTACAGTCGGCGGTAGTGTCGCTAAGATATTGGAGAAAAACAGTGATATCATAGAGGCTAGAAGCGGCAAAAAAATAGTAGTAGCAAGAGGTGTATCAAAAGAGCCAAGAGATGAATTTTCTTTTCCTATAACTGCAGATCCGCTTGATGTCATCAATGATCCCGAGATCGATATCGTTGTAGAAGTTATGGGTGGAGTTGATTTTCCATTTGAGATGGTTAAACTTGCTCTCCAAAAAGGCAAAGCTGTAGTAACTGCCAATAAAGCAATGCTCGCATATCACAGATATGAACTCCAAGAATATGCAGGTGACATTCCTCTGATGTTTGAAGCAAGCACAGCAGGCGGTATACCTATCATAGGTGCGTTGAGAAACGGGCTTAGTGCAAACCACATAGAATCCATCATGGGCATTATGAACGGTACTTGTAACTTCATACTCACCAAAATGATAGGAGAGGGTGCCCAGTATGGCACTGTTTTGAAAGAAGCACAAGAGCTTGGTTACGCAGAAGCTGATCCTACATTTGATGTCGGTGGATTTGATGCGGCACATAAGCTACTCATACTTTCTTCAATTGCTTATGGTATCAATGCAAAGCCGGAAGATATTCTCATTGAAGGGATAGATACCATTACTTCAACGGACGTTGAGTTTGCCAAAGATTTTGAGTACGCTATCAAACTGCTTGGAATCGCCAAAAAAGTAGGCAATGGTGTGGAGCTACGTGTGCATCCTACTATGATATCTCAAAACTCTATGATAGCAAAAGTAGATGGCGTCATGAATGCTGTGATGGTGAGAGGGGACGCGGTAGGCGAAACTCTCTATTATGGTGCAGGAGCCGGCGGAGATGCGACAGCAAGCGCAGTAATAGCTGATATCATAGACATAGTCAGAGGTAATACTAATCCTATGCTAGGCTACAAAAAACCGCTTGAGGGCGGACTAACACTGCTCTCTCGTGATGAGATAACATCACATTATTATCTAAGGGTTTCTGTCGAGGATAAAAAAGGAGTGTTAGCAGAAGTAACCAATCTTCTTAGCCGTCTTGATATCTCTATAGAAGCTATGATGCAAAAGCCAGATATTGATAAAGATGCCTGTGTGGAATTGTTATTTGTGACTCATGAATGCCAAGAAAAAAGCATACAAGAAGCTATCGGTGAGCTAGAGAAACTCAGCGTAGTACACGGCAAAGTAGGAATGATAAGGATAGAGCAGTAAGACTATGCTTCTCAATCTAAACTCATTTATTGCGGATGGCTATAATAGCAATTCCCAAAAAATGAGAGTGCTTACTGAGCACTGGGTAGATAAAAATATTTTTTGTCCAAATTGCGGCAATGCTATTGTAAGTTATGAAAACAATCGACCTGTTGCCGATTTTTATTGTTCAATATGCAAAGAAGATTATGAACTCAAAAGCAAAAAAAACAATATAGGCAATAAAATTGTAGATGGTGCATATTCTACAATGATAGAGAGATTGCAAAGCGACACAAATCCCAACTTTTTCTTTTTAAATTATGATAAAAATAGCTTTGATGTAGTTAATTTCATTGTAATTCCAAAACACTTTTTTGTACCAGTGAATATAGAAAAAAGAAAACCGTTATCTCAAACTGCACGGAGAGCCGGATGGGTTGGTTGTAATATTTTGCTTAATACAATACCAAATAGTGGAAAAATCTTTTATATTCAAAACAAACAATTACAAAGCAAAGAACATATTTTAAAATCATGGAACAAGACTAAGTTTTTAAAAGAATCAATGAATATAGATGCCAAGGGTTGGCTACTAGATATTATCAGTTGTATAGACAAAACCAAGAAAACAGATTTTACACTCCAAGATATTTATCGATTTGAAAACTTTTTGAAAATCAAACATCCTGATAATAACAACATCCAAGCGAAAATACGGCAACAATTACAAATTTTAAGAGATAAAAATTTTCTCAAATTTACAGAACGCGGAAAGTATGAGCTTGTATAATAAATGACCGAAAATAAAATATTTAAAAACTACATTTTTATAACCAATGAAGGTTTTACATTCCAGCCTAATACCCAAAGTGATATACCCGACATAGAAAATATGCAAGTGATTGGATTTGCCACAGGTAAAGATGCGATAGAAGCTTTTGAACAACTAAAAATTGATAACCCATATTTATTGGATACTACTTTTGATGAGATAATGAGCTTTGAATTATCAAGTAAAGATAAAACATATCATTGCCTAAAAAGCTAAATATTAGCGAACACCTTTTTGTATTCCAAAAACTCTAGCTTATTATTCTTTGCACTCGTCCCACATCGCCACTAATTAATCGCACTTTGATGCCATGCGGATGAGTGGGCGAACTAGTCAAGATATCTTTTACAATTCCCTCTGTGAGTTTACCACTTCTCTGGTCTGCTTTGAGTATGATGGCGACTTTTACGCCTGATTTGATAGAGCTGCGAGGTGGAATCATATATTATCCTTTAAAGTGGCAAATCATAAAAATAAGCAAGTCCGTAATAGATACTATATACTCCATAAACGAAAATAGCAAGTGCGGCGATACGGTTCATCATTTGTCTAAAGGCAACTTGTTTGAGGAAGCTTACAGACTGTCCAAGAGCCAAGAGTGTCGGTATAGTAGCCAGTCCAAATATTGCCATTATAAGTCCTCCTTCGATGATGGAAGCTGACGCAGCTGCTTTGGCAGCAAAGAAAAATACAAATCCGCAAGGGAAAAATCCGTTCATTACCCCTAGAGCGAAAAAGCTCCCTATGGATTTGCTCTTTAAAAGTCGTCCAAAGAGAGCTTTGAACCACGGCAAATGGGTAAAAGAATGTTCCAGTAAATGAATCAAGCGTGAAAGTCCTAGCATTCCCAAGGCCGTTATTATCATAATAATACCTGCGAAAATAAACAAGGCTCCGTGAAGTGACATATTCCATGTCAATAAAGCACCTATTGCTCCAAAAAACATACCCAATATCACATAAGAGCTAACTCTGCCGATATTATATGCCCCATGTCTTGTTAGTTGGGCTGTCGTATTCATCGTATCGTCTATTTTGGCAGAACTGTATGCAACTATAAAACCACCACACATTCCTATACAATGTCCAAAACTTCCCAAAAATGCAATGGAAATAATCGCCCACCACTCTATTACGTGCATTTATATGCCTTTTTAATTCCAATTTAATACTTCTTGTGAAACAATACCATGAAAACAATTAAAAGGATGTTCTAATGAAAAAAACTATTTTAGCAATTGCTGCATGTGTTTCAGTGATGAGCGCTGATCAACTAATCAAACTTAATATTCAAGGCATGATGTGCCCAGCATGTGTGAGTAATGTTAAAACATCACTTAATGGAGTGCAAGGAGTCAAAGAGACTACTGTATTTTTGAAAAGCGGAACTGCTGAAGTCAAAGCAGATAATGCTACAAAACCAGCAGCGCTTTGCGATGCTGTAAAACAAGCTGGCTACGAGTGTTCAGTAGCTAAATAGTAAATCTACTTTTGTCATTCTGAACTTGTTTCAGAATCTAAGACCCTGAAACTGTCATGCTGAATTTATTTCAGTATCAGGGTGACGTTATTAAAATTATTTTTGTAGCTCTTCAAGTTTCATTTTAACTTCTTCTATATGTCTTTTTACTTTGACATTTTCCCATAAAGCAGCTATTTTACCTTCCGGATTAATGATAAATGTACTTCGCACTACACCCATATGTTCTTTGCCCATAAATTTTTTGAGCTGCCAAACACCAAAGGCATTACAAAGGCTTTTTTGCTCATCTGAAAGTAGCGTGATGCGTAACTCTTTTTTTTCGATAAATTTGCGATGAGATGCTGGGCTATCCGGGCTAACTCCAAGAACGGTAGCATCAAGTTTTCTAAAGTCAGGTATAGCCCTAGTAAAATCACATGCCTCAACTGTGCACCCAGGAGTGTTGTCTTTTGGATAAAAATATAGCACTATCCAGCGACCTTTGATGTCTCGAAAGCAAATTTCTTCTTCGTCTTGATTTGGCAGACAAAATTCTGGCACCATATCACCGATTTGTAACATCTAGTATCCTTTAGTAATTTTTTGATAGTATAGCCAAATGAATGAAAAAGAAGCATTATTAAAAGAGATAGAAGCACTTATGAGCTATGGGAAAGAAGAACCGACTATCAACCCAGAGTTATTACAATACCTTGAAATCAAAGATTTGGAGAGCATTAAAGAAAGTTTGCTGCGTAAAGTTGGCACACTAAGTGATGACGACAAAAAATGGTTAGAGCAGTTTAAAAAGTACGAGTAGGCTGTCATTCTGAGCCACGAAGTGGTGTGAGAATCTAAAAAAAAGAGATCTTCACGAAGTCTAAAGACTTCTCAAGATGACAGTCATTGAGAGAAATGAAATGACGAAGCAATCCAAAAGAATGGACTGCCGCGACTTTTGTAAAGTCTCGCAGTGACAATGCTCCGTTATTCTGAGCCACGACTCAGTTAATCTATAATACAAACAGTAATAGATAGACCACAATACCTGTAATAGCAGTAGCATTTATCCATACAATAGTCTGTTTTGCCATTTTTATATGATGCGCAGACTCACTTCCAGGCAGATTAGTGTGAGAGTAAGCTTTTATGGAAAAGCCAAGAGTTTTTGACCATGTGTAAAGTGTTATGATAGCTATGGCTATATGAAAAAGTAAAAAGTAAAAAATAAATGAATGAGATAATGAACTTTCTTTGACAAATTCATCAAATCCTCCACCTATTCGTACCCCATATTCAAAATATCCTACTACTATGACAGATATTATAAAAAGAGCTATTTGAGCGATTTTGTGTGCTTGATAGTGTCCGGCTCTTGCTAGTAATACCACGCTGCCCAAAAGTAGCGGTAATAATGCCACGATGAGCGTAACCATATCCATAAAGAGCGGAGCCCTTGTACCTAAAAATCCAGCTTCAAACATGTAATTCATTTTTATCCTTTGTGTGATTTATATAATCTATCAATAATTTGTAATTAGTAAATAGACACGCTTTTTATCTCGGTAAATTCCTCAAGAGCCCATCTAGGTCCCTCTCTTCCAATTCCTGATAGCTTAACACCGCCATAGGGTTGTACATCGAATCTCAGAGTCGGTATCTCATTTATGACAACTCCTCCAGATTCACTATCATCTATAAATCTTTGTGCCAAAGGTAAATCATGTGTGAAGATACTAAACTGAAGCCCATATGGAGAGTTGTTCATCTTGGCTATTGCTGTTTCATAGTTTGGTACTTTGACTAAACTTACAATAGGGGCAAAAACTTCTTCGCAGATGATATTCATCTCATCAGTTACATCAGCAAGTACAGTTGGAGGAAATATACCATTATATTCTTTGCCACCGGCTACGATTTTGGCTCCCTCATTTACTGCAGAATCTACCCAGCTAAAAGCTCTTGCTTTGGCATCTTCATTAATAAGAGGCCCCATAAATGTGTCATCATTATACGGACTGCCGACTTTTAGTTTGCTGCTTTCTGTAGCAATCGCACTTGCAAATTCTTCATAAATATCTTCATGTACATATATTCGCTGAAGTGAGATGCAAACTTGTCCGCTATTGTAAAATGCACCATATGTACAACGAGCTGCTGCTGTGATTACATCGGCACTTTTGTCTATAAAAGTCGCTGCATTTCCTCCAAGTTCAAGTGCTACTTTTTTGATGCCGGCATTATTGGATATGATGCGACCGACTCCTACTGATCCGGTAAAACTCACTACTCTAGGAATAGGGCTTTTAACCAATGCAGAACCTACCTCCGCATCTCCATAAACTATACTTAGGGCATCTTTGACTGCGTACTTTGAATTTATGAAAAGCTCAGCCAACATGGATGCGCAAGCAGGAGCCTCTGGAGTCGGTTTGAGCACTACACAATTTCCTGCACCTAGAGCTGGAGCTAATTTGTGAGCTATAAGGTTGAGCGGAAAATTAAATGGAGTGATACAAACTACGACTCCAGATGGAACTCTCTTAAAATATGATAGAGTCTTACGTCCGCTTGGCATAATATCAGTTGGAATAGTTTCTCCGCCAAAATTGGCTAAAGCCATTGCAGTAAGCCGGATAGTTTCAGCGCATCTGCTGGCTTCTATGCGAGAAAAATGTATAGGTTTTGCTACTTCGTGAGTGATCATGAGAGCAAACTCTTCACTTTGTTCATCAAGTTTATTTGCTACATCATTTAACCATGCTATGCGTTGATACAGAGGAGTAATTTTGGCTATTTTGGTAGCATCAAGAGCAATTTGCAATGCTTTTTGCGCATCGGCAGCATTACAGATAGGAGCTTTTGAAACCACCTCTTTGCTAAAAGGATTCTTTTGTTCTGTATAATCATTTTTGTATTCTACATTAGAACCTAAAAAAAGTTTGGCTTCTTTTATTGATACCACAATTTAACCTCCATATTAATATTTTCAGAGCGACTAGTCGCGAGAGCACTCGCGTGAAGACCTAATTTTCAGCTTTGCCAAAAATTTGAGTATCAATTGAATATTATTATATCCGAGTGTAAATAAAAATAGCACAATGTTTAACTATGTTTTAGGTATAATCGCCCTAATTTAAAGAAACATTTTTTGGAGCACAATATGAATGAAGCAAAATATATTTGGATGAATGGCGAGTTCAAGCCTTGGCATGAAGCTACTACGCATGTATTATCTCATACTCTTCATTATGGTAACGGAGTAATTGAGGGAACAAAAGCTTATAAGACTGCTAAAGGCTATGCTATTTTTCGTCTAAATGACCACAGCAAAAGATTACTAGAGTCGGCTAAAATGACACATCTTAATATCCCATACAGCGCGCAAGAGTTAAACGATGCTCAAGTAGAACTTCTTCGCAGAAATGAGTTTACAGGGGACAATGTCTATATCAGACCATTCGCATTTTTGGGTTATGGCGTAATGGGGGTTTATCATAAAGATGCTCCAGTTACAACAGCAATTGCTGCTTGGGAGTGGGGTGCATATCTAGGCGAAGAGGGAATGAAAAAAGGTATCAAGCTCAAAATTGTATCCATGAATCGTCCTTCAAATACATCTAGCATGGGTAAAGCAAAAGCAACTGCAAATTATCTAAATAGCCAAATGGCAAAATTTGAAGCAATTGATTGCGGTTATGAAGAAGCATTACTTCTTGATGATCAAGGTTACGTAGCTGAGGCTAGCGGAGCGGCATTTTTTATGATTAAAGACGGTGTACTAATTTCTCCTCCAAATGATAATTCATTAGAATCAATTACGCAAAAAACAGTAATCGAAATGGCTAAAAAAATGGGAATTAAAGTAAAACGACGCAGAATTTCTCGTGAAGAGGTTTATGTGGCTGATGAAGCATTTTTGACAGGAACCGCAGCAGAGATAACACCTGTTCGTATAATAGATGCAAGAGTTATCGGCAATGGTGCTAGAGGCGAAATGACAGAAAAATTACAATCAGCATATTTTGATATAGTTTTTGGTAGAAATCCTGACTTTGAACACTATCTTACATACATTTAAAAGGAAATAACCTATGCCAGCCGATATGAACGACTATTTTAAAAAGAAAAAACCAGAGCCAAGCAATAATTCAAATAATAATAGTGGGTTTAATTTTCCGCAAAACCCTTTTTGGGATGGTAATAAAATACCGACATGGGCTATAGCAACAGGCATTTTGGTAGTATTTTTAATTCTTTTTAGACCTTTCACGGTTATAAATTCAGGTGAGGTTGGGATAAAGGTGACATTTGGTAAGTTTAGCCCAGAGCCTCTTAACCCGGGATTGCATTTTTATATACCGATGTTTGAACAAATTATCCCGGTGAATACCAAAATAAGACTTATCACATATAGCGATAAAGAGACTTCCTCAGTCGGCGAAAACATGGCTACAAAATATGGTTCAAGTACAGATGGATTTGAAGGTGGCGTAAAGATAAACCCATCTATTCAAGTACTCGATAAAAGAGGATTGACGGTTGCTATTGATATAGCTGTGCAATATCAACTCAGAGCTGCTAGTGCTCCTGAGACTATAGAAAAATGGGGAGCTAGCTGGGAAGAAAAAATCATTAATTCCAAAGTTAGAGAAGTTGTGCGTGATGTAGTAGGTCAATATCCAGCCGAACAGCTTCCGGAGATGAGAAATGAGATAGCCAAATCAATCCAAGCTAAAATCACAGCAAAAATAGATGCCTTGCAAGGCGCACCTGTGCTTATCTCATCCGTGGAACTTAGAAATATAGACCTTCCCGTAAAGATCAAAGATCAAATAGAAAGAGTTCAAATAGCAAAGCAAGAAGTAACAATTGCAGAGCAGCAAAAAGAGCAAGCAAAGCAATTGGCAGACAAAATAACTATAGAAGCCGAAGCTCAAGCAAACGCTAATAAAGTGATAGCTAGCTCACTTTCTCCTCAATTGGTCCAAATGGAGCAGATTAAAGTCCAAGGCAAGTTTAATGAAGCTCTCAAAGAAAACAAAAATGCTCAAATATTTCTAACTCCAGGCGGAGCAGTACCCAATATTTGGGTAGATATGAAAAGCAACAAACAACAACAAATAAGTACACAAAAATAGAGGGCTTATGAATATCGATTGGAATAAAATACCACTTGTGCCAGCAATTGTCCAAGAAGTTGTTACAAACGAAGTGCTTATGTTGGCATATATGAATCAAGAAGCATATGAGCTAACCAAAAGTACAGGATTTGCACATTATTTTAGTCGTAGCAAACAGCGTATTTGGAAAAAGGGTGAAAGCTCAAACCACACTCAAGAGATAGTTGATATTTTGCTTGATTGTGACAATGATACAATATTGTTAAAAGTCAAACAAAATGGTGTAGCTTGCCATACGGGACGCAAAAGTTGTTTTTTTACTTCTGTAACACAAGATAAAATTATCTTAGATCAAGAAGTAAACATAAATGCTATATACGGAGTAGTTGATACTCTTTATCATACTATTCTAGAGCGAAAATCCAGCATGGATGAAAAGTCTTGGACAAAAAAACTGCTAGACAATCCGGCTCTGCTCCAAGAAAAAATCATAGAAGAAGCAAACGAACTTTGCAAAGCTATAAAAGAAGAGAGTGATGAGCAAGTCATTTACGAAGCTGCCGATCTGCTATATCATTCTCTTGTGGGGCTTGGGCATAGGGATATATCACCTGATAGAGTTAAGCAAGAGCTTGCTCGTAGATTTGGAATGAGCGGCATAGAAGAAAAAGAGAATAGAAATAAATAGTTTTGATAACTATGCCTAGTTTATGACTATATTTTCCAACCAGCTTGGCGCAATGCCTTATTTATATATGCTACCATAGCATTTTTGTTCCATCCGCACCATGCTGGAGCCAGCAAGGTATCATCTGATATGCCAGCCGTCATTCTTTGAATTAGGATATGTTTTGGTTTTAACTCTATAGCTTTTATAAGAGTTTGAGCATATTCTTCTTTTGTTATCGGGGTAAATTCTCCAGCTTTGTATTCATTTGCCAAAAGAGTGTTTTTTACTACATATAAAGGGTGATATTTGATAGCATCTACCCCCCAACTATAAACTTCTTTTGCAGTAGTTAACATCATCTCTTGACTTTCGCCAGGTAAACCAAAAATAAGATGGGCACAAACATTTAGATCTTTCGCTTTGGCTTTAAGTACAGCTTCTTTGGCATTGGCTGCATCATGACCACGGTTGATCTTCTCTAGAGTTTTATCAAATACAGATTGGACTCCGAATTCTATCCATATCTCTTTTGTTTGACTAAGTATTACCAGATAATCAAGCACTTCATCTGTTACGCTGTCGCTTCTAGTTCCTATGCTTAATCCTATTACATCAGGATAGCTAAGAGCTTTATCATATAGTGTTTTTAGAGTTTCAAAAGGTGCATATGTATTGGTAAATGATTGAAAATAGACTAAAAACTTTTTAACGCCTTGTGTTGTCATCATTTTTTGTGTGGTACGAATTTGTAGATCAAGCTCTCGAAGCTGTTGTTCCAACAGAGGGTTTTTTGTACTTTTTAAATTTAATGTTATTTTTGCATCTTTAGCAAGATTTGGGCTGAATGATTCATTTAGACAAAATGTACATCCACCTTTAGCTACCGTTCCATCTATATTTGGACATGTAAATCCACTGAGCCCAACAGGAATTTTTGCTACTTTTGTGCCAAACTTTGCCTTTAAGTAACGACCAAAAGTAGGTAGAGTTTTTAGCTTCACTTATTATAGATCCAAATCATTACATCCTGGACTCTGTGCACTGCCTCCGGCAAAATAGTTACCATCAAAACTAACTAAAGAGTATTTGCGTTCACTTCCAAGTGATTCTACAAGACCTTCAAGAGACAAAAATCCAAGAGAATCCGCTCCTATTTGATCAGCGATCTCTTCAGGTGAATAGCTTGCTGAAATCAATTCAGTTTGTGTAGGGGTATCTATGCCATATCTACAAGGAAATTTAATTTCAGGTGCCGCAATACGCATATGCACCTCACTAGCTCCAGCGTCTTTTAGCATTTTAACAATTTGTTTAGAGGTCGTACCCCTAACTAGAGAATCATCAATTATGGCTATTTTTTTGCCTTTGATGAGGCTTGAAATAGGAGAGAGTTTGAGTTTTACTTTGAGATCTCTTATCTCTTGGGTCGGTTCTATGAAAGTTCTGCCTACATAGTGATTTCTAACAATTGCCATTTCAAAAGGCACACCAAGTCCTTCCGCAAATCCTCTAGCAGCTGCCACCCCGCTATCTGGCACAGGGATTACCAAATCTACATCCGCTGGCTGCTCATAAGCCAATCTTTTCCCCATTGTAAGCCTTGACTCATATACGTTTGTACCGTCAATAATAGAATCAGGTCTGGCAAAATATATATATTCAAATGCACAAGGATGAAAATCAGGTTCAAAAACTTGTTCAGAAATTGGCTCCTGATTGTTTTTACCAAATATCAGCATCTCGCCCGGGCGGACATCTCTTATAAATGTTGCACCAAGCAGATCAAAGGCACAAGTTTCACTTGCTACTACCCATCCACCATCTGGAAGTCTGCCAAGGCTAAGCGGGCGAATACCAAATCTATCACGAATAACAAACATTTTTGAGCGACTCTGAATTACAAGGCAATATGCGCCCTCAATTCTAGTAAGCATATCTTTGATACGATCTACTAGTTTATCTTTTTGGCTCTTTGCAATCAGATGAACTATATTTTCCGTATCCATACCGGTTTGAAATATAGCGCCTTTGGCGATAAGTTCGCTTCTTACTTCATTTTTATTTACTAAATTACCATTGTGTGCTACAGAAATTTCACCTAATTTATATCGAGCAAAAACAGGTTGTGCATCAAATATAGAGTCATTGCCGGCTGTTGAATAGCGGTTATGTCCTATGGCGCAAGTACCTTTAAGTGTAGAAAATGCTTCTTCGTCAAAAACATCTGTAACTAATCCTCTTTTTTTAATTAAATGAATTTTTGTATCGTCTGCACTACTAATGCCGCTTGATTCTTGCCCACGATGTTGCATAGAAAAAAGTGCATAATAAGCATTTTTTGCCGCATTTTCCGATCCATAAATTCCTACAATGGCACACATATTATTCCTTTTATAGCCCTAAAGCATCATTGATGCTATATAGCCCATTTTTTTGACCAACAAGCCATTTAGCAGCACGAAGCGCACCTTTTGAAAATGTTTCTCTACTCGTAGCGGTATGGTTGAGCTCTAAAAATTCACCATCATTATAAAAACCAACAGTATGTCTGCCTACGATATCTCCGCCACGAAGTGCCATAACACCTATTTCGTCTTTGGTTCTTGCCCCTATTACGCCATCTCTGCCGCTAATCCTGACTTTATCCAGATCTACACCTCTACCGTCAGCTGCAAATTCGGCTAATGTAAGAGCCGTACCGCTTGGAGCGTCAACTTTGTGTCTGTGATGCTGTTCTACTATTTCTATATCAAAATCTTTTAAAGTTTTTGCAACCTGCTTTACAAGCATTTTAAGAAGTGCAATTCCAGCAGACATATTTGTAGCATAAAGTACAGGCATCTCTTGGGATGCATCATTAAGAAGATTTTGCTGATGAACATTTAGACCTGTTGTAGCTATGACAAGAGGAGTAGGATTTTTAATAGCCTCCTCACACAGTTCACCGGTAGCTTCAGGAGCAGAAAAATCTATAACGACATCAGATGCTTTAAGAAGTTCTTTCATACTGTTTGTGACCAGTACGCCCTTTGGAGCATCTTGTTTTAATTCGTCAAATACATGAAGTGCGCTAAGAGTCAACTCTTTGTCTTGTGCTATATTTTCTATCAAAAGTGTTCCTACACGTCCAGTACTGCCCACTATACCTATTTTTATCATTTATGACCTTTCTTGAAGATAAGATATGACTTCTAGTGCAGCGATTGCACCATCGCCTGCTGCGGATATTACCTGTTTGGGGGCATCTACGCGAATATTACCTGCAGCAAAAAGTCCCTCAACTGAGGTATGCATTTTTAGATTTACTAGGACCTCTCCTTGTTCGTTGACGTCGCATAAAAAATTATCCCCTGATGTTTTTAGAACGCTATTGTTGACATTGTGTCCTACGAATACAAATACACCTGTAATTTCCAGTTTGGTTTCATTGCCGTTTTTATCTTTAAGCAAAATACCATTTACCCCCATATTATCTCCTACGATCTGAGTAGCAGTTGTATTAAGCATTATTTCAATATTCTCTTTGTTTTGTACTCTTTGTATAGTTGCCGGAATAGCCCTGAAGTTATCCCGTCTATGGATAATATATACTTTTGAGCATATATTGGATAGGTGATATGCTTCTTCAAGGGCTGTATCACCTCCACCGAGGACTGCCACTTCTTTGTTTTTGTAGAAAAATCCGTCACAAGTAGCACATGTGCTTACCCCTCTGCCAAAAAATTCATCCTCCCCAAGAACACCGGCTCTTCTAGGAGTGCTTCCTGTACAAATTATCACACTTTTTGCCAATACCGGATCTTTTCCTGCGATTAATATAGAGAAGTTTTCACCATCTTTTTGGATTTGCAACACTTCATCCATGCGATGTTGCAATCCAAAGTTAAAACATTGTTGTTGCCAACCCTCCATAAAATCCATACCGCTTTTTGTATGATCAAAAAAACCGGGATAGTTTTCTATTTCGCTGCTTTGTGTAATTTGTCCACCAGGAAATCCTTTTTCGAAAAGAACTACATTTTTTAGTCCGCCTCTTGTGGCATATAATCCAGCAGTAAGTCCAGCGGGTCCCCCGCCTATAATTGCACAATCTAGCATAATTTCCTTCTTGATTGATCTATTTTTATCATATATTGCTTATCTGTATCATTTTTATTATTGTAGCGATTGTATCCAAAAAGAGGTAAAAAGAAGTAATATAAGAGAGGATTTTTATCCTCTTTTATATCAGTTTTTAAATAAGTGAGTTAAGTTTTTGAGTAAATGTATCTTTTGATGCAGCACCAATCATTTGATCTACTAATTCACCATCTTTAAAGAAAAGAATAGTTGGTATAGATCTAATCCCAAATTTTACAGCAATATCTTGCTCTTCGTCAGTATTTACTTTGCAAATATTTGCTTTACCGTCAAAATCATTTGCTAGTTCTTCGATCACTGGAGCTATCATACGACAAGGCCCACACCAAGGCGCCCAAAAATCTACCAGTGAGACACCTTCTTTTATTGTCGCTTCAAAATTGCTATTGGTTAGTTCTATATATTTTCCCATTTCTTTTCCTTTTATAAATATTGTATTTTATGATACACTAAATTTCGTTTAAAATTTCTTATTTGCAACGATAATGCAACTTTATCTAATCTTATCTATTTTGTCAAGAGTTAAATGTGATTTGGTATACGCTCTCATCGAAGCCAATCAAAACATTGCGATCATATTCTATGACCGGACGTTTGATAAGACTATTTTCTTTAACCATCCATTTTATTTTTTGTACATCATCAAGTTGCATATCACCCAACCCCAATTTTTTGTATGTAGTGCCTTTGCGATTAAGTAGTTTATCAATACCGACTTTGTTTGCCCAATATGTTATTTGTTCTATAGTTGCAGGCGTTTTTTTAAAATCTATAAACTCATACTTTATGCCCATCTCATCCAAAAATACCATAGCCTTTTTTACGCTGCCGCAATTTTTGATACCATATAGTTTCACTATTTTTCTCCTAGTGTAATTTCTGGATATGCAGAAGAACGAGTACCCTCTATAACTTTTGTTTTAGCACCTTTTACGGTATATACAAAAGATATTTTTGGCTCATTGGTATCATTTTTATTGGCTCTATGCAGTAAAAGAGAGTGAAATATGACAACATCGCCTTTTTGCAGTCTTGTCGAAACCTTTGTTTTTATCAATGGGATATTATTATCATAATCTTCTCTAAAGTAGTCTTTTTCATCAAATTGATCCGGATCAAATTTCATTCTATGGCTGCCAGGTATGAATTCCAATAAGCCATTTTGGGCATATTCATCTCCTAAAGCCAACCAGATACTTACTAGATTATCATCGCTATAATGCCAATATCTTCTGTCTTGATGCCATCTTGTTTGAGTGCTGATATGTGGCATTTTGGTCATAATGGAATTATGATGTGCAAGCGTAATAACTACTTCATCATCTAGTATTTTCTCTAATATAGGACGAATTTTCTCATCTTCCATCCATTCTTTGAATACTATATCCCTGCTATAAACTTGTCTTAGGCGACGCACAGGAGCATCTTCTTCTTGTGGCATACTGCTATAGTCTGCTACATCTGAACGGTATTCTTTGGATTTTACATCATATCCAATTTCTGTCTCAATAGGCTCAATACGATGCTTTAAATGAGCTTTTGCTATGTCAAGTATAGCTTCACATTGTTCTTTTGGTGCAAAATTTGGCAGGATCAAAAAGCCGTCTTTTCTAAATTGTGCCAGTTGTTCGTCTGTGAGTATCATATTTTTTCTACTTTAGTTAAGATTACCAATATTATAATCCATTTTGTTTAAAGAGTGATATTTTCTATCAATTCTATATCACCTTTGCGTATTATAAGTGCATCAATACTAAAAGCCATATCAAGTTTGCGTTCTTTCATATAGTAATAAGCAGAGTTTATCACTTTGCGGAGTTTGGACGGCGTTATATTATATACAGGATCAAAGTCAGCTCCGGCACTTTTAACCTCTATAAAATGTAAAACTCCATTTTTGGAAGCTATGATATCTATCTCTCCCAGTTTTCTTGCATAATAGTTTCTCTCCAATATGCTAAAATGGTTTTGTTCCAAATACTTGGTAGCCAGTGTCTCGTTCGCATTTCCTATGGAGGTGTTATTTTGTGTCATATTGTGGGACGACTTCTACTTTGAGTGATTTAAATTTTGCAGTCATCACAAGCTCATCACACTCATCTCCAAAAAGCATATTGATATTTGATTTGGCATGATGAAATGTGCAAAATAGTGTTTTAGCTCTTACTTTATCGGTGTATCTTACCGCTAATGGTTTGCTAGTGCCATGTTCTGTTTTTAGAATTACCATATCGCTTCCAAAGATATTTTCGGCTTCAAGAGGAGCTAAGAGCACATCCTGGCTATATTGATCATTTAGCCTCGGGCTCTCTTTGGTTTGTGCTGCATTGTTGTAGTGCACCAATGTCCTTCCGGTAGTGAGATAGTAGCCATTCAGACTATCATCATAAAATTTTTTCTCTAAGATCTCTTGTACCATGCCGCGAATTTTATAAGTATGATAGTGAAATTCTCCTAGTCCATCTGAAGTACGGAAATCTAGTAAGTGAAGCACTGGTGTATCTTCATGATGAATAGGCCATTGCATACCTCTTTTGCGATGTCGCTCTAGTCTATAATATTTAGCTCCGGAAAATCTGCGATGTGCAACCTCCGTTACCTCGTTCCATACTTCTTCGCTAGTGTTGTATTTAAAGTCCCCGCCCATCTTTTGATCTATCATAGCAAGTACTTCCCAATCATCCGGCAAAGGAGACTCTACGAGAGGTTGTGATAGATGCAGTCTTCTCATCGCATTGACATAAACTCCGGTTTTTTCATATGCACTTCGCACACCGATTATCAAGTCAGCTGATTTTGCAATCTCGGTCATAAAAAGCTCTTGTACCATTAGAAATTCTAGATTTTGTAATGCTTTTGCAGTTTTGTTAACATTTGGGTGGATATGCAGTATATCTTCGCCGACATTGAGTACTGCCTTTATGTGACCTTCTATCATTTCATTGATGAGTTGTGGGGTCATCAATCCTTCCTTGATCGGTTGTTGATAATCAGGAGCAAAGTATGGTAGGCATCCCATATCACAAGCACCTTGAACATTATTTTGTCCTCTTAGGGGCATCAATCCCGCTCCGCTTTTGCCTATATTGCCTGTCATCATGGCCAAATGCGTTATTGCCATCACGGCATATGAACCATCAATATGTTCAGTTATGCCAAGCCCCCAAAATATCATAGATTTTTTGACCGCGTATTCACGGGCGATATTTGGTATCATTTTTGCTAAATATTCGTATCCTTCTATCTCTTTGCAAAATGCAGGATTGGCATATGGGTCATTTAAAATCTTAGTTTTAAACTCTTCAAATCCTTTGGTGCGATGAGCAAGGAAACTCTCATCATATAGCTCTTCATCTATGATGACAAATGCCATCATGTTGAGTATGAGTAAATTAGCTTCATACGGTATGATGCAGTGATGTTTGGCAAATTTTGATAGTTTGGTGTGGCGTACATCAATGAGAGCTAGATTGTTGTGTGTCTTTGCCATATCAACTATGCGATTTGCTATAATAGGGTGAGCTTCTATGGTATTAGAACCAATCACTACCATAAATTCGCACTCATAAATGTCGTTATATGGATTAGTAGCTGCGCCTTCACCTATAGTAGTTCTCATACCCTTTAGACTTGGAGAATGGCATATTCTTGCACAATTATCTATATGGGGAGAGTCCATGCTTTGTCTGCAAAATTTTTGCAGTAAATAAGCGCTCTCGCAATTAGTCCTAGCTCCGCCTATAGCACAAAAGCTCTCTCCACCATAGTTGGACTTGATCTCTTTTAATTTGAGAGCAGCAATGGTAGCCGCAGTATCTAGATCGCATTTGTAATAAGTATCATCATATTTTTCAAGATTTAGGGCTACAACATTGTAAATAGCTTCATTTTTGGCTAGAAAAGATTTTTTTACCAGTGGGGCAGTAATACGATTTGGAGAATCGACAAAATCGTATCCGCTTTTGCCTTTGATGCATAGTTTGCCCTGGCTTACTACTCCCTCTTTGTGAGCGAATATCTTTTGTATTTTATTGTCTTCTACAATTCCAACTATATCACATCCTACCCCGCAATATGTGCAGACGCTTTCTATTGTTTTGCTATGTGGCATATTGGCTACTTGAAATTACCAAATACAAGTGGTGCATTAAGCTCAAGTTTTTTAACCTCGGTAATTACACGCTGCAAGTCATCTATTTTCGCTCCGCTAACTCGTACCTCGTCGCCTTGGATGGATGGTGTAACTTTGAGTTTAAGGTCTTTGATTGCTTTGACTATTTTTTTGGCTTCATCTTGTTCTATACTGTCTACTATACGGTATATAAATTTGACATTGCCCCCGCTTATCCCCTCGCTTTTTACTTCTTGAAGTGCTTTGCCTGCTATGTTTCGTTTGATTAGTTTGGCTATTAGTATATCTTTTAACGCGTCAATTTTTTGTTCGCTAGAGGTACTGAGTGTTACTGTTTTTGCTTTTTCATTTAGCTCAATGTCAGCTACTACTCCCTTGAAATCAAATCTTGTGTCTACCTCTTTTTTTGCTTGAATGATAGCATTTTTCATCTCCATCATATCCAGCTTTGCTGATATATCAAAATAGTGATCTTTTGCCATTATAACCCTTTTTTGTCTCTTTAATTTTAGATTATTATACCCTTGTAAACTTTGAGATTAGATAAAATTTGACATTTGAAAAATTATGTGTTATCATTTAAGAAAGTTGAGTCAAGCAATATAAAATATACTCTTTTAAGGAGGGTTTATATGGTTTACTATAGAAAAGAAGATGATAGTGTAGTTTGCCTGCTGTGTCGCCATTATTGCAAACTCAAAGAAGGTCAAGTAGGCATATGCGGCATAAATAAAAACGAAAACGGAGAACATAAAAATTTAGTATATGGACATCCTGTTGCAATACACGTAGATCCTGTTGAAAAAAAACCTTTGTACCATTTTTTACCAGGGACGAGGGTGCTTTCTTTTGGAACCGTAGGTTGTAATTTTAAATGCCCTTTTTGTCAAAACTGGGATATCTCACAAGAAAAAGAGATAAACAAAAGCATCGAAGTAACTCCTGAGCAAATGGTGTCTCTTGCATTTGAGCAGAGCGCACAATCCATCGCCTATACTTATAATGAACCTACAACTTTTTATCCATATGCCAAAGATGTAGGTATGATAGCAAAAGCACGCGGATTGAAAAATATTTTTGTAAGCAATGGCTATGAATCACCAGAGGTTATAGAGGATATGGCGAGCTGGGTAGACGCAGCCAATATTGATCTGAAAAGCTGGGATGATGCGTACTATAAAAAATCACTGAAAGGCGGTCTCGAAGAGGTAAAAGATACCCTCAGAAAGATGGTTGCCAAAGGAATATGGGTAGAGGTTACTACGTTACTTATCGAAGGCGAGAATGACAGCGATAAAGATTTGCATGAGATGGCATCTTTTATTGCCAATGATCTGGGCAAACATGTGCCTTGGCATCTGAGCGCTTTTTATCCTCAGTACAAAATGCTTGATCACGAAAGAACTAGAGTAGAAACACTTCAACGTGCAGAAAAAATAGGTAAAGAAGTGGGATTAAAATATATTTACTTAGGCAATGTTCCTGTGAAAAGTGATACTTATTGCCCTAGCTGCAATGAATTAGTAATAGATAGAACAGCATATATGGTCGAATCAAACAAATTAAAAAATGGATACTGTCCTAAGTGCAACTATAAGATCGAGGGGGTATGGCAATGAGCACAAGAAAAAGTGCAGTTTGCGGACAATTTTATCCAGCGGACCCAAAAGAGATCAGCTTAATGTTTGAACATTATAATCGAATATTAGATAGTCATCTAAGTGATAAAACATTGTTGAATAAAAAACCAAGAGCGATCATAGTGCCCCATGCAGGGTATATCTATTCTGCATTCACAGCCAATATCGCTTTTAGATTATTAAAAAACACTAATGCCAGGCGAATAGTTGTAATTGGTCCTAGTCATCGTGTTTATCTTAGAGGTACGAGTGTATCAGATTTTGATGAATATGAAACTCCATTTGGTATGCTCAGTATTGATAAAGATCTAGTTCATGAACTTAGAGATAAATTTGAACTTGATTTTGTGCCAGAAGCTCACCATGAACATAGTACGGAGGTACAGATGCCTTTTGTAAAAACATATGACAAAGAAGCTTTGGTAGTAGAATTGGTTTATGGAGATGAAGATCCGGCTAAATTGGCAAAAGTGATTGAGTATCTATTGAATGACCCTAAAACCGTGGTAGTCATTAGCACGGACTTGAGCCATTATTATGATATCAATAAAGCAAAGAGACTTGACAATATATGCCTAAATGCTATAGAAAATTTAGATATCCATATGTTACATCAAGGATGTGAAGCATGTGGCAAAATAGGTATAGAGGCAATGCTTATAGTTGCCAAAGCAAAAGAGCTTAAGCCAGTAATGCTTGATTATCGTACCAGCGCGGATGCTAGCAATGATGAGACGCAAGTCGTCGGCTATACAAGTACTGCATTTATAGGATGAAAAAATGAATAATATGCAAGATCTAGTAGATTACATGGTTTTAAGAGGCGTTTTACATACACCACGTATTATAAATGCATTTTGGGATGTAGATAGGAAATATTTTGTACCAGAACAGCTTTTGGAACACATTTATATAGATGCCCCATTGCCTATCGGTAAAAATCAAACTATTTCTCAACCATCTACTGTGGCTTTTATGCTTGAGCAATTAGCACCAAAAGAAGGGCACAATATACTAGATATCGGCTCAGGGTCAGGATGGACCACCTCCTTGCTTTGTCATATAGTTGGACAAAATGGAAGCGTGACAGGCTTGGAGAGAGTAGACGAACTCGTAGAGCAGGGGAAGAAAAATCTTGCACAATTTAATTTTGGTGCTCAATGTAGTATTCAAAAAGCGGGTTCTCAGCTTGGGCTGCCAAATCATAAATTTGATAGGATATTGGTATCAGCCAGTGCCGAAGAGATCCCTAAAACTTTATTTGATCAGCTTAAAATTGGAGGGGTATTGGTAGTGCCCGTGCAAAACTCTATATTTAGATTTGAAAAAATTTCAGATGACAATATCAAAACAGACGAGTTTAAAGGATTTGCTTTTGTACCACTAATAGTTTAATTTTTAAGACACGATATTTACTTTTTAATATTTCTTCCACAAATATTCACCCCACTTGCGTATCTCTATCAAAGCAAATACCCATAAGGAAAATAGACCTATTATTATAAGTGATTCGCTATTCAAAGGAAGTGTATGAAATACATTTGAAAGCGCATAGATAGCAAACAATTGTAACAATAATCCTATACCTATACCATGAAATATATAGGGGTTGATCTCGAGGGATTTTTTGATATTTTTTAAAAAAGGCTCATTTTCTTTGACTGATTGAAGTCCATTAATCCATGTAGCAATGACAAAAACCGTAAAAAGCGTAGAGATTGCAACCTCTTTTCCGTAATGATCCAGCATCCAAACATATAAGAAGATAGCACTCAGACTGATTACTAGTGCAGCATAGAATACACGAAGAATTTGCACTCTGTCTAAAAACTGTTCATGCAGCCTGGTTGGCGGCCTTTTCATTACATCTTCCTCGTCTTTTAGGAATGGAAAGGTTTTATCCAAAGCGCTATCCGATACAAGATTGATCCACAATATCTGTACTGGGTAAAGTGGAAGCGGCAGTGCCATCAAGATCGCAGCAGTGATTAGAATTACTTCATCTAAACTTGTAGAGACAAGAAAATAAACAGCTTTACGTATATTGCTTGCAATCGTACGACCTTGCTTGATTGCATCGACGATAACAGAGAGATTATTATCTGCAAGTATCATTTTGGCTGTGGATTTGGCTGCTTCACTCCCACTTCCCATGCTTATGCCCAAATCTGCTATTTTTAATGCTGGAACATCATTGACTCCGTCTCCGGTTACAGCTACGATCTCTCCTTGTTTTTGCAAACTTTTGACGATACGGTATTTATGTTCGGGGAGCACTCTTGCCCACACTGTTACTCTAGGCAAAAGTGACTCAAGCTTCTCATTATCCATATGATCTAATTCTTTGCCCGAAATAACAAGATCACCATCTTTGTAGATGCCTACCATCCTAGCAACAGCTTTAGCCGTAATCGGATCATCCCCAGTGATCATCATTACTTTTACACCGGCTTTTTGCGCTGTTTGTACAGCTTTTAAAACCTCTTCTTTTGGAGGATCTATAAAACCTACAAGCCCCACTATTTCAATTTTCCATGTGTCTATATCATCTGAGGTATATTTTCCAGTACCCAAAGCGATGACTCTCAAGCCATCTGAGGCCATCTTGTCATGCTCTTTTTGTAGAATATCAAAATCTTTTGTATTTAGAGCAAACTTTCTAAGTGATTCAAATGCACCTTTTACAAAGATCCTATGGTCTTCTTTGATCATGTTGGAGCTTGCCATTAATCTGTATTTGGTATCAAAAGGATAAATATTAACACGAGGATATTTTTCTCTTATGTTTTTATACTCTTTTCCAACCCAAAGAGCCAAGGCAATATCCAATGGATCGCCTTTGCCTTCTACAGATTCATTGGCGAGTGCTGAGACGGCTTGGGTGAAAGTATCATGCAAAGAAAAAACCTCTTTGACTTTGAGTTTGCCTTGAGTAATAGTGCCTGTTTTGTCTGAAGCGATGACTGTCGCGCTGCCTAGGGTTTCAACGGATGGCAAATGACGGATGTATACCCTTTTGACACTAAGTGTCATTGCGCCTATAGTAAGAACTAGAGTCACAACTATTGGCAGACCCTCAGGCACTGCAGAGACAAGTTCAGCAATAACCAGATAAATGACTTCTAAGATCTCCCTTCCTTGCCGTAGTGCAAGAAAAGCCGTTAAGCCAATTATTACAAGTAAGATAGTCATATGTTTTTGGTTAAAAGTCCCAAGAGCTTTGCTGAGCGGTGAACCTGTGGAGTCTTCTTTGGCTCTGCTTGCAATAGATGCAAGATATGTTTTGTCCGCTGTTAGTATAACCAGTCCCTCTGCTTTACCTTTAGTTACCGTGGTACCGGAAAGCGCCATATTATCAAGCTCGTACGGCTGCGTTTCTTTTGGCAGTACGAGCTGTGCATTTTTTTCAACAGGCATGGATTCACCTGTAAGTATAGACTCATCAATGACCAATCCATGAGTCTTAATAAGGCGTATATCAGCAGGTATTATATCCCCCTCGCTCAAAATAATTATATCTCCAGGCACAAGTTCTGTTGATGAAAGGGCAAATATTTTATTTTCACGTTTGACTTGTATTTTGCTTTGGGTAAGTTTTTTCAGTGCCTTTATAGATACCAAGGCCTTTGATTCTTGCCAAAATCCTATGGAAGCATTGATTAGGATAATGATCAGTATCAATAATCCTTCATGTGTATTATTTAGAAAAAATGAAAATAATGAGGCAACTACAAGTACATAAACCAGGGGGCTTTTAAATTGCGAAAGAAAGAGAATGAAATAATTATGCTTCTCTTCTTCGATTTCATTTCGTCCATATAGTACAAGATTTGACTTTACCTTAGTGTTGTCAAGCCCTTGTGTTGAAGTTTCCAATGCCTTGATTAAAGACCCGATCGTTTCACTATGCGGATATGCAGGAATATTCATATATTTTTCCTATTACTGACGAAATATTTATCGAATGCATTTTGACTAATTATATTTTAGCATAACTATAAAGAGATTTTAAATCTTTATGATATTGTAGACCATACAAAATTTTATTATTTGCTACAATAACATAAATTACATAGTTAGGATAAAACAATGCTAGAACATGAAATATATCAATTGTTGGAATCTAACGGATTTAGAGTACCAAAATACAAACAATTTACAATCAATGATATGCCCGATATTGATTTTTATCCGATCGCTTTAAAAATCGAGTCGCCAAAAATAGTACATAAAAGTGAATATGGAGGAGTAAAGACAGATATTATTGACTATATCGGCTATAAGAAAGCCCATGATGAGATAGTACAAAATATTAAAAACTACGGTATTGATTTGGATAAAAACGACTACTTTATAGCCTCAAATATGATATATGGCGAAGAACTGTTTTGCGGTGTAATTGACGATAGTGTATTTGGCACTATTATTCTTTTTGGGAAGGGAGGGGTATTGTTAGAGCTTTACAAAGATATTTGTTATATAGATATAGTTGCCAACGAAGCAGAGATAATTAACGCCATAAATTTAACTCGAATTTCAAAACTTTTCGGTGAATTTAGAAACTCAAAACATAATATTGAAACAGTTGTAGGATTTATTAAAAAAATTCAAGAATTTATCAAAAAAAGTAAAAATATAAAAGAACTTGATCTTAATCCGATAATTTTAAATAGTGAGGGATTGACTATAGTGGACGCTAGAATCAAGCTTGGTGAGACAAAAATACCAGATGAAGTTTCAAGGAAAAGAGAAAACAGTTTTTTTGACAATAGCAGCGTGGCAGTAATTGGAGCAAGTAGTGACCCAAACAAAGTCGGATACGCTATAGCTAAAAATACCTTGTCTTTTATGGGCGAAGTATTTTTTGTAAATAAGAATGGCGGTGAGCTTTTTGAAAAAAAATGTTTTAAAGATGTAGCAGATATTGAGTCAAATATTGATATTGCTATTATCGCAGTCCCATCTATGGCTGTAATTGGCGAGATTCAAAAACTGATCGGAAAAAATATAAAAAATATTGTCATAATAAGTGCCGGTTTTAAAGAAGTCGGCAATTTCATCGCTGAACGAAAAATAAAAGATTTAGCAAAACTTTACAATATCAATATTATTGGCCCTAACTGCTTAGGGTATTATGAAAGTACAAAAAACCTAAATGCCACATTTGCTACAAAAAATGCTATAGCCGGAGATATTGCACTTTTGGCTCAAAGCGGTGCGGTTTTGAGTGCATTGATGGATAAAGCTTACGATTTTAATATAGGGTTTTCTCATATTGTTTCTTTTGGGAATATGATTGATTTAAATTTCGCACAAACCATAGACGCACTGCAAAATGAGCCTTCTTGTAAATATATCTCGATTTATGCAGAGGGTATCCAAGATGGTAAAGCCTTTTTACAAAGCATCAGAAATTCAAAAAAGCCTATTTTTGTTTATAAAACAGGCAAAAGTGAGCTTGCTAAAAAAGCAGCTTTTTCTCATACTGGTAATTTAAGCGGGAATTATGCGATATTTAAAGGTTTGCTAGAAAGTGTAGGCGTAAATATGGTAGACAATATAGAAGCATTAATCTTAGCTCCACAAAAACGCCCAAATAATATTTTGATTGTAACAAATGCAGGGGGTCCTGCGACTATTTTGACTGATTATATTATTGATAGAAAGCAAAGTCTTTATGTTTTAAATGAAGCAAATATCAAACTTCTTGATGAGGTTTTGCCAAACAATTGGTCAAAAAATAATCCTATAGACATCATAGGAGATGCAAGGAGCAATAGATTTGAAGCCACGTTAGAAATTATAAAAGAGTTTGAAGCAGATTTGGTATTTGTGATAGTAACTCCGCAATTTATGACAGATGCACTCTCTATCGCAAAAGTACTACATAAGGCATCACAAACAAAGCTTATTATCCCAATAATGCTTGGCGGAGAAAGCCTAAAAGATGCCAAAATATTTTTTAAAAAAGAGAAGATGGTTTATTTTGAGAGCTTACAAGAAGCAACTTCGTTTTTATGATGAATTGCCTTTCGCTTTCTTGTTGGCAAAAAGAATAACTAAGTTTTTTTAAGATTTATTAGGTATAATCTGCGTCCATTTTACTATCAAGTTGATGGAAATACTCATGTAGTTATTCCTTGTATGGTTGCACCATTGGGTGTTAAGGACTACAGAGGGTCAAACCAAATAAGCGTTGAAACGCAAAAAATTAATAATACCAAGGAGAAAAAATGGTAACAATGAAAGATTTGCTAGAGTGTGGTGTACACTTCGGGCATCAAACAAGAAGATGGAATCCAAAGATGAAAAAATTCATCTATGGTGAGAGAAAAAATATATATATTATTGACTTGCAAAAAACTTTGCGTTATTTCAAATATACTTACAATATAGTAAGAGACGCTGCTGCTGAAGGCAAAACAATGCTTTTCGTGGGCACAAAAAAACAAGCTAGAGTAGCAGTAGAAGAGGCTGCAAAATCTTGTGGTATGCCATACGTTTCAAACAGATGGCTAGGTGGTATGCTTACAAACTACCCTACAATCAAAAAATCTATCCGTAAACTTGAAATTATCGAGCAAATGGAAGAAAACGGTCAGATCAATCTTTTGACTAAAAAAGAAGCTTTGATGCTAAGCCGCAAAAAAGAGAAACTCAATGATTATCTTGCCGGTTTTAGAAACATGCAAAAATTGCCTGACATGATGTTCGTAGTAGATGCAGTCAAAGAGCATATCGCTGTTTTGGAAGCTAGAAGACTTGGAATGAAAGTTGTAGCTCCACTTGATACAAACTGTGATCCAGATTTGATCGATTATCCAATCCCAGGAAATGATGATGCTATCCGCTCAATCGAACTTTTCTGTAAAGAAATGGCAGAAGCTATCAATGAAGGTAAAGCAATTTTTGCTGAAAATAAAGGCGAAACAGTAGAAAATGCTTCAGTTAGTACTGAAGAGATAGCTGAGCTTGTTGAAGAATCTGCGCAAGAAGTTGCAGAGGAAGTTGCAGAGGAGGCGTAATTTATGGCAAGTTTTGGACCAAGCGATATCAAAAACCTAAGAGAAATGACCAATGCAGGTATGATGGACTGCAAAAAAGCTTTGACCGAAGCCAATGGAGACATGGATAAGGCCGTAGAATGGCTAAGAGATCAAGGTTTGGGAGCTGCTGCTAAAAAAGCTAGTAAAGTAGCTGCCGAAGGTCTTGTCAGCATGAAAGTTGAAGGCAAAAAAGCAGTTATCGTAGAAGTAAATTCTCAAACTGACTTTGTTGCTCAAAATGAGAAATTTAAAAACACTGTAAGCGAAATAGTAGCTCATGCATTTGAAAACAACTTGGCTGATGCAGAGGCTATCAATGCTTCTACAATCAATAGTATGCCGTTTGGTGAATATCTTTCACTTCAAATTGCTACAATTGGTGAAAACCTTGTAGTTCGTCGTGCTGGCATGATCGCTGGAGATGAGCTTACAGCAGTTAATGGATATATCCATGCAAATGGCCAAGTAGGAGTTATCATTTCAGCTAAATGTGATAGTGCAGCAACTGCTGAGGCTATGACAAGCGTATTAAAAGATGTAGCAATGCATGCTGCGGCAATGAGACCTACAACTCTTAGTTATAAAGATTTTGATGCTGCTTATGTAGCAGATGAGACTGCTGGAAGAATCATTAAGATTGAAAAAGAGAATGAAGAGCGTTCAAGACTTGGTAAACCACTTTTGAATATCCCTAAATATATCTCTATGGCTCAACTTACTCCTGAAGTATTGGCTGAAGCTGAAGCTGCACTTAAAGAAAAACTTAAAGCTGAAGGTAAACCAGAACAAATTTGGGACAAAATCCTTCCAGGTCAAGTTGCTAGATTTATCTCTGACAATACGACACTTGATCAAGAGCAATGCTTATTGGATCAAAAATTTGTAATGGATGACAGTGTCACTGTAGCTCAGTATATAGCAAATAAAGCTGCTGCAGCTGGCGGTGAAGCTGTAATTGATACATTTATCAGACTTGAAGTCGGTGAAGGTATCGAAGTAGTCGAAGAAGATTTCGCCGCTGAAGTCGCCAAACAAATGGCATAATTTTTAATTCTTTGCAGATATTTTATCTGTAAAGAATTACCACTATTTATTTCTGCCATCTTAAGGAATACCCATGACTTCCCTTATAAAAATAGCTGGCTTTATTCCTTTTATAATCATAGTATTTATCAATGCCACTGTTGACATAGCTCATAAAATTACTATTCAAAACACTCTACTTAAAAGTTTTGACGGCTCTACACTTATAATTTTGAGTGCACTGATAAATGCTATGATCTTGCTTCCTTTTATTTTTCTTTTTTCGTCATCTGGTTATATCAGTGATAGATTTTCCAAAACTAAAGTAATACGATATGGTGCTCTAACGGCTATTGTTGTTAGTTTATTTATTGTTGTTAGCTATCATTTCGGGCAATTTTATATGGCATTTGCTTTGACATTTTTATTAGCAGCACAAAGTGCTATTTATTCGCCAGCCAAATACGGAATGATCAAAGAACTTGTTGGAAATGAACATTTAGCCGAGGCTAATGGAATCGTTCAGGCAATTAGCATAGCTGCTATTTTGCTTAGTGCCATTGTCTTTTCTGTGATCTTTGAAATGCTTTATATTGACGGTGAAGTTATACCGAACAATATACTAAAAACAATGATGCCAATAGGGTGGCTTCTCGTGATTTTAAGCACTTTAGAATGGTATTTGTCATTTAAATTGCCATTGATAAAGATTGAAAATATAGAAAAACCATTTGATTTTTCAAAATATATTCGCTTGAATTATTTTAAAACAAACATGAAAACTATTTTGATTGATAAACAAATATGGCTCAGCATAATAGGGCTTAGTGTGTTTTGGGCTATAGGACAATTGATAATCGCTGTGTTTCCGGCTCATTATAAATCAATTATAGGCGATGATAATGCCGTGATGATCCAAGCAATTTTAGCTCTAAGTGCTATTGGGATAGTTGTTGGTTCGATTATTGCGGGTAAAAGTTCCAAGTTACATATAGAGCTGGGCTTAGTTCCATTAGGTGCTTTGGGTATGTTTGTAGCTTTGCTTATGTTTACATGGTCATATACTGTAGCAGCTATGATGTTTGCAAGTTTTATTTTTGGTTTTTTTGGAGGATTATTTATAGTACCTCTTAATTCATTAATGCAGTTTTTAGCACCAAACAAAGATATCGGCGTGATATTGGCAGGCAATAATTTTATACAAAATATTTTTATGTTGAGTTTTTTGATATTATCGATTATTTTAGTTTCGATTGGATTTAGTAGTAATATCTTATTTTTAACAGCTGCTTTGATTACACTGTCCGGCTCAATTTATCTCATTGCTAAAATCCCTCATCTTTTTGTAAGAGTTTTATTGATGCCGATACTAAAAATGAGATATAGATTAAATATACATGGACTGGAAAATATACCTTCTCAAGGCGGAGTGCTTTTACTAGGAAATCATATCAGCTGGATAGATTGGCTGCTGCTTCAGGTTGCAACTCCAAGAGCCATAAAATTTGTCATGCACAAACATTTTTATGAAAAGTGGTATATTAGACGTATTTTGGACTTTTTTGATGTCATTCCGATTGCTAACGTTGGAAGCAAAGGGGCATTGGAAGCCATCACAAAAAGACTTGATAATGGTGAAGTTGTGGCACTTTTCCCCGAAGGACGCATCAGTTTCAATGGTCAGATGAATGAATTTAAAAAAGGGTATGAAAAGAGTATTGCGGGCACTGGCCATCCTATAGTGCCGTTTTATCTTTATGGGCTATGGGGATCTACATTTTCAAAGGCAAATGTATTTTTCAAATCAATGATTCGTAAAGGTGACAAGAGAGATGTAAGAGTAGTATTTGGTTCTCAACTTCCTTCTAAATCTCAAGCACATGAAGTCAAACAACACGTAATAGAACTTTCTCGTTATGCATGGGAAGATTCTATCAGCGAGCTTGCACCAATAACTCATTCATGGCTGAGATGGGCAAAAACTAGACCTTTCAAAAGATCTATTGTTGATACATTTGGAAATGATTTGAATAATATTGAAGTAATGAGAGAGGTATTTTTATTTGCCAAGAGATTCAAGCTCATTAATGGAGAAAACATAGGTGTTTTATTGCCCTCATCGTCTATGGGGGCCATTGTAAATATGGCATTGTTGGTCATTGGCAAACGTCCAGTAAATATCAATTATACATTGAGTGCAGATGCTATAAAAAATTCTATTTCTCAAGCTGGGATAGAAAAAATTATAACATCTAAAAAGTTTATGCATAAACTGAGCCCTGAAGGTTTTGATCTTGGGCCCATTCTAAATGGCCGAATAGTTATGGTTGAAGATATTGGTAAAACAATTACGCAAAAAGAGAAAATACGTACTACTATTGAAGTATTTTTTATGCCAAAGGTATGGTTAAAATGGCGTTATTTTTTGCCTGTTTCCATGGAAGATACTGCAGTGATCCTTTTTGCTAGTGGAAGCAAAGGAACACCAAAAGGAGTAGAGCTTACTCATAAAAATCTAATGACAAACATAAAGCAAGTAGCAGCTCTCTTGCAATTTCAAGAAAGTGACATTATACTCAGTTCGTTACCTATGTTTCACTCATTTGGGTTGAGTATTATGACACTTTTGCCATTGTGCGAGGGTATAGGTATGATAAGTATATCAGATCCAGAAAATTGTGCAACTCTTGGAGCATTGTCAGCCAGACATGAAGCTACTATAATATTTGGGACATCCCAATCTTTTAAGTTATATACAGAGAACAAAAATTTGCATCCATTGATGTTTGAAAATATTCGTATGGCTGTCACTGGATCCCAAAAGTTGGAGCCAGAGATCAAGAAAGGTTTCAAAGAGAAGTTTGGACTTGATATTTATGAGGGGTATGGAGCAACAGAAGCATCATCGGTAATTGCAGTTAATATGCCTAATGGATTAGATTTGGATTCGATGAAAATTGTAATAGGGAATAAAAACGGAAGTGTCGGTCAAGCAATACCGGGTACTACAATTAAGATCATAGATCCTGCTACAAATAAAGCAGCAGAAGCGGAAGTTGAGGGTATGATCTTGGTTGGCGGAGCACAAGTCATGAAAGGCTATCTAAACAATCAAGATAAAACCAAAGAGGTAATTGTGGAGCTTGAGGGGATAAGATATTATAAAACAGGAGACAAGGGGTACATGGACAAAGACGGATTTATCACGATAGTGGATAGATATTAGCCGCCTTATCGTCTTTGAAAAGTAATGATTTATCAATCAACATAAATTACCAAAAACTTATACTACTCTTCTTTTTGCTCACTCTCTTTAATAGTTTTATAAAAATAGGCAAGACCTATAAACATTAGCGTAGTGCCTAATAGCAGCCAAAAGGCAGAAAGCATCTGACTTTGATCGCTTATAGCAATTTTGAAAACTACCATTAATGTTTCTATTGATAGAGCAATGATTATTGAAACTAAAAATCTACCCAAAATTTTATACTGTCTATCTTCTTCATGATGAAATGCGCGGAATAATACTTCATGCTCAAATATTTGACTTGAAAGATCATATATAGCGATACCAAGCGTTATGGCTATAATGGATTGAAAAATATTATGAAGTAAATCTATTTCACCTTCCGCAACAAGGATTATTCCAAATTCATACCCTCCAAATAAAATTAGAGCTATTGCAACAACAGCAAGAAAGAATGCACCCAAAAAATAGACACTTCGTTTTATCTTATCATATATATCATTATATTCAATAAGTTTCAATTCTTCTAAAAGATCTATCATATTTATGTCAAAAACATAATATACCTCTCCAACTTTATGTACCGCAGAGAGGCTTGCTCTGCCCGTACGATGATGAATATATGGGTTTGAGATATAAAATCCCATTTCATCTACAGTAACCTTAGAAAAATAGTGGCTTTTTTGGCTGCCTCTACTTTCTAATTCCTGTCTTTTTTTGCAAATAGTTGGAGAAATTTGAATGTAATTATTATCTACAGCATATAATAATTGGATCATTTTATTTTCTTTTAGAATTTTATCTGCATTTTGAATGTAGTCTTGAGGCAAATTTTTGATAAGTGATATGATAAACTCATCTACAGTGTTTTTATGTCTTTTGTAAATCGCAATAACTTCTTTCATGACTTTGCTCCATAAAACTTATTGATAAATTATTATAGCGTAAAAAATACTGGAAAATTTATTGGGGGGGTGCACCATTGAAACAATGGTGCAAAAAATTAGCAAGAATAAGTAGATCTAATCTCAAACGGAGTTGGTCTGGCTTCATCTGGCCATATTTGTCTTTCAAATTGATAATGTTGATATGTGTCTATGAACTCTTTTGTCATTACAGGAGTCAAGAAGTCATGATCAGCGATTAATCCTTCTACAGCTTCTCTAAGGGTATGAGGCATTTGAGGGATATGTTTTTCTCTGATTTCATCCAAGCTAAGCTCAAACAAATCTTCATCCATTGGCCCAACTGGTACATTTTTGTTTTTTATACCATCAAGACCGGCTAGCATAAGTACTGTAAAACAAAGGTACGGACAAGATGTAGAATCCGGGAATCTTGTCTCGATTCTAGTAGCTCCTTCACCTGCACCATATGGGATACGGCATGATGCTGATCTGTTTTGGCTAGAGTAAGTAAGGATGCTTGGTGCTTCAAATCCAGGTATCAATCTTTTATAAGAATTGGTGCTCGGATTTGTAAACGCTGCTACCGCTGCTGCATGTTTAAAGATACCGCCAAGATAATGCAATGCCATTTCACTTAGATTGCCATATTCGCCTTGTTTATAGAAAAGGTTTTTGCCATCTTTCCAGATAGATTGGTGTACGTGCATCCCGTTTCCATTATCGCCATAAAGCGGTTTTGGCATAAATGTAGCACTTTTACCATTGAGGTGAGCCACCATTTTGATAACATATTTAAGTTTTTGAACATTGTCCGCAGCTTCAACAAGTGTACCGAATTTTACACCGATTTCATGTTGACCTTGTGCAACTTCGTGGTGACCAAGTACAACTTCTAGACCCACGTCTTCAAGTACTTGCATCATTTCAGCTCTCAAATCAACACCAGAATCTATAGGCATAACAGGGAAATATCCGCCTTTAGTTCTAGCACGATGACCCATGTTGCCAAATTCCATATCTTTATCATCATTCCATTCACCATCTACAGTATCAAGTCTATAAGATGATTCATTGGCTGCAAGTTTGATTTTGACATCTTCAAATATGAAAAATTCATTTTCAGGTCCGAAATATGCAGCGTCGCCTATACCTGCACCTTCCAAATGCTGCAATGCTTTTTTGGCAATACTTCTTGGACATTTTTCGTAAAGACCATTTTTATAAATGTCATATACATCACAGATTACAATGATAGTGCTATCAGCTGTGAATGGATCTAAAAATGCAGTTGGAACATCAGGTTTTAGTACCATATCCGATTTATTAATTGGTTGCCATGCTTCTATAGAAGAGCCATCAAAAGGAAGACCATTGGCTAGCATATCAGCACTAACAGCACTCATGCGATAGCTAACATGATGCCACATACCTTTTAGATCTGTAAAACGAAAATCTACAAACTGGACCTCGTTTTCTTTACAAAATTCATAAAATTCGTCTATATTTTTGACAAACTTCCCCATAAATACTCCTTGATAATTTTTTAAACATTATATTATACCGATAACTTTACTTAATGTCACTTGATTAATTGCCTAAAAATTAAGCAATTGCTTATCTCTATTTTTAAATGTCATTATTTTTGTGTAACCTATCTCTTTGGCAAGTGACATGGCTTCATCATATCCATGACCGACATGTTCTATTTTGTGCGCATCTGAGCCAAACGTAATAGGAATATCGAGTTCATACATTTCCTCTATAAGTGGCCTAGAGGGATAAATTTCTTCTATTGGTTTGCGAAGTCCAGAAGTATTGATTTCTATTGTCATATTTGATTTTTTGATAGCCTTTAGCGCATTTTGGGCTAAAATTCTTACATCTTTTGTGGGTAAAAATTTAAATACTTTAAGAAGATCAATGTGCCCAGCAATATCAAATAATCCACTTTTTGCCATAGATTCTACCGCATCAAAGTAGCTTATCCAAATCTCATTTATATCTTTGCCTTCATAACCACCTATAAATTCTGGATTGTCAAATCCCCACTCATTTATGAAATGCACAGAGCCTATGAGATAATCTACTTTAGCTTTCAAAACTCTCTCGTCCATATATTGTGGGATAAAATCAATCTCATAACCTAATAATATTTCTATTTTTTCTTTATATCTTTCTCGTGCATCTAAAACATCTTTTTCATATAGTTTCATTTCATCAAAACATAAGCGGTAATTTTTGTCAAAATCCATAGGAGCATGCTCGCTAAAGCCATAAATATCTACACCAAGCGTAATGGCTTTTTGGACATATTCATCAACCGATCCATCGGCGTGATTACATCTAATTGTGTGATTGTGTAGATCTATTCGCATAATATACCTTGTTGATTTTTGTATCATTGTACCATGTTTGTATCTATTTTTTACTCTCAATTAGATACAATATACAAAAAATACAAAGTAAAACATAATGCAACAAAAGATTGAACTCTTAGCACCTGCTGGGAATTTAGAAAAACTACAAATCGCACTAGGATATGGAGCAGACGCTGTATATGGCGGAGTGAGCAGCTTTTCTCTTCGTATCCGCTCAGGTAAAGAGTTTGATATTGAGTCATTCTCGCAAGGCATACAATACGCACATTCCTTAGGCAAAAAAGTATATGTAACTATCAATAGCTTTCCATTTAACTCTCAGATAAAATTATATGAAAAACATATTGCTCAGATGAGCGAGCTTGGTCCCGATGCTCTCATAGTGGCAAGCCCTGGGATAGTACGGATGGCACATCAGATCGCTCCAAATATCCCTATCCATCTTTCCACTCAAGCAAATGTTATGAATTCTCTAGATGCACAGGTTTACTATGATATGGGCGTCAAGAGGATTATTGCTGCAAGAGAGATCAGTCTCAAAGATTGTGAAGCTATAAAAAAAGCCATTTCGGAACTTGAGATTGAAGTTTTTGTACACGGATCTATGTGTTTTGCATATAGTGGCAGATGTCTAATATCGGCCCTTCAGATGGGAAGAGTACCAAACCGTGGTAGCTGTGCGAATGATTGTAGATTTCCTTATGAAGTTTATGCACACAATCCTGAAACCAATACCACTTTTAGACTTGATGAAGAAGAAGGAGTAGGTACTTATATTATGAATGCCAAGGATATGAATATGGCTTCTCATGTAGATGAGCTTATAAGTTCGGGTGTCATAGATAGTCTCAAAATTGAAGGCCGTACAAAATCGCCTTATTATGTAGGTATCGTTACAAAAGCCTATAGACAAGCAATAGATGATTTTTATGCCGGCAAATTTGATTCTAATATTTATCAACAGGAGCTTAATACCACCCAAAATAGGGGGTTTACTGATGCATATCTCATAAGCCGTCCTTTTGAGAAGCACGATACGCAATCTCATGATTTTACTATCCAATACGGTACACATCAAGTAGCAGCACTTGTAAGCGGGGATGGCAAGACATGGAAATGCAAAGATAAAACTTGCATTGGGGACAAAGTAGAGATCATCCTACCAGTCGGTGAAAGTATAGAGCTTGTGGATAATGAGTATGGTGCCATCACAGAGGAAAATGGGAAATATTGGCTAACTATCAAGAAAATCATATCTACTGAAGGAAGAGAGTTTGAATGTATCCATAGCGGGGATGAGAGAGATATTATATTGCCTACCACTTTGCCAAGATATTCTATTTTAAGAAGAGACATAGACGAGGCTTTGGAGAAAAAGGGACTTTAGAGGATTTTGGTGGTTGCGGAGATTAACTATATTTTTGGTAAAATTCTATAAGTTTATGGAATGAGACTCTCCTGATACATTTCTCTTTTTAGAGCAATATGGGATTAATGTCCTACCCACTCAAAGATTAAAGGAAATTATATGAAATTTGTATCTATAATTATCGGAAGTAAGAGCGATTATGAAGTAATGCAAGAGTGCGGAGCAACATTAGAGAAATTTGGCGTACCATATGAGCTGATTGTATCATCTGCCCATAGAAGTCCTGAGAGAACCAAAGATTATGTCAAAGCCGCCGAAGCTAAAGGAGCTCAGGTCTTTATTGCAGCTGCAGGCATGGCAGCTCATCTAGCCGGTGCATTGGCCGCAACTACAACAAAGCCGGTACTCGGCGTACCTATGGCAAGCGGAGAGCTTAAAGGTGAAGATGCTTTGCTTAGTACAGTTATGATGCCAGCCGGTATGCCTGTAGGCACTGTAGCAATAGGCAAAGCCGGAGCTACGAATGCGGCATATTTGGCTATACAGATCATGGCACTTCAAGACGATGAACTAAAAGTCAAACTCCAAGAAGACCGTATAGCAAAAGCCAAAAAAGTAGAACTCGACTCGAGTGAAATAGAAGTTATCCTCTAAGAGACCTAGATGGAAGCAAAAAAAAAGCCCGCCAAGTCTGTCACCATATTCACTTCGCCAACTTGCGTGTGGTGCAATAGAGCCAAGAGTTATTTTACAAGCAAAGGTATACGATTTAAAACAGTCGATGTCACTAAAGACAAGTTTGCTGCTGAAGATTGTAGAAAACATGGATGCCGTGGCGTGCCTGTTATTCTTATAGGCGGAACATACTGGATATGTGGATTTGACCAGAAAAAAATAGAAAATGCGTTAGGGAAATAAATGAATAAAAACAGTATAACATTTAGTGAGTTACTTTTAAAACTTCAAGAGTTTTGGGCAAAAGAAGGATGTACAATAGTCCAACCATATGATATGCCAGCAGGTGCAGGTACGTTTCATCCAGCGACATTGCTTAGAAGTTTAGATAGTACTCCATGGAGTACAGCTTACGTGGCGCCAAGCCGCCGTCCGACAGATGGCAGATATGGAGAGAACCCAAATCGTCTAGGGGCTTACTATCAGTTTCAAGTGCTAATCAAACCAAGTCCAGACAACATTCAAGAGCTTTATTTTAAAAGTTTGGAATTTTTGGGACTTAATCTAAAAGAGCATGATATTCGTTTTGTAGAAGATAATTGGGAATCTCCAACACTTGGAGCATGGGGTCTTGGTTGGGAAGTATGGCTTGATGGTATGGAAGTAACTCAATTTACTTATTTCCAGCAAGTAGGAGGTATTGCATGCGATCCTGTTGCTGTCGAGATCACTTATGGTACAGAAAGACTTGCTATGTATCTGCAAGGCGTAGAGAGCGTATTTGATATAGTTTGGAATCGCAACAAAGATAATGTGACAACTTACGCCGATGTACACAAAGAAAGCGAATATGAGTTTAGTAAGTATCACTTTGAAGTAGCAAACATAGATAAATTATTTGCAAGATTTGAAGATGCCAGCAGCGAGTGTAATGTGTGCTTGGACTCAGGACTTCCTTTGCCGGCATATGATGAGTGTATGAGAGCTGCTCATGCATTTAATGTACTTGATGCCAGAAAAGCAATATCTCAAGCTCAAAGGCAAAATTATATTCTTAAAATACGCGAACTATCTAAAGGGTGCGCAGAACTATATAAATCCCAAGAGAGCGAGAGAAACCAGAGAGTAAAAGCCAGATAAGCTTAAGGAGCTATATGAAAATCTCAGAAATTTACGCATTTCTTGACAATCTTAGTCCATTTGCCTTGCAAGAAAAATGGGACAATAGCGGTCTAAATATAGGCAGCATGGATAGAGAAATAGAGCAAGTTTACATCGCACTAGATGTAGATAGTCATATGTTGCAAAGCGTAAAACCGCATAGTCTTATTATCACTCATCATCCAATTATCTTTGGCGGATTAACTTCACTTGATTTTTCCAAATATCCAACCAATCTAATTGAGATTATGGTTAAAAAAGATATAAGTCTTATTGCGATGCATACAAATTTTGATAAAACCCATCTAAATAAGTATGTATTTGAAAAAGTGCTTGGATTTAAACTAGAAAATGAAAGCGATTTTATTTGTAAAGCTCATAGTAAATGGACCCTAAAAGAGTTGACCAGCCTTTTAAAAGAAAAGCTTGGCATCGAATTTTTAAGAGTAGTTGCTCCCAAAGAAGAAATAGACTCAATAGCTATGACAACAGGCTCTGGAGCATCACTAATTGATACCATTGAGGCTGATTGCTTTTTGACCGGTGATATTAAGTATCATGATGCTATAAAAGCAGCTAGTCAAAATCTTATGATGGTTGATATCGGGCATTATGAGAGCGAACGATTTTTTGTAGATATTTTGGCAGAGCATTTGCAAGTTTTACCTATTTTGGCTATAATTTCAAATTCAAAAAATCCATTTTCTTTTCTAAAATGAAAATCACCACACAGGCATTGCAAATTATGCTTATATATTAAGAAGGACAACGCGTGAACAGAAACCTACAAGAGCTCATAGAACTCTCAAAAATTGACAAAGAGATTGATGGTTATAATCCTCAAATCGAAGCTATTGATAAAAAATTACTCAAATCTCAACAAAAGCTTGACCTGCTTCAAGATGAGATAAATAGTATGAATGCTTCTATAGAAGATAATCATAAAAAAATAAAAATGTTTGAAGAGCAAATCTCTACTTTGAGCGAGCAGTTAAACAGTAATGCAAAAAAAGCAAAAGATGTTTCAACAGAAAAAGAAATGAAAGCACTTTCTCTTGAAGAAGATATAGCCAAAGAAAAGATGTCATTTGCCAATGAAGAGATAGAAAGAATCGGCAAAATGAATGAGAAAAAAAGTGCTAGCCTTGAAGAATTGAACGTTGAACTTGAATCTTTAAAAGTATCTTTGGCCGAATCAAACAAAGAAGCTATCGAACAAAAAGAAGCTATAGAAAATAGCAAATCAAGTCTGTTCAAACAAAGAGAAGAGATAGCTAGTCAATTAGAACAAAAGATTTTATCATTTTATGAAAAAATCAGACTTTGGGCTGGAAATAGTGCAGTTGTGCCAGTAAGAAAGCAGGCGTGTTACGGATGTTATATGAAGATCAGTGATAAATCTTATGCTGATGTAATAAAATCAGAAGAGATCACTACTTGCCCGCATTGTGGCAGAATTCTCTATATTGAGAGAGAAAAAGACGAGAATTAATTGTATCGTTTTTTCTTTTTTTTATATATAGCAGTTACTGCTATCGTATGGGTCTTGGCTCTACCGTTTTTATGGATAACTTCCAAACTAAAATCCAAGCACAAAGAGTCATTGCCAGCAAGGTTTTGGCTCAAAAATAATAAACCTTTTTTGCCGGATGGTATTTGGATACATGTATGCTCTTTTGGTGAAGCTAAGAGTATAGCCCCGCTAATTAAGAAAATACCTTCAGATCTATTACGTCTTAGTGCTACAACCAAGACTGGCTTTGATGAGATAAAGAAATTATCAAAACAAAGCAGGTATTTGCCGTTTGAGCCACTGTTACTGGCTTGGATAAAACCACAAAAAATGCTCATAGTCATGGAAGCAGAACTTTGGTATCTATTGTTTGTCATTGCACATAAAAAAGGTGCAAAGACATTGCTAGTCAATGCTAGAATGAGTGAAAAATCATATTTTAAATATTTACGCTTTAAGTGGTTGTATAGACGTATTTTTGAACAGATCGATGCGGTTTATGCACAAACTAATGAAGATGCAAAAAGATTGATTACTCTAGGGGCAAAGAATGTAGAGGTGATGGGCAATATCAAATTTGCAAGTATCACAAAATCTACCAAGCAGCTTCCAAAACCGGAAGGTGTTTTTGTGTGCGCAGCAAGTACGCACGACAAAGAAGAAGCTTTAATACTTGATGCTTTTAGGGCATTAAAATCAAAGAGACCAGATGCCAAGATGTGTGTAGCACCACGTCATCCAGAGAGATTTGACAAAGTAGAGCGCCTCATGGAATCTTTTGCAAAGATACAAGGCTGGAGTTATCACCGCTGGAGTCAAAGAGCCGATTTCCAAAGCGATTTGGTGCTTTTTGATACTCTTGGCGGACTTGTGAATGTGTATGCTATCAGTGATGTTGTGGTCCTTGGTGGAGCGTTTGAATCGATTGGTGGCCACAATGCAGCTGAAGCTGCCCAATTTGGATGCAAAATAATTTCCGGCAAAAACTATTTTAACCAAAAAGAGATTTTTGCAGGTATCGAAGGTATCGATATAGTCCAAAACAGTGAGTTAAAAGAGGCACTTTCATATCCGAATCTTTTGCCAAACTCATCTTTGATTGCAAGAGCGAATATAAAGCCTATCTCGAAGCAGATAAAAGATGTTTTACAAAATTGAAGATAGCTTTGTTACTATTAAGGTAAAAGCCCAGCCAAAAGCCAGCAAAAGTGAGTTTTGTGAACCTTATGGAGATGATGCTATTAAAGTACGCATCAAAGCTCCGGCAGTAGAAGGTGCGGCAAATGAAGAGCTGTTTAAGTTCCTGGCAAAAACATTTAAAGTAACAAAAAGTAGTATAATACTAAAAAGTGGCGACACGAGCAAGATCAAGGTAATAATATTTCCTTTGAGTGAAAAATTTAAAGAATGGATAGCAAAAAATGGCTACTGAAAAAGCATATAAACTATTGGCATTTCAAAAAGAGATATCAAACAAGAAAGCAAAAGAACTAATCGACAAAGGTCTTGTCTATGTAGGCGACCAAAAGGTCAAAATTGCAAGAGCAGAGATAGCTGACGATACCAAATTTCGTGTAGAAAAATTAGAAGATATCAAAGTGATATTCGAAGACGATTATATATTGGCTATAAACAAACCAGCATTTATGGATAGCTATGATATCCAAGACACTATATTTGGAGCTACATTGTTACATCGCCTAGATAGAGAGACTAGCGGTATACTGCTTTTTGGCAAGGATGAAGCATGGACAGCCAAAGCCATCGAGGCATTTCGTCAGCGACAAGTAGAAAAAGAGTATGTGGCTTGGGTAGAGGGAATGGTGTATGAAGAAACAGACATAGATATACCTATCTCTACACATAAACATAATGGAAAAGCTTTCTCGAAAGTAGATGAACAAAAAGGCAAACCGGCTCGTACTATGATAAAACCACTCGAGATCCAAGGTAAGAAGAGTAAGATAGATATCCAAATCGGTACAGGACGAACGCATCAGATTCGCGTGCATCTATCACATATTAACCATCCGGTTGTTGGGGATGAATTCTATGGGAGCAAGACAAAAGCCAAGAGAATTCTGCTTCATGCTAAGCGCATAGCAATACTTGGCTATGATCTTGAAGCCCCAGAGCCAGCAGATATTCAGAAGTATAAATAGAAAAACATATTATTAAGCCCCTCTTGGATACAATTGCTTATATATTTATAGATAATTAAGGCATGATATATGTTCGATACTCTTACCGATAGTTTCAAAAATGCGATAAGCAAAATTCGTTTTCATGATGATGAAAAAGCACTAAAAAAAGCTACTGAAGAGCTTAAAAAATCGCTTCTAAAAGCAGATGTACATCATAAGGTGGTCAAAGGTCTTATTGCCAATGTAGAGGCAAAGACAAAACAGCTGGGCATTGGCAAGGATAATTTTCTAAGAGCTTTAAGCGGCGAACTTAATGATATCCTCACAGCTCCTGGCAATCAAGGCTTCGTATTTGCTTCCAAGCCGCCTACAGTTGTGCTCATGACAGGCTTGCAGGGGTCCGGTAAGACCACCACAACAGGAAAGCTAGCATATTTTCTAAAAGAACAAAAAAAGAAAAAAGTCATGATAGTAGCTGCAGACTTGCAGCGTCTTGCAGCTGTTGAACAGTTAAGACAAATTGCTTCCCAAATTGATGTGACTTTAATAGCAGACGAAAAAGCTACTCCTCAAAATATTGTCAAAGAAGCACTCGATATTGCATCTAAAGAGCTTTATGATGTGGTGCTTATAGATACAGCTGGACGACTCGCTATAGATGATGAACTAATGCGTGAACTTGCAGAAGTCAAACGCGTGGCCAATCCTGATGAGATATTTTATGTAGCTGATGCAATGACGGGTCAAGATGCCATAAAGACTGCCATCACATTCAAAGAAAAAATAGGCATAAGCGGAGTAGTGCTGAGTAAATTTGACGGCGACAGCAAGGGCGGAGTTGCTCTTGGTCTTGCCGAGCAAGTAGGTGTACCGCTGCGATTTATCGGTGCCGGTGAAAAAATGCCGGATTTGGAACAATTTATACCTGATAGAATAGTAAATCGTCTCATGGGAGCGGGGGACATCGAATCTCTTGCAGAAAAAACTGCAGCTGCGATCGATCCAAAACAAGCCAAGAAATTTTCACAAAAAATTAAAAAAGGCAAGTTTAACTTCAACGACTTTTTGGAACAAGTAGAATCTGTAAAAAAACTCGGCTCTATGAAGTCCATCATGGGCATGATCCCTGGTATGAGTGCTATGGCAAAACAACTAGAAAATGTAGACTTGGATAATTCAAGCGAGATGAGGATTATAAAAGCAATGATCTCGTCTATGACTAAAAAAGAGAGAGAAGACCCAGATTTATTGACAAATAGTCGTAAAAGAAGAATTGCGCAGGGAGCAGGATTGGATCAAATGCAGGTTAATCGTGTATTAAAACAATTTGCTAGTGCGGCTAAAATGGCAAAACAACTCTCTGGCAAGGGTGGTATGAAACAGATGCAAGACATGATGAAACAGATGCAAGGTGGCGGTGGCTTCCCAGGCATGCGAAGGTAGCTATAAAAAATAGAGATTTTAATATACTTTTTATAAACTTTATGGTATATTTCCATCTCTAAAAAGTGCTTATGAGTCTTTTGTATTTTCAAAAGAGTTGTCAGCACTTAAAAAAGTATATATTTGAAGGAAAAACATGACAGTAATTAGAATGACCCGTATGGGCCGAAAGAAAAAACCATTTTACAGAATAGTAGTAACAGATAGCAGAAAAAGAAGAGATGGCGGCTGGATAGAGTCTATAGGACATTATAACCCAGTTTCAGCTGACAAAACTTTAGTTGTTGATCAAGAAAGACTTAACTATTGGATAAGTGTTGGAGCTCAAATGAGTCCAACTGTGAAAAAAATCACGACTGCAAAATAATCAAAAATGGTTAAAGATTTTATAGAATCTTATACTAAACTTCTAGCAACTAAACCTGAATTTGTTCAGGTTGTGCTAACCGCTTCTACACAAGAATGTGATGAGATACAAATTTTAGTTCACCCACAAGATATTGGTAAAGTTATAGGCAAAGATGGCAAGATGATCAATGCTATCAAAACTGTAATTTCTGGATGCAAAGCTAAAGGCGGTAAAAATTATCGTGTAAGTGTGCAGGCATCCGAGCCAGCAAATGTCTAAATTTTTTATAGCACAAATTGGTCGTACCGTGGGTCTCATGGGCGATTTGAAACTTCATCTCCATACAGATTTTCCAGAACAATTCACAGCAGGATCAAAATTTCAAAGCGATCGAGGCGAACTAGAAGTAATATCATATAATAAAGCCAGAGAAATTATAAGATTTCGTGGATATGAGAGCATGGATAGTGCCAAAAAACTTACAAATACCAAGCTTTATGCCAGTGAAGAACAAACAAAAGAAATTTGCAATCTCAAAGAAGGAGAATATTTTTGGTTTGACATCATTGGATGTAAAATAATCGAGAATAGCGAAGTTTTAGGCATAGTCAAAGACATTGAGAGACTAGCGGTAAATGATTTTTTACAGATAGATACTACGAGCGAACTAATTGAAAACGGAATGCCAAAAAGTTTTTTAATACCATATATTCCAAGATATGTATTAAATGTCAACTTAGAAACAAAAGAGATTGAAGTCTGTGATGCCAAGAGTATTTTAGAGAATAGCTGATGCGTTTTTCTTTTGTTACACTTTTTTCTGAATTGATAGAAGGATATTTTTCCTCATCTATATTGGGGCGAGCTAAAGAGCAGGATATTATACAAATTGATTTTGTAAATCCTAGAGATTTTACACATGATAAACATCGTAAAGTTGACGCTCCCATGATAGGCGGAGGAGCGGGCATGCTTATGACTCCTCAGCCTCTTGTTGATGCAATCAGTTCTATTCGTTATAATGACGAGAAAGCACATGTAGTTTTGCTTTCTCCTGTAGCCAAAAAATTTTGTAAGAATGATGCTATAAGGCTTGCTAAAAAGTCTCATTTGGTTTTTGTCAGCGGCAGGTATGAAGGCATCGATGAGAGAGTGATAGAATCACAAGTGGATGAAATTTTTTCAATCGGTGATTTTGTACTGACAGGCGGGGAGTTGGCAAGCTTGGTCGTGTGTGATGCCATAAGCAGACATATTGACGGTGTGCTTGGTAATGAAGAGTCTTTGAGCGGTGAAAGTTTCGAAGAAAATCTACTTGAAGCGCCGGCTTTTACCAAACCAGATATTTTTGAAAAAAAATATATAATTTCAGAGTACTTAAAGGGTAATCATAGTAGAATTACAGCCTTAAAAAGGGCATTATCGCTCTATAAAACACAATATTTTAGACCTGATTTATATAGAAAGGTCTCACAAAAGGCATCGCGTAATGAGAAATAGATACATTGAGAGATTTGAACAAGCACAAATCGAAACTAAAGAGATACCACAATTTAGAGCTGGTGATACGCTTAAAGTAGCTGTAAGAATCACTGAAGGTAATAAAGAAAGAGTACAAAGCTATGAAGGTCTTTGTATTGCTATCAGAGGTGAAGGTACCGGTAAAACATTTATGGTACGTAAAATGGGTGCTAATAGCATCGGTGTAGAGAGAATTTTCCCACTATATTCAGATAGTATTGAGAAAATTGAAGTCCTTAGACGTGGACGTGTTAGAAGAGCTAAATTATTTTACCTTCGTGACCTCAAAGGTAAAGCTGCTCGTATCAAAGAGCTTAGAAGAAAATAATCTCATAGAGGCATTTTGCCTCTAAAAATCTATCTTACAAATCCAAATTTATTCATAATTAATCTCGTATATTTTACTTTCTCGTCCTCAACAAATTCCAAATATGCTATAATCAATAAAATTTCATAATTTAGGTTAGCTATTGATGAATCATACAAAGATAATAATAATATTTTTACTTAACTTTGTTTTTTTAAGTGCACACAGTATTTTGAATGATTGGAGCGGCGCAGAGGTAGATGAAGTATATCTAGGCCCAATGCATTTATATGAAAAAGCCTGCGAATATAATAATATGGAAGCGTGTTATGATATAGGTGTATTAAATATAAGAGACTATATAAATAATCGATCTAATGATAAAGCTTTGAAGCAAGGGATATTTTATCTAGATAGATCATGTACTAGAGGATATGTGAATGGATGCATTGCTCTTGCTATGCTATATATATCTAAAGATTCTAAACAAAGAGATGAGAACAAAGCCATAGTGTATTTAGAAAAAGCATGCGTAGCAAACAGCACATTTGCATGTATTGCGCTTGGTGAAATTTATGAACAGCAAAAAAAACAAGATTTTTCTAAAGCATTAATATATTATCAAAAAGCATGCAGTAGTGAAGCATATGAAGCGTGTGCTTATATTGGCATAGCATATCACGATGGTAAAAAAGTTAAACAAGATTTTATAAAAGCTGAAGAGATGTATAGAAAATCAATCTTGATCAATCCTAAAGTAGCATCTAATTATATAAATATTTTTGAATTGCAGCTTGTGCAAAACATAGAGTTCGATAAAAATTTGAGATTAAAATATCTAAAATATTTTAAAAACGACAAACAGTCCATGATGTATTATGATATGTTAAACATGTTGCAATTAATCTCTAAAAACAAGAAAGCTGGCTTGCAAAAATGGCACACCAAGTATAAAGGTATGAAAATGGATGAATGGAATTTTGATACTATCGATATGTGGATTAATCAAATGCAAAATGATAAAATAAAAACAAATCTTACAAATACAATAGAACAATTTAAAAAACATTAAAACTATTTGTATATTTTAAGGTTTTTTATCAAAAGTTTTACCTAAAAAGAAATAAATATTGCTTTGGCCTTCCTCATTCATTCCAAATCCTAGTTGTGCCGGTCCAATAGGAGTTTGAATAGCGCCAAAAATACTACCTGCATATTTTATATTATTATATTTGATATCTTTAAAGCGATCCCATACATCTCCAGCCTCTGCTGAAATTCCTAGCATTAATGGTTTGCCTAAAAGTGAAAAAGGTGTCATATATCTATATGTAGCACTGCCAAAAAGAAGATAATTACCTATAAATTGATTGTATTCATATCCTGATAAATGATGGTAACCTCCAAGTTTAAATGGAGACAAATATATAGATTCATTGCTATGATATCCACTAGCCTCCAGACGAAACGCAAGTGATTGATTATCGATTTGAGCAGCATAGATCCCCAAAATCCCTGATTGTGCATATTGTATGTCTTCTTTTTTATGGGGAGAGATATTGGTGTATAGATTTAAAAAATAGCCATCCGTAGGTATATAGATATCATTTAATTGATCAAATATTATATTAGCATTTAATGTGAAATAATTATTTGTATCGCTTGGTATTGGCAAAGAAGGATTTGATAAATTTCCATTTAGGTCATTTCGTTTAAATGAAGCACCAAAGCTCCACTCCCCTATGTTACCAATTTTTTTCCCAATGTCTAGTTTGGCATATTGGCGGCTTATTCTATATTCGGATGCTACATCAGACTGCCCATCCAAATAAGCATAATTCTTTTCATATCCAAGGGCTATTTGTGGACGAATAAACCAATCTGGCATATCAGGTATGGGTTGATCAAATTCTGAGATAAAGACAGAAGAACGACCTACTGTTATGTAATTTCTCCACTGACCTCCCCATCTATTGATCCATGGGTTGAGATGTGATAAGTAAAAAGTCATATTTTGGTTGACTATGGAATCGCTAGCTATTTCTATACCCAATTGAAATGAGTTATTGGAAGTATTTTTGAATTCTACATTATATATAAGATTGAAACCGTCATCTTCTTGAATTACATCATAGGTTACAGACTTGACTCTATTTGTGTCCAAGATATTTTTAATATCCTTGTTTATAGAAGCTATTGTAAATGTATCGCCTTTTTTGGTAGTCATAACATTTGATAGTGTTTCAATATAAAAATTATTATTGGTTTTTATTTGAATATCTTTTATGATCGGCATCGGTTGTGAATACATATTTTTTTCTGATAATCGCATATCTCCACGACCAGTCAATCTCGCAATGTTTGATATTAGATTTTTTATCTTGGAATTATTTTGTATCGTTTCATATCCATACTGTACTGTTTCATCTATTCTATCAAATTCTAAATTCTTCACATCTTTGGCATCTACGAGAATATAAATATCTTGTTTTTTTAGTAATTTGAGATTTCTATCAACATTTTCTTGTACCAAAAAATTTAATATTTGCTCAGATACGTTAACCATATCTTTAATTTTATCTTCTGGGAGAACGCCTGTACTCACATTAACAGCGATTATATAATCAGCCCCCATCTCTTTGGCAACTTCTATTGGTAGATTGCTTGAGAGCATACCGTCAGATAAAAGTTTGCCATCTATTTTAACAGCTGAAAATACAGCCGGTATTGCCATACTCGCACGTGAGACTTGTGCCAATTTACCATTTGACAATATTACCTTTTCCCCTGTACCTAAATCTGTAGAGACGGCACGAAATTTTATAGGTAATTGGTCAAAGTCCATAGTAAATGGATATTTGGCAAATAAAGTTCGTAAAGCCTCATCCAATCTTATGCTGCTCATGATAGATTCTGGCAACTCAACTTTACCGTCTTTTGTAAGACTAATATCAATCATATTGTTGCTGTCATATTCTAAATCTCTTAGATATTGAGTTTTTTCTTTTCTATTTGGTTTATCATAAATAATTTTATTAAAATTCATAGCTTTGATACGATTTTGAATCTCATCAATGGGCATACCAGTAGCATATAACCCACCAATTAATGCACCAGCACTAGTACCAACGATGCAATCAGGTTTTATATGTTGCTCTTCTAAAGCACGCAATACGCCCAAATGCGCAAAGCCTCTAGCACCTCCGCCTGAAAGCACTAAACATATCTTTGGATGTTTTGAAGTTTTGATATTAGGAGAAGCAAATGCAATACCAATAATGATAGTAAAAATAATTGAGCCCAAATATTTTATTAGCATATCCAATCCTCTTGAATAATAATTTTTTATGATATAGCAATATATCTTAAATATATATCATTATGCTCTATTTTATTGTTTATTTTGTATTTTATCACTAGTATGCTATAATCTGACAAAAAGGTTATTGCTATTGGAATTACTTAAAGCTAAAAATCTTTATCACTCTTTTGATTATCCTTTGTTTAATGGGGTTGATTTTGAACTTAATCCATCACAAAGTGTTGCCATCGTTGGCAGAAGTGGAAGTGGAAAATCTACGCTGCTTCATATACTATCCGCTTTTCTTACTCCGAAAAAAGGAGAAGTGACTCTATTGAATCAAAAAATAGATGAATTAAATTCATCTGATATTGATAAAATGCGTCGTTTTGATCTAGGAATGATTTTTCAATTTCATCATCTTTTCAAAGGAATGAAAGCCATTGAAAATATAGAAATAGCCACCATACTTTCAAATTCCACCATAGATATGACATTGCTTGAAAAGCTAGAAATAGCATCGCTAATAGATCAAAAAACATCTGAGCTTTCAGGCGGTCAGCAGCAAAGAATTTCTATTGCAAGAGTATTGTGTAAAAAACCAAAAATTATATTTGCAGATGAGCCTACAGGGAATCTAGACAAGGAGACAGCTCGGCTTGTTATGAATGTTTTAAAAGACTACATTCTCCAAGAGAAAGCCGGACTTGTAGTGGTAACTCATGATTATGATATAGCAAAGATGTGCGACAAGATATTCGTATTAGAAAATCAAAGCCTCAAAGAAATTACTTCGCCTGAGTGATAAGTACACCTTCTACAAGTGCATCAATATCTCCATCAAGAATTGCATCTACATTTGAAAATGCTTGATTGCTTCTAGCATCTTTGACTTGTTGATACGGAGCTAGAACATATGAGCGGATCTGATGTCCCCAACCAATATCACTTTTTTCTACCCCATCAAGCTCAGCCTGTTTTTTTGCCATTTCATACTCATAGAGACGAGATTTAAGCATCTTAATTGCACTTGCCTTGTTCTTATGTTGACTTCTATCATTTTGGCATTGCACTACTATATTTGTAGGTATATGAGTTATTCTGATAGCCGATTCGGTTTTATTAACATGTTGTCCCCCGGCACCACTGGCACGGTAAGTGTCTATACGAAGGTCTTTTTCTTCTATGACTATATCTATATCATCTTCTATTTCAGGAGATACCATTACAGAGGTAAATGATGTATGTCTTTTGGCATTGCTGTCAAATGGACTAATGCGAACCAGCCTATGAATGCCATTTTCTACTTTTAGATAACCGTAAGCATTTTCGCCTTTTATGATGAATGTTGCATCTTTTATGCCCGCTTCATCACCAGCTTGATAGTCTAGTTCTTCTACTTTAAAGTCATGGCGTTCTGCCCATCTGAGATACATACGATATAACATACTAGCCCAATCTTGAGATTCTGTACCGCCTGCTCCCGGATGGATGGTTACTATGGCGTTGGCGCTATCATGAGGACCACTTAGCATCATTTCAACTTCAAGCGCATGTATAATACTTTCAAGATCGGTTGCATCTTCATACAGCATTTCTAGTGTATCTTCATCTTTTTCTGCTTTTGCAAGTTCAAAATATTCTACCCCATCTTTTAGGGCGTTATTTGCTTTATTGTATTTTTCTAGCATTCTCTCGGTTCTAGTTTTTTCCTGAGCTATTTTGGCTGCATTGTCGCTGTCATTCCAAAAATTAGAATCCTGCTGCATTGTTTCTATTTCTTTTAATCTATCTTGTAATATTTGTGGTTTTACAATGTGTGTAATGTTATCCATCTTGATAGAGAGTGTTTTAAGCATTTCACTATATTCGTATGCATCCATAAGGTTATCTTTCCTAGTCTTGATAATAATTTGGTATTATTTTACCAAAATATACTACAAGCCGAGGTTAGACATGGTTATTGTTCACACAATAGACGAATTTATGCAATCAAGAAAAAAGCTAAATGGAAGCGTGGGTTTTGTGCCTACCATGGGAGCCTTGCATAAGGGTCATCTATCTCTTGTAAATAAAGCCAAAGAAGAAAATGAGTTTGTTATAGTTTCGATTTTTGTAAATCCAACGCAGTTTTTGGAAGGTGAGGATCTGGACAAATACCCAAGAAAAGAAGAAGCCGATCGTGAAATTTGTCGTTTGGCTGGAGTTGATATTTTGTTTATGCCTACAATAGATCAAATGTATAGCAAAGACGAATTAATGCTAGGGGCTCCAAAAATAAGAGGATATATATTAGAAGGAGAAAAAAGGCCCGGCCATTTTGACGGTATGCTCCAAATAGTAATGAAATTGCTCAATCTAACTCACCCACAAAAAGCATATTTTGGCAAAAAAGATGCTCAACAATTGATGCTTATCACGCAAATGGTAAAAGATTATTTTATGCCATGCGAAATAATATCATGCGAAATCGTAAGGGATAATGACGGATTAGCACTTAGTAGCAGAAATGTATATTTAAGCAGTGATGATAGACAAAAGGCACTCAGCTTGTCTCGTTCATTGCAAAAAGCAACACAATTTGTGATGACTGGTGAAAAAAATGTAGAGAAGATAACACATGCTATGCATGAGGTTTTGTCTGCAGTGGATAAAATAGAGTATGTTGCCATTTTAAATAGAGCATTTGAACCATTGGAAGAAATTGTTCTGCAAGATAGTGTTATTTTGGTAGCAGCATGGGTAGGGAAAACAAGATTGATTGACAATGTATGGATTTAATGATCAATCAGAGCCATTGCCTTCTTCAAGTTCTGGTGCTTCATACACAGTTTCCACATTTTGCACATTAGATGTTTTACCAGCTGGTGACTCTTCAACTATAGATTGAGGTATATTTTCTTCAACTATTGCAGGATGAGTTTGTTTGAATAATTGTACTTGTTGTTGGTTCGGCTCTAGATATTTAAGAACTATTAGCATATCTATAATTTTTTTTGCCACCGGTACAGACGTCATAGATGCATAATAGTATGGGAAAGGGCGATTTGGATTGATAACCAAGACCCCAATTGTATATCTATGACCCTTATCGTCATTGGCAAAGCCAAAAAAACTGGTTTGATATTTGTTGTTTACGTATTTCCCTGCAGTTGTCATTTTTGCAGTACCTGTTTTGCCCCCTACTACTATTCCTGGAGTTGAAGCTGCAATTCCTGTCCCTTTGCTTACCGTATCTATTAGAATTCGATTCATTTGATTTGCCGTAGCAGCACTAATTACTTGTGTTTTGTGAGCAATAGATGGCAATTTATATTTATTGTTCTTTGCATCTTCAAAATGATCGATCAAATGTGGAGTTGGCATGATCCCATTATTGTTAAAAGAAGCATATGCTTTAAGCAGCTGCATAAATGATACCATCAAGCCATAACCATATGAACTATTGGCACGATGTAGTTTGTGGTTCAATAGAGAAACGGGCTTGATAGTACCGGCTAGATCTCTAGATAGATCAATACCAGATGGCCTTGATAATCCGAACTTTAATAATCCATCTTTAAATTCAGCCCCAGATAAACGCCAAGATATGAGAGAGATGCCCACATTTGATGAGTGGACTATAATGTCGCTAGCACTTAAGGCAGCAAAACGGTGTTCACCATCTGTGATTTTTCTTCTCCCTCCAATGTCTAGCTCCCCATTGAATAGATTAAAAATTGTTTGGGGAGTAACTCTTTTATGATCAAGGGCTATAGCTAATGTAAAAGGTTTCAGTACTGAGCCCGGTTCATAAAGGTATTCGCTAAATTTTGGGTTTAATGATTGTATATCTTGTTTTTTTATAGAATTTGGGTCAAAACGGTTTGAACTGGCCATTGCTATGATCTTTCCGCTTTTGCTGTCCATCACTGTAGCGATAATCTCTTCAGAATTTGTCTCTTTTTTCATATCATCAAGCATATATTCTATGTTTCTTTGTAATTTCAAAGGGATTGTTAAATGCAGATCAAGACCATTTATGCATGGTTTTATATCAGTGTATCGATTGTGTATAACATCGCCAACAACATCACGTTTACCTTCTATATAGCCATTGCTTTTATACCCTATATATTTTTCATATCTTCGCTCTAAGCCTTGTTTGCCAACGGGTCGTATGTAATTTGTTTCGGAATGTTTGCCAACGAAACCTAAAATGGGAGAAATAGTATCTCCAAATGGAAACAGTCTTGTCTCGCCATTTTCGATAATATCCAAACCATAAACTATTTCAACTCCATTTGGTCTTTTTGTAGGACGTAAAATATTCAGTTTTCTCAGTTTATGTGCTAAGGATTTGAGCTGTGCAGCATGTCTTGCATCCATATTTTTTGAGAGTATTATATTGCCTTGTTCAATTTTGTATCCATATTTATCTTTAAATTTTTGTTTGACTTTTTCTTTTGGTATATCGCTATATAGGCTAAAAAGCGTAATAAAAAGTTCTCTGTTTTGTGGATTTATGCTTTCTGCTCTGATGCTGGCTTGATAACTTTTTTGGCTTTGTGCTATACTAAATCCGTCTTGTGAGACAATAGACCCTCGGAGTGATCTGTCATGAATAATCGCAGTATGACTTGGTAAATATCTATTTGAATAAATAGTACGTAAAATGGAAAAAGCAAATATGGCAAAAGTAATTAAAAACAGCAAGAATAAAAAGAGTATTTTATTGCTCTTTTGAGAATCATAATAATTTTTATCATTGTTGTGCATTTATTTTCCAAGTATAATTGTTAATTGTGTTTGCCAAATCTATTTTTCAATGTTTGTCTATTGTAAGTTTACTATTTTATTGAAATATCTCTTTGATTTTAACTACCTAAGAACAGATTTTCACTAAATTTTGGATAAAATATGTAAAATATATATTAAATTGAGTATAGATAAAATTATGATTGACAAACCGCTTTTTATTGGTGTAATTGTTTTGATGGCAATCTCTTTGATTATGAGTTATTCGCTTTCTGTTTACACAATATTATATTTCTCATCAAGTGAGTTTACGTTTTTATTGCGTCAAGTTGTATCAGTATTTATTGGTATAGTTTTAATGGTTTTTTTAAGCAATCTTGATCCTGATAAATGGTTTAATAAAATCGGTTTAAGTGTTTTTCTCCTATTTTTTTTGGTGATGATAGCAATGCCGTTTTTGCCTGCTTCCATTGCTAATGACACTGGCGGAGCAAAGAGATGGATAAATTTAGGACTATTTAAAATTTCGCCGGTTGAATTTTTTAAAGTAGGGTTTGTCTTTTTTTTGGCTTGGAGTTTTTCTAGAAAATTACTTCATCGTAAAAATATGAGTTTTGCTGAAGAGATCAATGCATACCTTCCTTATCTATTTGTTTTTATGATCGTGGTTTTGCTTATTGCGGTTTTGCAAAAAGACTTGGGACAAACTATGGTTTTGGCTGTGACGCTTATGATCATGTTCTTTTTTGCAGGAAGCAGTTTTAAATTTTTCCTTTCTCTTGTCAGTACAGGACTTTTGGGCTTGCTTGTATTGATCAAAATAGCACCACATCGTATCCAAAGAGTTGTTGAGTGGTGGGCTGGGGTTCAAGACCCCATACTCTCTCTTATGCCGTTCGATTGGACGCAGTCATTAAGGGTCGATGCGATAGCAAAAGAGTCTTATCAGATCTCTAATTCTCTCAATGCCATTAATCATGGGGGCTTATTTGGTACCGGCCTTGGCAATGGACAGTTTAAATTGGGATATTTAAGCGATGTACACACAGATTTTGTATTGGCTGGTATAACCGAGGAGTTTGGTTTTTTTGGTTTGATGTTAGTTTTAGTATTGATGTTAACAATAATTTTTCGCTTATTTAAAATAGCGTCTCGATTAAATAATCCGGTTTATTCTCTATTTAGCATAGGTGTAGCACTTTTGATTGGTTTTGCTTTTATAATTAATAGTTTTGGAATCGCAGGGATTACTCCAATTAAAGGGATCGCGGTTCCATTTTTGAGCTATGGGGGATCACAAATTTTGGCACTATCTTTGGCTATAGGAATGGTGCTTATGGTCTCAAAAAAAATCAAACCAAAGCTAGGATATATTAATCAAGAGGAGTCTTTATGTCAATAATTATGACAGGTGGTGGTACTGGCGGACATCTGACCATCATCAAAGCTGTTAAGGAGAGATTGGTAAACAAATCATTGATATACGTAGGCTCTACGCAAGGTCAAGATAAATTTTGGTTCGAAGAAGATACGCAGTTTAAGCAAACATATTTTTTATCTACAAGGGGCGTAGTAAATCAAAGGATTTTAGGTAAGGTTAAATCTTTATGGATGTTAGCCAAGGCCACTGTTGATGCATACTTTATTTTGAAAAAACATAATGCCAAGGTCGTATTTTGCGTTGGCGGATTTTCGGCTGCTCCTACTTCAATAGCAGCTATATTGGCTAGAATACCACTTGTCATTCATGAACAAAATGCGATAATTGGTTCACTAAATCATCGTCTTTTAAAGTATGCCAAAGCTTTTATCTCTTCTTATGATAGTCAAAGCCCTATAAAAAGTTATCCGATCAAAGAAGAGTTTTTTGCCAAAGCAAAAGTAAGAGATAAAATAAAAAGCATTATTTTTTTGGGTGGTTCGCAAGGCGCTAAGGCCATTAATGATTTGGCTATTTCACTTGCCCCATGGTTACATTCTCAAAATATCAAAATCATACACCAAGCAGGTGAGAAAAATATAAAAGCAGTAGCAGCGCAATATGATAAGTTAGGCATAAAAGCAGAAGTTTTTGGATTTACTACCAAAATGCCGGATATGATGGCATCAGCTGATTTTGCAATTGCCAGAAGCGGCGCTTCTACATTGTGGGAGCTTAGTGCTAATGGGCTGCCAACTATTTTTATACCATATCCTTATGCCGCTGGAGATCATCAATATCATAATGCACAATTTTTAGTAGAGCAAAATCTAGCCTGGGTGATGCGAGAAAAGAATATTGATATAGAAGAAATTAAAAATATCATTTTAAATTTAGACGATATTAGGGCAAAAAGCCGAAAACTTCTTAAAAGTATTGACAAGGATGGAAGCCAAAAAATAGCTTCTTTGCTCACAAAAATAGCTACACAAGGCTAAATTCACCATATTTTGGGTAAAATTCACCATTTTATAATGGGGATTAATTCCATGGATATACGACAATCGTTTTTAGATTATTTTCAAAGCAAAGGCCACCTTTTGGTAGCTAGTTCTCCACTAGTACCAGATGATGCGACATTGCTTTTTACTAATGCCGGTATGGTACAGTTCAAAGATATATTTACAGGACAAGCTCCTGTCCCAAATCCACCTAGAGCAACAAGTTCTCAGACTTGTATCAGAGCAGGCGGTAAACATAATGATCTTGACAATGTAGGTTATACAGCTAGGCATCACACTTTTTTTGAAATGTTGGGAAATTTCTCTTTTGGAGATTATTTTAAAGAAGATGCCATTGCTTATGCATGGGAATTTGTTACAAGCAGTAATTATTTAGCACTACCAATTGATAAGATCTGGGTTACGGTGCATGATAGCGATGATGAAGCATTTGAGATTTGGAGCAAGCATATAGACCCAAGTCGTATAATCCGTTTCGGTGATAAAGATAACTTTTGGCAAATGGGAGATACCGGACCTTGCGGACCGTGTAGTGAGATATTCTATGATCAGGGCGAAGAGCATTTTAACTCGCCGGAAGATAAAATGGGTGGAGATGGAGATAGATTTTTAGAGATCTGGAATCTCGTATTTATGCAGTATGAAAGAGATGAAAGCGGCAAGTTACATCCACTTCCAAAACCTAGCATTGATACAGGCATGGGGCTAGAGAGAGTAGTAGCTATTAAAGAAGGGGTTTTAAATAATTACCATTCATCGCTATTTATGCCATATATTGAAGCTATTGAAAAATTAATAGGCAAAAAATACGATTATAATGATAAACAAAGTGCTAGCTTTAGGGTAATTGCAGACCATTTGCGTTCAGTTTCGTTCCTTTTGGCCCAAGGAGTAAATTTTGACAAAGAGGGCAGAGGATATGTGCTTAGACGCATTATGCGCCGCGCTATTCGTCATGGGTATCTACTCGGGCTTAGAGAGCCATTTATGCACAAACTTGTTGATAGCTTAGTAACAAACATGGGAGAGCACTACGCCTATTTGGCTTTAGCATCTGATTCAATCAAAAGCGCTATGAAATTAGAAGAAGAGAGATTTTTTGATACTATAGATGCAGGTATTACGCTGTTCAATAAAGAGCTTGAAAATACTGGAGATGTATTTAGTGGTGAAGTAGCATTTAAATTATATGATACTTATGGTTTTCCACTTGATTTGACAGAAGATATGCTAAGAGAACTTGGAAAAACTCTAAATCATGATGCATTCGAAGAGCATATGAAAGCACAAAGAGAGCAATCAAAAGCTTCATGGAAAGGCACAGGCGACGCTGTAGCTACCGGTGATTTTAAAGATCTCAAAGAGAAATTTGGTGTTAATAATTTTGTAGGCTATACAAGCACTATGCATAACAGTAAAGTATTGGCTTTGCTTGATGAGAACTTCAAGTTAGTTGATAAAATAGATGGTAATGGATGGGTGATGTTAGACAATACCCCATTTTATGCAGAATCTGGCGGACAATGTGGCGATAAAGGTACTTTAAACGATGCTATTAAAGTGCTTGATACCAAGAAATTTTTGGATTTGAATCTAAGCCAGATAGAAGGCACTTTGGCCGTAGGAGAAACTGTTGAAGCCAAAGTTGATAACAGTAGAATGCAAATAGCCAAACATCACTCAGCTACACATTTGCTACATGCCGCATTGCGTGAAATTTTGGGAACTCATATATCGCAGGCCGGTTCTCTTGTAGAGTCCAACAGACTTAGATTTGATTTTTCGCACCCTAGAGCAATGAGCCAAGAAGAAATAGACGAAGTTGAAGCGTGGGTCAATGATAAAATAGATCTTGCAATACCAGCTACAACCGAAACAATGGATATAGAAAGCGCAAAAGCTAAAGGGGCTATGGCGCTATTTGGTGAAAAATATGGAGAAGAGGTTAGGGTTGTTGATATTGGAGGCGAATCTATTGAACTTTGTGGTGGTGTCCATGTGGAAAACAGTGCTCAGATAGGTCTTTTTGTAATTACCAAAGAGAGCGGAGTGAGCGCAGGTGTAAGACGTATCGAGGCAATTTGCGGCAAAGAAGCTGTGCAATATACGAAAAATACTCGCAATGAACTCGAAACAATACGAAATGAAGTTAAAAATCAAGATGCCTTTGCAGGAGTATTGAAGTTAAAAGAACAAATCAAAACGTTAAAAAATGAACTCTCAACTGCTATAAGCGGTCAAAAAAATGAACTTGAAGTTTTAGAGATAAATGGTGTAAAAACGATTGTCTGTGAAGTTAATAACGGAGACATTAAAGCAATGATCGATGATGCTAAGAATCGTTATGAGAAAGTAGTCATCATGCTAATTCAGCCTAAAGATGATAAGATAATGATAGCCTGCGGCGTTAAAGGTGTGGAAATTAAAGCCGGATCTTGGATCAAAGAAATAGCTCCAATACTTGGTGGTGGCGGTGGCGGTAGAGACGATTTTGCTACTGCCGGGGGCAAAGATGCTTCTAAGATACCTGAAGCACTCAAAGCTTCAAAAGATTATCTAGCTAAAATGCTTTAAGTGAGAAACAAATGAGTCAAATGCATATATTAGTAACTCTACATGTACTCTCAGCTATTATTTGGGTTGGCGGTATGATCGCTATTCGTGTAGCTGTTCACCCTCTTAAGCTTGCATGGGAAGATGAAGAGCTGAGAATTAATCGTAATCTCGCAGTTACAAAAAGGCTTTTGTTTCTTGCCTTGCCTTTCGTTTTAATAGCAGTAATGACTGGAATTATGCTCTCTGCTCCACTAAAGGGTACTTCGTTAGTTTCTATGGTTCATACTAAAGAGGCTATTTGGCTTGTTATGGCATTTAATTTTTCTTGGATTTTTTTACGTAGAAATATTGCTCAAAGAGCATTTAATAATTTTGATTTACCAGGAGCAAAAAGAGTTATGATGCCTTTGGCAAACTTCTTTTTGCCGCTGAATATCATACTTGGATTAGTGGCACTATGGCTTGGTGTAAGTCTTAGAGGAGTATAAAATTTTTCAAAATAAATCATCAATATGTACAAAAAAGAATTAGACGCACTTAAAAAAGCTGGTCGCTTTAGAGAACGAAAAATTTATGACAATAAATTAATAGATTTAGCTAGTAATGATTACTTGGGACTAGCTAACAATAAAGAACAGCTCCAAAAAGTTTTAGAATTATTGAATAATTATGATACTTTTGCTCCAAAAGCAAGTATGCTGGTTGGTGGTTATCATCCCCTCCATGAAATATTTGAGCAAGAAATGGTAATTCTTAATGGTTTTGAGGCTGGTATAATTGTTGGTAGCGGTTTTTTGGCAAATTTATCTTTGTTTGAAGCATTGGTTCGCAAGGGTGACCATCTTTTTGTAGATGAAGAGTATCATGCAAGCGGCATGATAGCTGTAGGCTTGCTCAAAGGTAGAGTAACACTGTTTAAACATAATGATCCAGAAGATTTACGCTCTAAAATATCTGATGTAAAAGCTAAGCGAATTATCATTGCCATAGAAGGCATTTATTCTATGAGTGGGGAATTGTGTACGAAAGAAATTTTTAACATTTCCGATGAGTATGGTGCGTTACTTATCGTAGATGAAGCACATAGCAGTGGAGTAATAGGCAAAAAACTATTAGGTATTTTTGAGTATTATGGGATCACACCAAAAGCAAATCATATAAAAATGGGAACACTTGGGAAAGCTTATGGAAGCTATGGAGCATATATATTGGCATCAAAAACAATTATTTCATTTCTAGAAAACAGAGCAAAGCCTATCATCTATTCTACTGCTCCATCTGTGATAGATACAGCTTTGGCTATTGTTAATATGCGATATATCCAAGATAATTTTGAAGTGTTAAGTAGTGAAATTCTCCAAAGGCAACAAATATGTAAAGAGTATTTGGGATTTGATTTAAAATCGCTTATCATTGCACTTCCGCAAAAAAGCAACAAAATAGCACTAGATATGCAAAAAGCTTTGATGCAAGAAGGTTTCTTGGTTGGGGCCATAAGGCAGCCAACTGTAAAAGTGCCGATATTGCGTGTTATCCCTAGATTGGGCGTTTCACAAGAACATTTACGTTTGTTTTTTGATAAGTTAAAAACGATTTCTATCAAATTTTTTTAAAATCTGCTACAATTATATTAACATTTACAGGAGTTTTAAACCGTGTCTAAAATATTTAAATCATTTATTAAATTTATAATTATTATCACTATAGGTATTATTGGTGCAATGCTTTATGCATATACGCAAATTTCAATGGATGCTGATAAATTAATTGATTACAACCCGGAAGTATCCAGCGTAGTGCTTGATAAAAATGGAGATCAAATTGCATATATTTTCAAAGACAAACACCGTCTTTACGCAAAATATGAAGAGATGCCGGAAAAACTTGTATATGCTTTAGTAGCCATTGAAGATAGCGGCTTTTTTGAACATCAAGGTATTAGTCCAGAAGCTATTTTGAGGGCTATTTTTAAAGATATACAAGCTGGTAGCTTTGTAGAAGGTGGCAGTACTCTAACTCAACAGCTTATAAAAAATACATATTTAACAAGTGAAAAAACATTAGGACGTAAAATAAAAGAGGCAGTACTAGCTCTTAAAATAGAAAAATCACTTACAAAAGAACAGATACTAGAACGTTACTTAAATGAGATATTTTTTGGGAACGGATACTATGGTGTTAAAACCGCTGCTAATGGATTTTTTCATAAAGATTTAAATGAACTGACCCTTAAAGAGAGTGCTATATTAGTAGGGCTTCCAAATGCTCCTAGCACATTAAATCCGGTTAAATATTATGAAAGAGCAATAAATCGTGCAGATACTGTTTTATCTCGTTTAAAGACTTTAGGTTGGATAGATGAAGCTCAATATGAAGAAGCTATTGCAGAAAGACCAAAAGTTTATTCATCTAGTTTGACACAAAATTTAGCACCTTATGTTGTTGATGAGGTAATAAAACAGTATGAACCAGTGGTTGAAGATCTCAGAACGGGAGGGTACACTATTCATACTACGATTGATCTCAAGCAACAAGAAATAGCACAAGAGGCGGTAGGAAAAGTATATAAAGATGCTATGCGTTATTCCCCAAGTTCTTCATTGAATGCTGCTCTTATCTCTATGGAAAGCAGCACCGGTAATATTTTGGCCATGGTTGGAGGAGTTGATTACAAAAAGAGTGCATTTAATCGCGCTACACAAGCTTCTAGACAGCCAGGATCGTCATTTAAGCCTTTTATATATCAAATAGCCTTTGATGCAGGTAATAACCCGGCAACATATGTGCAGGATATAGAAAAAGTATTTGAATATACTGATGGAAATGGTAATCGTAAAACTTGGTCTCCAAAAAACTATGATGGGACTTTCAAAGGATTTATGACATTGAGACAAGCATTGATCGAATCAAGAAATCTAGCCACAGTTAATTTAGCCAGTAATTTGGGAATGTCTAATATTTTTGATAAATTAGAAGTATTAGAGATTTCAAATATGCCTAGAGATATGTCGATTGTTTTGGGCAATTTATCCGTAAGCCCTCTAAAAATGGCACAAATTTATTCTGTTTTTGGTAATTATGGCAAAATAGTAGAGCCTCGCTTGGTTAGTAAAATTATAGCAAAAGATGGTAGTTTGGTTTTAGAGACAAAATCAGAAGAGATCGCAGAATTCACAAGACCAGAGCAAGCATATTTGACGACAAGTATCTTGCAAGATGTCGTTAGACACGGTACTGGCTATGGTGCTTTAGTTGATGGAATTGAGCTTGCAGGTAAAACAGGAACGACTAATAACAATGTTGATGCTTGGTTTTGTGGATATTCGCCTACAATTGAAACTATGATATGGGTGGGTAGAGATGATAATAGACCGATGAATAGCGGAGTAACAGGCGGTGGTGTAGTTGCACCTGCATTTGCACATTATTATAGAAAATTAATTGCTATATATCCAAAAACAAAACGTAAGTTTGATATTCCATCAGGCGTGGGATATGGTGTCATAAATGGTAAAAATGAATTTTATACCAGCATATCCCCTCTGCCGCTCGATCAACCTAACTTGGAAGATTTAAATGCAACTGACGCAAATGCCACCGATGAAAATGGTACAGATGAAAATGATACATCAATTTTTGGAACTCAAGAAACAAATACAAATAATAGTTCTGTGGATGTTTCTATATTTTAGTGATTGCGTTGCTTGATGTTTTGTTTGGCTTCGCGGTCAAGCGTTTTTGCTTTTAAGTCAGCTCTTTTGTCATACAGCTTTTTGCCTCTGGCAAGTGCAATAGAAATCTTTGCTTTGTTTTTTTCATTAAAATATAGCATTAGAGGCACAATGGTTAAATTTTCTTGAGTGGACTGAGCAAATAGTTTATCTAATTCTTTGCGACGAAGTAAAAGCTTTCTTGGTTTTCTCGTATCTGGAACAAAGCTGCGATAGGCTGTTTCTAGATGAGTAATATGCATATTCACAACAAATAATTCATCTTTTATAAAACGGCAATAAGAATCTTTTAAATTTGCTCTTTTTGCTCTAAGAGCTTTAACTTCACTGCCTTGCAACACTATACCAGCCTCAAAAGTTTGGAGTATTTCATAGTCATGGCGAGCTTTTTTGTTTTGAGCTATTAGATTCATTGCCAATTTAGAGTTCCTTTTTTGACGCAATTATATCATACGGCTTGAAAAAAGTGCTCCCACTCCCACTAAAGAGCCAACCTTTGGGCGCTTCGTCTTTTAAATTCGGATATGCAATAAGAGCTGCGTTATACAAGTCGTTTAAAATTTCTGGAGCATCAGATGTTTGTGCCAAGATTTCTTTACTGCTTAAATCTGCCCAGTGCATATATTTTTGTGGAATTATTTTGTCTAGAAGATTGCTTTTGAAAGTTTTATAAACCAATGTAGTGTCACATCCTAATGTTGGGAAAAAAAGCTCTACTTCAAGTGGTTCTTCATTAAACGGTTCTATAATTTCTCCAAATCCACTTACATTTGCTACCGGATAGTCGTATACAAAAAATGGAACATCAGCTCCGACACTGCTTCCTATTTTGGCAAGTGTTGGTGTATCTAATTGCAGATTAGATACTTTGTTTATTAGTCGTAAAAATGCTCCAGCATCGCTACTGCCTCCCCCTAAGCCAGCAAGGCTTGGAATATTTTTTTCTACTACGACTTTATGGTGCTGAAAAAAATCCAATATATCTAAATTACCTGTATAATCATTTAGGCTTACAAAAGCTTTGTAAATAGTATTATTTTTGATATCTATGTTACTCATTCCTTCAATAGTAAATGAATCGCATTTGCAAGGTACAAAAGATATAGTATCATATAGATTATCCAGTCTCATAAATCTAGAGAACAGCGTATGATATCCATTTTCATGACCTGTAATTTTGAGAAAAATATTTATTTTGGCATGAGCTTTGATGCTATACATTAATATCACCTTTAAATAATGGCATACGATTTATTTTATAGCTTATCTCTTGATCTTGTATCTCAATAATAGAGAAAAAATTAGGGGTAATTACTAGATACATTCCATCTCTTTGATTTGAGAAATTACTTAATAATAGTTTTTTGCCAAGCTCAACATCTTCTATGTCGCCTAAATATTCATTGCGAGCAATAGATATAAAATCAAGTGGATCGAGTGCTTTTTCATGTTCAAATTCAAATCCCCCTTCTTTTAGTCTCTCAAGGCTTGAAAGTGCTCCATCGGTGTCTAGTTTGTTGGCTATAAGTTCCCCAAGAGAACGAATATATGTGCCCTCGCTTACTGTGGCTTCAAAATGCACAAATGGATGGTTGTAATTAAGCAGTGATATATTATAAATTGTCGAAGTGATAGGTTTGAGCATTGTATTTTTCCCATTCCTTGCATTTTTATATGATGCTACACCATCTACTTTTTTAGCACAAAATTGCGGCGGATAATATGTCAGTTCTCCTACAAAAGAAGCAAGAGTTTGTTCTATATGTTCTTTTGAAAATGGTTTGATTTCCATAATTTGTGTTATTTGTTCTATATCAAGCGTAGGAGAGCTAGCCCCTAGCCAAAGAGTAGCACGATAAGTCTTTGGCGTTTTATCAAGATAATTAAAGAGTTTGGTATATTGTCCGGTAGCAACAATTAAACACCCTGTTGCAAATGGATCTAATGTACCAGAAAATCCTATTTTTTTAGTATTATATTTCCATTTGAGGTGATTCATATAGCCATTAGATGAGCGAAATATCGGCTTACGTACAACAAATAAACGATTCATAATATGTTATACAGCCTGTACAAATGAACTTAATATCTCTTTTTTGTTACCACCAAAATTGATAAGAAGTTTATACTCTTTACCAGCACTGCTTATACTTTGGATGCGTCCAATCCCAAAAATTTTATGTTTGACCAAATCACCTTTTTTAAATGCTGTGCTTTTTGTGATTTTTAGACTACTATTTTGTATAAGTGAAGATTCACCCAAGAAACGGCTCTTTTCCATAATTTTACGTTTGCCTTTATAAAATCTGCTATCGGCATAACAAAGATTCAGATGAGATTTGGCTCTTGTGATAGCTACGTATCCAAGCCTTCTTTCTTCTTCAAGATTGCAATCATCTCCTAGAAGAGGAAAAAATTCCTCTTCTAGGCCAATTACATAAAGATATTCAAATTCCAAGCCTTTAGCTGCATGTATACTCATGATGGCTATAGTATCTTCTTCTAGCTGGTCTTGTTCGCTTTGCAGTGAAATGTCATTTAGGAATTCTTCCAAAAGTAAATCCGGATTTAATAGTACACTTTCTCTAAAATAACCATAAAATTCATCGATATTGAGTATTCTCTCATACCCGTCGGGTAAGCTTTGGTAATACTCTTTGAGTTTAACTTTTTCTTCAAAAATATTAATTAAAGAAGAAAGATGTCCAGCTTTTGACTCGTCTTGCAAAGTGCTTATATCTTGTACTAATTGCATAAAAGACGTATAAGCTTTTTTGCCAATAGTATCTTGAATAATTTTTGGTTCGATTTTATTATGTATATCAAATATTGATGAATGAGCTTCAAATGCCATTTTTTGCAATTTTTCAATAGATGATTTGCCTATGCCTCTTTTTGGTTTATTTATAATTCTAAGCAGCGAAAAATCATCATGTGGATTTGCAATAACTCTTAGATATGAAATAATATCTTTAATTTCGGAGCGTTCATAAAATCGCATCCCTCCAATAAGCTTAAATCCCAATCTTTCTTTAGTAAAGCCTTCTTCCAGGGATCTTGAGAGTGCGTTTATGCGATAAAGTACAGCTATTTCTTTTGGATTTATGCCTTTAGCGAGCAATGCTTTTATTTCACCAGCAATAGTTTTGGCTTCATGTGTTTCATCTATAGAGTGAATTACTTTTATTTCGCCACCTTCGCCTTTATGACTTACTAATTTTTTACCTAGACGTGAAGAGTTGTGCTCTATGAGGGTATTTGCAGCATCTAGTATAGCCTTTGTTGAACGATAGTTAGTCTCTAGTTTGATAGTTTTAGTTTTCGAAAAAATTTGTGCAAAATCTAGAATATTGCGAATATTTGCTCCTCTCCAGCCATATATACTTTGATCATCATCTCCTACTACACATAGATTTTGATGTTCACTAGCTAGATGACTGAGGAGTTTAAATTGTAATTCATTGGTATCTTGATATTCATCTACCATTATATAAGCATATCTTTGGCTAATTTCTTTTCTTAAAATCGGATTTTGATCCAATATTTCATACGATAACATAAGCAGATCATCAAAGTCGACCAAATTATTTTCAACGATATTTTTTTGATATGCTTCATAAATTTGAGCAACTTTTTGATAATCTGGCAGTTGGGCTTTTTCTAGTATAATTTCAGGAGAAAGTAAAGAGTTTTTATATTTTGAAATTTCACTAGCAACAAAAGATGCACTAAGATCTATTTTGAGTTCTTTTGCAATAGTGCGAAGCAGCCGTTTTTTATCATCTGTATCAATGATGACAAAATTATTTTTACGACCCAATTTTTCTATATGAAATTTTAAAAACAAAAGACCAAATTTATGAAAAGTGCAAAGCAGAGGCGGATACGAAGTCTTATTATCTATAAGCTTTAAAGCTCTTTCTCTCATCTCAAGAGCGGCTTTATTAGTAAAGGTCAGAGTAAGCGTATTTGCTGGATCAATGCCTACTTCTCCAATAAGATAGGCCAAACGAGATGTAAGAGTTTTTGTTTTCCCGCTCCCTGCACCGGCTAATATAAGCAAGGGTCCATCAATATGTTTTACTGCTTCTTGTTGTGTATCATTTAAGTCTTGAAACAGTTTGTTCATAATCTTCGCTCCTTATATATAGATATTATATCGTTAAAATGATTAAAAACACAGAGAAGAAAATTATCTAAATAATCTAATGATATTGATAAAAAAATAAGAATTATTTGAATAAAAAATAATCAACTATTAATATTTTTATAGTATAATATTTTTAAATAAATTTTTTTATACTATTGTGAATAGTTATATTATCCAAAGGAGAGAAGTTATGCTCAAAGATTTTGTCAAATTAGAGACATTTTTGACTACTGTACGTGAAAGGAGTTTTTCTAGAGCTTCTGCCAAGCTAGGTATTTCTCAGCCAGCAGTGACTCAGCAGATCAAATTTATAGAAAATCATTTGGGTGCCACTATTATTGAACGTAAGAAAAACGGTATTAAACTTACAGCGGAAGGCGAAGAGCTTTACAAAATTGTTGTAAGACTCGAAAAAGCAATTCAGAGTGCTGAAATGGAAGTGTTGAAGATAATAAACAAAAAGATGACCTTTCGTTTGGGTGCATCTTTTACGATCGGAACTTATGTAATTCCTGGGGATTGTCTTACTAATCTTAGTAAAGCTATCAATAATGATGTTACCTTAAGTATTGGTGTGAGTCAAGAGATCATTAATCAAATCAAAGATAAAAAATTAGATGTCGGTCTTATTGAATCCCCAATTATGGATGATGATATTATATATAGAGAATGGCTTGAAGATGAACTCGTGGTTGTGAGTAACGTGCCGATTCCAAAACTGCTTCAAACCGAAGATCTTTATAATTTTGAATGGATCTGCAGAGAAGAGAGTAGCCATACTAGAAAAATGGTTGCAGAAGTTTTTGAAGATTTGGGTGTAAATTGTAAAGACTTTAAAATGCGCAACGAAGTTAGTAATACAGTAGCTGTTTTGCAAGGCATTAAACGAAGCAAAAAAGATCCGTCAAACCCAGTAGTTTCTATTATCTCGAAGCATGCAATTGCTGATGAGGTACAAAAAGGTGAATTTTTTGAAGCCCGCATAAGAGGCTATAATATGTTGCGTAAATTTTATGTTATTTATTCCAAAGAAAACAAAAGAAATGCATATATTGACAATATAGTCGATTATATCTTATCTGGTAATTGTTAGGCTATATCTTGCCTTTTTTCTTTAAAAGGCCTTGATTTTTTGGATTGCTCAAAAGAGCATCCATAGAATTTTGTGCTTGCGTGATTTCTTGTTTTGCAACTGGTTTGGCAAAATTTATTGCCAATGGAGGATATCCTTCATCAATAAAGATTTGTGCTATAGCCAATAATGGAATATTTACAGTAGCCCCAATATTTTCCTCTCCGAAACCAGCTTCAAATGTCAATGTTTCATTTTCTATCGAGGCACTTTCAAAGCTATACTCCGCTATATCAAATATGATAATTTCTCCAAATGCTTGTGTAATATAATCTGGCAACTTTGGTATAAATTCTATGTAGCTTGTATCGCAGATTATTCTAAATTCTGTATCTTCTTTGAATAATAATTCAATCATCTTATGCAAATGTTGTTGCATAAGATTTTGGTATTCGTGGGACTTAAAAATGGATGTTGGCATAGTTATCCTTTGATATTAAAATCATTTATTGGCGTAAATCCTATCATAGCATTGATTAAGGCGAAGCCTTGGAATGAGGATATGTCTTCTTTGTAAATTGGTTTTTCTTTCAAAAAACCATCTTTGAGCAGTTTTGCCCTCATGGTGCCTTTAAGCAAAGGATCTGACGGTGTGAACCATTCCCCGTTTTCTAAAAAGGCAATATTAGAGATGGTGGTATCTGTAAGCAGTCCATCTTTTTCTATGATAATTTCATCACTTTGTGGATATTGTGCTTTGAGATTTTCCAATATGCTTCTATCGGCATATTTATGTGAGTAGTCTACATCGCTTTTTACAATAGTAAATGTTTTTAAATCTTTTGGAGTGTAAGGAATGTATTGTATAGATCTTATATTTGTATCATATAATATTCGACAACGAATCAAGCCTTTTGGAGGTGGGGTTATCTTTGAAGCTAGATCTAGTGGTCTTGTATCATTAAATAAAATTTTGCGACTATTGTCAAATCTTTGTTGATGGTATTCAAGATTTTCTACTTGATCGTTATTGATGCGAATTGTTTCTAACAGTAAAGTCATATTTTATAGTTCCAAAGGCTTAAATGAATCACTCTCATCGTCATAATATGAGATGACACCTGTTATTATGTCATAATACCACCCATGCAAAAATAAGCTACCTTCGTCAACTCTTTTTTTGACCATAGGGTATGTGAGTATGTTGTCCAATTGAAATAATATAGATATTTTTTCCGTATAATGCAATAATTCTTCTTTTGGGGCATTAGGAAACAGCGAGAGTGCTTGCTCTTTGGCAGGAGTGCCAAGTTCTAGCCACTTAATAGTATGAATTATATCTTCAGAGTATGACACATCGTTATATAATGCATTGATTGCACCGCAATGGGAATGTCCGCATATAATAATATCTGAAATCCCCAGCACCCCGACGGCATATTCTATGGCAGATGCAGTAGCATGATAATCTTCATCAGGTTTGAATGGTGCTACAAAATTGCCAATGTTTCTGACAATAAATAAATCCCCTGGCTTGCTTCCCGTGATAAGCTCTGGTACGACTCTTGAGTCGCTGCATCCTATGAATAGAGCTTTTGGATTTTGTCCATCATGAACTAATTGTTTAAATCTATTTTCGTTTTGTTTGAAATTTAGATCTTGGAAATTATAATGTCCTCTAATCAATGCATTAATATTTTTTTTAGCCATTAAGCCTCCTTAGATAATCTCTTTAATATTCCATGAAAGAGTTTCTCCTGCAAACATTGGCACAACACTGCCATACGAAGATGGTACATTTGTTGGAGTTTTTACTAGTATAACTTTTTTAGCAGGTGGAGTTATGCCATAGATCGATCTTGCATTATCGGATACAAATTTTTGCATATTATCTAGTTTTTGATGTTTTTCAAAAAGTTCTGTAAGAGCTGCAAGGGCTATTGGGGCAGTAAATACTCCAGCAGCACATCCACAGCTCTCTTTTGCATGTTGTGGATGAGGCGCCGAGTCTGAACCGAACATAACCTTAGGATGGGCATTTAGTGCAGCTTTTTGCAGTGCTTCCCTGTCAATCGGTCTTTTGGCTATAGGCTTGCAAAATAGATGAGGTCTCAGCATTCCTCCAGCAACGTCATCTAGAGTTATCAGCAAGTGATGCAGTGTGATTGTAGCATATAGATTTTCGTACTTATCAAGTGCATCAATACTCTCTTTGGTGGTTATGTGCTCCATAATTATCTTTAATTTTGGAAAATTGTAAGCTAGATTTTCATATACAGGAACAAACTCTTTTTCTCTATCCATCACAAAGCCATTGGTTTCACCATGTATGCACAATGGAAGTCCTAATTCGCTCATAGCTTCTAGCGTTGGACGCAAGGTCTCGATATCAAATCCGCTAACCCCTCCCTCGCTGTTTGTAGTAATTCCTGCAGGATAGAGTTTGATAGCTGTTAGCTCATCTCCAAAACTTTTCAGAAAATCATAATCATATGACGGCTTGAAAAATAGTGTCATGTATGGTTTGAAAATATCACCTTTGGTAGCATCTAATATTCTATCTCTATAAGCCAAAAGAGCCTCTATAGTATCTACTGGAGGGACTAGATTTGGCATTATTAATGCTCCGGCAAAACTCTCACTGCTTAGGGGTGCTACAGTGCTAAGCATATCGCCATCTCTAAGGTGCAAGTGCATATCAAGAGGGCTATTTAGTTCTATGGTCATTAAAGTCCTTTACTACATAATAGTATTTTTTATCTTTTGGTACAATCCAATATTTAATATTCATTTTGCCATAATTGTTGTTAATGTACGGTTTGAGTAGTGGAAATTTTGGCGGATGGTATTTGATAATAGGATAGTCTATGCCGCCAACAAAGAGCTGATTGCATCTGAGTATTCTAAGGGTTGAATTGATCGACGCACTAAGAGGATTTGTGGTCTCGAACTGCCACGCGGCGTATTCAGAACAAGTCGGATAATATCTGCAATTGCCAGGAGTCATTCGTGAGATGTACTGATAGGCTTTGATAGGCTGGAGAAAAAACTTTTTTGTCATATGTATATTATACAACTATGTTGCCAAAAGAGAGGTTTTATTTCCTTCTCCAAATTCCTATGGAGTATGTATTGGATAACGTATCCCAGCTTGTGTTAGGATGACGAAATACTCGCTGTTATGGCTGTGTATAAAATATTTTGCCGCCAGATATGACATACGAAGGTGACATATTGATGCTGTGGTAAATTGTGGTGCCGTATTTGAGACTATAGTATTGCAGTAGCAGTCTTTGCAGGGTTGGTTCAATTGACGGCATAAACCAGCCGTTATTGCTAAGAACTATCATATGCTTTGGTTCGCCCTCGTAGAGCTTTTCACTGGTGGCTTCATAGCAGATAGCGTTTCTATAAGTAGTATTACCTAGTTTATAATCTGCTATTTTGTTGCTGGCTACATAATCAAGTACCCCTTCTTTGTAAAAGATCTTATTGACAAGTTTTCCAAGCCACGCAGGCAATGGATTTTGTTCTCCGAATGGAACGAGAACCACCTTGTTGGCTACACTTATCTGGTTTTGATGAAATATATAAGTACTGTTTCTCGGTATATTTTTATCCCAGTAAAGTCCGCCTATGACCATATCTATATTTTGTGATTTTTCTTGAAGAGTTTTTAAAAGTTCGGGTTCGAGATTTAGAAATAGAGGAAATATTGACTCTGGAAATACAATGATCTTTTTATCGTTTTCTGTGGCATTGTCGATGGTATCAAATATCATTTTAAAAACCTCTTTTTGGTGGTCTTGCTGCCATTTTGTATCCATTGTTATACTTGCAGTAACTATTTGCATATTTGAGGGTATTGGATTTGCTACGTTGGTCTCTTGGTATGAAAACGCAAAAACTACAAGCCATAAATATCGTAACTTTTGCGTTATGTGAGCAATAGTTATTGATATGAGAACTATAGCAAATTGCCATTTCGTGATGCCGATATAGCTCTCTACAAAAATAAGCTCAGGCTTGAACCAGTCAAATCCGAAAGGATGGATAAAGCTCATGCTCCATAGAGATAAAGCATGCAAAAGAGCTAGTGGAATTTTTGTTTTTCTGGATATATAGCTTGAAATCCATGCCAATAGTAAAAATATAAGCCCAAATGAAATTGCAACCAAAAAAGTACCTATAGGCATTGCCCATGCCATGCCATAAAAACGAAAGCTGAGCAGTATCCACCAAAACCAAGCCAAGGACGTAAAAAATCCACTCCAAAACCATGCTCTATTTGAGCTACCTATAAGTAAAAATAGACCAAGAATACCTAGGGCAGTATTGAGTAATTTCAACTCAATATTTATGTGTGATAGATAAATAAACAGTGACATTGAAAATGCTATGATTAAGCCCTTTGCTATATCACCAATGGTAAAATAGCTGCGAATATTATTACTATACAAAAGGATTACTCCATGAACGGTGCTGAACAAGGTAGTGCATTGCTATCATTTTTACCCCTAATTGCTTTATTTGCTATTTTTTATTTTTTGATTATAAGACCACAGCAAAAACAACAACAAAAACATAAAGAGATGATTGATTCTTTGCAAAAAGGAGATCAAATCATTACAAATGGCGGATTGTATGCTGAAGTCGTTAAAACTGAAGATAATTTTATCAAAATTAAGTTAAATGAGGACACTATAGTTAAAATCGACAGAGCATTTATCGCCAAAAAAGTAGAAACATTAAATGAAAAAGTTTAATTATAGAGTTATAGTATTTATCCTTGCTTTTGCATTTGGGGTAGTATTTTCTCTGCCATCTTTACTGCAAAGCGATTGGGGTAAAAAGATTACTTTGGGGCTTGACCTGCAAGGTGGACTTCATATGGTACTTAGTGTAAAGAGTGAAGTTGCCATAGAATCTCGTACTAAGTCTATAGCTACTACCATCAAATACTTGCTTGATGATCAAGAGATCATTTATGATAATCTAGCAATTATATCAAATGGCGTAACTTTGGAACTGCTTGATAGTGATGACGTAACTAAATTTAAAGCAATTGTTCAAAAAGAGTTAGAAGGCACGACATTAGCTCAAAATGGTACGGTTTTTACTATAGCTTTAACTCCGAAAGAGATCGAACGTACAAAACAAAACGCTGTATCTCAAGCAGTTGAAACTATTAGAAGTCGTTTGGATCTATTTGGACTTGCGGAGCCAACAGTTGCGAAGCAAGGCGAAGACAAGATACTAGTTGAAGTACCGGGTATAAAAACTCCGGCAGATGAACAAAGAATCAGGGAATTAATAGCCAAAACAGCACATCTGCAGATGATGGCTGTCGATGAAGACAGAGCAGCTCGAGCATCAGTGATGAGCGAAGAGGAAGCTGCCCAGTATGGAGATGTGATATTAACCGACGTGAAGACTACTGAAAAATATCTTCTCAAAGAGATACCAGTCCTTGATGGCTCAATGCTTACAGATGCGAGTGTTGGCTATAGCCAAAGTAATCAACCGGTGATCAATTTTGTACTCAACGGTGAAGGCGCTAAGATCTTTGGTGATTTTTCCGGCAAGAGCGTAGGCAAGAGAATGGCTATAGTACTTGACAATAAAGTATATTCAGCTCCTGTGATCAATGAACGAATAGGTGGCGGAAAAGGGCAGATTTCAGGTAACTTTACTCAGCAAGAAGCTCATGATGTAGCCATAGCATTACGCTCAGGGGCATTACTGGCACCCGTACAGATAGAAGAAAAAAGAAGTATAGGACCCAGTCTTGGAGCAGACAGTATAAGAGCTAGCTCGATGGCGCTTGCTATCGGATTTTTGTCTGTATTTGTATTTATGATGGTTTATTATCGTATTGCAGGAATGATAGCAAATGCGGCTCTTATCGTAAATATTTTTTTAATTTTGGCCGTTATGTCACTATTCGGAGCTACGTTGACTCTGCCTGGAATGGCGGGAATTGTACTTACTGTGGGTATTGCAGTCGATTCTAACATTATAATCAATGAACGAATAAGAGAATTGCTGCATCAAGGTGTAAGTATACGTAAGGCATTAAAAGAAGGGTATGACAAAGCTATGCGTGCGATTTTGGATTCAAATGTAACTCAAATTTTAGTTTGTGTAGTGCTATATGCTTATGGAACAGGTGCCATTAAAGGCTTTGCTTTGACACTTAGTATAGGGATTATGGCATCTATGTTGACAGCTATTTTGGGCACTTATGGAGTATATTTAATGCTCATGCCAAAACTTGAAAAAGCTAAAACTTATCGTCATTGGTTTGGCATAGAGGAGAGTAAATAATATGGAAATATTTAAGTCGCATACCAAAGTTTATGATATTTTAGAAAAAGGCAAGATCTTTTTTTTCCTTTCTATAGTGGCTTTTATTGCTGCTATTATATTGGTTTTTACAAAAGGGTTGGCATTCGGAATAGATTTTGCCGGTGGTACAGTAGTCCAAGTTAAATATGACAAAACCCCACCCGTTGATCTTATTCGTCAAAAATTAGTACAAAGCCCTTTGTTTTCAAAAGCTACAGTTACTCCTTTTGGAAATGAAGGAGAAATCGTCATAAAAACCCCAGCTTTGGAACAAAAAGTCGACCGCGACATGACAGATATAGTCAAAGAAACTTTGAATGGGACTGGGAATTTTGAGATCCGTAAAGTGGATATGGTCGGTCCAAAAGTCGGCGATGAATTGCGTACTAAAGGTTTGAGTGCATTTATGCTCGCCATTGGAGTTATTTTACTTTCTATTACTTTTAGATATGAATTCCGTTTTGCTCTTGCCGGAGTAGTGGCACTATTGCATGATATTGTGATCACTATAGGGGCTATATCTTTGTTTGATATAGATGTCAATATAGAAACTATTGCTGCAATTTTGACAATTTTGGGTTATTCCATACATGATACAATTATTGTATTTGATAGAGTAAGAGAGTATATAAACGAAAGCAAAGAGACAGATTTTAAAAAGATCATCAACGAAGCAGTTTCTAGGACTTTGTCAAGAACTTTGCTTACATCTTTGACTGTTTTCTTTGTAGTGCTGACTCTTTATCTATTTGGTGGAGAAATTATGCACAGCTTTAGTTTCCCAATGCTGGTAGGAGTTACAGTCGGAACATATAGTTCTGTTTTTGTAGCTGCACAGTTAGTCATTTGGACTGGTTTTGATGTCAATAAGTATCGTGCAAAACAAACCGAAAAACTCAAAAGAGAAAAAGAAAAAGAAAAAATGCGTTCCATGTATGAACAGGGAACTTTGTAGGTCATCATGCATATGCAATATCTTAAAATGCCAACCTTAGAGGGCAATGATATTGAAACAAAAAGAAAAGAGATTCTAAATTACTTTCAAAGCAGTTTTAGAAGATATGAATCTCTTTTTGAATTATTGGGCGACGAAAAAGCCTACTATGAAAAAGCAAACACACTAAGACACCCACTTATATTCTATTATGGCCATACAGCTGTATTTTTTATTAATAAACTCAAACTAGCCAAGGCTATAGATAGTAGGATCGATCCATATCTAGAATCCATTTTTGCAATTGGCGTAGATGAAATGAGCTGGGATGATTTGGATGAGACAAATTACAACTGGCCTTCAATATCCGACACATTAGCATATAGACAAAAAGTATTTGATTTAGTATCCAATCTAATTATTACTATGCCATTAACGTTGCCAATCACATGGGATAGCGCATGGTGGGTCATAATGATGGGGATAGAGCACGAAAATATACATCTAGAGACATCATCTGTGCTGATCAGGCAAGTACCTATAGAGTATATAAAAGTATCACACGAATTCCAGCCATCTTTGGAATATGGTAATCATCCACAAAATATTTTTGTACAAGTTCCGCAAGGCAAAATCTTCATAGGCAAGTCTCGCCAGCATGATCTGTATTATGGCTGGGATAATGAATATGGTATTCATGAAGCCGATATTCCTGCGCTTAAAGCTTCTAAATTTTTAGTTTCAAATGGTGAGTTTTTGGAATTTGTAAATGATGACGGATATAAAAAAGATATCTATTGGAATGAAGAGGCTCTTGATTGGAGAAATTATACAAAAGCATCATATCCTGAATTTTGGGTAAAAACCAATGATAGGTATAAACTTCGTACGGTTGTAAACGAAATCCAACTTCCGCTTAATTGGCCTGTAGAAGTTAACTATCTCGAAGCAAGTGCATTTTGCAAATGGCTAAGCGAAAAGAAGTCCGAACGTATATCGCTGCCGACAGAAGATGAGTATTATAGATTGTTAAATATTGCTCAAATACCAAACAATACAAATGCTGCAAATATTGATCTGTTAGGTTCCTTTTCCAGTACTCCGGTAGATAAATATAAACATGGAGAATTTTATGATCTAATCGGTAATGTGTGGCAATGGACAAGAACTCCTATTTATCCATTTGATACTTTCAAAGTTCATCCAATTTATGATGATTTTACAATACCTACATATGATGGCAAACATAATTTGATCAAAGGCGGCTCATGGATAAGCTGTGGCAATCTCGCATTGTCTAATAGCCGCTATGCTTTTAGAAGGCATTTTTACCAACATGCCGGCTTTAGATATGTGGTTAGCGGGTACACTGAACATATTGAATTTGGCACATACACCAAAGATAGCGTAGTATCGGAGTATTGTCACTTTGAATGGGGTGAAAATATTTTTAATGTCCCGAATTTCCCTAAAAAATGCATTGATATTGTTGTAGGTTATTTGAAAGATAGAAAAACTGCTAGAGCATTAGATTTGGGATGTGCTATTGGAAGAAGCAGCTTCGAGCTGGCTAAAAGTTTTGATGAAGTAGTAGGAATAGATTTTTCAACAAGATTTATACAATATGCAATTGCACTAAGAGATGGTGCTAAGATTCATTATAGTATGCCAATAGAAGGAGAGCTTGAATCTTCGTACGAAATTTGTTTAAGCGATTTTGGGCTAGATAAAGATGCACATAAAGTTACATTTTGGCAAGGAGATGCTTGCAATCTAAAGTCTATATATAAAAATTTTGATCTTATTTTCGCGGGAAATCTCATAGATAGGCTCTACGATCCTAGAAGATTTTTGATATCATTGAGCGAAAGAATAAACAAAGGTGGTATTTTGGTTCTGACATCACCATATACATGGCTAGAAGAGCATACGCAAAAAAACAAATGGCTTGGCGGTTTTAATAAAAATGGAGAAGCCATAACGACGCTAGAATCTATTACTGAGATATTGGGTGATAAGTTTAAGCTTTTAGCTACTCATGATATTCCTTTTGTTATTCAAGAAACGCAAAGAAAACACCAACATACAATTTCTCAAATGAGTATTTGGGAGAGAGTTTGAAACCGTTTTTAGAAGTTGATAGAGCAGGTACTTATAGCGTCAAACACGAAGAGGTCAAAAAACTATTTGGAAGCTCAGATGTGATACCGATGTGGGTTGCAGATATGGATATAGCAGCGCCTGAGATTATCGCTAAAGCAATACAAAAAAGAGCTTTACACCCGATCTATGGTTATACTATATATCCCAAAGAGTATTTTAGATCTATCGCTTTATGGATGAAAAAAAGATATGATATGACTATCCAAGAGTCTTGGATAGTACCGGCAAGCGGTGTAGTAACTTCCATTAACCTTGCTATAGAAGCATATACAAATTTAAATGACGCAATTATAGTCCAAACCCCGATCTATCCTCCATTTATAAGTTCTGTTAAAAATCATAAACGAAAATTGCTTGAAAATAGGCTTTTGTATGCTAATGGCAAATATCATATTGATTTTGAGGATTTTGAAAACAAAGCTAAAGAGGCAAAGCTTTTTTTGTTATCATCACCACATAATCCAACCGGAAGAGTATGGAGCAAAGAAGAATTGGTTAATCTCATGGAGATTTGCAAAAAATACGGAGTTTTGGTAGTTTCAGATGAGATTCATGCTGATTTGGTTTATGGAAAATCAAATATATCGTTTGCAAGTCTTGGGTATGATAGGTGTATAGTATTAAATGCTCCCTCAAAAACATTTAACATAGCTGGATTAAAAACCTCATATGTTATAATTCCAGATAAAAAATTAAGAGTTATTTACGAAACAGTTCAAAAAAATGCCGGATTAGAGAGTGGAAATCCATTTGGAATAGAGGCACTTATAGCCTCATATAATGAAGGTGATGTATGGCTTGGAGAGCTAAAATCACATCTAAAAAGTAATATTGATTTAATAAAAAATAGTTTAAAAGCAAATCAAATTCCTATAAAGCCGATTGAGGCTGAAGCTACATTTTTAATGTGGTTGGACTGCCAAGAGCTTTACGGCAAACAGGAGCATATAACTGATTTTTTTTATAAAGAAGCTAAATTGGGATTGAGTGATGGAAAATTATTTGGTAATGGAGGAGAGGGGTTTATGAGGTTAAATTTTGGAACTTCATCCATGGTTATATCGTTAGCTATGAAACAACTTAATGAAGCTTATATAAGGACACATAATGTTTTTTAGACATATACTAGCATGGCTTGTGTTTGCTACTGTTGTTTTTGCACAACTGCCTAGCCAAATAGAAAACATGATAATAAAATCCGGTATTTCTACGGGGGATATAAGCATATCCATTAAAGAAAGCGGTTCGTCCGGCAAAAAAATAGCATCATTAAATGAGAATACAGAACGAGTGCCGGCTTCTATTATAAAAGTAGCTACCACTTATGCTGCACTTTTAGAGTTGGGGAGTGACTATAGATGGAAAACTGTAGTATATAGCACAGACAATGTTACTGATGGTGTTGTTGATGGGAATTTATATATTAAAGGCTATGGTGATCCTGCGTTTGAGACATCGGATGTAATAAAAATAGTTGGGTTTTTAAAGTCTAGGGGAATCAGATCTATCAGAGGTGATATAGTGATGGATAGAAGCTATTTTGAATCATCAAATAATAGTAGTGCTAATTTTGATGAGCATCCGTATAACCCATACAATGCAATGCCCGATGCAATGATGTTCAATCAAAATACTACTACTTTGTCTGTTCAAGGAGATAGAGTTTCAAGTGATGTCACAGATAGAAGTTATGATATCGACAATAGACTCCAGAGTGTAGATAGACAATGCTCAGGAAGATACTCTTGGCCATCTGCGAGAGTAGTTACGTCAACACCTAAACCAATAGTTGTTTTATCCGGAAAAGTCTCTTCGCGTTGTTCGCCTAGGAAAATTACGCAAATTGTAACTAAATCTTATCTAGCTTGTTATTACAGTTTTGCAGAACAATTAAATAGTGCCGGCATTAGATTTTCCGGCGGACTTAAGTTGGGAAATGTGCCTTCAAATGCCAACGAGATTGTAGTGTATTATTCTAAGCCATTTATGGAGATTATCTCAGAAACTAACAAAGAGAGTAATAATCTATTTGCAAGACAAATATTCCTTACTCTTGGTGCAAAAACTTTTGGCACTCCAAGCACACTTGCAAAATCTCGTAAAGCCATGGTATCTATTTTAGATAAGCACGGCGTACAGCATGCTTCTATGCTCAAGGTAGATAATGGCAGCGGTTTATCAAGAAGTGCTAGGGTAACTTCTATAGCATTTGAGAGTTTATTGGATAATGCATATTCGAAGTATAATACAACATGGATGCAAACACTTTCTATCGCAGGAGTTGATGGAACTATAAAAAGACGACTTCCATCGTCTCTCCATCATCGTGTATGGATGAAAACAGGAACGGTAAAAGGTGTTAAAAACATAACAGGTTATGTACGTTCAAAATCAGGGGTAGTTTATACAGTTGTTATTCTTATCAATAGCCCTAAAGCCAAATATAGAGGAGCTAAGCTTGCAGATGAGATCATAGAATGGCTCGGCAATGGAACGTCTAACATAAATATCGATAAACAAAAGAGTGAAGTCGACATAATAACTTCTGTCAAGCAAGGCTCAAGTGCCAATCATTTTATACAAGTCGGAACATTTAAGGGTACTGTTAGCCCTAAATTGCTCAAGAATATAAAAAGCAAAGGGTTTAATTATCGTTTAATATCAACCGCTAATGGCACAAAAGTTCTAATCGGCCCATTTGACAACAAACAAAATGCACAATCAAATCTTGGCAATGTGCATCGTTCAATCTCCCCTAAGGCATTTATCGTTACTTTTTAACGCCAATTTGGTTATAATATCCTAAAACGAGACATAAATGCAATTTGAATCATATCCATTCGAGAAGCTTAATAAATTATTGAGCGATATATCACCAAATGATGAATTTGTTCCACTCAGTCTTACTATCGGCGAACCGCAATTTGATACTCCGTTATTTATTCAAGAAGCTTTAAGCAGTAATGTTCATTTGCTAAATAAATATCCAAAAACTGCCGGCGAAGATTATTTAAAAGATGCAATGATTAGTTACCTGAAAAGTCGTTTTGATCTCGTGCTAAAATCCGAAGAGATAGTACCGTCTTTTGGTACAAGAGAAGTGTTGTTTAATTTCCCGCAATTTTTGCTTCATGACAAACTAGATCCGGTAATGGTATTCCCAAATCCATTTTATCAAATATACGAAGGTGCTGCCATTGCTTCTAGAGCAAAGGTAAGATATCTCACATTGGAAGCAAAAAATAATTTTTTACCAAAGATGGACGAGTCTAGCTTGGAAGGTGTTGATCTGGTTATTTTAAATTCTCCAAACAATCCAACAGGCTCTGTAATGAGTTTCGAGAGTCTTAAAGAGTGGGTAAAATTGGCTTTAAAGTATGACTTTGTGTTATTAAATGATGAGTGTTATATTGATCTATATTCAAGCGAACCATTGCCGTCAATTTTAAATGCTAGTATTGCTGTAGGAAATAGCGAATTCAAAAATATTTTGGCTATCAATTCCATATCAAAACGTTCATCAGCTCCAGGACTTCGTAGCGGATTTATAGCTGGAGATGCAAAGATCCTAAAAAGATATTTGGAGTATCGTACATACGTTGGATGTGCATCTCCACTTCCTTTGCAAGTAGCTGCTGCTGCTGCATGGAGCGAACAATCACATGTAGATGTGTTTCGCAATCAATACAAAGCCAATCTAAAATTAGCTCGTAAGATTTTGGGTGTCGAAGTTCCAGAAGCTACATTTTATGTATGGTTAAAAGTAGATGATGAGCTTGAATTTACAAAAAAACTTTATAGCGACTTTAATGTAAAAGTATTGCCAGGTTCTTTTTTGGGCAGAGATGGAGCAGGAAAAGGGTATGTAAGACTTGCTCTTGTTTATGATGAAGATACAACCAAAGAAGCACTAAACAGAATTAAAGAAGCACTAAAATAAAAAGGATGATATTATGACTAATGATATAAATATAGAAGAATTAAAACAAAATGAAGAATTTTTGGATTTTTTGAAAACTTTAGAAATTCAAATGAAAGAAGAATTAAGCGTTGCAAAAGGGTATCAGCTTTTGGATGCAAAAATTGTAATGGGTAACAATGAAGATGAGATAAATGATATATTTACATTTTTAGTTTCTACTTCATTTGATAAATTATCTCAAAATTTAGCAAATAATATTAAATTTGATATTAAAAACAGTGAAGATTTAGCAACTGCAAGAGCAATGTATGAACATGCCATTCAATTGTATAGTGAAGATGATAAAAAGGGCGCAAAAGAGTTGTTTTTGGCTCTAACCCACACTATTAGCGATGAAGACTTGAGTGAGTCTATGCTAATACACTCTGCAATAGTTATGGCTGGGTATAGTTTTGATCAATTTATTGAGGATTTGGTCGATAGCAATATGGATATGGTCAATGAAATACCTTATTTTATTCAAAACTATACGCAACCAAATGACATCCTGATAAATATGTTAGGAAAACATATAAAAGAAGCAAAAGATATACTATCCAAACTAGAAGGAGCCAATAAATGAATATCCACTTTATAGGAATTGGCGGAATCGGTCTTTCAGCACTTGCTAAATTTTTAGCAAATGATGGACATATAATTTCTGGCTCTGACATACGGCAAAGTGAAATTACTAATGATTTGGCTACAAATTTTCATGCCAAGATCACTATTCCTCATCATAAAGACGCAGTTCATGGTGCAGATATGGTAATATATTCAGCTGCTGTACGTAAAAACAATCCGGAATATGTAGAAGCAGATGCTCTTGGGATCGAGCTTCTTTCCCGCAAAGAGGCTTTGAAATTTATACTCAAAGACAAAGAAGTCTATGCTGTAGGAGGAGCTCATGGCAAAAGCACAACTTCTGCTATGCTAGCTTCTTTATTGCCAGAGTCTAATGCTCTAGTTGGTGCAATTTCTAAAGAGTTTGGCTCAAATGTAAGACATTATGAGAATAATAAAGTAGTTTTTGAAGCCGATGAGAGTGATGAAAGTTTTCTAAATTCCAATCCCTATTTGGCAATTGTTACAAATGTTGAACCGGAGCATATGGAGTATTACGAGTATGATGAAGAACGGTTTTATAATGCTTACAAAAACTTTTTGTCATTGGCTAAAAAAAGAGTTATAAATGCAGAAGATGAATTTCTAGGCAGTTTGGATTTGGATGCTATTAGACTATATCCATCTCAAGATATAATGGACATTTCGTATGTACTTGTAGATGATAAACCTTATACTAGGTTTACTCTCAAAGATCTAGGAGTCTTTGAAGTTTTTGGAATAGGAGAACATATAGCTCTTGATGCTTCTTTGGCTATATTAGCTGCATTAGAGCTCGGAGAAGATGAGGATGAGGTTCGAAATAGACTTAGAGCCTATAAAGGTATCAAAAAACGATTTGATATAGTTCAAAATCAACCCAATTGTGTAATAATTGATGACTATGGACATCATCCTACTGAAATCTCAGTTACTATTAAAGCATTGAAGATATATAAAGAGCTTAGAGGTCTTGCTACTCTTAATGTCATTTGGCAACCACATAAATATAGTCGTACTATGGATAATCTGGAAGGATTTGTGAAGTGTTTTGAAGGTGTTGATAGACTTGTAGTGCTTCCTATATGGTCAGCAGGAGAGCTACCAGTAGAGATTGATCTAAAAGGCGCTTTGATAAAGTATGATCCATTAATGGCAGATAGTATAACGAAGCAAGACGGAATAGTAAAAGTATTTAAAGACGGATATGTGGTCAGCGAATACAGTGAAGGTATTATCGTGGCATTTGGTGCAGGAGATATCACTTATCAGATTCGTGGGGAGAATCAACGATAGATGCCACACTCCTCTTTATTTAAAAAACTAGATCTTGAGGAGTATATAAATAGCTTCGAGAAATTTTTTGCTCGTTATAAGCCAGTTGCTATCCAAGGAGATACTGCTTTACATTATAAATATATCCAAGCCTTATCTGCTTTGGAGTTCAAAGCCCCAATGCCTATACCGCCTTTAAATACCCAGCTTAATCGTCTTAAAAAACAAGCGATATTGTCTCTAAGTGAGATGTATGCTTTTGTGCAAATCATTCAATATTTTAAATCTCTTCAAGCATTATCGTTGCCAAGTTTGCTAAAAGATTGGATAGGCGCTATAGAAGTACCAAATGAAATCGAAACTATCATGGGATATTTTACCGATGAAGGAGAGATAAATAGTCAAAAAGATAATGAGCTGCTTGATATCAATGAAGCGATCACCCGTAATAAAAAAGCTATAAAGGAGTCTTTACAAAGTATTTTGCATGCTAAAAATATTCAAGAATATTTAGTAGATACGCAAATCCACTTTATCAATGATGAAGAAACTTTGCTAGTGCGTGGAGGGTTTTCTAGTGTCATTAAAGCTAGTGTAGTGGGCAGGAGTGCGGGAGGGTTTTTTTATATATTGCCACAATCACTAAGTGATCTCAAAGCCAAAGAAGCATCCTTGTTGAGCCATAAAGAGACTATTATATTTCGTTATTGTAAAGAATTTTCAGTCGTTTTTTCCATATGGGAAAGATTTTTAAATTACATAAATAAAGAGTTCGATAGATTTGATCATTATCAAGCTAGAGTATTTTTTGCCAGAGCAAAAGATTATGAATTTGTATTGCCTCAAAAAAACAACAAAGTAATTTTGAGTGAGTTTTCTCATCCGGCACTTGAAAACCCAACACCTATTTCTATAAGTGTAGATAAAAATATTTTACTTATTACCGGGGTTAATGCCGGCGGTAAAACAATGCTTCTAAAGTCCATACTTGGTGCTGTTTATATGAGCAAATACCTGCTTCCATTTGCTTGCAATGTATCTCAAACTAAAATAGGACATTTCAGCAACATAGAAGCTATCATAGATGATCCTCAAAGCGTCAAAAATGATATATCTACATTTGCAGGGCGCATGGTTGAATTTTCAAAATTATTTGATAAACGAAATGCTATAGTCGGAGTAGACGAGATTGAATTAGGAACAGATAGCGATGAAGCTGCCAGTTTATTTCGAGTACTTCTTGATACATTAGCCAAAAGAGATATTGTTTTTGTAATTACTACCCATCATAAGAGATTGGCATCTTTGATGGCATCGCATGAATCAGTCGAGCTTGTAGCTGCTTTGTATGATGAAGAAAAGAGATTGCCCACTTATACTTTTTTGCAAGGCAGTATAGGCAAAAGTTATGCTTTTGAGACAGCCGAGAGGTATGGCATCCCACTAGAGGTAGTGCTAAAAGCTAGAGAAGTACACGGGGAAGACAAAGAGAGATTGAATGATCTTATTGAGAGATCAACGATACTTGAGAGTCAAATGCGTGAAAAGATAAAAGATGTAGATTTGCAAAAAAGTAGACTTGATAAAAAATATGAGAAACTTGAAGTGCTCGAAGAGAATCTGCAAAAGAGGTTTGAACAAGATAAAGATGCTCTTGAGTTAGCATACAAAGAAGCAATATCAAAAGCCCAAGATGCCACAAGGGCAAAAGAATCCAAAGAGAGTAGAAGATTACTCAATGAAGCGTATAAAGCTAAAAGTCAAAAAGAGGTGCATTTTATAGAAGATAAAGCCAAAGAACCTCTTAAAGTTGGGGATAGGGTCAAATATCGTTCACACAAAGGGGATCTTGTGGCAATGAGCGGAAATAATGCAACAATAGAGGTTGATGGTATGAAAATGCGTGTGCCGCTTTTGATGTTGAAAAAAATCCACGAAACAACACAATTGCCTAAACCAAAAATACCAAAAGCAACAGCAAGCGTAGAAAAAAGCAGCGCATCGGTATCTATAAAATTAATAGGTATGTTTGGCGATGAAGCAATAGACACATTAGACCGTTTTATATCTGATGCCTTAGTTCATAATCTTCATGAAGTGCAAGTCATTCATGGCGGAGGCAAGGGAATATTAGCAAAACTTGTCAGCGAGTATCTAGGCTCTCATCCCAAAATAGCCAAATTTTATAGAATGCCTGGGAACTTGGGCATAACAATAGTAGAGTTATAATAACAGTTTTTATAAGGTATAATATATCAAATTTTTGGAGAAAATGAATGAATATAAAAGAAAATGCAAATTATGTCAAAAATGAGCTTAGCAACGATGAAAAATTATTAGAAGGTGTGTTGAAGTTTGAAACATTTTATAATAAACATAAAATTAAAATTTTTGTCGTAATAGCAGCTATCGCACTTTTTTTCATTGGTACTGCTGCATTAGAAGTTTGGCAAGATCATAAAAACGAAAAAGCAAACGAAGCTCTTTTGAAATTGGCTGCTAATCCTGCCGATAAAGATGCATTAGTTGAGTTACAAGAAAACAATCAGCCGCTTTATGAATTGTATAGTTATCAAAAAGCAAGTCAATCAGGCGACATTAAACGACTCGAAGAGTTATCAAAAAGTGAAAATAAAATGATAGCGGATTTGAGTGGATATGGCATTGGTGCTTTGAGTGGAAAGCCAAAAGATTCGGTTTATTATCAAGATATGGCTACTATCCAAAAAGTTTATGAAGCTATAGTCAAAAAAGATATAGTTACAGCAAATAAATTACTTGATACCATAGATGAAAAATCTCCGTTGGCTAGTGTAGCAAGATTATACAAACATTATACTATCAGCGGCGTGAGCAGATAATAGCGAATGTAAATTATGCATGATTTATTAGTAGCATTCGAGGAGTATTTGAGTATAGTCAAAGCCCTTGGAAAAACTACTATATCTTCATATATAAATGATTTATCAGCACTAGAAACTCTTATTTTTCCAAAAAAACTTACAGAACTGAGTACTGATGAAGTACTTGGGTTTTTAGCAACATTTCCCAATAAACGAACACTAAATCGCAAACTCTCAGCTATTAATACATTTTTTAATTTTTGTCATAAATATCATTTTGAACATACTAAAATAGCAGTCCCTATGGCAAAGATACCGCAAAGTTTACCAAAATATCTAGATTATGAAGAGATCAAAAGATCTATTGCTATTATAGATAGAAGTATGATAACCGGGTTAAGAGATTATGCCTTGATACTATTTTTGTATGCCAGCGGATGTCGCATATCAGAAGCTTTAAATGTACAAAAAAGCGACATAAATAATGAATGGCTAAAGATTCGTTTTGCAAAGGGCGAAAAAGAACGCATTGTCCCATTGGCACAAACAGCCCTACAGGCTCTAATGGAGTACATGAGACATCAAGACATGCAGAGCAACTATCTATGGCTCAATTATAAAGGTGAACGCCTTAGCCGTATAAGTGCTTTTAAGATAGTCAAAAAGTATCTCGGGGTTTCTCCTCATGTGCTTCGACACTCTTTTGCATCAGCGCTTATTATAGGTGGCGCTGACTTACGTGTCGTCCAAGAGCTTTTGGGGCATAGTTCTTTGATTACAACGCAGATCTATACGCATATCCAAAAGCAAAATTTAGCTCATACCATAGAGAGTTATCATCCATTGAGGAGGTTTTAATGAAGAGTGTAGTAGAGTTTTTGAGCCACAAAAAGATTATTTGCAAAACATTGTCGCAAATAATGCCCTCGACGCTTGAATCGCGTAAAAAGGTAGATATATATTTTGGTGTTAATCTGAAAGGATATTATTGCAGTGTTTTTGCAATTACAAAAAAGAGCAGGGTGCTTCGCAAGGAAGCCGAAGAACTCTTAAAGCTGCACTCAAGGCTAGAGACGAATAACAACTCAAAAATAAATCACAAATATCTTATCCTCCAAGCACCTCTTTGCTCTAAGGCAAAAGCATTGCTAGAGGAGTTAGATTGGAAAGTTTGGCAGCTTTAGATAAATGTATCTATACAAATACTATGGTTTGATTTTAATTTCCACTCACAAGATGTGTAACTAAGATTTTGATACCGATCGCTATCAAAATAATACCACCTAAAAATTCAACTTTGCTCTCCAGTTTTTCTCCGCCTTTGCTGCCTATATATACTCCAGCATAGCTAAATACAAAAGTTGTAACTCCTATCATTAAGAGTGAAAGATAAACATTTAATGCAAAAAGATTTAGCGTAAATCCTGCAGCCATTGCATCAATACTTGTAGCAATCGCAAGGGTAAGCATAATTTTATTGGAAATCATTGCTATCTCATCTTCGATATTTTCGCCAAATGACTCATATATCATCTTGGCTCCTATCAAAAACAGCAACCCAAATGCTATCCAATGGTCATATTCACTAATGTATTGGTTGAGCCCAACACCGCCCAAATAACCAACTGCTGGCATAATCATTTGAAAAAAACCAAAGAAAAGACCGGCTTTTATAGCTAATGGTTTGACATCTTTTTTCATTTTTGATCCAAGACCGATAGAAACCGCAAAAGCATCCATACTGAGTGCCACCGCTAAGATAAAAACTTCAAACACAACTTCTCCTTAGTGCGGTAATAAATAAAAAGGTATTTTAGTGATGTTTGGCTTAGAATATGTAGTGTCACCATTTGATCACAATTTTATGACTTCAAAATATATCAAGCCCCCGACTGATATAAGCAATAATGCAGAAAATAGTTCTATCTCTTTTTTGAATTTTGAAAGTTCGGTTACTATCGTTGAAGTGATCTTAAAAATAAAAAAATAAAAAAATAAAAATGGAATAATAACTACACCTAAGCCAAAAGAAACACCATATAAAAGAGATGTTAACAACGAGCCGCTTAAAGCACTTGTAGCTATCAATGAGCCAACAGGCAAACAAAAACTAAATGAGCTAAAAAACCCGATCCCAAAGAATCCAATTTTTGACGAAGTTGTGCATTTAGAAGAGCAAGATCTGTTTGCAAAAAGAGCTATATATAAAGTATAAAGACCAAGAGCAACTATGACAATTGCACCGATTTTTGTAAAGATCAAATCATCTTGGATATATTTTTTGACTATGTCCGCACCGAAAAATGCAATCGATGAGATAGCTGTATAAGCTAATATCTTTCCACTGAAATATTGCATCAAAATAGAAATTCCATCTTGTTTATTGGACGCATTGCCAAGCAAGATAGGCGTCATAATAGGCATGCAGCTAATCGCACAAGCAGTAGCCCCTAGCTGCAAGCCCATAATAAAAATAGCAAAAAATATGAGCATTAGCTATTTTCGTAATTGTATGAATCGACACCCATGATAGCTGCTCCAAACGAAGTAGTAATTTGCGGATGCTTTGGCACAAATATTCTTTGTCCAATTTCGTTTTCTATAGCATTAACGAGTCCGTCGTTGAGTGCCGGACCGCCGTCAAAGTATATTCCCTCTTTGATGCCGACTCTTTTGACTAGTTTTACTATTCTTTTTGCAATTGAGTAGTGCACCCCACAAACAATATCTTCAATGCTATGATCATTACCCAAAAGTCCTATGATCTCCGATTCTGCAAAAACAGCGCAAGTACTGCTAACTGACAGTGGAGTGCCTTTTGATCTGAAATGATATTCTCCGAGCATATTTACATCCATCTCGAGTTTAAGTGCAACAACATCCAAGAACTTTCCTGTCCCTGCAGCACATCTGTCATTCATTGCGAAATTAACTACATTTCCCTCGCTATCGAGCGAGATTGCTTTGCTGTCTTGACCGCCAATGTTTATAATAGTCTTGATCTCTCCAAAGTTACTTGCCGCAGCTCTGGCTCCTATAGCATTCGCTGTTATTTCACTTATATTTTCATCAGCTTCTTTATAAAGCTTTCTCCCATAGCCGGTAGCTACTATATAGACTATGTCATTATTGTTTAGTCCTAGTTCGCTTATGAGTGCATCCAGTGTTTCTTGAGCATACTTATAAAACATACTCCCGCTGGCACTTATTTTAGAACCTATTAAATTTTTATTCTCATCCACAATAGATATTTTAATAGCCGTTGAGCCAATATCTATTCCTGCAAAATATTTCATTTTTTATTTCTCCGTCTGGTTTTCAAGGATTCTATAAATGCTTCTACTCTTGTGCTTAGCTGACCGCCTTGTGATGGGCTATAATCACTTTCTAGATACAAAATCGGTATTCCTTCTTTTTCCATCGCTTCAAGTACGCTTCTTTGTTCCATTTCATAAACAGTACATCCGGCAAATGCTTGATATATCACTCCATCAGCTTTGTATTCCCTTGCTAGTTGTACAACTCTTCTGATGCGGTCTTCATTTTTGGTAAAAATAGGACAGGTGCACGCTTTGAGATATTTATCTGAAATGGAATCCATCATATCATATATATTCCACTCATCAACAGCGACCATATCATTGAACATTCTATTGGAACTGCATGTCTCATCTGCTACTATGATACCATCAGACTCTTCTATGATCTGTGGGATCTTATAGTTTGGAAAAATAGGAGGTGAGCCGGTGTAGATTATTCTTGGACCGGCTTTGCCTGTTACGGTTATCTTTTCTTTTGCTCTTATCTCAAGTTCGCTTATGAGTTTTTCGGTAGCTTCTATCCAATTGTCAATTTTGTCAAAGAAAAAAGCATTTGTTACCAAAAATACATCCATTCCCAAAATGGGAACGATCTCGTTTTTTCTGAATTCTGATAATTTATGATAAAGTGATTGGGCATAGCCTATCTTTTTTATAGCATCTCTTAAATTATTTTTTGTGAGTTTTTTGCCTTGGAATTTGGATAGTTCCACTGCAAATTGCTTGACGCTTCTTCTCCAGTATTCACGACTTGCTTCGCTCTCTTTGGTTCTTGGAAAATCTACATCTATGAGTTTATAGCCAAAACTTTCAATTGTAGTTCCTGCTTTTGTTTTTTGGTCACAAGTAGTAGGAGAAAAAACTATATCAGGCTTATCAGTGAAATTTCCTGAAGCAAAATGTCCAACAGTTGCTTTGATAAGCGGACAAGCTTTTTGAGGCATAAGATCACTTCCTATCTCATCGTCTGTATAAAACCCGTTACAAAGGCGTATAGGCACGCCATCGAGCGCATAAATGATCTCTGAAGGTATCTGTATGCACATAGTTCCAATTTTTGTTTTATCATTATGCAAAGATTCATGTTTGCAATGAACCCTTTCAAATAGATCATAGAAATACTCCATGCTTGAAATCGGTGCTTTGAAGTCTTCTCTAAGAGTATTTAAAAGCTTTATTGCTTCCATAGCTTTGTGTCTATTTTGTTTCTCTTTTGGTGATTCTATATTGTGATTTGTATTATTCATGAGATTCCTTTTGTATATTTATTGCCATTCTTAAAATAAATCCTTCTTTTGTAGATTCAAAAATCGTAATTCCAGTAAAATTAGCTTCTAGACATCCATCTTCCGGACAGGCAGCTATGCATTTCAAGCATAATATACAATCCTCGGTAACCAAATTTTTACTTGTTACATCATCTGCGATTTCCAAAATATCCATATCGCAAGCCCTGTAGCAATCACCGCATTTGGTGCATTTGGTACCATTTTTGTATAACTTAAGAAGTGCCGGTTTGGAAAAAATATACTGCAATGCGGACATAGGACAAAAATAGCAAAAAAATCTTTTTTTGATAAACGAACCGACCAAAAATAGACCTACAATTATCATGCCCAAAGTCGTCATGACTAGATCTGTCTTAGATGAAAAATCAATGTAGAATTGATTGAAATTACCAGTAAAAGCTGGAATTAGCATTCTGCCAGGACAAATATCACAAAATGGCATAGATAGACCATTTGGAAGTTTTGGAAGTCCTAAAATGGAATTGCTTATCATAACAGGAATTATCAGCAGAAGTATCAAAAGGATATATTTAATACTTTTTATGTTGCTTCTAGAAGCCCATGAGTACTCAGAAAATCTTATTTTTAACTTTTCTCTTAATGCGGTCAACCAATCCTGCATAGTGCCAAGTGGACACACAAAACCGCACCAGCTCTTATTTAATATCCAAAACCATACCATAAACATAATTAAAGATATGAGAAAAGCATACCCAGCAAATCCCATAAATATTTCAAATGGTTGTTTTAAGTCATGCTGTAACATTCCAACATAACATTTTCCTCCAGTCCCTTCTGAATTAAATACACACGCAAATGTAGGCAGCTTGTCCCCTAGATCAAAGCTTATGTAACCACCATAGACTATCAATGCAAATGCTATGATCTGAAACCAAAAACGGAATCGTATAAGATTCATATTATTGATTTTTCGTTTTAAATCAAACATTTCTTTCTCCCAATAAAATACATAAGACTTTATTTTTCATCAAACCAAATTTCCTTGGGAGTTTTTTGTTTTTTTCTCCGGTTGTAATACACTCCTAAAGAAAAGACCAACATGACGCCTATAGCAGTTGCAAATCCCAAAAATTTTGATTCATATTCAAGCGGGGATGGGCCAAAAGAAAGAGGCATACTCATAACATATTCTATATCATGATACGATTCCCCGTTATGGATACCCGATTCATTTACTCTATATATTGCTTCAACGATCATTTTTTCAGAATGTTTTTTCTCTTTTTTGGCATATGTGTTTCTTGGAATTTCGAACGATATAACTCCGTCATCAGATGGCTTGATCACGTTAGTCCATCCTGTCTCCATTGTTATTTTTAGTGGTATATTTTTTTGAAGTTCCCCTTTATAGTAAACCTTAAAAGGAGCAATGTCACCAGAATATAAACAGCAATTGATATGGTGTTTTCTGATAGGTCTTTCCATAATAACCTCAAACGGTAATTGCGACAAAGGCTCTTTCGCATGTTTGGAATCGATCGTTTTGCCTCTTATCTCTTTTATTATAGATTTGGTGATATTTCCTTCTTTGTTGTACACCCTGAGAGAGGAAAGTGCTACATGGAGTATCCCGCCTTCTACAGATTTTTGTTCAAAAAACAGATGATAGCTTCCTTTGTGGAGTGGGGTAAAAGAGATTTTTTTACCATTAATATTTTGTTCTATGATTTGATCGTTCATATCTCTGATATAAACTTTTGCATTTTTCAAATCATGGACGGTTTCGCTGTTCTCTAGGTTGCCCTTTTTAATGTTGAATTCTTTGGCATTTGACTTTTTAGCCGTTGTCGTACAGCACGATTTTGCCTTGATCTCTTCAAGCCAAATCGTGTTGCTTCCAAAAAGAGGCAAAAAAGCCAAAAGTATAAATATAGAAATGGTTTTATAAAAATTATTTTTCATTTTTAAAAACTCATTTTTAAGGTTCCCATCACGACTCTGCCAGGAGAGACATAATATTCAGTGTAGCTTTCATTAAATAAATCATCTACAGAGAGGCTTGCTTCAAAATTCTCCGAAAGTTTTCGGGAAAGTTTCAGATCGAAAACAGTATAGCTTTCGTATTCGGCCATATTGGCATCATTACTGTAGCGGTCGCCTACATATCGAGCCGATATTTTTGCATCTACAAGCTGCGGGTTAGCATACATTAGGCTGATCGAACCCTTATGTTTGGGAACCTCGATCAGATATTTTCCCTCAAGCGCCGTGTTTTCTTTGAATTCTTCAATCTTTGATTTATTATAGGTGTAGTTTGCAAATACTTGAAGCTGATCTGTAAGAGGATAGGACACATCTACTTCGATACCCTGTATTTTCACTTTGCCGACATTGGTTTTGGTTAGTGCAGCTGTATATCCTTCTGGTGGAACTGTCGTTATATAATAGAAAAAATCTTTGGCATCATTTTGATATGCCGTTACGCTCAATTTTCCGTCATCAAAAATAGTTTGGTCAAAGCCTACTTCATATGACGTGACTTTTTCTGGTTCCAAATCCGGATTGCCGTACCAAATTCTTGAACCGGATACAAAGGTATTGTACAAATCAGACAATGTAGGTGCGCGATAGGCTGAGCCGACAGAGGCCCTTAACGATGTATTTTCTGTAAGGTGATTAACAATACCGATTTTCGGGCTAAATCCATTGGTCGTTGTAGCATTATAGTAGGTATCTGGAATTGGTAAGCTGCTGTCATATCCGTGGCCGTCATAATTTTTCCAAAAGTCATAACGTCCTCCAATATTTATGATCCAGTTTTGACCTATGAAAATTTCATCCTGTAAAAAAAATCCTATATATTTTTGACTCCCCTGAATTTTTATCTCTTTGTCACTGCCATCAACATAATCATTAAATCGATCGATTTTGCCTTGCCTCAAATCTATACCGGTTACCAAGGTACTTGTACCAAACAATGGATTCTCTGTATAAGGAATGGTCAATTGGACAATTCCACCGTAATCATCGTTTGTGCTAGAGCTTCCATACTGAATAGCCGTTTTAGTGCTATTGGCAGAATCGTAATCGCTATATTCATCTTTTAAAAATACTTTCAATGATAACTCATTATCATTGTCAAATACTTTTTTGTATCCGGCAGTATAGGTTTTGTGCTCCTGATAGTACGGGACATAGTTATCAATGGCAAGAGTACCGGTCGTTTCATTGTCGTAATAGGAGCCTGAGACAAATGCAGACGATGTCTCATCAATGTCATATATCAATTTACCGTTAAAATTATCTCTCTCAACCCCTTTATCCAGCGTGTATGGTTTGGTATTTGCAGGAGTTTCTGGGTTGTACCCATCACTAGTTGCCCTTTCTCCGGAAATCATAAAGCCTACCTTTCCCTTTTTGCCCATAGTGGATAAGGAGGCAATTTTGGTGTTCATGCTTCCATAGCTCAAAGCAATATCCGTTTTAGCTTCATTCGTCGGATTTTTGGTGATGATGTTGATAACACCGCCCATTGCCCCCGAGCCGTATAAAGCCGATGTAGCACCTTTTACTATTTCAATTCTTTGGATATTAGAAACAGGGATTTTGTTCCATTCCAGGTCACCACCATAAAGATCATTCATTGGCACACCGTCAATAAGTAACAATACTCGTCCCTCTGTAGTTCCACCAAAACCACGCATTACAACTTTATTGGATGTTCCACTTGAAAGAATCCCCATGCTGTGCTTTAGATCAAGGCCAGATACCTCTTTTAATAATTCATCAGCACTTTTAGCAACTGAATTCTGAATATCTTTTTGAGTGATTACCTCGATACTCGCAGGAACATCAGATACTTTTCTTTCTGTTTTTGTAGCCGTTACCGAAATATCCCCCAAATCAATATTTTCAGCCGTAGCATTTATTGTGGATATTGCAAATACTGTCATAGTTGACAATGCAATTATTTTCATTTTTTTCCTTCTTTGTCTTTTGAAATGACAACGAGGGGGATTAGTGAAGAATAATACGAATATACTTTTACGTTACATTTTTAAGTGTAATACTATTGTCCCCAAGTATTAAAATTAGTATTATTTAAATGAGCCCCCTCATTAATAGCATAAGTATAAATATGAATTGTTAATTAAGTGTTAAGTTTCAGAAATATTTAACATAAAATTAACATTTTGTTTTAATTTTTGCAAAAATTCATCTTTGCAATAACTATTTCAAACAGACCATAGAAATACTATATGCTCGAAATCTGTTCTTTGAAGTCTTTTCTTATCTTGCTTCACTATTTTTGTTAAATCCTATATTCATTCTTTTTTCAAAACCCTCTCTTGTGGAGCTGAATGTTTTTATATTCAATATATCAAAATGCAAAGCATCATCTTCCGGACACGCAGCCACACATTTTAGGCATAATATACAATCATCCCTTAGTATATTAGTGCTTACAACATCATCTGCAATGTCTTTGATCTGCATATCACATACCGCGTAACAATCACCGCATCGGGTGCATTTACTGCCATCTTTTTTGAATCTTATAATGGAGGTGTCCGCAAATATATAATGTAATGCGCTCATTGGGCAAAAAAAACAAAAAAATCTCTTTTTTACAAATGCGCCGACAAAGAATAAAGAAGCAAATGATATACCAAGAGCTGTCAATATCATATTTGTTTTTGATGAAAAGTCTATGCTCCATTGCGAAAAATCACCTATAAACATAGGACTTATTACTCTTGCTGGACACATTTGACAAAACGTTGCTGTCCAATTATTGGAAATCGCACCTGCTCCAATCAAAAGAGGGAATAGCAATACTATGACTAAAAACACATATTTGAGTTTTGAGAGTTGTTCAAATTGGTTTTGGGTATAGATACTAAATCTAACGCCCATTTTTTTTCTTAAAGCCGTGATCCAATCTTGCAATGTACCAAATGGGCACATATATCCACACCATGCTTTATTTAAGATAATAAACCAAGCTATAAATGTAACTAGTCCTATCAAGATAGATATGAATGCCGGTGAAAAAAGCACCTCTGTTGGCATGGCAAGTTGATGCTGCAGAGAAATTATATAGCAAGTAGCACCGGTCTGATCATTGTATGGACATGCAAATATAGGGAAGCTAGAACCAAGATTTATAGCCAAATATCCACCATAAACAAATAGTACAAAGGCAATCAGCTGTATCCAAAATCTTACTCTTCTTAGATCACCATTGTTTATGAAGTTTTTTATTCTACTCTTCATATTTTATCTCTTTAAACGGTCTGGTTCTACGTCTTCTATATAGATAGACAACAATTCCTGATAGTGCAAAGATAAACAGACCCACAAGCAAGCCATAGCCATAAGATTGGTAGTCGCTGCTATTTGGATAATAAGATAGCGGATAAGTAAGTATATAGTTTACTTTTTTATACTCTTGATCGTCTATAGTGCCATTTGTATCTTCGCTAAATGTAAGTGTGATTAGCATCTCTTGTTTGTATCTTTTATTAAACTTATCCCAAGAAGGAAAATAGTCTCTTATCATAACAAAACTCGCTGTGCCGTTTGTATCTGTTTTAATCTTTTTGCTCCACCCGCTGTTTAAATCTATACTAAGATCAGCATTTTGTAATGGTTTACCATTTAGCGTAGCTTTGAATTTGAGAGTATTCCCCATACTGATATTATAAAAAAAACTCTTTTCATTTTTATCTTTCAGCCTAAGCAAGTCTATTTTTATTTTGTCAGTTTTTAGTTCTTTTTTTATCTCTTCATTGTAGATATCTTTACTGCCGTGTTTGCCGTTAAGGTATTCAAGTTTGGCAACCCTATAAAAAAGCGTATCATCATTGATAATTTCGCTTTTGGCAAATAAATTGTAATATCCATTTTTCGGTACTTCAAAACTATATGTTGTAATCCCCATTTTGTTATCTAATTTGACATCTTTTTGCGTTTGAGTCGTATCAAATACAAAAGTTTCTAAATTTAAACCTGACACTAGATTGTTTTCTCCAGAAATAAGCCATGCTTTTTTGGATGGAGTTTTGTAACCCTCATTTTTATAGTCACCCCCATGCGAATGCATGCCGCCTCTGCTTTGATCTTTTCTATTGGGATCAGACAATGTGAAATATATCGGGGTTTGTGGGGATATTTTTGAAATTGTTTGGCATTTTTGACATTGTGGTATATTTTTTTCTTTTGCTCCATAAGCTTTATGTGAGTATCTACTATATATATTTAAGCCTATCAAAAAAAGTACCAAAATGATTAGAGAAAATAAAAATCTTTTATTTAAAAACCCTAGAATGGGTTTCTTGGAAGTATTATCTCTCTTTTTTGATCTTATCATCTGTTATCCTCTAAAATTTAACTTGTATTCCGAAGTTGATAGTACGACCCTCGTTGACAGTAATTGAAATATCCTCTTCATCGTATGTTCCATCTCCATTTCCATCTCCAGAGGCTCTAGCATTATTGTAATATGTTTTATCTAGCAAATTATCGACTCTGGCATAAAAGCTTGTATTGTAGCCATATATTTGTGTTTTGTAATCTAGATTGAGATTGACTACTGCATGGCCGGGGATTTTGAGGCGATTTAACTCATCAGCATAATATGGCGAAATAGCATCAATCTCAGGAGAGATTGTAATGCTAGGTATTGGCCTGTAATCTAGTGCAATGTTAAAGTGATGTTTAGGTAATCTAGGAATTTTATTCCCTTTGAGGTCATAATGTTCTGTTTCGTATGAACCGTATGTGCTGCCTAGATTTAGATTAAAATTATCATATTGTGTATAATATGCATCTATAAAGGTATATGCCATATGTGAGCTGAGCTGTTGGGATAATTCACTTTGGACAGATAATTCAAGTCCTTGGCTTATCATCCCTCCTATGTTTTGATATTGAGCTTTATCTCCATCATAATCTATAGAAGAATATTGGCCAGATGAAGACATGATATAATCATCCCTATCCATTCTAAATAGGCCAATTTCATAGCTGTGTTTTACTCCAAAAGCATCGCCTTTGCCGCGAACTCCTATATCAAAGCTTATTGTCTCTTCGGGCTTAAGATCAGGATTACTATCTGTTTTACCAGTCGGTTGTATTGTCCCGGCAAAAAGCTGCTGAATTGACGGCGCTCTAAATCCTGTAGAAAATGCAGTATAAAAAGAAGCATTATCATTTATTTGGTAATTCGCTCCGGCCCTATAGGATAGTTGATCAAAACTTTTCTTTAACTGCAAAGCCGATATGTTGCTGCTGTAGTCCAAATCGATATAATCATAACGCAGATTTGTCGTAGCACTCCATTTGTCATTGAATTTATATTTATATTCTCCATATAGCGCATAGACATTTTCATCTGTTTCATCATCTGAGGTTTCTGTACCTTTATAGTAGTCTGTCCAGGTTGTTGTTGGCGGTTGTGTTCTGTAATTTACACTTTTTTTAGCCCAATCTATAGCGTAAGAGACATTATTTTTATAATTATTGTCTCTTAAGTCCAATCCGATCATATAAGCACTGTTTTCTCCGGCAGTTCCTCTAAATTCACTTTTTAAGCCTCTTTGAATCTGCTCATACTCGTTGAGGTTCGGCTTGAATGTCGGGTCAGTTACCGGGTTATGATTGATATCATAATATGCGTATGCGCTTCGAAATGAAGTATTATCGCCATATTGATAGAGACTAACCATGAGGTTTTTATTGTTTTCAAACTCTTTGGAATATGTTGTAAAAAGTTTTAGAAGTTCAACATCGAACATGGCCGCATAATCTTTGACATTTTCATTGCCTTCTGTCCAAATACTTCTAGGGTTAGTTGCAGCTTCTGTAACGCCTCTGACTGTTCCATGAGAGTCTTTATTTCGCTTGGAATATTCAAATCCCGCAGTGATATCGCTGGTATCATCTATATAGTATTGTGCTTTACCATTGAGATAATCAGCTTCATAGTCTCCATCTTCATAATATCCGTCTTTTTTTCTTTGGCTTGCTTGGATGTAGGCATTGTATTTTTCTTTAGATACGCCGTATTTGGCTAAATATTTATTATATCCATACGTTCCATCCTCTGCTTCTAGTTTTCCTCCGGCATTTTTGGCGCCTTTTTTGGTCGTGATAATAATAGCTCCGGAAAGGGCATCATCACCAAAAAGATAACTAGCTCCGCCTTTGACTACTTTTACGCTTTCAATGTTATCCATATCTATATTAACGCTTCCGGTTCTCTCAAATACTGGGACACCATCTATTACGACAGCAACCCCAGGTTTTTCTCCCATATATACTTGGTTCTCTACCCCTCTGATGTGAATTTTAAGAGAATCGCCGTCAGTTAATTCTGTAGTAATCCCAGGGATTGATTGCAGAGTCCTTTGAATATTTTCTGCCTTTTTTTCATCTATTTTTTCCCCTTTGATAGATGTTGTAGATGAAACTTCATCTTTTTTTGATTCGAATTTATCATCAATCGTTGATGATTCGACTTGAATGACGCCGATATCTTCTTGTGCATTTATTGTTGTTACAAGTAAAGCCGAAGCAATAATGCTAAGCCTAAAAATATTCATTTTTTTCCTTCTTTGTATTTTAAAATGATAATAAGTGACCTAATGAAGAATAATACGAATATACTTTTGCGTTACATTTTTAAGTGTAATGCTATTGTCCCCAAGTGTTTTAATTAGTATTATTTAAATGAGCCCCCTCATCAATAATAAAAGTATAAACATGAATTGTTAATTGAGTGTTAAAAATTAACACTCAATTAACAATTTTGTTTTATTATTTCAATAATACAATTTTTATTTTAGGGGCAATTAGTAGATGGATATGGAACAATTAAGCAATATAGTGGATTATGGGATCATTGGGATACTTGGGGTTATGAGCTTTCTAGCCGTATTTTTTTGGATAGAAAGATTACTTTTTTATAAAAAACTTAATATAAAAAATTACTCTTCACAAGAGGCTCTAGAGCTTGATATTACGCAAAATATATCTATCATTTCGAGTTTTGGCGCAAATGCACCATATATCGGCCTACTTGGAACAGTGCTAGGCATAATAGTGACATTTTATACACTAGGCAATAGCGGTAATATGGATGTAAAAAATATCATGACTTCTCTTGCTTTGGCGCTAAAAGCTACTGCGATGGGATTGGTAGTAGCAATTCCAGCAATATTTTTTTATAATCATCTCACAAGAAAGATAGAGGTAATTATTACTAAATGGCAGATTTTGCAAAAGGGAAACAATGCAGATCAAAAAGTTTGATTCTATCAATGTAGTTCCATTTATAGATATTATGCTCGTACTTCTTGTCATTGTTTTGACGACAGCATCTTTTATACAGACAGGACTTATAAAAGTTGATCTTCCATCATCTAGTGCTACACTCGAAGAGAAGCCAAAAAAAGAGATGAAAATTTCCATTGATAAAGACGGCAAAATATATCTTGACAAGATAGAGATCAAAAAAGAAGACTTCCAAGCTAAGCTTTTGACTCATAGCAAAGACACGCCGATCCATCTATTTTGTGACAAAGATGCAAAATTTGACAACTTTGTTTTTTTACTGGATATCTTGAAAAACAATGGTTATGAAAATTTGGGGATAGTTACGACACATGAATAGATATACACACTCTTTTTTGATCTCATCTTTTTTATATAGTATTTTGATCTTTGGTTTTATATATATGGCGAGCAATGTACCTAGACAACTTGGAGACAGAGTCATCAAAATAGCTATGCTAGAACCACAAGAAAAGCAGTTAGAGCAAAAGCAAAAAACAATGACCGAGCCGCCTGCCAAAGAAGAAACCGAAGATAAGCCAAAAGAGGAAATAGTAAAGAAAGTTGAAAAGACAAAATCAGATATTTCCAAAACTATTGCTACCAAGCAGCCAGAAGCTTCTAAACAAAAAGAAGAGCAAGGAGCTGCAAAACAACAACAAATGGCACAGGAAGCTATCGTTAATGCTGAGGCCGAAAAAAACCAATTTCTCTCCCAGCTTAAAAATGAAATTAAACGAAATAAACATTATCCAGAAGCTGCCAGAAGAAGAGGGCAGGAAGGAACAGTACAAGTTTCGTTTGTAATCAATCAGAACGGAAATGTCAATAATATTGTATGCGATGGCATGCATTCTGTTTTAAATAATGCCGCAAGAGATGCAGTCATCAAATCCTTTCCGGTTAAAGTACCGCCAAATGTTATAAAGACTGCATTTTTGGAAGTTTCATTGGTTTTGAATTTCAAACTGGATTGATCGCAGTAAAGCACATTACTGATATTTTTGTCAGCATATATATGTTAAACTCATTATTATAAATATGCAAGGACTTCCATGCTTTTAGCAGATATCGGCAATACACGTGTACATATATTTGATGGTCAAAGTGCCTTACATCTTACGCATGAAGAAGCTATCGCTGGGTATCATACTGTGCCGCTATTATATATATGTGTCAATCATATTATTAAATCACGATTAGAGCATATAGCGCCGTGGGGAGATATATCTAGCTGTTTGAGTATTGAGGGCGAATATGAGACTATGGGCGTGGATCGAAAAGCGCTTTGCCTAAGCCATCCAAGTGGTATCTTTATAGATGCCGGAAGTGCTATCACAGTAGATATGGTTAGAGATGGTGTATATCAAGGCGGTTTTATCTTGCCTGGTATCAAGGCATATCTAGAAAGCTACAAGATGATCTCTCCGGCTTTGGATATAGAGCTAAATCGCAAATGTTCACTAACTTCTCTCCCCCATACAACAAAAGATAGTGTAAGCTATGGTATAATCGCGTCAATTAAAGCCGTGATTGATATACACAAAACTGATTTGCCTCTATATTTTACAGGAGGCGACGGAGAGTGGCTATCATCTTTTTTCCCGAACAGCAATTTTGATGAGGTGCTTGTGTTTAAAGGGATGCAAAAGGCACTAAAGGATAAACAATGTTAACTATAGCGCTTCCAAAAGGTCGCATAGCAGAAGAGACTTTGGATATTTTTTCTAAGATCTTTAATACAAATTTCGCATTTGACAATAGAAAGCTCATACTTGAAGCCCATGGATTTAGATTTTTAAATGTAAGAAACCAAGACGTGCCTACATACGTCGCTCATGGTGCAGCTGATTTAGGAGTCGTTGGGCTAGATGTGATAACCGAACAAGAGCTTGATATTGTTGATTTACTCGATATGCAGCTAGGGTGTTGCAAAGTAGCTATTGGCATTAAAAATGAAGATGCACTTGATTGGAGTAAACCAGATATCAAAATAGCTACAAAAATGGTAAATATCACCAAAAACTATTTTGCTCAAAAGGCAGTAGGCGTACAAGTGATCAAACTTTATGGCTCTATTGAGCTTGCTCCTCTTGTGGGACTTGCAGATGCTATAGTAGACATTGTAGATACTGGAGCCACTATGAGAGAAAATGGACTCAAGGTCGCTGAGGAGATTATGAGCTCTTCAGCTCATTTGATAGCAAATAATAATAGCTTTTATGCCAAAAAAAGTGATATTTTGTCGATTTATGATAAGATAAAAAAAGTTGTTGACGGTAATTTGCCCTAAAGGATAAAATATGAGCCAAGAAAAAAAAATCTTAAATAACTTCCAAGATCCAAATAAAAACATAGCCCTTATTGTTTATGGATTACAAATATTAGGCATTTTAACAGGCGGTATAGCTTGGATAATAGGTATAGTTATCAATTATGTTAAAAAAGACGACGTCAAAGGCACATGGATAGAATCTCACTTTGAGTGGCAGATACAAACCTTCTGGATTAGTCTATTTTGGTTTGTTATAAGCTTGATACTTCTTGTGACTGTTGTTCTAATTCCAGTTGCATGGATAATTTGGGTTGTTGCAGGTATTTGGGTTATTTATCGTATAGTCAAAGGACTTTTGGATTTATTGGATAATAAAGCTATTTTGTTAAGAAAATAGTGGTAAATTATTTTTTAAAATTATAGGTCTATCCGCCAAGAGGCGGATTAGAAGTTGTGGCTTATCTATTGCTAGTTTCGAATGGAGCATCAACTACATTTTTTCTATCCACAATATATGGGATAAGTGCAGTTTGTCTAGCTCTTTTTATAGCTACAGTTACAAGCTCTTGGTGTTTTTTACAATTACCTGTAAGACGTCTAGGCATGATTTTGTATCTTTCGCTTAGTGAAAATTTAAGTCCAGCTACATCTTTATAATCAATGTATTCTACTTTACTTTCACAATATTTACAAAATCTTTTTTTAAATTTTCTTTCTCTCATCATTTTTAATCCTTCTAAAATGGTATCTCATCATCATTGATATCTATCTCAGGGATGCTCTGCGGTTGTTCTTGTGGTGCAGGTTGTGCCGTTGTAGCACTTGGTGCAGAATAAGAGCTATTGTTATTTCCCTGTGAAGCCTCTTTGCCTCCAAGCATTTGAAGCGTCTCTACTGCTATAGTATGTTTACTTCTTTTGCTTCCGTCTGTTGCTGTCCATTGTTCAAGAGTCAAGCGACCCTCTACAAGCACTTGTGAGCCCTTGCGTAGGTATTGATTTGCTATCTCAGCCGTACGCCCCCAAAAAGTGATATCTATAAACATCGTTTCATCTTTCATCTCACCGCTTTGGCTTTTGAATTTACGATTTACAGCTATCGCAGTACTAGCTACTGCCGTACCACTTTGTAGGTATCTGATTTCGATGTCTCTAGCTAGGTTACCTGCTAATATTACTTTATTGAACATTGAGAGCCTCCTTTTGGAATTATGCCTCTTGAACTACTGTTTCTTCAGCAACAGCTTCTTTAACTACAGCTTCTTTGCTAGCAGGTGCTTTTGTGTTTTTACCAACAGAAGCGACCATTTTATCAAATTGAGCTATCTCTTTTTTTGTACCATATTTTACAGTGAGGAATTTGATAATATCTTCGTTGATTTTGAGATTTCTTTCGATTTCTGCGATTTTGCTACCTTCAGCTTTATAATAAAGTACTGTATAGTAACCTCTAGTTTGTTTTTCTACTGCGTATGCAAGGCGTCTCATCCCCATATCATCAGTAGCGATCAGTTCAGCACCTTCTCTTGTCAAAATATCTTTAATTTTGGTAACTTGTGATGCAATTTCTTGTTCAGTCAATGTAGGTTTGACTACAAAAAGTGTTTCGTAACAATTCATTTCTTTCCTTTGGTTTTGTAGCCCATAGCTTAACACTCTTTGGAGTTTTGTAAACTATGAGCAAGAATTTGGAACAAATATTATATGATAATTATACTTATAGATAGCTTTGTAGCTTTATAAACATCCCATATAGAAGTGTCTCTTTTTGCGGAGCCGGTGCAGATTTGATTTCAAGTTCACTGCGAAGGAGGTGCTCTAAGATTTTCAACAAAGATGATGACTTGATACGGCTTGCAAGTGCAGCTTTTTGTTCTTCTATTTGTTTTGGAAGTTTGTAGCCTAAAATCTCAGCAGAATTTACATTGCCATTGATTTTGATATAAGCTTGAAATAACAAAATCTGATTCATAAACATTTGTGTTGAACGCAAAAGATATGCGGCATCTTCTCCAAGCTCCAAAAGGGTAGTTATTGTATTTGAGATAGGTTTTTTGTTACAAAGGTCAATGAGCAGTTTTTCTACACCCAAAGGAGCGTCTGAATATACTAGGTCATCTATATCTTTTGTGGTAATGGGTTTATTGAGAATAGATAGTTTTTCAAGTTCATTAATGCATAGCATCAAGTTGTTATTTAGTACCATGATCAAATGTTCTAATGCATAAGAATCGATCTGGATTTGAAGTTTATTGGCTTTTTTTTGCAATATAGTGATACTTTCACGTACGGATGATTCAAATAGTCTTACTTCAATCGCATCATCACTGCGAAATAGGGCAGTGTTGGATTTTATATCTTTTTGAACACCTGAGAATGAATACAGCAAGTAGTTGTCACTATTTTTTTTGATTAATTCCAGTAACGTTTCGAGTTCTTTTTTGGGTATCGCTTTATCGTGTTTGATTATTAGCAGATTTGTGCCGCCAAAGAGCGAGTTTTGTGATAAATATGTTTTTGCCTGTTCAAAATTATACTCATCAAAATATAATTTAAGCAGATCTTCTTTGGCGTCAAGTTCAGTAATGTATTTTGAGATATACTCTTCAATGGCATATTGATTTTCTCCATAAGCCAAGAGAGCTTTCGGTAATCTTTTTTGTAGAATTTGCTCAAAGTCTTTTTGGTACATTAAAGTTCCGTTATCTCTTTGGATATTTTTTCTACCACCCTAGCCATTATAATAGCTTGCGCTAGGCTAACCTCGGTAATTGCTACTTTTACTTTATCAAAAAGCAATAAGCCGTCACCTTTAATATTTACTACAACCCCATTTATAGTGGTATCTAAAACCGCTTTTGCACTCTCTCCCGCCCTGATGATATGAGCTTCAAATATCTCATCTTTATGCTCAAGTACCCATCTGGCAAATTTGCGATCTCTAAAATCCCATTCTGTTTTGGTTGTTTTTCTCTCCAATTCACTTACCCTGGCACACAATTGAATGATGTTGCGCAATAGATACTCTCTTTCTTGTTCATCATTGCCAAGCTGAGTTTTGATAAGCCTATGAAGAATGAGATCGCTATATCGTCTGATAGGAGATGTGAAGTGGCTATAATGACTAAAACCAAGTCCGAAGTGACCAATATTTTCTGGACTGTAGCTTGCCTGCTTTAGAGATTTAATGATCATATCATCCACTTCGCTTGCAAGTCCCATGGCAAGTGCTTCTTTTTGAATGGCTCGTATGCAAGAAGGCGCATCATCATATTGATCCGCATAAAGACCGATAGTTGCCAATTCTCCGAGTAGTTCTTCTAGCTTGGAAAGTTGTGGTGGTTGATGCACACGAAATATTCCGTCGTTTTCTCCTGTAAATCTCTTTGCAGCAGCTTGGTTGGCTAGCAACATACACTCTTCAATGAGAGAATGGGATGGTGTACCTGTTTCGACTTGGGTTTTTACAAGCAAATGATTGCTGTCTATTGTCAGCTTCATCTCTTCTGTACGAAAATCAAAACCTTTTTTAAGCCTTCTTTCTCTTAGTTCGATTGTGATTTTGTATAATTTGGACAAATTTTGCCATAAGCGAGATATTGTTCCATTAGCTTCTGCTCCATTCGCCGCAATTAATTTATCTACTTCATCGTAATTAAATCTATGTTTGGAATGGATAACTGCTTCGAAAAACTCCTCATGTGTAGGCTGCAGAGTTTTTTTATCAAGTGTGATTTTTGATACAAAAGCCAGCCTGTCAACGCGAGGTTTGAGTGAACATAGATTTTCACTTAGTTCTCTTGGCAGCATCGGAAAAGCTTTGTGCGGCAGATATGTAGTAAACCCTCTTTTTTTGGCTTCTTGATCTATCGGAGAGAAGTATTCTATATAATGGCTTACATCTGCTATTGCAACATATAAAATATATTCATCCGTGTCAAAATAGATAGCATCATCAAAGTCTTTAGCAGTTACTGGATCTATGGTGCAAAAATCTAAATGTGTCAAATCTATGCGATTTGGATGCTCTTCCTTGTGAACTTCTAAAGGTGTGTTTTTTGCTTGATCCAAACAGGCTTGCGGAAACTCATCTTCTCTTTCAAAAAGAGCTAGTGATATTTTTTCATCTACTTTTGGATCTTTTAGATTGCCTAAGATCTCTATTGCTTTGTTTGAATCGACATCTATTTTAAGAACACTGCCAAGCTCTAGTATCTTTAAATCCAACCCCTCCATCCACGCAGCTGTGGGTTCATTGGTGCGAATGTCCAAGATAAGAAAATTACCCGCTTCATCTTTGTGTGTATAAGCAAGTGTATAAAGATGTGCATTTTGTGCTATCAGCACTATTTTCCCGCTAGATCTGCCTCGTCTGGCTATGATCCGTTTGGCTACTACTACATCGCCATGTTTTGCATCGTCTAAATGCTCAGGTTCTATTAATAGATCAGCTTCTGATTTTTGCATAGCCTCGACATATCCTTTTCCGTCTTTGCCCATATAGAGTGTTCCTATGCGATAAAGACTAGAAAGTTGGAATAATCCGGATGCATCTTGCGATAAAGCACCCATGCGTTGAAGTGTTTCAAAAGCGTTTAGATTTTCAGGCTCTATGTCGGAGATTAAGCAGCCAAGTGTAATTTGAAGTGCAAAAGGAGACATTATATGTCCTCAAAGTTAAGATATTTTATAATAGAAGAGCAACGGTATTTATTAATTATCGCGAACGAAGCATGACAATCCATTATCTTGGTATTGTCTGCTTCCTTGCTCGTAGAGACGACTTGTTTGGAAATGTCAATTTTTTTAGACGGTTTGGTTGTTTGATGCTTCATAAAATGGATTATATCACACTTTATTTGAGCGCTTCTAGTTTTGCGATCCTTTGTTTGGTAGTCGGATGAGTGCTAAAGAGTTGTCTTACTGACCCGCCAAGACCTAAAAATGGATTTATGATAAACATATGAGCATTTTGAGGCTGGGCATCATGCAAAACGGCTCTTTGAGCGTAATTATCCAATTTTCTTAAAGCACTTTGAAGCCATTCTGGATGCCCACTCATTCGAGCAGCTCCTTCATCAGCCATAAATTCACGATTTCTGCTAATAGTCATTTGTATTAAACTAGCAGCAAGAGGCATAATGATCATTAAAGCTATCATAACAATTGGATTTGGTCTGTCTTCTTGATTGTTCCCACCAAAAAGCATCCCGAAATTACCAAGCATTGCAATTGCGCCTGCTATTGTAGCAGCAACGGTACCTATTAGCATATCATAATGTTTTACGTGACTAAGTTCATGTGCAATAACAGCTTCTACCTCATTTGGTGTCAGAAGTTCCAATAATCCTTCTGTGACCGCCACGGCAGCATGGTCATAATTTCTCCCTGTTGCAAAAGCATTTGGTACCTGATCTGGAATGACATAGAGTGCCGGCATAGGTAAATTCGCTCTCCTAGTTAGCTTTTCTACTATTTCGTATAGTCCGCTAGCACTTCCTTTATCCACAGGAATTGCATGGTAATGTTTGAGTACTTGTTTATCACTGTAATAATATGCATAAAAATTCATTCCTACAGCTATCACAAAAGCTATCAACATTCCATTTTTGCCGCCGATCATACTGCCAAACCAAATAAATATTAGGGTAAGCCCTATCATCAATATATATGTTTTTAATTTTTCCATTTTTTATTCCTATAAAGATTAAAATATATTTGCAATTTGCAACTGTAATTATAGCCAAAATGGAGTAGAAATCGTGAATTATTACTTTTGATGCATACAAATCAAAAAATTAGATGTATAATTGTATAGTAATACAATTCAAAGGATATGCAATGACTTTTTCTGAATCGATTTCTACTTGTTTTAACAATTACAGCAATTTTGATGGAAGAGCTTCTCGTTCTGAATATTGGTGGTTCGCGCTTTTTATAACATTAGGCGGTATTATATCTTCTATTGTAGATGATAGTGGCATATTTTATATGATATTTAGTCTAGCAGTATTGTTGCCATCTCTAGCCGTGGGAGCTCGTCGCTTGCACGATATAGGTAAAAGCGGTTGGTGGCAATTGCTTGGGTTGATTCCTATTTTGGGGGCAATTATATTAATTATATTTTTTGTCCAAAAGCCGCAAGCAGGGGACAATCAATATGGTCCCGAGGTTGTATTGTCTTAGAAATATGAAAAATTAAAGTAAGATTTGGTTATAATCGCTCAAATTTTTTAGAGCAAAAGGAGAGCGTGATGGCACAGCTCAATGTATATTACGATAAAGATTGTGATTTAAATATCATCAAATCTAAAACAGTTGCAATGATCGGCTTTGGCAGCCAAGGTCATGCACATGCAGAAAACCTCAGAGATAGTGGTGTAAAAGTCATAATCGGACTTAAAGAGGGCGGTGCATCTTGGGGCAAAGCCGCTGCAAAAGGTTTTGAAGTATATAGCGTTGGCGAAGCAACCGCTAAAGCTGATGTAGTTATGATATTGCTTCCTGATGAGTCTCAAGCTGAAGTTTATAAAAACGAAATTGAACCAAATCTCAAAACAGGCGCTACTATTGCATTTGGACATGGATTTAATATTCATTACGGAAGAATTGCTCCAAGAGCGGATATCAATGTAACAATGATAGCTCCAAAAGCTCCAGGTCATACTGTAAGAAGTGAATTTGTAAAAGGCGGAGGAATTCCTGACCTTATCGCTATTCACGCGGATCCTAGCGGTACCACAAAAGCATTGGCGCTTTCATATGCAAGCGCTATCGGCGGCGGTAGAACAGGTATTATTGAAACTACATTCAAAGATGAGACAGAAACTGACCTTTTTGGTGAGCAAGCAGTTCTTTGCGGAGGTGTGAGCGCACTTATCCAAGCTGGTTTTGAGACTCTTACGGAAGCTGGTTATCCACCAGAAATGGCATATTTTGAGTGTCTGCATGAGATGAAACTTATCGTTGATCTGATCTTCGAAGGCGGAATCGCTGATATGCGTTACTCTATCTCAAATACTGCTGAATACGGCGACATGGTAAGTGGTCCAAGAGTTATCAATGAAGAGTCAAAAAGAGCTATGAGAGAAGTTCTAAAAGAGATCCAAAACGGTAAATTCGCTAAAGATTTCATACTTGAAGGTCAAGCAGGTTATCCTAGAATGAATGCTGAGAGAACTAACCTAAGAGCTCATCCGGTTGAAGTAACTGGTAGAAGACTTAGAGAAATGATGCCTTGGATTAAAGCAAACAAAATCGTTGACCAAGAAACAAATTAGTTTGGTTCTCAAATTTGGAGCAAAGCTCCAAATTAGGTCTTCGGCAGACTACCCTCGCGACTAGTCGCTCTTTCGAACACTTTGTATTATTTAGAGGTTCAATTAAACTGAACAAAAATAAAAAGCTCCATTTTCCCAAGCACTCAAATCTATAGTAAACTAAACAAAAATACTATCAATATTTTCGTTTAAAATTTCATTTTGACATTTATTGAATCCGCTTTTTATTCATATGGCATAATTTTCAAAAAAGGAAATTATATGTCACAGATAATATCAGAAAAAATTTCAGAACTTGAATCTATGGCAAGTTATCCTAAAAATATCTATTATAAAGGCAATATTTCTCTTTTAAAACGTCCAAAAGTATCTATCGTTGGAAGTCGCAAGCCATCCGCATATACTAAGCAATATACCTATAACCTATCACAAGCATTATCAAAAAGAGGTGTTTGCGTAGTGAGTGGCGGAGCAATGGGCGTTGATGCCATTGCTCATGAGGGAGCCGGAGTCGATAATACGATAGCAGTATTGGCCAGCGGTATAGATATATACTATCCTGCTGTGAACAAAGGATTATTAAGATCAATAGAGCAACACGGTATGCTAATTAGTCAGTTTGAGCCAAAGTTTGCTGCAACAAATTGGAGCTTTGTTCTTAGAAATGAATTGGTTGTTGCCTTGGGAGAAGTATTGATAGTCACTCAAGCCGCTATGGACAGCGGCTCTATGCGCTCAGTAGAATACGCACAAAAGATGGGAAAAAAGATATTCGTTTTGCCCCATATGATAGGAGAGAGCGAAGGGACAAACAGACTTTTGCAAGATGGTAAAGCTTCTATTATATCAGATATTGAGGGTTTCGCTTCATCATATGGCAAAGCCACTCAGGATACTTCGATAAATAAAGATGATTTTTTCTATTATTGTCAGCAAAATCCCATATTGGATGATGCTGTTTTAAAATATGGTGAACGGATATATGAAGCTGAACTTTGCGGTCAGATCATCATAAGCGAAGGAAGGGTTAGACTTATTTAGATAACTCTTTAATGATAGTTTCCATTCCTGCAGGAGTTATCATGCCTGCTTGTATAAACTGAACAACACCTTTTTTATCTACTACTACCAAAAACGGTATAGCACCAGTCCAATTTGCTCTTTGGGCTATATAGCTGACGAAATAACCGGCTTTATCTTGGGCAACAGTTGGATAATTTATACCTTTTGTCTGAGCAAAAGCTTTTAATTCAGCATTACTGAATCCTTGAACCTCTATGCCTATTACTTCTATGTTATTTTTGTATTTTGTTTGTAAATTTTTATAATGGGGGATAGATGCTAGGCAGGGAGGACATTTGTGTCCAAAAAATTCAAGAAAAACTATTTTATTTTTAAGCTCATTGATTATAAATCCATCTTTGGTGCCTTTTGCATGATAAACTTTACCGTTTGTATCTGTAAAAGTATAATTTGTATTTTCTTCTTTTGCTTGAGCTAATGCAGATAACATCAATAAAGATATCATAAATATTAATATTTTTTTCATTCTTATAGCCTTATTTGAGAATAAAAGATATCAATGCAAATATGATCAAAGATACTTTTCATTATTGTACCTATTTTGTAATGAAAAAAAAGTAAAATCGCAAAAATTAAAGTAATGTTATCATATAATTATTATTAATCATTTAGAAAGGTATATATTTTGAAATTTAAATTTATAAAATTAATTACAACACTGCTATTGTCCATAAGTTTTTTATCAGGGGATGCGCTTGATCGAAAGATAGGTTCGATGTTAATGGTAGGATTTGTAGGTACAAAAGTATCGGCAGATAGCCAGATATGTAAAGATATCTCAACTTATGATCTAGGCGGAGTTATTTTATTTGATTATAATCCTGTTGATAAAAATATGCCAAAAAATATAGTTTCTAAAGAACAATCAGCTACTATAGCTAAAGAATTACAAGCTTGCTCGCAAAAACATAATTTGTTAATTTCTGCAGATCAAGAAGGTGGAAAGGTACAAAGACTCAAAAGTACCCGTGGATTTTATGGAAAATTTCCAAGTGCTGCAAGTGTAGCAGATATGGATGATGAGCAAACAAGAAAAATTTATAGTTCAATGGCAAAAGAGCTTAAAAATGCAGGTTTCAATTATGATCTAGCCCCAGTAGTAGATTTGGCTCTTAACAAAGATAATTATATTATTTATGAACTTGGCCGCTCATACGGGAAAGATCCGGCTAAAGTTTCTCATAAAGCAAGTTTGTTCATAGATGAAATGCATAAAGAGGGTGTATTGACATCACTCAAACATTTTCCAGGGCACGGCTCATCACTGGGTGATACTCACAAAGGATATGTGGACGTAACTCACACTTGGAGCAAAGTTGAATTAGAGCCTTATAAATTATTATCAAACAAGGCTGATAGTGTCATGGTGGCTCATGTTTTTAATTCTAAATTGGATGCCAACCATCCGGCTAGTTTGTCTCATGCAACTGTAACTAAGCTTCTAAGAGGCAACCTTGGATATGATGGGGTGGTTATCACTGATGATTTACAAATGGGCGCAATTACCAAGAAATATACCCTTAGAGAAACACTAAAACTAGCTATCAATGCTGGGGATGACATATTGCTTTTTGGTAATCAATTGCATCCAAAAAATGCCGTTAATGCAAAAATGCTAGTTGATATCATAAAAGATCTGCTTGCCAAAAAAGAGATTAGCATAGAAGAGATAAACAAGGCACATGAAAGGGTACAAAAATTAAGAGCCAAGCTAAAGGGGTCAAATGTTTAATGTATCAGGTGCAATCTACAGTAAATTTCCCAAGTTCAATCAATCGCCTAAATTTATTCAAAATATAGTTATTAATTTTTTACAAAATCTATTTCATGAACAAGATTATAACAATATATATAAAAAAAATCATTTTGTTAGAGGCAATGAATACGTAAGCAGTATGCTTAGAAATCTAAATATAGAATATACTGTAAAACCAAATGAGTTATTAAATATTCCATCAGAGGGCAGCTTGATAGTGATAGCAAATCATATAACAGGAGCCTCTGATGCTTTTTCTTTGGTTGAGCTCATAGCCAATCATAGGGAAAACAAAAAAGTAAGACTATTGGTAAATAGTATGTTAATTGGAGTCAAGCAGGCATCTGATATTATCATTCCAGTAGATAATATCACCGGTGCCATTACCAAAAGCAGCTTAGATAGTGTATATAAAGCATTGGGCAATGGAGAGGTTGTTGTTATTTTTCCAGCTGGAATTGTGAGCAGACTTTCTTTAAAAGGAATAAAAGATTTTGAATGGAAGCCTAGTTTTTTAAAAATTGCCAAAAAAACCTCAACCCCGATTTTGCCTGTAAAAATCGATGGCAGAAACAGTATTTTATTTTACTTTGTATCCATGATATTGCCTAAAAAGATAAGCGGATTGATGCTTCCTAGGGAATTTGCAATAGCCGACAAACTAAAAACACTTCATTTGAGCATCGGCAAAGTCATTCCGGTGTCTTCATTTAGTGATAAAAATATAGATTTAAATACTTATGTCAAAAAGTTTTATAATCATTTGTATACATTAGGAACTAAGAAAAAAGAAATTATAGATACTGAAACAACGATAGCTTCACCTGTTAACCCAAAGCTTTTAAAAGAAGAAATTAAAAATACAAAATTTTTGTCATATACAAAAGATGGGAAAACATTGGTTGTTGCCGAAGCGGCAAAAACACCATTTTTGATAAAAGAGCTTGGTCGTTTGCGTGAAATTTCTTTTAGAGCAATTGGCGGTGGAACCAAAACATGCTGCGATAATGATATGTATGATAATTATTATAAACATTTGATACTGTGGAATGAAGAAGAACTTGAAATTGTCGGTGCCTATAGACTAGGATTATGTCAAGAGATAATTTTAGAGAGAGGAATAGATGCTCTGTATACATATGATTTATGTCATTTTGATCAACAATTCAAACACTATTTGGATGAATCCATGGAAGTCGGCAGAAGTTTTGTCCAGCCAAAATATTGGGGTTCTATTGCGTTAGATAATTTATGGAAGGGGATAGCTAAATATCTTGAAATGAATCCACAGCTTAGATATACATATGGAGTAGTGACTATTAATGCCGATATGCCAATAAAAGCAGCTACGGCTATTGTTTATTTTTATTCCAAATATTTTTCTTCAGATGTTCAAATGATGAAAGCAAAAACAAAATTTTATATATCAAACGAAGACAAAGAAAAACTGGAGAAACTTTTTAGAGAATTATCTTATAAAGATGGCTTGGTAGTATTAAAGCAATATCTAAAACAATTAAATGTAAAAATTCCTACACTTTTCAAGCAATATCCAGAGCTTTACAAAGAAGGAGGTGTTAATTTTTTTGATTTTAGTACCAATGATAAATTGCACGGGGTTATAGAAGGATTTATAATGACAGATAATCATAAAATGAAAGAAGATAAAAGACAAAGATATTTTGCATAGTATAAGGAAAACTTAGTTATTATTTATGACAATACAATATTGACCGACGGTCGGTCAAAAAAAGGGGAGCGATGGCAATAGTTGTCGACAAAGAAGAAAAACGCCGCCTAATAGCACTCTCATGCAAAGAGTTATTGTTCGAGCATGGTATCAAAAATATTACGGTTTCACAAATTGCCAAAGCTGCAAGCATTGGTAAAGGTACAATATATGAATATTTTACAAATAAAGACGAAATAGTTTTTGAGATTATAACTCTTTTTATAGATCAATTTCAAGAGGATCTAGCTATAGTAGTGGCCGATGAAGCGCTTTCTAGCCGTGAAAAACTGGAATATTTTATGTTGTTAGTCTTTTCAAAGAATTACAATAAAGAGTTTGCGATATATCAAGAATTCTTGTCAATTGCTCTTAGTGGAGCATCATTGGGCATTATAGAATTTAGAAATAATTGTCGTGATGGATTTGAGGGAGTTTTGCATAGAATTATTGAGCAAGGCATAGAAGCAAAAGAGTTGCAACAAAATGCGAAGTTGTTGATACCTATGATTAGATACTTTCATACAGGATTGATCGTAGATGTGGCACTAGGACAAGTAGAAGCCAAAGAAGAAATCGATAAATTTATAAATTCAATTTTTAACGATATTGTTTTACAGGAGGAATAATGAGAAAAAATATTTTGATCGGCATGATATTGCATTTGCCATATATGTTGTACGCCCAGGAGGTTGATCTAAAAACTATGGTAAATAGCGTAATGGATTACCATCCTACCATCAAGTCATATACTTATCAGTCTATGGCAAAGGAAGAAGAGCTTGAGGCTCAAAAACGAGCTTATTTCCCAACTATTGATTTGGGGGCTAATTACCAAAAAAATACTCCCATAAGCATAGTAACGCCGGGTCAGACGCAGAGTGCATATGTAGTTGCTGGATTGGATATATATGATGGAGGCAAAAAAAGTGCGTTAATATCTTCTAAAAAATGGGATTATCAAGCATCTGTTTTTGAGAAAGAGGCATTTTCTAAAAATGTTGTACTAGATATAATAAATCGTTATTTTACTATCCAAAAACTCCAAGCAAATCTTGTGGTGCTAAACATGAAATCAAAAGAGCTAGCATATCAAATAGAAAGAGCCAAGGGTTTTGTATCAGCCGGACTTGCGACATCAGATGATGTAGATAAACTACAAGCAGCATTTGATGATAATAGCTTTACTATAGATAGTACGGCTTTTGCTTTAAAAGAGCAAGAGGAATCTTTGAAAACGCAAAGCGGTATAGCATTTGATACATTAGCAGAAGCCAATTTACAAGATCCGTCAGGCAATGTGTCATACGAGATATACGATAAAACAAAACTTCTTGAAGCAAAAGCAAACTCTGTTCAAGAAAGTGCAAGATCAGTGCTGTCTGCCCATATACCGCAAGTTAGTCTGCAAAATACATATACGGTTTTAAAGTATGATGATGTAGAATCTGGAAGTGAAGCATTTTTGAATGACAATAAAAATACACTTATGGTAACTGCCAATTGGCGCATATTCGACGGTGGACAAATACTGAGACAAAAAGAGGCAATTGAGTTGCAAAGTCTGGCTTTAAAAGAAGAGCAATTGGGCTCTCAAAGGGATCAAGAAAGCGCATATAGACTTGCAAAAGAAAGGCTTGATACTATGAAAAGCCAAATAAAAAGCACTACAAGTGCGCTCAAAGCTACCCAAAGCACATATGAAATAGTAACTAAGAAGTTCGAAGCAGGTTTGGCGGATAATGTAGCTTATCTAGACGCACTTAATGCAAATAGTGCAACAATGTCTCGATATAAATCCGCATTGTATGATTATGAAATAGCTAAGTCGCTATACTATTATTTTGCAGGAAAAAATCCAAAGGAGTATATTAAATGAAAAAAATTATCACATTATTTGCTATGGCAATGGTTTGTGTGCAAGCAGCAGGAGTGTTTGCTACCTTTGAGACTACAGCTCAAAAGAGTGCCAAGTTAGCCTTTAGCAGTAGCGGAATTGTTAAAAAAATATATGTAGATGTAGGCTCTAAAGTAAATAAAGGAGATATTTTAGCTACTTTGCATAATGAAGATCTAGTGGCTCTTGCTGCTACAGCTAGGGCTCAAGCAAAATTTGCAGAAGCAGAGTATAATCGTTATGCCCAGGTTAAAAATTATATCAATGCTGCACAGCTTGATTCATACAGATTAAAAAAAGAGAATGCACAAACTCAGCTTAAGTATAATGAATCAGTATTGTATAAGACAGTCTTAAAAGCACCATTTAGCGGCGTAATTACTGCTAAAACTATAGAAGAGGGAGATGTTGTAACAGCCCAAGCGGCCACTCCGGCTTTTAAAATGCAAAGTGTCGGACCTATGAAGTTGATCATAAAATATGATGCCAGGTATTATAATACCGTCAAAGTCGGACAGCCTTATATTTTTCAAATTGGCGGCAAAGGGACTAAATATAAAGCTACTATAAGAAAAATATATCCTACCATTGACGAAAAAACACAAATGATAATAGCTGAGGCTTATATCAAAGATATGCCATCCGGGCTCTTTGGTGCCGGCACAATCGTTACAGGAAACTAGATGTATAAATTTGCTATAAATAGACCAATTGCAACATTGATGTATGCATTTACATTGATGATTTTTGGCTGGATTGCATTTCGAAATATGCCAATAGCGCTCTACCCTAATATCGATTTTCCAATAGTCACGATCAGGACAGTTTATCCTGGAGTAGACCCAAGTACTATGGAATCTCAAGTAACAGATAAGATAGAAGAATCAGTCTCTCAAATAGCAGGAGTAGATATGATATCTTCTACTAGCAGTGAAGGTATTTCTGTTGTTATGGTTAAGTTTTTGCTGGAACGAGATATAGAAGAAGCTGCAAATGATGTAAGAGATAAAGTATCAACTGTGGTATTGCCTCAGGATGCTCAAAAGCCACTCGTTAGCAAACTTGATGTAGGTGGAGCTTCTATCATAAATATCTTTGTAACCGCAAAAAAAAGCACCCCGCAAGAACTTATGCTGTTTGCTGATGAAAAGGTTAAGCCGGCTTTGGAAAAAGTTAATGGAGTGGGCGGCATAAATATAATAGGTTATCAAGATAGAGAGATAAAGATACTGCCAAATCCATTTTTGTTGAGTCAGCACAAGATGAGCGTATCTGATCTTTATAATATCTTATCAAATGAAAATGTTAAATCTGCCGGTGGAAAGCTAATAAATTCTACTCAAGAATTGATATTAAAAACCAACAGTGATGCCCTAAATGTAGAAGATCTTAGAAATATAATGATAAAAGATGGAATCAGACTCAGAGATGTTGCAAGTGTTGAAGATAGTCTCAGTGATCCAAAGAGTTTTTCGTCTTATAATGGCACACGCGGCGTGATGCTCGAAGTGCAAAAAATATCAGGCGCAAATACTATAGAGATAATCGAGTTGGTTAAAAAACGGTTACCGGCAGTTAAGCAAATGGCTGGAGATAAGTTCGGAATAGAAGTTATAAATGATACATCGGCTTATATTGAGCATTCGCTTCGTTCGGTCGAGTTTGATTTAATGTATGGTGCATTTCTTGCAGCAATAATTGTATTTGTTTTTTTGAGAAATTTTACAATAACATTAGTTTCTGCTGTATCCATACCAGTGTCAATAATCGGTACATTTGCTCTTATGGATTATATGGGATTTGATCTCAATAAAATGACTATGATAGGCCTCACTCTAGCAATTGGAGTCATTATAGATGATGCGATTGTTGTAATAGAAAACATACATAAAAAGATCGAACAAGGTATGGATAAATTTACTGCATCGGTAGAAGGTACTAAAGAGATGGCATTTGCCATACTTGCAATATCAGCGATGCTGCTAGCTGTCTTTATACCGGTTTCATTTATGGGCGGAATCGTAGGTAGATTTTTTAACTCATTTGCTATGACAGTTGGTTTTGCTATTATCATATCATACACCGTTGCTCTTAGTTTGATACCAAGTCTTAGTGCCAGGGTATTAAATAACAAAGAAAGTGCATGGCATCGCAAAACAGAACATATTTTTCAATGGATTGAAAAGAAATATGAGAATTTATTGAAATCCGTGCTTAGAAATAGAAAAAAAACTCTTTTATTGGTTTTGATACTATTTATATCATCTTTGTCACTTTTTCCAAAAATTGGTATGGATTTTATGCCAAAAGAAGATAAAAGTGAATTTGAGATTCAAATAAAAGCGCCCGCTGGTATATCATTGGAACAGATGAAAAAAGAGTGTAGTATCATAGAAAATGAAGTCAAAAAAGATAAAAATGTACTTTATACAACACTTGGCATAGGGTATAGTACCGCTAGAGAAATTCATAAAGGCTTGATATACGTTAAACTAAAAGAAAAAGATCAAAGAAGCTTGAATCAAGAGGATATTGTTCAGTCCATTAGGGATAGACTAAATCCATACAAAAAGAAACTTTTTATCTCCGTAGCGGCTATACCAAACATTAAGGGTACTGGAGTCAGTGTACCTTATCAAATAGTGCTTAAGTCCGATTCGCTTGAAAGTTTATCTATTGCTAAAAATAACCTTATTAATTATCTTTCACAAAAGAAAGGACTAGTTGATATTGATAGTAATCTAGATGATGCCAAACCACAACTTACAATTACAATTTTAAGAGAACAAGCTGCCAAATTGGGTGTTAGTGCTAGAGCAATTTCATCTTTGATCACTGCTTCATATTCTGGAGAAATTGAAATAGCACAACTGGAAGATGACGGTAAAGAATACGATATTGTTTTGCGTGTACCAGATGATTATCGACAATCATTGCAAGATATCAAAATGCTTCAAATTCGTTCATCTACTACTGGTGAACTTGTATTTTTGGATGGTTTGATTGAAACCAAAATTGAAAATACTATGGCAAGCATAAATCGTACAGACAGAGAAAGACAAGTTACTGTTTTTGCAGATCTTTTTGGTCTTGATCTAAGCAGTGCAGTGAGCTATACGGAGGCGAAAATAGATACCTTAATGCCTAAAGGTGTTACTTATCGATTTGTAGGATTTGCTGAAGAGATGCAAAAAACAGCAAGCGCCTTTGGCGCAGCATTGTTGCTATCTGTTATACTAATGTTTATTATCTTGGCAATTCTTTATGAATCACTTGTGCAGCCATTTATTATAATGGTAGCATTGCCGTTGAGTATAACAGGCGTTCTTATAGCACTGCTTTTGAGTGGAAACCATTTTAGTCTATTTGTTATGATAGGATTTATGCTACTTATGGGAATGGTAGGTAAAAACGCTGTACTTTTAGTAGATTTCGCCAATCACGCAGTTGAGAAGGGCAAAAAAATAGATGAAGCACTCATAGAAGCAGGAGAAAAGAGACTCCGCCCTATACTTATGACTACTATGGCTATGATTTTTGCAATGCTTCCTTTGGCATTTGGCGGGGATGTGGGCAGTGAAGTCAAATCGCCAATGGCAATATCCATCATAGGCGGACTTCTTAGCTCCATGATACTTACGCTTCTAGTTGTACCGGTTATTTATTATGTATTTGCACCGCTTGATATGCGTTTACGCAAATGGTATGGCGGAAAAATAAAAGAATAGAACTTACTGGTCATTTCAAATGAAGTTTGGGATGACCAAAAATTGTCATGCTAAATTTTTATTTTCTAAATATCTTTCTAGTATAATGACTGCAGCCATAGAATCTACACGACCATCTTTAGAGTGTTTAAATACACCAAACGTGCGTTCTTTTGCTTCAAAACTAGAGTTTTGTTCATCTTGATAGATAACTTCTATATTGTCAAGCTCTAATAATGATACAAAGTGTTTGATTCTTCTACTCATTTCTTCACTGCTGCTTCCATCAAATGGAAGTCCTACAACGAGTTTCTCTATCTCCCATTCGTTTAAGAATAATTTTATATCACGAGCTGCTTGATTACGATTTTTTCTTAAAATTGCATTTTGAGGTAAAATAATTTTATTATCCAAACAAATAGCAACACCTATGCGCTTAAGCCCTACATCGATACTTGCTATTTTCATAGATATATTTTTTATGAACTAACTTTAGTTACAAACGCTTCTTTAACTATATTTTCTTTTACTGAAATCAAAGTATTGTTGGCATCATTTTTATTATTAAATGGACCTATGAGTAATTTTGACGTTTTTTTACCATTTTCCGATATAGGTACTATAGTATAAGCATATCCTTTGGATGTGATTTTTTTGAGAAATACCCTATCTGGTTTGTGTTGAAATTTACCAACTTGAACATAGTAGCCTTTATCGGCTTTTTTCTCTACTTTGGCTTCATCATGTGTATTTGTTTTTATGTCAGTTTCATTTACAGTTGTTGAAGTGGTTTGTGTAGCGATTGTTTGTTGTGTTGATAGACTTTCTTTTTGCAATTCTTCATCAGATGCTCTTGGTGCCTCAGATGATGTATTTTCTGTGATTGACATATCTATTTTAATATCGTTTACTGCAGAATTAACTTGCTTGTTTTCTGCTAGAGCCAACCCAGCAGGGATGGTCTCTTTTTCTGTTGCAACCACAATAGGTTTTGCAACATTATTAACCGGAGCAGCTTGAGCTATATAGTTTTGCATTTTAGGTTGAAATGCTATATATGTGCCATCTTTTTGCTCATAGTATCTTCTAGCCCCTTTATATCTTTCTTTATAGTATTTGCTTGTAAATAGATTGCCATATGTAATTTTTTTGTCTGCTGAACTTGCATGACTAAACCAACCGTCTTTGAGGTATATCCCTACATGTGTAATCTTGCCTAATTTGGCTCTAGTGGTATCAAAAAATACAAAATCGCCAAACTTTAGTTCTTCTAAAGCGATAGGTTGGCCAGTTTTGATTTGTTCTCTAGCTACTCTTGGTATATCAACGCCCATTGAACCAAACATATAATATAAATATCCTGAACAATCAAAACAATAAGGACCTTCTTCTGCCCAAACATAAGGACGACCTTCTAATTTTTTTATCATACTAGCTAAGTTTTCTTCAGTAAATTGGTGTGTTTTTTGTGGTTTAATGATAGTATAATTCGGATTTTTTGGAAATGTTTTATAGGATTGCATAGATGGTTGCTTTTGACAACCTGTAAATAATAATAATCCTAATACAGTAGATAATGGTAGTATAACTCTTGACTTCTTCATCTAAAAGACTCCCCCTCTGTCTCTAACAATTGTGAATATATTATTGCACATAGTAACTTAAATAAAACTTATAAAATTAATATAGTATCACCATATGAGAAAAAACGATAATTTTTTGATATTGCCTCATTGTATATCTTTAATGTTTTCTCTCTTCCTATAAAGCTAGCTACTAACATGATCAATGTACTTTTTGGCAAATGAAAATTTGTTAGTAGATGATTTACTCTTTGGGGCTTATTGTGCGGATGCAAAAACAGATCACATTCTCCACTAGTAATGTTGGTTCTGCTAAAGTACTCTATTGTTCTTGTTACGGTTGTCCCGATAGCCAAAATCGGTTTATCATTTTGAAGTGCAGGAAGCGTATCGTTGGGAATATGAAATTGTTCTGAGTGCATTGGGTGTAACAGTATCTGATTACAGTCGACAGGCTTAAAAGTACCAGCTCCTACGTGAAGTGTGAGTGTATATGTATTATGTTTTTGTTTTAAAAGTTCCAGTAATTCCGGAGTGAAATGAAGTGATGCTGTAGGTGCTGCAACTGCACCGGACTTGTCGGCAAATAAGCTTTGGTATTCTATCTCATCCTCCGCAGTATCATTTCTTTGTATATACGGGGGAAGAGGCATATGTCCAATTAATTCTAAAATTTTTATTAACTCTTCAAAATTTAGTATTTTTTTATTTTTTTCAAAAACAACGACTCTACTGCCGTCGTTATTTAGTTGAGTCACTGTAGTTATCAAATCATTGTCAAAGAAAAGTCTAGTTCCAATTTTGACTTTACCTCGAATCATTACAAGAAAACGGTCATCGTGCAATGGTTTATTTAGAAGCAACTCTATTGCACCTCCACTGACTTTTGAGCCAAAAATACGTGCTTTGATGACTTTGGTATCATTTAAAAATATATTGCACTCTTTTGGTATAAATTCTAATAGATTTGAAAAGGTAGTATGAGTAATAGTATCACTTTGACGATCATACACAAGCAGCTTGGCGCTGTCAGCAGGATGAACTGGATGTAAAGCTATGAGTTCTTTTGGAAGTTCGTAGTCATAGCTTGCAGTTAGCAGATCAAGATTCATTATCTGCTTTTACAGGAAGGTTGGTAGTTGGTTTTTCTTCTTTTATTTCTGGATTTACAAGCCTGACAATTAAAATAGATAAGCCATATAGAATAATGAGTGGTATTGCCATAAGAAGTTGAGATATTGCATCAGGCGGGGTTAATATAGCAGCCAATATAAATATAAGTACTACAGCATATTTGAAAAAATCAATTAAAGTCCTATCTGTAATCATGCCCAGAGCACCAAGCAGATATGCAATTACTGGTAATTCAAATGCTAGACCAAATCCAACCATGATTTTAGTAAAAAATCCTACATAATCTTCTATATTTATCATCGGAGTATAAAGAAAAGATCCAAATGCGATGAGAAATTCAAACCCAAGCGGAGTAACTACATAATATGCAAAAAGTACACCCATCCCAAACATAATAGAGCCGCCTAATACAAATGGGATAACCATTTTCTTTTCATTTGCATATAGTCCTGGAGCCACAAAAAGCCACATTTGATATAGTATATATGGCAAGGCACCAAGAAAAGCCGCAAAAAAAGATACTTTGAGAGCTACAAAAAATGCTCCTCCGACTTGATGGGTGGTTACCATGCCCTCAGAAGCTTTTTTGGCAATACTTGAGGTATTGGCTATTGCATTATTTAGTGGCTGTGTAACCCAAGATAGTATTTCATTGTGAAAAGAAAAAGAGACGGCAAACATAATAAATACAGCAATCACAGACAAGCCTAGTCTTTTTCGTAGTTCCACTAAATGTGGTTTCATTTCTTCAAACATTAAATATTATCCTCACTGCTAGACGATTGTTTTTTGAATGTAACAGTCTCTCTTTTAATTTCTATATTTTCACTAGAAACATCTATCTGGTTGAAACTATTTTTGGCACCTTGTATTGCATTGTCTATTTCTTGGGTTGGATTGATTTTGTGATTTTTGAAACTTTGAAGCTCATTTGTGGCTTCATCAAGTTGTTTTTTGTAGCCAAGGGCTTCTTCTTTAATGTCTGCAATTCGCATTTCATTTTCTAACGTATGCTGAGCATCACTCATAACTTTTTTGACACTCTTTATAAATCTAGCTACTTTTACCATGGCATCTGGCAACTTATCTGGCCCTAAAAACAAAATAGCGATTATAATAATGAGTAAGAATTCTTCAAATCCAATTCCAAACATACCTTGTGTGCCTTATTTTTTTTAAGTTATTGTATCACAAAAAGATTAAGGCATCAAATAAAGTGCTATCTCATCACTAAGGAAAAAGTTCGGATTATAGTAATGTGTGTCAGTTTGGGTAAGCTTTTCTTCTTTGACTAAAAAATCAGCTTTGTTTCTTATGGATTTATTTAATAATGATTTGGCAATACCTATGCTGCTTCTGAGTCCTAAAAATATCTTTTCTGTCAAAATCTCTTGCGAGCCCAATCTTTCTTCTTTGATATCTAATGGATTGGCGATGTATCCATCTATATCCATTAGAGGGTAAAGTCTGGTATCATTTAAAAACCCTACAGCCCCAGCCCCAATGCCTATATAGTTTTTTAGCTCCCAATATCCTTTATTATGTTTAGACTGATATCTGCCAAAATTTGAGATCTCATAATGCTCAAATCCTCTTTTTGTTATTTCTTCTGCGATAAAAAATGCCAAACTATCGTTTGTTTGTCTGTCTTTATCGGTAAATTTTGTGCCATCTTCTATAGTCAACTCATAAGTGGATATATGATCGATCGGTAGAGAAAAAGCTATATCGATATCTTTGCAAAATAATTCTTTAGTATCGTCTTTGGCATTATATATAAGGTCTAGAGATATATGTTCAAATCCTATAGCGTGTGCATTTTTGATAGCATTTATAGCTTGTATTTTGTCGTGAGCTCGTCCTAGATTGTGTAATTTTGCATCATCAAAACTTTGTACTCCAAAGCTGAGGCGATTGACTCCAAGAGCTTTCATCCCCTTCATCCATAATGTGGTAGCTGAATTTGGGTTGGCTTCTGCTGTTATTTCGGCATTCGGGTCAATATAGGGCTTTATAATAGAAAAAAAATCTTGATAATATGATGGATCGATAGTGGATGGGGTACCACCTCCTATAAAAACAGTTTTGATATCTCCATGAGAGGGCTTGAATCTTTCTAGCTCATATTGTAATTGTATGCATATACTTTGCATATATTTGTTTTGAGTATTGTGTTTATGTGTATAGGAGTTGAAACTGCAATAATGGCATTTTGAATCACAATATGGAATATGAAGATATAATAACATGATAGCCTTTGGTACGGTAATATTATTTTGATAAATTCAAATGATTCTAACCACAAATGAGATAAAATAATATCAGAAAATATACCAAATTTTGTTTGTCAGCAAGAAAGCAAATTTTTTTAAATAGAAATAAAGTTATAATATGAGTCCTGTATCGTATAAAAAAAAGCGTTATCGCCAAAATGTTGCTGCTGTTATTTTATCGCCTAAATATCCCAATGAATGCGAGTTTTTTGTGGGGCAATGTAGAGGTATTAAAAACCGATGGCAATTTCCTCAAGGCGGAATAGATGGAGCCGAGACACCAAAAGAAGCTTTATTGCGTGAACTTGAAGAAGAGATAGGCTGCAATAATATTGAGATTTTAGGAGAATTTCCAGATTGGATAACTTATGATTTCCCAAAAGTTAAAAAAGCAACCAAAAGATATCCTTTTGATGGGCAGACTCAAAAATATTTTTTGGTACGACTTAAAGATGATACACAAATAGATTTAATGGCATTTGATGCCCCAGAATTTGAAGAGTATGAGTTTGTAGCTTATGAAGAATTATTTAAAAAAGTTACTTATTTCAAGAGAAAAGCATATCGAAAAGTGATTGACTATTTTATCAAGGAAGGATACATTTAATATGTTGATAGTACATAAATATGGCGGAACAAGTGTCGGCAATTTGGAGAGGATTGAAAATGTTGCTGCTCGTGTAGCAAAAGCTAGAGATGCAGGTAATGATCTAATAGTCGTAGTTTCTGCAATGAGCGGAGAGACAAATAAATTAATTGATTATGCGACGCACTTTACTCCAAATCCAGCAAAGCAAGAGATGGATATGCTCCTGAGTTCCGGCGAAAGAGTAACAGCAGCATTGCTCTCTATTGCTTTGCAGGCAAAAGGCTATGATGCAGTGGCAATGACAGGAAGACAAGCAGGAATCACGACAGACACTGCTCATACTTATGCCAGAATAGAATCAATTGATCCAACTGCAATGCAACAAGCTATAAAAGATGGAAAGATAGTCATAGTAGCAGGATTCCAAGGTATTAATAGAGACGGTAATGTAACTACGCTTGGACGTGGAGGAAGCGATCTTTCAGCAGTGGCAATCGCAGGAGCAATGAAAGCTGATGCTTGTGAAATTTATAGTGATGTAGATGGTATTTATACTACAGATCCAAGAATAGAGCCAAAAGCAAAAAAACTGGATACAATTTCATATGATGAAATGCTAGAGATGGCATCAATGGGAGCTAAAGTGCTTCAAAATCGTTCGGTTGAATTGGCTAAGAAATTGAATGTCAAATTATACGCTAAAAGTAGTTTTAGCGACAACGAAGGAACACTTATTACAAAGGAGAGCAACAATATGGAAGAGGTTTTGGTTAGCGGAGTAGTACTTGATAAAAATCAAGCTAGAGTTACTTTGCGTAATGTTTCTGATAAGCCTGGAATTGCAGCCGAGATTTTTACCAAGTTGGCAAACGAAGGTATAAATGTGGATATGATTATCCAAAATGTTGGTATAGACGGTTCAACAAATCTAGGCTTTACCGTAGCTGGCAATGAGTTGGAAAACGCAAAAAAGGTTATAGAATCTTTTGACCATGATATAGGCAGTATGGATTTTGATAGCAATATATGTAAAGTTTCAGTGGTTGGAGTTGGTATGCAATCTCACGCAGGTGTTGCAGCTAAGGCATTTACTACTTTAGCAGCAAGCAATATAAATATACAAATGATTTCTACTAGTGAGATAAAAATATCTATGATTATAGATGAAAAATATGGCGAGCTTGCTATCCGTATGCTTCATGATACTTATGGTTTAGACAAATAATAGTATGCAAAAGTTATTAGCATGGACACTTCAAGCGATCAGGGAGGAAAACTCTGACTTTTCATGGATGGAAGAATATCGTTTTGAATGGACTCCTCTAGTGAGCAATGCAATATCTCGCATTATAGAAGGACAAAGTGTACTTATATTGACAGATCCTCATAGTAGATGGTTTGGTCACTATATTCAGCATAAGATCAATGATATGCATAAAAATAGACCATTTTTACCTTTTTATCAATTGCGTAAGCTTTTTGTATCATTGGATGATATACATTCCGTACAAGAGTTACAATTAGTAGAAGACATGCTAGATATTTCATATCCTAATGGATATATTATTTGGTATATCGGACGAGGTGATCATCCTTGCACAAAGATCGCTTTTAAAAAAGATGATAGTTTTTTATGGATTATAGATGATCAGGTTCAAAATAGTTTTCCGCTTAGAGGAAGTGATCCTCAATTAGATATAAAATTATTGCAGCTTTTTAAGCTTTTTGATAACACATTGTCAGCTGCTTTATTTGGGAATCTTGAGATCGAATTATGAGATTGGGAAATCAAGTCATAATTACAGATGATTTTGAGCACACAATCTCGCAACTAGAGGCATTAGGTACAAATCATAGATTTATAAATATTATAAAAGAAGATGGTTTTTTAGTAGAGGATGTTAAATTTGCGATAGAAAAAGCCTCCATTGCCAGTGAAGAGACAGTAGTTATCATAATGGCATCCAAAAAATTTAGTGATGTTGTTCAAAACAGATTACTCAAAATACTTGAAGAGCCGCCACCCAATAAAGAATTTATCATACTTGCATCTCAAAAAGCAATGATATTGGGTACCATTAGATCGCGTTTACCGATATCTGTTGAACAATATCATAAAACTGAACAAATATTGGATTTAGATATAAAAAATCTAACGCTGCAAGGTGCTTATGAGTTTATTCAAAAACATCAAAGAACCTCTATACAAGAGATGAAAATCATTATAGAATCAATCATAACTGCAGCAGTTAAAAGCAAGAATTATCGCTTGGATTTTAAAACCTTAGAGCTTTTTTCTGATGCTATGTCTGTGCTTAATGTCGGTTCATCACCACAGTTTGTCTTATCAACCATACTTCTTAAGTTGCTTGCAAATAAGAAGTCTAATAATCTCTCTCAAAGGAATTTGTGATGCAGCTTTATAGATTAGATATCAGTGACCCCAAGGCCTTCTTGTCTTCTTTGGGAGTTGAAGGCAGCGGTATAACTATCATTGAAAAAAAAATGGAATTCTTTTTTATCTATATAAAAGAACTTAAAACCCCAGCAGTCAATATTCTCAAGCAAGATGCTCTTAGTATTGGGGCTGAGCTTGCAGTACCAAGTGGTGCCATTACGAACTCTAAAACGCACTATGACTGTTTATTGATCGGAAATAAAAAGCATATTGAGATTCTTTCACATAAAGAGTTGGCCCAGCCGTTTGGACTCAAAGAAGTAGCTCGTCAGTTAAAGAGTTTTTTGCATACCACGGTTTATTCAACCGAAATTATGGGTATCATTAATGCAAACGATGACAGTTTTTACAGCGTCAGTCGTTTTGATAACGCCTCAGCCATTAGTGAGATAGAAAGTATGATAACAAACGGAGCAACTATTATTGATATCGGTGCCGTTTCTTCTAGACCGAATGCCGCGATAGTGAGCCCCGAGGAGGAGATGGAAAGAGTAAGAGCCATTTGTGATACTATAAAAAGTCAAAAACTTTATGAAAAAGTAACTTTTAGTATAGATAGTTATACGCCTAGTGTTGTCGAGTATGCTCTTGAGTCTGGATTTAAAATCATAAACGATATTACCGGAGCAAATGATGATAGACTTATAGAGTTGGCCGTCAAATATGATACTAAACTATGTATAATGCATATGCAAGGTACTCCGCAAACCATGCAAAAAAATCCGATTTATGGTGATGTGATGAGCGAGGTAAATGATTTTTTTGAAGCTAGGATCGCCAAATGTGAAGCTTTTGGATTGGCAAGAGAAAACATTATTCTAGATATTGGTATCGGGTTTGGCAAAACCTTGGAGCATAATATAACCCTTATCAAAAATATGAGACATTTTACAAAATTCGGATGTCAAATATTAGCTGGGGCTAGTAGAAAATCTATGATAGATAAGATCATTCCAGCTCCAATAGAAGAGAGGTTGGCAGGAACATTGGCTGTTCATTTAAAAGCTCTTGAAAATGGAGCTAGCATAATAAGATGTCATGATGTAAAAGAACACAAACAAGCCATAGATGTTTACAAAACATTATCTTAGTATCTTTAATCGATACTAGGTATAATAAATTATAAAGAATAGAGGAATTTAATAGTGAGATTTATTTGGTGGATGATAAAAGCTGTTTTTTTTATCATTATGATACCGTTTGTGATATATGCAGTTATGAGCATAACCAGCTGGGGCCGTATCTACGATGATATAGATAGTGTTCCAGCCAAGCAAACAGCCTTGGTGCTTGGTACTACCAAATATATATCTAAAGGGAAACCAAATCCATTTTATACATACCGCATAAAAACAGCCGCGAAACTATACAAAGCCGGCAAGGTTAAAAATATTTTACTCTCCGGAGATAGTACTACTAAGTATTATCGTGAAACTTCTCTTATGAGAAAAGATCTTATTAAAGCAGGAGTGCCATCATCAGTTATCAGAGCAGATAAAAAGGGCGTGCGTACTTTTGATTCTATAAAACGTGCTAAAGAAGTTTATGGAGTGGAAGACTATATCATAGTATCACAGAAATTTCATCTGCAAAGAGCTCTTTTTTTGGCACTTTGCAGAGGAGATAAAGCAATAGGTTTTGTTGCGCCCGAAATTGAAAGTAGTGCAGCTAGCAGGAAAATGATGGCTAGAGAGCTTTTCGCTCGTCCTGTAGCACTGCTGGATCTATTTGGATTATCAAGATTGTATGAACCATGGAAAAAAGAGTTTAAAGATGCTTTATGAAGATTATTTAAAAAAAATAGAAATTTTAAAAAAGTGGGCATATGATTATTATGTCTTAGATGCTCCAACGGCATCTGATGAAGAGTATGATAAGCTTTATCATGAAATTATGGATTTTGAAAAAGCCAATCCAACGCTAATTGATGTAGATTCACCTACTCTTAGAGTAGGTGGCGTCGTGCGAGATGAATTTAGCAAAGCAAAGCATATAAAGCGTATGTGGAGCATGGAAGATGTATTTTCAAATAGTGAGCTTGAAGAGTGGGTCAAAAGAGTCGAAAAAAATGTAGGCAAAGTAGCTTTTTTTTGTGAGCCAAAATTTGATGGCGCGAGCTTAAATCTGCTTTACGATAAAGGCAGGTTGATTCGAGCTATTACGAGGGGTGATGGTGTAGAGGGAGAGGATGTAACTGAGAATGTAAAAACTATCCGCTCTGTACCTCTTAAGATAAACTATGATGGACTAATCGAGATAAGAGGCGAAGTGCTGATCAAAAAAGATGATTTCGAGTCTATAAACGAGGAAAGACTCATGGTGGGCGAATCGCTTTTTGCAAATCCTAGAAATGCAGCAGCCGGAAGTCTGAGACAGCTTGACAGTTCTATTACAGCTAAACGAAAACTTGTTTTTTATCCATGGGGGCTTGGAGAAAATACGCTAACTCAAAATAGTTTGTTTGATAAGATGAGTTTTGTATATTCGCTCGGATTTTTGACCCCGCCGTACAGACAAAGATGTGAAGACATTGACCAAATAGAAGAATTTTATCAAAAACTTATCTCTAAGAGGGATGAGATAGAGATGATAATGGACGGAATGGTCGTCAAAGTAGATGATGTAAATGTCGCAGAGGAGCTTGGGTATACAGTCAAATATCCGCGTTGGATGTGCGCGTATAAGTTCCCGGCGGTTGAAAAGGTAACAGTGATCAATGATATTACTCTGCAAGTCGGCAGAACAGGTGTGGTTACTCCAGTAGCTGAAATTGAGCCGGTAAATATTGAAGGAGCCCTTATTAGTCGCGCCACACTCCATAATTTTGATGAGATAGAACGCAAAGATATTCGTATAGGTGATAGTGTGATCATTATACGAAGCGGAGATGTCATACCAAAGATCATTAAAGTCTTGGAAGGTAGACGGGATGGCTATGAGAAACCTGTTGAGCGACCGACAATTTGTCCTACATGCGGGAGAGAGTTGCTTGATGAGGGGACGCTTATAAAGTGTCAAAATCTTGATTGTCCAGACAGGGTAGTAAACTCTATCATTCATTTTGCCAGAAAAGGATGTATGAACATAGATGGGCTTGGCTCAAAGATAGTAGAGCAATTGGTTAATGAGGGCAAGATAAGAGATATTTTAGACCTATATAGCTTGAAATATGAAGAACTAGAAGACATGGAAGGCTTTAAAGCCAAAAAGATAAACAATCTTTTAGAAGCAATTAAGTCAACAAAAAACGCTACGCTTAGTAAAGTGCTTAATGCCATAGGGATAGAACATATCGGTGAAGTAGCTAGCAGGGCTTTAGCAAAAAGATTTGGACTTGGTGTCGTAGATGCTACCTATGATGAGTTGATATCTATAGACGGATTTGGCATAGAAATGGCAAATTCCGTACTGGAGTTTATGCGAGTCAATCGCGATGTTGTGCTAAAACTTTTTGAGCTTATAAAACCGAGCGTGGAAATCATTACAGAAGCCAAGGATAATCCGTTTAAGGGCAAAACGGTGGTCATCACAGGCACTATGAGCCAAAGTCGCGATGAGGTCAAGGTATATTTGGAAAGCTTAGGCGCAAAAGTATCTAGTTCAGTATCCAAAAAGACTGATTTTGTGATTTATGGAGAAGATGCAGGGAGTAAACTCACTAAAGCCGAGGAACTTGGCGTGCTTACTATCAGCGAAGATGAGATGAGAGAGATGATGATACAATAATTTAATATAGATTTATGTTATAATTAATCATAAAAACCAAAGAAAGGAACTCCCATGAAAAGCAATCAAGTTGTTTGGTTTGAAATATATGTTCAAGATATGCAAAGAGCAAAGACTTTTTATGAAGCAGTTTTTGAGAGTCAACTTACCCAAATAAAGTCTGAACATATGCCTGAAAATATGGAATATTATGTTTTTCCTATGGAAAATAACAAATATGGCACAGCCGGAGCATTAGTGAAAATGGATGGATGTCAAATAGGCACAAGCGGAACAATTGTTTATTTTGGCTGTGAAGATTGTGCTATAGAATCAAACAGAGCCGTACAAAATGGAGGCAAGATAGTGCATGAAAAATTTTCTATCGGTGAAAATGGATTTATAGCTTTGATAAATGATACAGAAGGCAACATGATCGGTTTGCATTCTATGCAATAATTGCAAAATAAATCGCTAAGGTCAGCAATTGACTTGTGACTTTTGAAAATTGGGCATAGCGCTCTTTCATAGGGAGCGGAAATATTACCGAAATATCTGTTGTAAGAATTAAAAATTATCTACATTGAAAGAGATAGATAATACAAGCTATAAGAGAATAAAAGAGGTTTATATTTGATACAAAACAAAAAGAAGCAATCAAATGACTTTTGAGCAAGTGGATAGATATTTATTATCAAAACATGGTGCTTCATTTGATTATCCTTTTGATGAGAATGTGAGGGTATATCGAGTATGTAATAAGATGTTTGCTTTGATTGTGGATAAATCGCCTCTAAAAATCAATCTCAAATGTGACCCGATTTATGCCCTAGAGCTTCGTTCATTGTACAACTCTATACAAGCTGGTTATCATATGAACAAAAAACATTGGAACACTATTGAAATTGGCGGTGATGTAGATGATGAGCTTTTATTAGAGCTTTTTGACCACTCTTATGAGTTAATACTGTTAGGTCTTACAAAGAATCAAAAAGAAGGAATTTTGTAATGAAACCGCAATTTGAAATAAAAGATAAAACGATAAAATATACAATTTATATAAAAAGAGATAAATGAAATATAGAGAAATATTTAAAAATCCAATTACTAGAGGCTTGACTGCTATCCAGTTTCTAAGCTATTTTGGGACAGTATTTTCCCATGTGGCTATAGCTTCCTTACTGGTTAAGCTTGGAGCCGGAGCGGATATGATAGCTATGATCTTTATAGCTATATTACTGCCAAGCCTTGTGTTGGCTCCAATTAACGGCTACATCATAGACAGGTTTGAGTTTAAAAAACTTATTTTGATATTGCTCGGTATCGAGATGAGTATGACGATATGCTTTATGTTTGTAAACACTTTGGAGTATATTTGGCTGCTTTGGACATTTTTATTTATTCGCTCTATTGCTGGGACAATAATATTTACAGCAGAGATGTCTTATTTGCCAAAAGTTATATCTGGAGAGACGCTAAAAGCGGCAAATGAAGTCCATAGCATTATTTGGTCAAGCACATTTGCTTTTGGTATGGCACTCGGCGGACTTAGTACATACTATTTTGGTTATATCGGTACATTTATGATAGATTTTTCATTTTATGTTATAGCGTTTTTTGTGATGTTAAAATTGCCTATTGAGGTCATACAAAACAAAGCTCAAAGCGCATGGAACGCCACAAAAGAGGTTTTTGGATATATAAGAGCAAATTTAAAAATAGTTCACATCATGATACTTCATTCAAGTGTCGGACTTACCGTTTTTGATACCATTGTTACACTTCTTGCAAAAACTGAATATAAATATGTCATAGCAGTTCCGCTTGCTATCGGTTGGATAAATTTTTCAAGAGCCATAGCCCTTATGATAGGACCTGTAATCTTTGGCAAACATATTAAGATGAATAATTTGTGGTTAGTTATGATCATTCAAGGAGCTACTATAATCCTATGGGCTTATTTTCAGTATGATTTTTCGCTTTCACTCTTTAGTATGTTTTTTGTTGGTTTGTTTACTACTTCTATATGGTCGTTTACATATTATATGCTTCAGCAAAACACAGATGAAGAGTTTTTAGGAAGAGTTATATCGTATAACGATATGGTATTTATGGCAGTGAGTGTAGGCATGACATATACAATAGGGAAAATGGCAAATGCAGGCGTAGCACTAAGTCATATAAGTATGATGATAGGAGCTATATTCTTCTTGGTTGCATTTTATGCTTATACACTGAGAGATAAAATTGTTATAGATGATAGCAAAAGTTTAGGTGAGCAAAAAGCTCCCTTTATAGATAAAATCTAATTGGCCATTGGTTTATTGTATAATTATAACAATAAAATTATAGTGAGAATAAATGAGACTTGATGTATATTTGGTAGAAAATGGTTACTTTGAGAGCAGGAATAGAGCGCTTGATGCAATTAAGTCCGGCAAAGTCAAAGTAGATGCTAAAGTAGCCAAGCCATCAACGCAATGTGATGAAAATAGTAATGTTGAAGTAGAAAACGAAAAATTTTATACCAGCAGAGCAGCTAGAAAACTTGAAGCTTTTTTAGACCAACATTTAGTAAGTTTGCAAGGCAAAAAAGCCTTGGATATAGGTTCAAGCACAGGAGGATTTGCTCAGATTCTACTGGAAAACGGCGTAGAGAGTTTAACTTGTGTGGATGTAGGAACAAATCAGCTTCATTTTAGTATTAGAGATAACAATAGAGTTGCTGTTCATGAAAACTGTGATATAAGGCATTTTAAACCTGAAGGTAAATTTGAAACCATCAGTTGTGATGTTTCTTTTATATCTTTATTGGAGATAATAGACTCCATAGATCGTCTAGCAGATCAAAATGCCGACATAATTTTACTATATAAACCGCAATTTGAAGTAGGCAGGCTCGCTAAAAGAGATAGCAGGGGAGTAGTAGTAGATCTAGATGCAATTGCGCGTACAAAGGAAGCATTTGAAGAGAGTATATCAAAGCTCGGCTGGATATTAAAAGAGTGTTTGCCATCACCTTTGCAAGGCAAAGAGGGTAATCAAGAGTTTTTTTATCATTTTATCAAGGGTGCATTATGATATCCTCAATTGCTATAGGAGCTTTTGATGGCGTGCATTTGGCTCATAAGGTATTGATTGACAGTGTTGATGCAGTAGCCATAATAGAGCGGAATGGCGGCGTATTGACTCCAGGATATGTAAGAACAAGATATATAGACAAACCATCTTATTTTTATCATTTTGACAAAATAAAAGAACTTTCTGCCGAAGCTTTTTTGTTAAGACTCAAAGAAGACTTTCCGAACTTAATAAAAATTGTAGTGGGATATGATTTTCATTTTGGTAAAGATAAAAGCGGGGATGTTAAACTCCTTAAAAAACTTTTTGAAGGAGAAGTGATAGTAGTTGATGTTATAAAATCAGATGAAATAGCTGTGCATTCTCGTACGATAAAAGATCTCATAAAAAATAGTGAAATCAAGCAAGCCAATAGGCTGCTTGGCAGAAGCTATCAAATTTGCGGTGAAGTAATACGCGGTCAAGGAATTGGAAGTAAAGAAATCGTTCCTACTGTTAATATAAATCCAAAAGAGTATCTGCTTCCCAAGGAAGGCATTTATGCAACGAGCACAAAAATAGGTGATATTTGGTATAAAAGTGTAAGCTTTGTAGGCCATAGAGTGAGCACGGATGGTAAGTTTGCCGTTGAAACACATATCATAGATAAAGACATACACAATGTTAATGACTCAATAGAGATAAGTTTTGAGAGTTTCATAAGAGAAAATAGAAAGTTTGATAATCTTGGCGAATTGAAAAGACAAATTGAAGACGATATTTTAAAAGCAAAAGAGATTATATGAAAAACAAAGATAAAATATTTGAAATTGAGCCGCAAAAACAATTTGAGTTTGATGAATCTGTAGCAACTGTTTTTGATGATATGCTTAGTCGCTCTGTACCATTTTATGATGAGGTACAAAAGCTTATTATTTCATTGATATTAAAACAGCAAGATGATAATAAAAAAGTGTTAGATCTTGGTTCGTCAACTGCTAAGTTTTTGATAGATTTACATTGTCAAATGAGTACAAAGATGACACTAAAAGGCATTGACAATTCTGAAGCCATGCTCATTCAAGCAAAAGCTAAATGCAAGGCATATGATGTGAATATAGAGTTAGAATACGGTGACATAATCACATGTGATTATGGAATTCAAGACTTTATAGTTGCCAACTATACTTTACAATTTATCCGCCCGATTCAAAGAGTATCATTAGTCAAAAAAATATATGATTCCCTGGAAAATGGAGGAGTATTTTTGTTTTCAGAAAAAGTAGTTTTTGATGAAAAAAAACTCGATAAAGTTATGATAGATATTTATTACGATCACAAGAAAGCCCAAGGATACAGCACTTATGAGATAACTAAGAAACGAGAAGCATTGGAAAATGTACTTGTGCCTTATACTATCAAAGAAAATATCCAAATGTGCAAAGAAGCAGGATTTGATAAAATTAATACTGTATTTCAATGGGCGAATTTTGTGACTTTTATTGCTTACAAATCATAATCATAATTTGGAGTTATTCACACCATTTCTATATTTTTTAATAGGGATTATTCACATTGTGAAAAATGATAAAAATTATAATTATATTTGCTCTTAATTCAGAGAAATTTAAAATAACTCTGTGATAAACAATCATCGATACCATTTATGGTATTAAAAATTTGACATTTTTTTTTAATAGGGTATAATCTTGCCATTAATTTTGAAGGACATTACCATGAGTTGGACACCAAATAGCTGGAGAGACTTTCCTATTAAGCAGCAACCAGTCTATCCGGACCAAAATACATTGAAAACCATAGAAGCAGAACTCTCAACTTATCCGCCTTTGATATTTGCAGGTGAAGCACGTAATTTAAAAGCTGATCTTGCCCGAGCTGGTAGAGGAGAAGCTTTTTTACTGCAAGGTGGGGATTGTGCAGAGAGTTTTTCAAATTTTAACGCAACATCAATCAAAAACCTTTTTAAATTGATGTTGCAAATGAATATGGTGCTTATGTATGCCTCTGGTAAACCAATTATAAAAGTAGGAAGAATAGCAGGGCAGTTTGCCAAGCCTCGCAGTAGTGATTTTGAAGAGGTAAATAGTGTCAGTTTGCCTAGTTATCGCGGTGACATAATTAACGATATCGAATTTACCTCTGAAGCCAGAATTCCTGATCCGGCTCGCATGCTTAAAGCATATAACCAATCGGCTGCTACTATGAATTTGCTCCGTGCGTTTTCAAGAGGCGGTATGGCTGATTTGGAACAAGTTCATCAATGGAACTTAGATTTTATTCAAGATCATGATCTAGGGAAAAAATACGAAGAACTAAGCAGCAAGATAGACGATGCTATGAGATTTATGAGCGCATGTGGGTTGGAAGTCAAAAATCTTCCTCAGCTTCACCAAACAACACTTTATACATCTCACGAAGCATTATTACTTAATTATGAAGAAGCTCTCACTAGAAAAGATAGTTTGACTGGTGATTGGTATGATTGCTCTGCTCATATGCTTTGGATAGGTGATCGCACAAGAGATTTGAATGATGCTCATATAGAATATTTTAAAGGCATACAAAATCCAATAGGATGTAAAGTCGGACCAACTATGCAAGAAGATGAGTTGATATCTTTAATCGATGCATTAAATCCAAATAACGAAGAAGGAAGATTGAATCTTATTGTTCGTATGGGAGCATCTAAAATAAGTGAATATTTTCCTCCTCTTTTACGAAAAGTTAAAGCCGAAGGGAAAAATGTAGTGTGGTCTATTGACCCTATGCATGGTAATGTAGAAAAAGCAAGTTCTGGATTTAAAACTAGGGATTTTGATAATATTTTAAGCGAAGTCAAGCAGTTTTTTGCTATTCATGAAAGTGAAGGCACTATAGCAGGCGGTATACATCTTGAAATGACCGGCGATGATGTAACAGAGTGCACAGGAAGTCAAAGCTGTGCCATTACGGCTGAAGGGCTTTCTAGCCGTTATCATACACAATGTGACCCAAGACTAAATGCCAAACAAGCTTTAGAACTTGCATTTATGCTTTCAGATACATTGGCTAAAACAGGAAAATAATTTTCTTATTATATGAAAGCTTTTTTCATAGCTTGCTCTATTTGATCTAGAGCAAACTTATGATTTGTAAAATAATCAAATGCTAATATACCTTGATTTAGCAGCATAGCACTTCCATCTTGAATTGGTTTGTTCGCTTGTTTAGTGAGCTTCAAAAATGGAGTATCTTTGCCATAAATAACATCTATGCAGCTTTTTGCATTATTTACTAGGGGTTCTAGTATAGATATTGGAGCCGGCAAGTTGTCATCTTGCAAACCGGCGGATGTCATATTGGCTATTAAATCAAATGAAGCATTAAGAGGCAGGGTTTGGTGATCATAGCACTCAAATCCATTTTGGATAAATGGTGCTAATCGTTCGGGTGTACGATTAAGAATGGTGACTTTATAACCAGCTTCTCTTAGTAAAACACTAGTTGACATAGCTGTACCGCCGGCACCAAGCAAAAGAATGGTTTTTGTATTATTGTCAATAGCTTTTAGAAATCCAGGACCATCAGTATTGTATCCATGTAATTTACCGTCTTTGAAAACAATTGTATTGACGGCTTTAACTTTTTTGGCAAACTCATCACACCAATCACATGCTTCAAATGCAGCTTCTTTGTGAGGAACGGTAATATTGGCTCCACTGAGCCCAAGAGATAAAAAAGTCTCTCGCAAATGCTTGCCATCTTCAAGCAAATAGCGACCATAACACCCGCCATATCCTAGAAGATAAAATGCAAAATTATGCATAAGCGGTGATTTGGAGTGAGATACAGGATTGCCAAAAATAGCAAATAGTTTCGGAAGCATTAGTTATACTTTTTCTAACTCTTGGAGCGTGGCTACAAGAGCACCTAATTTATTATTAACTTCCAAAAACTCCAGCTCCGGCTTGGAGTCGGCTACAACACCAGCACCTGCTTGAAGTGTGATCTTGTCAGGCTGAATGAGAGCCGTACGGATTGCAATCGCTGAGTCCATATTGCCATTGAATGCAAAATATCCTACACATCCACTATAAAATCCTCTTTTTAATCCCTCAAAATGCGCTATAAGCTCCATTGCTTTGATTTTTGGAGCCCCAGTCATTGTTCCGGCTGTAAATGTAGCAGCAAAAAGATCAAACATGTCTTTGTCTTCGCTTAGTATGGCTTCTACATCGGATACCATATGCATTACATGACTATATTTCTCTACTCTCATCATATCCGTGACTTTAACACTTCCCGTTTGCGCTACACGGCCGACATCGTTTCGTCCAAGGTCAATAAGCATTAAGTGCTCTGCACACTCTTTTGGATCATGTAGCATTTCTTGTTCTAGTTCTTTATCTCTCAGGGTATCTTTGCCTCTTTTTCGTGTGCCAGCAATTGGACGAAGTAAAATATTACCGTCATTTAGTCTTATCATTACTTCAGGAGATGAGCCACAAATTGCAAAATCTTCATATTCTAGTAAAAATAAATACGGAGACGGATTTTTAGATCTCAGTAATCTATAGAAACTAATTGGGTCTACAGAGCCATTTTGAGTATATCTGTTTGATATAAGTATCTGAAAGATATCCCCAGCCCTTATACGCTCTTTGGATTCTTCTACAAGGTCTTTAAACCTTTTTTCATTGATATTCAATCCACCGTCTTTAAGGTTTGCTCTTTGGAGTTGCAAGAAAGAATGAGGTTTTTGCAGTAATGCTTCTATCTGTTCTACGGCATTGCCCAAAGAATTATCGTTTTGGATAATTGTAAGAGTAGCATTTTTGTGGGAGTAGCCTATGATAACTTTTGGACGAATCAAATCTAAATCAGGAGTATTTAAAGTATCATTTAACATATCCATGCTATGAGCTAATACCGGCTCAAATACCTTGACCATATCGTAACCTATAAAACCTATAAAGCCATCTACAAAACTAAAACCTGCTTTGTCGCTAATTGATTTATAGTGTGCTTGGTCTAAAGAAGAATAATATGATTTGAGAAATGCAAAAGGATCTTTATCTATATGTTTTAAAATTCCGGCTTCATCTGTATGAGAAGTTTTGTTATCTTTGTATGTTAATCTTTCTTTTGCACCTATGGCTATAAAGCTAAAGTTTCCTTCGCTATTATTAACTACACTCTCAAACAGCATAGTAACTTCATTTGAAAAAATAGCTTTTAACTCACCATATAGTGCAATAGGCGTAAGTTGATCGAAAAGAATAGTTTTAAACAAAGTAAGCCTTATTGTTTAACTATAAAGGCAGATTTGTTGATGCGAGTTTTTATTTGTATTAATTCTTTTTCTGCTTTTTCTCTGCTATTGTATGGTCCAATAAGAAATTTTGAAATTGTAGTTGCACCTTGTTTGGAAGTTTTTACTTGATAATTATAATTGCTATTTTTTATAACAGATAAAAATGTTTCGTTAGGTTTCGAAGTAAAAGATCCAACTTGAATATAATATGTTTCATTTTTTACTTCAGGTTTTGGAATATCTTTTTTTACTTCAATATTGGCTTTATCTTGTATAGTTGTGCTTTTGTTCACTTCTTTATTTTCAGAAGTTTTTACAACTTTAGAAGGCTTAGGAGTTGTTCCTTGAAGTTTTTGATTAATAACTTCTGGAATATTGGAAGGTTTTGAATTTGTTGTTTCTGCTTGAGTATCAAGAGTTGTATTGGTATCTGTTGATGCAGGAATTGAAACTGATGAATTATTTACATCATCAGTAGCATTTGTTTCAAGCTGCAAGTCAGGATTTGCTGTTTGTGTATAGTTTTGCTCATTTATAAGTGGTGGCTTGCTTGGCTCTTGTAAGAGTATTTTGGTTGAAAATATAGCTAGTATAAGCACAATAATGATTAATATAATGGTTGTCAAAATACTTTTTATACTGCTTTTTGATTTCGTTTCCATGTCATCAATAATCAAATCATCAAGATTGTGATCTTTCATGATATTTTTCTCCAAATATGTAATTTGAAAAGATTATACCATGATTTTATTTTTAACTTCTTGTGCCGTCTTTATCGTTAATTAGTTTGAATTAATAATATCAAGTTTTTTATCATAAATATTCGTTTTTGCATTATAGAATCCCAATAGAGTATGAGGTAAATTCGCATGCGAATAAGAATTATTACGTTGTTGTTTTAATGTGTTTAACGAAACTCTTTTTTGTGTTTTTTCTCCCATCCAGATCATCATTCCAACATGTGTTTGGGCATCCGGAGCAATAAGTTTAGGCAATCCGTGCAAATAAACTCCATTTTCTCCCAAAGATTCTCCATGGTCACTGGCATATAGCATGGCTGTTTCAAATTTATTATCATTTTGTTTTAAAAATTTTATTACTTTATCAAGGAAATCATCCGTATAAAGTATGGCATTATCATAAGCATTGGAAAGCTCTTCTTTAGAACATTGTTCTAATTGATTTGTATTGCAAGTTGGTGCAAATTTTTCATAATCTTTTGGATATCTTTTGTAATATGCAGGACCATGATTGCCCATTTGGTGCAAAACGATTAATATGTCGCCATTTTTATGACCATCGATATAGGTTTGTAAGTCTTTTAACATACCTTCATCCCTACACTCGTCTCCCTCGCAAACAGTATTAGTTTCGGTTGTTCGAAAGTTTTCATATGTGACTCTATTTGCTACACCTTTAGAATCTGAATTATTATCTCTCCATAATACATTTACACCAGCCCTATTAAGCACATCCAATACATTTTCTTGAGAGCGTGCCTTTTCTGTATTAGACCCATTATCTCCTAAAAATGAAAACATACAAGGCACAGATACCGCAGTCGATGTTCCGCATGAAGTTACATCAGTAAAATTGACTAGTTTGGGTTCTTGTTTTAGTTTTGGATTTGTATCTTTAGAGTATCCATTTAGTGAAAAATGATCAGCTCTAGCAGCTTCGCCAACGACCATTATCATCAGTTTTCTATCACTGTTTGGCACTATTTTGACATCGGTTCCTACTTTGGTAAATGTAGTGTTTTTTGGAAAGAAGGTAGCGCCGGCATATTTGCCGATATTGTAGATTGGAAATGTTGGATTTGTATAAAATCTAAGGGGTTTATGTTCTCTAAAAAAAGACGAATAGTATGAGCCAAAAACCAAGATCGTTATTATTATTACAGACACAGACAATGTAGAAATTAAAGCCTTGATTTTAAGAGCTTGCTTGAATGATGTATTAATAAGCGGTTGTTTATATATGTAAATAGATGGCATAATGCCTAAAAATAATACAAAAGCTACTAGTTGCCAACTTAATAGATCAAGTGATTCATTCATATTTGTTTGGACAGCATTTTGTATCATGCTATCATCTATAACAACTTGATATGAATACATAAAATATGCAGAAAAAGCCGCTATTGTCATGAAAGTAATTAAAAAAGGTTTTGTTGAATATTTTGAACTAAAAAGAGTAAACAAAAATACTAATAAACCAAATAATACTACACCCAAGGAGAGTATAAATAATATATTGATGCCAGTAAATGGATATACTTCTATGACTTTTGTAAAAAAAGTAAAATTAGTAAAAAATACTAAAAATAGAGAAGTTATAATTATTAGTCTAGTTGTCGATATTGGCTTCATTCTTTTTTCTTTCCGTTTATAAAAAAATATACTGTCATTTATTACAAATATTTGTTTGTCTTTTTGATTTATTTTTTATGTAATATATATAGTGATCTTCATATAATATATTCAAAAATTATTATCCTTATTATAAGAAATAATACATTATTAGTAATATTGTATTAAAAAACAGTTAACCATTACTTAACACGTTGGTCAAATTCTAAAATTTGATAAGGTAAAGTAACAATATTATAAGCTTCTGGTAGATTTTTATTAGGCAGTGTGCGCCATTCTACAGGAAGTTTGATAGCCAAAAGATTTGAGATTTTTTCTAATTTCTCATGTGCTTGATACAATTCAATTTTTGGTATCGGGATAAATATCTGCAAATGTCTGTCAGTTTTTCCTTTGAATACGTAATAAGATTTAATATCCATAGAGTTAAAAAGTTGTTTGGTTGTATGAAAAAATCTCATTGGCTCATCGCCTTTATATTCTAAAACTAATAGATTTGTATAGCCATTCTCCAATAGCGGAGCAGCTATAACCATATTTTTTTTTAAATGCTGAGTCAATACAGTGTCGTCCAGCTTTTCATCTATTCGCTCAAATTTTGCATAAAATGTACGATTATCAAATGATATCTTCTCTACAATATATGGTCTTTTGACATAGTAATGAGACCTATTGAACCCTAAGGCATCCAAAATAATATTCAATTAAACCTCTAGTAAATAGGTTTAGAGTACATTACAAATTTGCCAGCTAACTCTTTCATCTCTTCTTTTATCTTTGCATGCAACTGAGTATCTTCAATATTGTCTAGTACGTCAGCAATTTTATTGGCGATAATTTCAAATTCAGCTTCTTTCATGCCTCTGCTTGTAAGGGCTGGTGAACCTATGCGAATTCCAGATGTCACAAATGGACTGCGAGTTTCTCCTGGGACGGTATTTTTGTTGACTGTAATTCCTGCATTGCCAAGTGCCGCATCAGCATCCTTACCGGAAAATGGTTTATTGAGAAAAGATACAAGCACTAGATGGTTATCAGTACCATTGGATACGATATCATATCCTCTTTTCATAAGCACATCCGCGAGTATTCCAGCATTTGCCTTAACTTGTTTTGCATATACTTTCCATTCGGGACTTAGATTGTGCTTGAAGCCTACTGCTTTGGCTGCAATTACATGCACTAGTGGTCCGCCTTGAATACCAGGGAATATAGCGGAATTGATTTTTTTAGCGATCTCTTCATCGTTTGTGAGTATCATTCCGCCCCTTGGGCCAGCTAATGTTTTATGTGTAGTGGTTGTAACTATATGAGCATGCGGGAATGGGCTAGGGTGTTCACCGGCAACTACCAATCCAGCTATATGAGCCACGTCGGCAAATAATAGAGCATTTACGCTATCGGCGATCTCTCTAAATCTAGCAAAATCAATCTCTCTAGCATATGCTGAAGCTCCACATACGATGATTTTTGGTTGTACTATTTTTGCAATTTGTGCTACTTCATCATAGTTGATACGACCATCAAGCTCGACACCATAAAAGAAACTTTGATAGTTTTTACCAGAAAAGCTTACTTTGCTTCCATGTGTAAGATGTCCGCCATGGCTTAGATCCATACCAAGTATCTTATCTCCAGCTTGAAGCAGTGCAGCATAAACTGCACCGTTTGCTTGGCTTCCTGAGTGTGGTTGTACATTGGCATATGAGCATCCGAAAAGCTTACAAGCTCTGTCAATTGCCAGCTGCTCTACAGCATCGGCATATTCACATCCGCCGTAGTATCTTTTCCCTGGATATCCTTCTGCGTATTTGTTTGTAAATATACTGCCCATTGCTTCCATTACTGCTGGATGTGTAAAGTTTTCACTAGCTATCATTTCTAAATGATTTGTTTGTCTCTCTAATTCTTGCTCAATAGCATGAAATATCTCTGGGTCAAATTGTTCCATTGCGTAACTCATTTTTTTCCTTCTTATAAAATTTAATCAATATTTGTGTGCAAAGATGTTTCTGGTCTCATGGCCGGGAATAGGAGTACATCTCTGATAGAGTGTTGATCGGTAAGCATCATGACAAGCCTATCGATGCCTATCCCTTCACCTGCTGTTGGCGGCATACCGTAGCTCAAAGCTCTTACATAATCCAAATCCATATGCATAGCCTCATCATCCCCCGTAACTTCTTTGGCTGCTACTTGGGCTTTGAATCTTTCATATTGATCAATAGGGTCATTAAGTTCACTAAATCCATTTGCTATCTCTTTACCGGCGATAAAAAGTTCGAAACGTTCAGCAATATCAGGATTGCTATCACTTCTACGTGCTAAAGGAGAGATATCTATAGGGAAATCAGTAATAAATGTAGGATTTATAAGCTTGCTTTCTACAAAAGCATCGAAAAGCTCTGCTTGCAAATAACCAAGAGATAAATTTTCATCTACTTTTATATTGTTTGCTTTTAAATATTCCATAGCTTTTGTTTTGTCGGTCGCAACTTCAACCGGCACTCCACCTATAGAAGTGAGAGAATCAATGTACGATACTTTGGCAAACGGAGTTTTGAAATCAATTTCCAGTTCGCCATAAGGCAATTTACCAGGCAAACCAAGCTCACTAAATAAATAATCAAACAATTCTTCTGTAATTTCCATCAGGTGGGTATAGCGGTGGTATGCCCAATAAAACTCTATCATGGTAAACTCAGGATTATGTGTATGGTCCATTCCTTCATTTCTAAAGTTACGGTTAATCTCAAAAACCGCTTCCATGCCGCCAACTATAAGTCGTTTAAGATAAAGTTCCGGCGCAATTCGAAGGTATCTTGATACGTCAAGTGCATTATGATGAGTTATGAATGGTCTGGCATTTGCTCCGCCGGGAATAGGGTGAAGCATGGGAGTTTCAACTTCTAAAAATGTTTTACTTTCAAAAAATCTACGCACCAAAGAAACTATGCGGCTTCTAAGTATAAATATATCTTTTATCTCAGGATTCATGATCATATCCAAATATCGTTGGCGATATCTAAGTTCTTGATCTTGAAGGCCGTGAAATTTCTCAGGAAGAGGAGAAAGCGTTTTTGTAGTAATCTCAAATGATGTACAGTGAAGTGTTAATTCTCCAGTTTGTGTCACAAAAGGATATCCAGTAGCAGTAACGATATCACCTACTTCAATGAGCTTTTTGATTTTGTTGTAATAACCTTCTGGCAGATCATCTCTATTGTAATATATTTGCACCAAGCCTTGAGCATCTTGGATCTTGGCAAATGCAGCTTTGCCCATTATGCGAAGAAGTTTTATGCGACCAGTTAGAGTAATACTCTTTGTGGTATCTTTTCTCTCTCCCTCTTCTAATTCATGAAGATAACCATGTGTTTGCAGAAATGTATTAGAGTTCATTGCAGGGGCTACAACATTTGGATACGGGTTGATACCTTCTGATTTTAATTCATCTGCTTTTTTGATGCGTTCTTGGATATATGGGTTTTCAAATATCAACTATTTTCCTTATTTTTATTAGATTTTTGGCATGGTTGACACACACCGATGATTTTCATTGTATGGTCAGTCATTTGAAAATTAATTTTTTTTGCAATTTCTTGTTGGCGTTTTTCTATGACTTCATCGCAAAATTCAGTAATAACCCCACATTGCTTACATACGAGGTGATCATGATGTTTTTTAAGACCAAATTCATATTTTTTGCCTTGAGCACCGAATGATATGGATGTCACAAGTCCTGATTCTTCCAAGAGAGTTAGTGTGCGATAAACTGTAGCAATCCCAATCGTCATATTCGGATATTCATTTTTCAGAGCATCATTTATTTCCTCTGGAGTAAAATGCCCGCTATTTTCATATAAAAATTTGACAATAAGCTCTCTTTGTTTTGTATATTTTAGTCCACTTTCTTTGATAATGGATTTGAATTTCTCAAGTAATACATCGTAATCTATCATATTGTCCTCGTTGTATTGGATTCAATGTTTTGATTATTATCGGCTGGAGTTTTATCGCTAGTAGCAGAAGATGGCTTCAATGAGTTTAGATTTAGTTTCTGCGGGTCTAAGTGTATTAAAAATGTCCCAGTTTTCAAAAGATATGGGTATAAAATACTATTATTTGTATATTTGCTCATGGTACCTTTGAGCAGGGAGATATTGGATAATGCTGTTATGATGATGGCGAATATAATAAAATATTTACCTCCTCCTGCAATGAAGCCTAAAATATTGTTAACAATTCCTAATCCACTTGCGTTGGTCAATTTTGATAGCAGTGTTCCTACCGAGAGAGTTCCTATCCAAACAAGTGCCAAAACTACGAAAAACCCACCTAAAGTCAGTAATGCTTTGTTTTCTATATGCAATAAATAATCACCAATAAATGATGCCATTACTGTTGATAATCTCGAAGCCAAAAAAATACCTAAAACGATACCGATCAGACCAAAAATTTCTTTGAAAAATCCATTCATAAACCCCTTGATCCCTATCAGAATAACAATAGAACCTATAATTAAATCAAGTTGATTCAAGTCTTCCATAAAAGCCTTTTTGTTTGATATATATAATGGGCGTATTGTATCATCTTATAGTAAAATAAATCTTAGAGATATCCTTAGTAGAAGCCACCAGGCATTAGTTTTAAGAGTTCATCTGGTCTATTGGAAAACTGTATAGCATTTTCTTTTGAGATGATACCTTGTTTTAGCAGAGAAACAAGAACTTGTGTTTGTGTCTGCATGCCACTCTCTTCTTGACCCAATTGCATTTGAGAATAAATTTGATGTACTTTTTCGTCACGAATTAGATTGGCTATTGCGTGATTCATGATCATTATCTCAGAAGTTGCTATCCTCCCTCCTCTAACTTTTGGAACAAGAGATTGAGCTATAACTGCAACCAAAGATGTGGAAAGCATGGCTCTGACCTGTGGCTGTTCTTCGCCTGGAAAAACATCAATGATACGGTTAAGCGTACTAGGAGCTGAATTGGTATGCAAGGTTGCAAACACCAAATGCCCTGTTTCAGCAGCAGTCAATGCAGCTGCAATAGTCTCTTTATCCCTCATCTCCCCAACCAATATAACATCAGGGTCCTGACGCATGGCATATTTTAGTGCACTAGCAAATGAAGCCGTATCATTACCGACTTCTCTGTGGGAAAATATTGATTTTTTATTTGTATGTACAAATTCTACAGGATCTTCAGCAGTGATTATGTGTTTTTGTTCATATTCATTTATCTCATTTAGCATAGCAGCCAGTGTTGTAGATTTTCCAGAACCTGTCGGCCCGGTAACCAAGATAATCCCTTTTTCGCGCTTGATGAGCTTTTTGTAAATTTCTGGAGCACCTAGATCATCCAATGATGGAATAATGATGGGAATTGGTCTAAAAGCAGCACACATTTCTCCTAAAGCATGATAGTAGTTAACTCTAAACCGACCAATACCTTTAAGCTCAAATGAGAAATCTAATTCATAACTGTCTTCAAAATGTTTTTTTTGTTTTTCTGATATAAAAGGAAAGCACATTTCTTCAATATCTTTACTGCTAAGCTCCGGAGCATTTACCGGTTCAAGTTTTCCGTCTATACGAATTAGAGGCTTGGAACGACTAATTAGATGCAAATCGGATGCTTGATGTGTTATTACGTCTTGAAGTAATTGAGTTAAGTTATGTTCAGACATGATATTTTCTTTTATATAAAATATTTATTCAATAATAGCAGGCACAACGAAAAAATCATCTTCGCTTTGCGGAGCATGGGCCAGTATACTTTTTATCACCTCTTCTTGTTTGCTAGACACATCTTCTCTCATCGGTGTACCGCCAGTCAAAGTCGAAAATGATGCATCAAGGCCGCTTGTATCAAGCTCACTTAAATTTTCTACGTAAGCTACAATATCTGAGAGTTGATGAATAATTTCTTCTTTTTTACCGTCATCAATTTTAAGATGTGAGAGTTTTTCAAGTTTTTCTAAAATTGTGTTATCTATCTGCACATTTTCCTCTTTATTTGAAGTTTTATTATTGTACATTAAATTTGTTTAAGATATAACTTTATAAGATATATACAAAGGGATGTAATTATGTTGCAATCGTTAGATATGAGTTCACCGGAATTTTTAGAAGAAGTGGAAAAAACCAAACAATTTACAGATAAAGTTTGCAGTCAATTTGGCTTTGTATATCACCCAAACGATGACGTCAACGAAGGTGTTACTATGGGGCTAGCTAGACACAAACTGCTATACGGAAAGAGATTTTGTCCATGCTTTATGGTGATCGAAGAAGATGGGAAACATAAAAGCGCGGATAATCGTACCTGTCCATGCAAACCGGCACTTGAGCATGAAATTCCAGAAGAAGGTAAATGTCACTGTGGCATATTTTGTACTCCAGAATATGCCAGAGCAAATCAAAATTAAAAATATGAATGTAATAGATCTATTAATTAAGCTGCTTAGCTATGAATCCATAACTCCCAATGACGATGGCGCATTTTCGTGGATAGAATCTTATTTAGATGGTTATGAAGCCTTGTATCATAACAAAGAGGGTGTAAAAAATATTTTTCTCACAAAACAATTTGGAAAAAGCGACGTGCATCTTTGTTTTGCTGGTCATATAGACATTGTTCCGCCAGGAGATGGTTGGAATAGCAATCCATTTGTTCCGGTCGTTCATAACGGTATGATATATGGTCGTGGTGCCCAAGATATGAAAAGCGGAGTAGCTGCTTTTGTGCAAGCTGCAAAAGATACTAAAGAGTTCCACGGAAGACTATCTTTGCTTCTTACATCCGACGAGGAGTGTGATGCTATTTATGGGACTGATGAGATGCTAAGATATCTTCAAAGTATTAATATGCTGCCTACACATTGCATAGTTGCTGAGCCTACTTGTGAAAAGCAGTTCGGCGATGCTGTAAAAGTAGGCAGACGAGGTTCGGTTAATGGTATTTTATACCTCAGAGGCAAGCAAGGGCATGCTGCATATCCAGAAAAATCTGACAATCCCATACATACCATAGCACCAATATTGCCTAGTCTTGCCGGAGTGCATTTGGATGATGGTGATGAGTATTTTGCTCCAAGCACTTTAGTGATTACAGATATTCGTTCAGGCATGGAAGTAACCAATGTGACACCTGGGATACTTAAAATGATGTTTAACATCAGAAACTCTACCAAAACAACAATAGACGATATCAGGTCATTTGTAGAACAAAAATTAGATGGATTTGATTTTTCTTTAGAACTTTCGCAGTCTGCAAATCCATTTGTAACAAGCAGTCAAAGTGTGCTAGCTAAAACAGTTACGACTTCTATAGAAAAATATTGCCATATCACACCAAAGTACTCAACTGCAGGAGGCACAAGCGATGCAAGATTCATAGCCCCTTATGGAATAGAAGTATTGGAGTTTGGAGTAATAAACGATACAATTCATGCACCAAACGAAAGAGTTGGGGTTGATGAAGTTGAAAAATTATATAAAGTTTTTATGCAAGTAATAAAAGATTTTCCAATAAAGGAGAAAGAATGAAGAAATTAATATTGGTTTTTAGTATATTTTGTTCGATGGTCAGTGCAGCTACATTGCAATGGCATGATGATTTTAATAGTGCAGCACTTAAGGCAAAAAAAGAACATAAAGCAGTAATGGTAATGATAGAAAGCGAGCATTGCAGATGGTGTAAAGCTATGAAAGAAACTACTCTTAACGACAGCAAGGTCAAGGCCGAACTCCAATCTTTTGTATTGGTTAAAATTATGCGCGAAGATACAGAGTCCATGCGTTTGTTTCCAGAAATAGCCGGAGTGCCTACTGTATTTTTTATGACGCCGGATAAAAAAATACTACAACAAGTTGTTGGATTTTTTGAAGAAGAAGATTTTTTACCTTTTATAGCCGATGCAAAAAAGAAATTTCGACAAAAACAATAGTGACAATATAGATGCATCTTATCCCTAGATATAGTGCCATTGTTTCGAGTTTGACTTTGGCTACATTAGCTATTATTATTTGTGCTTGGTATAACGAATGCAATCTATTTATATTGGCTATTTTTTTGATGTTATGGATAGGTATAGGAGTGTATACTATATATCGATTGGATATTATCCAGCGAGAGTTGTTGCATATTAATGAATGGATCAATGCGCCTAGAATAATAAAAGAACAAGATTTGAGCACAGATATGCTTGCAAACTTACAAGACTCTATACAAAGACTTATGCGAAAAACACAAAAAAGGAAAAGTTTAAAAGAGCAAATGGATGCAAAGATCAAGCTCAAAAATAGACAAAGAAATGATATGATCTCAGCTCTTGCCCATGAATTTCGTAATCCTATAGCAGCTATCATGGGGTATGCTACAACGCTCGAAGAAGACCACGATATGCCATTGGCATTAAGAGATAGATTTATGACAAAAATCTATAATAATAGTCAAAAAATAGAAAACCTTTTAGCCCGCCTTATTCTATGGAATAAATTTGAAAGCGGAGAAGCTTCTTTGCATATGAGTAAATTTGATTTATTTACTTTAGCAAGCGAATGCAGACAGTCTTTATTTGAAAAATATACAAATCGCAGCATTGTTATAGAAGGCGAACATAGAACGGTTAATGCAGATAGAACTTTATTGGAGATTGTTTTAAAAAATCTGATGGAAAATGCACTCAAATACTCCAAAGGTGAAGTGAAAGTGGTCATAGGGCAAAACTTTATAGAAGTAATAGACAAAGGTGTTGGGATTTCTGCAAAGGATATAGAAAAAGTAACTAAAAAGTTTTATCGTTCCGGCGAACATAGCTGGGATAATTCTATGGGGCTCGGTCTTGCTATTGTTAAGCAGATACTTTCAATGCACCATACCCACTTGGAGATAAAAAGCGAAGAAGAAAAAGGCTCTGTTTTTTCGTTTGCGGTTTAGAATAATACTCTAAATAAATCTACTAATTTAACTTCTTAAATAAAATCTTCTAATCCGATTTTGCCATAAAAATTAGCAACAAAATCACTTTTTATGATACTTTGTATTATAACTAATCATTAACAATTAATTTATATTAAACTATAAATAAATAAAATAAATAAAATAAATAAAATAAATAAAATAAATAAAATATCTTGACAATTAATAAATGAAAGTGATATACTTTTTCACATCTGACAAAAATGAGGTTTTTTAATGTACGTGTATTAAGTTATAAGGAGCTTCACATGAAAACAAATAAGGTCTTGCAAGCACTACTTGCGGTAATGATGCTGTCGGTGTTGAGTTACAGTAAAACACTTACGTTTCCAAAAGAAGTCTATAAAAAAGAACAAGCCATTTCGCCAGACAAGGTGCGGCTGATTTTTTATGCCGACAAAGGCGATACAAAACATGTTGCCACAGTCAAGATCCAAGACCGTGTAGTCGGTTCACCCCCCCCAAGCATTATACTGAAGCGCTTGTTTGCAAAGAAAAAGTTCGTGCAGGCGTAGCAGATAGAGGTCAAATAGTTAAGCCTACTCGTTATTACGATGCATCATTTAACGATGAAAATATTAAAAATATTTATTACAAAATAGATGAAACCAGCGATCGTTATTATGCTATGACACCTGTTGATGAGAAAACGGCGCTAGATGCATTATCCAAGATAGATACGAAATCCCATATTGTCAATCGTTATATACCAAATTGTACATCTTCAGATGGCAATAAAACAAACTAAAAAGGGTTGACCATGCAAACAACAGTTCAAATTTTGGTACATGCAAAAAATAAAGTTGACACGCAACACACTGTTTCAACCGGGGCAGGAAGATCAGGGAAGCCGCTTATTCTTAAAGCGACAAAAGGCGTGAAATATGAACTCAGAGATAATGGAATTAAATTCGCACCCGATCAAGTTCTTGTAAAACGTAAGGGCGACAACCTGGAGATCAATCTCGACGATGATGGAGAAAAAAACATAGATGCCGAAGCAGATATTGTTATTGAGAATTATTATACTGAATCAAACGCCGAACTCATAGGTTTGGCAGAAGATGGAAAATATTACCCATATCTTCCTCAAGAGGCTGATCCATCTTTGTTGGTAGACAGCATGCCGGTTGGAATGTTTAGTTATCAAAGTTTGGGAATAGAAAGCGGCTTTAACCCTGTTTGGTTGCTTGCGCTTGCACCGCTTGGTTTTATCGGTGACGGTGACGGTGACGGTGACGACGGCAGCGAAAATCTTCCTCCTCGCGCGACTAATAATATTTTAACTTCAATTTACGAAGATATCTTTCCACCCAGTGAAACAGGAAATGTGATTACAGATGATGATGGATTTGGCGTAGACAGTGATCCGGATGGAGATACGCTTACTGTAATTGCGATACGCCTAGGACCTGAGACCGAAAGCGGTACTTCCGGAACTGTTGATGGAATAAGCCAGTTGAAAGGAGCATATGGGTATTTAATTATTGCTGCTGATGGTACCTACACATATATAATTGATAATGCAAGCCTCAGCACACAAAGCTTAGCAGCAGACGAAATCGTAACAGAAATATTTACCTATACAATAAGTGACGGTAACGGTGGGATAAGCTCTGCTATGCTTGAAATCGACATTCATGGCAAAAATGACACCCCAGTTGCGGTAGATGATTTAGCTATTACTGATGAAGATACTCCTGTAACTATTGATGTACTGGTTAATGATAGCGATATTGATGACGGTGATCTACTTACAATAACTGGTGTAACACAAGGTGCGCATGGAACCGTAACGATTGATCTGGTTACAGGTAACCCGATCTATACGCCAGACCCTAACTGGAGCGGAACCGATACATTTACTTATACCATTAGTGACGGTAACGGCGGAACGGATACGGCTACAGTAACCGTAAATATTACTTCGGCAGATGATTTCCCATTAGCTGCTGATGATAGTTTCAATGCAACCGAAGACACCACATATAACGGTAACCTTACAACAAATGATACTCCAAGCGGTGACGGCGGAAATGTTTGGTCAAAAACTACCGATCCGACTAACGGAAGTGTTGTTGTTAATAGCGACGGGACATTTATTTATACTCCAAATGCTAATTACAACGGAACCGATAGCTTCACTTATACCATTACCGACACTAATGGAGATACTTCAACTGCGACAGTAGCCATCACAGTAATTCCTGTGAATGATGCATTTACCGATGTGAATGAAATCGTCAGTGTGAATGAAGACACTACATTAACCGGAAGCGTATTAACAGGGACAACCAGTGTGGATGGCCCGATAACGATTACTACATTTACAGTAGCAGGAGATGTAACCGTATACAGTGCAGGAAGTACCGCTTCCCTAGCAGAGGGCACACTTCAAATCAATAGCGACGGAAGCTACACCTTTATTCCAATAGCCAACTACAATGGACCTGTACCGGTAGCGATCTATACCATGACGGATGGATCAAGCGGAGATGTATCAACACTTACTATCACAGTAACTCCTTTGAATGATGACTTCACAGATGCGAATGAGATCGTGAATACTCCTGAAGATACCACCTTAACCGGAAGTGTATTAACGGGGACAATTAGTGTAGATGGGCCAGTTACTATCGCCACATTTATGGTAGCAGGTGACGTAACTGTCTACAGTGCAGGAGAAACAGCTACTATTGCAGATGTGGGAACATTGTTAATCAACTTTAATGGAGACTACGCATTTATTCCGGAAGCAAACTACAACGGATCTGTACCGGTAGTGACTTACACCCTCACTGACGGATCAGGAGTGGATGATACATCAACGCTTGCCATCACAGTAATTCCTGTGAATGATGCATTTACCGATGTGAATGAAATCGTCAGTGTGAATGAAGACACTACATTAACCGGAAGCGTATTAACAGGGACAACCAGTGTAGATGGGCCAGTTACTGTTACCCAATTCGTCATCAATGGAGCAACTTACAGTGCAGGAAGTACCGCTTCCCTAGCAGAGGGCACACTTCAAATCAATAGCGACGGAAGCTACACCTTTATTCCAATAGCCAACTACAATGGACCTGTACCGGTAGCGACTTATACCATGACGGATGGATCAAGTGGAGATGTATCAACACTTACTATCACAGTAACTCCTTTGAATGATGACTTCACAGATTCGAATGAGATCGTGAATACTCCTGAAGATACCACCTTAACCGGAAGTGTATTAACAGGGACAATTAGTGCAGATGGGCCAGTTACTGTTACTACATTTACCGTAGCAGGAGATGCAACAGTATACAGTGCAGGAAGTATTGCTACTATTGCAAATGTGGGAACATTATTGATAAACTTTGATGGAAGCTATGCCTTTATTCCAGAAGTCAATTATAATGGAGTAGTACCGGTAGTGACTTACACCCTCACTGACGGATCAGGAGTAGATGATACATCAACGCTTGCCATCACAGTAACTCCGGTGGATGATGATGTTACCATTATAGTCACTGATGAAAATGGTGGCATCAATGGCGGAGATATCACTGTCTATGAAAAGGCTCTTGCTATCATCGGTTCTGATTCGGCACTATCAACAGAGACCACAACAGGTACTTTCGTAGTGACCGCACCAGATGGATTAGCAAAGATAACAGTAGATACTACGGACGTGACTATTTCGCAATTGGAAAATCTTGGCACAACGCCAATAGATCCTATTAATGTTTTAAACGGTATGCTGACTATTACAGGATATGATGGTGACACTGGAGTGGTAAGCTATAGCTATACTTTGACATCGCCAGATACAACTACTCCGAATGCAAATGATGGAATCAATACGACGACGCAAAATATCAGTTTGAGTGCCACAGATGTGGATGGAGATGTCGTAACCGGTGTTATCGCAGTAGGGATAGTAGATGATGTTCCAAATGCGCCGATACACAACATTACGGTCGATGTACCACAAGTGGATACCAATTTGTTGATTACTATCGATTTATCATATAGCATGAGTGAGCAATCTGGAGTTGCTGGGTTGACCCGCTTAGAGCTGCAACAGATTGCTATTTTGGACATGATTGCGCAATATGATGCATTGGGCGATGTCATGGTGCAAATTGTTACTTTTAGCGCTGAAGCAACTGTCCATGGAACAACATGGATGACCGTGGATGAAGCAAAAGCAATTATACTTGGTCTAGTCGTAGATGACGTGACTGACTATGATGCTGCACTGGCAGGGGCAATGGATGGTTTTGATAATCCGGGAAAAATCCCTGATGGACAAAATATAGCATATTTCTTTTCTGACGGCAAGCCCACTGAAGGTGATGATAGTATCGGGATAGTCGGCGCTGAAGTAACTGCATGGACTGATTTCTTAGTTGCCAATGATATCAAATCGTATGCGATTGGGCTTGGTAGTGGGGTTGACGATACAGATCTTAATCCTATCGCTTATAATGGCATCGATAATACTGAGATGGATGCTTTAGTAGTGACTAACCTCTCTGCACTAATGTCTACTTTATCAGCTACCATAACGCCGCCGTCTAACAGTGGTGATCTGTCTGGCAATACAACTGTAATACACAATTTTGGTGCTGATGGAGGTTATATCTCGAATATTACCTTTGATGGCATTTCTTATGCCTATGATGGAGTTGGAACTTTGACTACAACTGGTACTGGCTACACTTTTGATACAACAACACATGTATTGACTCAAACTACTGCCAACGGTTCAACTATAGAGCTTAACATGGATGATGGTACATTTGATTATACTACTCCGGCTGTTGTTGCAGTAGCGTATAATGATCATTTTGTCTATTCCATTACTGACCATGATGGAGACATCAGTACTAATACTGCCGATATCCATGTGAATTCTAATTTAACGCCAACAGACTTAATAATAAACGGAACATCAGGCGATGATATGTTAGTTGGTGAACAAGGTAATGACACTATCAATGGTCTTGGCGGCAATGATGTGCTGAGTGGTGATGGAGGCAATGATATTATCATAGGCGGAGCCGGTGATGATAATTTATTAGGCTCAGACGGTAATGACATATTAAACGGCGACAGTGGAAATGATTATCTCTATGGTGATATCGGTAATGATATATTAATTAGTGATCTACGTACTATCGACATAACAGTTGCCGGAGATACAAATCTTGGCAGCGTAGATGGCGGCGTCGGTTTTGATACATTTAGGATGATCGTGGATGGTACTATTATCAACTTTGATGCATGGAGTGGCACCGATAGTGTTTTGAAAAATATAGAAGTAATTGATCTCAGTGCAGGTGGTGCAAGTGACAACCACAACTTGACCAATATCACATACAGTGATGTTGTCAATATGACCGATAGCGATAATGATCTCTGGATATTGGGAGACAGCGGAGATAATGTCACTTTCTCGGGTGCAGGTTGGAGCCAAAGTGCAGGAACGGTTACTGAAACCATAAATGGCGCGAGTCATACTTTCTATGGATGGACCAACATCAATGATGGTACAGTTATGGTGAAAGTAGAATCATCTGTTATACAGTGACACAGCCACGTTCGTTTTTTAATGAATAGTTTGGATCTAAAATGCTATACAGTGTTTATTTAATAAGTAGTTATGGAGCGGGCGAAGGGATTCGAACCCTCGACCCTAACCTTGGCAAGGTTATGCTCTACCCCTGAGCTACGCCCGCATCCAATGAAGTTTGTAAAAAGCAACTAATGGTACCTCGGGTCGGACTCGAACCGACACGAGCAAGCTCACCAGATTTTGAGTCTGGCGTGTCTACCGGTTTCACCACCGAGGCATTGAATTGCAATGCGCATTTTACACCCACTCACCTTAAAGAGCCTTGAATTAATACATAAAATCCAATTTCGTCAAATTAGATATTTTGGCTATAATACATTTATTATTAACATAATTGGAGTTGGCTTGAAAATAACAATGATAATAAGCGCTATACTGTTAATATATGGTGCATTTTCTACTATTTTTCATGAGACATCAATGGTAGGCAAAATAGGAAATATTGTCGGCTATACAAACATCTCTCTTTTTGGCTATATGGCATATATCAATTTAATAATTCTCCTATATCCTCTTTTTGCTATATACAAAAACAGATTTTTAGTTAAACGTATAGATTTTTTCGTTGGATGGATACTCGTCTTCGTCGGTCTTATAGTTTTTAGTGGTTTAGTATTTTCTCCTCAAAACGCTGGATTTTTGGCTCACTCTTTTGTTTCGTTCTTAGAGCCGTATATTGGTACAGCAGGAATATGGCTATTTTGGCTGATGATAATGATGCTAAGTGCAATTTTAGTATTGGATGATGATTTTAGCTGGGAAAACTTTTTTTATAAAGTAAAAAAAAATAAAAAAGAGACTTCATATTCGTACCAATCTGATAATAATACTTTAAAGATGGATTTTTCACAACAGTTCAGTGGTCTCAAAAGAGGTTTTTCTAAAATGTTTTGCTTTCTAAGAAACCCATTTGACAATTCAGACAGATCAACTAATATACCAGCATATGATAACAGTGTCTTTGGTAATGCGGCAGCAAAAACTATACAGCCAGCGACCAAATCCTCTAATCGTAATCTAAATAAAATAGAAATGTCTGCCAATAAGATCGAACCGCTTGCAGAGATACAATCTATGAATAAACCAAATAATTTGTTGACTCCTCAAAGGCAACCATCTTTTTCTTCTTCCTCAAATGTAGAGATCATTAGTGAGCTCGAAGAGAATTCTAAACTGCTGGCGCAAATTGACAAAGGTTTAGCTCCGCAGCCAAAAAATTTCAGATTACCAAGATTGGATTTTTTGCAAAAAGCACCAAAGATAGCCAAAAAGATAAATGAAGAAGAGATCGATCGTAAAATCAAAGAGCTTTTAGATAAACTCAAAAAGTTTAATATAGAAGGCGATGTGGTAAGAACTTACACAGGCCCTCTTGTAACAACTTTTGAATTTAAGCCAGCACCTCATGTTAAAGTATCCAAGATATTGGGATTGCAAGATGACTTGGCTATGGCATTAAGCGCTGAGACTATTAGAATACAAGCTCCTATACCAGGAAGAGATGTAGTGGGTATTGAGATACCAAATGATATCATAGACACTATATATCTTAGAGAAATTCTAGAGAGTCCTTTATTTAGAGAATCAAAATCACCACTTACTGTGGCCCTTGGTAAGGATATAGTAGGCAAGCCTTTTGTGACGGATATCAAAAAGCTTCCTCACTTACTCATAGCTGGGACTACGGGCAGCGGCAAATCTGTTGGTATAAATGCAATGATATTATCACTTTTATATCGCAATGATCCAGATCAGCTCAAGCTCATGATGATAGATCCAAAAATGCTAGAATTTTCTATATACAACGACATTCCTCATCTTATTACTCCAGTTATCACTTCCCCAAAAAAAGCAATAATAGCTTTGGCAAATATGGTAGGAGAAATGGAACGTCGTTATGTATTGATGGCAGAAAATCGTACTAAAAATATCGAAAACTATAACGAAAAAGTAACCAAAGATCGTTCAGCATCGCCATTGCCTTATATTGTTGTTATTATCGATGAGTTGGCTGATCTGATGATGAATGGAGGCAAAGAGGTTGAGTATTCTATAGCCAGACTTGCCCAAATGGCAAGAGCTAGCGGTATACATCTTATCATTGCCACCCAGCGTCCAAGCGTAGATGTAGTCACAGGACTCATAAAAGCAAACCTACCATCAAGGCTTAGTTATAGAGTAGGGCAGAGAATCGATTCAAAGGTCATATTGGATGGCATGGGGGCAGAAAGTCTTCTTGGTCGCGGAGACGCATTATTTACTCCTCCAGGAGCTGTCGGGCTAGTTAGATTGCATGCTCCTTGGAATACTGAAGAAGAAATAGAAAAAATCGTAGAATTTTTAAAAGCCCAAAGATCGCCCGAATATGACGAAAGCTATTTTGCTGCTGATACAACAAATAGTAAAAGCGGCAATAAAATGGAAATAGATGAGCTTGATCCACTTTATGAGCAGGCAAAAGATGTAATTTTGAGTGATAACAAAACATCAATATCCTATTTGCAACGTAAATTGCAAATAGGATATAATAGAGCTGCAAATATAATAGAACAAATGGAAGCAAATGGGGTATTGAGTGCTCCAAATAACAAAGGAAACCGAGAGATTATTTGAGTCAAAGGAGAAGTTATGGCATATTTTAGCAATGCAAAAAAAGGCGATAAAGTATACGGACTTATATTTGGTAAGGGGAAAATAGTAAATATTTTTCCTGACAGTTATTATTCTGTTATGGTAGAATTTAAAAATGGATATGAAGTTCCTTATACAGATGAAGGAATTCCTGGATGGGGAAATTTCAAAAAACAAACCCTTTTTTATCGTAATGACGTAGATTTGTCTAATGAAGATTTCTCTCCAATAGACAAGGTTCTCTCTCCTAAAAGGATTATCAAACTTCGCGAAAAGAAAAAACTCCAAGTACGATTGCCTTCCGGCCTGTGGACTAGCGTTAAAAAAGCAGATAGCGAATATGTAGAGAAAATTCTCAAAAAAGAGAAGTATCACCTCTTTAGAAAGAAAAAAGAAAAAAAATAATCATTACCTCTTTTATGCAGTATATTTTTTTGTAACTATTTGATACAAATTTTATGTGCCAACATAGTCACACTTATTAATATTATAGTTTTTTATCTTTTTTGAGTTAGTATAATATAGTATAATAAATTAACAACCCAAGGGAGATTTAATGGCACTTATAGAAGACTATAAAAAACATACACAGGAGCGTGCCACACTAGGTGTTCCACCATTACCACTCAATGCAGCCCAAGTAGCTGAGCTTGTAACACTGCTCAAAGCCGACAAGATCGAGGATGAAGCATATCTACTAGATTTACTAGAAAACAAAGTACCGGCTGGCGTTGATGATGCTGCATATGTCAAAGCAGCGTTTTTAAATGCAATTATTCAAGATGATGCCTCATGCCATGCAATAGATAAAGTGCATGCTATTAAGATATTAGGAAAAATGCTTGGAGGATTTAATGTTGGTCCACTTGTTGAGGCATTGAAACATTCTCATGTTGAAGTAGCACAAGCCGCAGCAGATGAACTAAAAAATACTATTTTGGTATATAACTCATTCAATGATGTCAAAGAGCTTATGGATCATGGCAGTGTATTTGCAAAAGAAGTTATAGAATCTTGGGCAAATGCGCAGTGGTTTACAAATAAACCAGAACTTGCTCGTGAGATCACACTTACAGTTTATAAGATCCCAGGTGAGACAAATACAGATGACCTTTCTCCGGCATCTGAAGCATTTACGAGAGCTGATATTCCTCTTCATGCAAACTCTATGCTTGGCGCAAGGATGGAAAAACCGCTTGAAACCATGGCAAAACTCAAAGAAAAAGGTCATCCACTTGCGTATGTTGGCGATGTAGTAGGTACCGGGAGTAGTAGAAAATCAGGTATCAACTCAGTGCAATGGCATATGGGCCAAGACATTCCGGGTATTCCAAATAAAAGAACAAGCGGTGTAGTAATAGGCAGCATCATAGCTCCTATATTTTTCAATACCGCAGAAGATAGTGGATGTCTTCCTATCCAAGCTCCCGTAGATTCTCTTGAAACAGGCGATGTTATCACTGTCAAACCGTTTGATGGTGTAATAGAAAAAGATGGAACAGTAGTATCTACTTTTACTCTTGCTCCAAATACAATGCCAGATGAAATGAGAGCCGGGGGTAGAATCCCGCTTATTATTGGTAAAGGCTTAACTGCAAAAGCTAGAGCTGTTCTTGGTCTTGAGGCTTCAGATATATTTATGAAACCTGAGCAACCAGCAGATGACGGCAAAGGCTATACGCTTGCTCAAAAAATGGTAGGTAAAGCTTGTGGCGTAGCCGGAGTTAAACCGGGTGTTTATTGTGAGCCTATAGCTACTACAGTAGGTAGTCAAGATACAACGGGGCCAATGACTAGAGATGAGATCAAAGAGCTTGCTGCTCTTGGCTTTGGTGCTGATATGGTAATGCAATCATTTTGTCATACTGCAGCTTATCCAAAACCGGCAGATATCAATCTTCAGCATACATTGCCGGAATTTTGGACTAGCAGAAGCGGCGTAATACTACGTCCAGGCGATGGAGTAATCCATTCATGGTTAAATAGACTTTGTTTGCCAGATACTGTAGGTACTGGCGGAGATAGCCATACTAGATTCCCTATAGGTATTTCTTTTCCTGCCGGTAGTGGACTTGTAGCTTTTGCTGCAGTTACAGGAATGATGCCGCTTACTATGCCTGAATCTGTATTGGTAAGATTTAAAGGCAAAATGCAAGAAGGTATCACTTTGCGAGACCTTGTAAATGCTATTCCACATCAAGCTATCAAAGATGGATTGCTTACTGTTGACAAAAAAGGCAAAAAAAATATTTTTGCAGGTAGAGTTCTTGAGATTGAAGGTTTGGAAGATTTGAAATGCGAACAAGCATTTGAATTATCAGATGCATCAGCGGAGAGAAGTGCAGCAGCTTGTACTGTTAAACTAAATAAAGATTCAATTGCAGAGTACTTAAGCTCAAATATCGCTCTAATAGAGCAAATGATAGCCGAAGGTTACCAAGACGCTAAAACATTGCAAAGACGTGCAGATAAGATGAGAGAATGGCTCAAAAATCCAGAGCTTTTAGAAGCTGACGCTGATGCACAATACGCCGCTATTATTGAGATTGATCTAGATCAAATCACAGAGCCTATCTTAGCATGCCCAAATGATCCGGATGATGTAGCAACTTTGAGTGAAATACTTGGAGATGACAATAGACCAAAAGATATCCAAGAAGTATTTGTAGGTAGTTGTATGACAAATATTGGTCTATTTAGAGCACTAGGCGAAGTTCTAAGAGGCGAGGGTGCAGTTAAAACTAAACTTTGGATAGCACCGCCTACAAAAATGGATGAAAAAACTCTAATCGAAGAGGGTTACTATTCTGTATTTGGAACGGCAGGAGCACGCACAGAAATACCTGGATGTTCGCTATGTATGGGTAACCAAGCTCAAGCATCTGCGGGTTCAACCGTATTTAGTACAAGTACAAGAAATTTTGATAATCGTCTTGGCAAAGATACAAAAGTGTACCTTGGATCAGCAGAGATGGCAGCGGTCGCTGCACTCCTAGGCAAGATCCCTACCAAAGAAGAGTATATGAATATCGTAACTAAAAAAATTAATGACACAAACAAAGATAATGTATATAGATATCTTAACTTTGATAAAGTTACTTCAGATGAGCTCAAAGCGATGGTGCGCTAAAAATATCATATGGCATTTATGCCATATGACGGCTAACTTAACATTTCAATAAAACCCATTACAATTTCTACTGCGATTAAAACAATTATTATCCATTCTAAAAATTCACTTCTTTTGTGATTAATGATATCCATTACAAGCATAACATCTTCTTGAATTTGGGAGAGTTTTGACAAAGCTATTTCATGTCTGTCATGAAGTTCGAGGACTTTGGTGAGTGAATTATATAGGTGTTCAGCCTCTTCGTTGTCCCATAAAATATTGGGTTTGTCCAGCAGCAACAGGTTGCCGACCATATCATGACGAGTTAACACTAAATGTTTTGCAAATTCCATTAAATGACCGCGGCTAATGGATATAAATTTATATGTTGATTCGATAATATTACGACTTTTTGTGAAAATGGTATCTAGTTTTTTTTCGTATTTTTCCAAACCTACACTTTGCGCAATTGACAAAGAAATAATATTAAAATTGAGCACAGATGTTTCTTTGAGTACGATTTCTTCATTTGTGATCAAAAATGCAGTAGGTAGTTTATCGTCAATTCTAATGATGTAATCTTGAGTTATATTATCTTCGTCTTTGATGACGATATCTAATGTTTTTAATACATCAAAAATAGTTTTTTTATCATTGGCTATAATTGTAAGCACATCAAAGGGCACCAATACGATATGCAGGTTTTCATTATACCCATAGTATCCGTTTTCAATGCCTTTATTGAGTTTGATATTTAATAGCTCTGATATTTTTGTTTTGGTTATATTTTTGTTAATGCTTAAGGCCAAGAGATTCATGCTGCACCTCATTTTAGGATATGTATTATTATAATTAAACTAACTCTTTATGTCAAATCTCACCAAACATCTCTTTCATTATGGTTGCACTCTCTTGACTAAATCTGGTTGGTTTGCCATCTTTGACAAAGACTAAGGCGCTAGTCATACTAAATAGCTTCTCCTCATCTCTAAAAATTTCTTGTTTTAATTCTAGTGATGCTCCGCCAAGCTTTAGTATTTGATGTCGCACTTCTAACACATCGCCTAGTTTAGCTGATTTGATAAAGTCAGCATCAATATGTTTGACTACAAAATGCCCGCCGTCAATTGCAGGCGTTGAGCCTCTAGCAAAAAATAGTTCGCTTCTAGCTCTCTCGCAAAACTTGAGATAATTTGCATGATATACTATACCGCCGGCATCGGTGTCATCATAATAGATTCTAAAGCGCATCTTTTTCCTTTGATTTGTTTACGTTACTATAGCAAAATAATCTTTTATGTTATAAAAGCTTATAAAGTTGATTTTTTAGCATTAATGCCATGTAAGTATTGTCTTTGTGACTTAGAGTGTTTTTGGTATTTGTGTTATAATTCATAAAAATTTTATACATAAGGATGAAAAATGCTTCGTAAATATATAACAATAGGAATGCTGAGTTTTACTACTCTTTGGAGTGCAGGAGTAACTTCTGAGACATTTGGCAAAATTGTATCATCCGGATGCGAGAGCGGCTTTAATAGTATGTTTAAAAATAATCAAAATTTTCAGGATATCGCCGACCAAAGACCAATCACTCCTAAGGCAGTATGCGAGTGCACACAAACCAACTTCTTAAATGACAAAAAGCTTCTAAATTATCTAAATAATAATGGCGACCAATTGGTCAAAATGTTTCAAAACAAAAACTCTCTTGCTTATTCTTATTTTTCAATACGTTTGTCACAATCTATGCTCTCTTGTATTGCCCAAGAGCTAGACAAATCATTAGTAGCGACAAAGTTGCAATAATTTATATTAATTTTTGTCTATTTTGGAATTTTTCAAAGATCAAAAATAGTATGAGCGATACAGCACTTACCAGTATAATGGTCGCTCCCGAGGTTAGATCAAATACATAAGACATAAAAAGCCCCAAAACAGTAAACACTGAAGCTATAAACCCGGATAAAAACATCATCCACAAAAGATTTTTTGATAACTTTTCAGCAATATAGACAGGTATTGTAAGCATAGCGATCACCAATATAAGTCCTACCACTTTAATAGCTATAACGATAGTTAGTGCAGAGATGACCAATATAAGAGTATAAAACAGCGGAACATTGATGCCCATCAAGGAGGCAAACTCACTGTCGTATGAGACTGATAAAATTTCTCTATACCATATAGTCACTATAATTATGACCACAAAAAGCAATCCGCTCATATAGTATAGATCATCCAAGCTTACAGCCAATATAGAGCCAAAAAGATAGCTAAGCAAGTCTACATTATATCCAGGAGTGAGATCTATGAGTATCACCCCTATCGCCATACCAACTGCCCATATAAGACCTATAAATGTATCTATCCTATGTCTATGTTTTAGTGTCAAAAATGCCATCAGCAATGCAGCACCTACAGCAAAAATAGAAGCCCCGGCAAATATAGGAATACCCAAAAATAGAGCCAAGCCAATCCCACCATAAGCAGTATGTGCAATACCGCCTGCTAGGAATACCATACGATTAACTACGACAAGTGAACCTATGATGCCAGACGCCAGGCTTACTAATATTCCTGCAATGATAGCATGTTGCATAAATTCAAACGAGAGTACTTCTATCATGAATTCTTACCTAAAAGTTGAAGTAGCTCGACTTCACAAAAATGATCTTGCGGATGCAGAGAAAATTTGGTTTTTGTTTGTTTCATGTCGTGAAATGAGAGTGTTTTGTTTATGTATGCTACCTTATTGGCATATTCCATAATAATAGATATATCGTGGCTTACTACTATTATGGTCATTGTTTTGTTCAATTCTTTAAGAAGGTCATAAATTTGTTTTTGACCGTTAGCATCTATACTTGAAGTCGGCTCATCTAATATGACAACCGAAGGATGGGAACATAAAGCTCTTGCTATCATGACGCGTTGTCTCTGTCCACCAGATAGCGAGCCTATTCTATACTTGGCATAACCTTCCATACCTACTTCTCTTAGTGCTTGCATAGCACACATGGTTTCGCTTGTACTATATCCAAAAATAGGGCGTTTGGTACCACTGTGACCCATTAAGACCACCTCAATGGCAGTGACTGGAAAATCTATATTTATATTAATATTTTGAGGTACATAACCTATAGGAATAGAGTTGTCAATAAAATCTATGGTGCCAGACCGTGGCTTTTGTATTCCTAGTATAAGTTTGAGCAAAGTTGATTTTCCGCCCCCGTTTGGTCCTATGATAGCCAAAAAATCACCTTGTTCAACTTGAAGATCTATATTGTCGAGTACCTTTTCTTCGCTGTATCCAAAAGAGAGATTTTTGATATTGATAAGAGTCATATTTTACCTAGAAGTATTAACGGCAATAGCACGAGCCAGCCCAATGAGATTAGCCGACCAATCGGCAGCCAATGGTGATGCTTTGATGACACTTATATGAAGTTGTGAAGCTATCAGGCGTGCGCTTTTATCAGAAAACTCTGGTTGAGTAAATATTGCTCTAATGTTTTGTGCTTTGGCCTGCACGATAAGCTTGCCAAGTGCAGAAGGTTTAGGCTCTTTGCCTTCGACTTCGATAGGTACTTGTACGAGTCCATATGAAGAGGCAAAATATCCCCATGCCGGATGAAATACCATAAATTTAGAACCTTTTGGAGTATTTTTCAAAATAGAGCGGATCTGTTTATCTGTTGCTTCTATTTTTTGAAGCAATTTGCGATAATTCGCTTCATAATAAGCCTTATTGCTTGGATCTGTTTGGACCAAAGCTTGTAGTGTATTTGCAGCTATGATCTTGATATTCATTGGAGATGTCCATACATGAGGGTCTTTGCCTTCATCTTTATGATTATTATCTACTTGATGCTTGTCTTGGTCATGATGATGTGCTGCTATATCGATTCTTTTTATACCTTTAGAAGAATCTACTATTTTCATTCTTGGATTTTGTGCTTTAAATTTTGCCAGCCATGCATGCTCGAATTCTACGCCTATGCTTAGATATAGTTTGGCATTTGACAATGCTATCATTTGAGCAGGTTTTGGTTCGTATGAATGTGGAGAAGCACCTGGTTTGACCATTAAAAGAACATCTATTTTATCTCCGCCAATAGCTTTGGTAATAGTTTGTTGAGGCAATACACTTACAGCTACTGTTGTTTTGGCAAACAACAAAGAACTCATCATGAGCGGTAAAAAAAGTTTGAATAACATACTTGGTTTCATTAACTATATCCTTTTAGATAATAATTGAATTTTATCTAAAAAAATATATTTTATCCATATTTTTAGCCTCATTTTGCAACTTAGTTGCAATAATAAAATTATTAAAAATAATTAATGATCGCTCTTTTTATTTTTATTTTATGTATATTTGATATTATCGCCATTTAAAATAAAGGAAAAAACAATGACAACAGTAGTGATAGAAAAAGAATGCAAATGTTTTAAAGAAAGTCAATTTGAAAATAATCAATCATTTGAATCTAAAGATGAAGCGTTGCTCAAAGCAAAATATATGGTAGATTATATGAATGATGAATTTTGCGGCAAACATAATTTTGTTTTGAGTGAACTTGGCGATGCACTTCATATTGCTGTAAATATGAACGAAGCAAAAACAAAAGGTGGTTGTTGTGGTGGCGGTCATTGTTCGTAAATTTTAGTTACCGCGAACTAGACATGATCAATTTTTGTTACTATACCAGATGCGATAAATTGCATCAGCCTTATCATCTGATAAAAGAAGTGAACCATCTGGCATGTTCAAAATATCTACAGGTCTTCCCCATGATGTAATGCCGTCAAACCACCCTTGGGCAAATACACTATATGATGGGGGGCGACCTTTGTCGAAGCTGACAAGAGTTATACGGTAGCCAGCTGGTGGAACACGATTCCATGAACCATGTTCGGCGATAAATATTTGGTTTATATAATTCTTCGGAAACTGCTTGCCTGTATAAAAACGCATGCCTAAAGAAGCTACATGAGGACCAAGTTCTCTTACTGGCTTGGTAAAGTCCGTACATTTTTTTTCTTGGCTGAATTTGGGGTCAGCAAGATCATTGCCGTGACAGTATGGAAACCCAAAATGCATCCCCCTCTTTGTGGCCATATTGAGCTCATCAGAGGGTATATTATTACCCATCCAATCTCTGCCATTATCGGTAAAGAAGAGAACATTTGTTTCGGGGTGCCAGTCGAATCCCACTGTGTTTCGTACTCCGCTTGCGAAAATCTCTAGCCCAGTTCCATCTGGTCGCATCCGCATGATAGAAGCATATCTAGGGTCGCGAGAATAACAGATATTGCAAGGAGCACCCACGGGTATATATAAATATCCATCAGGTCCAAAACGAATAAACTTCCAGCCATGATGAGTGTCTTTTGGAAAAGTATCATTGACGACTACAGGAGCGGGTGGGTTGTTTAGTCGGCTTTCGATAGCGTCAAAGCGTAAAATACGGTTAATCTCAGCGACATAAAGCGCACCATTATGGAAAGCAACGCCGTTTGGATTATTGAGTCCGCTTGCTACGACAAAACGCCTCTTGGCACGAAAGTCGCCATTGCTGTCTTGAAGTGCATATACTTTTCCCTCACTACGTGAACCGACAAAAATAGTACTATTTTGTCCGATAGCAAGAGAACGCGCGCCTTTTATATTACTAGCATAGATATCTATATGAAAACCAGACGGCAGTTTGATGGTTTTTAGCTTGTCTGAGAGTTTATCTGTGTTTGCAGGCGAGAAGAACATTGCAAGAAAAAAAGCAATATTGGCAATCTGTAGCACCAACATTGCTGGATGCCATATTTTTGTATGCATGGTTCCATCCTCTTTTTTTATGGATTGCTTCTTCACTTTGTTCATCGCAATGGCACGTTATCGTCATCCTGAACTTGTTTTGGGATCTAAAAAAGAATCAAAGTTAATTGCTATCAATCTGATAAATAATATTCCACAGTAGAAACTACTCTTATTTTCTTGATATGCGGATTGTTTTTGTCTCGATCTTCTATGCTGAATTGTCCTTGTGAAGCTTGCTTGATCTTGCCTAAAGTACTATTAGAATCAGATGCAAATTTCTCGGCTACCTCTCTTGCTTTTTTGGTAGCTTCTTCTATCATTGCAGGTTTTATTTCATTTAATTTTGTAAAAAGATATTCAGTTTGTGTTTGATAATCTCCTCCGCTAATTACAATACCTTTTTTGCCCAATTCAGACAATGAGCCCATTACAGTTCTTGCTACATTAATATTTTGGGAATAGACAGTAACGGTTTGGCTTGCTGAATATCTAAATTCTGGCTTTTCTTGATTTTCGTATTGCTGAGCTAATTTATCTGTTATAGAAGGGGTTGCAAACGAAATTTCTTTTTCATTTATCCCTTTATTCATAAGAAATCGTTTTATCTCTGCAGCATTACCGTCTATTGAGGTATATATCTCGTCTAGACTATTACCGACCGTTGTAAATTGGATAGGCCATATGACTATATTTGCCACGTGTTCTTTTTCTGATAATCCTTTGACCGTAACAGTTCGTTCATACTCTTTAAATTTTATCGCTGACATTCCCAATAAATAACCAAGCGAACTCAAACCAAGAAGTATAAATACTCCCAAAACCAACGCACTTGTTTTGTTATTTTCCTGCATCAAACTCTCCTTTGAGTGTAATAGGACATTGTCGTCATACTATATTACTTATCAATAATATTAAAAGTATACAAGAAAAATTAAACTATTGCAAGGAATTATGATAATTTTATAACTATATGATTTCGTTTGAATTATGAGGTATTTTTAGTTTAAATTATATTGCACTAAGCAATAATGGCAAAAAATAGATTTTTTGCCATTATTGAGTCAAATGAGATATCTTACCTGAATGCCAAAATTAGACCAAATATTACAGCAATTGCTCCAGTTGCAGCGCTTAACCACAACATATGTATACGATTGGTTTCTATACGCTTTATGAGTTGTGTATTTTGTTCGGCAAGTGTCTTTATGAGTTCAGAAGATGCAAGCATTTGAGCTTGCAGATCAGATACAGAGGTTTCCAGTGAAGCTATAGCTGAAGATTCCGGCACGATTGATGGTTTATTCTCAGAAACCGAGATCTCTTTTAGATGTGTTTTTTTTGCGACTGCATTCCAAAATTTCTTGGAGCCATCAACAACTTTTGGTGCATTCTTGATGACATCAGACCATGGAACGCTTGTAAGTACTGTGAGCCAAGCCGCCATGATATACCTCCTGTGGGATTGATAGTATCTAACTTTTGCTAGTATACAAAAAATCCTTTGTTATTGCAAGAGCGATCTAATCTAATACTCATGGTGTCCGTAGGAATTTATACTGAAGCCTAAAAGATAAATATACATTTCCATGCAGGAGCATGTGAGCAAGAGAAGACTCCTGTCATACCGAACTTGATTCGGTATCCACTCTTTTATGGATTCCGTGTCGCAGCACGGAATGACTATAAGCTCATTCCCATCGTCTCGACGGGAATGCATACTGAAGCCTAAAAGACAAATATATACATTACAATACAAAGCATAGGAGTGAGGAAATACGATTATGTAAAATAGCCATGATGTAGAGGGGGGGGGAACTACATCATGGCATATTCAAGGGGACTATCTAAAAATATAAAAAGGAGTATCGCCCCCACACTTTCTGTGGAGGCGCAAGAGAATTTCAATGGATGGTTGTTACCAAGACATTGCAGTGCCGATACCAACAACAGCACCGCTACCGCCAGTACCGAGACTAGCTTTAACAATTCCATCAGTATTATAACGCCAGCTCCCACCAACTGCTAAGGCATTTTCTCCGTTATAGTGACCATATCCTATACCTAATGAGTAAGTTTTGCCCTGATCTACCTGAGGAATATTAGCAAGTGCCGTAGCAGCAGCGACGCCTTTTGACATATCATTTTCTACACCATTCAATTGGTTCATGTTGGCAGCGTCCGTACCCAAAGTACCAGGAGCTAGACCGTGTATTTGATTATCGTTCATGTATGTATCAGTATAGATATTTACGTCAGTACCGTACCCCTCGCCTACGCTCATTAGAGTAACAGCATTCTTTTGAAGTAGTACACCGCCATAGCCACCATCAGGACTATCAGCATTCAGTATAATATCGTCTTCAGCTGACAAGTTAGAGTTCCACCAGCCACCTGTCGTGTCATTTAGATTTAGGCTGCTATTGGGCGAGAGGGTACCATACATGGTACCACCAACAGTTACATCATCACTAATAAAAGTGCCAGCGGTTGCAGTAATCGTTAAGGTATCGGCTAGCCCTAATGAGGTAGATGTTCCTCCGATGCCATTATCGACATTGGTTACAGCATAGGCTCCGCTAGATAAACCAAATACAGCTATTGTAGCCAAACTAAATTTTGTAAACTTTTTCATAATACTTTTCCTTAATATTGTTTTGTTCATTCTTGCAAATATTGCTCAAATGATACTATTTGTTCCATCCGCCACGGCGAATGCATCAACTAACAACAAACTATCCAGTAAAATGTGTATAATTACTCCTTATAAAGTTTAATTACACTTGATTGTAACACTATTAATACTTAAATGTCAAGATAAATGAAAGATTTTTTTAAAATTAATGAAAATATTTTAATTTTATTATTTTATATTTTTAATGATATAACCATAGATTATCTTTATATAGTAATAAATGGAATCTTTTTGAAAAATAGGAGTAAACTGTAAGCTCGTTCCCACGGTCTCTGTGGGAACGCATATATAATTCAAACATAACATATGCGCCACCCGCGTAGCATGTAAGCGAGGAAAATATGATAGGTACCCAATAAGCTAAAGTAAATGAGAATTTTTTTAGTTAATGAAAGATAGCAAAGGAAAACATCCTCTCTTCTCTATACCTTTCTTTATATAAAGAAAGGTAACCAAAGAAAAGCGTCATCCTCACAAGATCGTTTACGACAATATTTCATGCTAACCGCTTTGAAATATTGCCTACTTACAATGATGCTCAGATGACATTATTGTGGTATAGATTCCTGCTTTCGCAGGAATGACGCGGTTTGTCATCGCGAACAAAGTGTGGCGATCCACTCATTTTAATTTCTCAAGCAACATTTCTACAAACCCGTCAAACTCCGGCAAGTAGAATTGACCTTCTCTTTGCTGAGTTCCCCACATGGGTTCTGGGAAATGACTGTCATTTTCAAATCTAGCCATGATATGCCAATGCACATGTGGCAGATAATTCCCAAAGCTGGCGATATTGATCTTAGTAGGATTATAGTATGTGATCATCTCTTTTTCTATGATATTTAGTAGTTCGTAGATATGCAGTTGAATATCCCACGGCACTTCGCTCATTTCTTTGTATGGGTGTTGGGTAAATATTTTGACCCAAGGAATGGAGCTTTCGTGACGCTCTATGCGTATGAGGCTGTCTTGGAATAGTATCATCATCTTAGCCTTTGAATTTTTCGTTTGCCAAGCTTGAAAAGGCTAGAGGCTTGTCCATTGTGTTTTAGAGGAGCTACTATGACATCAGTGCTTTTACGAGCAAACTTTTCATCATATTTTTTGCCGCTCATATTTGCTGAAGTGCTGTAAGCCCATCCAAGACGGTTTAGAAGCAGGTTATGGGGGGTAGTATCTTGCACTATGCGATACGAATCGCCGCTTGGCATGATAAAAGTAGTCTTACCAGATCTTCTGACTCTGGAGGCATGAGCTGAGGGCACTCTAGTAAGTCCATTTAATTTATCAAGTGAAGGCAGAGTAGTGATAAATAATTTATTTTGTGGTCTTTGCTTGATCTGATTTAGTTTTTTGGCATTTTGGGACACAAAACCGATAGTTGTATCGGTCGCAGTGAGAAAAACAAGATCTTTGAATTGCTCACTATTCATTGTTTGTCACCTTATTTTAGATAGTCTTGTATAGCTTTAGGCTCTAAAGTATTGCCGCTTTTTTGTAGCTCAGCTATGGCTTCTGCTGTTGCACGAGCTGCTGCTACTGTTGTGAAGTAAGCTACGTTGGCGCTTAGTACTGATTGACGGATTATCTTGGCATCATTTTTACTTGATTTGTTATCGCTGGTATTGATAGCAAGTGCGATCTCATCATTTTTGATCATATCATCTATGTTTGGTCTGCCCTCAGAAACTTTGAGTACTTTTGTTGATTTGATGCCGGCTTTTTGCAATGAGTCATGAGTACCGGAAGTGGCGACTATCTCAAATCCAAGCTTGCAAAACATTTCGCCTATCTCTCCGGCAAAACATTTGTCATTTTCTGTCAAAGATAAAAACAAATTACCTTTTAAAGGCAGATTGTTTTTGCTGGCAAATTGGCTTTTTGCAAAGCTCATACCAAAATTATCACTAATCCCCATTACTTCACCCGTAGATTTCATCTCGGGCCCTAATATGAGGTCAGATCCTGGAAGTTTATTGAACGGGAATACAGCTTCTTTGACTGCTATATGACCTTTGAGATTTGGCTCCATGACGGCTTTGTCAAAGTTCACTACTTTGAAAGTATCATAATATGCCAATGCCTCTTTGAGGTTTCCTTGCATCATAACTCTTGTAGCTACTTTTGCGAGCGGCAAGCCTGTAGCTTTGCTCACGAACGGTACAGTACGAGAAGCCCTAGGATTTACTTCAATGAGGTAAATTTCGCCTTTGTGAATAGCAAATTGGATATTAAGAAGTCCGATCACTCCAAGCCCAAGTGCTATTTGTGCAGTTTGTTTTTTGACATCTTCTTGGAGTTGGGCTGATATAGATATAGGAGGCAGCGAACATGCACTGTCTCCCGAGTGTATGCCTGCTTCTTCTATATGTTGCATAACAGCACCTATATAGACATCTTTGCCGTCACATATCGCATCTACATCAAGCTCGATCGCATTATCAAGGAACTTGTCTATGAGTACCGGAGCATCGTGAGATACACTTACAGCTTCATCCATATATTGTTTCAATTCACTATCAGCGTACACTGTACGCATGCCTCTGCCGCCTAGTACGAAACTAGGGCGAACAAGTACCGGATAGCCTATACGATTTGCAATTATAAGAGCATCATCTTTTGTAAATGCTGTGCCATTGTCCGGTTGTTTGAGTCCGAGGTTTGTTATAAATGTAGAAAATTGCTCCCTATCTTCGGCTAGATCAATTACCTTAGCGCTCGTTCCGGCTATTTTTGCTCCGATCGCTGTAAGTTTTTTGGCTAGTTTCAGAGGAGTTTGTCCGCCAAAATGGACTATTACGCCATCAGGATTTTCTTTGGCTATGACATTTCTGACATGTTCAAAATCGATTGGTTCAAAGTACAAAATATCACTGGTATCATAATCGGTTGAAACAGTTTCAGGATTACAATTGTACATGATAGAAGTCATTCCCATCTCTTCAAGAGCAAAAGATGCATGCACACAACAGTAGTCAAACTCTATACCTTGACCGATCCTGTTTGGCCCGCCTCCTATTACTAAGACTTTTTTCTTGCTGCTCTCGTTATTTTCTTGGATTTTAGCGATATCCATGATATTAGTTGTAGAATACAGATATGGAGTAAGTGCTCTAAATTCTGCCGCGCAAGTATCTACTTCATTATATTCCAAGACAACGCCCAATTTTTCTCTGACGGTATAAACATCATTTTCACTGATCTCTAATCCATCTTTTTGATTTATCAAAGATGCGATCATTGCATCGCTAAAGCCTTCACTTTTTATGCGACGCATAAGAGATGCATTGCTTAGATAAGATATATCGATATTTTTTTCACTGATTATCAATTCTTCAATTTGGTACAAGAACCATCTGTCGATATTGGAGAGTTCATATATCTTTTCTATATCAAGTCCTCTGCGGAAACCTTCTGCAACATATAATATACGTTTTTCATTTGGTCGTCTGATCTCTCTAAGAAGAGTTTCTTCGTCACAATTGATGCTATCAAAACCGGTAAGTCCGGTCTCTAAAGAGCAAAGAGCTTTTTGGAAAGATTCTTTGAATGTGCAACCGATGCTCATTACTTCACCAACGCTTTTCATGGCAGTTGTCAGTGTAGAATTTGCTTGAGGAAATTTCTCAAATGCAAATCTTGGTATTTTGGTAACGACATAGTCTATTACAGGCTCGAAACTAGCAGGAGTTCCGGTGATGTCATTCGTGATCTCATCAAGAGTATACCCAACAGCTAGCAAAGTGGCAACTTTTGCGATAGGATAACCTGTAGCTTTACTTGCAAGAGCAGACGAGCGGCTAACTCTTGGGTTCATCTCAATGACTATCATACGTCCTGTTTCTGGGTTGATAGAGAATTGCACGTTTGATCCACCGGTATCCACGCCGATCTCTCTTAGTATCTTGAAGCTCGCATCACGCATATGCTGATACTCTTTGTCAGTTAGAGTAAGTGCAGGTGCTATTGTGATACTATCTCCTGTATGTACACCCATTGGATCAAGATTTTCTATGGAGCAAACTATGATACAGTTATCTGCACTGTCTCTGATAACTTCCATTTCATATTCTTTCCAGCCCAAAAGAGATTCTTCTATGAGAATTTCATTGATCGGGCTTGCCTCTAAACCGCCTTTTGCGATCTCTTTGAATTCATCCATATTGTAAGCAACGCCAGAACCGCCGCCAGCTAGTGTATAAGATGCTCTGATTATAAGAGGAAAACCGATTTCTTTTGCCGCAATTGCAGCTTCATCAAGATTGTATGCATATCTAGAAATAGGTATATCCATTCCTATTTTGATCATTGCTTCTTTGAAGGCTTGTCTATCCTCGCCTTTTTTGATAGCTTCCGGATTGGCACCTAGAAATATAATACCTTCAAGCATTCCACGCTCATGCATGCTCATAGCCACATTGAGTGCAGTTTGTCCTCCCATAGTAGGAAGCACGGCATCTACTTTTTCTTTTGCGATGATCTGTGCAATGACCTCTTCGGTAATCGGTTCGATGTATGTACGATCAGCAAATTCAGGATCTGTCATAATGGTAGCCGGATTTGAGTTGATAAGTACAACTCTGTATCCAAGCTCTTTGAGTGTTTTGGCAGCTTGTGTACCAGAATAGTCAAATTCACAGGCTTGACCAATAACAATTGGACCTGATCCTATAAGTAAAATAGTTTTAATATCGTTGCGTTTTGGCATGGAGTGCGACCCTTAGGTTTTTAGTGTTAAATTATACCAAAATACCTCTTAAACTCTCAAAAGAGAGCTTAAAATGCGTCTAAAGTAGATTTTGATTTTTCATTTGTTGTAGGCTCTTGAGTGCTTGGTGTCGGCGCTTGTTGTGTATTTTGTTGAGAAGGAGCTTGTTTACGCATTTTTGATCTTGCTGGATCTGCTTGAGCATCCCTAGGTTCTGGATTTATTGTATCTTCCCTGGTCTGATCCATTTCAATCAAAGGTGTACTGGATAACGTAGATGGTGTCATCGGCAATGAGAGATTAAAATCTTGCGCCGGTTGTGGTGTTGTCTGCGCAGGTGTTTGCATAGGAATTTGTGCATAATTGATTTTGTCTGCATTGAACATTGTTGGTTTTGCATGCGTGATCATAAAAAACAATTTAGGATGATAGACATCATTGTATGTGTTGACGTATGCTACTTTATAACTACCTTGCAGTTCTACTTTGCTTACTATACCAACTGGAATATTAGCATAAAATATACCGTCTAATCCACTTGTAAATACCTTATCTCCTTGTTTGATATTAAACCATTTTGGTATAAATTGTATAGTAGTCAATCTATTCCCGCCACCTATAGCAATACCAGGAGCCATTTGACTTCCTACATATACAGAATAGCGGCATTTGTCATCAGAAGTCAGGTAGCCGTGCAATTGATTGTTTTCTATTCTAGCTACCCCGCCGACTACATTGTCTTGAATCAGTCCATAAATTCTATCATTTGATATGTTTTTAGGTTTTGTTAGGATAATTTGTGAAAAATTGTTGAATTTAACATAAGATATTGTTTGTACCAAATCCACACCATCTTTTATGTGCATTTTTTTTAGGGATGGAAAAACAGCACGAAGATTTTTAGCTTGTTCAATGTAGTTTTTTTGTTCAAGAAGTTTTTGTTGCAATTCTTGGTTTTTGTCTTTTAATTCTTTAATGTGATTTTTTTGATTTATGTAATTTTCTCTTGCTTCTTCTGCCGAATGAAGAATATTTTGATATGAATGTTTAATTGGTATTGATGCATCCATTAGGCTAGAAGCAATTTTATTGTTTTTATTATGGGTAACTAATGCCGCTAAAATAATTAGCAGCACAATAATAGTAACAATTCTAGTTTTCATATGCTACATGTTGCAATGAATCAAGTTGTTCCAAAGCTCTGCCTGTACCTCTAGTTACGGCAAACAATGGATCTTCAGCTACAAAAACAGGTAGTTTTATAATATCAGATAGATATTTATCTAAACCTCGTATTAGTGCACCACCACCGGTTAGAACTATACCGTTTTCTACGATGTCGCCTGCTAGTTCAGGCGGTGTCTCCTCTAAGACAGCTTTGAGCGCATCTACTATTTCCGTAATAGTATCGCTCATTGCAGCTCTCATATGTTCGCTTGTTACTTCTATAGATACCAGGCTGCCTTCTACTTGATCTCGCCCATAAACTACTGCAGTTAATTCTTTTTCTAACGGCACAGCAGTTCCGATACGAATTTTTAGATCTTCTGCTACTCTTTCACCTATTAGGAGATTGTAATTTTTCTTTATGTAATCCATAATAATCTGATCTATTTTGTCTCCAGCTACTCTGATAGATTTGCAAAGTACAAGTCCTCCCATTGAGATAACACCAATCTCAGTTGTACCGCCACCAATATCAACTACAAGATTACCGCGAGGTTCTTTAACCGATAGATCAGCCCCAATTGCAGCTGCCATAGGTTCTTCTATAAGATAAACAGCTCTTGCACCAGCGTTAAGTGCAGACTCTTTTACAGCTTTTCTCTCAACTTGGGTTATACCATAAGGTACACATATCATAACCCTTGGACTAAAAAATCTTTTACGTTTATGCGCTTTTTCTATAAAGTGGCGGATCATCATTTCTGTTACATGAAAATCAGCTATAACACCGTCGCGCATTGGTCTAATTGCTTTGATATGAGCTGGGGTTTTGCCGGCCATTTCTTTTGCTTGATGACCAACAGCGAGAATTCTTTCTTTTCCGGCATGATCATATTGCACAGTTACGATAGATGGTTCATTTATAACAATACCTTCGCCTTTTACTAGCACCAAAGTATTGGCTGTACCTAGGTCAATAGCCAAATCATTAGAAAACATACCCATTAATTTTTTAAACATTTTAAATATCCTTTTTAGTTAAATTTAAGCACTTTGCTTGTGTTTGATATACAAAGGTTTTGACTCTTTGTTTACAGCATCAGGTGTGATGACTACTTCGTAGCCTTCAAGTTCCGGCAATTCATACATACTTTCTAATAATAAATCTTCTAGTATAGAGCGAAGTCCTCTAGCACCGGTTTTTCTATCAATTGCTTTTTGGGCAATAAGCTTCAAAGCTTCTTCTTCAAAAGTAAGTGTGACGTTGTCAAGTTCAAAAAGTTGTTTATATTGCTTGACTAAAGCATTTTTAGGCTCTGTTAAAATACGTACCATATCTTCAACGGTTATTTTTTCTAAAGTAGCTAACACATGCAGTCTGCCAATAAGTTCAGGTATCATTCCATAACTTACTAGATCATCTGGTTCAACAAGACTCATTATATCATCTTTGTCCATTTTACTTCGTTTTTCTTGTTCGAAGCCCAAAACATTTGCACCTTGTCTTCTTCTGATTATTTCACCAAGACCATCAAATGCACCACCACAAATAAACAGGATATTTGAAGTATCTATCTGTATAAAATCTTGATTTGGATGTTTGCGTCCACCTTTTGGCGGTATATTTACTATTGAGCCTTCTATGATCTTTAGTAGTGCTTGTTGCACGCCTTCACCGGAAACATCTCTAGTAATTGAGCGATTTTCACCCATGCGTGCGATTTTATCTATCTCATCTATAAATACTATGCCTTGCTCGGTTCTGGCTACATCGCCATCTGCTGCTTGAAAAAGTTTGACAAGGATATTTTCGACATCCTCGCCTACATATCCGGCTTCTGTGAGATTTGTAGCATCTGCAATAGCAATAGGAACATTCAAAAATTTAGCAATGCTTTGAGCCAGGAGTGTTTTTCCGCTCCCAGTAGGTCCTATCAATAAAATATTTGATTTGGAAATTTGTGTATCGTCATCCAGATTTGTTTTTTTGAAAATTCTTTTATAGTGATTATAAACAGCTACTGATAATGTTTTTTTGGCATTATCTTGTCCTATCACATAATCATCCAAAAGTGCTTTCATCTGTTTTGGAGACAAAAGTTCTTCCGGCATTTCTGGCGTTAAAAATGACTCTTCTGTATCACCAAAAAGAATTTTATATGCTGAAATAACACAATTTGCACAAATATGTACATCTTGTCCGGCTATTAATGGATTTGTTTCTGTTTCGTGTGCGCCACAAAAATTACAATATTTATTTGGCATTGGTGTTCCTTTCGAATGGAATGCCTCGTTTTGAGTTAATAATAAAATTAGATAAATTCTTTACCATCTCAGAGGTGGTCGATTTAAGTAATTGTTGTGCTGTATCTTGAAGTGGTTTGCCTTGTTCGAAAAGTTCTTTGTATGCACTTTTGAGTTCATCGATATCTTCTCTGGATATATGTCTTCTGAGCCCTGTAAGGTTGAGTCCTCTCAAAACTGCTCGATTTCCTTCTGCGAGACAAAATGGAGGAATATCCTGAGACAAAGCACTTGCTCCTGCTATCATGGCATAATCACCTATATGGACAAATTGATGTATAGGAGTCAATCCTCCTATGACAACATTATTGCCAAGCTCAACATGACCAGCCAATGTAGCGCCATTTGCAAGTATACAATTATCTCCCATTATGACATCATGCCCCAAATGCACATATCCCATAAGCAGATTGTTGTTTCCAATTTTTGTGATGCTTCCGCCGCCAATGGTACCTGGGTTGATAAGTGTATATTCTCTGATGCGATTATAATCACCTATGATAAGTTCTACTCTTTCTCCAGCAAATTTTAGATCTTGCGGGATAGAACCTATTGTTGCATGAGAAAATATTTGATTATGTTTACCTATAGTGGTTATTCCCTCTATGAGCGTATGTGTACCCACGGTGGTATTGTCCCCTATGGTGACATTGGAGCCGACATAACTAAAAGCTCCTATTGTAACATTGTTTCCAATTATTGCACCATCTTCTATGATAGCGGTTGGATGGATATTGTTCATTATTTGTCCACGATCATTGCTTTTAATTCAGCTTCACTTACGAGTATATCATCCACATATGCTTTGCCATCAAGCACCCATATGGCACCTTTATGTTTGTTGACGGTCATTCTGTACTCTAGTTTATCTCCTGGTTTGACAGGAGCTCTGAATTTGGCTCCATCAATACTCATAAAATAAACTACTTTTTGTGCAGCTTCTTCTTCGCTCATTTCCATACTTTGAAATGCCAATATACCGCCAGTTTGTGCCATGCCTTCAAGTATCATGACCCCCGGATAGATTGGATGATCCGGGAAGTGCCCTTGAAATACAGGCTCAGATATTGAGACATTTTTGTATCCTATAACATACTCATCTTTTTTTAAATCAGTGATGCGATCGACCAGTAAAAAAGGATAACGATGCGGTAGGATTTTTTGGATATCAGTAACACTTAGCACTTTTCAAACCTCTATTTGTAAATTGCATTATTCTATCTCAAATTTGCTAAAAAAATAGCGTTAATAGAATTATTATTTTTTTGTAAGCTAATTGTCTTATGTTGTCTAATGATATCATATTCCCATATTGGAATCAGGATCAAAAGTGGTAACAGTAAAACTTTTATCTAAATTCCAATACCTTTATTGCACCACGTATTATTGGTATTGCAGCTATTTCGAATGTCTTATTAAGATTAAGCGGTTGCATTGTCATTTTGATTCCCATAGAGTAGGGATAGTGTTTTTTGGTTTGCTTATGAAGCTCTTTTTGAAATATTTCATAGGATATAAGTTTTAAAGTATCATTGTATTTTGTTTCATGGAGGCTTTGGTATCCTATCTTGATATCTTCACTATTAATCTTTTTTAAGCGCCGTATAATAGCTTTTAATGTTTTTATTCGTCCTAATTTTTCACTCTGGTTGTAATATTTGAAATATTGATCAAAGTAACTATAGTGATTGACTTCATCTTTATAAATATTATGAGACAAATGTTCCAAAATCGGCTCATCAAGGCTTTTAGCATATCCTTTCAATGTGCGATACATTGTAGAAGTTCCAGTCTCAACGATCATTCGCGCAAGCATTTCCAACGCTTTTGTAGGCTGAAATGCATAAATATTGCATAATGGTTTATAAAGCTCTAGAAATTTCTCGTATGCTTTTTGCCAAGGGAATTGTGGCCAGACATGCTCTATATATGCTTTTAGTGCTTTTCCATGCTGTACTTCCTCTTTTTGCCAGCTGTCGTTAAGCCATTGAACTGCTTCTGCATTATCTTTATAATATTCTGATAGATTTTTAGCATAAGTTTCTGATGTGATTTCAATAAACGATGCAATCGTCAACAGATGTAAAAGAAAATAGTTTTCTTTAACCTTTTCTAGATCAATAGCATTATAATTGATATCTTTTTCATAATCCCAATTTGCCATTGTAGTCCCGCCTTTTTAAATGATTTAAATAAAATTATTTTGTAACAAACGATCCACACATCAAAAAAATATATGATAAATATTCTATCATCCCGATTAAAAATCTGGCTTAAAATTCTCAATTTTAAAAAAACTCTTTTTTTGGTACTTTAAATTCAAGTCTCGAATTCAACATAGTATCTCTTTCGTATCTTGATATATTTTGCTATCACAAACTATCTCAAATTTACCATTCAATATCGAGTCTATTATAATAATAGTGTTTAAATTATATAGATTCAATATAATATTTTGTCGAAGTCTCACTTCGTCATCAAAAGAAGGAGGATCAAAAACAAGTTTTTGCACACTTTCATAATTTGTACCAGCCAAGCTATTGTAGTAACCCAATGTGATGAAAATAATTTCATCTCTATCAAAATAACCCTTATCTCCATTCCACGTGATTTTACCTCTAGAATATCCTTTTTTAAGTGTAGAGTATGGTAAAAAATGAGATGGTATGACTTTGTTTGCATGTGTGACATAACCTCTAAGCAATCTCCAATTTAGAAATCTTTCTTTTCGAATAGTATATGTTTTGTTTTGCTCTTCGAGCTCCCATCTTTTTTCATAAATTTGCAATCTATCTTCTATAGACTCAGGCTGGACCTGTTTGGATATCGGAGAAAGTAGCTCATCAGTCAGTTTGTCTTGATATTCTCTTTGTTTGGTAAGTCCAAATAGGCAGCCGCAGTAATCTTGGCGATATAGTTTGTCTTGTTTGGCTAGTATGTTTTGCTCCTGCGTGCCTTGTTTGCTTCTATAATCAGGCGCTATAAATTCAAGTTCAAAAAGCTTTGCCAATGCGTCACCGGAATTTTTGAGTTGGGTTAAGGATTTTTTGGGGCTAGTTAGCAGGGTAGATGTAAATATTTTTTCTCCAAGTTCATTAGCTTTTTTGGCCGTGATCTCAAAGCGATTGTCAAAGCAAACAGAGCATCTAGCTCCTTTTTCCGGTTCATTTTCCAACCCTCGCACCGCTTCTAACCAACCGGCGGTATCATATTCGCCTTCTATCAATTCAATATCAAGCATCTTGCAGCTTCGTTTGACATCAAGAAGTCTAAGCTGATATTCACTATAAGGATGGATGTTTGGGTCATAAAAGAAGCCGATAAGTCTCTCATCAGGAAACTGCGAGCGTAATTTTTGCAAGAAATAATGGCTGTCAACAGCACAGCATATATGTACCAACATATTATTGCTCCATAATGATATTCGCGACTATTTTGGAGCTTCCATGACCGAGATAATCTCTGAGCTCTTTGGTGCTTTTAGCAAAAATATCCCTATCTGTTGTATAAAAAGCATCCAATAGATTTTGAACATTTACCTCTTCTTGCAATAATTCTTTGTGCAATAGTGTATTGTTATATTTTTCTAACATAATATTTGCTAGACCAACTAACTTTATACCTAAAATATTTCTTCCTATAAAAAAGTCTATTTTTTTTGCTTTATAAACAAGCACAAATGGAGTTCCAATAAGTGCAGCTTCAAGAGTAGCCGTACCACTACATACAAATGCAAATTCACTTTTTGCTAGTGTACTATGAGTATCCCTTGAAATTTCAAAGTCACTTGTGTCTTCATAAAGCTCTGCTATTTTTTGTTTATCAAATGAAGCAGGTATCACAAGTGTAGCTTTTTTGTCACTCAAGTTTCGCCTAACTTCTCTAAAGATAGGCATAAGTCTAGTAATTTCACCAGCTCTGCTTCCAGCTAAAAAAGCAATAGAGTTACTTTCAACATTATTTCTGCTTACTGTTATTTCATCAAGCAGCGGATGCCCTACATATTGAGCCTTTTTGCTTTTATATAAGTCTATCTCAAAAGGCAGGATGCCAAGCAGTTTATCACAATATGCTTCTAATTTCTTGACCCGTTTTGGTCTGCTTGCCCATAATTGAGGAAGTATGTAGTAGATTATCTCTTTGTTGGGGTATTTTGCTTTTAGTTTTTTTGCCAATGGGAGGTTGAATCCAGAGCTATCCATAAGCAGAATTTTATCTGCATCCTTGGCAAGCTTTACCATCTCATCTGCAACAAGGTAAAACCATCTGAGTTTCTTGAGCGCATCTACTATGCCCATGATCGCCATTTGTGATACATCATATAATGGATTTCCAAGGGATGAGCTAAAGATGCCTACAAGCTCTATATTTTTAGTGTGTTTAAGCACCTCTTGAAGATGAAGGTTTGATGATGGCTCGAGGGCACTTACAAGCAGTTTCATTTATTATCCTCTTTAATATTTAACATCCATGGTGTGCATGTGCCTTTTGTTATGACTTGCAACGAGGCATCGTATTTTGAGCCTATTTTCGATCCCACCGACTATGATTTCCTTTGTTAAAGTTAATAAAGATTATACCACAATGGGAGTTATAGTGCAATTTCGCTTTTATTGCACCAGCCCATCCATATTTGCATTTGGTACATAACTTTTGTAGATCTTTTCAAAAGTTCCATCTTTTTTGAGCTTATCCAGTTCGGTCTGCCATGCTTTTACCACGTTTGGCGGCGTGTCTTTGGATATGGCGATATAGAAATAAGTTTGGCTGACGGTATAAACAGGCTGAAGGTCATTCATGCTATACCCGGCATTTTTAGCGATCTCTGGTATGGTCAGATCGGTAAAAATTGATAGCTGTACTTTGCCATTTATAAGCTGTCTTAGATTCTCGGCTGGATCTTTTGAGCTGATAAGATTGGTAAAGCCTTTGCTTTTTAGATACTGTTCTGTAAACCAATCGGTAGTTGTTGCGATCGCTTTTACTTTTTTGGCATCTTCTAAATTATTTATTTTAATTCCAGAGCCTTTTTTGGCGTAAAGAATTGCGTTGTTTTTACCAACAGGCCCGACCCACTGAAACAACTTTTCTCTTTGTGGGGTACGTTCAGCGCTGAAGAGTATAACGTTTGGATGAAGACTTGCCATATTATAAGCATTTTTCCAAGAGGTTAGTCTAATATTATCCTTGACTTTCAACCGCGAAGCAATCTGTCTGACTATATCGGTTGCAAAACCAGCTACCTTTCTTTCTTTTATGAATGTAATTGGCGGATACTCCTCTGTCATCATTTGAAATATTCCCGGAGGTGTCTGGTCTGGGAACCATTTGGTATAGATCCTATCAAAACTGCCATCATGTTTCATTGCATCAAGCTTCTCTTGCCACAGCGCTACAAGATAAGGTGATGTATTTTTGGAAAAGGCAATATAAGCTAGATCGGTCGATACAGTGAAAACATTCTCCACATTATCTAGATTTGCACCGACCTTTTTCAAAATAGCAGGCATAGCGGTATTGCCATCGATCATTAGCTGCACCTCTCCATTTAACAACTTACGCACAGCACTTTCTTCATCAGGAAAGCTTTGAATGTTCGTAAAACCTTCTTTTTTAAGTATTTGTTCGGTGTAGTAGCCAGCCACTGTTGCGATAGCTTTTACTTTTTTGGCGTCTTCGAGTGTTTTGATCTCGATGCTTGATCCTTTCAATCCATAAAAATTGGTCTCAAGTATAGATATCGGTCCGACCCACTGAAAAAGTTTTTTGCGTTCAGTGGTCATGACAGTGGTAAAAAGAGCAGAATTAGGTTTATTCAGGATTGCATCATATCCTTTTTCCCATGGTATCATTTGAATATGACCTCTAGTGCCGGTTTTTTTCAAAAGTTCTTCCACTACTTCAGTTGCCTGACCTGTTACTTTGCCGTCTTTTTCAAAGTTCAAAGGTGGGTAATTTTCAGTCATTATCGTAAGTGTAGTACTACTACTCTTGGCATAGCAGGCTGTGTATCCAGATAGTATGAATAAAATAAATACCCATAGGTAAACCGTTAGCTTTTTCATCACTTTCCTCCTTTTTCGTATCATGTATATTCAGAGTTCTTGGCAATTAATTATTTATTCAAGAATAGTATATCAATAATATCAAGCAATTTGTCAAAAAGCAGTGTAAAAGCTACATATTGTATTTGATGTTTCGGTATAATTTTTATGATAAATCTATATAAGGGTCATTATATAATGAGAATTGTACTTACTGTCTTACTTTTTATTTCAACTGTTTTTGCTATGGCCGACAAGGCAGGCGTGCCGAAGTCAACACAAATGATAATGGTTACATCAAATGATTTTAGCTCATCAGACGCAAAGCTTCAAAGATACTCTTTGCAAAATGGCAAATGGCAAAAAGTTGGTAAGCAGATAGATATAAAGATAGGCAAGAACGGTATGGGGTGGGGCATAGGACTTCATAAAATACCTCTAAGTGCAACCATCATCAAAAAAGAGGGTGACGGCAAATCTCCTATAGGGATATTTGCTCTTGGAGATGCTTTTGGATATGAGCCATATGAAGTTAAGTATACTTATAATGTAATGAGTGAAAAACATCACTGCGTAGATGACGGCAACTCGATGTTTTATAACAAGATCATTGATAGTACAAAAGTAGCAAAAGACTATAATAGCTATGAAGTCATGGAGTTTCCGGCAAATTATTATAAATACGGGATCGTTGTAAAGCATAATCCGGATAATATGAAAGGCAAAGGATCGTGCATATTTATGCATATCAAAGACATACCAACTACCGGATGTACTGCTATGAGCGAATCTCAAATGGTTGAAATTATCAAGTGGCTTGATCCTAGAGCCAAGCCGATCTTGTTACAAGCTCCATCGGGTGAAGTAAAAGGCTTAATAAAACAATTGCAAAATTTATAAAAGTTATTTTGAAGCTTTATAATGTTAAATTTATAAAAAACAGGAGAGCCAAAATGGATGTCATACAAATAGAAAAAACTTGTAGAATACTTAGAATAGTGATCGGAGTTGTTCTTTTAGTGCTTTGGTTTGTTTTGGGTAATAATTGGTTTTTATTAGGTCTTATTCCTTTGATAGTAGGTATTGCCGGATGGAGACCATTTTGTAAATTTACAGGAAAATGTAGTTTCAAAGAATAATACCTCTAGAATTTACATTATTCTATAATCGTCATTCCTGCGGAAGCAGGAATCCATAAATACAAGAGACAATAAATGAATCCCCATGTCAAGCATGACGATGGTTTGGTCTACAATACTATTAATTCTCAACTCTTACTCTTTTTAAGTTATAATCACAACAACTATATTTAGGACTTATATATGACACAAGATAAAAGCATTACCGCATTTCAAGAGGCACTCAAAGTAATCCCTGGCGGAGTAGATTCTCCAGTTAGAGCATTTAGCAGCGTTGGAGGAACACCACCGTTTATAGCAAAAGGAGATGGAGCATATCTGATCGATGTTGATGATAATCGTTATATTGACTATGTACAGAGCTGGGGACCGCTTATTTTTGGACATTGTGACAAAGATATAGAAAAAGCCGTTATCGAAGCAGTTAAACACGGACTTAGTTTTGGAGCCCCTACGTTGGCAGAGACTGAACTTGCCAAAGAGATCGTGTCTTTATTTGATAATATTGACAAAGTTAGATTTGTAAGCTCAGGCACTGAAGCTGTAATGAGTGCTATCCGTCTAGCAAGAGGAGTTACAGGGCGTGATGACATTGTCAAATTTACAGGATGCTATCATGGCCATAGTGATTCACTGCTAGTCCAAGCCGGCTCAGGTTTGGCAACTTTTGGCACACCATCAAGCCCAGGTGTGCCGAGTGACCTTATAAAACATACATTTTTGGCTACATATAATGATATAAATAGTGTCAAGAAGTGTTTTGAAAATGGCAATATAGCTTGTGTGATCATCGAGCCGATAGCCGGCAATATGGGTCTGGTTCCTGCAGAAGAGAGCTTTTTGAAAGAATTGAGAGCTTTGTGTGACAAGCATGGCGCTTTGCTTATATTCGATGAGGTAATGAGCGGCTTTAGAGCATCACTTAAAGGTGCTCAAGGCATCACTAGTGTCGTGCCCGATATCGTCACATGGGGCAAGGTAATAGGAGGAGGCATGCCAGTAGGTGCTTTTGGATCAAATGCAAAGATTATGTCACACCTTTCTCCTGAGGGGCCAGTATATCAAGCAGGAACCCTTAGTGGAAATCCTGTAGCAATGGCAGCAGGACTAGCGTCTTTGAAAAAAATCAAAAGCAATCCCGCAATGTACGTATCATTGTCTCAAAAAGCCAAAAGGCTTATGGATGGATTTAGTAAAGCAGCTGCAAGCGTAGGATTGATAATCGTAACGGATGTGCGTGGCTCTATGTTTGGTTTCTTTTTTAGTAAGGCGCGTGTTAGAAATTTTGATGATGCTCTTAATAATGATACGCAAATGTTTGCCGCATTTCATCAAGCGATGCTTAGACGTGGTATATACTTGGCGTGCTCATCTTTTGAGACTGGATTTATCTCTACAGCTATCACAGATGAGATGATAGAAGAGAGTATCAAAGCAGCATATGAATCTATGGAAGAAATTGTAAAAGGATAAAAAATGGCAGATGACCCTAAATTTAAAAAACTAGTCAACGCAGCTGATGATCTAAGCCTTGGTATATCTATCGTTGTAGCCGTACTGATTGGTGTCGGTATTGGTCTAGGATTGCAAAAACTTACTGGATTTGCATGGACACTTTGGATAGGGGTTTTCATTGGTATTGCCGCTGCTATTTTGAATGTTTATAAAGCATATGCCAAACAAAAAAAATCTCTAGATGAACTTGCTAATGATCCTAGATATACATATCGCAAACCGACCAAAGAAGAGGATGATGATGAAGAGTATTAAGATCAGGATTCTTAATGCTCTTTTGATCGTAGATATAGGTATCATACTTTTTTGCATATTAGCCGGCCATAGAGATTGGTTTATCAATTCACAAATAGGTTTTTTTAGTTCTCTAGCAGTTATACTTGCTTCATTATATAGTTACAGCAAAATGGTAGACCAAAGTGTAGCCAGCGGCGCAGTAATATCATCAAACGATGAATTATTGGAAAAAATAGAAGATCCGCATGGTGTCTATGATGAAAACGATACTCAAGAAGCGATACCAGAAGAGACCGCGGAAGATGATAAAAAGATAACCACTCTTGAAGCACTCAAAAAAAGTAAAGCTTTTATCTCTTTTTATCGTTTGGGAGCTTATCTGATGTTGGCTATTGGATTTTTATATCTGCAGTCAAATCATATTTTGCATATCCCAAGCTATCTTTTCGCTATTGCTTTGCCTCCTGCTATTATCGCTGTAATGTTTTTTTGGCAATCAAAACATACAAAGGAATCGTTGTGAGATCAATAAGTCTACTTCTAGCCCTGTTTTTCGTGAATGCATTTGCTGCGGATCCTCGCATTGTTGACAAGCCTATCGATTTTAGCAAAAATAGAGTGTCAATGACAAAAGATTATGTAAAAAATCATTACGGTTTGGATGCAAAAAGTATCGTTATTGACCCCAAGATCATTGTTTTGCATTGGACTGCCGAGCCTGATTTTGCCAAATCATTTGGCAGATTGAAGCCAGAAATTCTCTTGAGTGACAGAAAAGATATAGCAAAGGGCGGAGCTTTGAATGTATCGTCTCACTTCCTGGTCGATAAAGATGGCACAATATACCGTTTGATGCCGGACAATCATATGGCTAGACACATCATAGGGCTAAATTATTATAGTATTGGTATCGAAAATGTGGGCGGCAGAGGCGACAGGGAAGGCGACTTGACCGAGGCACAAATAGCATCAAATATCTATCTAGTTAGATACCTCAAAGCCAAATATCCAAATATAGAGCTTTTGATGGGTCATCATGAGTACAAGAAGATGAAAAAAACAAAGTATTGGTTGGAGAAGGACGATAGTTACTTCACCAAAAAAAATGACCCTGGAGATATCTTCATGAAAGCTGTTAGGGATGAAGTCAAAGACTTGAATCTAAAAGAACCGCCAAGAGATAATAAATGAATTCATCATTCAGCACTCTTGACTGGGCGATCTTCGGGGTATATTTTCTTTTAGTTATCGTCTCATCAGTTTGGCTGAGTAGGGTAAAGGTTAAAACCAGTAGAGATTATTTCGTGAGTGAAAAATCTCTCCCGATGTTCGCTGTGGCTATCTCTGTTCTTGCCACTTCGCAATCGGCTGCCACATTTTTAGGAGCTCCTGAATCTTCATACGGCAGCAATCTCACATTTGTAGGCTTCTTCTTTTCGGCTCTTTTGGCAGTCATTATCGTATCAAAAGTATTGGTGCCCAAATTTTATGATATAGGTGCTATCACTGTTTATGAGCTTTTAGAAAAGAGATATAGCTCTAGAGCAAAAAGAGATGCAGGGGTGATGTTTTTGATCGGACGGCTCTTTGCCAGCGGAGCTAGGCTTTATATCGGAGCACTTGCAGTTTCTATGATCCTCTTTAGCGATATAGCAGCGACCCATATGATATTTGCCATTATTATTCTTATGTCGGGGTCACTCGGATACGCATATTTTGGCGGTATCAAATCTATCATCATAGCTGATATCGTCCAAGTCGTCATCTATATAGGTGCAGCACTGTTTATAATATTTCATCTCTTTAATTCGCTCGGCGGTGATTTTGGCCTGATATACTCTACTCTAGAGGCAAACGATAAGCTCAAGATTATTGATTTCTCTCTTAGCGGTAGCTATAATTTTTGGGCACTTATCAGCGGGCTATTGCTTTTAAATATCGCAGCGTATGGATTGGATCAGGATATGACACAGCGTATTCTTACTTGTAAAGACAAAAACGAAGGCGCGAAGTCTCTCATCGTTTCTATCCTCATTACTATTCCTACTGCGTCTTTGTTTTTGGTTATCGGACTATTACTATATCTATTTTATCAACACCCTGAGCTTTCAGGCTTTAGTAGCGAGATAAATCAAAACTTTGCCGGCGAAAAAATAGCGATATTTATGACATATATATTAAATGAGCTTCCTGATGGCTTCAAAGCGCTTGCTACTATCGGTGTAGTCGCTACTACATTTACAAGTACTAGTTCGGTCCTTGGAGCTATGTCATCTGTCGCGGTTACGGATATATACAAACCGACCTTTAAAGGCAAAAGTGAAAAGCACTATCTAAGGGCATCTAGAGCAGGTGTGCTTATATCTGCGCTATTACTAGCACTTATGGCGATTCTGAGCTACTATTGGCAGAGAGTCAGTGATGTCCCGCTGCTTGATTTCGCATTAGGGGTGATGGTGTTTGCGTATGCGGGATTGCTTGGTGTTTATGGAGCTGCTTTGTGGACAAATAGAGGCGATGAGAGAAGTGTGAGAGCTGCACTTATCGGCGGATTTATGACAGTCTTGCTGCTCCAACCGTATATCACAAAAGCACTTTTTGATTTTGAAGTGAACTTTGCGATGCAGATAATAGTGGGGACTATGGTTTCATTTGGGATAATGATGATGGGGAAGAGTGAAAATCCTAGCAAAAAATAAAAGAATAAAAATGTCTTTTTCATTTATTTTTTAGATATATTTGTGCTATCATGTTCCTTGAATAAATAGTTAGACTTGCAATTATACCAATTTACCAATTCATAAAAAAGAGAAATTAATGGAATTACCAAAATTCAACGAGACCTTCATTCCTATATTGGAAGTTCTAAGCGATGGTGCCATAATTAAGGGGCGGGATTTAATTCGAATTGTTGAAGAAAGGTTTTATTCGGATTTGCCCCAAGAGCTTTTGGAACAAAAAACAAAAAGTGGCGATAGACTTATAGAAAATCGTATTGCTTGGGGAAAGTCTTACTTGAAAAAAGGAGGGCTAGTATGCTATCCACAACGAGGCTATATTCAGATTACTGAAAAGGGAAAATCTACTAAACTAGAAAATGTTTCTCTTGCCGATATTCAATCAAATGTTGTTTCTTTTTACGAGCCTGAAAATCAATCTAGGCTTGAAATTGATTTAAAAAACAATGCAAGCCCGCAAGATCTTATCGATTCTGGGTTTGAGCAAATTGAACGTGAAGTAAAAAGTGAATTATTGTCAAAGTTGAAAGAAGTGGATCCCTATGCTTTCGAAAAAATCATTCTTATTTTATTAAACAAAATGGGTTATGGTGATTTTGTTGAAACCGCTAAATCAGGTGATGGTGGTATTGATGGTATTATTAACGAAGATCAACTTGGATTAGAAAAAATATATATTCAAGCAAAACGATATAGTGAAAATAAAGTCCGTGAAACAGATATAAGAAATTTTATCGGCGCTATGAGTGGTGATACCAGAAAAGGAATTTTTGTAACAACATCTGGATTTGACGAAAAAGCCAAAGTAAAAGCGAGAGATGCGCATCACACCATAATACTAATCGATGGACCAAAACTCGTTGATCTAATGCACAAATATAATGTTGGTGTTCAAACCAAAAACTATTATGAAGTGAAAGTTATAGACAATGATTTTTTTGATTCTGAGGAAGTTTAGTCTAGTAAATCACAAAAGAGTAATAAATCAAGATTTGCGCAATTTGTTAGCTCATTTTTAATGTTAAGTCTATAAAGGAAGTTCAACAGTATGAATCAATGGAATATACCGGAATGGCTAGAAAAAGAAGTCATTGAACGAGATAAGGTTTGTGTTTATTGTAGTGTGGAATTTTTATCTGCCAAAGAATCAAAAAAGAGTATGGCAACTTGGGAACATATTGTAAATGATGCAAGAATTATTACAAGAAAAACATCTCAAGATGTTGTTTTTCTTGCAATTCAAGCAAGGGTGCTAAAGAGTTATCATTATGGCTTGAATCTACTTACTGTAAAAATAAAGGAATTTCAAAAGATACGGTTGCATTGGTTGTGAAACAAGCTCTTGAAAATCAACCAAAGTTACTATAAATATGAGCCAAGCAAAGCATTCCTAGTTCTCACTATTTCTGCTGGAACAAGGAGAACACATTTTTATGTTATAATGAGAGAAGCTTAAATTCAAGGCGGTAGAAGATGAAAATATTACACCGATTATTGATAGTTGTTTCGTTGTGTTTGGTTGCTTTATTTATAAGCCCTACATTGGCTGCTGCTCCAATCCCACCAATTGATCCTTTTACAAATTATAGTAATAAAAGAGATCTTGTTGTCATCATCAGTGATCTTCACCTTGGTGCTGATCTTGACTATGCCGAACTGAATGATAATACTAAACCGCTAGAAGATTTTTTGGAGAAAGTGAGAGTTTCACCAAACATCAATGAACTTGTTATCGCCGGAGATTTGGTCGATGAATGGTTTGTGCCGGCAAATATAGATACTTATCGAGGCAAGGATCAGGCATCATTTGTAAAACGCGTCGCTGCGACCAATAAAGAAGTTTTTGACGCTTTTAATCGGATCATACGCGATGGAAATATCAAAGTTACCTACATACCGGGCAATCATGATATTGGGGTAACCGCTCAGCAAATTGAAAGTGTTCTTCCCGGGATCACTCAGGCACGAGACAATATTCAAGGACTTGGTACATATTCACCTGCCGATCTTCCACACATAGCCATTGAGCATGGACATCGCTACAATTTTTTCTGTGCGCCAGATCCGATCTCTAATCAATATGTAGCACCTGGCACCATCATGCCACCCGGATATTTTTTTACTCGTATTGCCGCGCTTCATGTCCAGCAACAATGTAAAACGCCAGGCGATACTATACCGACAGTTATACCAAATAGTTCTGGCGATAAAAGTCAAGACCTATTGTATGAATACTGGAAGAACTGGCAATGGACACTCGGCATTTTTCCGATAACTAATAAATTTGATGAAAAAATCATTGTTACCAATGTCAATGGATTTACTGGCAATTATGCGGTAAATGATCTATTGCCATTTCAATCTATCCATGGAGGTGCTATAGATGTCAATCTCTATAAAGGGATTCAAGATACTTGGAAAGAAAGACAAAAAATCAATCATGTAGCTATAGATATACCGACAGACCACGCGATCAAATACGTTGCTGATCCAAATGAATTAGATAACCAAGCAGTTATACAGTATTTTACAAATCCTAATTCAGACAAAAGGATAGTAATATTCGGGCATACCCATGTCGCGAAAATAATCGCATCTAAAAACTCAGCCGGTAAAAAAACTATTTATGCAAATTCAGGGACATGGATTGATCATAATCCTAACAATACAACTATGAATTTTCTGGTGATCTCTCCACAAAGCAGCAATCCATCTAGCCAAACCACTGTCAAACTTTATAACTTCCAAGGAGAGATTGTGACTCAGATGGCAGAAGAATCATTGAGATTCTAATAATTTAAAAAGCTCTTGATATTATTAGATTGGAGGTGCTTTTATGAAAAAAAACGAAGTAGTTTTTGAAATGCCTGGCATTTCAATCATGAACTTTGAACTTAAAGATTATGATGCGGGAACGTCACACTTTGAAGGCGTAAGCTTGAGAGCCGAAAAAGGAAAATATACAATAATAGTAGCTGCTGATAGGCATGGGCAATCAGAAGTTGCTAAGTCTTTTAAAGAAAGAGCAATAACCACACAAGGAGGCGTAATAGCGTGCGATTCTGATGATATGTATCCGGAAAAGTTAAACTTTTGGATAAAAGGAACTTTGCGTTTTGATGTCGGAGGCAAACACTATATAGGGAAAGACGTTGTATTGGCGCAAGGATATAATGCACGTTTGAGGAATAATTGGTGGATCGGAGGGCCGAGAGTGAAAGTTATAACAAGAATAAAGCCGAGCATAACATCAGTTGCTCATCAAACATACAGTAGTGGATTGCTGCCTGCTATAGTAATTTACACGATAAGTATAGGTTCAATAAATACAATAGGTTTGGGAGTTGCAAGCGTTTGATTATTATATGAATATAACAAATTTCTGCACACTGAAATGACATTTTTTTGTTTATTTTATTTTGAAGAAAAACGATGACTACCAAGTTACTATCACCAAAACAAATCTCCCTTACGATATAATAATATCCATATAAATGGATAAGGATATAGATGAGTGAACTTTGCATTGGCGTGATGTCAGGTACTTCTCTAGACGGTATAGATATCGCGCTGTGTCAGATAGATACCAAGCAATGCACACTGATAGAGGCTGCGGAATATCCTTTCCCTGCAGAGCTAAAAAAGCGGGTACTAGAGATGATCGCCGGACAGACAACCCTCCAAGAAGTGGGAGTTCTAGATAGTATACTGGGATCGCAGTTCGCAAGTGCTATCAATGAATTTATCACTAGCCACAGTATAGATAAGAAAAACATCAAGGCTGTAGGAGTGCACGGACAGACACTCTGGCATGCGCCTAGCGGCAAATATCCTACCAGTATGCAGCTGGGAGATCCAAATATCATTAATGCCCAGTGCGGCATCCCGGTAGTGGCCGATTTCAGGCGTAAAGATGTGGCTTTCGGAGGGCAGGGCGCTCCATTCGCACCTGCATTTCATGCTTTTTTGTTCGGTAATATTAACCACAAGATAGCCGTCGTTAATATCGGAGGCATGGCAAACATAACTATACTTGGTGAAAAGACCATAGGGTATGATACGGGCTGTGGAAATGTCCTCTTAGATATGTGGATAGCCAAATATCAGGGCAAGTCTTATGACAAAGACGGAGCATGGGCGCAGACTGGTAAGGTGGATTATACTCTCTTGGATGAGATGCTTTCCGATGAGTATTTCAAGCAAGAGCACCCAAAAAGTACGGGCAGAGAGAAGTTCAATGAAGTATGGCTAGAAGGATATTTATCCAAAAGCCGTAAGAGCGAGGATATACAAAGAACCCTTGTTGAACTTACAGCCATCACTATCAGTAATGAAGTGCTGAAATTTCATAGGGATATGGCACTCCTTTGCGGCGGCGGAGCCAAAAACAGCTTTTTAGTAGAACGTATCAAGGCGATGATGCCAAATGTGGAGGTGCTCATAGCCCAGCATGGAGATATGCTAGAGGCGATGATGATAGCATGGTTGGCATACAAACGTCTGCACAAAGAACCGGTAGATCTCAAAGACATCACGGGCGCTAGGGTAAATGCCATCTTGGGAGGTTTGTATGAATGATATCAAAGTCTGGCTAAGCAATATCGGTTGGGATAAATATAATATCGAAATAGCCTCAAGTGACGCTAGTTTTAGGAGTTATTATAGACTAGGGCTTGATGGCAAGAGTTTTTTGCTTATGGATTCTTCTAGACAAAAAGAATCGCTTATTCCATTTATAGATATCGCCCATAGACTAGAAAGCGTGGGCGTAAATACTCCTAGGATAATAGAGCAAAACTTGGACGATGGATATCTAATAATAGAGGATTTTGGTTCACTTCATCTAGCGCAAATGACGACTCTGGATAATTTGGAATTTTATTACAAAAAAGCCATAGATGAGATAATCCTCATGCAAAAGGCGGATACAAAAAATCTGCCGCTTTATGACAAAGATTTTTTACTATTTGAGATGGATCTGTGCGATGAATGGTATCTTCAAAAGCATATAAATATTTTTCTAAATGAAGAACAGCAGTCACAACTGGGGAGCATACTTGAATTCATTGCAGATGAGGTTTTAGCCCAGCCAAACGGCTATTTTGTGCATCGTGATTATCATTGCCGCAATATCATGGTCAAGAATAATAATGAGCTAGGTATTATTGATTTCCAGGATGCCAGAGTGGGTGCGATCACATATGATCTGGTCTCTTTGCTAAAAGATTGCTATTATGAGATAGAAACAGGACGCAGAGAAGCATTAGCACTATATTTTAGAGATAAAGCGGACATAAAAGCAGACGATGAGACATTTCTGAGATGGTTTGATATGATGGGGCTTCAAAGACATATCAAGGTGCTTGGTATTTTTGCTAGACTTTATCATCGTGACGGCAAGGATGGATATCTGAAAGATATTCCACTGACGCTCAAATATGTGCTGGAGACTGCAGTTAAATATCCGCAGACTGAGTCTTTGTGTGATATACTCAATAATTATAAATAATTTTGTCATTCGAATGCTCCTTGAAAGCCACCCAAATTTTTGCTCTGTAAAAATGGGTGAGCGATTCATGAGAATGACGATTTTTGGGTACTTTTTCTAAAAAAGTATCAAATAAGAAATATATTTTGTAAGGTTTTTTATGATGAAAAAAGCGATGATACTAGCAGCAGGTAGAGGCGAGAGGATGCGACCACTCACAGATACTACTCCAAAACCGCTACTTGAAATAGGTGGAAAGCCTTTGATAGTTTGGCACATAGAAAAACTTGCCAAGGCCGGATTTAAAGAGATAGTCATCAATATCGCTCATTTGGGATACATGATACCTGAAGCTCTAGGTGATGGCTCCAAATGGGGTGTAAAATTGCTTTATAGCGATGAGCAAAAAGGAGGCGGTCTGGAGAGTGCAGGAGGTATCGTAAAAGCATTGCCGCTTCTTGGTAATGAGCAGTTTTTGGTGGTTAATGGCGATGTATGGTGTGATTATGAATTTGATAAATCGTTTGAGTTGGGAGAAGGCATCTTGGCTCATTTGATATTGGTTCCAAATCCGGAACATAACGTCAGTGGCGATTTTGATTTGCAAAAAGGAATGGTCACGAGTGAGGGCAAAGCTAGATATACATTCTCTGGCATAGGATACTATTCTCCAAGTCTTTTTAAATGGCTAGAACATGGCAAAAGAGCTCTAGGAGAAGTACTTAGAGACACTATGAAGCACGACGCTGTTAGTGGAGAAATTTATAATGGTGTTTGGCGTGATATAGGCACACCGGAAAGATTGGAAGAGATAAACAATTTATTAAATAAATAAATATTTGACTAATGAACAGCCTTGAAAGCTAGATTTTATCAAGGCGGTTAGCCTCAATAAAATCGTGCGATTTGAGAGTTAGTCGCTTTTCTAAAGAAACTTTTTACTTTGTAAAACCGCATTTGCTAGTTTTGGCGCTACCTTTACTAAAAAGGTAGTAAAAAGAAAAAAGATTTTTAGCCCATCGGGTACATTATCTCTTTTTGGATTGCAGCGATCTTATTCATAGTCTCTTTATCTAGGTCTATATCCATCGCATCAAATGATGGTTTTAATTGCTCCACGCTTGTAGCTCCGATGATAGTAGAAGCAACAAAATCAAATGATTTGGAGTATGCTACTGCAAGTGTGACCGGATGCATACCTAACTCTTTGGCAAGCTCAAGGTATTTAGCGGTTGATGCTAAGCTTTTGTCATTTACAAATCTTGCAGCCTGAGCTCTGACCCTCCCGTTTTTATCATTGATATATGATGCATATCTTCCATTTGTTAGTTTTTGATTGTACTTACCGCTAAGCACACCGCCTGCTATCGGCGAATATGGCAGCAAGGAAATTTGTTCTTTTTGGCATACATTAGCTAGTTCATCTAGAAATCTAGGATTGTTTAGTGAGAAGTTATTTTGGATACTCTCAAACCTGGCAATCCCAAGCCGCTTTGATGTCTCATTTGCTTTAGTCAGGCCATATGCACTATCGTTTGATGTGCCGATGTATCGTACCTTACCCTCGCTCACTAGCTCATTAAACGCTTTGAGACTTTCTTTTATAGGGATAATAGTATCAGGCCAATGCATCTGATATAGGTCTATATAGTCTGTTTGGAGCCTTTTTAGGCTTCCTTCTATAGCTCTTTTGATATGAAAACTATCGATAGCAGTTAGCCCGTGTCTGATAGGCGGCACGAACCATCCATTTGCTGCTCCTGCTACTTTCGTAGCTAGTATTATAGAATCTCTTGGTTTGGTCTTTAACCATTTGCCTACCCACTCTTCAGTAAGACCAGCTTGTTTGCCAGTTGGTGGGACTGGATATAGCTCTGCCGTGTCAAATAGATTGATGCCTCTCTCATATGCTGCGTCCATTATCCTGAAAGCTTCTTTTTCATCACATTGCGTGCCAAAAGTCATAGTACCCATTGCTATAGGCGATACTCTAAGACCGCTTTTGCCTATATATCTATATTGCATTTTTATCCTTTGCGAGAAATTGAGAAAGATATTTTGCCACTGCGTCTTCGTCATTGGTATGCGGAAGTACAATAGATGCTACTGCTTTGACTTCATCGAGAGCATTTTGTACTGCTACGCTGGTATTTGAGAGCTTGAACATCTCTATATCATTGATACTGTCTCCAAATACTGTCATGTTTGTTATATCATGACCTAAGTATGAAGTCACGGTTTTGAGTGCATGGGATTTATCTCCATGAGGATGCAAGATAGTCAAGAACCATCCGCCACCGTAATTTTCCGGAGATAGCTTATATTCTACTGTGTTACCAAATACATCTTTTAGATGCTCAGTAAGCGGTTTTAAGACTTCATAAGAGCCAAAATATACTACTTTTAGCACCCGATTCATAGCAATTATAGGATCTTTTAGAGATAATCTAGGATCATTTTTGTAGTTCAATAAAACCTGCGATTGATATTCATTGAGTACTTTTGGATACCAAAAAAGCTCTTCGATGCCATCATCTTTCAATCCTATTACAAATGGATATATACCAAGCTTTGCACCTTCGCTTATGATCTCATTACTAAGATCTTTTGTTAAGAGTTTTAAATCGATTATCTCTTTATCTGGTGTGACTATCATGCTCCCATCTAGTAATATCATAGGAGCATTTAGCTCTAATTCACACAAAAACTCTTTGACCTTATGGAAACTTCGCGCAGTTGCTATGGAGAGTATAGCATGCTCATTTAATTCATTCCAAACTTTAGCCGTATAAGAGCTAATGGTTTGGTCGCTCCTAAGTAAAGTATGGTCCAAGTCGGTTATAAATAATGGTTTCATATATCTCTTTGTTTTTTCTGAAGTATAGCAAACTAGATTGAAAAACACAACTATTGCCTTGCAATAGAATATCCGAAAGAACTACAAATTTTTAAGTTTATTTAAGTGGGTTAGAGTAGAATGTATCTATATAAATCAAAGGAGTTTTGATGAGGCTACTAGGAAATATTCTTTGGCATATTCCATTTTTAGGTTTTGTGGATGCTATCATTGTTTATCTACTTGGTCTTTTGTTGACTATCACAGTCGTAGCAGCACCTCTTGGCCTAGGGCTGATGGAGTATGGCAAATTTCTTTTTGCGCCTTTTAGTTATGCGATGATAAGCAAGTCGGACTTAAATATCGAACAAAATGCATTATGGCAAGGATATTCATTTATCATTATGCTCATCTATTTGCCAGTTGGTTTGATCCTGGCAATTGTCGGTATATTTCAAGCAATTGGACTAGCTCTTACTATAGTTGGAATACCTGTAGCTTTGGTTGTAGTCAAGTCGCTTGGAACGTATCTAAATCCAGTCAATAAAAAATGCGTTGATGTTTCAGTAGTCCAAGAAATTGATAGACAAAGAGCCCAAAGCCAAATAAATAAAATCAGTTGATACAATTTCCAATTTCTAGTCGTACTTGACCTGGGATATTAAAAATAATTATTTTTAATATCTTATGCAATATTTATATTATTTATCTATATAAGATTTTATACTTTTTCAAAGCTTTACTGCTATATGATTTAAAAAATATCATTTTAAGGAGTTGGTTATGATTTCAAGATTTTCTACATTTCTTTTCGTGGGAATTTTAAGTTTGATTCCTTTGTACGGTGTCGAATATGACGGTGAAAAAAGTTATATGGTTGAAACTAAATATGATATATGCTTGGTTGCACCACAAGTTGATGAAGCTATTGCCAAAGGAGTTAAGGTCATTGATGTTAAAAAAGCAAAAAGTTTGCATGACCAAAATGCATATTTTTATGATGCACGCGAAAAACGCCATTATTTAAAACAGCACATCAATGGAGCAAATCAGGTATATTTTGATCTATCAAAGGCTGAATATATTGCTGCGAAATTGCCGACAGACAAAGATGAAGCACTTGTCTTTTATTGCTATGGTGAATCGTGTGCCAATTCGTATGAAGCTGCTTTGGCGGTACGAAAACTTGGATACAAAAATGTTTATTGGCTGATTAACGGATTTCAAGAATGGAAAGAAAAAGGATACCCTGTCGAGTAAACTTTTTCAAAGTGAAATAAATAAAATCAGTTGATACAACAATGGTATCGTAACAAGAGATACGACTATTCCGTATCCGACAAGAGCAGCACTAAGTCTTGGAGCAAAACCGGCATGGATAGCAAGAGCTCCAGCAGTGATCATCGGAGGCATTGAAGCTTCTAGCAAGGTCACGGTAGCTGTCATATTGTGCAAGTCTAAAATGTTAAATACGCCTATTACAATCAAAGGTATCAATACCAATTTCAAAAAAAGTGTTTTGGCAAAGATGACTTTATCATCACCAAGTCTAAGCTGCATCGAAAACCCTACACTAACTAGTGCTAATGGGACTAGAGTATGGGATAGCAATTCTATATAGGGTATAGTAACGTGAGGCATTGGCCCAATTATATAAGCGAACACAAGAGCTATAAATGGGGGAAACAAGACTATCTTTTTTCCAATAGCGTAGACGCTTATTTTTCCCCCGCTAAAATACCCTACTATAAATGCTCCATATGTAGATAGCATAAGAAAACTTCCTAGTTGGTCATATACAATGGCATATTGTATAGCTTCATTTCCAACGACAGCTTCTAGCATAGGAAAACCAAAAAATGATGTATTGCCAAGAGGGACAAGCAACAAAAGTGCAGCAAGAGTATTGCGCGGAAGATGTCTAAAAAATACAAAAACAAGTAGTACAGACAATGCCAGAACAGACCAAGGCGTGATAATAGCTATCCATAATGAATTGTTAAACTCAATGTTTGGAACTTGCAAAAGAATAGTAGCCGGAAATGAAATATATATAACAAATAGATTTAGACTTTTGCCAAAATCTTGAGGAAATTTGGCAAACCTAAGAGAATATCCAACAAGAAGCAAGAATAAAATAAATAATATCTGAACCATATTAACTTGAAAAACCACTCCCTGAAAAATTATCTTTGGCTACGATTATAGACTTTTGCTTTTCTTTTTTGGCCATATCTTTTTCTACAAATATAGGTTTTCTTGTTTTTGGGTCAAGTCCTGTATAGTACATCACCGCAGAATAGGTACTTGGTGTAGGTGTGAATACTTGAGCTTGCTCTGGATTGATGCGAAGCTCTTTGGTGGTAAAATTTTTGAGATTGTGCATATCACGCTCCGTGCATCCAGGATGAGCGGCTATGAGATAGTATGTGAGAAATTGTTTTTTTTCTTGTTTTTTGTTGACATCATCAAACATCTTTTTAAATTCTATGAGGCTTTGTTTGCCTGGTTTACCCATAAGTCTGAGCACCCCATCTTCTGTATGTTCAGGTGCTATCTTCATTTGTCCCGAGATATGATGAGCTAGCAGTTCTCGCAGATATGTATGCCCGTGTGCTTTGTCTTTGGCTATGATATCGTATCTTATCCCAGAAGCCACAAAGACTTTTTTGATGCCTTTTATCTTGCGTACACTTCTCATCAGCGAGATAAGTCTAGTATGGTTAGGTTTCATCACTTTACATAGTCTATTGTGGTCTACGCATCTTTGGTGGCCACAAGTGCCATGCTTTAGCTTTTTATCGCATTCATACCCATACATATTGGCACTAGCTCCTCCAAGATCAGAGATGATGCCTTTGAAATCTTTGTCTTTGGTGAAGTTTGTCGCTTCAGCGATGATAGAGGCTTCGCTGCGAGTTCGAATAGTACGCCCTTGATGAACCCCTATCGCACAAAAGTTACATTCTCCCCAGCATCCATGATGGGTAGTGATAGAATAACCTATAGTTTCCATACATTTGACTTTACCGTATTTAGCATGGTATGGATGAAGTTTTCTAGTATATGGCAGAGCAGAAACTGTATCCATTTCCGGCTGGCTTAAATATCTGCAAGGAGGATTTTGGATGAGGTATCTGGAGCCTACTTTTTGACAAAGTCCTTTGGCGCTAACGGGGTCATTATTGTTATAAAATATATCAAAGAGGTCGATGTATTTCTCTTTTTTCTCAATACACTCTTCGTGTGATGGTAGAGCTATATAGTCTTGCCTTGGAGTATTTGAAATGTAACATATGCCACAAATATCTTTGGCATCAGTGTTGTTTTGTAGAGCAGTAGCTACTTCCCTGATAGCTTCTTCGCCCATGCCGTAGATGAGATAATCTGCTTTGCTGTCAAAGAGTATAGGCTTGCGCAGGTTATCGCTCCAGTAGTCATAATGGGTAACTCTTCGTAAGCTAGCTTCTATACCGCCTAGAACTATCGGAACTGTATTTTTGAAATATTGTCTTATGAGGTTTGTGTAGGCAAGTACAGCCCTGTCTGGGCGTTTGTTGTTGATCCCGCCTGGGGTATAGTCGTCGCTTTTGCGAAATCTTTTGGCAGCCGTATAATTGGCTACCATTGAATCCACACTGCCACCACTCACTCCCCAAAAGAGCCTGGGTTCTCCAAGTCTTTTGATATCGATATCACTCTTGGTATCCGGTTGAGCTATGATGCCGACTTTGAATCCCATAGATTCAAGTATACGTCCTACAACGGCTACCCCTATAAACGGAGAGTCCACATAGGCATCACCACTAACCAGAATCATATCACACTGATTCCAACCCAAAGTTCTCATCTCTTCAGCAGTAGTAGGCAAGAACTTAGTGTGTGTCATCGTCTATTAAAGTGAATAGTCTTTTCTTGGAGGCTTACTGGCACCACCAGCAGTTCTTGGCTTAGATGAAGATTTTTGATTACGATCACCTCTAGGTCTGTCGTCTCTTCTTCTTTCACCATCTCTATCGTTTCTAGATCTACCAAATGATGGTTTGCCTCTGCCACCGCCGCTTCTGTTTCTTCTGTTTCTGTCATCTCTTCCAGTTAATGCTTTTTGGAGAAGTCTTTCTACGTCTTCGGCTTTGAAACCAATTTTTTCTTTGCCTTTGATCTCTTGTTTTTCAAGCATCATTGAAGCAAGCATATGCGCGATAGCTACGATATCTATTTCATGTTGCAGAGTCTTAACTATCTCGATAGCATGTTCAGTGATCTGAGTAGCTGCGATTTGAGCGATAAGCTCATCTTGTTTGCTCGATTGCACTTCGCTTCTGCTTGGTATTGATTGTGTTACCATTTTCGTACCAACATCTTTTTCGATACGTTTGATCGTACGAAGCTCATTTGGGCTTACAAGCGTGATAGCTTCACCGCTTTTTCCGCCACGCCCTGTTCTTCCTATTCTATGCACATAACTCTCACTATCAAAAGGCATATGGTAGTTAAAAACATGGCTTACATCATTTACGTCAAGCCCACGTGCTGCTACATCAGTAGCTACAAATATATCCACACTGCCGTTTTTGAATCCTCTGATAGTTACTTCTCTTTGTCTTTGCTCCATATCCCCGTGCAATGCACTCACTTTAAAGCCTTGAGAAGTTAGGTGGCTAGCAAGTCTATCAACTTCTTTTTTCATACGACAAAATATGATACATTTTGTAGGATTTTTATAATCTATCAAACGTACCAATGCATCGTCTCGTTCGTGCTCTTCTACTACATAATAGTTTTGAGTGATCGAAGTGTTTGTGCTTTCACCTTTGGTGATAGCTACAGTTTTTGGATCTTTTAGTATTTTTTCAGCCAGTTTGCGGATCAGTGGAGGCATAGTAGCTGAAAACATAAGAGTTTGTCTATCTTCATTTTTGATATATTCAAAGATAGCAGTTATCTCATCCAAAAAGCCCATATCTAGCATCTCATCTGCTTCATCAAGTACTACAAATTTAGGAGCTAGCTTGATCCTGCCGCCTGCTAATAGGTCTTGAAGTCTGCCTGGAGTTGCTACTACTACGCTAGCTTGTTTGATACGTTCGATCTGCTTATCATAAGATGTTCCACCATATACTGTAGCAGTTTTCAAGTTTGATGATTTACCAAAACGATAAATTTCATCACTCACTTGCATGGCAAGTTCACGAGTAGGGACAATGATAAGCCCCTCTACTGAGCCGTCACCTGTCATCATGTTTAGCATAGGCAAGCCAAATGCTGCTGTTTTACCTGTACCTGTTTGAGCTTGAGCGATGATATCATGTCCAGCCAAGATCAAAGGAATCGCTTCTTTTTGGACTGGACTTGGTTCGGTAAAACCTGCTTCATCTATAGCTTGTTGTATAGGTTGTTTTAGATTAAAATCTTTAAATGTCATTTTGTTCTTTCTTGTTTTGTTTGATTTTCTAAAAATATTTAGGGTAAATCATCTGAACTTTTTTTATATCATTTTGAACTTGAGCGTAATTTTGAACTTACACTCAAGTCATTCTGAATTTGGAACTGCCATTCTGAATCATGTTCAGAATCTCTTTTTTTGGATGCCAAAATGAATTTGGCATGACAATTGTTATTACCCTAAATTATATTCCAGGGCATTTATTTTTCAACCAGATGAATTGATTAAATTTCGTAGAAGTACACTCATTATACCCAACAAAGACTGAAAGGCAGATAAAGAGTCATTTTTAGATATATTCAGCAGCATATTGTAAGCTGTATTTATAGAATTTTAATCTCGTTTTAATCGTCTCAATTGAAATGCATACTTTACTCTCAAACATATGATATTGTTCTATAGAGAACAAGGGGAACGAGATTTGTACTATAATTGTCATAATAGCATCATTGTTAAAATACAATTATTTATTTTTTCTTTCAAGCAGGTTTGTTTTTTGTGTATAATAATATATATTTGAAAGCAAGGTTTGCATATGACACCAAATGATGAGCAACGCTATAAAAACATACTTGGCAATACACTACAAGCACTTAAGAAATATAAAAAAATACTGTTTTTAACAACTTCAAGCCGTTGGAAAGGGGAAGAAAATAGTGAAAAGCCCAAAAGTACAATGCTAGCTTACGAGATCGCAAAACGACTGAGAAGTGCGAATATTTACATCATAGAAGTTCCGCTGCTAAAGATCTATCCTTGTGAAGGAAATGTATCGACCAAGAGAGGTAATACTTGCGGCGTAATTGATGCGAAAAAGAAAGACCCATTGAAAAATCCTTCTGGTCATCATCGCTGCTGGGCAAGTATTAATAATAAAGATGATGAGCTTTGGAAAATAAGCAAAGAATTACTTCAGTCTGATTGTGTGATATTTTTTGGCTCAGTTCGATGGGGACAAATGAACAGCATATACCAAAAGCTGATAGAACGCCTCACTTGGATAGAAAACAGACATACAACGCTTGGGGAAGAAAATATCATTAAAAATATAGATGCAGGCATCATTATAGTGTCACAAAATTGGAATAGTAAGCAAGTGCTGGATACCCAAAAGAAAGTATTGGAATTTTTTGGGTTTAATGTGGCAGATGATCTAAGCTGGAATTGGCAATATACCAAAGTAGATACGGATGAGAGCAAAGAGTCTTACCTCAATGCTGCAAATCAATTCGAAAAGATATTTTTAGAGAAATGATAGGGAATTTTTTAATTATATAGTGTCAAAATACAAACAAAGGAGGGTCAAAGATGAAAAGATTTCGTTTTGTATTATTGGTTTTGCTAACCGCGCTATTTGGCATCCAATATTTAGATGCATCTCAAAAGCCTTTTGAGCTGACCATACTTCATATCAATGACCATCATTCTCATCTAGATCCTGAGCCATTGGAGTTGAGCAGTAACGGCAAAACATACGAAATCGAAGCAGGAGGAATTGCGCGAGTAGCATCGCTTATCAAAACACTCAAATCAAGATCTAAAAATCCTCTTGTTTTGCATGCCGGAGATGCGATGAGCGGCACGCTTTATTTCACACTATTTAAAGGGCAAGCCGATGTAGAGTTGATGAATGAGATAGGTTTTGATGCTTTTACTTTAGGAAACCATGAGTTTGACGAAGGGGATGAGGTGCTTGTTCGTTTCATAGATAAAGCGAAATTTCCTATAATCACGGCAAATGTAGAAGCCTTGAAAGGTTCCACACTCTATGACAAATGGAAACCTTATATTATAAAAGAGATAGATGGACAAAAGGTAGGCATTATAGGGTTGGGGACTGCACAAAAGACATCAGCATCATCTCGTCCAAGTAGTGCAGTGAGTTTTTATGACGAGATCTTTAGAGCACAGCGATATGCCGATGAGTTACGCTCCAAAGGTGTGGAGAGGATCATACTTTTGAGTCATTTCGGATATGAAAACGACCAAAGACTGGCCCAAAAAGTAAAAGGCATAGATGTCATAATTGACGGAGATTCACACACCTTGCTTGGAGATTTTTCTACCGTTGGGCTTGCATCGGTTGGTAAGTATCCTACGATAATTCATTCAAAAAACGGCAATAAAGTATGCATAGCTCAGGCTTGGGAATATTTCAAGGTGCTAGGCGAACTTCATGTCATATTTGATGATAAAGGGGATGTAGCTTCATGTAGTGGCAAAGCACATCTGATATCCGGAGAAAATATTTATCTCAAAGATATTGGGGGACACAAAAAACAAATAGACAAGAAAAATCTATATGCCTTGCAAGGCGCATTAAAAAATAATGCTTCTTTAGATATAGTCAAAGATGATGAGAAAGTAGCCAAAAAACTCGCAGTTTATAGAGATCAGATCAAAAGTAAATCAGCCGAGGTCATAGGAATGATAGGCGAAGACTTGCGCCATATTAGAGTACCTGGCAAAACTTACGAAGGCATTGCCGGCAAAGATCTGCCGCTTGGAAGCGAGCTGGCACCGATTATCGCTGCATCATTTTATCAAGCTAGCCTTAGAGCCGATGCATGCATACAAAACGCCGGTGGTGTCAGATCCGGTCTTCATGCCGGAGAGATAACTATAGGAGGTGTATATGGGCTTTTGCCGTTTTCAAATACCCTAGTGGAGGTAGACCTCACAGGAGTAGAGGTCAAGCAAACACTAGAGGATGCACTTATCAATTTTTATGATAACTATGGCTCGGATGGATCTTTCCCGTATGCGTATGCGCTTAGATATGATATAGATATGAGCAGACCAAAAAATGACCGAGTGTATAATATCGAGATCAAAGATCGCCGTAGTGGTAAATGGATGCCGCTTGATATGTCAAAGCGCTATGTGATAGTGGTCAATAGCTATATATCCGAAGGAAGGGACGGTTATACAACGCTGCAAGAAGTCCAGCAGCAACGAGGCAAAGGAGTGGATACTTATCTGGATTATGCTATGAGTTTTGCAAAATATGTTCAAGATATCAATAAGCAAGGGAAAAAGGTCATGAGATTGCACAAAGAAGAGCATTGTATCAAAAGCTACAAGATGTGATGTATATATTTTGATAATATTGTGATTTGGGTAAGTTGGATATAATATTTATATGAAAATATCCGTAAATGACCCATGTTCATGCCATAGCGGCAAGAAATACAAAAAATGCTGCCAAGCTTACCACAAAGGTGCAAATCCAAGCAATGCCTTGTTTTTGATGAGGTCAAGATATAGTGCTTATGCTTTGCGATTGTCAAAGTATATTATAGATACTACTCATCCGAACAATCCTGATTTTACAAATGATATCAAACAATGGGAAGAGGGTATACTCGGGTTTTGTGACAATACCAATTTCGAAGGGTTAAAGATTTTGGAATTTGTAGACGGAGAGAATGAAGCTTATGTCAAATTTGATGCGTTACTAAGTGGTTCTCATTTTATAGAAAAAAGTCGTTTTTTGAAAACAGGCGGCAGATGGCTTTATGAGAGCGCGGCATTCGAGCAGCTATCATAGAGTAATTTATAGTAAATAGCTATTAACTATTAATTGCTAGTTTGCATATCTCTTTTTGTATAACACTAGGCAATCTTTTTGGTTTTTTTATTCTGAGCTGTTTGTTGATATTGTATCTGCCAAAAACTACTTCTATATCATTTACCAAAACATCAAACTCTTTTGCAAGATATTTGACCATATGATCTGTAGCTTTGCCCCTGATAGGTTTTTCAGTCACGCTAATTCTTAATTGATTTCCTTTAGGTTTGCCTATATGGTCTCTTTTGGCAGAAGGGGTTCCTAATACATTCAAAATAAGAATATCACCATCCAAGTAGCAAAAAGAATTCATATTGAGTGCTTGTTTTTCATTCAATTGCACTCTTTTGCGCCAAGCTGTTTGATCTCATTACAGCTAAATCCTGCTAATTTTCTAGCTTCTATATTTATATGAGGGCGATGTTTGCTAGTCAGCTCATATCTGTTTAATATGTCAAAGTATACCTGTTCATCGATATTGTTTTGCAAGCAAAGATATTTAAACCATTTATCGCCTTTGCTGACATGAGTTACCTCTTCATCCAATATGACGTAAAGTGCATCTATGATCCTTTTTACCATAGGATTTTTGCGTTTGTTGTCTAGTTTTTTGATGATCTGCGGATTGACATCCAGTCCGGCTGCTTCATAATATCTAGGTACTACTGCCATGCGCTCAAGTGCTGAGCTATCGGTTTGTCTGGAGATGTCAAAATAGCCTTGATGTACATTAAAATCACCGTATTTGTAACCCAAATCTTCTAAAACCGAGTTAAGCATTTTAAAGTGCAGTATCTCATCTATGGCTACTTCGAGCCAATCTATTTTAAACTCTTGAGGCATATCATGAAACCTATAAACTGCATCGAGAGCTAGATCAATTGCGCTGTATTCGATATGAGTGATCGCATGCACCAATCTTGCCAATCCCTCATTGGTATCTAGATGGTTTCTTTTTGGCAGTTCTTTCGGGTCGACTATATTGCAAATATCATAATATGACGGTTTGCTAGATACAATAGGCGAAAAACCGGATGGAGTTTCGATATTGTTTTTGGTACAATACGAAAAACATTGATTAGCCAAATCTTCTTTTATATTTATATCGTCGGTTATAAGTGCATTGTGTAATGTTTCAAAAAAATTCATAGGAGAATTATAATATATGCAAGTTAAAGTTCAGCCAATGGGGCCATATCAAACAAATTGCTATATTGCAACTATTGATGGCAAGGATCTTATCATAGATCCGGGCGTCGGAGCAACGTCATGGGTACTAAAAAATGTCAAAAATCCGGTAGCTATCCTAAATACTCATGGACATTTTGATCATGTTTGGAGCAACCAAGCTCTAAAAGAAGCATTAAATATTCCAATTTATATTCCAAGACAAGATGCATTTATGCTCCAAAATGATCCATTTGGTCAAGGTACACCATCAAGTAGTCCAGATTTTCAAGTCAAAGAAAATGGGGTAGTGGATATAGAAGGTATTAAAGTCAAGTTTCATCACTTTCCAGGGCACACGCTAGGGTGCAGCGTCATAGAAATAGGCAATGTTTGGTTTAGTGGTGACTTTTTATTTGCAGGATCTATCGGCAGATGGGATTTTCCATATTCTAGTGCCAAAGATATGCTAACAAGTCTCAAAAAAGTATCTATAATAAATAAAAATTTCAAAATCTATCCCGGGCACGGAGGAAGTACCTCTTTGGATAGAGAGATGAAGCATATACCTTATTGGATAGAGCAGGTGAAAAGAAGCAGCTAATTGGTGATTTTGTCACCGTGAATTTAGTTTAGGGTCTATTATTAATGAGATGCTGAAATAAATTCAGCATGACAAGTGTATTAGATAGCTCTTCTAAACTCAGGATATGACTCGATACCACATTCACTCGCATCAAGTCCTTCAAGCTGAGCGTCATCCGATGCTCTAAAGACCATAAATTTATTTATGACATAAATCGTAGTATAAGAGATAGTAAATACCAATACCCCAATTACAAATATACCCTTGATTTGACCCATAAGTGTAATTGTGTCACTGCTAGCAAACAATCCGACAGCCAGTGTACCCCATATACCGTTTACCAAGTGAACGGACAAAGCACCTACGGGGTCATCTATACGGACTTTATCAAATAATGGAACGGCAATGACTACAAGGACGCCGCCAATAAAGCCTATAATAAGTGAATCCATCGTGTTAAATAGGTCTGCACCCGCAGTAATAGCTACAAGTCCGCCTAATGCGCCATTTAGTATCATGGTGATATCAAAAAGCTTATATCTAAGATAGATAAAAATACCGGCAGCCAAAGCTCCTGCAAGTCCAGCTGTATTTGTATTGAAAATAGTTAGTGCTACTGCATCAGCTGCTTCCTTGGAAGCAATACTTCCAACAGAGCCACCATTGAAACCAAACCAACCTATCCAAAGTAATAATGCTCCAAGTGTAACTAGAGGAATATTGGAAGCAGGAATTACTTTGATCTGATCATTTATATATCTACCCTTTCTTGAGCCTATGACCAAAATAGCAGCTAGCAATGCCCAGCCGCCAGTTGAGTGGATTACAGCAGAACCAGCCAGGTCATGCATATTTAAATCAAGAAGTGTGTCTTTGAATATATCGCTGCCCCAAGATATATTGACTATCGTAGGATATATCAGCGCGCCCATAATAAGGGTAAAAAGTGTTAGTGGAAATATTTTTGCTCTCTCTCCTACGCCGCCACTCATGATATTGATAGCTTTTCCTACAAAAGCCATCTGAAACATTGTAAATGCCAAAGGACTCATAGTAGTAATTTGTGTATCGCCAAAAGCAATTTTAAAACCAACCAATATAAATGCCATAGAGGCAACTACGTAAATCATAATATTTACCGTCAGTACGCTAGTGACATTTTTTGTTCTGACTATCCCGGCTTCGAGCATAGCAAAACCTGGCACCATAAATACAATCAAAGTCATTGCAAATAGTGTAAAAAGAGTATTGATAATATAAGCATCTATCATATATAAATTACCTTCTAAAATGATATAAAGTTAAATTATATCATTTTAGAGGAATAAAAAAATGTAGTTGTTGCTTATTTTTTGAACAATAATTAATTATCTAATAGGCAAATTTATAGCCACGACGACGAACTGTGTGTATAACTTGAAATCCTAATATATTTTTGAGGCGTTTACGAATTTGATTGATAGCGACTTCAACTGTATTGTCACTAACATATTCTGGCTCTTCCCAAAGAGCATTAATAATCTCATCTTTGGAAAATACTCTTTGCTTACGCAATGCAAGATAAGCCAATATATCAAATGTTTTACCGTTGAGTGAAACATTTTTCTGGTTGTATTCAATTTTTTTGTTTGCGATGTCTATGACCAATTGACCTATATGAATAGTAGTACCAAAAAGATGACGCATATTAGCTAATACTCTAGCTGCAATTAAATCAGGATGTTCACAGTGATGGCAGATAACATCATCTGCGCCAAGATTAAAAAACACACCTTGAGTTTTTGGATTTGTAGCTAAAACTATGATTTTGGTCTCGTTTTTCTTTCGTTTTACTTCGTTTATGTATCTTTCAAGTGAAAACTTAACGCCTTCATCAACAACGATAACCAATTCATAGTGTCTAAAATCTGTAAAATTAGTTGCATCATACAAATCTTTGGCACTATCTACTATACAAATAAAATATTTGCTTAGTTCTGATTCAAGTTTTTTGACATATTCATCATTAAAACCTATGGTTAGTATTCTCATATACTCTTATAACCTTCTAAGCAGTCAAAAAGCGTATCACAATAATAAAAAATATTATGATATAAATTTTGCTTAATTAATTTTGATAGAGTTATACCAAAAAACACCTTATTTAAAAATAAAAGTTAATTTTTAGATTTTTTTGATATTTTATTAACATAATTTTTTAATTGCTTTAATATAGACTCTTTTTGGAGCAGGATAACCTTCTACAGTGAGGTTTGGATTTTTAGGATCTAGAAAATCTTCTAAGCTTTGAGAATCTATCCAGTCTGTTTTTCTTTGTTCTGTTTTATCAGTAATTTTTATAGTTAAAACTTCTACACTTTCAAAACCAGCCCTATGACACCAATTTTTTAGAGCATTTATCGTAGGTATAAAATAGATATTTGGAATTTTTGAATATCGTTCAAAAGGAGTGAGAGCTACATCTTCTTCACCGTCTATCATAAAAGTATCCAAATACAGTTCACCGCCATTTTCAAGTCCTTTATAGAGAGATTTCAGTGTGGCTATAGGATCTGAGCGATGATATAATACTCCAAGACAGAACAATACATCAAATTTATGTTCATATATCCCTAAATGCTCGACACCTAAAAGTTCATATGTGATATTGCTTTTGATAAAGTGATTGATAAAAGAAAATTGTGTATAAAAAAGAGCAGAAGGATCAAAGCCTACAAGTTTTTTTGGTTTATGTTTTAGCATTCTAAATAGATAATAACCATTGTTACATCCGATATCCCCGACTACTTTACCTTCTAAATTAAAGTATTGCTCTAAAAGATTGTATTTGATATAACTTTGCCACTCAGTATCTATAAATAGTGAATTTATTTTAAAAGGTCCCTTGCGCCATGGTTTCATAGCAAGGGCTAATGTGTTGATCTTACTTTGTTGATCTTCATTTAATTGATGTGTAGATATTGAAACGATATTACCAAGGTCGTATTCTGCTTCATAATCTGGAAGCTTATTGATCTCTTGCCAAAGAGGTGCTATATCTTTGTAAGTCAACCATTTTTGTCTCTCTTGCCTGATAGAGTCGATATTTGTCATTTATTTTACAAAAGCTTTTTTTATTATTTGTTTGGTGTAAGGTCTATCTTCGGGAGATGTTTTTGCATTCTCTATTTTTTTAACTACATCTTTCCCGTTTACAACTTCACCAAATATTGTATACCCTCCGTTTAAAAATGGAGTAGCAGCCGTTGTGATAAAAAACTGACTGCCGTTTGTATTTGGACCGGCATTTGCCATAGCAAGTAAAAACGGTCTATCAAATGTCAGATTTGGAGCGTACTCATTTTTGAAATCTTTGTGCCAAATTGATTCACCGCCCATACCAGTACCAGTAGGGTCGCCACCTTGTATCATAAAGCCTTTTATTACTCTATGAAAAATTACATTGTTATAATATCCGTTTTTGGCATGAGTCATGAAATTTTTTACAGCCAGGGGTGCTGCTTTTTGGAAAAGTTTAAGTTCAATATTGCCGGCACTTGTCTGCAATACAACTGTAGGGTCTTTCGCAGTCGTTTTTGTTGCATTTCCGATTTCTTTTGCATTTGATAAATTTAACCCAAAAACAGTTATTACGACAGCTAAAAATAATTTTTTCATAGATCCTCCTCACATTTGTCTATTTGTAGTTCTTTAAGTATTTTTGTAAAAAAATCACCACAATTCCTGCAGTCATCTTCTGTGCATTCTATGGAAATGGATTGAAGCTGGGGGGTGTCATGTGCAACTCTATCTATGACCATTGGATTGAGACCTGTTTGTTTTTTAACTGAGTCTATTGCGTCAAAAATTTCTTTTTTTATAATTTTATTATCGCCAAAAGTAAGACTTAGCCTTTCATATTTTTCTTCCATTCTTATATGAGCTTTTATTTGATCGCATTTATTCATGGTTTGCCTTATTATAATTTTGAGTCTTATTGTACCAAATTTCGTATTTATTTTTTGTATATCTTGTCTTATTTTGCATACTCGATCGCTCTTGTTTCTCTGATGACATTTACTTTTATTTCGGCTGGATATTGCACTTTGCTTTCTATTTCTTTTGCTATCTCTTTGCTTAGAAGAACAGCTTGATTGTCATTTAATTTATTGGCATTTACTATGACTCGTATCTCTCTACCGGCATTTATTGCATATGCTTGCTCTACATATTCCTTGGAGAGTGCAATTTCTTCAAGTTCTTTTACTCGTTTTGTGAAGCTTTCAAGCACTTCTCTTCTAGCTCCGGGCCTGCTGGCGCTAAGAGCGTCTGCTGCACACACAGCTGCACTTTCAACGCTCAAAGGCTCTTCATGTCCATGGTGAGCATAAATAGCATTGATAACTATGGGGTGCTCATTGTACCTCTTGCAAAGCTCAACCCCAAGTTCTACATGAGATCCGCCAAATTCTTGCGTAAGAGCCTTTCCGATATCGTGTAATAACCCAGCTCTCATAGCTAGTTTTTCGTCTCCGCCCATTTCTGCTGCCATTATGCTTGCAAGTCTTGCGACTTCTAATGTATGTCCCAAAGCATTTTGACCATAACTAGCTCTGTATTTAAGTTTTCCGATAAGCTTGATCAGTTCTTCATGCATAGGAAAAAGACCCATGTCAATCAAAATATTTTTGCCATCTTCGTAAATTTTTTGTTCAAATTCTTTATTTACTTTCTCAAATATCTCTTCGATACGAGCAGGATGGATCCTTCCATCTTCAACAAGAAGTTCAATAACTCTAGTAGCTATTGCTCTTCTATACAAGTTAAACCCGCTTACTATAATTACTCCTGGAGTTTCATCTACGATGATATCTACACCCAAAAGAGTCTCTAGGGTTTTAATGTTTCGCCCCTCTTTTCCAATAATCCTGCCTTTATGCTCATCTGTAGGAAGGTTGACAAGATTTATAAGTCTTTCGCCTGCGAATTCTCCTGCATAACGAGTAGTAGCTTGAGCAAGTATATAATTTGCTTTTTTCTCACCTTCTTCTTTGGCTAGATGTTCATATTTTCTGACTATTATAGCTATTTCATTGCGGCTCTTTTTTTCAACTTCTTGCAGTATATAGTCTTGTGCTTGTTGTGTAGTCATAGAAGCTATTTGCTCCATTTTCTTTAGATTGGCATCTATGATGTTTTCTTTTTCTCGTTCTAGTTGTTCTAATTTCTTCTCTTTTTGGTTTAGATTACGAGAAAACTTGTATAGTTTTTCTTCTAGTTGTTCTAATTTTTGTCTCTCTGTAAAAAGACTTTTTTCTTGTTCTTCTATGCTTGACATCTTGATTTTTAATGTTTTTTGCAACTCTAATTCTTCTTTTTTGATAGCTACTTTTGCTTCTTGGAGTAAAAGAGCAGATTCACTTTCTATGACTTTTGCTTTGGCTTTAGTCTCTGCTTCCAGATATGAAAATCTTTTTGATGCCGTTATTGATAACCATATATAGGTTATTATAGCGCCTGCCAAGACCCCCATCGTTAATGCGAGTATAGTAATTGGTAACATTTATTTTTCCTTATTGCAGCAAAACATATAAGGCAAGAGTATATGAGTGTATATATTTAAACTTTTTAACTTTATGTTATTATAAAATCAGCTTTGATATCGTATTCATTTGTGATACATTCGCTACAAACATAAAGTTCTCTTGCGACAAATAACGTAATGCCAATATTTTCTTTTTCTTTTTCAAAAAACCTATCATACATTCCTTTGCCAAATCCGACACGTCTTGCCGATATGTCAGTTCCGACTATGGGTACAATAGCTAAATCTATATTCTTTTTTCTAAATTTTTTTGAGTCTTTGGGTTCAATGATGCCAAAACGTTTTTTTATTAATGGCAATCTATATTTTACCAATCTAAAACTTTCACCTTCCATAAACGGCGCATAAATAATTTTTTTTTCTTTTCGAAGTTTTGTAATGAGAGGTCTTATGTCAACCTCTAACTTCAGAGGAATATAAAGCATAATAGTTTGTGCTTCCACACTTTTGATAATCTTATAAATCTCGGAAATTATGCGTTTGTCGTGAACTCTATATCTTAAATTTTTGCTAGCTTGTGTGAGCCCAGTAAGACATTTGCGCCTAAAGACCTCTTTGGTTTTTTGGGTATTTTTATGCATATATTTTCTTTGATACTTTAAGATATAAGAATCTTATTATAGCACAAATAGTATAATGAAATTATCTGAGTACCAATTTTGGTTTTGGAGTATTTAATAATTTTAAAGGATATATTTAATTTAATGTTTGATTTTGTAAAAAAAGCACTTGGAAAAACAACAAAAAATATAGAAGAGATAGTTCCAACGAAGCAAAAGAATATCAATAAAGAGACATTTGAAGAGGTATTGCTGGAATCTGATGTTAATTATGAACTAGTCGAACAAATTCTTGAAAGTTTGCCGTCAGTTATTAATAGAACGCAAGCTTTTAATTCGCTAATCACTGTCTTTCAGTATAAAGCAGATTTCAAAAATTATGATACAAAACCTTTTGTAGAGATGATAATAGGAGTTAACGGTGCCGGGAAAACGACCACGATATCTAAACTTGCTTATCATTATCTCTCTCAAGGCAAAAGTGTTATATTAGGGGCCGGAGATACATTTAGAGCTGCAGCCATAGAACAGCTGAGCCTTTGGGCAAAAAGACTTTCTATTCCAATTGTCGCAACAAGCCAAGGTCATGATCCATCGGCAGTGGTCTTTGATACCATTTCTTCTGCAATCGCAAAAAATATCGATCATGTTATTATCGATACAGCCGGAAGGCTTCATACCCAGACTAATCTGGCTGGCGAATTGCAAAAAATGGTTCGTACTGCAGATAAAGCACTCGCAGGAGCTCCACATCGCAAATTGCTTGTATTGGACGGTACACAAGGCAGTTCATCTATAAACCAAGCTAGAGCATTCAATGAAATGGTTGGAATTGACGGAATAATTATTACTAAACTTGATGGCACAGCCAAAGGTGGTTCAGTGTTAAGTATCGCCAAAGAGATGCAAATGCCGATTTTTTATATAGGAATAGGTGAGCAGCCAGAGGATCTGATAGAATTTAAAGCAAATGAATATGTAAATACGATGTTGGATCAAATTTTTGTTTCGTAGTTATTTTTCTAAATATTCTTCTATACCTTTAATAAAATAGTGTATAATAAAACAATAAGAAAAATATAAAATTGCATAAGGAATAGAAAAATGGAGCCAACTAATAATATTTCATTCTATAAGCCGTTTATAAAAGAAAATAGTGTTTCGAATATCCAAGAAGTTTTAAATTTTGATGAAACAACTTCAAAAACAGAAGAGCTGGAAAGAGTTTTTGCCCAAACATTTGAAACGGGTCATGCTTTGGCAACAATGAGCGGTACTGCGGCATTACATTTGGCTATGTGTGCATTAGATTTAAAACGCGGGGATAAAGTACTTTGCAGTATCAATGCATTTGTCGATGTTCCGGAAGTTATCAGGCATTTTGATGCAGAGCCGATCTTCGTAGATTGTGATAATGATAATTATATGATCGATCTAGATAAACTTGAAATTGCACTAAAAAAACACGAAAATAAAAAACTTAGAGCCGTATTAATTAATCATATGGGTGGCGCAACACCTGATTTAGATAGATTGTATGAAATGGCAAAAGAATATGATGTCAAAGTAATTGAAGATGCCACAGACGCGATGGGAACTAAATACAATAGTAAATATTTGGGATCAACCGGAGCAGATATTACTGTATTTTCATTTTCACCTCATATGTATAAAGATATTATATCAGGCGGTATATTTACAACAAAAGACGATGAGCTTTATGAGAGAGCAAAATTACTTAGAACGCATGGAATGACGCATCAATCTGGAGAACATGCATCAGAAGTTAATTATCTTTATGACGTAATCGATATAGGTTGGCGTTACGCAATGAATGATATAGTTAGCGCTATATGTTTAGATAGATTTATTTCTTTGCCAGAGCAAATAGAGCGTCGAAAAAAGATCGCTAAAATGTATGAATCTAGACTTCTAAATACAAAACATATCACTATCAAAACCGACATGTCACAAGAAAATATATTACACTTTTTTATAGAGATAGATAAAAATAGAGACCATTTTGCTAGAGAACTTAAGCTAGAAGGCATTGATGTAGGTCTTCATTATATGCCTTTGCATTTGACCGAATATTATAGAAAAAAATATTCTCTTAGAGTTTTTGACTTTCCAGTGGCACTCGGTGTATATCAAAGAACTCTTTCATTGCCTCTTTATGCTGGCATGAATGACGATGAGGTGCAAATAGTTATAGAAGCAGTTGAAAAAATAGCCAATTCTTATATGTAGTGTTATGACCAAGTTTTTTGAAACAATTTGGTTTAAAACAAAATGGTATCACTGGTTTATTATTGCTATTTTGTTGCCTGTTGGACTGGTATGGGGTGTTGCAATGGCAATGAGACGTGCCCTTGTGGTGCAAAAAGATTTTGGTTTGCCAGTCGTGAGTATAGGTAATCTGATAGTTGGCGGTACAGGAAAAACCCCATTTATCATCGAGCTTACTTCTCATTTTAACGGCGTTTTTGTAATTTCTAGAGGATATGGAAGGCAAAGCAAAGGGCTAGTAGAAGTCAGCCACAAGGGTCATGTGTTAGCTAATGTAAATGAGAGCGGAGATGAAGCTATGCTCATAGCTTCATCTCTATCAAAAGCGAGTGTAATAGTAAGTGAAGATCGTAAAATAGCCATAGCCTATGCTAAGAAAAGAGGTGCAAAAGTAATTTTCCTCGATGATGGATTCAATCAAGTCGGCATTAAAAAATTTGATATTATTTTGGAGCCGTCACGTATTGTAAATTATCTTCCGTTACCGGCAGGTCCTTTTAGAGAATTTTGGTTTTATTCAAAAAAAGCTGATCTGATTGTCAAAGAAGATATTGATTTTACCAGATATGTTACATATAAAAATTTGAAACAAAACATGATATTGGTTACTGCCATAGCAAACCCAACACGGCTTGACAAGTTTTTGCCGCAAGGGATCATTGGCAAATACTATTTTGAAGATCATGCTTATTTTGATGAAAAAAAATTAAATATATTACTCCATAAAAACAATGCCGATAGTTTATTGGTTACCCAAAAAGATGCAGTTAAGATGAGTGATTTTAAGTTGCCTATCTCTAAAATCAAGTTAAAATTAGAACTACAAAAAAGTGTTATAACGAAAGTAGATAGTTATATCAAAGGATACAAAGCATGAAAAATAATATTGAAGTAGTCAAGACTCTTCTAGATGCATTACCGTATATTAAGAAATTTAAAGATCAGAAAATTGTTATCAAGTATGGCGGGGCTGCACAAACAAGCGATGAACTAAAAATGCAGTTTGCTCAAGATATTGTACTTTTGCATTTTGTAGGTCTTAAGCCGATCATAGTCCATGGCGGCGGTAAAACGATTACCGATCTATTGTCACGCCTGGGCATTGGAACAGAGTTTGTTGATGGACAGAGAGTAACTACCAAAGAAGTCATGCGTGTTGTCGAGATGGTACTAAGCGGCGAGATAAACAAAGAGATAGTAGCACTTCTTAATACCCAAGGAGCAAAAGCTGTAGGAATATCCGGCAAAGACGGACATTTTTTGGAAGCGGTTCCAAAAGATTTTGAACGATTCGGATATACTGGCGTTATAGAGCATATCAACCCGTCATTGGTTGATGATATTTTGGATGATGGACTTATACCAGTAATTGCTCCAATCGCAGGCAGTAACACAGTAGGTCATCCTGGATTTAATATCAATGCTGATCTAGCTGCCAGCAAGATAGCGGTAGCACTTCAGGCAAATAAAGTACTTTTTCTAACGGATACTGCAGGGGTATTGGATAAAGAGGGCAACTTGTTAACAAATCTAAGTGTTGAAAAAACTAATCAGCTAAAAGCTGATGGAACGATCTATGGTGGCATGGTGCCTAAAGTGGATGCTTGCATAGAGGCTTTGCGAGGAGGAGTGAGTAGAGCCCATATCATTGATGGCAGAGTAGAGCATTCATTGCTCTTGGAGATCTTGACAAGCAGCGGTGTAGGCACCTTTATAGAATTATAATTGCACCATCTGATTAATTCTCAAATTTGAAGCCAAGCTCCAAATTAGGCCTTCAACAGGCGGCTCTCGTGGCTAGCCACTCTTTGAGACCTTTATTTATTAAGAGGTCTCAGTTATAAAACATGGCAAAGAAACTATTAGGGAGAGAAAAAATGAAAGATAAAGACTACGATGATGAACTTTATGAATTGCAAATTGAGTTAGTAAAATTTCAAAAACATGTAATCAAAAAAGATTTAAAAGTTTGTTTAGTATTTGAGGGCAGGGATGCTGCTGGAAAAGACGGAACGATAAAGAGATTTATGGAACATTTGAGTCCTAGAGAGGCTAAAGTCGTTGCTTTGGACAAGCCAAGCGATAAAGAAATAAAATCATGGTATTTTCAAAGATATGTACAATACTTGCCTAGTGGTGGACAGATAATTTTTTTTAATAGAAGCTGGTACAATAGAGCAGGGGTTGAAAGAGTTATGGGATTTTGCACAAAGAAAGAATACACGCTTTTTATGGAAGAAGTGGGAAATTTTGAAAATCTTTTGATACATTCAGGCATTATTTTATTAAAATATTATTTGGATATAAGTGAAGACGAACAGAAAGAAAGACTCGAAAGCAGAAGAAAAGATCCGCTAAAGCAGTGGAAACTAAGCCCTGTAGATCAACATGCACAAAAATATTGGAAAGAGTATTCTAATGCAAGAGATGAAATGTTTGAAAAGACATCTTTTGTGCTTGCTCCTTGGTTTGTAGCTCACAGTGACAATAAAAAAACAGCCAGAATAAATGTGATGAAGCATTTTTTATCAAGAATGGATTATCCGGATAAAGATGAAAAATATTTAGATTTCGATCATAATATCATTTGTAAATATGAACCAGAGTGTCATACAAAAGGATGGATAGCTAAATGATATATTTAGATTCAATAAAGTCTATTTTAAACAATCTGCACTAATTTGCCAAAGAGAATAAAGTCTTATTTTAAGATGGTATAATTATTACATAATATTCTTGGTTTTTCCAAGAAGAGTAGTAAACAAGGAATTTAAAATATGAGATTTATAGAGACTCGCGGTAATGATGGCATCAAAGCAAAATATGTAACATTTTCTGAAGCTATCTTGTCGCCTAGTGCCAGTTTTGGTGGACTTTATGTACCAGAACAATTACCTAAATTAGACGAACAATTTATAACCAAACATCTTAATAGCTCTTATAAAACATTAGCACTTGATTTTTTAAATAAATGCAATATAGATATAGATAATGATACATTAGAAAAAGCACTTGCACGATACGATGCATTTGATGATGCTGCCAATCCAGTGCCAGTAGTACAAATAGAAAATGATTGTTTTGTGAGTGAGCTTTATCATGGGCCAACTCGTGCTTTTAAAGACATGGCATTGCAGCCATTTGGATATATTTTAAGTTCTTTGGCAAAAAAAAGAAATGAGCATTATCTTATAATGGCAGCAACAAGCGGTGATACAGGACCTGCAACGCTTGAGACTTTTAAAAATCAGCCGAATGTAAAAGTAGCATGTTTATATCCAGATGGCGGCACAAGCGATGTACAAAGATTGCAAATGGTCACCGAAGATGCTTCAAATTTATTTGTATTTGGAGTAAAAGGCGATTTTGATGATACTCAAAATGCACTCAAATCACTTTTGGCATCTGAAGAGTTCAATAAAACTCTTCAAGCAAAAAATATCAAATTATCAGCTGCCAATTCGGTTAATTTTGGGCGTATAATATTTCAGATTATATATCATATTCATAGTTATATAGTTTTGCTAAGAGATAATAAGATTACTATGGGTGACAAGATATATCTTGTCGTACCAAGTGGTAATTTTGGTAACGCACTGGGAGCTTATTATGCTAAAAAAATGGGGCTTCCTATAGCAAAGATCCTTATCTCTTCAAATCAAAATAATATCTTGACCGATTGGATAACAAATGGTGCTTATGATCTGACAACGAGAAATTTAGTACATACCATATCTCCGGCTATGGATATACTCAAAAGCTCAAATGTTGAGAGAATCTTGTTTGATAAATTTGGAGCTGCTAGAACAAAAGAGTTAATGGATAGTCTAGCATTGAGTGGTAAATACGAGTTGACATCTAAGGAATTAGAGGTCTTAAGAGTGGATTTTGATGCATCTTTCTCTACAGACGAAGAATGTGAAGCTGTAATTGGTGATTATGCAAAAAAAGGTTACATTATGGATCCTCATACTGCAACTTGCATAAAAGCTTACAAGACTCTAAGAAAACAAAATTTACCAACAGTTGTATATTCTACGGCGGAATGGACTAAATTTAGTCCGACTGTCTCCAGAGCCTTAGGACATGAAGTCAAAAATGATCTAGACGCACTTGATTGGATCAAAGATAATATTCACTTAAAAGTTCCAAAAATGGTGACAGAATTATTTAGCAAGCCATTAGTTCATGATAAAGTTATAGATAAAAATACTATCAAGGAGAATATTTTTAGTATTTTATAACGATGATACCCAAAAAGGGGGGGGGAAATCATGAAAAAAATTATATTTTTTGTGATACTGGGTTTTACAGCAATGGTTTTTGGCCAAGAATCAACAAGGTCTGTCGATGACGCCTTGGAGTGTGTAAGATTAAATTTTAAAGCACCAAAATGCAAAGATTTTACAGCCCAAGAAAAAAGTTTGGCTATTAAATGTGTAAGATTAAATTTTACCACCCCCCAATGCCAAACATACAATCAAACAATAATTACTTCAAATTCAATAGAAAATACTTTAAATGATAATGAGAAGATATTTGATGGAGATGATAATATAACACCTACGCAAAAAATATCTTACACAGAATCTATAATCAAATCAGGTCAAAATCCTAATATACGCAGTAGTGTGAGAGCAAACTTTACTTCGAGCTTCCAAAGTACATATACTGTTGTCAGAGGCGATACCCTAGGTGAAATTGCTATAAAATTTGGTGTAGCACAAGGAGAAATCAAGAGATTAAATCCGTCTATCGATTTTCGTGAATTAAAAAAAGGCACAGAGATACTTATGCCGCTTTCACAGGATAGAATAAATGCAATAGTCAAAAGAAGCAAAATAAAAGTAAAGCCAGAAGAGCATAAAATTATTGCAGAGCCCAAAGGTAGAAAGCTTAAAGTGATTGCTTCCGCATTCACGTCGCATGCTAAACAAACAGATAGTACGCCATTTATAGCGGCATGGGGATCTTGTCTTGTCCCAGGTACAAAGGTTATAGCAGTCTCAAGAGATTTAATCAGCCAATATGGATTAACCAATGGTTTAAAAGTTAGAATTAGCGGATTAGATGGGTATTATACGGTTAGAGACAAGATGAATCCAAGATATACCAGACATATAGATATTTACATGGGTTTAGATATACGAAAGGCTCTTCGTTGGGGCAGGAGAAGTGTAACCATATACTGGTAATTTATTGTAAAGATTCAAACAATTCCCAGAGTTCGAGGTATTTTTCACTTTTTGCATCATACTCACTTTGAGTATCATTTAACATCTTAGTTAACTCATTTAGCCCTTTTTCTTGATAACACGCAGGATTGCTAAGGCATTTATGAAGCTCATCAAGCTTATGTTCTAGTTCTTCTATCTCTTGTGGTAATATATCAAATTCTCTTTGTTCTTTATAGCTAAGTTTTGTTTTTATTTTAATTGCAGCCGGTATTGCTTGCAATGAAGTATCTCTAATCTCTTTCTCCATCGATTGGATCTCTCTAAGTTCTTTTTCTATCAGCAGGTAATCGCTATAAGACTGATGTGACTCTTCTATGTTTCCTTTTCCGTCAAGAATAAAAAGTTTAGATGCTACTTTGTCCACAAAATATCTATCATGCGATACTACCAGCAACGCCCCGCCGAAATTGATGAGCTGCTCTTCGAGAATAGTAATAGTTTGTATATCAAGATCATTTGTAGGCTCATCTAGTATAAGACAATCTACTTTTTTTGTAAATAGCAATGCAAGTGCCACGCGATTTTTTTCTCCTCCGCTGAGCATGCCTATTTTTTGGTCTAAAAATTCTTTTGGAAACAAAAAGCTTTTGAGATAACCGTATACATGCATATTTTTACCATCAACTTCTATAATATCACCACCATTAGGGCAAAATGTTTCAAGTAAACTTTTTTCATTATCGAGCATATCTCTATGCTGATCAAAATATCCTATAGCAAAATCACCCTTATCTATCTTGCCGCTAAGCGGAGGTATTTTACCGAGCATTAGTTTGAGCAGTGTAGATTTTCCCGAACCGTTTATGCCTACTATAGCTATTTTGTCATGTTGCAGTATACGCGTTGTAAAATTTGTAATTAGAGGTTTTTCTGGCAAGCTATAGCTCATATTGTTAAGATCAAAAAGCATTTTTTTTCTAGATACGCTTTCATCTCTATTGAAATGTTTTTTTTCTCTCTCTAACTCTACTACCATCTTGCGAATCAAGGTAGGATTTTTTTTAGCATTTTCTCTAAGTTCAAAGACTCTTTGTTTGCGACCTTGATTTCTTTTCTCTCTAGCCCTTACTCCTTTGCTCAGCCAAGCTTCTTCTTGCTTTAGAAGCCTTAATAGGTTTTCATGATCTTTTTGCATTGAGTGAAGTCGTTGCTCTTTGAGGGAGAGATAATTTTGGTATCCGCCTTGATAGCTTACAAGTTGTTGATTGTCTACCTCTACAACTCTGGTAGCTATGGTATCTATGAAATATCTATCATGCGAGATAAACAATAATGTAAATTTTTCTTTGAGCAATATCTCTTCAAGAAACTCCACCATATATACATCTAGGTGGTTAGTAGGTTCATCAAGCAGTAGAACATCCGGTTTTTTTAGTATTAACCCAGCTAATGCTACGCGGCGCTGTTCACCTCCTGAAAGTGAATTTACCAGCCTATTTTCATATTCTTTTAGCTTGAATTCTTGCAATACACGTTCAATTTTGTCATCCAAGTTCCATGCATTATGGTGATCAAGAAAGTTTGTAAGCCCAGCATGTTTTTTAAGCAGTTCCATGTTGTCAAAATCAGTTGATAGTTTTTCACCAATTTTATCATAAGCCAATTTAGCTTCATAGAGTTCTTCCAGCTCTAAGCTTATTGCTTCTCGTACTGTTAGATTAGGCTCAAAGAGCGGATGTTGGGACAGCATCTCTATTTGCAAGTTGCCTTGCACTACTCTTTTGCCTTCGGTTGGTTCTTCTGTGCCGGCTATTATCTTCATAAGCGTGGATTTGCCACATCCATTTTGGCCTACTATTGCTATCCGTTCACCCTCGTTCAGATGAAAGTCCACACCGTCAAGAAGCATTTTAATATTGTATTGTTTTTTTATAGCAAAGAGATCTACTAATGCCACTAATTGTCCTTAGATTTAATTGGCGTATTATACCAAAAAAGCCACTTTAAGCTTAACTAGATATATTTCAAATAAAAAAGGCAATATATGATTCAAGCGTTAATTATATTATTTTCAATATATACAGCCATCAAAGTATATGTTTCCGTGATGCAAATGGGATATATCATTGATGAAAAACGCAAAGATGCCGTGCTGATGACAAAAGCAAAATATCAAGAGGCAGCAAATTATGCTGTAGCAAAAGAAAAGGTAAGCCTTACTTCGCACTTGTTGGAATATCTTTTATTTATTTGGTGGGCATTGGTAGGATTTGGTGTATTGTATGATTTCTTATCCCAATATATATTAGAATCTACATTTTGGGTAAGCATCATATTTTTGGTTGGATATTTTACTATTGACTATATTGTTTCATTGCCGCTAAGTATTTATCAAACTTTTATTGTTGACAAACATTTTGGGTTTACTAAAACCACGCCAAAACTATTTATCATAGATCAAATTAAAAGCATTATGCTTTTTTTAACAGTAGGAATTGGCGTAATGGCGCTATTGGTATGGATAATAGAAAATTTTGAGATGTGGTGGCTATATGGATTTGTCGTTATTATGTTCATTTTGCTGGTAATAAATTTTGCATATCCGACCATTATAGCTCCGATGTTTAATAAATTTACTCCTTTAGAAGACAAAGAGCTGCAAAACAAGATAGTAGTTCTTATGGAAAATGCAGGTATGAAAGCCAATGGTGTATTTGTTATGGATGCCAGTAAGAGAGATAATCGTCTAAATGCATACTTCGGCGGCTTTGGAAAGAGTAAAAGAGTAGTGCTGTTTGATACTCTTTTGGATAAACTTAGCCACGATGAGCTAATAGCTGTTCTAGGACATGAGCTGGGACATTATAAACATGGAGATATTTGGAAAAATATTGCACTTATGACAATTCTGTTTTTTGGAATATTTTATCTTTTGGGACACTTGCCAGAATCAATCTTTGCAGAACTTCACACGACGCCGATCGCAGGAGTAAAGATAGCATTTATAATGCTTGTATTTCCTCTTTTGGCTTTCATTTGGATGCCAATTATAAGTCTGTTCAGTCGCCACAATGAATATCAAGCCGATAAATATGGTTCGGGCGTAGGCAGCAAAGAGCACTTGGTGTCAGCCTTGATCAAGTTGGTAGGTGAAAACAAAGCATTTCCAAAATCTCATCCATTGTTTATATTTTTTTATTATTCTCATCCGCCTATTTTAGAGCGTCTTAAAGTTTTGGGATTTGATGAATATCATCATAAAGATGAATCATCATTGCCACATGACGGTATTTTTTCATTTATAAAGAATTAGCAGTGACTATAAAAGAAACTCTTAACTTCGCAAGCGAACAGTTAAGATCAAGCTGTGAGCGTCCTTTGTTTGAAGCAGAGCTGCTTTTAGCCTACCATTTGCATAAAGACAGGATTTATCTTCATTCGCATGAAAATGATGAAGTAAAAAATATAGAGATGCTCAAATCTCTTATAGCAAGAAGAGCATCTCATGAACCATATGAATATATCGTAGGCAAAACAAGCTTTTATGATATAGAATTATTTGTTGAGCAGGGCGTTTTGATACCACGCCCCGAAACTGAGCTGTTAATTGATGAGGTTTCATCTATTATAGAAAAAGAGAATCTTACATCAATTGCAGAAATAGGAGTAGGAAGTGGAGCTATATCGATAGTATTGGCGCGTAAATTTCCATCTTTGAAGATCATAGCTACAGACATATCCATTGATGCTCTTAATATAGCCAAAAAAAATATAGAGGCCTTTGGATTAACTGACAAGATCGCTCTAGTACACACTAATTTACTTGACGGCATTGAAACGCAAGTTCAGTTGGTGGTTAGCAACCCTCCTTATATTGCACGCGATGCATTGCTTGAATCAAATGTTATAGATTATGAACCACATACCGCACTTTTTGGTGGAGAAAGCGGCGATGAATTGCTTAAGCAAATTATTCTCCAAGTTAAACAAAAAAATATCTCTTATCTGGCCTGCGAAATGGGCTATGATCAAAAGTCATCCATGGAGCATTTTTTAACACAACTTGGAGTACAATATACTAAGTTTTATGATGATCTCGCGGGATTAAACCGAGGATTTATAACTAAATTTTAAAGGATTTAATATGTCACCTATTTTTCGAAATATTACAATGGTTTATCTAATTTTTTTATCTATAGTTTTAGGTGCATCTTTGTATGCAGGTATAGTAGTAGCTCCTGTAACATTTAACACTGATGATATATTTGGCTCTCCAGTTTTAAGTCAATTTCAAGAAGGTATGATAATGACTCAAAATTTTATTGGATTATCTTATTTGGTAACTATGGGCGTGATTGTAGCTTTTGTATATGAGAGCTATAAATACAAGATGGGGGAAAGAGATATTTTGACATTTGTGGCACTGTTTTTGGTAATAGGAACTGGATTAATGTTTTCATATTACTATCTGCCAGAGATTATTCTTATGCAGCAAGCGGGCGAAGAGATGACAAAAACACAAGCTTTTTTAGATACGCATAAAGGTTCTGAGATCAATTTCAAGATTTTTGCATTTGGTTTGCTTTTGCTATTAGTTCGTAATTTTAAAAAAGCATTACGTTAATGGATTTTTCTAATGAGTGAAACGATTAAGCATCCTTTTTCTCCTATTGTATTTAAAGATACCAAGATACTTATACTAGGCTCTTTTCCTAGTATAAAATCTATAGAAAATAACTTTTATTATACTCATCCACAAAATCAATTTTGGAAAATTTTGACATCTATTACTGCTTATCCTATAAATAACAGAGATCAAAAAATCTGGCTTTTAAAAGAATCAAGATTAGGACTTTGGGATATGATAAGCTTCTGCAGCAGGGAAAATTCGGCAGACTGTTCCATAGAAGATGAAGAGGTTAATGATATAGTAGCACTTCTTGAGAAATATCCATCTATAGAAACTGTTGCATTTACTGGAAGAAAATCGCAAATGTTATTTAATCTTCATTTTGGACATTTAGGTATAGATACTTGTTATTTGCCTTCACCATCCAGTGCTTATGCCAAGCTTTCTATTGAACAAAAAATACTTGCATACAAAGAGGCTTTGAATTTATGATATGGGCTATAGGAGATTTGCAAGGATGTTATAAGTCATTTATGCAACTTTTGGAAAAGATCGATTTTGACACAAACAGGGATCAACTATGGCTGGTTGGAGACTTGGTTAATCGCGGTAAAGGCTCTTTGGAGGTATTGGAATATGTATATGAACATCAAAAAAGTATCCAAATTGTACTCGGGAATCATGATGTATCTTTGATAGCTGCTTACTATGGCATTAAAACTAGTAATCCTACAATCGAACCTATTTTAAATTCACCTCATGCCAAAGAACTTATAGATTGGCTTCGATGTCAGCCATTATTGCACATAGACAACGAGCTTGGATATTGTATGTCACATGCGGGTATATCTCCGCTGTTCGATTTACAGAAAGCCAAAATGTATGCAGATGAACTTCAAAAGAGGTTTGCCGGGGATGATATTGCGATATGGCTCAAAAAAATGCTGAAAAGTTCTGCTAATCGTATTAGTTTTGGTACTACAAACGAAGAGCAAGAAGAATTTGCTTTTGACTCATTTTTGCGCATGCGTTACTGCTTTAGCGATGGAAGCATGGAGATAAGTCAAAAGGATGCCCCAACGCAAATTTTAGAGGACAAGGGACTTAAACCATGGTTTTTGTATCCAGAAAGAAAACCAATAGAGCATAAGATTATTTTTGGACATTGGTCAACCTTGGGCTTATATGAGGACGATAATGTGTTAGCAATTGATACAGGTTGCGTATGGAACGGCAAATTAACTGCTGTTAGGCTTGATGATAGGACAATTAGACCAAATTTTGTTGAATGCAACAATTAGTCTATAATATGTCCAACAAATTTTGAGGTATTATTTATAATATCCCCGCCTTTTCTAAATCCAATCCCACAAGATTCATAAGCAAAGAAAAGTCCGGCTTGATAGTAATTGCCTTTATCGTCAATAGTTAGATTTGCATATTCTTGGAAAAGCATCTTATGGTTCTCATATTCGCCTTCTTGTTTTGAAATCATATTTCCATTTTTGTTTATAATACTTATGCTTCCGCCTTCTCTTCCAAAAATCGGTTTTTGCACCTGTTTTTTATCTTTTAATTTAGAAAAACTGCTTTCTAACAATAACGGATGATTTGGATAAAGATCCCAAAGAATTTTTAATATCCCTTTGCTTTGAAAAAGCAGAGTATATGCCGGATTAAAAAAAATAGCTTTTTGGTTTTTGATAATATTTGTTAAAATCATTGCCAAATCAGGCGTTTCTAGTGCTATCATTTCCCATGGAACAAGCTTGAACCACAATTCATACTGTTCATTATTATAAAATATGCCATCATCACTGAATTCAATCTCATCTACAAATGCAAAACTAGTATCAAATCCAGCCCCAGAGGCAATATGCTGCAGTAATTTTACTGTATTTTCCTCTTCAGTGTTGCCTCTTATGGAGCTAAACAAAAATTTCCAACCCTCATATCTATCTTCAAAATCATCTACGTTCTCTTCTAATGTTATGAGTCTTTTAAAGTTTGTCTCAAGTGCTTCATATATACCGTTAAATTGGCTACTTTCTTCTAAGTCGTTATATTTTAACATTGCCCATTGCACAATAGCGCTTTCAAAGAGTGAAGTTGGTGTATCGGCATTGAACTCAAGTAATTTTATAGGCAATCCATCTAAGCCGCCAGCAAGGTCAAATCTGCCATAAAGATGCCAATGTATATCATTTTCCCATGATTCTTTTATAAGTTCTATGAGATTAAAAGGAATCCCAATCTCGTGAAAAAGATTATTGTCTATCACAAATTGTGCTGCATTGACAAACATATCATAAAGTTCATTTCCCGCGTCATAAAATGCTTTTGCTTCTTGCTCGGAAATGATTACAAGTTCATCTGCTATATAGCTTGTATTATCACTATCTGTATGCCATGCAAATCCGAGTCTATCTAGGTATTGCGTTTCGAGCGGTTTAATGGTTTGGAGTTTTATCAAAATCAACCTCCAAAAGATCTGCTGCTTGAAGATGTGCTTGTTTTACTTCCAAAAGATCCGCTAGTTGAAGATGCGGTACTTTTGCCTCCAAAAAAACTACTTTTTGTGTTACTTGCAGAAGTACCGCTTTTTTTAAAGCTATCAACGCTTTTTGAGTATGTAGAAGGTGATTTATATCCAGTCTGCCTGTTTTGCTGATAATTTTGATTACCAAAGAGTTTGCTTCCTATCCAAGATCCTATTATGGCTCCGGCAGCACTAGCAAGTATTGTTTCGCCTAGGCTCATACCATGACCTGAGAGTTGTGCATTTTGTGGATTTGTTAGATTTGAAGTGTTATTGTCGATCTTTATCTCTTCTTCTTTCATAAGTTTATCCATCTCTTCTTTGGAGAGGACTTTTTCTGTACCATCAAGCTGTTTGAGTACTATGCGAGTTTCATCAGATGGAAACTCTTCTTTTATTTTATATTTTCCTTTTTCGGTCTCTTCAATAATTACAAACGCTCCCCTTTTGGGTTGTTCTTGAGAAGATTGGTTGTTTTGTTCTTGATTGCCGCATCCAGCTAGACCTGAAGCCAGCAAAATACTAAGTCCTGTAGCAGTAATTATAGTAGTATGTGAAAATGTTTTGATATATTTCATGATAATAATTTCCTTATTAAAAATAGCGGAACATTATATCGAAAATATCCCCAAGAGCAGGGGATAGGAGCAGAAAAGAAACAATGAGGTTGTTAATCCATTTGTTTTCTTAAAAATGTAGGTACTTGATAAATATCATCATCTTCGCTATTGTACCCGCCAACTACAATTTTATTAGCATTTCTAAGTGTATTTATGTTGTTTGAAATATTTGGATTAAAAAGCGATTGAGATGGCTGTTTGTCATTAGTTTTTGATTGAATATGAGATTTGTCTTCAAATCCAGTCGCTATTACGGTAATTTTAACTTCATCTATAGCTAAAGAGCTATCCGTGGTAGTACCAAATATTACATAAGCATGTTCATCAGCATTCTCTTCAATGATCTCCATAGCCTCAGAAATTTCCATCAAAGGATAATTTGGATGAATATAAAAATGTACCAAAATACCTGTAGCGCCATCTATGGATATATTATCCAAAAGAGGAGACTCTATGGCAATTTTTGCTGCATCATAAGCAGCATTTTTGCCAGTACTTTTGCCAGTACCCATCAGCGCCATACCGCGATGGTTCATAACAGTTTTTATATCCGCAAAGTCAAGATTTATATCATTTTCTCCATGAGAAATAATAACATTAGAAATGCCTCCGACTGCTTGAGCCAAAATGTCATCAACCATTCTAAAGCTCTCTTTAATACCTAGATTTTTTTCAACGATAGACAACAATTTTTCATTTGGTATAACAATTATAGAATCACTTTCTCTTTTAAGTTCTTCTAGCCCCTCTCTTGCAAGGGCGGTTCGTTTTTTGCCTTCGAATTTAAAAGGACTTGTTACTATTGATACTGTTAATGCACCGATCTCTTTGGCTACTTGAGCTATAACGGGAGCGGCCCCAGTACCAGTACCTCCGCCAAGTCCAGCAGAAATAAATACCATATCCGCACCTTTTAGTATGCTTCTAAGCTCTTCAAAGCTTTCTAGGGCGGCTTCTCTTCCTTTTTCTGGCATCATGCCTGCACCCTGTCCGCCAGTGGTATTGACACCAAGCTTAATTTTGTATGGAGCTAGTGAGTTTTCCAATGCTTGACCATCAGTATTTGCAACAATAAGATCAATATCTTTTGCGCCTTCGCGGATCATATGATTGATCATATTGCCACCGCCACCGCCAACACCGATTACTTTGATTTTAGCACCATTCGTGCAATATTTTGTCTCTACTATATCAATCTCAAATGCTTCCATACCGTGCTCCTTTTTGTGTGGGTTGGGTTAAAATAATTGTTTTAACCATGTTGACAGCTTACTTATATAACTATTTTGTTTATCTGCTCTTGTGAGATCCTCCAAACAAAATGCTTTAACATTTTGTTCTTTTGTGTTATTTTCAAAGAAAGAAGGTTCATCATCTTCATATTTAGCTTTATGATTTTTTCTTTGTTCATGAAAATCATCAGCGGTATTACTGTGTATCTTGATGTCATGCAAATTATCATCTTCTGTTGCTTTAGAGTGCAATAGTTCTTGGGCATAATTTATCTCATATTCAGTATGATTGCCGGCTTTGTATAACAATAATCCTATAGCTGATGCAAATGCAGGATTTTTAAGCTCTTCAAACATCCCTTTGATATTTTCTGTATTTGGCAATGCTATGCGAACCGGCATATTTGAAAAAATAACTTGAGCCAATTCCCTGATACCTTTTAAATTTGCCATGCCGCCTGTCAAAATAATGCCAGAGCCTATCTTTTCTTTGAGACCACTTTTGTCAAATATTTTTTCTAAGATTGCCAATGTCTCTTCAACTCTGGCAAAAATAACATCATGAACAATATCCAAAGAAACAATGCTTCTATTTTCTTCGTTGCCAATAATCGGCAATTCTATTGTGTCATTTGAAATTTCAGTTAGATTGCCATGTCGTATTTTGATATTTTCTGCTATATTCAGAGGTGTATGAAGGGCAATAGACAAGTCACTGGTAATATTATTTGAACCGATTCCAAAAAAATCATTATATCTGATGGCATTACCGGTATAAACTGTTAGAGTGCTGGTTTGCCCACCTAGGTCCAAGACTACTACACCTAGTTCTTTGTCATCGTCTTTGATGGTTGCAATAGAAGAGGCGTATCCGTTTAGAACGATATCTTCTATTTCAACCCCAGCAGATTTGACAGCTTTTTTAAGATTTGCCAGATTTGATTTTTGTGTCATAATAATATTGACTTCAGCCTCTAATCTACTTGCATTCATGCCAAATGGATCTTCTACAAAATCTTGATCATCAACTTTGAAATTATATGGCAATACATGGATAATTTCATATTCATTTGGAATATTTGCATTGTAAAGCGCAGTATTTAGAGCACGGTGTATTTCTTTGATACCTATGTCTTTATGTGGAATATTGACTATGCCTGTAGAATTTATGCTTTTTGCGTATGCATTGGATATGGATACTATTGCGTTATTGATATTATTTCCAGATACACGCCTGGCATCACTTACAGCTTTTTTGATAACTTTTGAAGCAAGCTCTATATTTGTGATAGAACCTTTTTTTATACCTTGTGATTTTACAATTCCATGACCCAATATTTGCAATTGATTATCATCTGTTTTTTCGGCGATGATAGAGCATATTTTTGTTGACCCAATGTCAATTGCTAATATAGTTTTATTCAAGATCAAGTCCTTTTACATAAACATCAGTTGAAAAATCTTTATCAAGTTGTTTTAAAAGATTTACTTCCAAAAGCTTTCTTTTTAACTCGCTTACACTTTGATTGATCATCTGTGCCTCTTTGTTATCGCTAGGAATTACCCTTTGAGCTATAATTTTGTAAACCACAACTTTGTCCGATAGATTTATTATACCCTTTTCTTTATGAGATGTAAATAATTCTTGTAAAAATTGTAAATTTTCTTCATTGCTCAATGACAATGCATTGTCATTATTCTTCAAAGATATCCATTTTACGGCTTGTGCGTTAGTGGCATCAAAATTTTTAAGAGTATTTTTTGCAAGAGTTTGTAAAGCATTTTTACTGGCCTCTTGACTATAATCTTTCAGTAAATTGGTTTTAGCTTCTTCAAATGTCATTGTTTGTGGACTCGTTTTGGAAACAAGTTTGATAGTTGCATATTTAGTTCCAACGACTCTAGGCTTTAAGATATCCCCATTTTTAAGTTTGCTAATTTCATTTATGATTTCAGGTGAGATCTTAGGGTCATTGGCAAAAATTGAAATTTTTTCACTTGCTTGTATTTTGGCTTTTTTGTAATCAATATATGCTCGCTGAGCCGTTTTTTCGGCTTTTTGTATGCGAATCTCTTGCGTGACAAGCGGTATCACTGCCGCAAGAGGGAGTTGTTTTCCATCAAGTGCTACAAACTTGTTGGCATTTGCTTTATAAAATGCTTCTAGTTCTTCTTGAGATATCTCAATATTGTCAGTTGGAGTCCATAAAATTTCGATTAAATATTTTTCAGGGTGCATATAATTTTGTTTGTTTATTGACCAATATTGTTGCAATTTGCTATCATCTGTAGAAATAGTAACATCTTTGGAAGTTAAAATACTATAAGCAATTTGATCTGATAATCCAAGCGGCATTGATGCTGCCTTGTCCTCAAAAGGAGTAGAATTAGTGTAAAGTAGAGCAATTAATTTATTGATAATTAATTCATCTTTGATCATATCTTCAAAAACTTTAGCTTTGATATTTTGTGATTGCAGATACTGTTCGTATACAGTTTTATCAAATTTTCCGTTGCTTTTGAAGCCTTCAAAAGATTCAAGGGCTTTTGCAACTTCGGTGTCACTTGCTACGATACCGTATTGTTTAGCTAAATTTAATATTTGAGTTTGTGTTCTCACCATTGCAAATGCTTGTTTGTCTATACCGATTTCCTTTGCTTTTTTGTCGTCCAATTTGCCTTGAAGTTGCTGATTGTATTGGTTATATAAATTACGATATGCCATATCAAATCTGCTTTGTTCTATTGTTATATCTCCAACTTTTGCTATTTTGCCGCTATTTGCGCCAAATTGATAGCTTCCCCATCCGACAAATCCAGCGCCAATAAATGCGATTGTTGCAATCCATATCGTCCATACCAAATATCTATTGTGTTTTTGCATCCAACTAATCATCTATTTTCATCTACCTTCAATTAAAAAATTTGTACAATATTTTATTCAACTTGTTATTAAGTGTAATTGAAAAGATTGTATTGTAGCTAAATAAGGATATTTTGTGGTAAGTTTAAATCGAGAATTAATGAAAAAAGACATGGATGTAATATGGCATCCATGTACTCAAATGAAAGATCATGAGATATTGCCAATAATCCCGATAAAATCGGCAAAGGGAATCTATCTTTATGATTTTGAAGACAATAAATACATAGATGCTATTAGCAGTTGGTGGGTCAACATATTTGGTCATTCTAACTCTTATATTAATAATAAAATAAAAGAACAGTTAGAAACCTTAGAGCATATTCTATTAGCAGGTTTTACACACAAACCGGCAATCGAATTGGCACATAAGCTGGTTGATATTACTCCGAAGAGTTTAAAAAAAGTGTTTTTTGCCGACAATGGTTCTAGTGCGGTTGAGATCGCACTTAAGATGAGCTATCATTATCATCTCAATATGAAACAACAACGTACGTTATTTTTATCTCTTTCAAATAGTTATCACGGCGAAACAATAGGAGCGCTTAGTGTGGGTGATGTCTCTTTGTACAAAGAGACATATGAACCATTATTGCTTCAGTGTTTACAAACACCAGTTCCGATCAATGGTAGTAAACAAGCAGCTGCAGATGCATTAAAAAGCCTAGAATCGATCTTGGAAGAGAATGGGAATGATATATCAGCCATGATCGTTGAACCGTTAGTGCAAGGAGCAGGCGGTATGCATATGTATCATGCCGATTATTTGGTTGGTGCAAGAATTCTTACGCAAAAGCATGGTATCCATTTGATCTTGGATGAAATTATGACAGGATTTGGTCGTACTGGGACAATGTTTGCATGTGAGCAAGCATCAATCTTGCCAGATTTTATGACATTATCAAAGGGACTTACGGGCGGTTATCTTGCTTTGTCAGTTGTCATGACAACTGACAAAGTATATAATGCCTTTTATTGTGATTATAATGAACATAAAGCATTTTTACATTCTCATAGTTACACGGGTAATCCTTTGGCTTGCAGTGCTGCATTAGCTACACTCGAATTGTTTGAAGCAAGTGATATTTTAGGGCAAAATAGAGAAAAAAGTTTATATATGGAATTGAATCTGGAGAGATTTAAAAGTCTTGACAATGTCAAAGAGGCAAGAATTTTGGGCATGATAGCTGCTGTTGAATTGAAAGGATACAAAGCGGAAGAAAGAATTGGTCTAAAGATTTATGAGTATGCACTCTCGCAAGGAGTTTTGCTTAGACCGTTAGGAAACGTGATATATTTTATGCCACCATATATCATCACTCTCAAAGAAATAGATAAAGTCTTAGATGTTATGTATGATGCCATAAAAACCATTTAGAGTATATTGTCTTCATCTTTAAACAGGAAGGAGAAAAAGCCCTTATTTTTTTTTCTTATATTGCTATAAAGACGTTTTGCTCTATGTGAATCAAGCTCTAAGGCTTGTTTATAATAATATTCAGCTTGCTTGGTATCTTTGTGTGTCCCGATCCCAAATTCGTAAAATTGACCCAAGTCACAAAGTGCTTCTGCACAATCATTTGATGCCAGTTCTTTTATAAGTTCAAAAGCTTTATTATCATCTTTTTTAAACAATTCTCCCTTATATATCTCTCTGGCAAATATCAATTTCCCAAAATTTGAATTTGTTACCCCAAATACAATAGCTAGCTGTGTTGCTTCGTCATGATTGTTTAAATTTTTAAGTTTTTGCATATATGTTAGCATATTGAAGATACCTTTGTCAGTGTATCCTATTTTGGTTATATGCTCCATCCAGGAAGTAACTGATTTATGAAAAACATTTATTTCTTTATCAAGATAACATAATGCCATATTCTGAAAGTTGGTTATGATTTCCGGTATTGGCGGATATTGTTTGGTGACATGCAACTCTGCTGTATTAGTCGATATTTCTTCGGTTTGCTCTTTTGTGATATTTTCCAAATTATTGGTTTGATATGTTTGTGTATCCATATTGTTTCCTTCTTTTGGGGAGATAGATTGGTTATTAACATCAATATTGACAGTTTTTTTATCTTTTTTAGATTTGCTTGTTTGAATTTTATTAATTTTGTCATTATTTGGATTAAAATCAATATTTGCAGAGACATATTGTTTAGTTGAATATATATTGTCATAATTGTCAATATTAGATTGAGTTGATATATGTGTATAATGATTTTTTAATAGTTGAAATTCGTCATCAAAGGGGATTGATAGTGTTATTGTTTGCTGAATCTCTTCTGTTGAATTCTCTTCTTTGGGCGATGATGATTTGATTTGCGATCTTGAGTTTTCGTATTTGGATTCTATTTCTTCATCATTATACAAGTCGATTAGAGCTTGTGCCTGACCATACTGTTTTTGCCGCAAGAGATTTATAATTTTATTTATCGGCTCATCATTTTCAAAAGGTTCAAGCTTGAGTAATTGCAATTTGATCGTTTCGGCATCTGTCATAAAGATTGCCAGTTTGATAATCTCTAGCCTTTTTTTAATTTGGTTCATTACAAATAGCCTTTCTTGCTGTTAACAATTTACAATATTATATCAAAAAAATTGTCAATATTCACAAAACAAGTATCAGGCATTTGATATGCAATTTTTGTTTTTTGATCGCAGTAAAATATTTTTTAGTTTTTATAAATTTCCCTTTTTGAAATATTTGTACTAAGAAGGCTTGGAGTAAAAATTTGTTATCATATAAAAATTAAATATAAAAGAGTAAATAGTGTCTACAAAAAGTCCACATATACCTGTTTTGCTTAATGAAGTGGTAAATAGTTTCCGTGACGTAAAGAGCGGTTATTTTGTTGATTGTACTTTAGGATATGGTGGCCATAGCAGAGAAATATTGGAGCATTATCCGCAATTGAAACATATAGGTATAGATAGGGACGATGAAGCATTGTCTTTTTCCAAAAAGCATCTCTTGCCGTTTAGTGATAAAAGCACTCTATATAAAGGGACCTTTGCTGATATATTCCCTAGACTTCAAGAAAAACCTATTGTCGCTGTATTAGCAGATTTTGGAGTGTCGTCTTTACAATTAGACAAATTGGAGCGAGGTTTTTCTTTTGGCAGTGAAACTCTTGATATGCGTATGGATAGCAGCGCCAAACTCAATGCATATGATGTTGTAAATAACTATAGCTTATCCAAGCTGGAGTATATTTTTAAACATTATGGGGAGATAAAACATTTTAAAAAATTAGCTAGTTTGATTGTTGAAGAGCGATCAAAGCAACATATCCAAAGTGCAAAAGAATTGAGCGAAATTGTTTGTAAAATTATACCAAAAAGCGGTAAGATCCATCCAGCAACCTTGGTATTTCAAGCGATTAGAATAGAAGTAAATAATGAATTGGGAGAAATTGAAGGATTACTTGATGCATTGGAAGCCAACCACGTCGAAGGTGAAATTGTCTCATTAATAACATTCCATTCTTTAGAAGACAGGCTAGTTAAAAACCGTTTTGTTAAATGGAGCAAGGAATGTATTTGCGATGATATGGCAATGAGATGCACATGCGGGAAAAACCATGCTTTTGGTTATATGTTGAATAAAAAACCAATTACCGCAAGTTTAGAAGAGTTGAAGTATAATCCTAGAAGTAGAAGTGCCAAACTTCGCACGTTTTGTTTTACAAAATCAAAATAATTAGGAGTAAGTATTTGACCCCTGAGCTTTATAAAGAAAATGGCATTTCGGCAGTATTGCTAAAAAAGATTTTATTTATAATCGGTATAGTTTTTTTGCTTTCGTTTATAAAAATTTATATTAGCAGTCAAATTTACTATACCAGTAAAATAGTCAATGACTTACAACAAGACGTGACCGTGTTGAGAGCTGAAAAAAAGATGCTTGAACACAATATAGAAGTTTTACGTTTCAAAACAGAGGTTGTAGATGTAGAGATAAAGAGCTCTTTAGAGCCGCCTCTGAATGTTAAAGCCAATTAATTGGCTTTTGTAAATATAACTTTGGTATAATCATTATTAACAGGAGAATGATATGAATATTTTTAATGAAGAAGATGATTTTTTGGTTACTACGCCAAAACAAAATTATTTTTCAATTTCTAAACATGCTAATCAAAATATTGTCGAGATGGAATTTGAAAAAGTTCTTGAGCGTTTAGCGGTTGCCGAAAAGTTAATAGAAGAAAAAAACTTGGATGAAGAATTTGAATTGGCATTGCACGAGATGCGTGCGATCGGCAAAATGGAACTTGAAGATCGCGTAAATGGGCTTTTTTTGGAATTGGCCGGCAATATAGTTACACAATGCGAATAGGAGATATGTGTGCTTAGTGCGGTTGAGAGAAAAATAGAACAATATATTATTTCATTAGAGCATCCAGAAATTCTGTCTCTTTACCGCAAGCTTCCTGCAGGTAAAAGATTGCGAGCTAAATTAATTTTATATATTGCAGGAAATAACATATCTTCTGTTATGCTGGCTTCAATTGTCGAAATGATCCATGCAGCTAGTTTATTACATGATGATGTCATTGACGATGCAATGACACGTAGAAACAAACCGTCAATAAATGCAATTTACGGAAATAAGCTTGCTATTATGCTAGGAGATGTGCTTTATTCGAAAGGATTTAATGAATTAAGCATAATGGATGCAAAAATAGCCCAAATTATTTCTGATGCTGTTATCAAGTTAAGCATTGGAGAGCTTGATGATGTTGGCATGTCAAAAACATTTAATACCAACAAAGAGCAATATATAAAAATGATCTACGGAAAGACAGCATCTTTGATAGAAGCAAGCGCACATGCTGCTGCGTTGTTGGCTGGAAAGCCGCAAGATAAATATCGTATTTATGGGAAAAATCTAGGGTTGGCATTTCAAATGATCGATGATCTATTGGATGTTGTCTCCGATAGTGCAACCCTTGGAAAACCCGCACTCCATGATTTTGAAGAAGGTAAAACAACTTTGCCGTACATCTATCTTTATGAGGCTTTAAATGAGCAAGAAAAAATCAGATTACAATCAATGCATGGTAAAATGCTATCAAAAAATGAAAGCGTTTGGGTACTTGAAAATATGAAAATCCACAACATCCCTCAAAAATGTTACAATGAGGCAAGAGCGCTTATTGATGAGGCTGTAAAATTAATGGAGACAGAGGGAGAAGCAAAGTTGCTGCTCATAGCCAAAGAGATGATAGATAGGAATTTTTGATGTATTATCAAATTATTAGCTTTAACTATAAAAATTGTGATTTAGCAAATAGAGAAAAAATTAGTTTTAAAACAGATGATGACAAAAAAGCTCTGTTAGCTCGTCTTGTCGGATTTGATTTTATACACGAGGTATTTATTGTCAGTACCTGTAATCGTACAGAGATTATTACTGCAAATAAAGATAATTTTGCGACATATCATACTATATTGGGCGTGATGAGTGAATATAGTGGCGTTAATTTTCATCAGCTAAAAGAGATGATGGAGAGATTTGACGATGAAAATGCGGTTGGACATCTCTTTAGTGTAGTTTCATCTTTGGATTCTTTAGTAATTGGAGAGTCGCAGATAACAGGTCAGGTAAAAGATGCATTTCGTTTTTCTTTTAAAAATAGCACAGCAGGAAAAAGACTCAATCGTCTTTTATCTCACGCAGTAAAATGTGCTGCCCAAGTGCGAAATGAAACTCAAATTTCAGCTAATCCTATATCTATAGCTTCGGTCGCGGTTTCACAGGCAGAAGAGATCTTGCAAGATACTATGGCAGGAATGACTACTATCGTTGTAGGTACCGGAGAGATGGGGATATTGACCACCAAGCATCTGGTTCGTTCCGGATGTGATGTGATATTGCTTGGAAGAGATATCAATAAAGCCAAGGAAGTTACAAAAAATCTAGGTGATAATATTAAAATAGATACTATTGATAATCTAGAAAAATATATTAATCGTTATCGTTTACTTTTTAGCGCTACATCATCTCCTACGCCGGTTGTTACAAAAGATATAATAAATGAATGCGATTTTAGAAGATTGTGGTTTGATATAGCAATACCTAGAGATATTGAAGAGATAGAAGATGAGAAGATTACCATATATCGTATAGATGACTTGCAAGATATTTCTAATGCTAATCATGCTCTTAGACAAGAACAAGCATTTAGAGCCAGTGAAATAGTCAACGAGTATCAACAAGATTTTTATCGTTGGCTAAAAGCGTTATCTATAGAGCCGGTTATTAAAGGCATTAGAGAGCATGCCAATGCAGCTATTGAAAAAGAACTTTCAAGAGCTATAAAAAAAGGATTTGTTCCAGCGGAGCTTCAGGATAATCTATACAAATTAGCAATTTCAATGTTTAATCAATTTCTGCATAAGCCAACTCAAAAGATGAGACAAAGCTCAAAAGAAAAAGAAGGCATATCTAGCATAGAGGCAATGCAGCATATTTTTGAGGTTAACACAGAAAATATAGATCCACAACAGTACAAAGAAGAACACCATAAAAAAGGATATAAAGCGTGAAGTTTACACAACTACTCATACCTACACTCAAAGAAGTACCAAATGATGCGACTCTAGCTAGCCACATTTATCTGCTTCGGGGAGGATTCATTCAAGGCGTAGGAAGTGGACTTTATAATTTCTTGCCACTTGGTAAAATGGTGCTTGATAATGTTCGCAATATAGTCAAAGAAGAATTAGATACCGTAGGAGCCCAAGAAGTAAGTCTTGGTTTTGTAACTCCAGCATCACTTTGGGTCGAGAGCGGTAGATTTGAAAAATACGGCAAAGAATTACTTAGGTTTAAAGACCGTAAGAATAATGAATTTGTACTTGGACCTACACACGAAGAGATGATGGTGAATTTGGTCAAACAAACAGTTAAAAGCTATAAACAACTGCCTTTGAATCTTTATCAAATCAATCTAAAATTCCGCGATGAAATTCGTCCGAGATTTGGGCTAATGAGGGGACGAGAGTTTCTTATGAAAGATGGATATAGTTTTCATGTAAGTGAAGAAGATATGAAACGTGAATTTGCCCTTATGGAAGAGACGTACAAACGTATTTTTACTAGACTTGGACTTGAATTTAGAGTAGTTGATGCAGATAGCGGTGCGATCGGCGGTAGTGGAAGCAAAGAGTTTATGGTACTGGCCAATAGCGGGGAAGACACTATTGTCGTATGCAAAAACTGTGAATATGGAGCAAACATAGAAGCAGCCAAAAGAAAGCCGTTAATTTGCCAGAGTGAAGCTCCTGAGGCAAATTTTGCCAAGTTTCACACTCCAAGCATCAAGAGCATAGACGAATTAAGTGATTTTTTCAAAGTAGATCCTTTTTATATCATGAAAACAGTTGCTATGAGGGCACTATATGATGAAGGCAGAAGCCAAATAGTACTTTTTGTATTGCGTGGCTGTGATACTTTGCAAGAGACAAAAGCATGTAATGCGGTAAATGCAAATGAATTGATAGAAGTTTCAGATGCAGAATTAGCCGAGGTTGGATTACATACAGGATATATGGGACCATTAGACGTTCCAAATGAAATAAGGGTAGTAGCTGATAATGCATTACAAAATGCTGCCCAGATGATTTGCGGAGCGAATGAGGAAAATTACCATTTTGTTGGAGCAAGCAGTGATAAAATGAATGTAACTTATCATGATCTAGTGGCTGTACAGGAAGGTGATAGATGTATTTGTTGCGGAGGAGAACTTACATATACCAAGGGTATAGAAGTGGGGCATATTTTTCAGCTTGGCACTAGATATAGTGAACCGCTCAAAGCAGAATTTTTAAATGAAAATGGTAAAACACAACCATTTGTAATGGGTACATATGGCATAGGAGTAAGCAGATTGCTTGCTGCAATCATAGAACAACATCATGATGATAAAGGCTGCAAGTGGACAAAAGAAAGCAGTCCATTTGACTTGGAGATTATACTCTCCAACGCAAAAGATGAATTGCAGAGCCAATTTGCACATGAATTATATCAAGTATTAAAGGCTAAAGGAATCAAAGTATTGCTCGATGATCGTAAAGAACGTTTTGGATTTAAAATGAAAGACTATGAGCTTATAGGTATTCCTTTTGCAATTGTTGTTGGACAAAAGCTCGAAGATGGCATGGTTGAGCTGGTTTATAGGGATGGACGTACATCTATGGAAATTAGTACAAAAGATATTGCAAATGTCATCTGTGAACTTAACTAAATATTTTTGGCTATTGCCTATATTTTTTATAGCCGAGATCTATACTTCGTGGCATTTAGTTTCTATCGTTGGGATTTGGTGGAGTATTGCTTGGATTTTTGGTATGGTGATAATAGGCGTGGCACTTCTTAAAAGGACTCATATAGCTATTGCTTTATCATTCCAATCATTCTTAGCATCCGGTATGAGTATTAATGCTTTATATCGTCAAAATATTGCATATATTATGGGCGCAGTTTTACTTATTATACCCGGTATGCTGAGTGATATAGTAGGCTTTTTGGTACTGTTTTATGCTTTTTATTTGCAAATAATGGGTACAATATCACCTAAAACCAACCCTAAACAAAATAAAGGAAATGATGATGTTATTGATGCGGAAATTATTAGTAATGATGCTATTGACCATGACCGCAATGGTCACAATAGCTTGTAGTGCAAAAGAGAGTGTAGACGAAAAAACTATTCTAAAATTTGTCAAAAATCAAGTAGTAAAAAATAAAGATGTTAAGGTATTGGGCGTAACGGTTATTGAGAGAAAAAGTGTCAAAGAACTGCCGGGTTGGGAAGTTTTGCTGGTTACTCTACAATTGGAATATAACAATCAAAGGCTAGATGCTCCTGAGACATTTTTTGTTAGAGATAATGTTATCACACCAGTTCTGGTTGATCTAAAAACAGGTGTAAATTATCGTGATGAAATAAAACCTACGGTACCAAATGAAGTTTATAATAAAAATCATCTATTGATGGGCAATGAAAATGCAAAGCATAAAATTTTGGTTTTTTCAGATCCTCTTTGTCCGTTTTGTCAAGAAATCATACCAGAACTTTTAAGCGCAGCAAAAGCAAATCCAGATGTGATGGCAGTTTATTATTATCATTTGCCGCTTAAGCAAATTCATCCAGCTTCCACAGTGCTTACTCGTATCATGGAGGTAGCACAAAAACAAGGCAAAAATGACCTGATAGCAAAAATGTATACCTTGCAAATAGACCCGAATGATACAAATGAAACAAATTTAATTGGTATAGTTAAAAATCAAACTGGATTTAGCGTAACTTCGGCTCAAATTAATTCTCCAGAAATACTGAATGCATTAACCCATGATGAGCAGATTGCATCAAGATTGATGGTTACTGGTACTCCAACTATATATATTAATGGGAAATTGGATAAGCTTCGAGAAGGCTTTAGAGATTTATTACCAAAGAAATAACAAATGAAAGAATTAATAATAGCGACACGAGCTAGCGCATTAGCTCTTTGGCAAGCATATCATGTCAAAGCTCATATAGAAAAACATTTTGATATCAAAGTTACACTAAATGAGATAACAAGTCAAGGCGACAGGATATTAGATCGTCCTTTAGCATTCATCGGTGGCAAAGGCCATTTTACAAAAGAACTTGAAGATTCAATACTGGAAGGCAAGGCACATATGGCCGTGCATTCACTAAAAGATGTACCTACCTACATACCGGATGGATTAAGCCTGGCAGCAATTACCCAAAGGCAAGATCAAAGTGATGTTCTATTGTCACATAAATATTCATCACTTGATGATTTGCCCGCTGGCGCAGTAGTTGGAACTACAAGTTTGAGACGACGAATGCAGTTATTGCATAAGCGTCCGGACTTGAAAGTCAAAGATCTTAGAGGCAATGTCAATACAAGACTTCGAAAACTCAAAGATGGTGAGTATGATGCTATCATTTTGGCTTACATTGGACTTCATAGATTAGATCTACTTAAAGATATCCCTTTTGTAGAAAAACTATCTTTTATGCTTCCACCAATGGGTCAAGCAGCACTTGGTATTGAAATTATTGACAATAATCCTTTGTTGCACGAAATTGCAATGAGTCTTAATGATAAGGATAGTTTTTGGTGTACTAAATTAGAGAGAGATTTTATATCAGCCATAGAAGCTGGTTGTTCTGCTCCTGTGGCCGTAAATGCTACTATAGATAATAACAAAGTTACTATAAAAGCCATGGTTGGTTATCCTGATGGAACTCATATTATGGAACGTAGTATGGAAGCACAATTTGAAAAAAGCCAAAATCTCGGATTTGATCTAGCCAAAGAAGTAATAAAGGATGGCGGATTAAATATTTTGGAAAGAGCTGAGGAGAAGTTTTTCAAAGATGCAATGGCAGAAAGACTGTAAGGGGAACAATGCAAGATGTTATAGAATGGTTTAAAGCCAACGGAGGTGTTAGACTTATAGAAGAGCCTCTTGATGTAGAGCTTGAGATACCGCATATTGCGTATTTGGAAATAAAAAAAGACAATGCTTCCCCACTTCTTTTCACTAAGCCCGTTTCAAAGAGATTGGGCTTGGAGTATGATATGCCGGTATTTATGAATCTTTTTGCATCAAAAGGTTTAACAGAGAAAATTTTTGGCACCCATCCGGACAAGATAGCCGAGGATATAGGATGGCTGCTCAAGATGAAGCCGCCAAAAGGCTTGGTAGAAAAAATCAAGCTCTTGCCAAAACTCCTAAAACTCAAAAGTGTATTTCCTAAAAGATTATCAAGCAGAGGTGCATGCCAAGAGATGCTCTGGGAGAGTATTGATCTAGATAAGCTTCCGATTTTGAAAACTTGGAGTGAGGATGGCGGTAGATTTATTACTATGGGTCAGGTTTATACTCAAAGTTTAGATGGTTCAGTACAAAATCTTGGTATGTATCGCCTTCAGCAGTATGATAAAAATCATCTGGGAATGCATTGGCAGATTCACAAAGATGGAGCACACCTATTCCATGAATATTCTAAAGCAGGCAAAAAAATGCCTGTTTCCATTGCCATTGGAGGAGATCCGTTATATATTTGGTGCGGACAAGCTCCGATGCCAAACGGTATGTTCGAATTATTATTGTATGGATTAATCAGAGGTAAAAATGCCAGACTGGTTAAGTCTATAACCAATGATATCTATGTACCTCATGATGTTGATATCGTAATAGAAGGATTTGTAGATCCTGCAAAGAGCCAAGTCGAAGGACCGTTTGGCGATCATACAGGATATTACACCTTGCCTGAAGAGTTCCCTGTCATGGAAGTAACTGCCATTACATCTAGGAAAAATCCTGTATTTCATGCCACAGTAGTAGGCAAACCGCCGCTTGAAGATAAATATATGGGCTGGGGGACTGAGAGAATATTTTTACCGTTATTGAAGCCTATGGCTCCAGAGCTTATAGATTATCATATGCCAGAAAACGGAGTATTTCATAATCTGATCTTAGCAAAGATGCAGCCTCTTTATAAAGGACATGCCAAACAGTTTATGCATGCTTTTTGGGGAGTAGGGCAGATGAGTTTTGTCAAACATGCTATATTTGTAGATGAGGATTCTCCTGATTTAACATCCTATGAAGCTTTGAGCGAACATATACTAAATAGATTGAGTAAAAAAAGCATATTTATTTCCGAAGGCGTGGTAGATCATTTGGATCATTCTGCTGATGAACAATTTGTAGGTGGTAAACTTGGAGTTGATGTCACAGGAGAAGAGGTAGCAAAAGATATAAAACTGCTAGATGACAATGATTTATTATCCAAAATGAGAGACATTGATAGCAACATCTTGGGCTTAAAACAATATATGACACATACCGCTAATCCTATATGTGTCATAAGCGTAGAGAAAAAAAGTTCTATGCTTCATCTTGGTCAAACCCTAGCAGGATTAGCGGATCATATCAAAATACTTGCAATTGTAGATAAACACAATAATGACCTAGAAAATCCTTATATGCTTATCTGGCGTATAGTTAATAATATCGATGCTGTGCGAGATATCAAGCTAGAACCATTTATTTTGATAGATGCTACCAATAAAAACCATCTTGATGGTTTTACTAGGGAATGGCCTGGTGATACTCTTTGCGATGAAGCAACACTAATAAGTCTAAGAGATAGAGGCTTGGTAGAATATGATGATAAACTTGTCAAAAAATGGGGACTTTTGGATTTTTGAGTTATATTTAACTCTTATACCAAAGTGATATCGCACCAATTGTAAATATACCTAAAGCAATCTCTTTTAGATCTTTATCATACAAAAGTATAAAAAAACTACCCAATATAATCAGTGATGAGTTTAGAAGAGGTTTTAAGTATTCTTTTAACTCTTTTGTTATCCAGTAAAGCTGGTCATTAGAAAGAGAGACTTCGACCTCACCGGCAGCAATTTTTTGCATAGAGTGTTTTAAATCTTGAATAAAAAACGGGGTATCCTTGATATTTTCAATAATAATATCCAATATCCCATTGTTTGATCCAAGGGCTTTTGGAATGTTGCTTTGAAGGATAGGCAATATGTCTTTGATGCCGTTAAAATTTTCTATATATGTTGTGCCAAGTCCTTCTATGATAGCACTAACTCGAAGTATATATATGGCGTCACTAGGTAGTTTGAACGGTAAATCTTTGGTCGATTCAAGCACGTCAAATGCTAATTGCTGCATCGATTCACTGCTTAGGTTTTCATCTGAAAAAATAGTAAACATTTTTGATGTAAATTCTGCCAACTCTGCTGTGGGTGCTTCATAAGCAATCGTGCCTAAGCGTTTATTTGCACTGATATATAGTTCATAATTTTTTTCATGGGCAGCCTTTATAAGTTCAATAATGGCGATTCTAGTCTCATTTGGTATTCTCTTTACCATTCCAAAATCAAGTAAAATCAATTCCCCATCTTTTGAAACCAATAAATTTCCCGGATGCGGATCAGCATGAAAATATCCTTCTAAAAGCATTTGGTCAGCATAAAAATTAACCAGTTTTGATATGAGAGGTTTGAAATCAATACCGCATGCAAGCAGATTTTCTTTGTCATCAAATCTAAAGCCCTCCTCAAAGCTCATAACTAGAGCGTTATCGCTGCAATACTCTTCATAAGGTTTTGGAAACCTGATGCCGCTATCTTTGTATATTGTAGAAAACTCTTTCAAGTTTTGCAGCTCAACGCGAAAAGAAACCTCTTGAATGATCATTTTAGAAAATTCATTAATAACCGCTTCGATAGAATTTTTAGTATATGTGCTAAAAAGAGGTTTGAAAAGATTATTAAATATGCCTATGATTTTTATGTCTGCTTTGACTTGATTTGTTATGTCAAATCTACGTAATTTCACTGCTACTTTCGTATCGTCATTCAAATACGCAACATGTACTTGCCCAATAGATGCAGAAGCTATAGGAGCACGTGAGAGCTCCTTGAATATCTCCATATCCCCAAAAGCATCTTTGTAAACTGTATCAAATTCACTCTCACTCATAGGAGGAAGTTTGTCGTGGAGTTCTTTTAGCTCATCTAAATAATCTTTTGAGAAAAAATCAGATCTAGTGGCCAATACTTGAGCCAATTTGATAAAGCTGGCTCCAAGAGTAATGATGGTTTGTTTCAAGTCTTTTGGCGAGAGAGGTTTGAGACCAAAAAAGTTATTTTTTCTCTTTATCGTGAGATAAAGAGTCATCAAAAATGCAAATATTGCATAAACTCTCAGAGGATTGTAATAGCTTATTTTTTTGATGATAGTTCCTCTTTGAGTTTTGCTATATCATCTTTTGTGGCGATACCAAGTTCATCTAAAGCTTCTTTTATGGCGTCTTTTATGGTATTTTTGGATTTTTCTTCACTTTCTTTGCCTTTGTCTGCTAGTGAAGTTAGGAAACTTTTAGCATCTTCAGTTTTTATTTTACCGCTATCTTCGAGTTTTTTTATTTCTTCTTCTACTTTTTCTTTAAATATTGCAACAGCACCGATACCGGTATAAAAAATATCTTTTATCATTTTAAATCCTTTTTTTATTATTATAACTCTATTTTTGATTTTTTGGTATTGTTTTTTTTATAATCATAGGAATCATTTAAATAATAAAATATAATTTAATTTTATTTTCTTTGTTAAACATAAGTTTTAGTGTGCTAATATCTCTAATGGAAGATTTAGTTTAAAGCGAGGTCGAAAAATGGATAATCAAGTTCTAACATGGCTTGTTGGCGTGATTGCATTTTGTATGGTTTTTGCTACTGTTATTGTAGTGATGATCGGCATAAATGCGATAAAAATAATGAAGCGCGTAGATAGACTTTTGCTTACTTCCCAAAATGATCTCACTCTTTTATCCGGTCAAGCATTAAAAACACTCAATGAAATAAAAGCAGAGAGTAAAATACTTGCAGGCCAAGCATCAAGCGGCATTTCCAAAGCGGCAATCGGTACCTTTGTTGTCGGATCTTTGTATCGGTTTCTTAAGAAAAAAAATGATTCTAGGAGCATAAAATGAATGAAAATAGTTTGGTAAATTTTTTACTAGGAACAGTAATAGGCGGTGCAAGTGTATATTTCGCACTCAAACATCAAGATGAGATCATAGATAAACTTCATCAACTAGAAGAAGAATATGGATTTGAACCTGATAGTCTTATGGAGTCTACAAAAGATAAAATAGATGTTCTGACTAAAAATATACAATCAAAAGTAGAACAGTTTAAAGAAGATGTTATAGAAAACAAAGATGATGCTATAGATGCGATAATGCAAGAATTAACTCATCTTCGTAAAGAAGTAGCGAAGTTTAAATATTAAGTCTTAATAGCTTTGATTATATGCCTGTGTTTTAATACTCTTAAAAGGGTTGTGGCAAATGCCACGATCGCAGGGCCCAAAATTACTCCCCAAAATCCAAATGTAGCCAAGCCGGCTATAATCGCGAAAAAAATCAAAAAATCATTAACTGCTTTGTGACCCTTGTTTAATATCTTATTTAAAAGATGATTAACTTTTTGTAAAACAAGGAGTCTGACTATATTGTCTATAAAAAATGATATCATTGCCCATGAGTAGACAAAAATAATCAATGCATTTACTAAATTTCCGCCAAATAATTCTTTTAAAACTATCGGTATCCAAACCAATGTTGTTCCTACAATAGGTATAACAGATGTCACTGCAATCATTAGGCTTAAAATCCATGGATTGTATCCTTCGAAAAAACTAATAAATACACCAAATGCAATCCCCTGTGCGATACCAACTCCAATCAGGGTATAAAATCCGGTAGCCGATGTTGCGATCAAATCAGTTGCAAACTCTTCTAGAATGGGACGTTTAATTGGTATGACTGGTACTATTGATAAAATTAAAGGCTTTTGATACCAAGTAAGCAAAAAGAAAAAAATAACAATTAGAATCATATCACCGATTGCTTTTAAGAAATCCAATAAACTGTTACCGAAATTTATAGCAAGAGTTGAAATTATTTTGTCTTGATTGATTACTAATTGTTGATTTAAGCTTATTAATGGTTTTTCAATCCAGCGCATGGAATCCGGGATTAATGACAATAGATGCCCTACTTGTTGATAAAGTGTAATACCCATTGAGATAATTTCTTTTGGATTTGAAATGAGATAGTATGCGAAAAATATGATAGGAATAAATAAAATTATTATTAAGATAGCAGTTTCACTAACTGCAGCAAAAATAGCAATTTTGGCAGGGGAGAACAAACGTCTTTTGAAATATTTCTCAAAAGATAAATGAATAGGATTAAATGCAACTACAAGTAAAAAAGCTACAAAAAAGCTTTTCATAAAAGGATAAAAAAGCCAACCAAACATCCCGAGTGTGACAACGATCATGATTCTCACAAATAGGTTTTGTTCCATTGATCCTCCTTTGCTAAATGCCAATATAAAATTTTACCCAAATCTAAACGATTTTGTGTTAAATTGCACTTTTATATGTATTAAATAGAATTTAATTTATATAGAGTCTGCATAAAAAAGTAACGATAATCATTGTAATTTATTCTAGGACTTATTTTATCTTATTCTAAAGTTTTTTTGATATCATTTTCTTGTAATAAAAATTATCTAAAAGGAAAATGAAATGTTAGTTACTAAAAAAGCTCCAGATTTCACAGCTACAGCTGTATTGGCAGACGGTTCTATAGTCGAGGATTTTAATCTTTATAAAAATATTGGTAAAAAGGGTGCAGTACTTTTCTTTTATCCACTTGACTTTACTTTCGTGTGTCCTTCAGAAATCATAGCATTTTCTCATAGAATAGATGAATTTTCAAACAGAGGTGTTAATGTGATCGGCGTATCCGTGGATAGTCAATTTTCTCACTTTGCATGGAGAGAAACACCGGTAGAAAAAGGCGGAATAGGACGTATCAAATATCCATTGGTTGCGGATTTGAATAAGCAAATTGCAAGAGATTACGATGTATTATTTGGCGAATCAGTAGCACTTAGAGGCTCTTTCTTGATTGATGCAGATGGTACTGTTAGACATGCTGTGATCAATGACTTGCCACTTGGTAGAAATATAGATGAGATGATAAGAATGGTAGATACTATGCTATTTACCAATGAGCATGGTGAAGTTTGTCCTGCGGGATGGCAAAAAGGCGATGAAGGCATGAAAGCAGACACCAAAGGTGTAGCTGAATATCTTGAAAAACATGCAAGCAAATTATAGTTTTTGCAATTAAAGGAATTAGACGATATGATGAATTACATTTCTATGCTAAAAGAGCATGGGCTTAAGGCAACTTTTCAAAGAATGCATATACTTGAAGTCATTGGAGAGTGCGGTCATAAAGATATTGATGAGATTTATGCTGAAGTGATAAAAATTCATCCATCTTTGTCTTTGGCAACCATATATAAAAATATTATAATTATGGGTCAAAGCGGAGTACTATCAGAAGTTCCTGTTGTTGGTAAAAAATCAAAATATGAGATTGTCAAAGCGGACCATATTCACTTAATCTGTACCCATTGCGGAAGTATAGAAGATAAACATACCTCTATAGATAGCGAAAATTTATTAGATCAATTGGCGGCAAGTGAACATTTTAATCTTGATAAAAAAGAAATTAATCTATATGGAACTTGCGGTCATTGCCAAAATATCAAAGCCTCATAATCACATCTCATAAAGAGGCTATTTCGGCCTCTTTGTATTCATAACCTACTTTTAGATATAATCACTTAACTTTTTATATATTAGGAAATTTAATGAAATTGGCAGTTGCTATTACTGGTGCAAGCGGAGTAAGATTGGCACACAAGTTTATACAATACCTTCCTAGTGATATAGAGCTTCATGTGGTAGCATCGAAAAATGCTGAAATAGTTGCACATTGTGAATCAAGAGAATTTATATTGTATGATGATGAGAGTATATCAGCATCTATCTCTTCAGGTTCGTTTGGAGTGGACGCAACAGCCATTATCCCTTGCAGTATGAATTCACTGGCTAAAATAGCTTGCGGGATAAGCGATAATTTGCCTACACGAATAGCTGCAGTAGCCCTAAAAGAAAGAAAACCGCTTCTTCTTGCTCCAAGAGAGATGCCATTTTCTACTATAGCTTTAGAAAATATGCATAAACTCTCACTTATGGGTGTTATTATATCCCCTCCAGTGATGGCGTATTATTCTGATTGCAATAACTTAGAGGATATGGAGCGTTTCTTGATAGGTAAATGGTATGATGCTTTGAATATACCAAATGAACTTTATAAGCGATGGAAGAGTGATGAATAAACAATTTAAAAGAGCTATTTATCCAGGAACTTTTGACCCTATCACAAATGGACATTTAGACATCATACAAAGGGCTTGCACTATATTTGACGAAGTTATAGTTGCTGTAGCACAAAGTGAAGAAAAAAAGCCAATGTTTAACCTCGAAGAACGAATAAATATGATACATGAATCTATCAAGTTACTTCCAAGAGTTAAGGTGGTCGGTTTTAATACACTTTTAGTTGATTTGTCCGATAAGTTAGATGCCAATATTATCATAAGAGGACTCAGAGCAGTAAGTGATTTCGAATATGAACTTCAAATGGGATATGCTAATTCATCTCTAAAAAAAGAGCTTGAAACCATATATCTTATGCCAAATCTTGATCATGCATTTATAAGTTCTTCAGTCGTGAGATCTTTATTGAAATTTGATGGTAAAATAGATCATTTGGTGCCCTTAGAAGCTCTTAAGATCATAAAAAAAGAGAAATAATGTATATATTGTTTGAAGGTATTGATACCAGTGGAAAAAGTACACAAATTTCTTTTATGAAGCAAAAATTTCCAGACATTATAGTTACTCATGAGCCTGGCGGTACGTCATTTGGCAAGCAAGTAAGGCAAATATTATTAGATTGTTCGCTGAAATCAAAAAGAGCTGAGGCATTATTATTTTTAGCAGATCGTGCCGAACATTATGAAACAGTAATTAAACCAAACAGAGATAAAACTGTTATTTCTGATAGAGGTTTTGTATCCGGCATGGCATATGCAATGGCGCATATGAATATCGATTTTGAAACTTTATTGCAATTGAATTTATTTGCATTAGAAGAAACTTTACCGGATTTTATTATACTTTTTATCACTAATGAAAAAACACTAATACAGAGACTCGGGCAAAAAGGACTTGACGGTATAGAGCAAAGAGGTATTTCATATTTACTCGAAGTTCAAACAAATATGCAAAAGATTATCTCTAAGCTTGGTATTTCATGTTTGGAAATAGATGCCACGCAAGATATAGACACAATTCATTTACAAATTATAAATTATTTAAGGACCGCACTATGATTAATCCTTTACGGGGTATGAAAGATTTGATGTTTGATGAGAGTCAAAAATTTGAACATATTATAGCTATAGCTTCAAACATCGCACGAAATTACGGATATAGTTATATTGAGACACCTATCTTGGAAGAAACAGCATTGTTTAAACGCTCTGTCGGAGAGAGCAGCGATATAGTAGGCAAAGAGATGTATCAGTTTACAGACAAAGGCGACAATGATGTCTGTATGCGTCCAGAAGGAACAGCAGGGGTAGTAAGGGCTTTTATTTCAAACAAACTTGATCGTCAAGATACAAATTATCGCTTTTATTATTATGGCTCTATGTTTAGATATGAAAGACCGCAAAAAGGACGACTGAGATCATTTCATCAATTTGGCTGTGAAAGCTTTGGAGAAGGCAGTGTATATGAAGACTTTATGCTAATTTCTATGATAAAAGATATATTTGATGAACTTGGAATCAACTTTTCTTTGAAAATAAATTCTTTGGGATGCCACGAATGTATGCCATCATATAGAACCAAGCTTGTATCTTTTCTAGAAGGGATGAAATACGATCTATGCGAAGATTGCAATCGTCGCATAGTAACCAACCCAATTAGAGTGCTTGACTGTAAAAATGAGAAATGTCAAACACTTTTACAAACATCACCTAAGCTTATTAATAATCTTTGTGATAGCTGCAATAGCGATTTTAACAAACTCCAGCTATTGTTAAATGAGGCAAATATACCTTACGAAGTCGATACCAATTTGGTGCGAGGACTTGATTATTATAATAAAACAGCATTTGAATTTATCAGCAATGACATAGGAAGCCAATCAGCTATTGCTGGTGGTGGCAGATATGATAGATTGGTAGAGTTCTTGGACGGTAGAAGTACCCCTGCTGTTGGTTTTGCATTGGGCATAGAGAGAATTATGGATCTTGTCATTCTTCCTGAACCAAAAAGAGAAGGGCTATATATCGGGGGCATGAACGATGAGGCCATACATTTGATTTTGAATATTGCCAGAGAGCAATTAAAAACACAAAAAGTTACAGTAGAGTATAAGCCAAAAAGCTTAAAAGCCCATCTGAAATCGGCTGACAAAGCAGGGGCTCGCATGATAGGCATCATAGGGGAAGATGAATTGCGCAATGGTACTATCTGGATGAAGGATTTGGAAACCAAAGAAGAGAATATAATTTGTTTAAATGAGGTATTTTAACTTTAATTCTTGAATTTTCTAAAAGGAGTTTAAGACATGAATGAATTTTTAGATATAGGCTTTAGAAGTATTGTTGTTTATCTTTTTATGATCATAGCATTGAGGCTTTTTGGCAAAAATCAACTCTCTCAACTTAATGCCGGTGATATAATTCTACTTTTACTTATCAGTAATGCAGTTCAAAGCGCCATGGTTGGATCCAATACATCCTTGCAAGGCGGTATTTTTGCTGCAACTATTTTGTTTTTGGCAAATTTTTTGATTAAAAAAATAATGTTTCATAGTAGTAAGTTTAGAAATATTATAGAATCAGAACCAATTATATTGATTAGAGATGGCGTAATAAATCCGAAAGCAATAAAAAAAGCAGAAATTACAACTGGTGAAATAAAAGAGAGTATTAGAGAGCACGGCATAGAAAATATTGCAGATGTTAAATTAGCAATCTTGGAAGTTGACGGCAATATAAGCGTAATTTCTATTGATAAAAATAAACAAACTAATTATTCTAGGCACAAGAGAAAAATTTCTAGACGTAAATTAAATTCTTGAGCTACACGATAAAGAATTTTAAAAATATTCTTTTAGTATACTTGGAAATCTATCAATTATTTTATTTGCTTTGGATATATGTTCTATAAATATTTCTTTACTTGCTGGAAATTCATCAGATAACTCTTCATAAATATCAATTTTCTCGTTTATATATATTTCAAACACATCAAGTACTTTTTGCATGGTTTCTTTGTCTGAAGCATATTTCATAAGTAATTCAAACATTCGCTTACGCGGGTGTATGGCCATAGATTCTCCAGCATTCTGGGCAATTTCTTTCAAATCCCATCTAGATATATATACTCCACTGGATATTGGTGCCATCAATAATGCATATAGTGCATCAGTATAACTAGGATAATCTATCAAGCTATCTTCACTACCGGTTTCACAACTTCCGGATATGCAAAAATCCTCTTTTGATGTAAGATTATCAAAAGTCTCTCTTAATGATTCATATGATCTCATCTAATTTTTTCTCCATTATAAATTATTTCTTGCTATTTGATGAAGCATTATAGCTTCATCTTCTTCTGTATGGCATCTAGGGCACACCGTGTCCCCGCCAAGATATGTAAATGAGTTTCCGCATTCATCGCATCTTTTAATTGTGAAATTAGCCAGAATTCTCTGGGTTGGTTCAAAAAACTCTTTTATTTCAAAAGACGGTTGTATATGTATCGCATTTTGAGTGCAAACATCATGACATAAATGGCATTTTACACAAAGCATTGCATCAAAATGTATCTCAGAGAAGTTACTACTACTGCTTAGCGCTCCGGTTGGACATATACGGTAGCAAATTTGGCAATTATTGCAATTTTGATCTATATATTTCTGTGAGATAAACGAGATATCATTGCTTTGTATTGTTTCATATCGTTGAGGTTTCTTTTCTTGCTTTAGTAATGCAAAAAATAATTTTCTCCTATCAGATATCTTTTTATTTTTGATTTTGCTAATCGTAGCATTATCTATCTCAAATGCTTTTAGCTCGTCTTTATTTACAATTTCGTCAAATTCTATTTTGTGCTTGATGGCATTAATTGGTTTCAAATTGTGCAAAAAATCTCTTCTGTTCGACTCTTCATTTTTGGTTTGTATAGATTCTAGTTTGATATCCTCAGCTTTTATTTGCTTGGATGAAAAAGATGAAAGAATAAAGTTTGCCTCTTCTATGTTTGCTATTATTAGTGGGTATAACTTCTCTTTTATCTCGCAAGTTTTGCAATGACCGATATCTAAGACCAATTCTTTATCGCTTCCCAATACTAGAGAGATAAGTTCTTCTGAGCTAAAAACAGCAAGGCATGGTGTATTTTGTTTACATGATAGAATTTGAGGGTTATTAAAGCATTCAAATGAAAAATCAGTGACATTAAATTCACTCAATGCAAAAGAGCTAGTAGGGCACACTCCTGCGCAACCACCACACTCTATGCACTCTATTGGAGTAAAAGAAGGCAAGTTTGAAGCAAGCTTAATTGTTTGTGCAGGGCAGATATCTACACATTTTTGACAATTTGAAGCTATAGCGCTTGTTCTTACGCATGATGACGCGTCAAAATTTAACCCCATTATTATCTAGCCGATTGTTCGTTGATATATTCAAAATCACTAAGTAAAAATTCTAATGCAAGTTCTGCTCCGTCATGATAAAGAGGCGTTCTTGCCTCTTTTTTCATGGCTATCAAGAATAGAGGAGCCCATACAAGCAAATGATCTTGCATAAACCCTTTTTGAATTTTGAGCAACTCTTGTATACCTTCTTTGTCATTGGCATCAAAAGCTTTTTCCAAAGCAGTACAAAGCATATACATAAATTCCAGCTCTACACCTATATGGTCTGGACTGACAACTCTAGCTTTATCAAGTTCTACTCTAAAATCAAAAGCATTATATAGAGAAATTACAGGATTGTCACCGCCACTTTCGATCATCTGATCTTCTCTTGTGTAAAAACTCTCATAAGGTACCAAATGCATCAAAAATAAATTTGTGAAATCTACATTATATTGCGTAGTTATAAGCTCACCACATGATGATCCCAAACGCTTCTCCCATTTTTTATAGTTTGGGAAAAGTGCCAAAATAGCTTCATTTTTTTCTATAATTTTTAAAAATGCACAATCTATTTCAGATATCAATAGTCTCGATATTAGACCATATATTGTTGTACGATTTTCTATCTCTTGTTTTGTCATTTTACTCTTTTGTAAAGGAATTTATTTATATTAACATAAGAAGAATTGTTGTGCCCTTAAAGGCAACAACAATTGATTAATCAAGCTTTATCGTTTGTGATGTCCACCGACCATGCATGATCGGTAAGTGCCCAAACTGGTCTTTTGAGTTGTTTAGGTCTGCGAGTAGTATTTGTACTATCTAATGGTCTAGCCAATTTATCTCTCCATGCTTGATAAACTTTGAAATTATTGTCATAATTGACATAAATGTCTCCAATTTTTTGTCCCGGTTCTGCCGGTTCTATTGAAACTTTTTGATGCCAAGCATGATTACATGCAATTGGGTCTGGATGAACAGGTGCCACTGCATTTTGCCATGAACCACTTAGACCGTCCCACCAGATATTATCAAGGTCTTTATTAAATTCTTTGAATTGCCATGAGCCTTTACGCTCCATCATTCCAGCATCAATACCTTGTTTTGGTTTGAGTGTGCCTATCTTGCCATCCATTGTCATATCATAAAGAGGAGCTCCTACGCCCATTACTCCAAGTTTTTCTTTGAATCCAGGAATTTCGACCGCATTTTGAAGTTTCCATCTGCCTGCATGATGAGAACAAGCCAAAGTGCCAGGGAGGATACCTTCTGTTGGTACAGCCATTGCAATAAAGTATCCGCTATCTAATCCACTTACTGTATCTGTAATGGTTACTTTTATTGCATCACCTCTTTTGATATCAAGTCTTTTGGCATCACTTGTAGCGATCCATATAGGATTATGGTTTTGAGAAATCTCCATAAGATGCTTAGAGTTGACTGATCTCGTGTGAATATTGTATGGCAATCTAAATATAGGATTCAATGCAAAATCATTATCATTTACCATATGGTCATGGTGAATTTGACTTACGATATGCACCATTTTTTCTCTTTGGGCTTTAGTGGTAGGATAAATCGGAATTGCATATTCTGGCCATTTCCATTCTGCCATCCATTTAGAGTAAAATTCAAGTTTACGGCTCGATGTATTGAGTCCTTGAACAATTTTATTATCCATTTTAAGTCCAATGGCCTTGATTTCTTCTCCTCCATTTACTTTGGCTTTGACAATACCGTTTGATTCCACAGTTACAGTATTGGCGTCAAATTTCATATGCATAGACTCTATGATGCCATCTTCATTTTTAAGCTCTTTTTCCTGAGGACGATATATATGGTCTTCTTCTAGCCAAGTCCCCATATCTCTCATCATTTCATAATTTGGATATTTGCTATAAGCATATTTAGGATTGTTCTCTGCTGCATTTTTTAGATGGTGAACATTATCAAATACGGCTTGGTACCATTCTGCTATTGTTACAGGACGGCTAGGGTCTTCTTTTGATGCCCAATGTTTTTTTACGCCCAAACTTCCATCAGGGTCGACATGGTGAACCATGATATTTGCCCAAAACTCTATCTCTTCCCATACTTCGCCAAGACCTGATTTCATATGCGCTTCTAGTGTTGCTCTGGTCGGATCTTTTGGTTTCCAGCCCATTTTTTCTAGTGCAACACGAAGAACAGGTTGTCTAAAGCCTAGCCATCTAGCAGGCTTAGTTGCTTCTGAGTGCTCATCATGTCTCTCTCCGGCTAAACCCGTAGGAAGGATATAGTCACAGTACCAGTTGGTTTCTGACCATGTAGGAGATAGATTTAGTGTAAGCTCCATCTTGTCTTCATTTTTTAGTACCTCTATCCATCTAAAGCCGTCTGGGTTGATCCATACAGGATTGTACATTCTAGGTATATATATAGCAAGTTTTTTAGGTATATTTATTCCTTTTTTACTCCAATCATCTTGCCATTTTTCATCATCGAGTAAATGAGGCAACAAAAAGCTTGGCTCATTTGTTGCTAGTGGGAAGTCAGGTGGGAATAAAAGTTCATTCCATGCGTCAACTTTCTCAGGTTTTTTGCCTGCCTCGGTAGCCGCATCACCCTTGGCATTGATGAATATTTCATGGAAACCGTAAAATCCGTTATTTCCTACATCAGCGGTCATGCATCCTCTTAATGCCAAAGCTAAAACACCGGCTCTTACATTCATCCAGCCGCCGCGATTACCTATAGTTCCTGCTCTCCAGAAATAGGTAGTTACCTTGTCTCCGCCTTCTATGAACATATCAAATAATTTGTCAAGTGTTTTTGGATCTACCCTACATTCTTTTGCTGCAAATTCAAGTGTATAAGGTGCATACATCTCTTGTAGTAATTTGACAAAATCTTCATAGCTTCCGCCACTTGGCAATTTGGATATGTATCCTTGAGATACTATGAAATTTAGATACTCTTTATCGTTAAGCAAAACATTCCAGTTGACCCAATTTTTCATAAAATCATGATCTATGTAGCTTTTGCCTGTTATAGTATCTTTTTCATTGACAATACGATTTACTAGATACAAGTAAAGTGCTGCCTCTGTTCCTGGCCAAATAGGCACCCAAAGATCAGCCATACCAGCAGAGTTTGACATCCGTGGATCCATTACAACAAGCTTGGCTCCTTTTTTTCTAGCATCGGCAATATAACCGGCGTGTTGTTGAAAAAAGTGTCCAGCATCAGCAGCGTGAGACGATTGCAAAAATATAAGCTTGCTATTTGCCCAATCAGGACTTGGTCTATCATCTCCGGTCCATTGTGTCAGTCCTTGTCTAGTGCCGGCGCTACATACATTACTATGTGAATTATGACCATCTACGCCCATAGTATAAAGTACTCTGTGTCCAAAACCACTTTCATTAGGTCGTCCCACATGATACATAATGGCTTTTTTTGACATCTCATCGCCACTTTTTAGCGTATCATGCATTTTTTTGCCGATAGTCTGCATAGCTTCATCCCACGTGGTTCTTATCCATTTTCCTTCGCCTCTTTTAGAGCCCGGTGCTCTTTTTAAAGGAAACGGAATACGATCTGGATCATACATTTGAGATTTTACCGCGTACCCTTTGGCGCAGTTTCTTCCTCTGCTCGCCGGATGCAATGGGTTACCCATGTATTTACGTACTTTAAGATCTCTAGGGTCTTTCGTTTTTTTGTATCCACCTATATCTACCCATGCAGTTAGTCCGCAAGCTGCTTCACAGTTGGAACAGATCATAGGTACAAGCATATACTCTGTAGCTTTTATGCCGTCTGGATTATCTTCGCTTGCAATCCCATTGTTTCTGCCAGTTCCGCCTCGTTTCCAATCTGTACCATCCAATTCAGTGAAACTATCCCATTGGCTTAATGGAGGATAAAAAGCGAGTGCTTTTGGAGTTGATGTAAACTTTGTAGCAGCCATTGCAGGAGTATCAATAATAGTACTAAAGACACCTTTGGCTAGACCAATGCCCGCTATACCGTAAACACTTCCTTTTAAGAATGTTCTTCTGCTATCAAAAAAGCTTGTTGTTGTTTGATCCATTTTTTTCACCATTTCTATCTCCTTAGCTTAGCGGTAACATTTGTGGTATTTTGAGCCATACATCTTTTGCCAAGTATAGCCCTATTAGTGCCATGACAGCAGATATTCGTAGCAAGGGATAGTTATCTTCTCTTATTACATTAATTAGTATAAAAATCGGTACAATAAATCCAATTATCATTGCAGACCAAAACTCTATACTATATGAACCTCCCATATGAATAAATGCCAAAGTAGCTTCTGCTTCAGATGATTTGAATGAAAAGAAATACTCACCCATATAAAGAGTAAAACTAACAACTATTGCCACAAGTAAAATAACTGCTAGATTTTTTTTGATTTTTTTGTTCCAATCAAAAGCAAAGAAAATAAGAGTTGCGCTTCCTGCCATCATAGCTGCTAAGAGCATTTGTGCCATTTCACCAGGTGCTTGCCATAGCTCTCTAGCACTAGCTTCTGCCATAATGATAGCAGTATATAGTGTTACTGGAATTGCTAAAAATATCACAAACGGTAATAGTTTTTCGTATAATCCATTGTTTCCTCGTACTATGCGGCCAATTGCATTATGTCTTAGGACGTTTGGAAATGCATCAAGAATTCCAATAGCAGCTAGTAGTGTAATAAGTGCTGTAAATAATGTTGCCATCCAAGCACCTACAGTGATTGCTGAAGTGAAGTGGGGGTGCAAAAATATATTGATCATGCGTAGTGGCTGATGTAAGTCAAGTAAGGTAAACAGCAAAAATACATTAAGTGCCACAAAAGAAACAGTAGGCATTATCCATTTTAAATTTGGTATATCTTCTTTTTTATAACGATAAAATAGAAATGCTCCAACTAAGATCACACCAGTACCTATGCTTTTTGCCCACATATTTAGAGTGATCATCCATCCCCATATAATACCCGGTAATGCCACATCTAGCGTTACGATCGCTTGTGTTGCATGTATAGTATTCTCTACCATTAGTTACCTCCTTTAGTGCTATTGTCTTGATTTCCTTGCATATATGCAAAGCCTGTATCATCTAATGCTTCATGACCAAAAATTGGAGCCAAGAAACGGTCTAGCATTGAATGATTAGGGTTTCCTATTGCGTCTAAATGAGTAACATTGTTGAACAATCCATACCCCTCAAGTCTTTGGTGAGCCAATGGATTTAGAGTTTGATTGCCACCACCTACATAGTAGTGTTTTGGATCTGTATGTTTTTCTGGTTTGCGGACTTGTACACTTCCTTGATGCTCCATGATGTATCTTGAGATATGACTGTTCTCATCTTCTACATCACCAAAAATATTTGCTTCAACTGGACATGCTACTACACATGCCGGCATCATGCCGCTTTCTACTCTATGGGCACAATATGTACACTTGTCTGCAGTGTTTGTCTCTGGATCCATGTAAATAGCACCATAAGGACATGCCATCATACACCCAGCACACCCTATGCATCTGTTGCTGTCAATATTTACAATGCCATTGTCTAAATAATGCAATGCTGAAACAGGACATATTCGCACACATGGAGCATTTTCACAATGATTGCATCTTAGCGGTGTAAAACTTCTAGAAGTTTCAGGAAACGTTCCAATGTCGACATACTTAACGCGTAAACGCCATGAACTTATCGGTACCTCATTTTCTACTTTACAGGCAATTTCACAGCCTTTGCAGCCCATGCACAAATTTAGATCTACCAAGAATCCAAGTTTCATAGCCCCTCCTTGTATAAAATATAATTAATTAGCTATAGCTACCTTTTAAAAGATTTGCTTAATTAAAGTCTATAGTTTTTTGTTTAAAAAAGATATTGTTTTAATATAAAATAAGAAAATTTAATATCAAAAAAGCGATTTATGATAAATTTAATCAAAAATGTTTGTCTATCACATCAGTTTTAACTATATCGTTTGTTATGTCATCTTAAAAGTAAGTATGCGATGGAGAAGTATATTGATATATGATATTGAGGTGTCAACCATCATAAGATATTATTATATAACTCTAACTGTTTCTTGCACCCAAATATCTGGAGAGCTTGTTCCACCGATATTATAAGTATTATATATAATATTATCTAATGTTTGAGAGCCGGTGAACACTTCTCCTGTGAGAGTGACAGTATCGCCGCCATTTCCTGTGACATAAAGTACATCGCCTGTATTGCTAAGTGCAAGCAGATCACTGTAATTTAGTTTAAGAGTATTATTTCCAGTGCCAGTGAGATCAATTTTTTCAATCCCGATTATCGTGGTATCCGCAATGGTTGTAAGATCAAGAGTAATGCCGCTGCTTGTGAGATAAAGAGTATCGACACCTATTCCGCCATCGATGGTATCTTCAATATCATATGCAAGCCTATCATCGCCTGCACCGCCGTTTAGAATATCAACTTTCTGATTGCCTATGAGAATATCATTGCCGTCGCCGCCATTTAATGTATCTCTGCCATCGCCACCGCGTAGTAAATCATTACCTTCCAAGCCTGATAATATATCATTTCCTCCATAACCATATAGACGATCAGCTTCTGTCGTGCCAGTCATGGTTCCTCCTGCACCAGTACCTTCTTTAATACCAGAATCTAGACGCTGAGTATGAAGCAAACTGATATTTGATGTGTTATTTGCCGAATCGCTGCTGGATAATCCATTTGTATCTGTTGCTGTTATGCTCAAGGTATCAGACGGAGCCACGACAAGTCCGCTGTTCGCAAAGCGTATAGTGGTAAGTAACTCATTTAGTTTTTGATTATCAATCGCACCGCCACCAACAGCGGTTATGGTAATTGTTGATGAAGATAAGGCTCCAGTGTTATTGACTATTGTTATATTTAGGCCCAATTCAGCCGCCATAGCACTGGAAGCGGTAAGCTGATATGTGCTAATATTCACCGATGATGTATATCGTACCACAACAGTTTGGATATTGTTGTTTGGATCCATTGCAAATACTGCTTGATTTGAATAATCAAACAACCCCAATGCCTCTGCACCAACAAGACTATATATAGAATCATTATCAGCACTAACGATCGGTGCTTCATTGATAATAGTATGATCACTCGCACTTGGTCCTATATTTCCTGCTGCGTCACGGATAGCTGTGGTAATTTTTAGAACTTCAGTGGCTGATGATGATGGCAGGGCAACGCCTGTAATGACTTTGGTAGTGCCCGCAACCACAGTGGTGCCGTTTACTGTATAAGTAGCGATCATCAAATCGGTCAAATTATTAGTTACTGTGATGACATCGCCTATTTGGGCATCTGAAGGGATGCCTATATTGACATTTGTAGTGGTAGCTGCCCCTTTTTCTGATGGGCTTATAGTGTCGTCATTGTTACTATCAAGTACGATTACTACAGATGCAGCAGTTTGAGGTGGCGTGGTGTCATTGGTGATCACAACCAACTGAGATGCTACCGCCCCATCATTATTTGCTGCGTCGACTACTTTCATCTCCACGGTTTTGGTAGTGGATAAATTTAGATCATGATAGCTGACAGCTGTTCCCAAGACTGAACCGGTAATATCTGTCCATGTTGTGCCACCATCAGTGCTGTAGAGAAGTTTTTCTCCACTTGCCAATGAAGCAGAAAGCGTAGCGCCTACGCTTAGACCATCATTGTCACTCGTGATAAAGTCACCCACTGTGCCGCTATCATCGGTTATACTATTGATGTTTACAGTAGTTGTAGGTGGAGTGGTGTCTATGGTTATGAGTTGGTTATCTTGTATTCCTTCATTGCCTGCAGCGTCTACTACTTTCATTTTTACTGTTGATGTGCTTGTCAAAGTCGCATCAAAGTAATTTACGGTCGTTACTGTAACCGAGCTAGTGATATCGATCCATGTTACACCATTATCATTGCTGTAGAGAAGTGTTTCTCCGCTTACTAACGAAGTAGAAAGGGTAGCCTCTACAGTTAACCCATCATTATCATTGGTGGTGAAATCATGAGCTATACCACTGTCATTTACAATGTGGTTGATATCTACAGTAGTAGTCGGCGGTGTAGTATCGATAGTGACCAGCTTAGAAGCTACTGCTCCGTCATTATCTGCCGCGTCGACTACTTTCATTTCTACAATTGAAGTGCTTGTTAGGGTCGCGTCAGTGTAGCTGACATTTACCCCGACAACCGAGCTGCTGATATCTATCCAAGTTACACCGCTATCGGTACTATAGAGAAGTTTCTCACCAACGTCCAAACTGGCTGAAAGCGTAGCTCCTACAGTTAATCCGTTATTGTCATTAGTGATGAAATCACCAATCACTCCGCTATCATCAGTAATGTTGTTGATATATATAGTAGTAG